>NZ_VVIP01000060.1 GCF_009650435.1 Foetidibacter luteolus
GTTGTGTGCAATTTCGTACAGTTCTGCATCGAAGTACAAATACCCTGACCAAAGATTATTGAGAATGACAAAATATAAATTACTTTTTTTGGCTCTCGCTCTCTGTACCCTCTCTTGGACGACACAAACTTCTAAATTCAAATGCAAATTATTGCCTGATGGAAAGTATCAGATTAAATACACTTTCAACTCCACAGAAAAACCCTCAATAATATCAATATCAAAAGATAGGTTCTCTAAATGCTGCAGTTTTCGTGATACACTTAGAGGCCAAATTAATTGGATCTATGATTGCTATTTTACTCTTAAGGTTGACGGAATATCACCTGACACTAGTAGCGAATTAAATAAGTTACTTCACCGTTCTTTTGGTGAACACTGCTTCGAATTAAAAAACTCAACAGAAGACACCATATTCTTTAGAACTACATACACAGGAAATGTGCACATAACTGTTAATGAAGGTCGATTTGTAAGAACAAAATAACTGCACACAACAGGGGTTTTGCAAAATACGGGCGACATAATATCGCCTTAAATACTGTTGTAATTCTGCCCGGCTTTTGTACCTTGGCCGTGTAAAACAAAAAGGTACGGCCAAGCGGGCGGACGGAATTCTAAGTCCCGTACTTCGCAAAGCCCAACCGTTGTGCGTCAGCTTAACGAGACAACCTTAACTTATGGACAGACTATACAGAATTTTTGCAGACTATTATAATCGTAGAGACTTTAGACAGTTTCAAAACAATTTATCTAAAGAAACTTATGAAGCATTAGCTAACTCATATTCCAATTCTCACAATGAGGTCAAAACTGTAACCGATATGTGTGATACACTAAACGGTAAGTCGTTTGACAAGCTAAATTTTTATAGTCGCAAAATTCATGGAACAAGGTCATTCGTTGAATTTAGCAATCAGGACAAACCAGTTACAACGGAAATGGCTGACATGGCTATTATTTGCGTTGCTACAAAAGACAAGAATGTAGTTTTTGAAAAAATAACGTTTGTTCAAAATAAAAAAGAAGACACCATAAATAATTGGAAGATTGACCAAGACCAACTTTATCTTTTAAGAAATTTTCCAACAATAACCGGTAAAAAGGGACTGTTCAAAAAAAATTATAAAGACGAAATTGTATTTCTTAATCATTCAGAGAACTTAGGCACTTATGGACTTTTTAAAAGCCCAGGTGAAATGGTTTTAGCAAATGCAAAAACTATTCACGGACTACAAAATGAAACTAAGATTTCTTTTAGCGACTTAAAAAATCATATTGACACAGTTAACGAGAGAACTTCAAATCATTTCCCGTTTTTTGGATTTGACCATCCATTTTGGGAGGAAATGATTTATCGGATGTTTAAGCATTTCCCCAAATATGGTTTGCCGCTCTTTGACTTGCCTTTCTTAAACAACAACTCAAGTTCTCTAAACGTTTATGATTTTATTCGCAATTGGACATTATTCAACATCGGTGAAGTTTGTAATGTAGGCGGTAACATTATTGACAATGACCTTTTTGTTATCACAAGTGTCTTATTGAGAGAGGCTGGACTTGGGAACATTATAAATATTGAAGGCGACCAGGCCGCACTTGAAAACAATATTGTGTTGCTAGTTGCACACCTGAACTTAGACGACAAAGCGTAAAAAGCCGAACGCACAACAGGCGGTTTGGCAATATGGCGGGGCGACGAATATATGCTCAACTTTTTGTTTTGCTAATCGGCTGCAGTTCCAGCCGACGGAATACTTCTATGAGCAACAGAATTAATAATCAACTTTTGTAACTTTATTCAGCAGCGGTTACGGGCTGACGATTTTCAAATACCGCCACATCGCCAAGCCGTGTCCGTTAGGCGCAATTGCATCCAAACATCATGAAGAAGCAAGATATAAAGAGACACCTTCAAGATTATTCTATTCACGGAAAACGCAAAACAACAATCGCCCATGCTTTTGCCTCCGCATTATCAGTAGCTGATGCTTACGACGTAGAAAAAATTGATATTGCGTTAAGGACACTTGGACAAGACCCAGATAAAGATTTGTTATGCATTTATTGTGACAGACCTGCCGAAACTTGGGATCACATTATGGCAATCGTTAAAGACGGGAAGTTTTCAGGATATGGACATCAAGTTGGCAATTTAATTCCCTGCTGTAAAGACTGTAATTCAAAAAAGGGCAATCGTGACTGGAAAGAGTTCTTAATTTCCAAAAGGCCTAACGAACGAACAAACCCTGACATCATTAACAAAATTGAATCCTACATCAAAAACAACACGACACAATTCAAAGAATTAATAGACGAGGAAATAAATGCGGACATTGAAAAGTTTGAACAAATACAAAACATGGTTTTTGACCTCATGAAACTTGGGGACGACCAAGCAAAAATTATTCGTGACAAATTACGGGCAAAGACCAAATGCGCCTAACATGGGGTTTTCTGCTATGCTGGCTGACGAATATGTACTGATCGTCCCGTTCGCTTATCGGCCGCAGTCCGGGCTGAACGAATAAAGCCGAGCTATAGAATATATTTTCATCTTCATTAACTTTACTCAGCTTCGGTTCGGGCTGACGAATCACGGAATACAGCACAGCAGAAAGCCCTCACCGTTAGGTGCAAGCAAAGCCACAGTCAGATTTCCTTGTTTTGCCCCAACTCTTAGACTGAC
>NZ_VVIP01000061.1 GCF_009650435.1 Foetidibacter luteolus
ATTTAAAATACCTGATGGTATTGCATACGGTATATAACCAGCAATATCAAATGCACAGCACCCGCAGTTGCCGTGCAGAGGATCGTATTGTAAATATTCACCAGCCGCATGTACGCCCCATAGTCCGGGGCAAGGATGGTAAAAAAGTAGAGTTTGGCAGCAAACTGCAGGTATCGCTAAGCGGTGGGTTTGCGTTATTAGACAAGTTAAGCTGGGATAATTTTAATGAAGGCGGCAGCCTGAAGGAATCGGTAACGCTGTACAAAAAACGACTTGGATATTATCCCGCCGAAGTATTGGCAGACAAGATTTACTGTACAAGGGAAAACAGAAAAGTGCTGAAGGAATGGGGCATCGCATTAAGGGCTAAGCCACTGGGCCGTCCGGCTAAAGAGGCACTGCACATTCAGGTAAGTCCAGGGGAGCGCAATCCAATAGAAGGCAAGTTTGGGCAGGCAAAGGCTGGTTATAATATGGAGTGCATCAAAGCCAAATTACAAAACACCAGCGAGTCGTGGATTGCTTCCATTATTTTGGTGCTCAACCTTGTTAATTTAATGAGGCTGGGCCTCTATTGCCTAAATTTAATCAGTAATGCAGCCAGGCGCTTCGCCAGTCATCTTCAAGAGGCTTGCTCCCGGAAATTTTGGCAGCCCCATTTTCAAGGATAGTTATTGAGCAAGCCCTATGTAGTGGCGCTGTCATGCTTACATTGTGATTTTAAATTTTTTAATCATGGGTTTCGCCCTACGGATTATATACACCACTTTCCAGAGCTCCTTTATTGTGTTCAGTGACAATGACGATTCCTGGCTTAATTTACGTTATAGGCTACAACATTTTGTTCGTCCCTGACAGCCAGGTACCTTAAAGCAATTTCATTTTTTGGAATAATGATATAGGGATTGCATTCAGCTATTTGTGGGTGTGCCGTCCAGAAATTCATTGGTACAAAAAGACCGACGACAAGTATGAGACATTACCCAACCCCATTTCGTTCTTATTTCTTCGACCATGTCATTGCCGCGCTTATACGAGAATTTTATTACTTCATTTAAACCTGCCTGCCGTCCTACTTCTTTAATGTAGAAGTTAAATTCCGGGTTGGAAATTTTAGGCGTTTCCATTTTGTATTTTGCAAGTATTGCCTTTGGTTCAGGTCTGAGAGGTACGACGATTCGTGATGAAGTTTTCGTTTGTGTAATGAACAACATTTCGTCTAATAATTAATATCCGCAATAGGTATTCAGCAGCTACCGCTTAAGAATATTTATCAGCCAGATAGTAGCAGGGATATGAAGCCATGAAAATAAAGAAGGAGTGTAGCTATTTCAAGTTATTACCCAAACTATTTTTCCCAGATAATACTCAAAACGAAGTTGTGTCGATCTGAATAAATACATTTTTCAAAAAAGGGACGATCTATCTGCCAGCCCGGCACGTATTCAAACCAATCATTTGCCGTTATAGGCAATTCTTCATTAAATTTCTCTTTGGTAGCAAAGTAGGCACCAGCTAAAGTATTTTTAGGTACAATACCGATTGGCTTTTTTAGCCATTTGAACGGGAAGTCGTGGCTGTGTTTAAACCACTTTATTCTTTCATTTTCGGAGCATACCAACATAATCGGATGCTTATCTATTGTCATCAATTTGAGCAAGGTCGCCGTAATACTTGTTTTGTACTTTTCAGACAGATGCTCAACCAGTTTAAAGGTAAATGGTTTTTTCAAGCAATCTTGCTTTATACGACTTTCTGGAAGCAATAAGCTGGAGGCAAAGTAATCTGCCTCCAATTCAACCAGATTTTTAGAGGAAAAGTCAATCTTGGAAGGATGAGATGGCGTCCTCCCACAAAGCAGAGCCCGCCTGTGTTCATCAATGAAATAATGACCAAGCTCATGGCCGAAGGTAAATCTTGACCTTACATGCGCAGCAGAATAATTAATCGTATTGATAAAAATATGGAAGTGCCCATTTTCCTGTTCGATTAAACCATCGAACGAATTACCATAGTTGCCATAAGTATAAGTAATTCCTTTTTTCTCCGCGATAGCAGAAGGTTCTATCGATCCTGTAGGAAAATAATAGTTGGCAATTGATTCAGCTAGTTCTGAAAGTTCAACCTCTCGTTTTCTGGAAAGCATATTTATTCATCCTTTTTCTTCTGAGCCAATTTCAATTTGTCCTGCGCCATTTTTGCCTTGATATCATCAGGAATGTTTTTACCCTCACGGGCTGCTTGTGCCAATTTATTAGAGTACTCATCCTGCTGGTCAATATGGAATGAATTTATATCGCATCTGAAATTTCTTTTGCCTAAAAACTGATATGGATCGCTTAAGCGATCAGGCAAATTCGCCTGATTTTTTTTCGCCAAGTCTTCAATTCTTTTAAAATCAGCAGCAGTTCTTGGAAACATAAATCCCAACTGCCTTAAAGATTTGCCAATATTATCATCAAACAAATCGTCCATGTTGTCAAGTTCTTTGTTCATGATTGGCTTATTTACGAACAACTAATTTATTTTCAAGTTCAGCTTTGAGGGCTTTACGAATCTTTTCCAAGATTTTTCTGATGTTCTCGCGGGTAGTGCCCCACTTCCTTTCAAGTTCATCCAAAACGGTGCCAGGGGTATATTTTCCCGGTACATGGTGGGCATAGGTGGTAAGGATGATATCTCTATCGCGTTCGGACAATGTTGAAAGGTATTTGTTAAGTACGGCCAAGTTTCCATCGTCTATCAGGCCTTCAGCGCCTGGCTCCTGATGACCATCAACCTGCTGTTCAACCTTTTCCATCTCGTTGACAAACTCACTATAGTTATCATCTAAGTGCTTGGAAACAAGTTTTTTATCAATAATATAGCTTTCTTCCAGAGGCTCGTCCGGTTTTTTATATGCTTCGTCCAAATAGTGATCAAAAAATACGTGCTGCATAATGGTGGTCATCCACCCCAGTATGGAATATCTGATTTTATCCGGCCTTTGAAGTTTAGATCTCCTGAAAGTATGTGCTCGTTCAAAGATCAAGTTGAAAGTGTCTGCCAGTAAGTCTTGGGCCGAATCCTCATCCTTTGTCACATTATTAGCTATGATAAGCATCTCCCGCCAGTAACGGCTATAAACCTCACCATAAGCATCCATCGCCTCCTTAGGAAAATCGGCCTTCATTCCCATTAATTCAATCAGGTCTAAATCGGACTCGTGACCGAGTTGGGATTCGCTGAAAGCTGTTTTCATACACGCAATGTCGCTATTTATAATAGTACTTAAAAGCGTGAAAACACCCTTCATTTTCCCTAATTCACACATTTCAGTATCTATTATAGTGAAGATAATCAAATTAACCTGAAGATACAATAATCATTTAAAATCATACAGTTATGGCGAGATCGCATGTAGGGCACAGTGAAATCGCCCAGTTCGCGAACGATAAGGTGAACCTGCCGAAGGATAAAGCGGACGAATACCGTGCGCAGGCCGGCAGAGTGAGGGAAAAAGTTACTGGATACCTGAACGACCATCCCGACTTCGCTTTAAAGAAAATTATGCTCTCAGGCAGCTTGGCCAAAGGTACAGCCCTCCGGACCTTAAACGATATTGATATGGCCTGTTACATTAGTGGGTCGGAGGCACCAAAGGACGTCGCCAACTTACTTTTATACCTTGCTGAGAAGCTACGTAATGCTTTTCCAAATCTCAGCCCTGAACAGGTGCAGCCGAAGACGTATTCTGTAACCATATCGTTTCGCGGTACTGGCTTAGACATTGATGTAGTTCCGATCCTATATTATGGTGATACCAATTGGTACGGATGTGTGGTTAACCAGGAAGATGGCTCACTGCTTGAAACCTGTATTCCGCGGCATCTGGAGTTTATTCGCTCGCGAAAACAGAAACAACCGGCTGATTTTGCCCAGGTTATAAGGCTTGCCAAATACTGGGCACGTCACGTGAAGTTAGAGAGAGACGGCTTCCGGTTTAAGTCTTTCATGGTAGAGCTGATCATGGCGAAATTGTTGGACAAGGGCACAGATTTTTCGGATTATCCCGAAGCATTACAAAGCCTCTTCACTTATCTGGCTACAACCAACCTCAATGAACTGATTGTTTTTTCTGATTACTATTCAATTGCCCAAGTGCCTGCCTATACCAACCCGGTCAGGATCGTTGACCCAGTGAATGCTAAAAACAACGTGTCCAGCCTTTATACGAAAGCACAGGCTGAAGCCATTGTCGAGGCTGCAATGGACGCTGGTGACGCTATAGATGCTGCGCTGACAGCTACCACTAAGGAGAAGACTGTTGCATATTGGCAAAAAGTATTTGGGTCATCTTTTCAAATTTAAACTATGAGCATTAGTTACACTACCTCAAACACGCAAACATTTACCCTAACCCATGCCAAATATCTTGCCTGCAAAGTGGCGGCGGATCTTAAGCGGATACAGCGGTTTTACAACTCTCCCTCAGATATGGAAATTGCCGACTACGAGATGGAGCTGACTGAGTACCTGAAAGCAGGATACTTGGCCGAAGTTACCTATGGCTTTCAACGTAATGGTAACTGGGTAGAACCAACATTGCGGTATAGCGCGAGGGACTTGGCAGGATTGGTCGGTTCAGATGATGATCCGGGACGTGTACGTACAAACGCGAACGTAACAGGCGCGGTTTTTACCTCATATCTTATTCGCAACGATGCCTACCACCAACTATCAACGGCTGACCAAGAAAAATTCCGTGGGCAACTACCGTTTAGTAGAACCGGCGCACCAGCACCTGGTGTAACCGGCTATATAAGCCAAGATAAAAGCTATTCCTCAGGAGGCAAGGCGCTTGATCGATCATCAGTTAAATCGTTTTAAATGGAAAATATAAAACCATCATTTTCGGAATTATTTGAACCAACGGTCGTTTATCCTGATCCTGACATGCAGCAGCGTTTAGGGATGCTGGTCGGCCTGGACGATACCAAAGAACGGGTAAAAAAGATCCTAAGCTTGTTAATAAACCCCAATGGTGTGCAGGAGTGGGTGAACAGGTACCATAATGGAGCTAATCAGGTACTGAATTTTGTAACCCGCCGACCACCACTGATTGTTCTGGCAGGAGACGTTGGATCAGGAAAAAGTGAACTGGCGTATACTATCGGGGATGCGGTAGCCAGGCAGGAGGACCTTAACGTAGAACTATATCCTTTGAGCTTAGCTACTCGGGGTCAGGGAAGGGTTGGGCAGATGACCCAGCTCGTCTCTGCGGCGTTTGACTACACGTTGGATAGGGCTAAAAAGCTTAAGGGAGCCGGATCTAAATCCCACGGTGCTGTTATCTTACTCGTGGATGAGGCCGATGCACTGGCCCAATCGAGGGAAAACGAACAGATGCACCACGAGGATAAGGCAGGAGTGAATGCATTTATCAGGGGTATCGATAGTCTGGGCAACGGAAAGTTTCCTGCTGCTGTGATCATGTGTACCAACCGTTCCAATGCCCTGGACCCGGCAATTCGCAGAAGGGCTGCCGAAGTCATTAATTTTGAAAGACCTAACGACCAGGCAAGGTTTCAGGTTCTTGAAACTCCGCTCCGCGAGTTAGGCCTGGCCGCTAAGGATATTACTAAAATGGTGGAACTTACTGGACCAAAAAAGGAACGGTCTTTTGGGTTTACTTTTTCTGATTTAGTACAGCGCTTAGTACCTGCTATCATCTTAGACGCCTACCCAAATAGCGCAGTAAGACCGCAAAGAGCCATTGAAATAGCAAAAACAGTAATCCCTACTTCACCGTTTAAAGAGTCATAACAATGGAAAAATGGAGCTTAGAAACCCTTTTACATGGGTTACACGATGAAATTCATCAGCGGCTGCAAATAGCCAGACAATCATTTGCTCACCCCGGTACAAAAGGAGATGCAAGTGAAGCAATATGGCTACAAATGCTACAAAAATACCTTCCTGAAAGATATAGAGCTGAAAAAGCCCACGTTGTAGACAGCAAAGGTACCTTTAGTGATCAGATGGACGTAGTGATATTTGACAGACAGTACTCACCTTTTATATTCAATTTCGACGGCCAGTATATTATACCCGCAGAAAGCGTGTATGCGGTATTTGAGGCAAAGCAGTCAATAAATGCTGGCTATGTAAAGTATGCACAGGAAAAAATTGAAAGTGTGCAAAATCTTCACAGGACCAGTTTACCTATTCCGCATGCTGGTGGTGTATATCCAGCCAAACCTCCCATTAAAATCATTTCAGGTATCTTAACTTTTGAAAGCGACTGGAATCCAGGAATGGGGGAGGCATTAAGGTCTGCACTTGTTAGCGGGAACAGCATACTGGACGTTGGTTGTGTCGCCTCCCACGGCTATTTTCGGTACAATTCTACAACGAAAGATTTTGACTTCTATTTAGGAGGGAAACCCGCAACAGCTTTTCTCTTCAAATTAATATCTATGCTTCAGTTTAGTGGTACAGTGCCAATGATTGATGTGTTGGAGTATTCAAAGTGGCTTAATCCTTAAAGGAGGAAAGAAAGAACCTCACAAAACAACTTGCTGCAAGTACATCATAGTTTTTCACTATACTTTCGTTTATCGACGACCAATAGTCAATGCTTGATTCAAGTCCAGAAAAAGACTATGAATATCTAATGCAATAAACAGAATTGAAAATGCAAAAAAATAAACAAGGTACTATTCAACACCGTTTAGAGGATAAATTCCACCTATCCTCTTGTGTGGGACATCTGTGGGACTCTCACTAAGTGCGGTCTTTACCCCATTTAGATCGAGCTATATGTATTCAAAACCAACCGCCCGTACAATGAATTACCCGTACCGCTGAAAGTCGCTAATAGAACTGGCCCGGCGAGCTTCGATATCGGCTTTTCTGCAGATAGTTTAGCTAGGGCTGAGCGGGCATGTTTTATTGGCCATCAACAGAATGCAATTTGTAAAGACGTACAAATAATGGAGAAACTAACCGGTGAGGGCTATATTGATTGTTTTGTTTTGTAATAATATAGTTAGGAACATGTAGATTGATAAACGCACTCACAGTATTATACTAAATCAGCAATGGCAGATTACCAAATTATAAAAAATGATCCAATTGATTGGATAATGTTGCAACACGATGTTTCACTTGTTTTGAAGGATTGTGGTTATGAGACGGAAGTTGAAAAGACGATTGAAACTGTCCGAGGAAAAGTTGAAGTTGATGTAATTGCTACAAAAAAGAAGGCTTATACTAGTATGGTACTATGCGAATGTAAATACTGGAACACGGCTGTTCCACAAACCGTCATTCACGCTTTTCGAACTGTGGTGGAAGACAGTGGCGCCAGCCAGGGAATCATCATTTCAAAAAATGGTTTCCAAAAAGGAGCTTTTGAGGCCGTTACTAAATCAAATCTTGTCTTACTAACGTGGCAAGAATTTCAAAATGCTTTTTCACTGGACTATATCCATCATGTAGTTGATCGGAATTTCAAAAAAGGGCATGAATTGAGGATAAAGGTCAACCTGGTGCTGGAAATCTACCATCAATACCCGTTTGTATTAAGCAATGAAGAATTTGCCGATTTTCAATTATTGAGAAAAGCTCATAACCAATTTCTCTTTTATTCTTTCAGAGAACATTATGAACATTTAGACACGAGGGAAATTTCACTCGCTGAAGTAAACCGTGGAATAGCTGTAGCTAAAAAAGATCTTAAAATTGATGTAAATTCACTAAAAGAATATTTCGATTACATTTTTATGATGTGTGAACAAGAGGTATTAAAAGTTGCTTCAATATTGGCGACAGTCCAAGATAGAAAAAAAAATAAAGGTGAATAAAAAAACTAAATACACGATTTATGGGGGTATCGCTGGTGGAATTATTAATGGAGTTTTGAATATTATCAATCAAAACAACGAACAACCTGATGTTCCGATTGACTGGCTTCGGGCTTTAAAGGCAACGCTAAAGGGTGCTGCAGTCTGCGGCACAGGAGGCTTTCTTGTGGGTGCATACGTTGACTATCGAAATAGCCTCGAAAAACCTATAGACACAGATTTGGAGCTTGGAAGTTTAATTATGCAGGTTCAGTTACGACAAAATGATAGGAAATACTTGGTTTTGTGCGAAAAAACAGACTGGTTAATTTCAAAAATTAAAAATGAATATACATCCGACTTAAAGGGTGAACCTTTTAGATTTGGATCTACCGAAGAAGGTACCGCTCTAAAAGAAAAGTATGATATTGACGTTTCCATGTCTTTTAAGCCAGGTGCATTTGCTTCGACCTACGATATGTATGAGATTTTGTATGAGCTTATAAGAAAAATGGAGGGGGAAAACGGACTCTTACGAGTAAGGAAACAAACGGTGTCTCTGGGAGTATATTTTGATCTCGGGTATGGACAGGAAGGTAAGGTAGACATAGTTCCTATAAAAATAACGAAGAGAAAGGGTAATAAAACTTCAGGCTATATATACAAAAAGTCACGTGATTTATTTTCTACCAATACTTACCAAAAGACAGATACTTATTTACTGAGCAAAGAACGACTTTCAAAGACTCAAAAGGAAATACTGGTCGCTTTGAAGTGCTGGAAAAGAAAGCAGGGTGTTCCCGTAAGTTCCCATTTGTTACAAAATTTAATCAAGGATGCCTATGCATATAACGTAAATAAAATTCCATATGGTCTTACTCGGAAAATCATAATGGTATTGTCCCATATAAAAGACAATATTGATTCAATATATTTAACAAGCATAGAAAATAGCAATAATGTAATAACAAACATCCCGGATAGCGATAAGGTAATGATCAGGGAGGCCTGCAAAAAAGTAATCGAGGACTACAACTATCAGACGAATTCAATTGTTAATTATTTCGTTTAACTCAATATGAGTTGCGCAATATTTCTATATTGAGTCCTGTCACATAGATGACACACATCTTTTGCAATTCGTTGCTCAGCAAAGTAATCAAGTTCCTGGATTGGGAACTGTGAGACTGTAAATGATCACTCCAAACATACCTAAAAAGCGTCAATACGGACACAGATTTTAATGTCTAATCTTTTCCTATTTCACTACGTATTTCCTCGATGGTTCTTTTCATTTCTTCATATTTTCTTTCTCTATATTCTTCCCGCAGTCTATTGGCCAGCGATTTTAGAGTTTCCCATGAATTAGCTACCTCTGTGTTGATAGACGCTACCAACACTCCCGATTCCCCATATCTTTTTTGATTAAGATTTTTCTCAAGCTCCGCCAAAAGACCACCTATCGCAGGCTTTCGATACAACCTGATGTCTTTGGCCATAGTGGTTCCATTCGATCTTACATTCACATCCTGAGATTCATCCCGGTATTCGTTTTTGTGATACTTCAGCAAGTATGTTTTCAGCTCAAGGTTCACAAACTCATATTGACCATCAGCTTCTGTGCGGTCTTTCCCTTCATCTTCAGTGTCTATAGTTACCTGGACACCGTCGAGCTTCTCTCCTGTCTCGCGGCTATAGACAGTTCCCTTGATATTCCCAGTTGCATTAATATAAATAAAACTCGTATACACAAATACTCCCAAAATCAAAAAAATAAATATGCGCTTGCTTTTCATTTTCTTTTGTTTTTTCTTCGATAATCAATTATGGAGACAATAATAATGATGATAATAAATAGCACACATATAACAACCTGTATTTCATCGATGCACAGTTGTATCTTATTCCCAAAACTTATGCCCCTCGTTACTTCCCCGTTTTCCGGATCGACGATTGTTATATGGCTGAAAGGTCTTGTGTCTAGTAGCCCCTTGTAACTAACAGTATAATACATTGCGTATTTATATCGACTGAATATTTTGTTAATGCTGATTGTATAATGCTGTTGATTGTGATACTGTTCAAGTATGCCATCGTCTTTTTCGCGTTCTGTTACCAGACATCTGCAACTGGCCGAATATTTCACCGGTACCTTCTCTACAAGAGTATATATATCTTTTAGTTCATCAGATACTGAATATTCAATCACGATATTAGATTTCTCCTTTCCAAAAACAAGCATTTCCAGTTTTAGTAATTTTTCTTTCTTAATAGTGTCTATTTTGATTTCCTTCAAATTCCACCGGATTGCATCTTGTTTGGCAAGTTGAAGACCCAGCGTAATGACAGCCGTAACTGCTGCAGGAAAGAGGTTTTTTATTACATACTGAAGAATAACTTCCCAGTATCCAGGTTGGCTATTGGGAGTTGGAGGTAACTGCTGAGAGGTGGGCCGCTTCCAACGTTTGCTTGCTTTTCCCATAGAAAGTGACTTGAATATTTGATATTAATTATTATGTATACCTATTTATTCTTTTTTCAAGCGGATATGCTTTAGTATTTGCTTTATACATCATGTTTAAAAGCCAAGCCAACGCCTGTCTTATTTTGAACGATTATTTTGTTCGCCTTTTGTACTTTTTGTATGTTATCCGTTGGAATGTAACTCTTTAATTCTTCCTCAAATAGGGTGTTTTTCACGTTTTTTACTAATACAAGATTTTCATCTTCTCAATGACAATAAATAAATAGCTTATGAGGTAGTTGGAACTAAACTTATGACCAGAGGAGTATAGATCAATACAGAATGCCTTACGTATGTTATTTGCACTTTCCACTATATTCCCAAATGAATTCGCACAGTGTCAATGCCACTTGCCAAAGTAACTTTTTGAGATTACCTTTCCCATGAACATATACTTTTTCAGGCATTGCAAGCGATTTATCCTGCTTCAAGATGTGGCCATTTACCGTGAAAAAACGGTACCAGGCAAGTTTTATTCCTTTTAACTTACTCCATAAACAGCGCTCACCACAATACTTTAACTCATTTATCAATGGAAAAATCCACAGGAGTTCCGCCCTACATACGGGAAGCCGCCAGGAAGCGTTTGCAGGAAACGCTCGAAGAACAACGGATATCCCTAGACAAAATCAGTCGTGAAGAACGGCCGATGGACGCAGAAGATAAGCCGGATCGTAAAATAGCGTATATCCAAAAACATGTTGGAGTATCCAAAGATATCGCTTCGGCAATAGCTAATTACGATGACCCCAGGAACCTGCCTATCTCAGAAGAAAAAAAGTCAAAAGCGGAGAGCATGCAGGGCGCTACGCTTGATTATTTAGACATCTGTTTTGCGGACTTATGCCGTGCAGCTTCCAGGTCTGTCGCACGGGTGATATTTGATGACGGGTCGCCCCAGGGAACTGGTTTCATGATTTCTCCCGACCTGTTTATTACCAATCAACATGTCATAAGTTCCGAGGCGATGGCTCATGGCATGCAGATTGAATTCAACTACGAGTCTGATTTCAGGAAAAACCTGCAAAACGTTACACGCTTTAAACTTGCACCAGAAAAATTCTTTCATGCCGTGCCATCAGACACCCTTGATTTTGCCATTGTCGCCATCGGAAACAAGGTATCCGGGCCGCTGGATGCCGCCCAACTGGGCTTCCTGCCCCTGGTGGATTCTGAAGACAAGCACATAAAAGGAATGTTTGTCAACTGCATCCAGCATCCCGGTGGTTCAACAAAACAACTGGTTGTCAGGGAAAACAGGCTATTGGCCAGAACAGATACTACGCTTATCTATGGCTCCGATACAGAAAACGGTTCGTCCGGTTCACCCATTTTCAACGATGAATGGGAAGTACTTGCGCTGCATCATTGGGGGGAACCCTACAGGGCAGTAGTAGAACAACCGCAAGGATTACCTGAAGCCGGAAACGAAGGCATCCGCATTTCGGCCATCGTTACATATTTAAAAAACTTCAACGGCTTTAAACCGCATGAGGCACCACTCATCGCTGCTGCCTTATCTTACAACTTCCGCTTCCCGAGTCTGATGACTGCCCCTGTTAGACCGGCTCCAATCGGCCACCAACACAATTTTCCCACGGATATTAAAAAAAATGAAGCCATGCCAAGTAGTGCAATAACCAACGTCGGTAATGTTCAGACCTTCACCATCCCGCTGACTATCTCAGTACAACTGGGACAATTAAGTGCCGCCAACACCGGTCCGCAAGTAACACAAACAGATACACCCTCCGCTGGCGAGGAAGCTATCAGAAAATTTATCCCGGACCCCAATTACAATAATCGCCGTGGATACAATCCCAATTTTCTGGGCAGGAAAATACCCCTTCCGGTATTAAATGAACAACAGAAGCAGGATGCGGCCCGCAACCAGCTGGCATCGCCATCGGCAGACCCTTTTGAACTGAAATACTACCAGTTTAGCGTAGTCATGAACGGCAAAAGAAGGATGGCTTTTTTCACGGCAGTCAATATTGATGGCGCTTCGGTAATTAGCATTAAACGCGAAACCGGCCAGGTAACGCGCGGCCCGGAATCTGTCGGTGCGGAAAGCGCAGAAGCAAGGGAGACATGGTATGATGATAACCGCATAGATGACAGCGAGATCAGTGAAGATAACATCTATCGGGATAAACTGAAAATGTTTCAGCGCGGCCATCTCGTGAAACGTACCGACCCATCCTGGGGAACAGAGAGCAAGGCCTTTAAAGGTCAATCGGATACTTTTCATTTTACCAACTGTTCACCCCAGCATAAGGATTTTAACCCTAAAACAACACGATGGGCCGGCGTGGAAAACTGGATCACCAAAACCAGTAATGATGCAGATATCCGCGTAAGTGTATTCAGCGGACCGGTCTTTACACCGGACGACCCGCACCTTGGATACCTGCAGATTCCAAAAGCTTACTGGAAAGTGGTTGCCTGGATGGAAGAGGGCGAACTTTTTTCCACCGCAATTATTGCAGACCAAAGTGACCTTATAAAAAATATTGGAGAGGAGGCCATCGGATCAGAAAGCCTTTTTGATGACATACCCGCGCAATTGCCGGAAGATTATCATGTCACTATTGCAGAGGTGGAAAGTAAAACAGGTTTGGATTTTGGAATTTTAAAAGATTACGATATACTCGGTACAGGAAGTGCAGAAGCCTTACACGATAACGGGGATGGAGGCGCAGGCGTTGGCAATGGCCGCTCCCCATGGCGTATTTTCTCCTACAACGACATCCTAAAACGCAAATGATATTAAGCCAGCCAATAAGTTTTCTACTGCCAATTTCAAAGCATGAAAAAGCGGGAAAAGCTATTCAATGAAATCACCAAAGCCATTTCTGGCATACCGGAGGGGGCCATTGATAAACAACTATACCTCTCAAAGGCCAGAAGGCTTTATAAATCCTGCGGATGCAAGTTCGGTGCAGCCGTAATGATGATCGTATTCATCCTGTTTCCATTCTGGTATATATTGACACAGGCTGAAAAAATATCCCTGTCAAATAACAGGTTTTTCCTCCAGTGGTTGGGATATACATTTCTGGCAACCCTTACCGCAAAGCTGTTTGCGCTGGCAGTTACTTTCCTGGAAATGAAATCACTTTATAAAATGATTAAAAGAAAAATCCTGTTCCCATGAGCTGCTGGGAACAAGAAATAGAAGACCGCAGTAACTGCATCCGCAGCAGGGATAACGGATACGAAAGCTGTTCAAGGAGAGAGGATCGAGGTTATTCGCAGTGCTGCGACTGGTTTCCCTGCAACCTTATTTGCAGTGCCCTGGTGTGGATTTCAAATATAGTGTGCGTAGCCTACACCTGGGTAGCTCAAATCGTATGTCTCGCTTATGCTACCATAAAAAAGCTGGTTTGTGATGTAGTGGAATTTGTCATTATGGTAGTCGAAGAAATTGCAAGGATCGCAACGGCTGTTTTCAATTTCTTAAAAAACCTGTTTTTCCCTCCAAAACCATACTACATAGCATATTCGACGGAAAGTAAGCGGGTCGCAAGCAGTTTACAACCACAGGCTGACGCCTGGAGCGCCGCTTTTTCTATCGAGCAACGCACAGAAGCATCCAGGTTCAGGTTCCGGGACACGGGGCGTTTTCTACGATACACCTTATCAAATGAAACTGTCCTTTGGAATGCAGGTTCGGGTGACCTCGCCGGCAGGACCTATCAACCTGACAACGAAACAGTCAGAAGCAACAGTCTCCCCATCGATGGCGCTGTATGTGTAAGCTATCAAAATGTAAGAGCGGGCGAATTCAGTATACCACCTGCTTTTGACATGATTGCAGCATCCGCAGACAGGGTTATCGCCAAAGAGGCGGGAAAAGCGAACTACTATATCTCTGTTCCTACACACCTCTATCTGCACCAGACCAGGACAGGCAACCTGCTGGTACTGCCACAGACCTGTTTCATCAATGATCCGCAATTAGGAAAAGGGGAAGCAAGACTACAAGACTTGATCAACCCTATCACTGTTGCTTTCGACGATGAAATTCATCCTGCTACATCAAGATTTCCCTTTTACAGGGCGTTGTTTAGGCTGCTGGAAAATCCCCTTGCAAAGGAAAACGGCAATTTGAGAGAGAAATTCACACAGATGGATATCCGGTTATTGTCCCGTGTATGGGTCCGTATGGAAACACGCCCGGCAAAGAACAGCTACCCCGTCCCCGTGAATTATGTGTCGTACGACCATGTCACTTATAGAAATGGGCCTGATGACTCCGCCGATATTATTACGAGGCAGTCCATCGACTATAATACAGTGTTGAGCCTGGGTGTCGGGGTATCCCATTTTCATGAGCAATACGATGATATCTATGGTGGTGAAATGGATACACTGGATGAATGGTCTCCTGTCGGAAGTTGGAATACGGGCTATCGACTTGCCAATGGCCCCATTGAAGATATAGGAGGATGGGTGGACGGCACCTGCATTTATTATCAGCTTGTGGAAGTCCCCTTTTTAAGGGTAATGAGCGATTCAAATGACAGGGAAATGGAGCTCCAGGCACAATTGGACAATTATCCCGTTACAGAAATCCCCAACCGCTATTTTGCAGGACGATACCTGGTGTTGTGGATCGATGAACAGCAGGCCTTTAATGAACGGTGGCGGGCGCTGGGTTTTCAAGATTTTTGGTACCAGTCTTTTGTCAAACCCGTTTCGGCGAATTTGTCTAAGCCTGAGAATAACCCAATATTTCATTTTAACGAAGCCGCTTATCTGGACCCAATGGCCAAAGGGTTTATCAGGCCCTTCAGCAGGATGGCTGTGGCCCGTCAGGTAATTATCATCAATGGCTATGACTTCGACGCCCGGAGCTCCCAGCCGCACAGGCTTTACAGCATTCATTTTTGCTGGCCTACAATGGACCGCACCTGGCGCTGGCGTCCGCTGCCGACCCATTGCGAGCCAGTCCTACTTACCAGCAAAGAAATGCTCGTCAATGACTGGTGGCCTTTTGAACCGCCTGGAACAGATGCCGTCCTTCCTCAATCTGTCGCGTTGCGGGAGGATATGACCATTTACCTTAGGGGGCAAAAATTGATCAATGGCTATGCCCATCGGGGAAGATGGGTTCAAAAATACCTCCCTGCCAATTGCGGGGAAGTCCCTTCTGAACAAAATTTGCAGGCAAATGAAAATGCTACAAGCGACGGATATTACCATCCCTGGACATTTTACGAGGAGGAAGTATTTCAAAAGATGCACAGCTGGTACAGTCACTTTGGTGTATATCAGAATATAAACTCAAGATGTCAGTTCTATACTGTACGCATAGAAGATAACGATGGAATCAATGAGGAAGAGTTGGAAACATTCGTATGGGCCGATGAACAACACGGGTTTACCCGGACACACCGCAAAATATCCTGGGCAAGAATAGCTGATATCCTCGACAGATTAATACCCATCCTGGCTATCGCCATTCCAATACTGGTTGCCATCAGCGTATTTAATTTTTTAAGTTCCCTTGTTGCCCTCCTCGCTTTGCTGGGACTTTCTGTTACTTATATAATAACCACGAATCCACATCCCTCTTATTTTGAACCGGTATTGTATTTCAAAATGAGAAAAATTACCCACTTGGGTTACATCATGTGGTTTTACGATAAACGTGAAGACAAGACGATACGGTTTGACCATGTGGCTTCAGCTGGAGACAAGAAGTTATCCAGCAAGGCTCATACACAATTGACTGCAACACATGACCCCACTAAAAAAATTTACTGTGTATCCGGATTTGCACTACCGCAGTATCCGGAAGATATCTATACCCGGCAGCATTACTGCACCGCAGATAAGTTGGGCTAAACTAACCCTGCAACTAAACGCTGGTAAGGACCCGGCTGCGTTACTCATCCAGTTCAGGTCGGCCAAAACGATAGAGGAATTTGGTGGGGAGCCGGATCCATTCATTCAGTGGCTGTCCTTAAATGTGGAGAATATCAAGCTTGGCTTAATTCATCCCGACGAATTACTACTCTTTCAAATCCGGTTTTACGGGAATTTTCAATATGATCCTGACAACAGGATATTTATATATGAACTGCCCATCGATGGAATAAATGTACCCGTTACTGAGCCGATAAACATTTTTCAGCAAGAGCAGGTCTCTTTGCGAGGATTAAGCTTATGGTTTATTGGATTGACAGGTTTGGTAAATATCAGTGAGCAACTGGTGATCGCTACTGAGGTAATCAATGAATAATTTCAGCCTGCGGAATCCCCGTAGTATGAAGATGTAATAAAGGTTTTTACTCACTAACAGCAAATAGTTATTGAGCCTATTAATGGCTGGTAATTCTTATTTGTTATCAGGGCATTTGGGATACCCTGTATCGTCCAGGAATTTAGGTGACGTTTGGATGTGATATGGTAGGCAGTATTAAGAATTATACTCATGTAGATTTGTGCAACTCCCTAGTAGAAACAAGACAAAGGAAAACATAACACATTGATAAATACAACTATTGATACCGTAAAATTTGGATATCCTGCGTTTAGGTGTTGAGTATATTAATTGTTGTGTGCACGCTGCAGTCACACTAATAACTTATTTACAAACAAAAATATCTATAAGATGGAAACAAAACCAATGATGGAACTGGAACAAAATCCGCAAGGTGTTCCGATCTTAAGCTATAATGTTCCTGAACCGACAAGCTATTCAATGAATCATATCATAAGAGTTGACCTCTCGGAATTTGGAAAGGGAAGTGACCTCAAGGATGTTTTTGTTGAATCCGCATTTGAAAGCAAAAGAGAAGATAATCATAATGGCTCTGGAGAAAATTCAAATGATACAAACTCAGCCAGCAATAGCTTCGAGGAAGCAATCGCGGAAATAGTAGAAAGGGGAGAACAGATGCCCGAGTTGGGGCAAAGATCGATCGGAGGAATTTATGGTAGACCCTATTACACAGAGTCGATCAATAAATTTATCAATAGGCTTGATTTCAAAGAATTAGAGAAAATTCACCTAAAATACAAAAATGCTCCTACTATGCCTCAACTTAGGCTAGGTCAAATCTCTAATCAGCCAAGGTTGATTTCTGTTCCACGAAAACCCAAAATTGAACCACAATTATTAATCCTTGAGAAATACAAATTATCTACTTTTTGTGGAGCTTACGGTGCAGGTAAAACTATTAACACCTTTTCCCTTTTGCCAGGGGAAAAGACCAAATTAAGTGTAAAGACCTATTTGAGAACGGAAGAAACAAGAAAAGAAGCAGCAAGCATTTTAGATTCATACACTGACGAAAATGCAGAGGAATTTGAAGACAGCATCATATCAGAAGACAATTCAAAAACCAACTCTGAAGTGCACGGTGAATTGAGCGCCGAAATCGAAGGAGAATATAACTCTGGTGTTGCAAGAGTTAAGGGTAAAGTAAATGCAAAAGGAGGTACAAGTTCTTCCCGAGAAGAGTTCGCAAAAAATGTGCAAAATGCGACCTCAAAAAATGCTAACAAAGCTTCAACGAAAAGAGAAAGCCAGATCAATACCTCTTCCGAAAGTTCTATTTCTTCTGGTCAAGAGTCGGATATTGTAAGAGAAATTGAAAATATAAACGTAAGCCGTACCGTGAATTTTATTTTTAGACAAATGAACCAAGAATACATCACTATTCTACACATGACAGATATTAGAGTGGGTTTCTTCAATGGCGAGAGTGGGTCTGTTGATATATACACTCTGCCTGAATTAGACGATCTACTGGAAAAATATATTCTTCTAGATAAAAGGGAGGTTGTTAGAAAATATATTTCGAATGAGATTAGTTCTATTTTGGATTATAATGACTCAATTCCTCAGCCAATAGATAGGCCAGCAATGTATTGCAGGTCATTTTCGTAGGTAGCGTTTGGTGTTACATTTACCCTGATAACATCTACATTTTTTTCTGCCTTCATTCTTTCAATAAAGGATTTATTAGGATGTATCACCAGGGAAAGTAATTTCCCACCTGGTTTAATCGCTGCCACAGAGCGGCTGAGATGGTTTTCATCATCGCTCAGCATATTGTCATCGCTCCAGACTGCATCATGAACGATATCCGCGTCTGTAATGATTTCTTCGAAACGCTGGGTTTTATAATCGATGAATTCGTCTGCGCCCAAACTCAATACAAAATCCCGGTTTGCCCCGGAGGCCACTCCGATTACGTAGGCGCCAAAATGCTTAGCGATCTGCACGGCATAATGTCCAATGCCGCCGGAGGCACCATGAACAATTACCCGGTCACCTTTCTTCACTTTACCCATATTCACCAGTGACACCCAGGCTGTCATAGCGGCCATCGTTGCGCCGGCAGCAGCCTCGAAACTTACGTTAGCCGGCTTCAGGACGAGATCAGTCTCGGGAGCGGCAGTAAATTCAGCGTAGGCATTGGCTTGTCCAATAAACTTATAATTTCCGAATACTTCATCGCCGGCTTTAAATTTTTTGACTGTTGCTCCCGTGCCCACCACTACGCCGGCAATATCCCAGCCCAGGATGACATGCTCTACGGTATCCCTTGGTGCATAAATGATATCCAGTGCCTGCTGGTTCCTACGGACAAAGGCGTCTACGGGGTTAATACTGATCGCTTTTACCTGCACCAGTACTTCATTCGCTTTAATTGCAGGAACCGGAACGTCTGCCAACACCAGGTTTTCCGGAGCCCCGGTCTCTTTTAATACAATTGCTTTCATCTTTTTGATTTTTAAAAATTGGGCATAAGAAGTCCTGTACCTGGCTATGCAGGTATATATAAATTTTCTTTTTACTTAGAATTAATTAAACGACTGCCTGTATTGATTCTCGACTTGTCTTCCGACATTAAAAATGAACTCTTCAGATAGTTGGATTTGAAAAGTTTTTAATTTTAAGAAAAATCTACTGCATCTTACCTTAATTGTAACTTATTGTTTCAGAAATACTTGGGCAGGTTCGAACCTAAATAGAATAAAATCCAAAAAGGTTCATAATAACAGATTTAAAGGGGAGTACTTACAGGGAAATTCTATCATGTTAGTTCCGAAGGCGGGCCAGTTGAGGAGTTTTCTTTTTGAGAGATTGAATTAATTATCGAAAGTAGTAGAATAGTTTTTTGAATTATTTAGGCAGAATTTATTAACATTATACATTCAAATTCTTCAGTAACGATGAAAAGTTATTAGAGCATATCTTTCACAAAAATAGATTAATTTCAGAGGAATGATAGATGACCTGCAATTAATTCGGGCTTCTCTTGCGGACGTAAGCTTTGATAATCTGGTAGCTGAAACTTCTATAGAATCTAATCATTTCAAACTATATGAGGTTAAGTTGCCTGAGTATTTTAAGGGGCTCCCTGAAAAATGGTTTTTTGCGATCCTGTCTCTGCATAGAGTGGCTCTAGATCCTTTAAATTATGCAGAAATTATTGTCGAAGGGAAAAGAATAATTGACACGTGTAAGAAGCAGGAAAAACTTCCATTAGTATTTATCACTGATGCATTGAGCCAAAATCTTGAACAGGTGTTGGACGACACCCGCGGGGATATTTTTTTTATGGATCGTACACAATTGCCAGACGAATTTAGAGAGAAAAGTCATGTAAGAGATGTCCCTTTAATTACGGTAGCAAGGAAGAAATTACAGCGTAAAAACACATCCCACCTTTTGAACCCCTACAGTCCCAATATGCCTGCTGGTGGATGGCGTTTTTTTGGCCGCCGTTATGTGCTCAACCACATTCTGCAATCGAGTTCGAATTGCTTGATACTGGGGTCCAGAAGGATTGGTAAAACCTCTATTTTGTTTGAAGCTTTCAGACAATTGTCGGCGGCAGGTTATAGTGCGCATTATGTCGGAGTTCAAAGTTTAAGATCCTATGGAGAAATTGTAGAAGCGTTTATTCGTGAGTTGTCTCCTCGCGATGCATATCAAGCACAAAGAGAGTCCCAGCAGCTCGGCACGAATCTCCTGTCCAGTGTGATTAACCGTTTGACAAAGGATGAGAAAAAACAAATTGTAATTATATTAGATGAACTTGGCAACGTAATGCAGAGGGATCATAGAAATCCTTGGTTATTTTTTGGTGTACTGAGGGATTTGTCACATACAGGAAAAGTCAGAGTTTTAGCTTCAGCATTTCAGGAGGTCTTTCTACAGACTTATAATGATGCCTCAAGTCCGCTTAATAATTTCGGATCCAGGATCGAAGTCGGTCTTTTTTCCAAGGTGGATGTAGAAGAATTAATTATTGATCCTTTGAGTATCTGGTATGAGATCGAAGACAAAGATCAGTTGCTTTTACATATACAATCAAAGTTTGGGTTTCATCCCGTAGTTCTCCAACATTTGGGTGATTATATTTTTAGCAAGATATTTCTTTCCAGTGATAAAAACATAATGACGCACATTGAAAATGCTCTGGGACAAGATATACGTTATTTCAGTCAGGCATGTCAGGATATTTTTACCACCAATCATTCCCTTTTAGAAAAATACCTATTTCTGAAGTGTTGCAGCGAAGCAAGGGAAGCCGCCCGGGAACTGTCGGCGGTAGAAATGACCCAGGGATCACTGAAAAATACACTTCTGGCGTTTGATATCCTGTCAACGCTGGAAGAGCGCAATTATTTTCTTTATCGATTGGGATTGAAAGGCCTATTCTGTCAGGATGAGTCGAATGCGCTGATTTTTAGGGTCGCGACACCGATAGTGTACTACTACTTGATCTCATGTAATAATATACAAGAGATGATGCTTGACTATGAACTTGAAATCCCCAATGTTATAAAGGATATCAAAATAACATATCAGCATGAGGGAAGCTAAACTTTTCGATCACTGTTGGCAGCAGGCAATCGACTCCCTCTTTCGTGGAGAATCAGTGTTTCTTTTTGCGTCGGAGTTTTGTGGAAAGCAAACTTTTCAACAGTACGTTCGTAATTCCCAGGAATTGTCTACGCGAAAACGCATGGTATGCATAAGCAATTTGAGAGATACTGAGCCGATCAACTATCAGGAAATTCTAAATTTATTTCAAGTCGACGAACAATTGACGACAACTAACAAGGTAGAATTTGTTAATGCATTAGAATCATTGATACAGAAAACACCTTTCCTGGTGCTTATTGCCAATACTTTCCGGAGCTATAAGGTGGTCAGTACCTTGGTTGAGATATTACATGAAATCATATTGAAGTATCCCAACGGGAATCGGGAATATTTAACTGTCTTATTAACTGATGACTACTCTCTGTATTACTACGAGCTCCAACGCAGACTTACCAACGAGTATTCTGCTTCATGGTTCTTTTTTAAGAAGATATACGTCAGGCAAATAGCAGACTCTTCACTTATCAATGAAGAGTTGGAAGAGTTCTTTCATAATAAACAGCTTGCTGAGGAATTGACCAGTATTGTGATGAACCTTTCCGGAGGACATCAGGGTATTGTTGCTGAAGCGATCGATCACTTAGTGACGAATTGGAAGTCAATCAATTTTGATCTTATTGCCAGAGAGTTGGGTGAATATATAGCTACGGGGCGAGTAATGGATTCTTTGAGAAATGAACTGGTCAATCTCAACAACGCCGGTTTGACGTACTTGTATTCCTTTAGAACCAAAAGGATGATAGAGAGCGATAATGGTGAGCAGGTAAAAAGATGGCATACAAAAGGAATTCTTGCAAAAAGCGGCGATATGTATATTGGGCTTTGCGATGGAGTAGTCCGTGAATTGGTGATCAATACCTACAATTCAAAGGTTATGGGTAATAAAAAAAAGTTGATCCTCTGCATTCATGGATTGAATGGTAGTGAGGAAACCTGGTCAGCCTTCAAGGCGTTGTATGAGAGCGATAGCGAATTGAAAGAAGCGTATGACTTTGATACCTATACATTTCCCACGACCATGCGATGGGAACTAAATTTTTTTAAAGCTACCAATCCACCGATCGCCCAGTTGGCTGCTGGGTTAAGAACAGAAATCGAAACACGGTTCTCACCCTATGGCGAGATCTCTCTAGTATGTCATAGTCTTGGCGGACTGGTGGGAAGAAAGATGCTGCTAGAGCATTATCTACTTCAGAAACATGGTGTGGAAATGAGCGAGGGATTTCCTAAAATGGAAAAGATCATTATGTACGCGACGCCCAATAATGGTTCGGGCCTTGCCAACGCGGCCAAGTATCTCACAATAAGGAACCGGCAAGTGCGACAGCTATGCAGGAAGGCTGAATTCCTGCAGGAACTGAACGAAAAATGGATGCAGTTGGGCGCACACGATCATTATAAAGGGTGGTACGTGATCGGAGGAAAGGACCAGGTTGTTAGCCCGGATAGTGTGGCCATGTATTGGGGCAATTCACGTTGCAAGACAATCATTGGCGTCGACCATTTTGATATCGTCAAACCCACGGATCAAAAGTCTCTCTCCTACCTCCTCTTTAAAAAAATATTGCTGGAGGAAAATTAGACACCTGCTTTCGTAGTAAGTTTGCTGAAAATGTTATGCAGAAGTTGAATTAGTCAACTAAGCAAGGGCATAAGATATTGTCAAATTCAGTCACTTTTGGTAAATTTGCGGCAAATCACCTAGTTAATATTTTCGTTTATTTGACTTTTTCTGAGTGCTGACATCTTCCGTTTCTGATTCCACATATATATCAGCGATACTGAAACCTGTTTCCTTTTTAATAAGTTCAACGTGCAGTGTGACCGCGGCCATAAGGAGTTTAACGTTCCCTGTTCTGATCCACCGGTCAATTGTATACACAGTACATTCATTTGCAATGGCAATTAGCGCTTTTAATCGGTTGTTGCGCTTAAGCTCGCTTATCAATTTTTGAGATAGAATCATGAGTGATATAGAAAGTAAAAAAATAATACTAATTAATAAGGAAATTGAGGATTATGACAATATAAATAGAACTGATCACTCTGGTAACAGTGGATTGTTGTGTGTGAAGTAAACAAGAAAACAGAGCTAAGGGTAAGACGAAGTTCATGTTTGGTTTAGTTTTTTATAATGAGATGGCAAAGACGCATCCCCTTTAGAGAATGTGACTCGTTCACTACCGTAATAATATAAACTCCAAAATCCTGAATTGTCCCGGTAAGAACATTCAAGCACAGCAAATAATTCTCATTGCATCAATCTGGCGGAAATGATTCTCTTAATTGTTTTTTAAGCATTATTTAAGGTTATTTATAATTTGATTGTCAGACTTTTATGTTGCCTTAAATCAAAAATCTGTACGTTTCCTGGACCTGAAAAACCATCCAGATTAGCTTAACAGGTAAAGATTATTTAGTTTGATTTAGCGTCGCTCGGAAATCTATTGTACTGACTTTACTTGCTTACCATTTCATTTAATTTGACCGGTGTTCTCAATTAAGTATTGAGGAGGCATGTCTGTTATATAGCTTGACTATGAAGGTAAAGTTTGGACGCAAATGGATTGCATTGACTGCCATTTTCGACGCAGTTACTTGAACAGTTAGCAAAAACTTTATTATTCACTGTCTAAACCTTTCGATAATAAAAACCATTTAACCCGCTTATGAAAAAAAAGCCGTATTTCGATTTTTTAGGGACGTTTGCATTAGTTATAAATATTGTCAAAATGTCCTCCTCTATATTGCCTTTATCCAATCTCTCCCTTCGATTTAAGCAACTATTCAAACACCTACACATGAATAAAAAAATAGCTATCGCTTTTATTGCGATATTGTCTACAGGGATTAATGCTTTCTCACAAAATGATTTTCCGACCACTGGGAATGCAAATCTCGCTACCACAAACTATTTAAGATTTGGTGGCCGCGTATATGTCCAGGCAACTAATACTGGATTAAGCGGCAACACACGTGGAATAATAAGCAATAGCGTTTCCTGGAATACCAGTACCTCAAAGTGGGCAATTGGTTTAACCGGCAGCAGTGTATCGGATTTCAGCCTTTTACGTTTTGAGAATATCGGCGGTATCGGTTTTTTCAATGGTCCTTCCACTGGTGGGTATTATGAAGTCGACAATGAAGGATTGGAGCAATACCGGAGAATGACGATTTTAAATGATGGCAAGATCGGCATTGGAATATCTTCCCCGGAATCCAGGCTGGAAGTAAGAGGTTTGGGCTCACTAGCCAACTTGTATAATCCTGCTGCTGCCGGTATCAAAATTAGTAACGGCGGCAATCTGATTATGGATGGGAATGAAATCTACTCGGATGGTAGCCTAAATATAGGGGTGGCTCCTTCCGGTACGCTGGCATTTGGTCCTGTGGATGCAACTACATCGTTTTCAGGCGCTTTTAGGGTCTTTGGAAACGGAAATGTTGGAATCGGCACTAATGATACCAAAGGTTATAAGTTCGCTGTTAATGGTGATGCAGTTTTCACGAAGGTAGTAGTGAAAAGTTATACGACCTGGCCTGATTACGTTTTTGAACCCTCCTACAAACTGCCTAGCCTTCAATACGTAGAACAATATATAAACACCAATAAACATTTACCTGATGTGCCTTCAGCCGCAGATATAGAAAATCAGGGAGTTGATCTTGCCAATACCCAGGCGGCTCTATTGAGGAAAATAGAAGAATTGACATTATATGTGATTGAATTGAAAAAGGAAGTTGAAGAACTCAAAACGAAAAATAATTAGGCAACTTAATCTATTGTACAGCTAAGTAAACAATATGAAGCAGGTTTTTCATTTCGTATTAGTATCCCTACTGACACTTTTGAATACAGATTTAGTAGCACAAAATACTTCTAAGCCTGTCGGTGCAACAGCGGGATCTGTTGAAGTAGGTGCAGGAAATGCTACATATACCATTCCAATACAGGTTCCTCCTGGAACAAATGGTCTGGTTCCCAACATCAGTATAAGCTATAATTCACAAGCTGGCAATGGAGTTGCAGGAGTTGGCTGGTCCGTTAGTGGGTTATCTGCTATCACGCGGGGAGGGAAAAATATATATCATAACGGAATTGTTCAACCAGTAAGCTTCACAGCAGACGATAATTTTTATCTGGATGGCGTAAAGATTAATCAGGTTAGTAGCAGCACAAACGGAGTTGAAACTGATTTATCTGTATCTGTAAGAGAAACTGGTCTGGGTGCCTACTATGCAACCAATAGCATTGAATTCTTGCCTGGCTTTACCAGTGAGACTTCGGCTGTTTTTAGTGCTGAAATTGTTAATAGCCCAAATGCCAATGGCGGTAATCCGTATTATGCGATGGAAAATGAAACCTTTGCACAAATTATTCCTTCGCCTGCCGGCTCTTCCAATCCCACCTGGTTTAAAGTTGTTGCAAAAGATGGCAGTATCATAGAATTCGGTAATACTGCAGATAGCCGGATAATGACGAATGATGGCCTAAAAATCATGATGTGGCGATTAAATCGCATTAAAGATATTAATGGCAATTATATTGATTTTGTGTATGACAATACCAACCGGGACAGCAGGATTAAAACAATAAAATATACAGGCAATACCAACACGGGGTTATTGCCATATAACTTTATAACCTTTAATTACGTATCAAGATCAGATAATGTTACTTTATATGAAAGCGGTTCCTCTCTTACATCGAACTACCTTTTGAGTGAAATTCAAATCCTGGCGGACAATGATATCTTGTTCAAAAAGTACCAGTTTTCCTACAACAATTTTAATGGGGCATCTTTTCTAAAAGATGTTAAGGAAATTGGCTCGGACGGTACGACTGACTTAAACCCAACAACTTTTACTTATGGCACGTCTGAAGTCGTAAGCCCTATAAATATATTGCCTCCTTATAATTTTCTCCCTTCTTCCAGGGATTGCATATCTGGTGATTTTGATGGCGATGGAAAATCGGATATTCTGGCAGCCTATTTTTATTATGATAACCAGGGGATAAAACACCATAATCAGTATTATTTATTGAAAGATTTTTCAGGATTTGGTTCTAATCCAACTGTGTCTGTAATATACAGTACGAGCAGTTTAGATAATGCCAATGGGCGCACCACAGAGGTGGTGAGTGCTCGCAAGCATTACAACTTTATGGCCAATGATTATGATGGCGATGGCAAAGATGATGTCACAATGGCAAAGACTTATCTTGATCAGCTTGGGGGCGCAACAGTACGGGCTTTTGACCGCATTACCATACACTATACTAAAATCTACACATCAAGCTCCGGTTGGACATATCAGGCGCAAAATTTTACACAAATCCCTCACAGCTCTTTGTATGTGCAGGACTTCAAGTATATCCATGCAAATGGTAACTATTTTATTCCGGGAGATTTTGATGGGGATGGAAACCAGGATTATATCTTAATAACTGGTATTAACGCAACTAATTCATTTAAAGGATTTTTATCTTGTCCTAAGACTGGAGTAGTTAATGAAGAGATTGCCGGTTTCGGTGTAGGAGGCGATCCGTCGTCTGCTTTTTACGCAACGACTATTGCAGAGGCAGATGATATTGTTACGCTTGACTTTGATGGTGATGGGAAAACAGAAATACTCGTTGTAAAAGGAGCAAGTAGTTATATCCTGTCCGTTCATCCTGTCTCTGCTTCCACCGGCTTTAACTACGGGGCAACGCTGATTCATACAACTTCTGAATTTTCCAGCGGAGCTAAAATATATGTGGGAGATTTTAACGGGGACAGAAAAATGGATTTATTGGTAAGGAACAGTGCTACACAATCTTCCACTCCCTGGAAGATTTTATTTAGTACCGGTAAGTCCTTTGTAGTAAGTGGAAGTCCATTCACTCTACACCAACCAGTCTTTACTGGTGATAGCCCTGGCTATTCAGACGCACATATTCTTAATATTGGTGATTTTAATAGTGATGGGAAAAGCGATATATTTCTTGCATTAGACCATGAGAACGGAACGGCTCTCTTTGATGTCTATTATAGTACTGGAAGTGCTTTTCTTGCCGAAGCATTTTCCATCGCCAATACTTCTATCAATGGGGACAATACATTGCAAGGGGACTTCAATACCGATTCCAGGTCGGATTTCATGAGTTTGCTCGGTAATACTGGCAAAATAGTATGCTTTAAACCTTTTAAACAGGACAGGTTACTAGCCCAGGTAACAAATGGGCTCGGTCATACTACAAAAATTAACTATAAATTGATGACCGATGATAGTGGTCCTAATGTGATATACCAACGTTCAACGCAGTATCAATTTGACGTTTTAAATGGCACAAGCCCTAATGGAAATCCTTACAATGTAATTCAGATACCCTCTTATTTGCTTTCTTCAATAGAAACACCAGACGCTCTTGGAGGAACTAGGATAAATAGCTTTACATATCAGGATGCTGTGCTGTATCGGGGAGGAAGAGGGTATCTTGGATATAAGAAAATTGTTTCCAGCGACAACATATCTGGTGAAAGCTTAACAACTGAAAATGAGATAAACGTTCAGTTCTCCGTGCCTTATCTAATTAAGAAATCTTCGCAGGTCGGCACCACTTTATTGAGCGAAGAAATATTTGCATCTTCATTCAAAAATTTAGGCACGGGGTATACAGATAAAAGATATTTCCAAAAGATTAATAAAGTAACAAGTATAAATTATCTGACCGGCTCCGCCCGCGAAACATACAACACCTTTGACAACTTCGGAAATATTACGTCAACCCAGACCAAAATCGGAACTTACGCCTCAAACAGCGTTACTCCAATTGAGACGGTTTCCAGTATGACAGGATACGGGGTCAAAAATTCACCCGTACCTTCCAGGCCAGAGACCATTAGCATGACCAATTCGAGGTCCGGTTCACCAGCGGTCTCATCCAAAACCAGGATTGTCTATAACTCAATAGGCATCGTTGAGTCCCAAACTGCATTCGCCGGTGAACCGAAGGCTATAACAACTTCCTATACATATAATTCGCTTGGGGGAATATCTCAAACAGTCATTTCTTCTCCAGGACTAAATGCCCATACTGTAAAATACACCTTCGATAGTTATGCAAGATATCCAATTAAGAAAGAATGGATTGGAGGGCCGTCACCACGCTCTGAAAGTTTTACCTACGATCCCGTTTGGGGCAAGCAGCTTACTCACACATCTATCGATGGGTTGACTGTTGGTTATGAATACGATAAGTTTGGCTCTATTACTAAAGTTACGTTCCCTGATGGCAATACTGCTAATTATTCTTTGGGATGGGAGCTTCAAAATGGCAATACATATTATAGTTTGACAACCCAAAGTGGATTACCTACTATTAAAAATTGGTTTGACATTTTAGGCCGAAAGACCAAAATGCAAACTACAGGATTCAATAGCCAATGGCTAACACAAGTAACGACTTACGATCAAAGGGGAAACATTTCAACTCAATCAAATCAGTATTACTCAACAGAAACCCCATTAATTACAACAAATACTTATGATAATTATAACCGGCTCATAAAATCCAGTAATACGATTACCTATACAGACTATATATATACCTTGCTCAGTGGCGGCAAGATGCAAACTGAAATTAAAAATGCCGCTGGTCAAAGTAGAAGTCAAGTCACTGATGCAACTGGTAAAATTGCTTCAATAATAGATAATGGAGGTCAGTTAGATTTTACCTATGATAGTTGGGGTAATCAGTCTCAGGTAAAACAAGGTAGCGTCACCCTGATTAATAGTGCTTACGACAAATACGGAAAAAGAACTTCTATCACAGAAAAAAATGCAGGCACAATTTCAACAGAATATGATGCTTATGGGCAGCTAAAAAAACAAACTGATGCAAATGGAAATATCTATAATTACGCCTACGACAATTATGGCCGTCTACTTTCACGTCAGGGACCAGAAGGCGTTACCAACTATGAATATTTTACAAATGGAACGTATAGCAATGATAATCTTCAAAAGATTACAGGGTTTAATGGCGTAGTCCAGGAGTATACCTACGATAACCTTAGAAGGCTACAGAATGAAAAAATATCTGTAGATGGCTCAATATATAATACCTCTTATTCCTATGATCAATATAGTAATCTTATTCAAACCACTTATCCATCCGGGGTAGTAGTTATAAATGATTATGATGCCAGTGGATACCTTTTGAATGTGAAAGGAGGGAATGTTTCTGCCCCAACTACACTGTTTACAGGGTCTCAAATGAATGGGTATGGGCAATATACATCGTATTCGCTTGGCAATGGCAAAAGCGGTCAGAATACGTATTATTACGGCAGTCCTAATAGATTTTATACACAAGGATTGCAAGACTTAAACTTTACCATAGATTATTCCAGGGGCAACCTCTCACAAAGGAAGGATATTATCAAAAATGTTACTGAGAATTTCACTTATGACAATCTAAATCGGCTGACTTCAACTACAGTCAATGGCGTACAGCAAATATCAATCAGCTATGATGGTAGTGCTAGCTTTTCTATGGGAAATATTGTTTCTAAAACGGATGCTGGTAGCTACGTTTATAGAAATGATAAGATACATGCTACAGCATATATAACAAACCCTGCCGGTCAGCAAACACCGCCTTCAAACATTTCTACAGTAGAGCAAAATTTGGGTTACACCCCATTTTTGAAGACGGGAAATATTTCCCAGGGGATAAATGATTTGGATTTCATTTACAGCCCCAATTATCAAAGAATAAAAACCACTCAAAAACAAAATGGAGCCGTCACTGATACCAAATATTTTTTAAATAACTATGAAAAGCAGATATCAGGTGGAGTGACAAGAGAAATTCATTATGTGGCGGGAGGGAATGGTATTTGCGCCATCATTGTTAGGCAAGGAGGTGTAAACAATTTCTATTTTGTCTATACAGATCACTTAGGCTCTATATTGACAGTCACCGATATCGCTGGTACTAAAGTTGCGGAGCAAAATTTTGATGCCTGGGGACGACACCGCAATCCATCTAATTGGCAGTATGGATCTGTTACTGCAAACCCGGCCTGGCTTTATCGGGGGTTCACCGGGCATGAACATTTAAATACATTCGGTCTGATTAATATGAATGGCCGGATGTACGATCCTATAACCGGAAGAATGTTAAGTCCTGACAATTATGTTCCGGATCCTCTAAGTACGCAAGGTTATAACAGATATGGTTATGCTAACAATAATCCGTTGAACCATGTAGATCCTGATGGTAACTGGTGGTTTTTGATTCCGGCAATTATTGGAGGGGTTATGAATGTGGCAACGCATTGGGATCAAATCAGTAACCTCAAAGATGGGTTGGTGGCTTTCGGTATAGGAGCAGTCGCGGGTACTGCCGCATATTTTACAGGTGGGGCGGCGGCTGGGGCAGTTGGTGCGGGTGGATTCCTTGGAGGCATTGCCGCGGGAGTTGGCGGTTCCGTTGTGTCCAGCCCCATTCAAGGAATTGGAAATATGGTTTATTTTGGAGATACTTACAGTGTAGATCAATTTGGAAAGGATGTTGCTATTGGCGGAATTACCGGGGGAGTCACAGGAGGAACGATCTCCGCACTTAGAGGCAGGAACTTTTGGAATGGCGATATCAGGGGAACAAATCCTGCTACTGGCCAGCCGGCCTCCAGATTTTCATTCAGAAATGATAGATTATTGATGGAAGATGGGTGGAAAAAAAACCCCAACGGAACTTGGTCAAGAGCACGCGTCATAGTGGAAAGCCCGGTTTTTCAGGACGCTTTAGAAGACAGAGTTACTAATTTTGCAGGCGTAGATGCCGGTGGACCCAGTGCCGGAGGGTATTACTCTGAGACAATACGAACAAAAGTTCCTCTTCCTAGTGCTACCTTTATAAATAGCTCTGAAAAAGGAGTTACAATTGGATTGGGACTGGATGAAGATCTAATAGCGCATCGATTCACCGATGCAATAACTTATAAAAATGCAGGATGGCAACAAGCTGGTTTAACAAGAGTTGATTGGGGGAGGGCATCGATTGATGATTTTTATTTTAAACAATCATTTTATGATGCTGCAAGTAATGCAAGCAATATAAGATTTGATGTATCAAATTTTAATCCTGCTTTTCCGCAACCAGGCGTAACTAGCTTTGAATTTAAACATATCATTAACAACCCAAATCTGCTACAAAAAACAATTTTCACACAAAATGGCTCTCAGGTTTTTTGGAATGGCAGTGCGTTCACAAAGTAATCACAATGAATATAATTACAGATTTGGAAAAGGCCAATCTCATCCTTAAAAAGTACAGTGGCGCTAAACTTCAAATATGGATGTTTAGCCGAAGTTTAAAAAGGATAGCTATAAAATTGTCGTTGGATGGCAAGCCTGAAGTCGTTTATTTAATAGGTATTGGTTGCGAAACCTTTCATGGTGATTTTCTTTTACACAATGCACATTTGCATATAACTCTGGAAAGGGGAACCGATTATTCTGATAACGATATAACAAAAATTAGTGACAATATTGTGGGATTTGAACTTACAACATCTGCAGGATTCTCCTTGGCGCAAGGAGTTGAAGAAGAATTCGGTGATTCATTTGAAAATTTCATTTTGAGAAAATAAAATTCGGCACAAAAAACAGATTTAAGATTTGATGATTTTTCGGTTACAACTTACTAGCCAATGCAAGTAAAATGAAAGAATTATGAAAATTAGATTCATCCTCGTTGTATTATTAATCTTTACTATCAATATACTGAACGCACAAGATAGCATTCAGCCTCCGTCAGGTGCACTTATTATTACCGACACTCAATATTATAGCGGTGTGTATCTTAACTTTGAGGAGTTTAAAAATAACCAACCATCCATTCCTTATGTAATTGCAAAAGTTGACGAAAAGGACAGCGTTAGCTTTATAATTTACAAGCAATTATCTGATAGCACCTTTGAAAAGATTGAAAGTGCCTGGGGAATTTGCATACGAAATGAAATATATGTGTTAGATAAAGGGCTTCTTATCCCCATTGAGAAAAAGGATACTTCTTTTTTCGCCTCCGCTACGATTGATCCCGAAGTCCGAAAGAATCAAGCTGTCTTTTGGAGACGCAGTATGAAAAATATAAACAGCAAGGATTGTAATCCTTTTTCAAAAATGGCAAGCTCCAATAACGAGAGTGAAAGTAACACCACTATTCAGCGAAAAGGAGAAGCCGAAGCCAAATTAGATTATGGCAAGCTAGACATGTTTAGCGGGAAACTGAACTTCTAACCATTATATGAAAATACCTTTTGGGGTTATGCATAGGTACTGTTGAATGGCAGGAAGCAGGTAATAATTTAGGTAAATCAATATCCAGAATATGAACAGATTTATTTCGACTGGCGTTCTAATGCTCGCTTTCACTGCTCTCATTGGCCAGCAAAATGGCAAAATAAAATTTGGCGCTCATGCAGGTATAAATATCGCTAACATTGTTAGCAAACTCAATAATACTGGCTTTAGTTATAGCCAGAGTGCAATCGTAGGATTTAATGCTGGTGTTTCAGCGGAAATACATATTGCCAATGGATTTTACTTACAACCAGAACCTTCCTTTTCACAGCTTGGTGCTAAAATTTATCCTATTCCATTCAGTTACTACAGTCAATACCTGGGCAGTGGTGATTCTGGAAACGTCACTGTGAAGTCAGTGCTCAATTATATAACCTTGCCTGTTTTGATAAAATACAAATTACAAGGTACCGGCCTTGGATTTTTTATTGGAGGGCAATATGGGGTTTTAGTTCGCGCAACAGATAAAGTAAGCAATAGTTCAAAATCAATATTGGTAAATTCAAAAGATGACTACAATTCGGGAGATTTTGCAGGCTTGATTGGCGCGGAGTATTATTTGCCTTTGGGGATAGGTCTTTCTGCAAAATATCAACATGGATTCAGTAATATACAAAAAGGGTCAGAAGCAATTGGTACCGTAAAGAATCGCGCTTTTTCCATAGCAATCAGTTATAGGCTTAATTGATGCCTTGACAAAAAATGATAGCGTAGGTCTGGTAGATTGATTACAGTGATAAGAAAGTTAAATATCTTATATATGAGACGTTTATTTACATTATTGGCAGTATTGTGCACGCTTCAGATAGTTAGCGCTCAAAGCATTCCCCCACAAACCTGCGGCATATTGTATACTTACGATAATGCGGGCAATCGTATTAAACAGGAATATTATTGTAACAATAGCACGCCACGAGTGGCCACCAATCAAAATGATACCCTGTTGTCCTCGAAAGGGGCTGAGTTAGTGACTTCAGACAATTCAAGCTTTCAGGTTGTAGATGCCCTTTATCCTAATCCAACGACGGGGGTTTTCTTCCTAACCTTCAGTAAGACATTGCAAAACGCAAAAATTTATCTCACTGATCTAAATGGTCGGGTTGTAAATCAATTCAAAGGGAATGGCACCAGAATAAGTTTTGATTTATCTGAGCAACCGAGTGGCGTTTATTTCGTCAGAATAGAAGATGCTGGAGTTGTAATAAGCAAAAAAGTAATTAAAGCCTATTAACATAAAGCAATTTTTCTGAGAGAACTTTTTGACACTTAGTTAGAACATTTGTCTTTACAATAGTAAATAAGCGAAAGGAAGCGGGCAAAACTGTACACATCCCGGAACTGCTTGAGAGCATGACGCATGAATTGTAATGACACATAGGTCTCATAACTAGTGATATACAGAGGCTCTTAGTTCCTGTTTTGGGCATTGGTTAACCAATACCTGACTCTTAGATTTCATCATCTACTATCATTTTTCTACCTTTGCAATAGCTCTTAAAATTTATCGGCACCATCGCCATGATACTATCTGAAAAGATATGAACGGAACTGACGGTTACTGGTTTTATCATAGACAAGAGATTAGGGTAAAATTCTGACCTAAAACTCTATTGAGTGAATCATTGAGTTGTAAAGGCCCATTTTACGAAACCATTATCCAGAAAGGGTTTCAAGGCCAGGTTCTCGACCTGTCTTCCCGACTTAAGTTTGTTCATTCCATGATTTTTGGCGATTTAGGATTTTTTAATCTCCTTCCCATATCATAGCCTCTCTCCAACAAAAGTTTTCTAAGCCAACTTATCGACTTATTCCAGCCTATCTCTTTCAATGGGTACCAAAATCTATAAATATGAATCATTCCCTGGCTATTTGACTATCTTCTCGATTCCAATCCATTATTTTCAAGTCGCCCCTTTGCATCCATAGTTCCTTGATTTTTTGTCCCGCTTCTTCAGGTGTCACACGGATATAACGGTAAAAGTCCCGCAAGCTTTTGTGGCCACTTATTTTCATAATTAAGTCCACCGGTGTTCCAGCTAAAAACTCATTGGTGCAGAAGGAACGACGGCAAGTGTGAGATGTAATCCACTCATATTTAGGCCTGGTTAAAACGATATCCCGGTTCCCTTTCTTATAAGAAAACTTGATAACCTCGCTTATGCCTGCAATCTTTCCAACTTCCTTAATATGCCGGTTAAAGTCAGGGTTGCTGAATACTGGGATGTTATTGTTGAATGTAGTCTCTAATATTTTTTGGGCTTCTTCCCTTAACGGAATTACCACCCAGTGATCCGATTTCTCCTGTTTTTTATACAACATGTCTTTACGAATATCCTCCGATTGAATCCTGGAAAAGTCTGAAAAACGCAAACCAGTTAAACATCCAAATATCAAGAGGTCGCGATATTTAACCAGGTGAGGGTTGGCTGAAAGGTCGGTCTGGTATATCCTCGCAATTTCATTTCTGCTCAAATAAATAGCGTCACTTTCCTCTTCCAATATTTTAAAGTCAGATATGTCAATAGGCGATATTATTTTTCGGCGCATTCTATCTCGAAGAAACACACGCAATTGC
>NZ_VVIP01000062.1 GCF_009650435.1 Foetidibacter luteolus
TAATGTAATTGAAAATCAAATAATTATAACCGCACTAAATCCGAGGGGGACAAGTCAGGAGCAACATCTTCACAGATATTCTTTCAGATTCATCTAACAACGATTCACTAAACGCAAACCGTTAAAGCACGGAAGCCAGAAAAGAGAAAACCGTACTTTTGATGTATCCGGACGGAGAAGTGCGGATAATAATTGTTGGATATTAGAGCAACACCCTACGATGAGCAATTATTCAAAATTCTTAAATGAACTTAACAGCTTTTACATAGACAGAAAGGCTAAAGGTCTCGTTGACAAAATCGCAAATGACGAGGCTTTAGCGGTTATTCGTGACAAATGGATGAGAGAAGGTAAATTGGCAGAACTGATTTCTTTCATACACACAAACTGGGACAGTGGAAATTGTGATGACTTTATTGAGCCATTGCAATCGTTGCTAATCAGCACAAATCAAGTAGAACTTTTTATAACTCTTTGGACAAAAATTATAAAATACCGGCTGACCGCTTTGTGGACATCTCTTAGCGACTTAAGAAAGCAAGAAAATAAAATTAACTTGACAGAGATTGTTTCCATTGACACCTCAAACTTTAATATGTTTTCCAAAGACAGTTACAAGGATTTAAAAAAAGTAGTCGCATTTCGCAGGTGGTTTGCGATTGATGGTTTGACAAAAGTGCAAAAAGGGCTTTTAGCATTAAACCAAATTGAGGAATCCGAAAAAATAATAAACATAATGACTAACGTTAGAAACTTAAAAAGTTTAACATTTAAACTTTGATACAACATCGGCTTATAAAAGTATCCAACTCATTTTAACCGGCCATGCAGAAACTTTTACCATTCCTTATTTTGACACTTTCAACTTTAACCAGCCTTGCTCAAAATAAAATGCGCCCTGTTGAAGAATTAATAAACAATACAGAACCGGGCTGGGTATTTGTTCAGCGATGGATAGATAGTGCAAAAAATAAAGTTGAGATTCTTTCAGTGGATACTTCGAAAGCTAAGGATGCTTTATTCAAAACACAAGTAACTACCCGCTCTCCAATGGGGGCGATAATTCATTCAACAGGCGGCTTACTTATTGACAATGGCTGGATAAGGATTTTAGGCTCAGGAAATATAAAACTTGGCAGGACACTTCCTGACTGGAATAAAGGAAAATCATTTAAGGAATTTGGCGAGAGGCCTGCGTTTCTTTTAGTTGCTGATGATGCAGCCGGTGGCTTCTTTGCTGTTAACGGCGGACAATTTGGCAACGACGCAGGGAAGCTCTATTATCTTGCGCCAGATAATTTAGAATGGGAAGCGCTTGACCTGACCTATACCGAATTTTTACAATTCTGCTTTAATGGCGACCTCGATGATTTTTATAACAGCCTTAGGTGGACAAATTGGAAAGAGGAAGTTTCTAAGCTTGATGGAAACATGGTTTACAATTTTTATCCTTTTTTATGGACAAAAGAAGGTAAAGACATTAATAAGGTTTCAAGAAAAGCAATTCCGGTTGAAGAACAATACAGCTTCGAAATGGATATGCGGAAGCAACTTGGCTTGACGATAAACGGCCACTAACGACAATAATTACAATAGACCGGCGTGAAAATTATTTTATCCTGCCATTATATTGTCAGGAAGAAGGCTATCAAACCCATAACCATGCCAACAGAAAAATCAATTATTGAGCGACAAAAATATTCAGGCATCGTGTCGTGGGCTGGCACCAAAATAGAGTGGCAAAACCCAAACGGTTCCGATGTTGTTATAGAACTTGACGATGTAGTTGCGATTGGTGAACATACAACCGATGCCGGACCCTTTTTTGACGACTGGTTTTTGACTTTCATCTACAGAACAGGAAACCGGGACAGCATACCGGTGTATGCAGATGGCACTGACGGGCTTAAGCATCACTTATCTAACTTTTATAATACAGATTTCTCAAAATATTTCCTGGTTAACGTTGCGGAATGGAGATCATACATAAGATACCCAAAAGACCTGGAGGGAAAACCTCTTTTTGTCATCCATGCACCGAAAGATTACAGAAAACCTCAGAATCTTTTTAACATATTAAACTCAATATTGGGGATAGGCGTTTATGGTAAAAGTTGGGAGCTTCAATTGACAGATGAGCTAAAATCAAAACTTACCAGTATGTAATTATTACCCATCGCTTATGTATCAACATGTGCTACTTAATTTAGATTCTACAAGCCGCCTTATTATTTGCAGCAAAGTTCCATTCAACCTGCCCACAACCCGCAACCTGTTACACCACCGGGTGAGGGATTGAAGCGGATACCCCGGTGAGGCCATCGCAGCGGGGCCTTGTGCCGGAGTATGAGCGGAAAGCCCGGCCCCTTGCGATAGCTTGGGGACACCCCCTGCCCTCTTCTGCCACTTAAAAAATTATTTTTCCCCGCAGCATAAAAGGCTTGGCGCAATGCATAAAATCATGCATTTTTCCCGCAAATGCCAACTGTTATGTTGTTTCTCAAATTTACCATCGCCGGTTTGCACCTGCAGTATGCGGAGCAGCCCCGCCACAAACTTTTTACAACGCTTTGTTTGTTTTGGCTGATAAACAGCTTTCTTTCCTGGCTGTACCTCTGCGAAAAATCATCCCTGTGCTACCCTACCCAGCTTATTACCTGCTATATCTTCGGCATACTGTTCTGGGTGCTGTTTACGCCGGCTATTACCGGCTTAACAGCAGGCATTCAACAAAAAGTTGCAGGCGATGCAAAACAAAAATTCTTGCTGGCCATAGCGGCTATAGTTGTATTAACAGCCAACCAGCTATTTGTACATAAAGCGGTACAATTCGTTTATCTTTTTTTGTGGAACTACCAATCGCCAACCACTTCCTGGATCAGCAGCCTTATTACCAATAACCTGCTGGTGAATATTTTCTTTTATGCGCTCATCAGCCGCGGCGCATGGCAGTTATACAACCATACCGGCCAGCTGCCGGTTCAGGAACCTTTGCCGGCAGCGCCCGTTGCAGAAGTACCGGAACCTGCCACCTGCGCACCGGCTTACCCAAGGCAGTTGGTTATTAAAGACAAAAGCACCACTTTTAAGCTGGATGTTGCTGACATTCTTTTTATACAGTCACAGCAAAACTGCATACACATACATACTCTTACAAAAAAACATATTCTTTACTCCAGCCTGGTTAAGTTTTCCGCCCAGCTATGCCCTGAGCAATTTTTAAGGGTACACCGGTCTGTAATGGTAAACCTGGATTATGTACAGCAGATACGCAACCTGCCATCCGGCGATGCGGAGCTGTTGCTGCCCAACAATACTGTTATTAAGTGCAGCCGCAGCTACAAAAAAGAGATAGAAACGGCCGCATTTTGTCACGCATAATCCGCAATTCGTCACTTGCTGTTTAGTAACAGCATGTATTTACCGCTGCTGGTCATGCTGCATTTTACCGGCCAGCGGCACCGCAGGTACTTTGGGTTAAAAACATGCGGTTGTTACTATTGGTATTCTTTTTTATTCCGGTTGCGGCAGCAACCCAAAACAGCTTTACAGATTCTGCCCTGCACATTGCCCGCCTGCCGGGGCCGGTTACTATAGACGGGCTTAGCAACGAAACCGCCTGGCAGCAGGTGCCCCCCATACACTTGTATGTGCTGGAACCGGTATATGGGGCCAAACCGGCAGACAGCACAGAAATACTGGTTGCTTACGATGACAGGTTTTTGTACGTAGCCGCCCGCTGCTATTACCGTAACAGTGCCGCTATTGTTGCCCGCAATTATGTACGCGATGGCTGGCGGGGGGATGACTGGTTTGCCTTTGATATTGATGCCAACAACGACCACCAAAATGCTATACGCTTTGCCCTGTACCCCTTCGGCAGCCATTTTGACATGGCCATCGGTAACGACGCGGTGGAGATGGGCAGTTCTACCTTTAACAGCAACTACAACCTTATCTGGCAAGGTAAATGTGCCCTTAACCAGGAGGGTTGGTTTATGGAAATGAAAATACCCTTTGCCGCCCTTAGGTTTAAGCCCACAGGCGGTAAAACCATTATGAACATTAGCGCCACCCGGCAAAGCTATTATACCAACGAACTGCAGCATTACCCACGCATACCGCAAACCGTGGTTGACGGCGCCCGTAAACCTTCCCTTAAGCAGCCTGCCTATTTTGAAAACATTAAGCCGGCCAGGCTTTTGTATATAGTGCCCTCCCTGGCAACAGGTATTAACCGGGTAAACAAACTGGATAATAATGCCGGCGGTTACCATACAATCACCAACAAACAATTTAAGCCTTCGCTGGATATTAAATACAGCATCAGCCCGCAGCTTATTGCAGACCTTACCGTTAACACAGACTTTGCCCAGGCAGAAATAGATGACCAGCAATTTAACCTTAGCCGCTTTTCTTTATTTTACCCGGAGCGCCGCCTGTTCTTCCAGGAACAGGCGGGGTTATTTGAGTTCAGGCTGGGCTCTGCCTCGCAACTGTTTTACAGTCGTGTTATAGGCTTGAAAGACGGTAACATTATACCCGTAGCAGGCGGGGCCAGGGTTACCGGTAAACTGGGTAAAACAGATATTGGCCTTATGAACATTCAAACCAGCAGCGCTACCATTAACGACAGCGTTTATACCGCGGCGGAAAATTTTTCAGTAGTGCGTACCCGCCATAAAACATGGAACGAAAGCTCCTACATAGGAACCATGCTTACCAACCGCACCGATGGCCGCAATAACAACATTGCCCTGGGCGCTGATGCGTTTGTACGGGTTTCAGGTTTTCATTATGTATCCGGCGCGGTAGCCACTACGCAAAACACCGGCAACAAGGCGGCACTGCTTACCGGCAGCCGGGCCTTGCTTAACTGGGAGCTGCGCAGGCGGGATGGTTTTTTCTACAACCTGCAGTATGGCTATTCCGGAAAAGATTTTTCGCCCGGCCTGGGCTTTATTGACCGCAGCAACTTTCACAACGGTTCCGCCAAGGTTTCTTACGCCCGTTTCGGCGCCAACAAAAACGGGCTGTTCCGTTACAAAAAAGCTTCGTGGGCCAATGATGTTTACTGGAATGCGGCAACCGGTAAGCATGAGAGCCTTCAATCGCTGCTGGAGCTTACGGGCACTACTTTTAAAAACCATGTACTAAGCATTAAAGCGCAGTACAACAAAGAATTCCTGGTGGATAGCCTGCAGTTTGGCAGCAACCTGTTTGTAAGGCCGGGCAATTATAACTTCGGGCAGTTTACGCTGGGTTACCAGGCGCCGGAATACCTGGTGTTTAAATTAAAGGGCACCCTGTCTTACGGTACGTTTTACGATGGCAACCGCACTTCTCTTTACCTATCCCCTACCTGGAGCATCAACCGTTTTTTTGACCTGCAGGGCGCTTACAACCTGGAGCGCATCCGTTTCAGCAACCGCCAGGTAAGCTCGGTTATTCATTATGGCAGCATTAAACTGGCCTGGGCTTTTAACCTTCATCTTTCCGGCCAGTTGCAATTGCAGTACAACAGCGATGCTGATAAGCTGCTCACCAACGGACGGGTACGCTATCACTTTTCCGACGGTCATGATGTGTACCTGGTTTATACCCAAACATTTTACCAAAACAGGTATAAACAATCGCCGGCCTTGCCTGCTTTTGAGCAGCAGCAAATACTGGTGAAATACATTTATTCTTTTCATTAGGGTATGTTGCCATGCCAGCACATCGCCTGGCGGCGTTGCGAAGAATTTTTATGGGCCCGGCAGCAGGAACTACTATAGGGCTTCTCTTGCGTCGCACTCTTGTACAATGGATCCACTATGCGGCAATGTGCAGCAGGTTATTGCTGCTCAAAGTTGCTTGTCAAATTTCAGTAGAAAAAATTTGCATAGGGCACTCGTTTACAAACTCTAAAGCGTACGGTTAGTTTAACGTGTATTTATCGCCTTACGCTCTATAGAACTTTAGAGGAGTAACATGCATTATAAAAACAGCTTATTGTTCCTTTATACTCTTTAACCCCAACATGTTCCTGCGGAATATAATATGCCTTTGCGTTTATCTACCTAATCCTATTATTTTTTTACGAACTTAAATGATACTGGCTTTCTCTTGGTATTGCCCGTTATCGTAATAAAATATGTTCCGGCAGCCAGGGAGCTGATATTCATCGTTTTGTCGGCACTTCCGGCTGCAATACTCAACCTGCTTGATATAAGAGGATTACCATTGATGGCCGAGATGGTTACCGACACCTCCTGCGCCACAGGAACATTAAACCGCAGGAATAACCTATCGGCAGCCGGGTTGGGATACACAACCGCGGCAAACCCCTCATCGCTGTTTTCCAATTTAATAATCGGGCTAAAGCTATATTTTCCGTCTTTATCTATAACCTTCAACCGGTAAAAGTTGGTACCGGCGCCGGGCCTGGCATCTGTATAAGTATACTCCTTCATTACACTGCTGTTTCCGGCAGCATTTAACTTTGCAAGCAGTTTAAAGGGGCTATCCTGGCTGCTCCGCTGCAGCTCAAAGCTGGCGGTGTTTTTTTCTTCTGCTGTTTTCCAGGCGAGTACATTTGCCGCACCTTTACTATATCCTGTAAACTCTGTAAGTTTTACCGGCAATACAATCAATACCTTAAATACCAGTCGTGCATCTGCCGGGGCAAACCCTACTGTACTATTGGCATTCCAATAAGCGGTATCATCTCCTTCAAATGAGTCGTCCGGAACATACACTAATTTACTTAGCCAGGCATGTTTTAACAGGCTATCTTTCGGCAGGGGCCGGTCATTCAAGTACAGGGTACCATGTTTGGGCAATGCAGTTATTTTTACTTCATAGGGTACAGTTGCTGCATCGTCAAAGTCTTTCGCAGTAAATGTATAGCTGGAATCCTTCAATACATCCCGTACAATATCAGATACCGTAACCTGTGCACCGAGGTTTAGCTTAAATAACTCAACACTATTGATATACCAGTTATTGTTTTCATAAAATGCGTTCGCTGCGGTATGATTGATCTCAATTATTTGGCCGTTCGGTGGGGAAAACATAAAGGCGGCGTTATAGAGTATCTCTCCACCAGAATTAAGTGCTGTTAATTTTCCAGGCCCAACCTTCTGTTTATTGCCCCCCCAATCTGCACGCCACACAGTACCGTCCGATGTTTTATCGTAAGCAATATGGCTGCCCTCAAAAAAATACTGGCCGTCATAAGAATACGTGTCTCTTCTATTGTCCAGGGTATCGATAACTTCCACACTAAGCGTTCCATTCTCAACGCCGGCCTTTCTAAGTATCCATGGCTCAAAGTACTGCCCGATCTCATCATTACTTGCCGTGTTCACCACCGCTTTGTCTCCTTTTAGAATTAAGCTGTATACTCCCAAGTTGCTGGAAGCGTATTTTTGATCATTAACACGCAATTCAAACCTTCGTCCCTGAAAAGTATCATCATCCCACCAATAAATACTCAATCCAACATTTCCAGTTGTATCAACAGTCCAATCTTTAACAACGAAATTGGTTGGGAAGGATGGATCGCCTACCTGGCGGCTCTTAGTATCTATTGAGTCTATGGCGCCAGTTTTCAGATTATGGCGTGATATAACCTGTTTATCATTATTGTAAACAATATAGTTTCCCGCAACGGCAATTCCCTTTGAACCAGTGCCTTTGTAAAACAGGCTATCAGGCGTATATATAGCTACTCTTCCTGCCTGGTCTTGAATATAGCCAACCGCAGTCAACTTTACTTCCCCATCAGATGTAGGGATCAGGATGGAATCTCCGTTGGCCCGGTCAAGATACTGGTAGCTGTTTCCAACAAGTTTCAATATTTTGTTATACCGAAAATCTAACACTTTATAGGGTAGGAATTTCTCAAGGTAAGGACTGGGCTCAAAAGTAAAGGGCAAATACTCGGTAACCACATGATTAGCCGTGTCTGTTCCCAACACCCTGATAACAGTTGCATTTGCACCAAGCTTTGCAATATGCGAAATATCTATAACCGTATCAATTTCATTAATGCCCTCAATTAACGGATAATAATCCGGCTCCGGGCCAATCACATTAATACGCACATCCCCTTCAGCATCCCTTGCCTTTATATGAATAGGAAGGTACACATTCTGGGTTAGAGGCGGAACAAACAGCAACTCGAATTGTGGAACGGAATCAACCGGCTTGTTTATTATTTTTATAATGGAGCTATCAGTGTTTTGCAGTATATCTTTTGCAGTAACCACCAGTGTAAGCGTATCATAGGGTAACCCTGTTAATGACAGCGTTCCCCTATAGAAATCATTTTCAGGTGAAAGATTGATTTCTGATGTTAATATCCGGGCCTTCAAAAATTGCAATTGGTAGGTTGATGAAACACTTACAATAACATCAACGCTTCCGGTTATTTGCTGGTTTGGCGAAGGGCTTGAAAAAGTAATTAATATTGCAGCATTGATTTTAATTAACATTGACAAGATAAATAGCGGTATCAGGGATAGGCTCTTTTTCATTGTTAGCAGAATTGGTGTTATCAATATTACAAAAAATCAGGTTACCATCAGAATAAACTAATCAACTTGCTACATTAAAAAGCTGTGCTTCAATAAAATAACTAACCCTTACCGACTAAATCATATCTCCTGCTTACATGCAAACCTCTCCTGCAACATTGCCGCCGCCATCAGCAGGCATGCCGCCGATAAGCCTTCCACGCAATGCCGCGTTAAAAAAAGACAACCTGTTGTTTTGCGCCCTGCCTTCAGGGGTGCTGTTATCTGCTACAGGCTTGGTATTGCCGAAACCAACGGCCATTAAACGTTTGCAGTCAACCCCTAGAGCCACCAGTTTTTTACAAACAGCAAGGGCCCTTTGTTCTGATAACTGCTGGCCGTTACCATTGCTTACATGCCCTTCAATACGCAGCAGGGAGATGTAACTTTTATCATCCAGGTATTGCTTAATAATAGCGAGTGTTTCCTCACTTTCCGGCGTAAGGTTGGCCGTGCCGGTTTCAAAAGTTATGGCTTTTTCCAGCACCACTTCATTACCGGAAAGTTTATACGCCTGTGCATGGAGGTTCAGAAAAACAATGGAGCAAAAAACGGCCAGGACAAGTTGTTTCATACGATACTTTTATTGTAAGGGGAAATAGTTTGCTATTGCATTGAAAGATAAAAATACCGGAAATATTATTTGTACCAACGTTGCCTACTTCCCGTTCCAATATATTTTCAGGTTATGTGTCGCCCGGCCTGAAGCGATGATATCGGGTTTGCCATCAGCGTTAAGGTCTGCCACCTTAAGGTCTTCGCAGGCCATACCATTTTCATCAATCCAGTAAGGCTGCCATTGGTTATCTTTTTGCCGGGCATACAGCTTAATGCCCACTTTACCCTGGCTGTTGGCGCCACGCCACCCTGCTATTACCTGGCTGCTCCCCGTATTCAGCACATCGGCTACGGCCAGGGCATGGCCTTCCCGCAGGCTGCTGTCCAGCAAAACCCTTTGGGTTTGGTTATCCAGGTAAGCCGCCAGTTCGTTGCCATGCATCGGCTCAATGGCAGCAACCACATCACCAGCCGCAGCCACCTGTATTTCACCCGCGCCCCTTATCATATCCGGCCATTGCTGAATGGCAGCCATGTTACCGTCAATAATGCTAACGCCTTCTTTGCCCGCCAGGTAAATGGTTGTACGGTCTGCCGCTTCAACAGTAAAAAAATTATGCGTCATGTGCATGGTACTGTCCAGTGTTGCGACTGGCCAGGCTGCGCTTACATCGGCAGGCATGCGGTAGTTCATCAGCCTTGCCCCGGCGCCTTCGCCATTTTTATTGCCGCGGCCATGCAGGGGCGCCACCACCAGGCTAAACTTTTCACCCGGCCATTTTACCCATTGCATCCTGTGGATGGTTGGCTCGTGGTATAGTTTTACCGCCTTCCATAACTGGGTGGGCTCTTCCGGGCGGATTAAATAATACACCGCGCCGGATTTTGCATCATCGCTGGTTTCGCCCGGGTTCCACTGCGCCCCCACAGCCACTTCTACTTTGCCATCGCCGTTAATATCCCTTGCGGCGATGCATACGTTGTCATATTCAGTTAAATTTTCCGCCATTACAAAGCGTTTCCAATCACCGTTGCGGTACCATACAAACTGCTTTTTATCTGCCAGTAAAATATCCGGTTTGCCATCGCCATCCACATCGCCTATGGCAATGCCATAACCAATCTGCACAGTGGCGTCAATGGTTTCTGCGGTAAACTTAGGCTGACTGTTAGCGCTGATAAAAGTTGTGGCTGTAGCAATGGTGATTAACAGGAAGGTTCTAATCATACGGCATAGTTTAGCTGGCTATAATGGCAACGCAATAAAATGTGCAATGATATTGTTCAACCCCGTAAGGGTTAAGGTACAATTATCAAATGCCAACCCCGGATTTCATCCCGGGCTATTCACATTAAACCCTTTAGGCTATTGCACAATTTTATGTTGCCGCTATTATAAAAATACAGGTTTTATTGTGAGCAGTGGGTAAGACACACATTCAGCCTGACTGCAAAACCCCAATGTCATTAAGTTAAGGAAACAAGTGTCAGGTTGAGCTTGTCGAAACCGGGTTATTCAAGCCGCTTTTTCACCAATCCGCCTTCGATTCCGAAGCTTCGGAGCTCAGGCTGACAGCTTAACTTAATGACATTATGCAAAACCCTTAGCGTGTTACACTGTCGGGTGAGGGATTGAAGCGGTTACCCCGGTGAGGCCTATCGCAGCAGGGCCTTTGTGCCGGAGTAATAGCGGAAAGCCCGACCCCTTGCGCAGCTTGGGGGCACCCCCTAATATTACAATGAATGTATAACGGCTGCTTATAATTTTTGTAATTGCGCAATAACGTCAACAGGGTCTTTGGCTTTAAAAACGGTGGTGCCAACTACCAGCACATCGGCGCCGGCGGCAATAATTTCTGCGGCATTGTTAAGGGTTACGCCGCCGTCAATTTCAATTAATACATTAAGGTTACGCTCATCTATCATGGTGCGCAACTGCTGTATTTTACGCAGTGTAAAAGGAATGAACTGCTGGCCGCCAAAACCTGGGTTTACGCTCATGAGGTTTACCAGGTCAACTTCGTGAAGTATATCGCTTAAAAGGCCCACAGGCGTATGAGGGTTTACAGCCACCCCGGCCTTCATGCCCAGGCTCTTTATTTGCTGTATGTTACGGTGCAGGTGTGGACAGGCTTCTATATGTACACATAAATTATCAGCCCCTGCATTGCGGAAAGCTTCGGCATAAATGCCCGGCTCTTCTATCATCAGGTGTACATCGCAAACCTTGCTGGTGGCGCTTCTGATAGCCGCCACCACCGGCAGGCCAAAGCTGATATTGGGAACAAAATGCCCATCCATAATATCCAGGTGCAACCATTGCGCCCCGCTGCTGTTTACCATATTGCATTCTTCTGCCAGCCTAAGAAAATCTGATGCAAGGAACGAGGGTGCGATAATAGCCATGAGAATAATTTGTAGTTAGTTGGCAAGTACCGTTGCCGGTTGCCGTGAATTATTTTACCCGCTCTAAACCTTTCTTTGCTTCAACCAGGTTTTTATCAAGGCTTAAAGCCTGTTGAAACCGGGTTGCTGCACTATCTTTCTTACCGGTCATTTCGTAACAGCGGGCAATATAATAATAAGCATCCGCATAAAGATTATTTACGGTGGAGGCAAACTGAAAAACTTTCATTGCTTCATCGTATTTTTTGTTGTCAAAATAAACCAGCCCTTTTTCTATATATGCCGGCATGTAGGTAAAGTTATTGGCAATACACTGGTCGAATAGCTTTACAGCAAGCTCACCGTTACCGGTACGGGCATGGTAAATGCCGGCAATAAAATCGCAACTGGCATCTGTTTCGCGGCCAAGGCTAAGGTCGCGGACGGTTTTACAGATAAGTAATGCTTTCTTTTCTTTCATTTCTGCATACAGGTTGGCCAGCGTAAGCTGTGCTTCGGGAGAAGGATACACTTTTATGGCCCTGGTATAGTTATCAATAGCCGCGACGGTGTCCTGGGCTTCTTCGCTAACCTGCCCCCTGAAAAACCAAAGGCCATAGTTGGTGCTGTCTTTACCAACCAATGTATCCATGTGAAGCAAAGCTTCTTTAAAAGAGCCAATGCTGTCAAGGCCACTGGCATACTGCAGGCGCAGGCTTGCACTATCCGGGTATTTGTTAACCGCTTCTTGTAATGCGGATATGTATGCAGGAACAGGCGCAGGGGCGGGTATATCTTCAGCAGGCTTTTTATCGCTGCCGTTGCAGGCGCCTAAAAACAAAATACACAGCACACAAACTAAAGCGGCATTACTCCTGTTATTCATAATCGCAAAAATAATTGAGGGGTGGCGAATGTGCTTAATTTCTTACAACAACTCATGCTGGGAGCGATACTTTTGCAAAAATTTTAGAACCATGAAAAGGTGCTACTTCATTGCTTTACTAATGTTGACATACATGCAGCTTGCCGCACAGCAGCCGGCGGACAGTATGCACTATGCCGATGAAAAACATTTTAAAAACATTCAACAGCTAACCTTTGGCGGCGATAATGCCGAAGCTTACTGGAGCTATGATGGCAGCCATGTCATCTTTCAAAAAAGCAGTGCTAAAGAAGGCATCCTGTGCGACCGCATGTTTATTGGAAAAATACCTGCCGCCGGTGAAAAATTCAATTATAAACAGGTAAGCAGCGGCAAGGGCAGAACTACCTGTGGCTATTTTTTACCCGGTGGCAAACATATAGTATATGCTTCCACACACCTGGGCGGGGATAGCTGCCCGCCCGTACCTGACAGGAGCAAGCTCGGTAACCGCTACGTATGGCCCGTTTATGACAGCTACGATATTTTTATGGCCGATACTTCCGGCAACATTACCAAACAACTAACCCATACGGCAGGTTACGATGCAGAAGCAACGCTTTCTCCCGATGGAAGTAAAATGATCTTTACCTCTGTACGGGATGGCGACCTGGACCTTTATATTATGGAACTATCCACCGGCAACACAAAACGCATTACAACAGAGCTGGGCTACGATGGCGGCGCATGGTTTAGCCCCGATGGCAAAAAGATTGTTTGGCGTGCCAGCAGGCCCGCTACCGAAGAAGAAATAAAGGATTATAAAGACCTGTTATCAAAAGGGCTGGTAGCGCCTACCAAAATGGAGGTATTTGTAGCTGATGCAGACGGTACGAATGCGAAACAAATTACCCACCTGGGCCAGGCCAACTGGGCGCCTAACTTTACGCCCGACAGCAAACACATTATCTTTTGCAGCAATCATGAATACAAGCGTGGTTTTCCTTTTAACATGTACCTGACAGACATTAATGGCAATGGCCTTGAAAAAGTTAGCCGTGATAAGGGTTTTGACGCCTTTCCCATGTTTAGCCCGGATGGCCGCAAAATTATCTTCTCTTCTAACAGGAACAACGGCGGAACAAGAGACACCAACCTGTTTATAGCAGACTGGGCTGACTAAGTTTATAATTGGTTGTTCGCGTTTGGGGCAATAGATTTGCCAAAATTTTTTGATATGGAAACAGGATTGTTGCACTTGCATAATTTGTTACGCTGGGTGATTATCATATTGCTGCTGGTAAATATTTTCAGACATTTTTCCGCCGCCAATAAACCTTATACCGCAGGCGATAAAAAGCTGGGCCTGTTCCTGATGATAGCAGCCCACACCACTTTACTGATAGGGTTATACCAGGTTATATTCGGCCGCTTTGGCTGGGTGCATGTGCCAGAAGGCACACCCATTATGAAAGATAAATTCTGGCGTTTCTTTTTAATAGAACATCCCGTAGGCATGCTCATCGCCATTGTGCTTATCACCATTGGCAAAGGCGTTGCCAAAAAGAGCATACCAGATGCAGCCAAACATAAAAAGGCCGCTATCCTGTTTACCATCGCATTTATTTTCATCCTGGCTTCCGTTCCCTGGCCATTCCGCGAAGGCATTGCCAGGCCACTGTTCCCGGGCATGTAAACCATAAAAAAACCATGGGTTCTCCATGGTTTTTTTATGCGACAATTTTTTATGTACCCGGCGACATTACAACTATGAAGCATCCTTGCGTCGCACTCTTGTACGCCACCGCCATGAGCAGCTACCGGATACGCATCCCATGGCATTAAGGATAAGCTTTGTACGCCCTGCTGCAACGTGCAGCAGGGTTTGTTTAACAAGCAGGGTAATCACAAAATTTTGTGCAGTATAATTTTAATAGCCAGTGCTGAGTCAGGAGATACATTTGCGGGGTACGATTTTCGTTTTACCAGGTAGTGCGGCGCTACCAGTTGGCGTACTTCTCCAGCCTGCATGCCCCTCAGCCCCTCGTCAACCGCATTGGTTGCCTGGTTACCGCCTATCAACACTTTAACGGGCGTTGCCGAGTTTTCGTTTGAATACAGAACGGTACCATCCAGGTACGTGGTGGTTTCAAAAAGCAGTACTTCCTGCCCCGCCCTGGCAGCCTCTCCACTGCCCTTTTTAAGAATTTTGTATTTAAGACCCGAAGCAGTTGTTACATAACCATCATTTACTTTTTCAGCAGACAGCTTGCGCTGGCCGGAACAGCTAAACAAAAACAGGAAGGTTACTAAACCGGCATATCTTTTTATCATTTTGTATTTTTTAGTTTGTTAGAAAGCCAGGTATCAAATACTCATGTCCGCTTGATGGCCCTGATGCACATAAATGCCGGAAACGCATTCAACTCCTTAAAATGTTTGGGGTCATGCTTTTTAAATTCTTCCACCGGCCTGGGCTCAATTATTTGGTCAACGTAAAAACCATTACCGGTTAACGGGGCAATGCATTGCTGAAGAGGCCGGCGATAGCTATTCATTTCAACCGGCTTTCCAAAACCTGACCATATACACTTTACCGGTTCCACTTCAAAGTACTTTTTCGAGCGGAAATAATTGAACTCAAAAAAAGGGTGCTCAATAGAAATTACCAGCACTCCCCCCGGCTTCAGCACCCGGCAAAACTCTTTGATGGTAAGCGTCCAGTCCTGTACATAATGCAGCGCTAAAGCACAAACCACTATGTGGAAAGATGCATCTGCCAGCTTGGTAAAAGGCTGGCTTAAGTCATGCACAAAAAAATCACCTTTCCCTTTATTGCGTTCTTTGGCAAGTTCCACCATCCGGCTGCTGATATCAAAACCCGTAACGGTTGCCCCGCTGGACATAAGTATTTCAGCATATTTGCCCGGGCCGCAGGCTGCATCAAGAATTAGTTTACCCTCCGGTTCAGGTATCAACGCCAGCGTATTAGGCCTGTCGTAGTAAGCGTTATGCGCCTTGTGATCAATCAGTGCATTATAACTCTCTGCCATCGCTTCGTAGGCAGCTATAATTTTTTCTTTGATAACAGTACCAGGTGTCATTTGGGGTTAATGATAGTGAAAATTTTTGTTCAGATAATTTTCATTATAGCTTATTTCCTGCTACCTGTTTATTTTACAATACATAGCCTATGCTACGCTTAACTGGCGCTTACTATTATACCACAATGCCTGTCCTTATTACCCCGTTGCAACGTCTTATTTACCCCCTTACCATTACAAATGTGGATATTAGCTTTGCGTTGCTGAATATTTTGTGCTTATTGACTTAGATACAGCACAAGGCGTTCCCATCGAACGCGGGGTAGCGCTATATTTTCTCTGCCAACAAGGTGTTCCACCGGAACACAGGTTGGGTAATGCGTTTATTCAACATAATCTTAAAAGGCAATCTTATATGCATTCTGAGCAAACAGCCGCTTTAAAAATGAAGCCGGTAGAGTTTATCATCCTTTCTGCCTGTACCATGATGCTTACGGCATTGGGCATAGATATAATGCTGCCGGTATTGGGCGAACTGCGTGTTCATTTTGGCCTCAAGCCAGAATCTACGGCAGCTTCGCAAATTATCGGGTTCTTTTTTCTGGGGCAGGTTGCGCAAATTATTTTTGGTACCCTTTCAGACCGTTTTGGCAGGCTGGCCATACTGCGGCTGGGCTTTCCTTTATACATTGCGGGTGGTATTGCGGCCGCTTTTGCCCCCAGCCTTCCTTTGATGCTGGCTGCCCGTTTCCTGGCAGGCATGGGGGCATCCGCGGTGTTTATGACAACCATCGCAGGTGTAAGAGACCGATTCGTGGGAGACCAGATGGCCCGCACCATGTCGCTCATCTTCACCATCTTTCTTTTTACGCCGGTGCTTGCCCCTTTTCTTGGGTTGGCTATCCTGTCTGTTGCATCCTGGCAAATGGTGTTCCTTACGCCTCCCCTTTTCGCGGTTATTATTTTTGTATGGTCCCTGCGGCTGGAAGAATCGTTGCCACAGCAAAACCGTATTGCACTTAGCCGGGCCAACATCCTGCAATCTATCCGGCAGGTTATCAGCAACAAGGTTTTTCTGCGTTACACGGGCATAACTACTGCCCTGTTTACCGTACTAAGCTCTTACGTAGCCAGTTCCGAACATATCGTGGGAGAGATTTATGGCAAGCCCCAATTGTTTGCCTGGCTTTTTGGAGGCATGGGTTTGTTTATGGCCTGCTGCACATTGCTGAATGCCAGGCTTTCCTCCCGCTACGGCGCAAGAAAAACCATTAAATGGTTGCTGGTAGCATACACTTTAGTAGCGGCAGTATTGCTGTTGTTTACATTGGTTGCCGGCGATCCGCCCGGTATGCCCATCTTCTTTATTGCCGTAACCCTGCTGATGGCCATCAACCTTGCCGTTGAGCCCAACGCCAGCGCCCTGGCCATGGAACCGATGGGTAATACGGCAGGCGTAGCATCTGCTATTTATGGCACATTATTTTTCGCTATCGGTTCGTCGCTGGGCTCTGTTATCAGCCTGCTGATGGTGCATACTGTTTTTCCACTAACGCTAAGTTATTTCCTGATAGGAGTTGTTACCCTGGTGCTTGTTTTCGGCGACCGCAGGCCAACAGGAAATAGTGATAGTAAATAGCTGCAGGTTGCAGCTTTAAAGCAGTAAATGCCCGGTTGAGCCCCGCAATAAGCGGGGTAAACTCCGAAACCAGGTTGGTCAAAAGTGACATAGATAACCCGGTTTCGATCCCGAAATTTCGGAACTCAACCTGGCATTGGCTTCTTGCCTAAACGACATTACCTCTCGATTCATCATTCACTACTCACAAAATGAATATTGAGCTAGGAACAAGGAATAATGAATGACGAAGCGGAATACACCCCACTCACCATTCACTACTTACTACTCACTGTCTTTCGGGTGAGGGATTGAAGCGGAAAGCCCACAGCCACGAGGAACGAGTGGCGAGGACTTGGAGCGGAAAGCCCGACCCCTTGCGATAGCTTGGGGGCACCCCCAATAAATTTCTATCTATAAATAAAACAGCCTTGTTGATGCCACGGGAAGGAAGAATTGTTTCCCCAATTATTCATTCAGTAACTGGCCCAGCCTGGCAGCCAGTTTTTCAACCGTTGGCAACATGGCAGCTTCAAGCCCGAGGTTTAACGGCACGGCCGGCAGGTCGAGAGCGCCCATAACATGCACCGGCGCATCCAGCCACTGAAAACAATGGTAACTGATGCGGTGCGCCAGCGCCTCGGCAAAGGAGTTGGTTTGCTGTTCTTCTGTTAATACCAGGCATTTGCCATGTTTTTTTACGGTGCTGAATACCAGCGCTTCATCCAATGGAGAGAGGGTACGCAAATCAATAACATCAAGCCGGCCGGCAAACTGCCTGGCCGCCGCTTTGGCCCAGTAAACACCCATACCATAAGTGATGATACAGGCAGATTGGCCAGACTGCACCAGGCTGTCATCCGCATGCAGCACCGTATGCGCTTTACCAAGGGGCAATATGTAATCCTCGGAAGGTTCTGTGGTTTTTGCTTCATCGGTACCCTGTACTTTGCTCCAGTACAATCCCTTATGTTCCAGCATTACCACCGGGTTGGGGTCGTAAAAGGCCGCCTTCATCAATCCCTTGATATCCGCGGCATTGGAAGGATAGCACACTTTGATGCCTTTAATGGAAAGCAGGGTGGTTTCTATGCTGCCGCTATGGTAGGGGCCACCGCCATTGTAAGCGCCGGCAGGTACCCGCAATACCATGCTAACGGGGTACTTGCCATGCGTTAAATAGCAGGATTTGGATATCTCCGTAACCAACTGGTTAAAGCCGGGATATATATAGTCCGCAAACTGCACTTCTACAATGGGCTTTAAGCCAACAGCAGATAACCCAACCGTTGAACCAATGATATAGGCTTCCTGGATGGCCGTGTTGAATACCCGCAGGTCACCGAACTTTTCCGCCAGCAGAGCTGCTTCCCGGAATACGCCGCCCAGCCTGCGGCCCACATCCTGCCCGTAGAACAAACATTCCGGGTGGGCCCTCATCAATTCTTCTATGGCGTGCAGCGCAGCATCTACCATAATAACTTTTCCCGCCCCCGCCGGTGAACGCTGTCCTTTTTCCTCTGTAACAGGCGTGGGCACAAATACGTGTTGGATAACAGTTTCGGGCAATGGCTCCGGTGCATCGCTGGCCTTCTGAAAATCATGTTGGGCCACCTGTATGCCCTGGTGGGCTATATCCAACACTTTTGTTTCGGCAAAGCCGGCATGCAACAACAGCCTTTTTAGTTTGGGCAAGGGGTCTTGCAGGGAATGATGTTCCAGGTCTTCCTTATCCCGGTAGAATTCTTTTCTTACGCCGCTGGTATGATGGTTAAGCAATGGCACCGTAGCATGCACCAGCACAGGCTTTCTTTTTACCCTGGCATAATCAATAGCAAATTCCATTACATGGTAGCTGGCCACAAAATCGCTGCCATCCACCTGTAACCTGTGCATGCCTTTAAAACCTTCGGCATATTCATAAGCATTCATGGCCCTGGCTTCGGCGGCAGAAACGCTGATGCCCCAATTGTTATCCTGCACCAGGTAAACAATGGGCAATTGCTTAAGCACCGCAAACTGAAAAGCTTCGCTCACTTCTCCTTCTGTAATGCTGTTATCGCCAAAGCTGCAAAGCACTACGCTGCCCTCTACCTGCGGCAACTGTTGCAGTTTAAGATTTTCTATGTACTGAATGCCTTGTGCCAAGCCAGTTGTAGGTATGGCCTGCATGCCGGTAGCGCTGCTCTGGTGAATAATTTTAGGCCTGTTTGCACTTTTGGATGAGGGGTGGCAATAGTAGACCCTGCCGCCGGAGAAAATATCGCCTTCCTTAGCCAGTAATTGAAGCATCAGATCATAGGGTGTAAAGCCTAAGGCTAACAGCATACAATCATCACGATAATATGGGCTTACATAATCTTTTGCCTGCATTTGCATGCCTGCCGCCAGTTGTATGGCTTCGTGCCCACGGGAAGTGGAATGTACGTATTTGCAAACCTGCCTGTTGTTTTCATACAGGTCGGCCATGGTTCTGGCAGTGGTCATTAACTGCCATGCTTTGGCAAGAATATCGTTGGTAAGCATGCAACAAATGTACGGGCTAAGCCGTATGGCGGTGTTGAGGGCGTTGAGTTTTCTTTACCGGCTGCTGCGCTACTGTTACTGTTGCCTGGCCAGCAGGTATTGCAGGGTTAACTGCTTTATCATAGCTATATCCTGTGGGTTTACAGGCTGGTCTTCTTCTTTACCAAGGTCGTCCCAGTAGCGTATTTTAATGTAATCCTGTAAAAGCGGGTCTTTCTCATAAGCCGCGGCTTCGGTTATGCTCATGGGGCCGCCCTGGTATGCCAGTGTAGCTTTGCTGGCGCCGGAAAGCTTTTCATAATAGCCTGGCTCCGCATAGGTTAGGTAACGTTTGGTTGCCACATGGCTGTACACCAGTTTTGCCACACGTTCAGAAAAACCGTATTGCAACAGCAGGTCGTGGCCCAGTTTATCGTGGTCTTTTTTGCCAAACAGGCCCATTTCCTCCGAATGCTCCAGCAGGTGGCCTATGTCGTGAAAAAAAGCAGCCAGCACCATTTCATCATCATAACCTTCCTGCCGTGCCAGCAAGGCACATTGCACCATGTGCATCAGTTGGGTTACACCTTCTCCATACTCTTCGTTGCCGTGCTGTTCATACAATCTAAAAAGTTCTTCTACTTTTTGCTGAACAGTGACGGGAGTTTCTTTTGTCATACAATTATCTCTAAGGTTGAATAATAACTTTTTATACTGTTGCCTGCCCGTAGCGCCTCACCCCAACCCCTCTCCGCCCGGAGAGGGGCAAAACAACACTTAGCTACGTACAGATTGCAGGCCTTTGTCAATAGCCGACACTACCTTATCGCATTCATCTTTTGTTATTACCAGCGATGGCCGCAGTGTAAGAATATTCCCCTCTATTACTTTTAGCGCCACACCCTGTTTCATGCAGGTATACATAACCTGCTCAGCCTGCGCAACAGCTCTTTCTTTGGTAGTCCTGTCAGTAACAAGGTCAACACCAATGTGCATGCCGCGGCCTGCAATGTTACCAACAAGCGCATGTTTGTGTTTTAAGACTTCCAGTTCATCCATCAAATACTGACCCAACATGGCGGCCTGCCGTACCAGGTTATTTTGTTCAATGTAATTAATGGTAGCCAGGCCTGCCGTACAGCACAACGGATTTTTTTCGTGTGTAAAATGCCCCACTGAACGATGCTGCAGAACGTTGTACTTTTCCCAGGTTACTATTCCTGCCAGGGGCAGCAGGCCGCCGCCCAAAGACTTGCCCAGCACCAATACATCCGGCGTTACATAATGCTCGCAGGCAAACCATTTACCGGTACGGCCAAAGCCTTCAATAATTTCATCGAACACCAGGAAAATACCATGCGCATCGCAAATACGCCGCACCTCGCTCCAATAATAGGTGGAAGGCACAACCGGCGTGGAGGAGATGGGCTCAGCCACTATGGCCGCAACATCAGGATGCCGTTTAATGATGGTGGTAATTTGTCTCAGGTAAGCATCGTCAATAGCCTGCTCGTCCGTTAAGCCCCAGGGGTTGCGGTAATAGTTGGGAAACTCCACATGAAAAGCACCCGGCATCATGGGGCCTTGCCCGTTGGAAAAATGCTCCTCGCCACCAACCGTTGAAGCCTGGAAACCGTTGCCATGGTAAGAATCCCAATAAGAGATGGTTTTCCAGCGGCCCGTTACCTGTTTGGCAATAGCGATGGCCATTTCAATGGCTTCGCTGCCGCCCGGACAAAACAGTACACGGCTAAGGCCATCCGGCGTTATTTCAGTTAGTTTTTTTGCCAGTTGTATGGCCGGAATGTTGGTATAACGGCGTGGTGTAAATGCTAACTGCTTCTGCAATTGTTCAATAACCGCGCTGATAACAGCAGGGTTGCTGAAACCGGCATTGTGCACGCCATTGCCGTGCAAATCAATGTATTGATTGCCCTGGAGGTCGTAAATGCTGGCGCCGGCGGTTTTGGAGAGCACATTCATTACCGGCGTAGAAAGCGCCTGGTGCAAAAAATAGGTAGCATCTTCCTTGAGCCAGTAACGGGTTTCATTATCAAGACTGTTGGTGTATTCTTCTCTTAACGATGTGCCGTTGATATCTCCCTGTTCCCTGGAAATCTGGTGTGTCATAATTTAGTGGCTTGCGAAAATAAAGTTACAAATACTATACTAAGTTTAGTATTAATAAACTATTATGTTTCGTATTTTTTATCAGAACTTCCTTTACGGACAACAAGAGAGGCATATTATTTCCGGGAAGGGGAGTTATTATGGGCCCGGCGGCAGGAACTACCAGGAGGCTTCCGTTGCGTCGCACTCTTCAGGGTTCTGTTCTTTATTCGCCAGCATTGCCGGCACCCCCGGATTTTACCAGCATACTGATCTTGCATCTTTAACTGGCACGCAGCAATTTATTACCTACAGCGCAATCAAGGCAGCGTTTTTCATCGCAATAGTTTTTCTTTAATTCCAGCAATGCCTGGGAATCGAAGGCGTTCTGGTGAAGTACAGCCCTTTCCTTCCAGGCAGCCGTTATCTTGTTCTGCTCCGGCGGCAGGTGCATCAGCCAGTTAACCGCTTTATCTTTCCAGTGCTGTTCCCTGCTGTACACGCCATAAGCGAACAGTACCGGCACTACAGTATTGATGATGATATTGGTTACCATTTGCCCACCCAGCTTCTTTGGTTTATAATCGCTGGCTTCATCCAGCTTGTAATGGTAATGCCAGTAATCGTTAGCCGTTACATCCAGCAGTTCTTTAACTGTAGTGATATCTGCCGCCTCTTTTACTTTTGAAAACAAATGTACCGCCTGGTATATTAGTGCCGCCAGTTGCGCCAGGCGCAGGGTAGGAAAATTGGCCGGCCGCATCCTTAAAAACATGGGGGCTTTGTTCAGCGGCGCCAGCTTGTGCATTTTTTTCAGGAACTGGTATTCCCGCTGCAGCAGACGTGGATATTCTTCTTCAAACTCAGCTTCCAGCAGCAGGGCCTGGCCCAGCAACAGCGCTTCCAGTTGTATTAGCTGGTTTTTGTGTTTGGCCAGCACGTTTACGGGTATGGTTTTGGCCAGTTCCTCAAAACAATGGGCGTTTACAGTAATACCGAAATTACGAGCCAGCAGCCACCAGAAAGTTTCCTCCCAGTGGCCATTGCTTTTACCAAGCAGGTTGATGATGGTTTCTGCCCGGCGTGACAAACGTTCTATCAGCAGCCGTTCTTTCCAGGCCATCCAGCCCAGCCCGCTTAGGACAGGTAACTGGTTGCCGCAGGCGATAAAGCTTTTGGCATTCATGAGCGCTTCATATTGCTGCAGCATAATTACCGGCACCAGCGGTTGCAGCTCTAACGTAGGCAGTTCAGCGCCATTGGGCAATGCGATACCCTTATCATGCTGCCACACTACATGCAATACTACATTGCTGTAATTAGCATCCCCGGTATGCGCATGCTGCTGCCAGTGTGATGAATATACATGCAGTTCAATATTACCGACAAGAATGGTAGCATCTATCCTGATTTTTGCCTCACTGAAATCTGGCCCCTGGTTGGTGTTATATTGGCCCGGATAAATTACCTGCAGGCTTTCGTTGTTAACTGTTTGCAATTGCTTTTTGCTGAAATATTGAAACTGCCAGATGAATTGAAGCAAGCGTTCTGTAATCATGGGTGACGGGTTAAATAGCATACCAGATTTTATAACGGAGCAAAAATACGGCTGATAACCTAAAACTGTTGCGTGAAAAATTGCGTTGTGTCACCACCGCGCCAGGGATTGAAGCGGATACCCCGGTGAGGCCGTCGCAGCGGGGCGTTGTGCCGGAGTATGAGCGGAAAGCCCGGTGCCCATCGCCTTAGCGTGGGCAGGCGCCCTACCCTTTTTACTTATGCTGCAAATTGCTTAATGCCTGCACCACACGGCTTACAGGCAGGCCCATAACATTGTAGAAATCGCCATTTACGGATGCGATGCCTACAACGCCAATCCATTCCTGGATGGCATAGGCGCCGGCTTTGTCGTAAGGCTGGTATTTGTCAACATAAAAAGTTACCTGCTGCAAGGTTAGCTGGTGAAAAAGTACTTCTGTAACGTCAGCAAAGGCAGTTTCTGTGTCATGGTGCATTAGTACAACGCCGGTTATAACGCGGTGGCGCTGGCCGGAAAGCGAAGTAAGTATATCAATGGCATGCTGCCTGTTGTTGGGCTTGCCGATTACCTGGTTGTTTAGCACCACAATGGTATCGGCAGCGAGTATGGGCCTGGCTGGCAGGCTGTTTTGTATAATGTGCTGCTGAACGGCTATAGCCTTGTTGCGTGCAATGTGTACAGCAACTTCTTCAACCGGCATGCCCGGGGGAAAGCTTTCGTCTGTAGGGCATACAATGATATCGAAAGGCACTTCAGCCCACTCAAGCAATTGCTTGCGCCGCGGCGATTGTGATGCGAGTATGATGTTGGGAAGCATGGTGGTGTGGTGGTGAGTAGTGAGTGGGGAGTGGTGAATAGTGAGTGGGGAGAACACTTACATTAACACTTACCATTACCGCCCGCCTTTATGAATAGATTTTAAAAAATATCATGGATAAAATTCCCGTAAACATTACCAGCTTAATAAGAGAGCTAAGGCTATGGTAATCTTTTGGGGTTTGTGCTTTGTACAGCTTTTTAAATATGTAAAACAATGGCGCTATTACCAGCAGTACCATATAGATAACGCTGCCCCACCAGCCTAATGTTAACGCGTAACCCTGCACAACCAGCAACGCTATAATAATAACACTAAGCCATACGGATACAAATACTTTAGTAGCAATTACGCCCCAAACAATGGGCATTGTTTTGCCACCATAGCGCCTGTCGCCCTCCATGTCTTCCATATCCTTTACCACCTCCCTTATCAGCGAGATAATAAATGCAAAGCCAGCATACAGGAAGGTTACCCGTAATATTTTGTTTACGTTAAGCGAGGTTGAGGAAAATACATGGCTGTTCTCGCTCCATGTAATCACCAGTATTACCCAGGCCGTTAACACAGAGATGAGCACATTGCCGATGAGGAACTTTTTTTTGAAAGAAATAGAATAAACAAATAACAATGCCACGCAAAGAAAATTGGCCACACCCACCAGGAAGGCCCTGGAAGTAAAATCTATTACAAAGCCCATAACAATGCCGGCTATGCTAAGCGCCAGGTGCCAAACGATTGTCCAGCGACGGTGGATGATTTTTTCCACCACCATTTTTTCAGGTTTGTTTACCTGGTCTATGTCAAGGTCAAAATAATCGTTGATGATATAGCCCGCAGCGGCTATTAATACGGAAGAAAGGCACAACAGACCAAAGCGCCAGCCGTAAATATTGGGTACCAACCCGGCCCTGTCGAACACGGGGCGCACCACGCAATACAGAAAGAGTAACTGGGTTACGGCTATAAAAACCAGGTTGGGCCAGCGTACCAGTCTTATAAATGCGGTTACTAATTTCAAAACGGCTATTACTTTTTGTGGTGGATATAGAGTTGGCAATGTACCTTATTGTGACCTTACCTGCTTGTCGCCCATCCAGTTTCCATTTAATTTTAACACTTTTTCAATTACATCCCTGGCGCAGCCCATACCACCGCTGAACGGTGAGATGTAGTGGGCAATATCCTTCACTTCAACAACAGCATCGGCGGGGCAGCAAGCCAGGCCTGCATGGCCCATTACTTCAACATCGGGCACATCATCTCCCATGTACATTACCTGTGCAAAATCAACGCCCTGGCCGCCCATAAAATCACGAAGACAGGCCAGCTTATCTTCCACACGCATAAATATACTTTTAATGCCGAGGTATAACAGCCTTTCTTTTACTTCATCAGACGACGCCCCTGAAATTGCCACTACATGATACCCTTTTTTTACAGCCAGTTGCAGGGCATAACCATCTTTTATGTTCATTTTACGGGCCATGGCGCCACCGGGCAACAGCAGCAGGCTGCCATCGGTAAGTACGCCGTCAATATCAAACACAAAAGTGGTGATGGGCTTAAATAGTTCAAGAACGTTCATGAATTGATGTATTGATGTGCTGATTAGCTAATTGGCTGATGTGATAATATGCTGATGCAGGAGTTGGATAAAACCTGAACCAGCACATAACCAAATTACCATATCAGCAAATTTTTAATTATTTCTGGTTATCCCTCCACTCGTACACCCAGGCGCTCTGTATCATTTCCAGGTGGCCCTCGGTGCTTTGCTCCCTTGTGCCGTGAAAGTTAGGCACCTGCAGCACCCATTCCAGCAGGTCTGTAAAACGTACGCGGTAAATTCTGCCTTCGGTAAATTCGTCGCCAAACCTTTCATACAGCTTCATAGCAATATCCTCATGGTCGTTCCAGTGTATCGGCGGTTCAAAAATTGACATATAGCATGTGATATTTAGATAAAAGATTCAGTGCTCAGCTATCCGGTCAAAAGTTATTCCCCCAGGAACTGCGTTTGATCAGGTAATGTAATTTCAACCAGCCCCCCACCCTGCTGCAGCACACACTGGCAGCCTAACCTTGAGTTGATGCGGGGGTTAACGGCCCTGTCGATAAAATCCTCTTCCCTGTCGCTAAGTTCTTCCAGGTAATCCATTCCATCCATCACGTAAATATGACAGGTGCTGCATGCGCATACCGCCCCACAATTGTGGTGCAGGTGAATATCATTATCCAGGCAAACTTCCAGCAGGCTTTGGTTGCCGGCAATACCAGAAAATGTTACAGGCTCCAATCCTTTCTGCTCAAAGTTTATCTTAATCGTGTACATGAATCTCGCAATTAGGGCCGCAAAGCTATTACAAAACAACGGCTTTAAACCGGGCTTTAGCAGGTAAATTGCCAGCGAAAAATAAGCGCTTAAATAATTTTATGCAAACAGTTGTTTGTTTTAGATAAAGTTTCTACATTAGAGCAATGAAAGTAATTCATAACGAATGATGAACTGCTTTCAACAGGTGTAGAAACCTGCACAAATAAGTGATCGGTTGCTTGCTCATAACAATCCCCGTGAGGTTTTCCCCGCGGGGTTTTTTATTTAGATAACCCACAGCCAGTGAAACATTTAGGGGGTGCCCCCAAGCTGCGCAAGGGGTCGGGCTTTTCGCTTATACTCCGGCACAGATGCCTTGCCGCGATGGCCTCACCGGGGTATACGCTTCAATCCCTCACCCTAAGGTGTAACCTGTTGCTTATTCGCAATCCTGTATCACTGGAAATCATGAATGGTGCGCAGTAATGCTTTCACTCATTATTTTATATAACTGCTGCAGTTGCGGGTAACTACTTAACAAGACCAGGTGGTTTTGAATTGTAGTTACGTCACTTCTAACAGCGGGGCCTGTTTGCATTCCTTCCGGTGCGTGATGCCGCAGGCGGGTGGCGGTTTCTTCAATTAATGGCAGCAGGTAACCGAATGGAACGTTTTGCTTTTCGCAAAAAGATTTTGCCAGGGTATATAAATGATTGGTGAAATTAGAAGTAACCACAGCGCCGATATGTAAGGACAGGCGCTGTTCATCATTTACAACACCGGTTACGGCAGACAAGGTTTGGGCAAAACTGAGCAGTATGGTTGTAACAGCTTCATCAGACCCATCTACCAGCAAAGGTATAACCGGTATATGCTCGTTTTCTTTCCTGATGCTCTGTAGTGGGTATATAACGCCGTAGTTGTCAGAAGCACTTTTCAACACATTCCTGCTTACAGAGCCTGCCGTATGCACAACCAGCCTGTTGTTAAGGGACAACGATGAAGCCACATGTTCTATGGCTTTATCCGCAACAGCTATCATGTACAACGAAGCATTGCCAGCAATATCTTTTAAATTGGCTATGGCCGTACAGCCAAGTTCGTTCGCCAAAGCTATTGCATGCTGTTCGTTGCGCCCCCATACCTGCAACACTGTATGCCCACAACGTACCATTAACCTGCCTAGTACCGCAGCAACATTACCCGTACCGATGATAACAACATCCATAACTTTGAATTTTACAAAACCGCTACCGCATTACCTGGTAACACTAAACATCCACCGCGATGAAATTAGCACAAAGAATGGCATTTGGTTATTACAAAACAAAATTCAAAGCGCTGGGGGCTGTATCGCCACGCAAGGCCGCAGAAGCCGCATTTACCCTGTTCTGCACGCCTTACCACGGCAAGCCTAAAAGAAAAATGCCGGCAGTATTTAATAAGGCAACCTCATTTCAACTTTCTTTTCAGCAGTTAACAGTTCGTGGTTTTGAATGGAAAAATGACAAAAGTACAAATGGCCACGTGCTTATATGCCATGGCTTTGACAGTAGTTGCTACAAGTTTGCAGATTATGTTACGCCTTTACTAAATAAAGGATATGCTGTTACCACTTTCGACGCCCCGGGCCACGGCATCAGCGACGGCAAAACCATTAATGCGCTGCTGTATAGCCAACTGATGCTTGAACTGGAAGTTACCCGTGGGCCATTCAGCGCTATCATGGCACATTCGCTGGGTGGGCTGGCCCTTTCACTATCCATGGAAAAAATGGAAAACAGCGCATCTAAAAAAATTGTGCTGGTGGCGCCTGCTACTGAAACAACAACCGCCATCCAGCATTTTTTTCATTTTATACCTGTTACGCCAAAAGTTAGAAAGGAATTTGACAACCTGCTTTATGAGTTAGGCGGCAAACCGCCACAATGGTACTCTGTAACAAGGGCTGTTCAGAATACTTCTTGCAAAATACTGTGGCTGCACGATAAAGCCGACCAGGTTTGCCCTTTTGAAGATACCAAAACTATACGGCAACTGAAACTGCCTAATTTACAATTCCTGGTTACCAATAACCTTGGCCACAGCAAAATTTACAAAGAGCCCGCTGTGCAAAAAGCTATTGTTGATTTTATTTGCGACAGTCATTTTAATGTAAACAATATAACGCTGCCGGATGTTGAGTATCAATGGATGTAAGAAAGATTTTTGGGAATAAAACAGTTACTATTAAAAGTTCAGTAACCTGAGAATTGATTAGTCTGATTTTTGCGAAAAATTCGCACTGGCTACCAAGCACTTATTTCTTCCTGAACACTATCGGTTCGCTTTGTTTTCCTGTAACCAATGAAAAAAAGTCTCTCAACAATTGATAATCTTCCGGATAAAATATTGCTTTTTTTATATATACCCTGCTTCGCAATTCAATAGTCCTGCCATTTAGGCGTAGCAGATACTCAAACAAACCGCCGTCATTATTAATTATAGCTTTGATAGGCTTAGGCATTTCTTCCACTTCATATCCTTCAGGTATTTGCATACTTAATATATAAACATGATCAGAACAATAAGGCATCTCTACCGGGTACAACCGAATACTGTCTGATTTGAAAGGATTATCTTTTATGGCATCTTCGAAAACAGGATTAATGTATACATATTTTTCTTTACCTGGGTCAAATCTTAGCTTATAACGGAGGGTAATAGGTTCATCAATATTCTTGAAGGAATCTATGGAGGCGTCTATAATACTTGTAGGAAAGGAATAAGAGCTTGCAATCTTCTGAAAAAAGGAAAGATTATTACTACTATCCAAAATATTTCTGGTATGCAATGATTCATAGTAACCTAACGCTGATACATAATCAAGAGACGAAAACCCACCCGAATCATTGGTGATGGTTACATTTGTAATTTTTGTTTCTGTTAATGAATCTGGCGAGAAGAAAACGGGAATTGAGGCTGTGTCAACAACCCTGGCATGACCGTTATAACATGACAATGGCAGCTTATTGAAACCAATATTACGCTCTGATGCATCCAGGTAATATGTGCTATCCTCCATATCAACTCTTATTACTACATAATTAAAATTATCCATAACCGGGTAGGTTACGTTTGTTAACCCATTATCCCTGGTACTTAGTATTACAGGCCTTGCATTAATACCGATTGAATTCAGCATAGCAATCAGGAGTAGGTTTATTTCTGCTACTGACCCTGCCCGTTTTTCGAATACGGCTTTCGATGATAGCCCTGAGCTAACAAATAGTCCATTTCCTTCTTTTGTAAAATGGTCCCTTACAAACCTGAATAATGCCTTAGCCTTATCTGATTTAGATTTATAAAACCCACATATTTTTTCAACTTCCGGATGTAACCACTTATCATTTTTCAGAAAAAAATCTCCAAAACTATTACTGCTCAATAGCCTGTTGGAGGCATATTTCCAGTCTTTTAACAGCACCACGCTTTTGCCTGGGCTAACAGGCTGCATTACCAACTGAAACTGAACCCGGCTTATGTAATTTTCGATCGTAGAAACAAATGGAGCTGTCTGTATTGCAGGTATGTTACTAGCCTCCCAGGTAACGGTATGAACATTGGCGCCATACCATTTATTGCCGGCCACTATTGTTTCCCAGGCAGGATTTTCCGTACGGCTTGATACAGGATGACTACCCTGCGGAAGAATTACGAAATTGAATATATCCGGAATTCTTACCGAATACTTGCTAAATACAACAGGATATTTTCCCTGAAAATCCCAGGCACGTAATTTAAAGTAACTGGATGACCTAATTCTGTAATTCATCTCTACAATCGACCCCTCCCTTACATTTGGAAACGCGAAGCTTTCCTTCACCATATCACCTGAGCTTTTCTCAATAAAGAAATCCTTTTCAGCAACTTCTGTCGTTAGTATACTTCCATTTTCAAGATTGTATGTTTTAGCTTCAAGATGCTTAAGTTTGCCACGCCCGTTATCATCTGGTGAAAAATAGACGGACACTTTTGCCGCATCAAACCCATTCTTGTTCAAAATTTTAATACGAAGAGTGCGTTTGAATTCAAGTCTAAAGCCATCTTCATAGCCTTCAAGTTTAGCGCTTCCTATATCAAACAGTACTAACGCACCTGCACCTTCGTCTATACCGGGCAAAGAAAGCCTAAAGTCTGATAAAGAAATTTGGCCAAACTCTCTCTCAACAGGCTGAGCAGGAACAATAAGGCGTAAACTGAGAAAATACAAAACGAGAAGCAGGGCCCGGGTGTTGGACATTTTTTTTTGCAAAGATAATTGCAATGGAATTAAAGATTAAAAAACATAACTGATAAAAACACTGTCCCAATAGCTAGCAGCCAACAAACGGAAAACAAAAAATGCCACGTTTAAAATACGCTCTTCAATGGACTATCCGCCCCAACTTTTTTTGCATTTACGCCGTTTAAACTAATATTGCATGAATGGAACTGTTGTAAAACTGCTGTTTTTAGCTGGCGGATAAGTTAGCTGAAGCAGAGGCAGATGCTATATTTCCGGGGCCGGATGATGATTGCTGAGCAGCGCACAGAACGTACAAGAGTGCGACGCAAGAGAAGCTTCATAGCAGTACTTCAGCCGGGTACATAAAAAATTTTAAGAGCAAGCATGGCAAAGAATTTATTAATTGTGGAGTCGCCTGCAAAGGCCAAAACCATTGAGAAAATACTGGGTAAAGATTTTGAGGTGAAGAGCTGTTTTGGCCACATACGCGACCTGGAGAAGGACGAGATGGGCATTGATGTAAAAAACAATTTCAAACCCCGTTATATTATACCGGAAGATAAAGAACGTGTGGTACGCGACCTTAAGCAACTGGCCAAAAAATCTGACGAAGTATGGCTGGCAACGGATGAGGACCGCGAAGGGGAAGCTATTAGCTGGCACCTTTGCGAAGTACTTGGCCTTGACCCTGAGAATACCAAACGCATTGTTTTTCATGAAATAACCAAACCGGCCATTAAAAAGGCCGTTGATACACCCCGCAAGCTGGACATGAACCTGGTGAATGCACAACAGGCACGCCGTGTGCTCGACAGGATTGTGGGCTTTGAACTTAGCCCTGTGCTGTGGCGTAAAATGAGCATGGGTAACTCGTTAAGTGCAGGCCGTGTACAAAGCGTTGCAGTAAGGTTAATAGCCGAACGTGAACGCGAAATAAACGCCTTTAACAGCACCAGCAGTTTTAAAATTGAAGCGCTTTTTGCCGCACAGGACATTAACAACAGGCCTGTAACATTTAAGGCCGAAGGCGCCAAACAAAACACGGCGGAAGACGCGGAAAAATTTTTGAACAGTTGCATAGGCGCTGATTACACTGTTAAAGACATACAGGTAAGGCCTGGCAAAAAATCTCCCGCCGCGCCGTTTACCACTTCCACCCTTCAGCAGGAAGCCAGCCGCAAATTAGGTTACGGCGTTAGCCGCACCATGATACTGGCACAGAAGCTTTACGAAAGCGGTTACATTACTTATATGCGTACAGACAGTGTTAACCTTAGCAACACTGCCATAGAAGACATTAAAGGCCAGATTGGAAAACAGTATGGCGACCGCTACATACAGGTACGAAAATACAAGAACAAAAACGAAAGCGCACAAGAGGCGCACGAAGCCATACGCCCTACTTACATGGAAAATATTACCGTGGATGAGGTAGATGCCAAACGCCTGTATGAGCTTATCTGGAAACGCACCATGGCATCGCAAATGGCGGATGCGGAACTGGAAAAAACAACGGCAAAAATTGATATATCTACAAACAGGCAGGAACTGACGGCACAAGGTGAAGTGCTGAAGTTTGATGGCTTCCTAAAGGTATATATGGAAGACCGCGACGATGAAGATATTGCCGATGAAGAAAGTGCCGAAGGTGTTTTGCCCCCGCTTACTGTTGGCAAAAAACTGGACTTTAAGGAACTGAAAGCCGTAGAACGTTTTACCCGCCCGGCGCCAAGGTATACCGAAGCCTCGCTGGTAAAAAAACTGGAAGAACTGGGTATCGGCAGGCCATCTACCTATGCGCCTACCATTTCCACCATTCTTAAAAGAAACTATGTTGAAAAACGCGATAAAGAAGGCGTGAAAAGAGATTACCGGGTGCTTACGCTGAAGAACAACCATATCAGCAAACAGCAACTGCAGGAAACCACCGGTGCGGAAAAAGCCAAACTGTTCCCTACAGATCTAGGCCTTGTGGTTACAGACTTTCTTAACCAGTACTTTGACGATGTGATGGACTACGGCTTTACCGCCCGTATAGAAGGTGAGTTTGATGAAATTGCAGACGGCAAAAAAGACTGGGCCAAAATGGTGGACAGCTTTTATCACCCATTTAAAAAAGATATTGAGCACACCCTTGAAAACGCCGAACGCATTAAAGGCGAAAGGGAATTGGGTATTGACAAAGAAAGCGGCAAAAAAGTAGTTGCCCGCATGGGCCGTTTTGGGCCTATGGTGCAAATTGGCGATGCCAATGATGAAGAAAAGCCACGCTTTGCTAAATTAAAACCTTCGCAAAGCATAGAGACCATTAGCTACGATGAAGCGATGGAACTTTTTAAATTGCCACGCACCCTTGGCGAGTACGAAGGCCAGGAAGTGTCTGTAAACGTAGGCAGGTTTGGCCCTTACATTAAACTTGGTGAGCAGTTTATCTCAATACCCCGTGGTGAAGATTTGTACGAAATGGAGCTTAGCCGCGCCATTGAACTGATAAATGAAAAGCAGAAAGCCGATGCGCCGATTGGCTACTACGAAGACAAGCCTGTAACCAAAGGCAAAGGGCGTTTTGGCCCCTTTATTAAATGGAACGATTTGTATATTAACGTACCAAGGTCTTACAACTTTGATGCGCTTAGCCAAAGCGACATTAATGAACTGATTGAGAAGAAGCTTGACAAAGAAGCTAACCGCTACATACAGCAATGGCCCACTGAAAAAATTTCTATAGAAAATGGCCGCTGGGGCGCTTTTGTGCGATTTGGAAAAAAGATGTTGAAGCTGGGCCGTAAGGCAGATGGCACTAAATACGAAAATGAGGAACTAAGCACTATATCGTTAGACGAAGTGAAAAAGATGATTGAAGAGCAGGTGCCCGGCGCCTTTGCCAAAAAAGAAAAAGTGGCGGCTAAAAAAACAGCTACCAAAAAAGCCGCACCTAAAAAAGCGGCCAAAAAGAAATAAACATAGGCAACTGCCGGCTGTTTGCGGTCGGCGGTTACAGCTTATCATTTTAATTTTCCTTTAGATACCAGCGACATAGTTTCATGGCATCGTCCCTTGCGTCGCAATCCGTTCATCGTCTGGTTCATTGGGCAGCTTTTCAGACCCGTATAGGTTTCCCGCAGTTATCAGATAGCAGCCATCGAGAACACATACCAGCAATATAAATATTATCTGCTCTCAACCCCCTTACGGTGGTTGATAATAAAATTGTAGTAACGGGTAGTAATTGAGCAGGCAACTTTGGTAATTGTGTTTACTTTTAATCACGATGCTTACCTCTGACTGCTATATCACCGATTGCTGGGAACAACTTAAAGCTGGCGACCAGGGCGCATTATCAGTTATTTATCAACACCACTACAACGGCCTTATCAACTATGGCTATAAAATTTGCGGAGATAAAGATGCAGCCAACGACTGTTTCATTAAAGTACTCCTCAAACTTTGGGACACCCGTAGCACGTTACCTCAGGTAACCAACCTGCGCTCTTACCTTATGACCTGCCTGCGCCATGAAATTATACACGAACTAAAGCTGGCTGATGATCAGCAGCAGAAGCTAAAAAAATTTTACAGCCTTCATAACCCTGTTGAGCATCCTTACGAAGACATTATTATACGTTTGCAAACAGACCTGGTGCTGAAAAAGAAATTAACCAAGGCCTTACAGCATCTTTCCGCCAGGGAAAAAGAACTCCTGCAACTAAAGTTTTATGAAGACCTGGATTATGATGAAATTGCCTTACGCTGCAACATTACAAAGCGTACAGCTTACAATATCATACATGCCGCTCTTAAACGCCTTAAGGTTGAACTCTGCACAAGCCATCTTACTGTAGCAGAATTGTATCCCGCTCTTGTACTCGGCCTCATGTTTTTAGCTGTTTAAAAAAAAGTTTGCTTTTTTATAGTAAAAGCTTTCGCTTTTTCCCTCAATACTATACCGGTTAAACCGCCAAGACTAATGAACCAGCATTACGACAGCTATGAGGAAGAAGATTTTTTACTTGACGACTCATTCGTTCGCTATTGCCTGGGCACAGACGTAGTGGCTACACGCTTCTGGAACAACTGGATAGAGCTTCACCCTGAGAAAAAAACAACCATTAATAACGCCAGGCAACTTTATTTTTTACTCAACGGCAGCAATACTGCCGGGCAGTTCAAAAAGCATGAAGAAGTTTTCAGGCAACAGTTCCAGCAACTTCAGCAAAGCAATCCTGTGGTGGCAACAACTGTAACACGCAATAACCGGTGGTTAAAAAAATTTATACTGTACGGCTCTCCGGCATTGCTGCTTCTTTTTGCCGCGGCAGCATGGTTAATAAAAAAAAATGATGCAGTCAGCAAAACTGCCGCTAGTGCATATACCAGCATTACGGGGTATGGAGAGCGCAAATCAATACTGCTTGATGACAGCACGAGAATAACGCTTAACGCCGGCACCAAAATAATCGTATCCCCGGGTTTCAATAAGGAATTAAGGGAAATAACGCTGGATGGGGAAGCGCTGCTGGATGTAGCCCACAACCCGGCTAAACCATTTATCATCCACACACCTTCTATGGATGTAAAAGTGCTGGGTACAGTGTTAAACGTAAAAGCCTATTCAACAGATAAAAAAGCCGAAACATCTCTTATCAGGGGCCTTGTAGAAGTTACCCTTAAAGGCAGGCAAAAACGCACAGTAATACTGCACCCAAGCGAAAAAATCGTGGTTGAAAAAGATGTGGTTGTTCAGGCTGCTGCACAAAAATTGCCTTCACCGACGGCAGACAGCAGTTTTGTGATAAAGCCGCTTACACAATCTCCGCAGGATACCACTGTTAATGAAATATTGTGGACCCGCGCCAAGATTTATTTTGATGATGAAAGCCTTGAAGAAATAGCGGCGGTGCTGGAAAGAAATTTTTCTGTTGCTATTACCCTTTCACAAGATGTTAAAGGCTACAGGTACACCGCCACATTTGAAAGAAAAAGCATTGAGGAAATATTAAACGCCTTACAGCTTTCCCAGCCGTTTGATTATACGATAACTCAAAACAAATTCATAAAGATTGCTAAGAAAATAAACTGATTGCGCTTAAAAAGGAAAGGGAATGCTGGTAACATTCCCCCACCCTGTAAAAGTTGCTAAATGCAAGGTGTCCATTGCACCGGTAGCCTTGCTATTATTCACAATTAACAAGTAAATCTATGCAAAAAAAACGATTGCCGGCGGCGTTGCCGCCCCTGCGGCAAGTTGCCAAAACTTTACTGCTTATGAAAATCTCCGTTGTAATTATTCTAATTACCTGCATGCAGGTAAGCGCGGCCGGATTTGGCCAGGATGCCCGCATAACCCTTAAAATGAACCAGGCCCCGCTGGCAAAAATCCTTAAGCTGATAGAAGAAAAAACCAACTACAAATTTGTTTATTCTACCAGCATATTTCCGGGTGACGCTGTTACCAGTATTAATGTTAACAACCAAACCGTAGCTTACACCCTTACACAGGTACTTACCAACACCGGCTTTACTTTCAGGGTAATGGGCGAGGATATTATTGTAATTACCCCGGCCCCCGAAGAAAAAGAGAGGCATGTTGTTCAAGGCAAGGTTACTTCTGCCAAAGGAGAGCCACTGGAAAGCGTAACCGTTGCTGTTGACAAACCTTCCTCCGTTACCGTAACCAACGAAAAAGGAGAATACACGGTTAACGCAGATGATGATGCAGTTATATCCTTCAGCTCAATAGGCTTCGTTCAACAAAACGTAAAAGTGAATGGCAGGGCCGAAATCAATATAGTACTTGCCGCCTCTTCAGCAGAGCTGAATGAAATTGTGGTAGTAGGTTACAATACGCAGAACAGGCGAAAGCTTACCAGTGCTGTAGCTACAGTAAGCGGAGAAGATTTAAACAAGCGTGTTGCTACCAACCCTGCCACGCTGTTGCAGGGCCAGCTTCCCGGATTGCAGGTAGTTCAGTCATCTGGCGAGCCCGGTAATGAGGGCGTGCAGTTGCGCATCAGGGGCATAGGTACCTTTAGCGCAGCCGGCAACGATCCTTTGGTAATCATAGATGGGTTGCCAGGCAACCTTAGCATACTAAACCCCAACGATATTGAATCTGTGTCCCTGCTTAAGGATGCTGCCTCCGCTGCTATTTATGGCTCACGGGGCGCCAACGGCGTAATAGTTGTGAAAACCAAAAAAGGAAAAGGCGGTGCGTTCTCCGTACTGTATAACTACAATATCGGTGTATCAACAGCCACCACCCTGCCAGACCTTATTACCAATTCAGCAGAATTCATGGAATTGTCTAATGAGGCCAGGTTAAATTCAGGCTTGCAACCCCTGTACACCCAAGACCAGGTTGACCTTTACCGCAATGCCACCGACCGTGTAAAATATCCTAACTACAACTGGCTGAACGATGTGTTTAAAAGCGCCACCACGCAAAACCATTACCTGAACATGAGCGGTGGTAAAGAAAACACCAATTACAGTCTTGGCATAGGTTATACCAACCAGAAAGGTGTGGTAATAGGTTTTGAAGAACAGAAATACACTATGGATTTTGGTCTTAGCTCCAAAGTAAGTAAGCGGATAACCATCGGCACCAATATTCAAATGCGCTACAGCGACAGGAAATACCCGCATAACGGCGGCGTGGATATGTTTCTTTCCACCATCGCCCAATCGCCGCTGTACCCGCCCAAAAGCCCAGATGGCAGGTGGATAAAAAGGGCTTTCCCCAACGAACTGGGCAATAAGAATACAGTTGCAGTAGTGGAAGAAGATGCCAGGGTGCGGGCCAAGGACTATTATGCACAGGGCAACCTTTCTTTTGATGTGGATATCATCAACGGCCTTAAATGGGAAAACCGTGCCGGGATGAACTTTGATGCGTACAAATACAACGATTTCAGGCCCGTAGTTCAAACCTATTACTACAACGACATGAGTTCAGCAGGCATACTGGATGTAGGCACACCCGGCCTTAATACCGGCAGAACAGACAATATTTACACCGTTTATTACAGCCAGCTAACTTACCGGCGCCAGGTTGGCGAACACAATATCTCCGCATTGGCCGGCTACCAGCAGGAATATAATGGCGGCAGCAACCTGTACGGCTCCAGAACACAGTTTGCCACCAACGAATTAAGAGAGTTGAATGCCGGGCCAGCCAACGGTCAAACCAACAGCGGTACATCGTCAGAATGGGCTATACGCTCCTTTTATGGTAATGGCAACTACGACTTTAAAGACAAATACCTGCTCGGCGCCAGCTTACGTTATGATGGAACCTCAAGGCTGCCCAACGATACAAGATGGGGCCTGTTCTACTCTTTTTCCGGCGGGTGGAGGTTGTCTAAAGAAGCCTTCCTGCAGAATGTAAGCTGGCTGAACGACCTGAAGCTACGGGCATCCTGGGGCCAGTTAGGCAACCAGAATATTGGCAACTATCCTTATCAGCCCGTATTGGATAACCGCAACTATGCTTTTGGCGGCAGCGTTTCTACAGGCTACTCCGCAAGCACTTTGGTTGATCCATCCTTAAAATGGGAAACCACCCGTGTGTTTGACATTGGTATTGACATGACCATATTAAGCAACCGTTTAAGCATCACCGCCGACTGGTTTAACAAATACACTTTCGACATACTCCGCAGCTTCCAGGTACCTCTGTGGCTGGGCTTGAATCCTCCCACAGTAAATAGTGGCGCTTTAAGAAACAAAGGCTTCGAAATAAACCTGCAGTACAAGGATGTAATAGGTAAAAACTTTTCCTGGTATGTTGGTGGCAACCTGCAGGCTTACAGGAACAAGTTGGAAAGCTTTGGCAAAACAGAAATAGGCGGCAACACCATACGCGAAGAAGGCAGGCCGCTGGATGAATTCTACATCTATCAATGGGATGGCATTTTTCAAAGCCAGGATGAAATAAGCAAATCCCCCAAACAACCTGTTACCCCTACGCCCGGCGACCTCAAAATTAAAGACATTAACGGTGATGGTGTTATTGATGCCCAGGACCGCACCTACACACCTGGCCGTTACCCCTCTTACCAATATTCTTTCAACCTGGGCGCTTCATGGAAAGGTTTTGATTTTAATGCCCAGTTCTACGGCTCCAAGGGCCAAATGATTTATGTTAACGGCTGGGGTATTGAACCTTTCAGGCAGGGCTCGTTGCCTACTACAGACTGGCGCAACCGCTGGACGCCCGAAAACCCTTCCACCACCATGCCTAAAATTTATGTGGCCGATAGCTATCCTGCGGTGCAGAATTACGCATCTACTTATTTTCTCAAAAGCGGCACTTATATAAGGCTCAAAAACATACAACTGGGCTATACCATCCCTCCCGCCATTGTGAGCCGCGCAGGTGTAAAATCTCTCAGGCTTTATTTCACCGCCGACAACGTTTTTACCGTCAGTAAGTTTCCTGGACTGGATCCTGAACGTACCAGCATAAGCGGAAATTATGTAGGCTATCCGCAAAACAAAACGTTCACATTCGGCGCAAGTGTTCAATTTTAAATGTCCTCTTAACATGATGCATATATGAAAAAGTTTATTCTATATACACAAATTATCACAGGCCTTTTACTGGCGGGCTCCTGCAAAAAAGGCTTTCTGGACCGCACACCGCAGGATGCACTTTCCACCACTGTGTTCTGGAAAAACGAAGCCGATGCAGACCTTGCACTTACCGGCTTATATAATTATCTCTATGCTGGTGGGGGTGGTTATGCCACATCCCAATACCAGGTTGTTGCCTGGGATAATTTCAGCGATGATTCCTATGGCCAATACAATTATGGAGGCGGCACAACAGCGCTAACCGCGGGCATTACACCGCAGTCCGGCGATTATGTATATAACTACTACGCCAACAACTACAAGGCTATCGCGGCTATTAATTCGTTCCTCGCAAATGTTGACAAAGTGCTTACAGGCGATAAGCTGGCCCGGTACAAAGGCGAGGCCTATTTTCTGCGTGCCTTTAATTACCTGTGGCTGGCCCAGTTATATGGCAACGTAGTAATTATTACCGACGATCCTTTCTCTGTTGATTTTAAAAGCACCAAAGCAAAGTCAACAAAAGCTGAAGTAATGCAGCTTGTAGAGTCAGACCTCGACCTTGCCATTGCGTCTCTGCCGGCAACAACTTATGCCGATGGCCACGCCGTAAAAGCAACTGCACAGGGCTACAAAGTAAGGGCGCTGTTGCTACAGCAAAAATGGCCAGAGGCTGCCGCCCTTGCTAAACAAATTATTGACGATGGCCTGTACTCATTAAACCCCGATTACGGCGCCAACTTTTACAAGCCCGGCCAATCATCCAGCAAAGAGATCATGTTTTCGGTAAAGTACCAGTTGCCCAATGTACAGCACCAGGATGTGGCACTGGCCGTTTCCCTCCAACGCTGGAAGGGCGAATTAGGCACGCAGGATTTAATTGACGAATATGAAGCCGGAGACCCACGCAAAACCATGACTTTCTTTTTTCCTGGCGATACCCAGGAAGACGGATGGCCTTTTACCGGCGACCTTGCTGTGGCCACCCCCGGCAAAGACAGTTGGATCAACGGCTACTACTGTGTTAAAAAATGGCTTACCCCAGGCTTGGTTAACCCTGACTACGGCGCATTGGACGACAACGATTATGTGTTACTGCGTTATGCCGATATTAAGATGATGTATGCCGAAGCGCAAAACGAAGCAGCAGGCCCCGATGCTACGGTTTATACACAGGTAAACGAGGTGCGTGCAAGGCCAGGCGTTAGCATGCCTGCATTGCCCGCCGGCCTTACAAAAGACCAGATGAGAGAACGTATCAGGCACGAAAGAAGGGTTGAATTTGCCATGGAGGGGCTGCGCTACCACGACCTGCGCCGTTGGGGCATTGCCAAAGAAAAACTGGATGGCTTCGTGCCCAACCCGTTATTCCCTGCCATTAAAACAAAGTATGAAGACAACTACGAATTCTGGCCCATACCCCAAACAGAAATTGACCGTAACCAGCCCGATCTGGTTCAAAACCCGGGTTATTAAATAAGTTTCATTTAGCAGTTATTTCGAGAAAACGGCGCCCTTTTGGGCGCTGTTTTTTATGGGCCCGGCAGCAGGAACTACTATGAGGCTTCCGTTGCGTCGCACTCTTGTGCGGCTGGATTCATTATTGGGCAACAATACCAAGCAACCTTGACATTATGGTGCATGTTTGCCCCCGTAAAGATGGTCATTGGTAACGGTTCTTGTCACCATTGCTTGCATTACCACGATAGTGATGAAATAAAAATGCCGCTGTAGAAACAGCGGCAAACACTTAACGCATGAGAAAATCGTCAAATAACAATAATGCTTCTATGCGAAAAATGAAGACGGAAAACCTCCCGTCAAAAATCCGTGAGTAAGATAATACGCGTTTTTCAAAGATGCACTACAGTAGAGGAAAATACAATTGAAATATATCGTGCTTTATTTTTCATCCCGGGTTCAATAAGGTAAGAAGCTTTCCGGTGCCGGGCAACAAGGATAACTGGTGTAACAATATGTGCCAATTCCTCGTCTTTTTTTATAAAGTTTTTGCCGTAATGCTTTTTCAAAGATTATTCCTATTGGGATAAATTATGTACATTGGGTTAATTTATTGCCAGCATGAAACACCTGACGATTGTACTGCTAACTGCCTGCTTTTTTGTTTGCTGCAAATATCCTGATTTTGCCGTAAGGCAACGCATAGAGCCATTTACTGATAGCCGGTACAGAATTTATACGACAATTTATACCCCTGCTGCATATCAAAAAATTACTTACGCCAGGGATACACTGGTAAAAAGTGAACATCTTGAAGCAGTAAAGCAGGACGAAAAGGCAAGAGCCGAAGCAATTATAGCAACCGCTACAATTGATTGATTATAAAACCGGTCCCGGTAATGTGAAAAAACTGCATTCTGCCAACGCAGGTATATGGCTGGCAGCTACCCGGCTTACTTATTTACGCTCTTTCAGCACACTAAATAAAAAGCGGCGATTGCAGCGGTCGCGGCGCTAACCATTGGATGCATATATGCATCAGCAACAGGAATAATTTTGATACGGCACAACACATGCCGGTAATTCAGGCGCCAACTTCTGCCCCACGGTTACGAAATGCATTTTATATTTGAAGCTGATATGAAAGCTTTTACCCTGAGGAACATATTGCTCTACGCCTTAGCCATGGCTGGGGTGCTGCTCCTGCTTCAATGGATGGAGTTTCAGTTCCTGGTTATCAACCGTGCTGCTGAGGTTTATATTACAGGTATTGCAATTATTTTCACCTCCCTTGGCATATGGCTGGCCCAAAAACTCACCCGGACAAAAAAAGAGGTAATCAAAGAAACAATTGTGGTGGAAAAAGAAGTTATTGTTTACAGGGCGGGAGTGGCTGATGAAACGTTTATCCCCGATACCAAAACGATAAGCAACCTTGGCATAAGCCAACGGGAACTGGAGGTATTGAGCCTGATAGCGGCAGGAGCAACCAACCAGGAAATAGCCGACCAGCTTTTTGTATCGCTAAACACAGTGAAGACCCATACCTCCCGCCTGTTTGAAAAATTAGATGTCAGCAGGAGGACACAGGCGGTAGAAAAAGCAAAAAGGTTACATCTGATACCCTGACTATACTACTTTCGGGTGAATCCGCGTAAAGCAGCCAAGAAATCATACTATCGGGTGAATGATATTACCCGCCTAAGCTGCACTTTTGGCAACATAAAATAATTCAACATGAAACGGACAGTCATCGTTTATGGATTGATTGCAGGTGCCGTGGTCTCTGCATTTATGGCCACCACCATGATCATTTCTGCCAAAAGTGAAACATTGCATCCCGGGCCCTTATCCATGGTGATGGGCTATTTAGGTATGCTTATCGCGTTTGCCTTTATTTTTGTAGCTATAAGATCGTTCAGGGACAAGCAAGCCGGTGGCTTTATCAGTTTCGGCAAGGCTTTTGGGATGGGTTTGCTCATCGCAGCCATTGCCTCCTCCCTGTATGTAATTACCTAGGCATTGGTTTACAAAAATTTTCTGCCCGACTATATGGACAGGTACTGCGCGGCCATGACAGAAGAGGCCAAAGCATCTTTATCCGGAGCTGCTCTGGAAGCTAAGGTTACCGAAATAAATAACGCAAAAGCTATATACGCCACACCGCTTGGTTTTACGCTTTTTACCTATGCCGAAATCCTGCCGGTTGGCATCCTGGTTTCGTTGGTTGCAGCCCTTGTATTAAGGCGAAAAAATGTAAAAACTGTTGCGGTTTAGCCGCTTCTGCAGGAAAAAATGCCCTGACAAATAATTTGTTTTGAAAGCCCAAAAAAGCTGTGCCGATTGAAGGGCAATTAAAAAGCAGGTGACATACAGAGAATAAAAAAAAACCCATAAAATAATTAATGCCAATTATTCTATGGGGTTTGAACCGTGCCCAGAACAGGAATCGAACCTGCACTACCTTGCGATAACCAGATTTTGAGTCTAGCGCGTCTACCAGTTCCGCCATCTGGGCTTTCTAAGAGTCGGTCGTACAATCAATAAGGATCTTTCAATTAACTTCTTATCCTTCTGAATCAATGACCATCTTTCTTCGGGGCTGCAAATATAAGCGCATCAATTTAAACCGGCCAAAATCCTTTGCAGATATTTTTTACGGTAATAATAGTCTTTTACCTGCAACAGCGCTTTTTCGGAAACAACACCGTCCTGATAGCTTTCCACAATTTGTTTAACAGGTTCATAAATTTCAGTTTCAAAATTAGCGATTGCCGATTTTACTTTAGCTATTGCATTTTCATCGCCATCCATTTTAGCTTCCATCAACTGTTCATTCAGTTCAAGCATCTCCATTAAAAATTCTTTGGGCAGTTCATATCTCTCTTCTTCCTGCAGCAGGCCTTTTAGCTGCAGCACATACTTAATTACCTCATCTGGATTTTGCAGCAACTTGTACCCTTTATTTACCTGCGATGACTTGTCCAGCGCCTCAGCCTGCCGCTCTGGCGTAGCGGCCACAAAAAAATCTGGATGGAATTGCCTGCTTAACTCATAAAAATTTTTCTTCAGTAACGCCTTGTCCGGGTTAAGCGTAACAGGCATACCAAACAATTCAAAATAATTCATTGCCCAAACTTAGTAAAATATGCTAAGTATGAGTTATGAGCAGGAAGTGGTTAAGATGCCGGGTGTGAGGGTCTAAAAATCTTACCCCTTATCCTGGCGCTTTACCAAGGATACTACAGCCTGGAACTTGCCATTGCGGTTTAATGGAATAGCAGCCACTCTCTCTAAGCGGGTATCAATACTTCCTAACTGGCTTTGTATCCTTACCGTTATTAACGCTTCTTCCTGCGGGGATAAAGGCTTTTCAGTTACCAGTTTTACTGTAATAGCATCCAGGCTTTCCTGTATTACCTGCGCCTGCTTTATATTTTCCAAACCGTAAAAAATGCTGTGAAACCTTACCATTTCCCTGCCGTCTTTGCCAATGATGGTATCTTCTATCCTGCCACATATTTCCTCTACCACCGGCATGGCCCGGCCGCAGGGGCATGGCTTATTGCTAAGGATAACCCTGTCGCCTATTTTGTAGCGTATCAGCGGCTGATCGTAATTTAAAAAGCCGGTACAGTACACATCCCCACTTTGGCCGGCAGGCACAGGTTGCAGTTCCTCATCCAGCACTTCCAGCAAACCTGCTTCCGGCTGTATATGAAGGCTGCCGTTACTGCACTCGCTAATCATGCCGCAAGCCTCTACACTGCCCCAGCTATCGTAGGTTTTGCAGCCATATACTTTGCTGAAAACGTCACGCATCTCCGGGGTCAGTTTTTCGCTGGAGGGGAGTACAGCTTTTAACTGTGGCGCTTCAAGCCCCTCTTCCATTAAAAACCTGGCGAGGAAGAAGTTACTCATTGCATAACCTGTCATATACTCCACGTTATGCTTCAGCATGCCTTGCAGGTAATTGTTTGCATTGGCCGCGTTGATATGATACGCGGAAAAATACACCTGCTTTTCAAAAAAATTGTACCGGTAAAAAGGCGGCTTGCCTTCTGCACCAGGCAGTATGCGCCTGCCGCCAATCATGCCACGCGGTGTAAAGCTGGTTACACCTGCCCAATTGCGTATCCTGGCTTCGAACAGGGCAAACCAGCGTTGGTGCATGGCAGGTGAATACAATATTTTAACGGGTGTTCCGGTACTGCCGCTGCTGGAAAAAAATTGTCCGCCAACCTCTTTTTGCCCGGCGAGCAATGTATTGGTTCCATACTTTCTAAGGTCATCCTTTAACAGTACCGGCAGCTTTGCCATATCCCCAGGCGTTATATCCGCAAGCTGCCGAATGTTTATACCGTGGCTGGCAAAGCTTTGTTTGTAAAAAGGTACCTGCTCCGCCGCATGCAGCAATATTTTCTGTAAGTGTTGCTGCTGGTAGTGTTGCCATTGCTGAAGGGAAAAAGATTCCCGCTCTTTTGCCTGCGCAAATTCGCGGTTGAATATGCCGCCGAAACGCCGCTTTTTCCAGCCATAACCATAGGCTGATATCACCAGGTTCTGCAGAAATACAGGGCTATGTTGATATATTTTTTCGTAGAAAGCCAAACAGCAAGTTTGCTGCAAATCTATGGATTGGCGCCCTACCGATAATTACAATTTGGCAAGGACAACGGCAATATTGCGGCCTCTAAGCGGCATTGATTGTTTAATGTTCTTTTGTTTAACGTTCAATGTTTGCGGTCCTGCCGCTGTGCGGCACTTGCATATTATCACCCCAAAATAACCTCAACCATTTACACATCAACAGACCGGCAACCGGCAACTTGTAACCGGTAACATCTACTGTTCAATGTTCATTTGTTTAATGTTTAATGTTAGCAGCTGGTATTGAAGAGCTTCAGCACGTCATCATTCAAACAAATCATAAGCCGTTCAAGCTTCAACAGACCGGTAACCTGCAACTTGTAACCAGTGACATCTACTGTTCAATGTCCTTTTGTTTAAAGTTTAATGTTAGCAGCGGGTATTAAAGAGCTTCAGCACGTCATCATTCAAACAAATCATAAGCCGTTCAAACTTCAACAGACTGGTAACCCGCAACCGGTAACCGGTATCGGGCTGCCGGGTGAGGGATTGAAGCGGTTACCCCGCTGAAGCCTTCGCAGCGTGGCCCTGTGGCGGAGTAATAGCGGAAAGCCCGACCCCTTGCGATAGCTTGGGGGCACCCCCCGAAAATTCTCTCTGCAACGCCGATCAACCATTTTGGGCAACTCTTGTTAATATTGCAGATTAATACGTGTTATGAATTTCTGGAGACAAGTTGCCGAATACCTATACATTAAAAAAAGAGACCCCAATATTCCGCGGTCGAGGTTTGTAAAGTACATGCATGGCATGAACAGGATTTCTATATTTATGTTTCTTATTGCATTGTTGCTGATGCTTATAAAACTTGTTATAGTGCCTCTGTTTAAAAAATAAGGCGTTTAAGCTTAAATTATCCTTACAATAAGCCCCGCTGGTTAATTGATTATTAAATTGACGGGGCAAAGCTTTTGTGTTTTGCGCCAGAGGGCTTAATTTGCAGGCACAGAGCCAAAATCCCCGGTATTCATGAACAAACCAGCCTATACAACACCATCTATCGTAGTAGTTGAAGATGATGAATCCATGCAAAATATCCTCAACGTTTTTCTTGGCAAGAACTTTACCTTACAAATATTTACTGATGGCCTGCAGGCATTAACCTACCTGCAACAGGGCAATTTACCAGACGCGATTATAGCTGATTTAAACACGCCACGCCTTGGCGGGCTTGAGTTGATCATACAACTAAAATCCAGTGGTTTTTTCAGCATGATACCGGTGCTGGTATTATCTGGAGAAGAAAGTACAGAAACCAGGGTAAAGTGCCTGGAAGCCGGGGCCGATGATTACCTGGTTAAGCCGTTTAGCCCCAGGGAACTGGAGGCAAGGCTTAAAATAATGTTGCGCAGGATTGGCAAAACCGTTTCTTGATAAACACACCAATATCTTAACCGAAATTGTTACAGCAACCTAATTCAGTCATAGCATTCATTACTACCGATGCTATTCTTGCAAACACCATGGCCGGGTTTAACCTGGGCGGCAGAAAGCTGCTGGTATTTGCCAACGGGTTTGAGTTTTGGACCAGGAAAGAAAGAGAAGGCCTGGATATAGCCGCCATCATATCCCACAGCGAGATAATGGCCCCCGCAGGCATATCGCTGCTTAGAACATTGCAGGACGATAAGAATTTTTACCCTCCTTTTTTTATACTGTGCAACCACAAAACAGATAACCTGTTGCGCATTGCTTTGCAAAGTGGCGTGGCCGATGTTTTTTCTTTTCCGTTGAAACAGGCAGCGATGGAAAAACGTATTGATTTTTCCATTAGTAACTGGAGCCTGCTGCAAAACAAAACGGCCGGAGAAATTTTCAGGCCTTACAGAAAAAAACTGGTAAAGCGCCTGTTTGATATAACGGTTTCCGGCACGGCTTTGCTGTTGCTATCCCCCCTGTTTTTGTTGATAACCATTTTGCTGAGGCTTGAATCCCGGGGTCCTGTTTTTTATTACTCCTACCGTGTTGGCACCGGCTTTTACGTGTTTAAGTTTTTTAAGTTTCGCTCTATGTACGTAGATGCGGATAAGCGGCTGAAAGAATTTAAACACCTTAACCAATACGATGCCGCCAACAACCTTGCCACAGCAACAGACGGCCATGACAATGGCATTAACCTTTGCGGTGAATGCAGGGCGGCAGGCACAGGCTGCATGCAACCGTTATATGCAGATAAAAACCAGTGGTGCGAAAAACAATACCTGTTTAACCGCCAGGCAGACCAGGGCAATGCTTTTTTTAAATTAAAAAACGACCCCCGCATTACCCGTGTTGGCAAGCTGTTGCGCAACAGCAGCCTGGACGAAATTCCGCAATTATGGAATGTGTTCATTGGCGACATGAGCATTGTCGGCAACCGCCCGCTGCCCATTTATGAAGCGGAAAAACTTACTACAGATAAATATGCGCTGCGCTTTATGGCGCCTGCGGGCATTACGGGGCTTTGGCAGGTGGAGAAAAGGGGCAAGGGCGAAATGTCATCCGAAGAGCGGCTGATGCTGGACAACACCTACGCCAGCAGGCATAGCTTTGGCAGCGATATTAAACTGATACTCAAAACCATTCCTGCGCTTTTTCAAAAAGAAAGTGTGTAGACCCCCATTCCCTATACGTGGTAGTATTATGGCCTGGGCAGAAGAATTACTATGAAGCTTTGGTTGTGTCACTCACTTGTACGGTTGGATCCGCTATTCAGCTTTTCCCGCCATGTAGTTTTTGTTTCTGCGCCTCCGGCGACAGCCAACAACCATCAGGCAGTTACAAAATCATACACCGCTTTTGCAGCAGTTGCAGATGCATCGCCACCAGCGCTTAATACATCTTTCAAAGCAGCATAATCTGTTGCCAGTTGGGCTTTGCGCTGCTCGTTATTCAGCAGGCTATCCAGTTCTTTGGCTAAGTTTTCTGCTGTAAGTTCATCCTGTATCAGTTCATTCACTATCAGCCTGTTCATAATAAGGTTTACCAGCGATATGTACTTTACTTTAATAAGCCGCCTGGCTATCTGGTAGCTGATGTTGCTGCCTTTATAACAAACTACTTCCGGCACGCCGAACAGTGCTGTTTCCAGTGTGGCCGTACCGCTGGTAACCAACGCGGCAGATGCCTGCGCAAGTAAATAATAGGTTTGCCCTTTTACCGATGATACGTTTGCGTAGGCCGCCAGCATAGGCTGGTAAAATTCATCTTCCTGGCCCGGCGCCTGCGCCACTATAAATTTGTAATCAGGAAAAGACCTGCTTACTTCCAGCATAATGGGTAGCTTTTTTAATATTTCCTGTTTGCGGCTGCCTGGTAAAAGCGCAATCACTTTTTCCTGTGCAGGCGTTGTTGCAGCACTTGCCTTAAACTGGTTAATTACCTTAACAAGCGGATGGCCTACATATTGCACATCCCAATTCCATTTGCTTTTAAAGTAATCCTTTTCAAAAGGCAATATCACCAGCATTTTATCAATATGCTGTTTCATTTTCTTCACCCGGTTTTCTTTCCATGCCCAAACCTGCGGGGAGATATAGTAGATAACCCTAAGCCCTTGCTGGTGGGCCCATTGCGCAATGCGCAGGTTAAAACCCGGGTAGTCAATCAGCACCAGCACATCTGGCTGATAAACCAGGATATCCTGCCTGCAGAAAGCGAGGTTTTTAAAAATGGTACGCAGGTTCATTAACACTTCCACAAAGCCCATAAAAGCAAGCTCCCGGTAATGTTTAACCAGCGTGGCGCCGGCCTGCTGCATTAAATCGCCACCCCAGCAGCGCACATCCGCGGCTGCATCCAGTTGCTTTAGTTCTTTTATAAGGTTGCTGCCATGCAGGTCGCCGCTGGCTTCGCCGGCAATAATGTAATACTTCATGAAACGTATAAGCCTGTTTTAAGAAAGTGCAAAATACAACTCTATACAGCATAAACCTGCCAGGATAATTCAACCCTTTCAGGGTTGGGCTGCCGTGTGCTGGCAACCCCCGGATTTCATCCGGGGCTATTAACATTTTAGCCCCTTCGGGCTAAAGCAGCAGGATAAGGCAATTAAATACCCGGAGCATGCTACACCGGGGGCCATTGCTGAAGAGCCTAGCTATACCAAGAGTTAGCCTGCGGCTCTTTGGATTTTTTATAGTTGCCAGACTTGGTCTGGTTTACGGCAGCCAAATGCTCATTAACCCCAGCTATTCGCAGCATTACCGATAGCGGCTCCTTGGATATTTAATAAGAAGCGGTCTGCAGACTGACTTCTGTTTGGTGAAATTTTAGGTAACTTGTTGCCCATGTACCATGAAAGCTATAAAATCCGGGATAAGCACGGTGTATATTTTTATCAGTTTTGCCAAGGTTAACTTATCGGCCCATACAGTTAGAAACCAATGATTTTACCTCAACCAAACTGAATTATATCCACCAAAACCACGTTAAAGCAAGGATAGTGGCAAAGGTAGAAGATTATCTGTTGAGCAGCGAGAAAAAGGCATACGCCAATAGACCATCTAACAGCAGGATATACTGTTCGAAAACATTTTACATTGAACTTGATAGCCCTCTGCAGAACGAGCTATCCCACATAAAATAAAATGCAAATAAATGATCCTTCAGCAAACTACATTATTTTTAATAATGATTTGCCAGTAGAGTTACCGAATGTAGAAGTAACGGTAGATATCAACGGAACAGCCACAAAATTTAAAATGCAAGAATCTGCAACTTTGTGGACAGAGTTTTAAATAAGTATTTCTATGAGATTTATTTATGACGGTAATATTTACCCATTAATGGAAAAAGTAGCCTTCGTTAAGATTAATGCTACATATTTTAAGGATGAATACTTAAAATGGAGAGACGAGCAGAACTACTATTCAACTAAGTTCGATGTTAAAAGGGTTGGTGGAACTTTACAAGATGCCGTAATGAGTTTGCTCCCGTTTAATTCCGAAAAAAAGGTTATCATAATTCCTACTAATAGCAATTGGGTTGCTTATATCGATAATAATGAAGATGCCCAAACTGAAAAGGCTGTGGTTATAGCTAAAAGATTAAAAGTGGAATGTATAGACGTCTGTGCATTTATTAATTCTTTTGGAACGAAGGCTAATGACTGGGGAGGAGGGTGGATTCAGATCTTTGATTCCTTAGGATCTCTTGTTAGACGTGTAGAACTTACTTGGCAAGAAAAATGGGAATTTGAACAGTATGGAATGCCTCAGGAATTTGAGAATTTGCAAATGTATAAACAAAAATTTCAAAGAGATAGATTCACGCCGGAGATGTTGGATGCCTATTGTAAATATTTCGGAATTGACTTTTTTAATGAGGCATTTTATTTTCCTGAAGGTGTAGAGGGGTACTTAATCAGCGATATTCCTAAAGAAGTTTATCAAAGGAAAACTGTCACTTTAAATGAAGCTCGAAAGTTTTATGGGCTTGGTGACTCAGCTTTTTCTTCTTCAGACAATCTTACCTGAAAGGCACTCAGCTATCCGCAGCGTTACCGATAGCGGCTCTTTGTATATTTAATAAGAAGCAGTCTTCAGACTGACTTCTGTTTGGTGAAATTATAGGTAACTTGTTGCCCATGTACCATGAAAGCTATAAAATCCGGGATAAGCACAGTGTATATTTTTATCAGTTTTGCCAAGGTTAACTTATCGGCCCATACAGTTAGAAACCAATGATTTTACCTTAACCAAACTGAATTATATCCACCAAAACCCCGTTAAAGCAAGGATAGTGGCAAAGGTAGAAGATTATCTGTTGAGCAGCGAGAAAAAGGCTTGCGCCAATAGACCATCTAACAGCAGGATATACTGTTCGCAAATGAAGGAGTCAGAAGTATGGGCTACTAATTTTTTCCTTTAGCATATAACTCCGAAATCCAGACAAAAGTCTGAATTTTATCGAAAATCCTAAGAGCGGCTAACGCTTAACTCTTCAGATAGCTGGGTGATGCAGAATTGTAGGCATTGAGAAATTTGTTGAAAAATCAAAGCGGGCTAAGTTCAAATCAATTAAGCAGAATAGTTGAACTTAACGTAAACCTTGAGTAATTGGGACTTTTATGGAGAAAATAGATAATAAGGATTTAACTGTGAAAATTCAAAATTACAAGAAAGGATTAAAATCTGATATCGAGAATTTAATCATTGACCACTATACATTTGAAAATATTAAATTTGAATATACAGGGTTAAGAAAGACTGTTTTTGAAAATTGTGTTTTTAGAAGCGTAATTTTTTGTGAAGTATATGTGAGTGAGTCAATTTTTAAGAAATCTATATTTATGAATTGCGAATTCATAAATATAGATTTTGGAATGAGTGAAGTAGTTTTTGAAGATACAATTATTTATAAAACAAATTTTAAAAAAATAGATGCCCTTTCCAGTTCATTCGTAAGCACCAGTTTTATAAGTTGTAATTTTTTATACTTCGATGTTTCGAAAAACTTTTTTAAAAATTGCAGAATAATAGAATGTAATACAAGTGGTTTGATTTATTCGCCAGGCGATTTTAATAACTCCAATATTTTTATTCCAGAATTTAGAACGGCTTAGCCCCCCGCTGGGTCAAGAATGTCAATAAATAAGCTAATGTTAGCGCAAGACTGAGGCGTTGGCAATGTGCCACTATGCTATGCCTTTAAAATTTTGAGAAAGAGCAACTATAAAATTACCCGGAGCATGTTAAACCGGAGCCATTGCTGAAGAGGATTTCTACCGGCGAAGGGCAGCCGGATAGAAGCGGAGAGCCCGCAACCACGAGGTACGAGTGGTGAGGACTTGCAGCGGAGCCGGAAGAAAAGCTGAAAATGTTACTGCCTGAGACTGCCCCTGGTTTGTCTTGCTTTGACTCACTTAAAACTTTAACGGCAGTTGTACGATGATGGCGGCATGGTTACGGTCAATCTGCAGGTCAACTTCGGCTTTAAGTTCTTTGGCACGTTTGCAAAGATTGCTGTAATCTGCGGAGTTGTGCAGGTGCTCGTAGTAATGCTTTTCGATAACGGTATGCATGATGATGCTAAGGCGGCCCTTGCGCAGTTCTATGTTTACAATTACGGGCACCCCGGTAGGATATTGCAGGATAATCTGCAGCGCTTCTTTGTAGAGTATCAGCAGCTCATGCCGAGTTATCATGTCCAGGGTAATATCCTTTACCTTGCTGTCAACAATCAGTTCAACAGGCGTATCGGCGGATGTGGAAAGCCCTTCAGTTTGCTCGCCAAAACGTGCCATGGTTTTCTCCATGTTGTCATTGGCGGGGTCTATGCTCCAGAGCATATCATCCATTACCTCTATCATACGCTTGCTCTTGGTGTTAATCTGGTCAATGTATTCTTTGGAGCGCTCAATATCCTTATCCGCTTTCAGCCTTGATATCTCGCTGAGTATGTTGATATCGTTTAAAGTCTTGCTCATCTCGTTGTACAGGTTTTGCGCTATTTGTGTACGCACCTGCTCCAGGGAGAATATGCGTTTGATGCGCTCCCTGTCAATCCAGTAGAACACAGCTACGCCCACTAATATCAGCAGCCCGTAAAACCAGTTGGTTTGCCAGAACGGCGCCACTACCTGCACCGTAAAAGAAGTAACGCCGGATACATTACCGTTTTCATCCTGGCATTTTACCTTAAACAAATAAGTGCCGGGTTTAAGATAGTTGTACACAGCTTCGTTGCGTATATCGGTACGCACCCAGTCTTTATCAAGCCCTTCCAACTGGTGAAAGAAGATGAGCTTTTCCTGCTGCAGGTAACGCAGGGCTGTAAACAAAATCATTAACGAATTATCCTTGTAACTAAGCTTAAGCTTACCGGCCTGCAGGGTAGCATCCACATGTACAAAACTGTTGTTAACCAGTATTTCCGTAATTACAGGGCTGGGGGCTTTTGTTTCGCGGGCCATAGCCGCCGGGCTAAATGTTATGATGCTGTGCTCTGTGCCGAGTATGATGCGGCCATCCCGCAGTTGCTCATGTACGGCAAGGGTAAACCTGCTGTTAACAAGCCCATCCTTGGTGGAGTACACGGAGAAAAAATTCTTCTCGTAATTATAACGGCAAAGGTTATCAAGGCTGGTAATCCATAAAATACCATCCTTATCTTTTATAATGCCCCTTGCGCTGTTGGTGGGCAACCCATCCGCGGAAGTAATATGTTTAATTTTTTTTGTACGGGTATTAAGGATGCCTATACCCATTTCGGTAAACAACATCAGGCTGTCGTTATACTGCATTATATCGCCTGCGCCCAGGGCCAGCAGCCTGCTTTCCTGCGGCCCCTTCATGCTGTAAGATTCCAGCAGCTCGTGTGTAACGGGGTCAAACTTTTTAATACCCTCCACTTCTGTAGTAACCCATATATAGCCGCTGCTGTCGCAGATTATTTTTCTTGCACTGCCGGTAAAATCCTGGATAAATACAAAGCCGGAATCAACAGCACCAGCCTTTTGTGCTTTTGCCACATCCCACTTAATAATGGTGCCATTGTACAGGCAAAACCAGAGGTTGTTTTTTTTGTCTTCCGCAATGCCCGTAATGGTACGCTCGTTAAACAGTTTAGGTTTAAGGTGCTGCATTGCACGGGTAGTGCTGCTGTAAATATAAATTTCACCACCCTGGCAGCCTACCCAGGTATTGCCCGAGGAATGATTGCAGATGGCCCATGCTGTTTTAATGGCGGCAATATCCCGGCGGTTATTATCAACAAGTTTGCTGTTGTAACTGAGCACTCCGCCACCCCAGGTACCGGTCCATATTTCACCATCCGATTGTTCTTTAATGGCCATCACCGGAAAATCATGATCAGCCCCTTTTGGAACAGCGGCAACGCTTTTAAAAAACTGCCTGGCCGGGTTAAAAATAAAAACACCCCTGTCTGTGGCAAACCACATATTGTGTTCCCGGTCTTCCATAATGGTGTTCATGTAATCGTAATGCAGGCTAAACTCATTCTTTTCTACGTTGGGCAAAAAGGTAAGCTGGCTGCTGTTTTTAGCTTTGTAGGCCAGCAAAGGGTTACCACCAATCCATACGGTACCATCCTGCTGCTGCATTACCTGCATTATTTCGTGGTAGCCTTTCAACCAGCCATAAATAGCATCGTGATGGGCAATATTGGTTAATGTGGCCGGGTTAAATTCAAACAGGTAAGGTATGCCCTGCATGGGCGGCCACTCCGTAATCCAGACCCTGCCCATATCATCTATCAGCGACACATGTAAAAAAATATGCGATGAAAAATATTTTATTACCGGGTTGTGGGCTGGGTTATGGCCTCGGTAGTTGATGGTTTGCCCGGCAATATCCATCATTACCAGGCCGGAATCGCAGCCCACCCATATCCTGTTACGCCCTTCAAAATAGGCACTCAACGCATGCCAGTTAACAGGAAGCTTAACCGTAGGCCTGCCGCTGGAAAAACTGCGGGTACGTTCATCAAAACGGTACATGTTGTTCTTGTGGATGAGCAGGTGTACTTTACCCTGGCCGTCCTTAAATAATTTACGGTCGTTCTGCATCTGGGCAGGCTCCGGTATATCCAGCGCTACCTCTGTACATAAAAAGTTCATGGTGTTAAACACACCTACCCTGCCGCTGCCAAAGAGTATCCAGATGTTACCGTTGCCATCCTCACACAACTGGGTAATAACATTTTCCAGCACCGTACCTGTACTGTTGGGATCGTTTTTAAAATTGATGAAGTTACTGCCATCATAACGCTGCAGGCCATTGTAAGTGCCCAGCCATACAAAACCTTTTTTATCCTGTATAATGCTGGTTATTTCGTTTGTTGACAATCCGTTGGAGCTGGTAAGGTGCGTAAACACATAATCCTGTGTTTGCTGTGCGGCGCAAAAGGTTACAATAAAAACAAAGCAAAGGCTGCTAATGATTGTTTTAAACAAGAGAAAACCTGTTTTTTGGTGCTGCCCCAAATATATACATTAAAGCCTTTCAGCGGCGGGATGGCGGCGCTTATGTAAATGCCGGCTGCACCAATTGTATATAAACAGGGATGAACTGGCGTACTGAATGAGGCAGCCACGCCCTTTAACCGCAGCTTTGCCATAACAACATCAGCTTAAAACATACATAGTATGGCACACCATCCGGCAGGTTAAATTTCAGTTTCATCATCCACAAAAAGTACCACAGCAACACCAAACAGTACCAACATAATTTTAAGGGCTTAAATACCTTTGTACAACAAAACAAAAGGATGAAAAAGCAAATACCGGTATATGACATCTGCAACCTGCAACAAGCCAACAGCGGCATGCACGATTTCATTGCCGAAAGGTTTGGCGCTTACCTTAAAAGGCATTCACAGAACCTGCACCTGGCACACAGGCATTCATTCTACCACCTGGTTCTTTTTACCAAAGGTACCGGCACCCATAACATAGATTTTAACCAGTTTACCGTTAAGCCCAACCAAATCTATTTTATGGTACCCGGCCAGGTACATAGCTGGAATTTTACCAGCGAACCAGATGGATATATCATCAACTTCTCCGAAACGCTTTTTCGCTCATTTCTGCTAAACCCCAACTACCTGGACAGGTTTGCCTTCTTTAACGGCATAAGTGAAGATTGCGTTTGCACACTGCCCACTGCTGAAATGCACAAAGTGGTTTCTTTTTTTGAAGAGATACTCCTTCAGGTAACTTCCGGCAGGCGGGATTTAGACATGATACGGCTATTGCTCTTACAGGTTTTTATAACAACAGAACAAGCCAGCAACTTTGCCACCAGGAAGTTTGTACCTGAGCAAAAACAAATATTGCTCAGGAATTTTCGCCGGCTTATTGACCAGTATTACCGTACAGCAAGGCTGCCTAAAGAATATGCAGACCTGCTGTATGTTACCCCCGGCCACCTGAATGCCCTTTGCCAGGACCTGCTGGATAAAACTGCCGGTGAGCTGATAAGAGACCGCATACTACTGGAAGCAAAAAGGTTGCTGACCAACGCAGAAATGAGCATAACAGAAATAGCTTACGATTTAAACTTTAAAGACAACTCTTACTTTACCCGTTTTTTTAAAAAATACGAAGGCGTAACGCCCGAAGAATTCAGGAAACAGTTGGCGCAGCCAGCTATCCAACAGTAACACAAATACTTTTTATATGAAACCAATAACAACACCCGTGCACCATGGCGCAGGAAGGCTTCTATTATGCAAATGCCCCCGCTGCAGGCAGGGCGACATGTTTACAGTTAACAATCCATACAAACTGAAGACATTTATGCAGATGAATGAAACCTGCAATGTATGCGGCCAGGAGTTTGATATTGAAGTGGGCTTCTATTATGGCTCCAGTTACATCAGCTATGCGCTTACCGTTGCATTAAGCGCTTTTACATTTGCTGCATGGTGGTTTACCATCGGGTTCTCCCTATACGATAACCGCGTGTTTTACTGGTTAGGTCTCAATGCTTTCTTCTTACTAATGCTGCAACCTGTATTGATGCGCCTGGCGAGAACGCTGTGGCTTGCACTTTTTGTACGGTACGACCGCAATTGGAAACAACACCCCGCCCGTAAACCCGAAAGGCAAAACGAAGCACTTAAAAATGCATGGTAACTTTTTCGGGGTGAGTGGGGAGTGGTGAGTAGTGAATGGTGAGAGGTGAACGGTGAGTAGTGAGTGAGGAGAGGGTTCGTTACATCGCACATCCCACATTAAACATCTAACATAAGTAAGTACTTCGTACTTCAATCTTCGTATTTGCTTTTTGGGGGTGTCCCTCGTACCTCGGGCCGGGCTTTCCGCTATTACTCCGCCACAGGCCCGGGCTGCGAAGCCTTCAGCGGGGTAGCCGCTGCAATCCCTCACCCGGTGTGAGCATCACGCGCTTCCCTGGTTTACCTACGCTTAACATTATACGATATTTTAAACCAATCTATAAAATCATAACCTTTAATTATGGAAAAGAAATTTCCTTTACCGCCTTTTACATTAGAAACAGCAACACAAAAAGTTCAACTGGCTGAAGATGCCTGGAACAGCAAAGACCCTGAAAGAGTATCGCTTGCTTATACAACAGATACGGAATGGCGCAACCGTTCTCAATTTATTAACGGCCGCGCTGAAGTAGTAAATTTTTTAACCGCCAAATGGGAACGTGAGCTGGACTACAGGTTAAAAAAAGAGCTTTGGACATTTACAGGTAACAGGATTGCAGTACGGTTCTTTTATGAATGGCATGACATGCATGGCCAGTGGTTCCGCTCTTATGGAAACGAAATGTGGGAATTTAATGAGAACGGCCTTATGGCAAAAAGGTTTGCCAGTATAAATGATATAACTATCCAGGAAGCAGACAGGTTGTTGAGATAAGTATTGCTGTTAAACAATTAGAAAGAATCTACAAGTATTTACACCTGGTTGATTAATCCGGCATGTTAGCCTGCGGCGCAAAGAACAATGTCTTTCTTCTTAATTGAATGACATTGAGTTGCGGCTCTGCCAAAGCTCTGTAGGAGCGGCATGTTAGTAGCAAACATGCAATCTCCGCCTATCTGCAAAGCCTCGTAGAGGCAATATGTTGCCCAGGCTATAGCAACCGGTGTTGACTGCTGGTCATTCCGAAAGGTTATCACCCGGTCTTACCTATCGCACCTACGGCGCTCCATTACCTGTTGTCTGTTGGTTCTACTAACATGCCGCCCGGTGGGGCTTAACTGTTCAATGTTCGTTCGAGGTTTAACGTCAGCAGTGGGTAGTGATTCTGCATTTCTGCAACTAAACAAATCATCAAGTTTTTACCCATCACCAGACCGGCATCCTGCAACTTGTAACCGGCAACCAGCTTTCGGGTGAGGGATTGCAGCGGTTACCCCGGTGAGGCCATCGCAGCAGGGCTCTGTGCCGGAGTATGAGCGGAAAGCCCGACCCCTTGCGCAGCTTGGGGGCACCCCCAACAAATATTATCATAACTAAACGCGGCAGTCTTGCCCAAAAAATAATGCAGTGACGCACTTAAATAACTTTTGCAGGAATACGCGTTTGTACGGTGGAACCTAAAAAGAAAAACCTTTATAGACATAAAGGTTTTGATTGCTTTGTAAGAACTGCTTAATGAAAGCCTAAGATTAACGTTGATTGCAAAGAAATGCGCAGCCTATTAATAAAGTCATTAATTAATACATAATCCGCTCCCCATAACTGAAAAATTTTGAGTATCTGCTATCATCAACCTTCATTTTTCACCGGCCCTCCAACTACGTTATACTTTAGCGAAGCCAAATTAATACGCAGGCAATTGGCGTTGGTTAAAACATATCTGTACAACCTTAAAATTTTCAATTATTTATACTATCTCATCACGAATTGATACTATAAAAGCACTGCTTATTTTACCACCGATTTTTTAATGCAATCCCCCCTTTAAATTTATGTTTTGCAAGTATTTAAAATAGATTCGCTACACCAAATCACTGATTGCTGACCACCTATCAACGCTAACATAAAAATTGCCTCTGTATGAAAAACACCATGCATTGCCATGCATCGCTATGCCTATGTGCATACTTAATCAAACGACATTTAAAAAGGATTGCTTCGCTTGTTATCCTGCTATTTAATTTTTCATTTTTTGCAAACGCTTCACCGCCCTGGCAGGAGCGCCGGGTATCTGGTGTGGTTGCTGATACCAGGGGCGCTAAGCTGGCTGGCGTAAGCGTTACCATAAAAAACAGCAGCGCCGCCACAACAACAGATGCTGAAGGCCGCTTTACCATAAGTACCGGCAGCAACGCCAAAACCCTTGTATTCGCTTATGTAGGCATGCTTACCAAAGAAGTAAGTATTGGCACCGCAGACAGCTATAATGTTGTGCTGGAAGAAGACAACAACATGCTGGACACCATTGTAGTTTCCACAGGTTATATGACGCAAAAGAAAGCCGATCTTACAGGCGCCGTAAGCCTGATAAGCAAGGCGGATTTTGCCAAGAACCCCAGCGCCAATGTATTGCGATCCCTGCAGGGCAAAGTGCCCGGCATGTTTGTTACCACCGATGGCAACCCCGCGGAAAATGTAGGTGTGCAAATACGCGGCATTACATCCATCAACTCCTCCCCCGCCCTCATTGTTTTAGACGGCCAGCCTGTAAACATAAACCTGCGTGACATTAACCCCAACGATATAGAATCTATGCAGGTATTGAAAGACGCCGCATCAGCTTCTATCTATGGTTCACGTGCTGCCGGCGGTGTTATACTGGTGAATACCAAGAAAGGGCGAAGGGGCGAAACCAGCGTAACTTATGACGGCTACGTTGGTATGAGCAAAATTCGCGGTGTTCCTGAAATGCTGGATGCGGAAGGCTATGGCAGGGCATTGTGGCAGGCTACTGTAAACGATGGCGATGACCCTGCCTCTGCCATAAGAATTTACGATTACGACTGGAACTATAATCCCGATGGCGTTCCCGTACTTAACAGCATTACGCCCAGGCAATGGCTTAACGATGCGCAAACAATGCCCAGCAGTAATACCAACTGGTTTAATGCAGGCACCAAAACCGGCATACAGCAAAATCACCAGCTAAGCATTACCGGTGGCAGCGACAGATTATCAAGCCTGTTTTCCCTTAACTATTACAACAACGAGGGCACACAGTTAAGTTCTTTTTTCAGACGGCTTTCCGCACGTTTTAACAACGATTACCAACTGATAAAGGGCCGTGTAACCATTGGAGAAAACATGACGCTGACCAGCCTTAAAATGCGTGATGTAAACAGCACGTATGGCTTTTTGGTAATGCCGCCCAACATACCCGTTTATGCCAACGATGGCAGTTGGGGCGGTGTGGCTATGCCGCTGGGCATGGACGACTTTAACAACCCCGTAAGGGAGCTTGAAATAAACAGGGATAACACACCCAATTTTCTGAAAGTGCTGGGTACCATTTATGCCAACATAAAACTTTTGAATAACCTTCAGTTTAAAACACAGTTTGGGATTGACTACAGCATGTGGTACGAGCGGAACATCCAGCGCAAATGGACGGAAGCCGGCGGTAAAAGCAGCAGCCTGAACGGCGTTACTCAAAACAACTGGCACAACATAGGCCAAACCTGGACAAATACGCTCACCTATAACCTTAACCTGGGTAAAAGCCGGGTTGATATGCTGGCAGGCCTTGAAACCTACCGCTTTACCACCGAAAATTTTGATGCTTACCGCGAAACCATTCTGCTGGAAAACCGCGACTACGCTTACCTTTCCGCTGCTACCGGGGAACGAAGGATCTTAAACGGTGGAGGTAGCGACCGTACTTTGCTTTCTTACTTTGGAAAGATTAACTACTCTTACGATTCCAGGTATTTACTGTCAGCAACGTTACGTCGGGATGGCGCATCTGTTTTTGGGGCGAATAACCGGTTTGGTACGTTCCCGGCTTTCTCCGCCGGCTGGCGCATTAACAATGAAGAGTTTTTTAAAAGCGTAGCTTTTGTTTCAGACTTAAAGCTGCGTGCAAGCTGGGGCCAGAACGGCAACTCCGCTCCCCTGGATGCCGGGCGCCTGGTAAATATTTACGTTACGGATGTTAACGGTACCTCCTATGCCATTGGTGGCAACGCTACCGGCAGCATACCTTCCGGCTACAGGCGTAACAGCCTGGGCAACCCGGATTTGAAATGGGAAACCACCACGCAAACCAACATTGGTATTGACTTTGCCCTTTTTAACAACAGGCTTACCGGCTCTGTTGACTGGTTTAACAAAAAAACCACTGACATGCTGTTTGAGCCGCCTTATATCGGGTCGCTGGGCGAGGGTGGTTTTCGCTGGGTTAACGCAGCCAACATGACCAACAAAGGTGTTGAAATGATGGTGGGCTGGAATGGTGGCAAACGTGACTTTACTTACACTGTTACCGGTAATTTTTCGCTGTACAGGAACAAGATTAATTCTGTGCCCGAAAATGTAAAATATACCTATGGCGGCAATGGCCTGCTGGATAATATTATCGGAAGGCCACTCAATTCTTTTTATGGCCTGGTGGCGGATGGTATTTTTAAAACACAAAAAGAAGTGGATGATGCAGCCCAGCAGCAGGGTAAAGGCATTGGCCGCATCCGCTACAAAGATCTTGACGGCGATGGCCAGATTAATGAAACGTACGACCGTACATGGATTGGCATTCGCGACCCTGACTTCTTAGCCGGCCTTAACTTTGAAGCCCGCTATAAGAACTTTGACCTCACCTTCTTTATACAAGGCGTTTTTGGCAATGATGTGTACAATAGCTGGAAAGAGCTTAGCGATTTCTGGAACATCGGTGTTCAAAACGACCGTAACCATCCCTTGCGCATACTACAGGCATGGTCTCCGCTTAATCCCAACTCAAACATACCTGCGCTTTCAAGACGGGATGCCAACGGAGAAAAACGTTTATCAACGTATTTCATAGAAAACGGCTCATACATTAAACTGAGAACTGTTGACCTGGGTTATACCATTCCTCAAAGCCTTGCTGAAAGATGGCACATAAGCCGGCTGAGGTTGTATGTATCTGCCCAGAACCTGTTTATGATAAAGAAAACCTGGGGCGATGACCGGTTTACCGGTGGCGACCCTGAAAACCCCGGCACAGGTTACCCCATGCCTCTGAATGCATTTTTTGGCGTTAACGTTACTTTTTAAAGATTGTAAACCATGAACACACCTAAAACATTTTTAGCGATATGTTGCTTTGCAATGCTGGTTACAGGTTGCAGCAAATTTCTGGAAGTTGAGCCCAAGGGCGTTTTGTCTGAGTCGCAGGTTGAAGGCCCGGACCAGTTGGAAAATTTTGTTATTGCGGCCTACGCGTATATGCCTTCGCTGGGTTTTGGCGATACCCATGCCCCGTGGATACAAAGCGTACGATCTGATGACTCCTACAAAGGTGGCGGCGGCTTAAGCGACCAAACACCGTGGTACGAAATGGAGCTGTACACAGCCGTTACCAGTAACATAGGCAACAACGACGGCCCCTGGTACCGTGGCTATTGCGGCATAAGCCGGGCCAATACAGCCTTGCGCTTACTAAACAAAGTGGATGGAGCGCTGTTTGATAAAAAAGACCAGCGCATAGCGGAAATGAAGTTTTTGCGTGGCTGGATTTATATGGGCATGAAGCTGCGCTGGAACTATGTTCCCTACATTTCTGATACTGTTCCTAACGACGCCATTATTGTGGAAGGTATTTCCAACAGGCCCGATGGCATGACGAATGATTTAAACCTGTGGGATAAGATTGTACAGGATTTTGAAGAAGCCGCCAATGTATTACCCGAAACACAACCAGAAAAAGGAAGGCCAACACAATACGCCGCGCATGCGCTTGCTGCAAAGGCTTTATTGTTTCGTGCATACGAGCAAAACGATGCACACCAGGTAATCAATATCAACAAAGAAACGCTTAACAAAGCGCTGGCGCATATTGATATAATTATGCAGAAAGATGGCGCCATGTTTGACCTTGAGCCAGACTTTGCCAACAACTTCCTGATTGATTTTGACAATGCCACCAAAGAATCGCTGTGGGAAATACAATACTCCATTGATGACGGCACAACCGACGGCCGTGTAAACCGTGGCGATGAATTGAACGCCCCCTGGTGGTCTCCCTATTTTACCTGTTGCGATTTTCATAAGGTTTCTCATACCATGGTAAACGCGTTTAAAACAGATGGTAACGGCTTGCCCGATTTTACTAACTACAACAATACAGACATCAACGGCCAGGCTTATGTGCAATACTTTAAAGATCATTCGTTCGACCCCAGGATGGGGCACACGGTTGCCATACCAGGTTACCCGTGGAAGTATAATAACAACATCATGTTTGAAGAATCCGGCTCCAGGGCGCCGTTCCAGTATGGCTACTTCAACTCTATGAAAGAACAGGTTGACCCTAACTGTACCTGTATTTTCCGGCCGTTTTATGTGTACAATTCCATGAACAAAAAAGAAATCCGCTACTCTGAAGTATTGTTATGGAAAGCCGAAATACTCATACAGCTTGATCGCTTTACAGAGGCTTTACCGTTGATAAACAGGATAAGAACACGTGCTGCCAACAGCACAGCCCGGTTAAAGAAAAACGATGGCACGCTGTGGATGGATTATACGCTGCAGACTTACCAGCCCGGCGTTAACTGCAACTGGACGAAAGACTTTGCCTGGCAGGCCCTTATGTGGGAAAACCGGCTGGAGCTTGCCTGCGAGGGCCGCCGCTTCTTTGACCTGCTGCGCTGGGGCCAGTTAGAGCCTGTGATGAACGCTTACATCAACAAAGAAAAAACAAGGTTCGATTGGTTTTCACTTGGCCGCTTCACTGCAGGCAGGGATGAATATTTACCTATTCCGCAAGCACAGATGAACTGGTCAAAGGGCAGCTACAAACAAAATCCCGGTTATTAATCCAAAAAAACAAGCATCATGAAAAATATCATGCTTCTAATATTGTTTGCCGCAATAGCAGCAATTACAGGCTGCGTTAAAACAAACATCAGCGCCAAGCAGGGCGTTAGTTTACCTGCGGTTGAAAACCTGGCTTTGCAGCCAGTTAGCGAAACAGAAGTTAAGCTTAGCTGGCAAATGCCAAAAACCATTCCCGCTGAAATTAACCAGCCACTTAATGTGCTTATTGAAGTAAAGGAGCAGCTTAATACAGGCCGTACCTTGCCGGTGTTCAACACCACATTAACAGGGGCGCCAACAGAATTTCTGTACACGCTTCCAGACAAAGCAAAAACCTACCTGCTGACTGTAAAACTTAATGGCGGCGTTAAAGAGCCTGATGTAAATTATTCGTCTAATATTATTTCCCTGGGGCAAACAGTGCAATACAATTAAACATGAATAAAACAAGGTGTACGGTGTGTTATCAACAATCACACCGTACATCTTTTATAGCGGCCAAAGTCTTTACAGCATCATTTCTCCCGCAAACATATTTTTTCAAGGGCGCCCCAGGCTATAGCAAGAGGCCGGGCACAACTGCGTTCCCAAGCTTTCAAAGCAACATTCAGTTGCTTTTCCCCGCTTGTGCCATTACTCCCGCACAAATCAGTGAACATCATCTTTCGTTAGAGAAGAATAATTATGGGCCGGGCTTAGGAACAAGCATGAGGCTTTACTTGCGTCGCACTCTTCAGGGCTTTGTTCGCTACGCAGCTTTTCCCGCAGGATAGGTTTTCTGTCAACCAGTAATGCCACGGAACCACGGAAAACAGCAGATTGGCCCTCCTTTCATCCCGGCGAAGGAGGGATCTGGACTGCGGAATACCGTTTGAGGCCTGGGGAAGATTGTTTGCAGATTTCGGAAGCCAACTTTAGTCACAGGAAAGCCCCTTTTAGCCAGGCGCAATAGAACTTGAGTCCGGCGTAATAGCCGGTTAGCCACAGGAAAGCCAACTCCACATGTAACGTTGTCAGCTTTAGCCACAGGAAATAGCCTTCGAGGGTAACGAAAGGCTCCTTTAGCCCGGCGGAAAGCTCTTTCAGAGACATTTTGGCATTTACGCAGCTATCGGCCATGTTTCCTGTAGAATGCAGCTGCCCTTCCGCAGGCTCAGGCAGTGTTCCGCAGCTTTTAGGGCCACATTCCGCTGGTGCCGCAGGTTTTCCGGGTGCGGCGGGGCTGTTTCTCCTGTTCCAGGCTGGCTGCCGGTTAGTTGCGTTAGTTTTTACCAACGAAGCCTATAAACGCCGTCCGGCAGGCAATTTTCTCCTGCGTAAAAAGCCCCGTTCCTGCCGCCTTTGGCGCCAGCCACATGAGGCAGAAGCGGATCACCCCGCGGTGGCTGATAACCCACCTACCCAGCTTTGTTTGCGGATTTGCGCAACGGTGCTTTGCCATGCAGCAAGCGGCTAAAGCATCGAAAACCATAAAAGAGAATACTTTATTTTTGGAATATCCGGACGGAAAGAGGTGCGGATGTTAATTGTTACCACCAACCTTACAGACACATCCTATTATGGCAACAGACGGAGTAAAAATTATTGACGGGGACTTAGCGCATGACACTTATTGGGGAATTATGGATTTGTACGACAGCAATGTTGACATCGCAACTATTAAAAATGAAATCCCATTTGTAAAGACAGATTATGGAATGGAGGAAGATTTTTATCACGAAATATTTGTAACATCTTATGCTCTTGCATTTTGGGAAATCGGCGAGTTGACAGACGATATTTTACAAGAAGTACAAAGAGTAATAAATGTTGGTGCAGGTGTAAAAATTTGGACACAAGAAAATGAGAAAGCAGGAAAAGCCCGACAAAAGGAGCTTGACAAACTTCTTAAAAAAATCAGTCAGCCAAATGCCAAAATCAGAGCAAGGAAGAAATACCGAAAAATCACTAATTTCCATTTTCAAGTCGACGACCTTTTAACTTTTAAATTAAAAGATAACCTTTACAGAGCAGTCATTTGCTCATCAATTGACCAATATCGTGGCGAGTGTAGTTATATGCTTACACTTACAACCTATAAAAGCAAAACAAAGCCAACAGTTAATGACCTATTTAATTATGATATTTCAGGAATTATAATTGGTGCTGGTTACGACAGAGAAACAATAATTCAAATGCAGCCTGGAGTTGAGAATCTTTGGGCTCTATATCCTTACTATGGCGAATTCTTTTTTGGACTTGTTCAACAAGCAGTTCTGCATGAATGGTTCGTAAGCTTTAAAAATAAATTTGAAAAAGTGGGGGTGTTAAGAATAAAAGACAGCTTTAAAAAATCAGGGTCTCATGGAGCAGCAAGTAGTTTTGAAAGGTTCGAAAATATTTTTGAAGACTATGACAAGGAACAAAAGATATTTGGCTATAAGAAATTCCCTGTAAAGCTTTTGTGCGACATCTAAACAAGGTATACTGCTAACAGTGCATTGGCAATATAGCGAGACGACGAATATATTCTCAGCTTTTTGTCCGCTAGTCGGCTTCGGTTTCGGCAGACGAATAATGCCGAGCAGAGAATAAACAATGAGCTTTTGCATCTTTAATCAGCCGCAGTACCAGGCGGACGGAACACAGAATACCGCCACATCGCCAATGCTTTAACATAAGCGAAAGCCGTTAAAATAAGCAGATAAAACTAAGGACACCATACATGAAAGTTAGAGTGTTAGATTCCTCATATATCGTTGATTTCCCCGCGAATGGTTTCGATACAACGAAAATTCTTGCAGAAATTGAAAAAGATGCTCATGCTATTGCTCGGCAGATCAACGATAACAAACTTGAGGGCTGGGAAGTGTGCTTTCGTTTCACTTATAATTATTTGAATCAAATTCTCATTTATACACGTGGAAAGTCAGAGCCCAAAGAGAAGTACAAGGAAATAACCGTTCATATTCCAATACCAGTAAAAAATCAAGTTACTTGGGGAGTAAATCCAGAACAATATGTGTATGCAAGTCCAAATCATTTAGATCATCTGCTCAAAAATTTTCACCGCCTACCTGTAAATTATTCCAGATTTGAGAAATGTGAGGACTACGTCATTGACTGTATGAAAAGGGTACTTGCCTATTGCTTTGAACAGGGATTTACACTGAACGGAATAGTTGTAAAGCAAACTGCAAAACTTTGATGTCATTTCATCGTTCACCAGGGTTAACCATCGCCTAACAGCGTGTTTATAAAATTGTGGCTGGACGTTAAGTATGCGACTTTAAATCACTATTTCCTTCCCCGCAACGTGTCCACCCAAAGCCCTCCTCCGAAAATCTCCGGTACGCTACTTTGCGGCAAGGGTAATGGTAATATAAAAAAGGTACTTATTAATAAGCTGAACATTTTTTTACCGGGTATTTGCAAAGTGATAATACCCGCATACACTCAGGCTAAAGCCGCTGATTGCTTTATTTCTAACCCAAGGCTTAAGCCTTGGGTTAATTAAAAATCCGGTCAAAGGCTTTAGCCTGAGTTGCCTTCCCTGCAATGTGTCCACCCGAAGCCCTCCTCCGCAACAGTCTCCGGTACTTGACTTTTTTTCACCAACGAAGCCTGTGAAACCTTGTCCGACGGCCAAGTTTCTCCTACGTAAAAAGCCCCGTTTCTGCCGCCTTTGGCGCCAGCAAGATGAGGCGGAAGCGGCTAAAAGCATAGAAAACCAGAAGGAAGAATACCGTACTTTTGGAATATCCGGACGGAAAGAGGTGCGGATATTAATTGTTGGCTGCAAGCGTAAAGCAACACCTGCAAACATGGAAGAAAAAACAATTCACAAGCTTTTGACTTATTGCATTGCGGCAATTTGGCTTTTAAATGGATTGTTCTGTAAAGTATTAGACTTAGTTCCGAGACATCAGCAAATAGTTGCAAATATTCTAGGCGATAAATACTCCAGAACCCTCACTATTTTAATTGGACTTTCAGAAATCGGAATGGCAATTTGGATTTTGAGTGGTATTAGGACAAAAGTCAACGCCATTTCACAAATCATTATTATCGGCACAATGAATACACTTGAATTTCTACTTGTGCCTCACTTATTACTATGGGGGAAGTGTAATTCCCTTTTTGCATTCTTATTGATTACAACTATTTATTATAATGAATTTTATTTAAATAAAAGATTGGGTTAACAGACTTAGTATGCTTTCATTCCTAAAAAATCATCCATTTTCAGTTGAAGCATTTTTTGAAAGTTCACTTGTCTTGACATTTGCTGTCCCCAAAGAAGAATTGAAAACATACATTCCTGAATGTTTACAATTGGACACATTTAATGACAAATGGGCTTTCGTGGCAATAGCAATGGTTCAAACAAAAGACTTACGCCCAAAAGGTTTTCCTAAGCTTATGGGGAATGACTTTTTTTTAATAGGGTATCGTGTCTTTGTGCGCTATATAAACAATGACGGAAAGAATTTACGCGGTTTATACATTCTTAAATCAGAAACCGACAAGAAGAAAATGGAATTTATGGGTAACATCTTTACGCATTATAATTACACAACAACTGACATTCTTCAAAAAGAAGAAATCAATTCAATAGAAATTTCATCGATAAAATCAAAATTTAAAATAAGAATAGATAAAGCAGCAGTAGAAATTCCACTACCCGAACATTCACCGTTTACTGATTGGAAAGAAGCAAGAAGATTTGCAGGACCGTTACCTTTTACATTCACCTACAACGCAATTAAAAAAGAAGTTTTAATTATTGAGGGTGTCAGACAAAACTGGATACCTAGTGCCATAAAAGTAATTGACTATGATTTCGAATTTTTAAATTCGCTAAAACTTGGCAATCCGGTATTGGCAAATGCGTTTATTATTAAAAATATTCCCTACTACTGGAAAAAAGGTAGAATTGAACTATGGAAATAAAGAGACGTAAATTTCAAGGAGTATTAAATATTTTAAGTTTTAATCGACACTTTTACGTATTCGGCATTGCAGTATTGACTTTAATAATTTCAAGCCACCTGATACTCCCCTGGTCTAATTTTTTGTATTGGACAATCATTTTTGCTTTTCTTTACGGTCTAATAATGCCACTAATTGTTTCAGCTTATGTTTATGATTTTTCTGGCTATTATAACTTTAACTGGCTAAAAAATATCAATATTGAAGATCACAATGCCAAAAACATTTTAAATATTCATGCAGGATTTGATGAAACCAGTTTTATTATTAAAAACTTATTTCCACAATCAGATTTAAAGGTATTTGACTTTTACAATGCTAAGCAACACACTGAACCAGCTATTGTACGAGCTAGAAGAGTAAGTTTAGTTTATCCCGATACTCAACAAATAATATCAAACTCAATTCCTCTAAAAAATAATTCAGTTGATATCATTTTATTACTATCAGCTGCTCACGAAATAAGGTCCCAAGAGGAAAAAATTCAATTTTTGAAGGAATGCAACAGGCTATGTAAGTCGAACGGAAAGGTAATTATGGTTGAACACTTACGGGATTTTCCAAATTTTCTTGCGTTTTCGGTTGGCTTTACACACTTTTTTTCCAAAAGAGTTTGGAAAAAGGCATTTGAAAAGGCAGGATTTTCCTCATTTTCCGAAACTAAATTCACTCCCTTCATGTCTATCTTCATCTGTAGCCCATAATTTTTGTATAGATGCATATTCACTTAAAAATAATTGGAACTCTTTTAATACTATTGGCATTGATTCACATAGTCTTTCCAAGGTATTTTAATTGGGAAAAGGAACTGAGATCATTGAGTTTAATCAATCGTCAAATGATTACGGTTCATACTTTCTTTATTGCCTTTACAATTTTTCTTATGGGTGTGCTTTGCTTGACATCATCAAACGAACTAACTGAAACAAACCTGGGTAGAAAAATATCATTGGGCTTCGCCATATTTTGGGCTGCAAGACTGATTATTCAATTTTTTGGGTACTCGTCAAAACTTTGGAAAGGAAAAGCTTTTGAAACTACGGTACACATTTTATTTACTTTCTTGTGGACATATTTAAGTTTCATATTTGGGGCAATTGCTTTGACATGAAGGAAGATGAGGGACATGAAAGAACGCCAGCAGGTAACAAGCGTATTAAAATGTAGGCGAACGGAAGACCATTCAACAGTAAATCGTTACTCTACATCAGTTCGGGCGGGACAAGCAACTTTGGCAGCAAATCTATACTTCTTTCCCCGCACAATGTCTTTCTAAAGCCTTTCTCCGCAACAGTCTCCGGTACGGGACTTTGCGGCAGGGAAGAAACAATTGCCCAATTAATACACAATACCCCCCGGTCAATGTCATTAAGTTAAGCCCCATCGGGGCTTCCTGTTTGTAGAAACAAAGTCATTTAGATGAACGGATGCCACAGAGTGGCTACCCAATCGTCGCTTAAGGGTAGCCGCTATGCGGCATAATTCCCTTGTTTTATGCTATTTCTACAAACATATAGCACCTACGGCGCAAAGAACAAAGTCTTTCTTCTTAACTTAATGACATTACCCCCCGATTCTCGCAAGAATGCCAAACAAAAAATCTTAGCGCCGGCTCAAGATCAATGCGCAGCTTTAAGTTTAGCGTCTTGAAAACAGGCCATCTTTAAATATCAACACTTTTCCTTCCCCGCAACGTGTCCACCCAAAGCCCTTCTCCGCAACAGTCTCCGGTAAGGGACTTTTTTACCAACGAAGCCTGTGAAACCCCTTCCGGCGGCCAAGTTTCTCCTACGTAAAAGCCCTGTTTCTGCCGCCTTTGGCGCCAGCAATATGAGACGGAAGCGGCTAATCCTGCGGTGGTTGATAACCCACCTACCTATGTTTTTTGCGGATTTGCGCAACGTTGCTTTGCGAACCGGTGAACGGTTAAAGTATTAAAAACCAGAAGAGAGAATACCGTACTTTTGGAATATCCGGACGGAGAAGAGGTGCGGATAGTAATTGTTGGTGGCAAGTTTAGCGACACTTCAATCTGATTGTAAAATTTGACAATTCATTCAACACAGAACGACACATTATTTATTTTAACTAAAATTGATAATGAAATTTTTTAGGGAAATTATATACCTTTTATTGACTTCTTTACTCTTAGTAAGTTGTGACCCGGCAAAACTACTTGTTATAAAGGCAGACAGTAAAAGCGGTTCATCAGTCACTGTATATACAAACAATAAAATAATTCCTTTTGGCAATAAACATGACAGTACAAAAATGATTATTCAAGTACCCCTTAATGACACAACCAACAAGATATTTAACTTTGGAATAGGCAATTGGCCGAACGATGCAATCATTGACTTAGCGAAAAATATTGACTCTATAATTTTCAGAGGCAGCACAGGTAAACAAGCGCTTATAAATAAGTCAGAACTCGAAGTTTATTTAAAGAAGCATCGGGGTGGGTATGCGGGAAGCAGATTGACGATAGAGGCAAAATAAATCGAACCAAATAAATTAACTCGACAAAACTGCCACCAACAACTAAGGCTTCGTCGGGTGTGAAACACCAAAGATGAAGCCGATGTTGCACGGAACCTTCGGTAGCCGGGCGAATAATTATGTGGATTGAATTGAGGTGAGGATGGCGTTGAGAGGCATTAGGTTACAGATAGGGCATGTGTAAAAAAGGCTGCGAAAGATATTACATTCCCCTGTACAGTGCCTATCTAAAGCCCTTCTCCGCAACAGTCTCCGGTACTTGACTTTTTTTACCAACGAAGCCTGTGAAACCCCGCCCGGCAGGCAATTTTCTCTTACGCAAAAAGCACCATTTCTTCCGCTTTTGGCGCCAGGAACACGAGGCGGAAGCGGCTAACCCTGCGGTAGTTGATAACCAACCTACCGATGTTTTTTTGCGGATTTGCACAACGGCACTTTGCGAACCGGCAAACAATTAAAGTATTGAAAACCAGAAAAGAGAATACCGTATTTTTGGAATATCCGGACGGAAAGAGGTGCGGATAGTAAATGTTGGCTGCAAACCGTTCAGACAGTACTCATTCATTTAACTGACATGAAATTTTTCAACTTCTTTAGGACAAAGTCTCATAGGACTGCTTCTCATTTGAAGGAACAGTCAGTTGAAAATAATTTCACTAAGCCTGATATAAAAGAGAAAATCATTTACAACTCAGACACTACGTTACTTGACGTTTTAAATTATATCAGAGACAACTCTGTGCAAACCGGAATACAACTAAACAAACCAGCTACCCAGATTGAAATTGGAAATTTTGAAAACCAAAAAGCAGAACTACCCGACGACTTTAAATTGTTGTATAAATTTTCTAATGGCTTTGAAACAGACCATGACTTGTTCAGACTTATACCTCTTGACGAGATTATTGAAAATGGTTTGGACAAAAGCTATTTAGTAAGTGACACTTCTTTTCATTTTACTGAGTACATGATTTATTCTGACATGTGGAGTGTGGATATAAGTAAACACAATATAAACGACTATAAGATTTATAATAAGACAGACACAGTTGTTTACTTGACAAATTCGCTTACTGAATTTTTGTGTGTATTCATCAACGATGGAATTTATGATGGGCTTTATGGCTGGAGAGAAACAAAACAAAAATCTCGCAAGTAAAAGGTCTGCAGCCAAGATTGGGTTTTATGCAAGTTGGGCATGACCAGCAAACATCAACTAATTGCAAATCCAAGCTGTGGTTCGGGCTGGACAAACAACTATCAGCTTTTGTACTTAATTTCATCAATATATTTCAAACAGCAGCGGTCATCGGCAGACAGATTACTAATTCCCAACCTGCATAAAGCCCTGGTCATTAGCTGCAAACAAATCAACCCACTATGAGTTTAAAAAAGGAATTAAAAGAGGCTTCTAAATTGATCGACAACTTGCAAATAGAAGAAGCTGATAAATTTTTGAATGAACTTTATTCCAAACATCCTGATAATAATGACATCAAGATTTTACTTGCTGTAACTCAAAATTCTCTTTATAATCAAGATACTGCCTTGCAACTTCTTGACTCCATTCTTGACTCGAATCCTAAACATAAACACGCAATTGCCATGTATCCATCTGTAGTGCTTGAATTGGCAGACAACTTTATTGAAAATAATGACCTGACACCTTTGAAACAAAGACTTGAGAAAATCGAGAAAATGGGATTTAAAAAAATAGGCTTCGATTTAGGTATTGTTTATAATTATCTGTCCATAATTCATGAAAGGAATGGCGACAAAAGAAAAGCTATTGACTACTTGGAATTGCAGAAAGAACTTTATAAAAAGGATGATTTTTTAAATGATTTTCACGTAAAGAGTGGTGACATTGACAAAAAAATTGAGATGCTAACACAATATAAGAATTCGTGACAGAAGTATTGTAAGACCTTATGCAGCTAACAATTAAGCTGCAAATGTTATCTTCAACAATAAAACTTTAATCAACCTCGGTACCAGTGCGACGGAATCCTATCATCCTGCCGTCGAAGATACCGATTCGTTGTCCAAAACCTTTTCTATATGCAATCATTCCCTATACAAAAAATATTTGTCCAAGGTCCTGATTTTATTGAGTTGACACCAGAACACCTGAAAGAACAGATAGATTTTGCAAATGCAAATAATGTTGATGGGTTTATCATTGGGCATCCCTGGAGTAAAAAACGTTATAACGACCTTAGCTTTCTTCCCAGGAATATTAGAGGCTTAACAATCTCATTTGAAGCAGCACTTGATATATCTGCAATCAATAGCTTTCATCAACTAGAAGTGCTTCATGCAGGAATGAGCACTCCACAGTCAGCAATCGATCTGGCTAATTTTCCAACTATTCGTGTCCTAAATATTAAATGGGACAAAAAATATAAGTCGTTGACGAAATTAACCAACACTATTCGGCTCGTTCTTTGGGGCTTTAAGCCCAAATCCAGAGATTTAAGTGAACTCAATACCTTTAACAAACTCGTATATGCCAGACTTACACAGCCAGGTATAGACTGCCTTGATGGCATTGAAAACTTATCAAAGTTGAAGGAACTTGAATTAGCCAATGTTCGTTCTTTAAAGCATTTCTTTTCTGACGATCGTTTAACAAAAGCCCCTCTTGAGGAACTTGCATTTGACCTCTGCAAGAATATTGACATCAATAGCATACCTAAAATTGAGACTTTGAAGGTTTTGCGTTTTATTCAAATTGGGAAACAGAAGACACTTCAGGAAATATTGCCAAAGTTTCCCAGTCTTGAGACACTGATTTTTACTCAATCAGAATTGGAAGACGGTAATTTATCCTATTTGCTTGAGCACCCCACTCTCAAGAAAGTAATAATAGACCATAAAAGGCATTATTCACTTAAAGAAAAGGAAATTCAAAAGTTGTTAGACGAAAAGAATAAAAAAGTTGCCGATTAGGGTTTAGTGCAACAAAAGTATTTGCAATAGAAGGTCTGGACGCAAGAGCAATCGGCAGCAAAATCGCTAATCGGCTTCAGTATTCCTACCCCAACCCCGCAGCCTGTTACACCACCGGGTGAGGGATTGAAGCGGATACCCCGGTGAGGCCATCGCAGCAGGGCCTCTGTGCCGGAGTATGAGCACAAGCGAGGAAAAGCAACTGAATGTTGCTTTGACGAAGGTTGCGAACGTAGTTCTGCCCGACCCCTTGCGTAGCTTGGGGGCACCCCCTGAAATTATTCAGTCAAAAAAATACCAATACGGCACGCTATGCAAACAGCCTTTTTAACCCATATAAAATCTTATGCAAAACAGCATTACTTCTGCCCCTCAAAATAGTAAGTCCCTTTTTTATTGGAAGTAACTATATCCGGCAATCCATCTTTATTCAGGTCTGTTACAACAAACCTGTTGCCTATACCCGAGTTATTGTCAACCTCATGCGGTATCCATTGGGGCGTTTTTCCCGGCTTAAATTCAAACCAGTAAATAACAGCGGGTTCATACTCACCGGGGTCGTTGCCGTTATGGGCAAAATACCTTTTGCCGGTAACAAGGTCCGGGTGCCCGTCGCCATTCATGTCCTGCATAATCATGGCATGCGTTTGAGAAAAGGCCTTGCTTATTTCGTGGGTTACCCAGCTTGCAGCGTTACCGTTCTTCTGTTGCTCATGCCACCAGATACCATAGTTATGGGCGGATGAACTGATGATATCCATATCTCCATCTTCGTCAACATCCAATACAAACATATTAGAGCACTCTTCTCCAAAATCAGCCGGGTGAAATACCCACGGAGATTGCATAACATCCCCAGGCGATTGCCACCAGCCATCTTTGATAATAACATCATTCTTTCCATCCTGGTTTACATCGCCCCAGCCAAGGCCATGTGTGTACCGGTGTGTGGCCAGCGTACTGTCGTTGCTGATAACAATGCGTTGCCAGTTGGTATCAGCTTTAGCAGAAGGCGCCTTCAGCCAAAGCATTTGTTTTTTTTCTGTATCGTTACAAATAAGGTCTGGCCGGCCATCACCGTCAACATCCACCAACAAAGGCGTTTCGTTGCCAGCCGTTGCCAGTATAATATGGCGGGCCCAGGGCTTGTTAACCCCTTTAGGATTTTCATACCAGTCGCAGAATGCGCCGGGCTGGTCAAACCGTATCATATCAAGCCAGCCATCGCTGTTTACATCCATGGAATAATTAAGAAAACTGGTGCTGTAACCGGGAACAGGATTGGCTGTGTCAGCATGTATCCTGTGCTGCTTCCAGCCAGGCGCTTCGTACCAGAACGGCCCGGCCAGTATATCATTCAGCCCATCGTTGTTTACATCGCCGGTAGCTACCCCTTCAGAAGTAAAAACATCGCTGATAACATGCTTTTTAAAGGAGACAGCGGAGCTTGTTGTTTGTGCGCTGCAGGCCGTGCTTAGCAGCGTTGAAAAAATAGTGAATGTGCAGAGCAAACGTTGTGGTGTATTCATGTTAGCTTATTGAGTGTAAGGATAGCAATAAAAATACATACCCTTTTGTGAATGTGCACACAAATAATTTACAAGGTTCTATGCTTGAGGGGGGAATCGTGAGTGGTGAATCGTGAATCGTGAGTGGTGAGTAGTGAGTGGGGGCTTTCCATTCTTCCTTCAAAATTCCTTGTTCCTTGTTCGATATTCTTATCGTGAATGGTGAATCGTGAATCGTGAGTTTGGGCATTTCGTTCTTCGTTCAGCATCCCTTGTTCCTTGTTCGATATTGTTATCGTGAATCGTGAGTGGGGGCTTTTTATTCTTAATTCAGCATTCCCTGTTCCTTGTTCGATTCCCGACTCACCATTCACCATTCACCACTCACTATTCACTATTCACCACTCACCACTCACCACTCACTACCCGGCTTCCTCCAGCCTATGAAAATTTAATCTTATCCCACAACTTATTGGCCACTACCTGCTGTATTACCTGTTCCCTGTAGTTGCGGCTGATGGGTATGCGGTGCGTCTGGATAAAAACCTCGTTGCCTTCAATGCCTTCTATCTTATCAATGGAAACAATATAAGATTTATGCACCCTGATAAAGGATTGCCTGTTCAAATTTTCTTCCAGGTTTTTAAGGTAAAGCAGGGTTACATACTTTCCTTTTTTGGTGTAAATGGTAACATAATTCTGCATGCCTTCCACATACAAGATGTCGTTGAAATAAATTTTTTCAAACTTGCTGCCGCACTTGATGAAAAAATAATCCTCTGCCGCCTCTGCTTTGGCGGCAGGCTGGCTGGTATTGCTGCTGGTAACTAAGCGGTGATACTCTTTTGCTTTGTTTGCCGATTTAAGAAACCGGTCGAACGTGATAGGCTTCAGCAGGTAATCCAGCGCATTTAGCTGAAAGCCTTCCAAAGCATACGTAGGAAAAGCGGTGGTAAGAATAATCATGGGTGGGTTTTGAATGGTCTTCAAAAAATCAATCCCGTTCATTTTAGGCATCTGGATATCGAGGAAGATAAGATCGGCAGGCTGGGTGCTTAACAGGTTGGTTAACTCCACCGGGTTTTCGCAGGTGCCAACCAATTGCAGAAAGCCCACTTCTTTTACATAATTGGCTAACCCTTCCCTTGCCAGCGGCTCATCATCCACAACAATACTTTTTATCATACAGGCATTTTGTTTTTTGTTGTAATAACCGGGGTAGTTTGCAGGTGCGGAATGAAATTTTTCGACAGTTCGATATGAAGCTCCACCTCAAAACTATCGCCGCCATTAATAATGTCAAGCTCATGCTTACCGGGATAAATCAGTTCAAGCCTTCGTTGCACATTCTGCAGGCCTATGCCGCCATGGCCCAGCAGGTCTTTGGTTTCAACAGAGGCTTTACTGTTGGCAATCCTGAAATCAAGGCATGTTTCACTCAGTTGCAGTTGAATGTTTATCCAGTCAGATTTATCACCATTCCTGGAGACATGCTTAAACGCGTTTTCAACAAACGGCATGATGATGAATGGGGCTATCGTAAAAGCCCCGGCCCCCAGTTCCTCAATATTACTGCAGATATTGATGTAATTGCTCTGCCGCAGTTTTTCCAGCTCTATATAATTGTTGAGGTAAGCCAGCTCCTTGGTTAAGGGTATCTGCACATCATTGCATTCATACAACTGGTAGCGCAGGAGGTCTGAGAATTTTGCAAGGGAAGATGAGGCCATTCCCGGGTCTTTATGTATCAGGAAGAAAATGGAGTTGATGGTATTGAACAGGAAATGCGGGTTAAACTGGTTTCGCAGGAACTTTAACTCAGTTTCCAGTTTTTCTTTTTCCAGCAGTTGTTGCCTTTTTTTTGTGTGCAGCCATTTTTTGGTAAGCTTAATGCTCATGGTAAGGGTAATGATGGCGCATGTTGAAGGCAATGCATTACCGAGAAAAAAATTAAAGCAGGCATTTGCCCCAAACACCTGCTGTATGCTGCTGTTAAATACAAAAGCCGAGAAATAATAACCGGAAACAATGCAAAGCGAGGTAACCATGACAGTAGCGGCAAGCCATGCCATATAAGCCCCAAACCTTGCTTTTTCCAGGTATTTGGGAATAAGATAATACAGGTTAAAATAAGCTGCCAAGGCCTGGAATACCAGGTAAAATAAAAACTTTATAGTAAGTGGTGGATAGAACATGGAGCTGGCAGCCTTTAGTGGGTTGCCGACGGCTACTGTCCACCATACATAGTGGTACAGCAACCAGAAAGGAATGTGATAGAGTTTATATTTTACCAGCCAGCTTTGGCCTTGATTTGCTTTTAACATTTGACAACGATGAATTTGCCGGACTCTAAATTTACTTGTTTTACTGGGCTTTGGCCAACAGGTACAAAAGCGACATTATTGCATCACGTTTGCCTGTCTATCCCGGCTGCAAGCTGAATTGAATTACCAACCGTACAAGAGTGCGACGCAACGGAAGCCTCATACCTGTTCCTCCTGCCGGGCCCATAATTACTCTCCTTTGGTTGGTGGATGCATTCCTGCTTTTTACTGAAGATAGAATGAATAAGGCTGATATATGATACACGATATATAACCCGCTGCAATTAATTGACGAACTACATATACGGGCATACCAGCGGATAAATAAGATGCCGCAGCCGGCTATACACTGTTGGCAAGGCATCAATTTGTATTTCATCAATTATCTGCCCACTCTTGTCATTACCGTTTTTTCGCTTCTGCGCGGCAATATTTCTTTGCCAATGATAAAAATAAATTGCATGAAAGTTCTTCTGCTAAGCATACTGCTTTGCGGTGCATTGCAAACTTTTGCCCAAATAACCGGAAAGCTTATTGATAACATGAACCGGCCTGTGGCTTTTGCTAATGTGCTGTTGCTTAAACAGGCAGACAGCACCCTTATAAAAGCCGGCACTACCGATGACCAGGGTGCATACAGCATGGATAGTATTGCAACCGGAAAATACCTATTGCGGTTTATGAATGTGGGTTATGAAACTTCTTTTTCAGCGACGATTAACATACTGGATAACAACAAGGCCATTAACCTTGGCACACATACATTGCAACCCATAAAAAACCAGCTTAACGAAGTAGTAGTACGCTCAACCAAACCATTGTACCAGCAAAGGCCCGACGGCGTAGTAGTAAACGTAGAAAGCAGCGTGCTTACCAAAGGCAGCTCGGCGCTGGAAGTGCTGGAGCGTTCGCCCGGGGTGTTTATTGACCACCGCAATAACAGCATTGCGCTTAACGGCAAAAGTGGTGTTACCGTTATGATAAACGGCAAACTGATGCGCCTGCAGCTAACCCAGCTTATTGATTTGTTAAACAGCATCAGCGCCAACGATATTGAAAAAATTGAACTGCTTACCACTCCACCCGCCAGGTACGATGCGGAGGGCAGCGCCGGCATTATCAATATTGTGCTGAAGAAAAACAGCAAACAGGGTACCCATGGCGCCATAACAGCAACAGCAGGTTATGGATGGAGGGAGAAAGCCACAACCAGCGCCAGCTTTGACCATAACAACGGCAAATCGAATGTGTACGGTGCTTACAGCTTTTCCCACGACAGGGGGCATAGCGATTTTAGCGCCAACGGCACCGAGGTGGTGCCCATTTTTGGAGCCGGTACCACCAGCTTTGAATTTTGGAACGAAACCAAACCGGTACGCAATAACCACAATATTAATTTGGGTATTGATGCAGACATTAATACAACTACCAGGCTTGGCGTGAATGTATTATACGGGCACAGCCATAACAGTACAACGGCCATTAACCAAACTATCTACAACATTTTTCCAGACTCCCTTTTATGGTTTAACGGCATTATACAAGGAAGAAGCAAAGGCAACAATTTAACCAGTTCACTCTTTTTTGAAAAGCAACTCAATGAAAAAGAAAAGCTGGAAGCTAACCTGGATTACCTGCGCTATAGCATCAACAACCCCACCGCTTTAGAAAGTTCTTTTGTTAACAAAGATGGGCATGGCGATGATGGCAGCGTAAACAGGCAGTTTGCTCCTGTTCAACAGGGCTTTTCCAACACCATTATACAGGTAGGCGTTGCCAAAATGGATTACAGCCGCCGGTTTTCCGAAAAAGTTAAACTGGAATCCGGCTTTAAAGTAACATATACTTCAAGCAGCAGCATATCTGGTATTGAAAGCCTGGTGAATGGTGTTTGGCTTAACCGGCCGGAAACCGTAAATGATGTTGCCATGAGGGAAAATATTGCCGCGGCTTACACATCGCTAAACCTGCAGGTGAGCACAACGACCGGCATAATAGCAGGCCTGAGATACGAGCACGCCCACACCCTTATAAGTGATGGCAAGACAAGCGTTGAGCTTGCCAAACGCAGGCTGGGCGTGTTTTTTCCCAGCCTGTTTATTAGCCACAAATTAAGCGGCGAAGGAGAACTGCAGTTTTCTTACACCAAAAGAATAAGCAGGCCCGCTTATAACGACCTCACCTCTTTTGTGGCCTATAACGATCCTTTGTCGGTTTTTACAGGCAACCCATTATTGCAACCCACTATTACGAATAATATAAAGCTGGGATATGTGCACAATAGTTATAGTGCATCACTGTTGTTCAGCAGGGATAAAAACGGCATTTCACAGGGCCAGTTGACACCCGGCCCGGATAAAAAACTGGTATATGTATCGCCGCAAAATATTGACTGGCAGAACAACATTACGCTGGAAGCCATCCTGCCTTTTAAACCAGCAGCATGGTGGGCAATGACCTTTAGCTTATACGGCGGATGGAAGCAGTACAAAATAACCTTTACGCCTCAACCTTTGGTACATTCATTTTTCAGCTATTCGGGCAACTTCAGCCAGTCGTTTAAACTGCCCGGTAAATTTTCAGCGGAACTTTCCGGCTGGTACAATTCCGCCGTATATGGCGGCAATGCCAAAGTGTATGCAATGGGCACGGTAAATACGGGCATCAAAAAAGAACTAAGCAACAATGCCGGCACGCTGCAATTATCCGTTACAGATGTATTCAGAACAATGAATACAAAGCTGGATATCGGCCACCTGGTTAACGATGCTTTTTTTACCAGGGCATTCGTTGATTATAATGCGGAAACAAGGCGTATGCCCATCATCAAACTTACCTACAGCAAATCTTTTGGCAATACAGCAAAAAGCCAGCGCAGGCAAAACAGTGGCGCCAGCGATGAAAGTGAAAGAATAAGAAAAAATTAAATGCTGCTAACCAAATATCACATCATTTCTAAACAAAATAACCATGGGCGCTTTAGCGGTGCCCTGGGCCAAATCATAAGCAGTAGTAAGGCTTTTTCTTTGACCTAGCAGGTGGTAAAAACATTCCTCCCAGGTAACAATATTATCCACCTGTATGGTGTTAATGCCCGACACCACATTCATGTGCCGTGACAGTTCAGCCCCAAGTATCAGCGAGTCGCAGGTAGCCAATATTACAAGCCTGGCTTTAGTGTTTTGCAACAATTTCGACAGGCCTTCGGGCGAAATTCTTTCTTTTTCAGTAAACATAAACTCGCCGCTAATCCTGTCCACTTCCCCTACCAGGTGCACAAGTTCAAACTCACCGGATAATAAAGTATTACGCAAAGCTCTTAAAGACAGGTCTTGCGCAACGGTAACCTTATCCCCAAAATTCTCCTTCAAAATGGCAATGTCTTTATCTCCGCCCCTTGTGGCAAAATCGGCGGTAATGCCGCAAAACACTCTTTTTAGTTCTATGTATTCCGGGCCTTTATTTTCCTTTACGGCAATTTCGTCCAGGCTCTTGCGCCATTGCGGCCAAAAGGCATCAAACATTTCCTGCAAATCCGCTTTTTCACGTTTGTTTTTTACCAGGTTGTTAATGGCTGCAACCAAACTAAAACTACCCTTTTCATCTGCCGGTACGCCCTGGAACTGTGCCAGTGGCCCCTGTACCGATGCCGGCGCTATTTTATAACAATAAGGCACTACCCCTCCGGTACTGTCAAACGACTTTGACAAAGCGCCGGCTTCAAACAACAGCCACGGCGCGGCCAGGTTTTCGGGCGTTAAACAAATAATGCCAAAGCTGGTTGATTGCAGCTCCACATCCAGTTCCTTACCCCATTTTTCCCCAGCTTCAATGCTGTAAGCGGACATCCACAACTCCAGTTCCGGGAAAATTTGTTTCAGGCGTTTTTGCAGTATAAAAGCAATCGTTTTGCTCGAATCACCAGACCAGCTTAAGAATATTTTCATATGCATAAAGAGTTGTGTAGTAATATACGGCTTGCAGGTAATACATGCAAGCCGGGCCAGTGTTTTATTTGGCATTACCACATGTTGCATTTTTATGGTACCGGCTGCAGCCTTTCATGGAGACTTCGTTGCGTCGCAATCACTTTATCGTCCGGTATTTCATGGCATCTTTTCAGACCCGGGTAGATATGTTTCCGGCACCTTCGGTGGCGGAAACTGTCGCAGCTTTTTCTGCGCCGCTTCGGCGTGTTAACGGTACCAGTAACAACCTAACAAAAAGCAGCACGCTCTTTGAGATACTTTTCTAAAACAGCGCTATATGAAAAGCATAGACCCAAAATCGAAGAAGCCATCTGCAACCCGGCAGGATGAAAAAGACCTTGCCGCAGAAATGGAGAACGATACACTGCCGGAAAAAGACAGCGACGAATGGGAAACCGCGGCTAAAGACGAACCGGAAACCACCAACACAGAAGATAACCCTGTTGAAGGCGAAGCCGACGATAAAGGTGAATTTAAAAAAGACAATGAAGAATACTTTTAGATGGCCCGTTTGTTACTTTTCATCCAGGTAACCGGGTGGGAAAAGTTGCTGGCCGTATTTTTCTGCAGCGGCTTTTATGCGTTCCAGCATTTCGGGGGTTGGCGGCTGCTGGTTAATCTCACCGTTAGGGCCTAACGGTTGTCCAACCTCCAAAAAAAAATCCTCCAAACCGGCAGGTACAACTGTACAGAGCAGCCTGGCCGTGTTTGCAGATTTGTTTTTAAAGCAATGCACTATACCGCCCGTTGGCACGTTTACCAGTGATCCTTTTACTGCAACATATTGCTGCGTTTCCGTTTTTACTTCAACTTCTCCATCCAGTACATAAAAGCACTCCTGGAAATGCGGGTGGGCATGCGGTATAGGGCCGCCGCCTGGTGGCACCGTCATTTCAATAACAGCGAAGGCGCCGCCCGTTTGCTTTCCGCTTAAGGCAACACGGTAAGTGCCGCCCGCTACGGATACTGTTGGTCCTTGTTGTGGGTCTGTTGTAATGGCTGGAGTTTTCATGTCTTGTATTTTGGATGTAATAGTTACGCCAATTTCGGGAAAAAATGCCATAGCCCAATGTTCGTTTGTTCAATGTCCGTTTGTTCAATGTTTGTTTGTTCAATGTTTAACGTCAAGGAGCTACTGCACTTCAACATTCAAACAAATTATAAGCCTTTTAAAATTCAACAGACCGGCAACCAGCAACTTGTAACCGGCAACTGTTCTATGTTCGTTTGTTTAACGCTTAACGTCAAGGAGCTACTGCACTTCAACATTCAAACAAATTATAAGCCTTTTAAAAT
>NZ_VVIP01000063.1 GCF_009650435.1 Foetidibacter luteolus
AAAGGTTTCGGCGGTGAACCTGCTGGGGCACAACGGCACCCTGCAATGGAACCAAACAACTGATGGGCTTGCGGTTACCCTGCCCGAAAAACCGCCTTGTGATAATGCTTATGTGCTTAAAATAGTTGGTTAATAAAAATCTAACGGCCCGTTGCTCCTGATATACAGTTGTTCCATGCCCGTTCCGGTATGGTTAAACGCAGGCCTGGGTAAAGCCTGCGTTTAACAAACGGGTTAGCGTGTATTTTTTATCAATGCAAATCTCTCGTTACTTTACTGCCGGAGCCTCCCCTTAAAATGTCAATGTCTGCCCCAAGGTGTGCCTGCTGTACATGATCTATATAAAACTTCACATACCCGCGGTCGGCAACAGGCTCTGGTGCAACCCAGGCAAGCTTTCTTCTCTCCAGCTCATCCTCGCTTACGTTAAGGTGCAGCCGCCGGGCGGCAACATCCAGTTCAATTATATCCCCGTTCTTAACTAAGGCCAGCACACCCCCAACGGAAGATTCGGGAGATACGTGCAGCACTACGGTGCCACCGGCAGTTCCGCTCATCCTTCCGTCAGATATCCTTATCAGGTCTTTTACACCTTTTTTCAGCAGCTTTTCCGGCAGGTCAACATTGCCCACCTCCGGCATGCCGGGGTAGCCTACCGGGCCTACGCCTTTTAAAACAATAATGCTGTTTTCATCAATTTCTAAATCTTCATCATCAATGCGGGCATGGTAATCTTCCATTGTTTCAAAAACAACCGCCGGACCTTTGTGCTGCATCAGTTTATCTGTTGCGGCAGAAGGCTTTATTATAGCTCCATTTTGGCAAAGGTTACCCTTCAGCACCGCTATGCCGGCGTTCTCCTGCAAAGGGGTGGCTATATCGCGTATCACGTCATTGTTATAGCATACCGGCGAGCTGTTGTTTTCACCAATCGTTTTTCCGTTTACGGTAATGGCATCATTGTGCAGCAGGTTTTGCAAAGCTTTTATAACAACGGGCAGGCCGCCGGCATAATAAAAGTCTTCCATCAAATACTCACCGGAAGGTTTCAGGTTTACCAGCAGCGGTATATTGCTGCCAATCCTGTCAAAATCTTCCAGGGTCAGGTTTACGCCAATGCGGCCGGCAATGGCCAGCAGGTGTATAATAAAATTGGTAGAACCGCCTATTGCCGAGTTAACAACAATGGCATTTTCAAAAGCCTGCCTGGTTAATATTTTTGAAAGCGTCAGGTCTTCTTTTACCATCTCAACTATTCTTCTGCCTGAAAGCTGGGCCAGCACTTTTTTGCGGGAGTCAACGGCAGGTATAGCTGCCGCTCCCGGCAGCGTAAGCCCCAGCGCTTCCACCATGCATGCCATGGTAGATGCTGTTCCCATCGTCATGCAATGCCCCTGGCTTCGGGCGGCGCCAATTTCGGCCTCCAGTATATCGGCTTCCGTATAGTTGTCAACCAGCAGCTTCTCCTTCACCATCCAGTTAAAAGACCCACTGCCCAGGCAGCTCCCTTTAAAGCGGCCGTTTAGCATGGGCCCCCCAGGTACAATTAAGGTTGGCAGGTTAACACTGCAGGCGCCCATCAGTGTGGATGGCGTGGTTTTATCGCACCCGGTAAGCAGTATAACGCCGTCTATCGGGTTGGCCCTTATGCTTTCTTCCGTATCCATGCTGGCAAGGTTGCGGAACAGCATGGTAGTGGGCCGCATAATGGTTTCCCCCAAAGAGGTAACCGGAAACTCCAGCGGAAACCCACCGGCTTCGGCCACCCCGCGTTTTACTACTTCTGCAAATTCGCGTAAATGGCCATTGCAGGGCGTCAGTTCACTCCAGGTATTACAAATGCCTATCACCGGCCGCCCCTGAAAGTAATCATCCGGGTATCCCTGGTTGCGCAGCCAGGAGCGGTGCACAAATCCCATCTTGTCATTCTTGCCAAACCAATCGTAACTTCTTAATTTTTTAGCTGCGGGCATAATATTGATCATTTAAAGGGTAATTCACTTAACGGCACAGCAGGTATCGCCATACAAAAAATCCGCTCCTTTTTTATCGTCACTCTCTCTTTCTGATATTTTTTGGGGCTTTGTACAGTTGTTCGCCGGTTTAGCTGTGGTCCCGGCTTTCCGCTGCAAGTCCTCGCCACTCGTACCTCGTGGCTGCGGGCTTTCCGCTCCAATCCGGCAGCCCGTCACCGGTACCAATTCTTCCCGGCAGGCATCCTGCACATCATTGCGCATCCCGGTACATATTTAACCAGAGTTAACGTGCCTTAAAGCTTTTTCTCATGTATTGGTGGGGCAAAGTATGGTGTACCGGCTTTAAAATCTTCCAATAAACAACAGTGTTGTTTTTTATACTTTTTAAATCCATGAAATCCATTTCTTTACAGCATATTACAAACGTATGAACCAATTTTTGCTTGTCCGGGGCCGCTCCCACGAACTGCTGCAGTTTCCTCACATCGTGGAAATTGGTTTAAAAAAGAATGCCTCTATCCAATTCGGCTCGCTGCCGGTATCCGTTAGCCAGTGTATCCGGCTTTACTTTATTATTGATGGCAGGTTTGAGTGGGAGGTAGCAGGCAGGCCCTGTACGGCCTACCCGTCAGACCTGCTGTACGTGTTGCCCGGGCAAACTTTTGGCGGGGCAAACGGTTACCTGGATATCGGCTCCCTGGCCTGGATATTTATCGAAGATGCCAATGGCGATGCCCGCCGCTGGAAACCGGGCAACTGGAGTTCGCTTTCAGAGATAGAAAAACAAACCATCGGCAATATTTTAATGATGAACCCCTTTGGCCATTTGTGCCGCGTTGCCGATACCGGCAGGATATTTACCCAACTGCATACCGAACTTGTTACCCAGGAAATAGGGTACCGGGCAAGGGTAAACCAGCTTACCGATGAGTTGCTCATTACCGCTACCCGCCAGGTAACCCGGCAAAACGTTGCCGGCAGGGACTTTCCTAAAATTTTCCTGCAGTTGGAACAGAAGCTGCGCCAGAACCTTTCTCACCAGTGGACGGTGGAAGAGATGGCTGCCAGCGTTGGTATGGGAACAACGCTGTTCAACGAAAGGGTGAAAAATTTCTCCGGCTTTTCCCCGCTTAACTACCTTATCAATATCAGGATAACAGAAGCCATCAGGCTGCTTAAAAAGCCCGGGATAAATGTTACGGATATTGCGCTGGATACAGGCTTTTATTCATCACAGCATTTTTCTACTACCTTCAAAAAATTGACCGGTTATACCCCGAGCCAATTCAGGAAAAAAAATTCGGAAGACATTTAAATACACGTTATGGAATGTATTATCAGTATTGAATTAGGTACCAATGCAGTCAGGGTGTATGCATTCAATATGGAGGGTGGGTTAATCGGCAGCAGCAAAGGGTCTTACCCCACTTTTCATCCTGTGCCGGACTTTAGCGAGCAGGACCCGGAACAGATTTTTATTACCATGCTGTACGTGCTGAAGAATTTTTTATCAGAAAAAATATACCCTTCCGGTTACCATGTACTTTCTATCTGTTTCAGTGCATCCATGCACAGTCTGGTGTTAACGGATAAAAAGGGGGCGCCCCTGTACAATGCCGTTACCTGGGGGGATAACAGGGGCAAAAAAGAAGCCCGTACACTCAAAGAAACACCCGTTGGCAAAGAAATGTATGAAGCCACGGGAACGCCTATCCATCCCATGTCACCGCTCGTTAAAATAGCCTGGTTCCGAAACAATGAACAGGAGGTGTTTAAGCAAACAACCAAGTTTTTATCCATCAAAAGTTATATCATACAGCAGCTTAGCGGCGCTTACATTATTGATTACAGCCTTGCATCCGCTACAGGCCTGCTCAACATACATTCCAGGGAATGGGATGCCGCGGCGCTTGATTTTGCGGGTATATCCGGCAAACAGTTGCCGGCGCTTGTACCTATTGCAAATGCTGATTGTAAGCTGCGCAAGCAATACCAGGTTTCCCTGGGGCTTGGGCCCGATACAAAAATCATAGCCGGTTCAAGCGACGGTTGTTTTGCAACATTGGGCGCCGGGATAATGAATGGCAACGCGGCAACGGTAACCATTGAGGACAGCGGGGCCATGCGGGTGATTGGAAAAGAGATATTGAAGGACAAAGGGGGAAAGCTGTTTAACTATATCCTTGACCAGGATTACTATGTTTCCGGCGGGCCTACCAATAATGGCGGCGTTATTTTTGACTGGTTTGCTTCACAGTTTGGCGAACACAGGGCCGGCTTTGACCCGGAAGCTGCAACTGCGGATTTATTGATGCAGGCATCCCAGGTATTGGCAGGCGCTGATGGCCTGGTGTTTCTGCCCTACCTTTTGGGAGAGCGGGCGCCTATATGGAATGCCAATGCCAGGGGCGTTTTTTTTGGCCTAAATATCAACCACGAAAGAAAACACCTGGTAAGGGCGGTACTGGAGGGCATTTTGTATGAGATGTACAGCATCGGTAAAATGCTGCTAAAACACAGGAACATAAAAAACATCTCGGTAAATGGCAGTTTTGGCACCATCCCCCTGGTAACACAAATGCTGGCAGACATGTTTAACAAGCCTGTAAGCGCTTCCCCAAATGTCAGCAGCGTTAGTATGGGGGCGTACCTGTTAAGCGCCACCAGTTTCGGCAAATTCAGCAGCCTGGAAAACGCTGCCAAATCCGTAACGCTGCCGGCACCTGTTATACCGGACAAAGCCAGTCATGATACATACAGCCGCCATTATCCTTTGTTTGAAAGGCTTACCGTTAAACTTGGCGATGAATTTGAGCTGCTTGCCCAACTGTAGCTTGCAAAAATCAACGGCGTTGAATTTTATACTTTTCAGCGGCTGAAATGCTATTTCTTTACAGCAGTTACCGGCTTGCCATTAAATGGTAGTTTGCAAAAAACGCTCACATGGCCCGTTACAAACAGCACAACAAATAAAATCCTTTGCTATGCCTTATCTGCCGGGATTCATGCACTTCAAAATAATTGTCAGATTGACATTAAATATGCCTGCTAAAACATGTCTTGCCGCCCTGCTGCTCTTGTCAGCAACATTTATTGCCGGGGCGCAGGATTACAAGGCTTTGCCAATGTGGGATGAGAAGCTTTTTTTTGATGAGCGAGTTAATGACCTTGTAGCCAGGCTTACCCTGGAGGAAAAGGTAGCGCAAATGCTTAATTCAGCCCCGGCCGTTGCACGCTTAGGAATACCGGCTTATGACTGGTGGAACGAGACGCTCCATGGCGTAGCAAGAACGCCGTATCATGTAACTTCTTACCCCCAGGCTATTGCAATGGCCGCAACCTGGGATACCGCTGCCTTGTTCACCATGGCGGATTATTCTGCAACCGAAGGCAGGGCGGTGTACAACAAAGCAATGGCTGCCGGCCGCAACAATGAGCGTTACATGGGGCTTACTTACTGGACACCTAATATCAACATTTTCAGGGACCCCCGTTGGGGCAGGGGACAGGAGACCTATGGCGAAGACCCCTTTCTTACTTCCCAGTTGGCGGCAGCTTTTGTCCGCGGCCTGCAGGGCAACCACCCAAAATATCTAAAAGCCGCGGCCTGCGCCAAGCACTTTGCCGTACACAGCGGGCCGGAACCTTCCAGGCATGCCGACAACTTTAACCCATCATCGTATGACCTGTGGGATACTTACCTGCCCGCCTTTAAGAAATTGATTGTAAACGCTGGTGTGGCAGGCGTGATGTGTGCCTACAATGCCGTTAACGGGCAACCTTGCTGTGCCAATGACCAGCTTATGAACGATATACTGCGCAGGCAGTTTCAGTTTAAAGGATATGTAACAAGCGATTGCTGGGCAATTGATGATTTTTTTAAGTACCATAAAACGCACAAGGATGCAACTGCCTCCGCCGTTGATGCAGTGATGCACGGAACAGATATAGAATGTGGTACTTCGGTGTATTACACGCTGGTGGATGCGGTTAAAAAAGGGCTTATTACCGCACAGCAACTGGATGTTTCGGTTAAGCGGCTCTTTATGGTACGTTACCGGTTGGGATTGTTCGATTCTCCATCCCGGGTACCATATGCACAAACGCCTGACTCCGCCCTCGAATCGCCACCACATGCGGAACATGCTTTACAAATGGCCAGAAAGTCAATTGTTCTGCTGAAAAATGAAAATAACACTTTACCGCTTCCCAGGAATATCCGTAAGCTGGCTGTTATTGGCCCGAATGCGGACAATAAAATAGCGGTGCTGGGCAATTACAACGGCTCCCCTTCAAAGGTTGTAAGCCTGCTGGATGGCCTCAGGCAAAAGCTGGGGAACAATACCGGACTCTTTTATGAAAAAGCCATCAATTTTACCAACGATACCCTGCTAGCTTACCAGGATATCAGCAGTAGCTTTTCTTTCAACGGGCTGCCAGGGGTACAGGCGGAATACTATAACAACGCTAAGCTTCAGGGCAGTGCCGTGGTAACCTTAACGGAAAAAGACATCAACCATTACTGGCCGGAAGGCCAGGCCCCCGCCCCCGGTGTGGGAACCGGCCATTTTTCAGCCCGCTACACCACTTTTTTTAAACCCGTTCCGGCAGCCGGCAGCTTCAATTTTGAAGTGGAAGGCGATGACGGTTACAGGGTGTACGTTAACGATTCCCTTATTATTGACGCATGGCTGCGCAACAGGTGGGGGGCCAGGCAGTTCAGGCTGGATAGCCGGCCGGACAGCACTTACAAAATAGTGGTAGAGTTTTACCAAACAGAAGGCAATGCCGGTATAAGGCTACAGGCAGGAGAACCCGTGCGGACTGACTTTGAAGCGCTTGCCGCCAGGTTAAAAGATGCAGACGCTATTATTTTCGCCGGCGGCATCTCGCCTCAGTTGGAAGGGGAAGAAATGCCGGTGCAGGTACCCGGGTTTAACGGTGGCGACCGCACTACTATCATGCTGCCTGAAGTGCAGACAAGGCTGATGAAGGCATTGGTTAAAACAGGTAAACCTGTAGTGTTTGTTATGATGACAGGCAGCGCCATAGCCATACCTTTTGAGCAGGAAAATATTCCAGCCATTGTTAACGCATGGTATGCCGGCCAAAGTGCCGGTACTGCGATTGCCGATGTGATCTTTGGCGATTACAACCCCTCCGGCAGGCTTCCTGTTACGTTTTATGCCTCTGATAACGACCTGCCCGGTTTTAGTGATTATTCCATGAAAGGGAGGACTTACAGGTACTTTAAAGGCGAGGCTTTATACCCCTTCGGGTATGGGCTTTCTTACACCACTTTTCAATATTCAGGTCTCAATATCTCCCCCGTGCCGGCACAGGCGAAAAGCATCCGGGTAAGTTGTACGGTTAAGAACACAGGAAATAAAGATGGCGAAGAGGTTGTGCAGCTTTACCTGCAGCATTCCCCCGGTTTTCCGTTGGCGCCCCTAAAGGCCCTGAAGGGCTTTGCAAGGGTAAACCTGAAAGCCGGCCAGGCAGGTGAGGTGTCTTTTACGCTCACGGCAGACGATCTTAGCCTGTTGGATGATGCGGGAAAAGCTTTTTTACCCGTGGGTAAAGAGGTTGCCATAAGCGTGGGCGGCGGCCAGCCAGGGTTGAAAATTAAAACTGCCGGAAATGTTGTTACGGCCAGGTATACAATAAAGTGAATAATGAGTAACCAGGGGTTAGGTACTGGCTATTTATATGCGGCAGCGCAATGTCATTAAGTTAAGCCCCATCGGGGCTTCCTGTTTGTAGAAACAAGATCATTTTAGATGAACGGATGCCACGTAGTGGCTACCCAATCGTCGCTTAAGGGTAGCCGCTATGCGGCATAATTCCCTTGTTGTATGCTATTTCTACAAACATGTAGCACCTACGGCGCAAAGAACAATGTCTTTCTTCTTCACTTAATGACATTGTGCGGCAGCGGTAAGCTGAAGGGAAGTACAGGATGCCCTGCCGGGAAGAATTGGTACTGCCCCCGGGCTGCCGGATTGAAGTGGAAACCCCGCTGAGGCTATTGCGGCGCGGCATTGTGGCGGAGTTGCAACGGAAAGCCGGAACTGCAGTTGCCTTAAGCACCAGCAGTAGAAAGCCCCAAATTCTTTGCTGTAAGAGCAGTTCATTTATTAAGAAACCTTAGTTATGCAGATATATAAAGTAATGATAGCTTTCGTCCTGGCGGCATGTGTGGCCCCGGTATTTGCGCAGGTTACCATAGCTGGCAAGCATTCGCAAACCACTATTTGCAACCCGCTTAACCTTAGTTACCGTTTTTGCCTGGATTCTCCGTCAAGAAGGGAAGCCGCCGACCCAACCATCGTTAATTTTAAAAACGAATACTACCTGTTCGCGTCAAAATCGGGCGGTTACTGGCATTCAACAGACCTGGCCAACTGGCAGCTTATCAGCACTGCAGACCTTCCGCTAGAAGATTATGCACCGGCGGCCTTTGTTATGCGTGATACCCTTTTTTTTATGGCGTCCGCAGGCAAGCCTGTTATTTATAAAACAGCCGATCCTCAATCAGGCAAATGGCAGGTTGCATGCCCCGCTTTTGCTATCGGCATGATTGACCCCGCTTTCCTGGTGGATGATGATGGCCGTCTGTACTTTTATTACGGCTGTTCTAATATCAACCCTATTTATGGCGTAGAGCTGGATACGGTAACTTTTGCCCCTTTAGGTAAGCCTGTTGCATTGATGAACAGCAATAAAAAACAGTACGGGTGGGAGCGTAAGGGCGATTACAACGATGGTACGGACAACCCCTGGATTGAAGGCGCATGGGTTAACAAACAAAACGGTAAATATTACCTGCAATACGCTGGCCCGGGTACAGAATATAAAAGTTATGCAGACGCGGTATATGTAAGCTACAGCCCACTGGGCCCGTACCAGTTGGCGCCCAACAACCCCTTCTCGTCAAAACCCGAAGGTTTTATAGCGGGTGCGGGGCATGGAAGCACTTTTAAAGATATATACGGCAACTACTGGCATATTGGTACCATGACCATCTCGCAAAAGCACATGTTTGAAAGGCGCCTGGGCCTGTTCCCCACTTTTTTTGACGGCGATGGGGCGCTTTATACCTATACCGGTTTTGGCGATTTTCCCATGCGTATGCCACGGCAAAAGATAAAAAGCCCTGGTGACTTATTCCCCGGCTGGATGCTGCTGTCTTACAAAAAGCAGGTGCAGGTTTCTTCCGAAAGCCCGGGCCATGAAAAAAGCCTTTTGAATGATGAAGATGTAAGAACATTTTGGAGCGCCCAAACGGGCAATAAAGGCGAATGGGCCAGGCTTGATTTAGGCGCTGACTGCAGTATAAACGCGGTGCAGCTAAACTTTGCTGAACACCTTGCCCAGGCCCGGGGCCGCAACGACAGTTTATATTTTGCCTACCTGCTGGAATATTCCACCGATGATAAAAACTGGCACACACTTGCGGATAAAACCAATAGCCGCGATGATTTATCCCATGATTACATTGAACTGGAAAAAGCTGTTAAAGCAAGGTATTTGCGCCTGGTTAACCATCATACGCCCAGCGGCAACTTTGCCCTTGCGGGTTTTAGGGTATTCGGCAAAGGCGGTGGAAAAGTGCCCGCCGAAGTAACAGGGCTTGCTGTTAACCGCTTAAGTAACGACGCTGCAATTGTTAACCTGCAGTGGCAAAAGGCGCCCGGCGCTACCGGTTACAATATCCGTTATGGAACAGCGCCTGGTAAAATGTACCATGTTTACCAGGTTCTTGACACCGCAGCCTTAACCATCAGGAGCCTTAACCAAAGCGAAACCTATTATTTTTCGATAGACGCTTTTAACGATGCCGGTGTAACCACAAGTAAAAAGGTTATAGTGGCCCATCCGGTACAATAAGTTCCGCAGGCAATTAACGCACAGATTTTTGAACAAGCATAGCAGGCCCTGTGTATTTACGCAGGGCCAATTTTTTTGCAAGCCGCAGGCATGGATATTTTTTGGGGGTGTCCCTCGTACCTCGGGCCGGGCTTTCCGCTCATACTCCGGCACAAAGCAGCGCTGCGATGGCTTCACCGGGGTATCCGCTGCAATCCCTCACCCGACAGTGTAACAGGCTGCTTTTTTTGCCGGCGGTCGTTGTGCCTATTCAAAAAAAGGAATGCCTGGAACGGCATATTTTTTCATTGCCTCCTCGTTAATTTCCACCCCAACCCCTGGTTTTTCAGAAACAGTAATGAAGCTGTTGTTCACCCACTCCCCATCGTATTTTACAATCTCTTTAAACATCGGGTCTGTATGGAAATAAGATTGCCATTCCAATATCAAAAAGTTGGGAACAGAAGCGCAGACATGGCAGGATGCCATAGCCCCCAGGAAAGAAGCCACCATGTGCGGTGCAAAAGGTGTGTAATACAGGTTGGCCAAATTAGCTATCCGCTGGCCTTCGCCAAGCCCGCCGGCTTTTTGCAGGTCGGGCATCACTATGTCAACTGCCCCTATTTCCAGCAGGGGCCTAAAGCCATAGGCCAGGTAATGGTTTTCGCCGGCAGCTATGGGGGTAGAAGTAAAATCTGTAATCAGCTTGTAAGCTTCAGCATTCTCCGCCGGTATAGGCTCTTCCAGCCACATCAGGTTAAGGGGCTCTAACAGCTTGGCCACTGCTTTGCCGGTAACGGCATCGTACCTGCCATGCATGTCAACAAGAATGTCTGTTTCCGGTCCAACGGCCTCCCTGGCGGCTGCAATCTGGTCATGCATCCTTTGCAGTTCGCCCGGGCTGGCAGTCCAGTTAAACCTGTCGTACTTTTTGGGGTCGTTGGCCTGGTCAAGGTCAAACTTTATGGCATTAAACCCCATGTTTTTTGATTTCAGGGCTGCTTCGGCAAAATCTTTTGGCTGGGGCAGGGTTCGCTGGTATAAGGCTGTGTCGCAATATACCCTTATTTTATCGCGGAATTTGCCGCCCAGCAGTTGGTACACCGGCACATTCAGTGCTTTACCCGCTAAATCCCACAGGGCAGATTCTATAGCCGACAGTACTGCCACATACATGCCAGACTGGGCGCCCTGGAAAAAGCCGGATTTCCTGATGAACTCAAACAGCCTGTGCACATTTAGCGGGCTTTGCCCTTTTATCCTGGCGCCAAAATTTTTCACCAGGTGGTAGGTGCCGGGCACCGCGTCAACACCTTCCCCACAACCCCATATATCCTGGTTGGTATAAATTTTTACAAAAAGGCTGCCCTTAACATAACCACACTTTATGTCGGTTATTTTAAGGTCAGAAGGGGCGGAGCGTTTTTCAAATTTTTCCACTGATGCTTCATATTGCTGCCCAAAAGCGGGCAGGGTAGCAAGGGGGCTCAGTGCGGCGGCAATGGCTGCCTTGGTTAAAAAGTTTCTTCTTGAATTATGCATAGGTGTTGTTTTATAATCGCTGTACTTATTTGTTGTGCCTGTGTAATGCGGTGTGCGTGGGCGGTGCGTATATGCTACCACGTTCTGTCTTTAAGGTATTCCTGTATTTGCTGTTTACCTACCGGCAATTCGTTAATATGGTCGTTAAGCCACCGGGAAAAGTCCTTTTCAATTTCGTCGCTCCACCGGGCATCAATCTGCCCGGCAGTATAAGTGCCTTCTTTTAACCTTTGATGGCCAAACAGGTCGCGGAGCCTTACAATTTCCGAAGTGGTTACCACTTTTTCTGCCAGGTGCGGCGGTATAAAAACAACAACGCCCAGTTTGCCAAGTACTATGTCTCCCGGCATAACTGTTACCGTACGGATGCGGGTTGGATGATTGATGCCCACAATCATTGTATTCAGATCGCCGGGAGGGTTGTGATAGGAGGGGTCGTAGCTGGTATAATAGGATGTAAAGCCGCCTATTTCTTTCAGTCCTTCAATATCGCGGAGTGCCCCGTCGTAAACAATGCCGTTGCCTGTCTTCGCGTAGATGGCATTGCCCACATTATCGCCAATGGTGGGGCCGTTGCGGTGGGCGCCAAACTGGTCAGCTACATACACATCGCCCTGTACCAGCAGGTCAACAGCCCAGGTATTCTGCCCTCTTTTTCCACTCTTTTTGCCAACGGAATCTATGGCGCCCCACACATCGGGCCGGGCGGGCATAAAGCTGGTGGTTACGGCCCTGCCCACCAGCACACTGTCTGGGTTAATAACCTGCCAGCCTTCGGCAACCTGGTAAGCATACCCGGCATTTTTCATCACTGCCCAGGCTTCTTCCACGCTAACAGACTTCATCCTGCGCAGGATGTCGTCAGGCACTTTCGGCCTGCCGTCCGCAAAGCGTTCCCCTTTCCATAAACGGGTAAGGCCAATTAATTCTTCCTTTGTAATCTGTACCTGCTGGCTATAACTGGTATGCAGGTAAAATAATGTTGCACACAGCAGCATCAAAAATTTAGATTTTGGCATAGGTTCATGTTTTTTGGCGGCCGTATTTACAGCCGTTATCAATCAATAGTTGTATGTTTTGATTCTTTTGGCGGCCTGCGGTGCCAGTAAGATGCCAGCAGGCTGCCGGTTGTATTCATCAGAGGCCCAAAAATGGCCGGCGCTAATCCTACTGTGGCCAGTTTGCCCATTTCTTTGGCCAACCCGCTGGCCAGCCCCGCATTTTGCATACCCACTTCTATCGCTATAGTGCGGCAGTCGCGTTCGCTCATCCTGAAGAGCCTGCCGGTCCAATACCCCAGGGTATAACCAGACAGGTTGTGTATCAATACCAGTATTACCAGTACAGGGCCGATACTCAGGAGGCTGTTACGGCCGGCGGCGGTAATAATGACAAGAATAAACGCTATACCAAACATAGAAACCATCGGCATAATGGTTTCCAGCCATTTTTTGTTACCCCGCAGCAGCTTATTGGCTATAATGCCTGCGCCAATAGGGAGTATAACCATCTGGATAATATCCCACATCATCTTTGCCGCGTCTATTTCTACAAAAGCTCCGGCCAGCCATTTCATCAGGAATGGGGTTACAAAAGGGGCCAGCATGGTTGATACTGCGGTAATTGTTATGGACAATGCAAGGTTGGCTTTGGCCAGGTAGGAAATAACGTTAGATGCCATCCCATTAGGGGAACATCCAATGAGGATGATGCCCGCCGCAATTTCAGGGGGCAGGCCACTGAAGTTTGCTATCGTAAAACCTAACAGGGGCATGATGATAAAATGGCTTACAACGCCTATGAATACGCCGACCGGGTTTTTAATCACACCGGCAAAATCACCCAGGCCCATGGAAGTTCCCATGCCGAACATAATAAGCTGTATAAGGGGCGTTATGAGTGCGGATAATTTAAAAGACCCCCAACTGATAAAGTACTGTGGGTGATACAGGGCCATGCAGACAACCCCCACAATGGTTAAAGTGTAAGAAAAACCTGACAGGTGCACATTTCCCCTGAAAGCATACGCCAGCAGGAGAAAAAAAGCTGTAAGCAACCATCCGGCTATCACATGATTGCCCTGAACTGTCAGAATAAGGTAGGCTGTTGCCAGCACACTGGCTGCGGCGTATAAGAATTTGCTAAGTGGTGTCATGCTTTTATAAATTTCCTGTCATTCCGCATGGGGTGGTTTTAAATCTCAAATGCGGGTACTGAACTTAAAAAATGTGTTTATTTTTTTGTTTTAACGCTGTGTAAATTGTCATTATAACAATTTTAAAAAGCCCTGTTCCATAAAGAAGGTTTATTTTATCAGCATGCATACATAACCATGATTTATATTATGCATACAGCTTAGGCCAACAGGTATGTTTTTTTAAATAATTGATTATCAATATAAATTAAATTTATTTCACTGGCTTTAAATAAGGGGCGTCTGGAAGGGGCGTTTGTACAACCGCACAATCATAAAGCAATCATCGCTCATCAAATATCAGCTAAATAAAAATATTATTTGTACAAAATACAACACTGTTCTTTTTTGGAAGTTTGATAGGGCCGGGTGTGATATTATTGTATCCTAAACTGCACATTCAGCGCCATTAATTAATCAAACAGCCTGCTTATATGAAAGAAAGAAACACTCCGGTGACATCGCCGGTCGCCTGCCGCTTTTACTTATTTTTTTTGTTACAGTTTATTTTGTCTGGCTCTCTTTTAGCGCAAAGCATTTCGGGAACAGTAACTGACAGGGAACAACGGCCCATTTCGGGGGCCACAGTAACTGTAAAGGGTACCGCCAGGTCTGCCATTACCGATAATGTCGGAAAATTCACTATCAATGCCGCGGAAGCAGACGTGCTGGTAATTTCATTTATTGGGTTTGTAACACAGGAGATAACTGTAGGCAACAAAACCAATATAGCTGTCAGCCTTGCCTCTTCCGAAGCAACCGACCTGGATACGGTCATCGTAGTAGCGCTTGGCATGAAAAGGGAGTCAAAGAAGCTTGGCTATTCCGCCGAAACCGTTAAAGTGAATGAGCTTCAGCAAAACCGTACCGTAAATGTAATGAATGCCCTGGAAGGCAAAGTAGCCGGGCTGGATATCTCCCCGCCCTCTTCCGGCGCCGGTTCCAGCACCAAGATACGCCTGCGGGGCCAGTCCGCATTTGCCGGGGCCGTCAACTCGCCACTGATTGTTATCAACGGCCTTCCAATGGACCAGGGGGCCCGTGGTGCAGATGGAAATAATTCACTCGACCTCGGTGATAATATGCAGCAGATAAACCCGGATGATATAGAAAGCATGACTGTTTTGAAAGGTGCTACTGCCGCCGCTTTATACGGCTCCAGAGCAGCCAACGGGGCTATTATCATCACCACCAAGAATGGGGCAAAAAATACGGGTATAGGTGTTGAACTGAATTCAAATTTTTCGGCAGACCAGGTAATTGACCTTACCGACTTTCAATACGAGTATGGCCAGGGCCAGGCCGGCGTACGTCCGCAATCGCCCGGCCAGGCTGTCACCACCGGCCAGTTTGGTTGGGGTGAGAAGTACGATGGGGCACTAACCTATCAGTTCGATGGCGAACAAAGGCCCTACCTGCCACAAAGAAACAGGATCAAGCAATTTTTCAGGACCGGAACGTCGTTCACCAATACCATCGCCCTGTCAGGCGGTAATTCAAGGGGCAGCTTCCGCGCCTCTTTTTCCAACCAGGATGCCAAAGGGATTGCACCCAATAATGATTACGAAAAGAAAATATTTAACCTTGGCGTTAATTACAAGTTACACGAAAAATTATCCCTGCAGGTAAATGTTAACTATGCGTACGAAAACAATAACAACCCTCCGCAAGTGGGCGTACAGGGTGCCGGGTCGCCAAATTTCCTGTACAGGTTAAGTAACTCAATAGGGCTTGACGTATTAAGGGAAAAAGCTGTCTCTGACAACGGTACTGAACGCCAGACGTCCGGTTTTCAGACAACCCTGATTAACCCCTACTACCTCATGCCGCGCCAGTTTATCATCAATAAAAGAGACCGCCTCCTCGGAACTGCAACGCTGCGCTATGACCCCTTTAAATGGTTTTATATACAGGGCCGGGTAAACATGGATTATGTCTCCACCTTACTTGAGCAAAACTATCCCACCGGTACAGGCAGTTCAACACCGCTCAACCAGGCAGGCACCGGCTTTAATGGAACGTATAGCGTTAATACAGGTACCGGCAGGCAAATGAATATGGACTTTTTGGCCGGGGCGCATCATTCCTTTGGCGACTTCTCAGCAGACCTTAGCGTAGGCGGTAACATTTTCACCACCAACAACCGCACGTCCAACCTGAGTGTTGTTGACTTCACGGTGAGGGATCTCTATTCTTTCGAGAATGGTATCATTAAATCAGACCCCAATAACCCAACCAACTTTGGTATTTACAAGGAACGGGTTAATTCGCTGTATGCATTTGCCGAGTTTGGATATAAAGGATTGGTATTTTTAAATGTTACAGGGCGCAACGACTGGTTTACGGTATTAAACCCCCGCAACAACAGTTCTTTCTACCCGTCGGTTAGCGGAAGCTTCATATTTTCCGAACTGCTTAAAAGTTTCTCCTGGCTTAACTATGGCAAGTTAAGGGCCTCTTACGCCGATGTGGGAAGTGCCAATGGCATTGGCGCCTTTACCGGTGTTTTAAATTATGGCATCCTGCCAAATCCATTCGGTGGTTTGAGCCTTGGCACCATTGCCAATACCAATAGCCCCAACGCCCTGTTGCGGCCATTTAGCGTAAGGGAAAAAGAAATAGGTATTGAACTTAAAATGTTTGGCAGCAGGGTAAACCTGGATGTGGCAGCTTACGAAAAGGTTACCCGTGACCAGATACTGACGGTAGAAATTTCAAATGCTTCCGGGTATGTAGGCACACCGCTTAACCTGGGCTCCCTGCGCAACCGCGGCATAGAATTTATGGTAGAGGTTATCCCGGTTAGGACTTCCAGCTTTGTATGGAGCAGTTCTTTCAATACTGCAACCAACAGCACAGCAGTGTTGTCCCTGGCCCCTGGTCAACAAAGGCAAATTGTGGCAACTTTTGGTGGAAATGAATTTATAGGATCATTGGTTTACGAGGTGGGCCAACCCCTAAACCAGCTCGCCGCAAAAACTTACCTGCGTAATGAAAAGGGTGAAATAATTGTGGGCGATAATGGCCGCCTGCAGGCCAGCACAGGCAATAATGTACTTTTTGGCAGCGCTTTGCCAAAATTTACAGGGGGGTGGAACAACACTTTCCGCTACAAAAATCTCAGTTTACTGGTGCATATAGATTATAAGGCAGGAGGAAAAATCCTTTCTTCCACGGCGCTTAATGGCCTGAGGCAGGGTCATACAAAAGCTTCATTGGTAGGCAGGGAAGGGGGTGTTATTTTCCCCGGTGTTCGTGCGGATGGATCCCCGAATACCACTGCTGTTGACCCGCAGTTATTCTACACCGATTACCGTAACCTGCAAATAGCAGACCCTTTTGTTTTCAAATCAGATTTTATCAAGTTGAGGAATATTACGTTGACTTATGATTTTTCAAGGATGCTTTCGTCTAAAGTGAAATTCATCAAAGGCGTTACACTGTCAGCTTCATGCCGCAATGTTTTAATTATCAAAAAGTATCTCCCGGACCTTGACCCCGAAGCCTTCGCTTCCTCGGGAGATAACAGGGTTGGCTATGAACAAACCACATTGCCTACCACCAGGAATTATGGCGTTAACCTAAATGTGAAATTTTAAAACTGAACGACGATGAAAAAGCTGACGGCCTTTATTGCCTTACTGATATCCCTGCTTATCGCAGGTTGCTCAAAGAATTTCGAATCCATTAATACTAACCCCTATGCGCTCACTGATATTAACCCTGCTCTTTTGTTTACCAATGCGCAGCGTTTAACCAATATCAGCAACTGGGAAGGGGAGCCCACTATCGTGCAACAGTTTGTAAACGCCTATAATACAGGGGCTACCGCTGGGTTTAACTTTAATGAAGACAACAACAATTTTAATATCCCCCGCTGGAATGATAATTACCCCGGCCCGGTTAAATTGATGGAACAAATTATCAGCCTTACAAAAGATGACGCTGCACGCTCTAATCTGTACAACCAGGTTAGGATATGGAAGGCTTATGTATTTATGACATTGGTGGATACCTATGGGGATGTGCCTTACAGCGAGGCTGGCAAAGCTTACCTGGACATTGTTTTTTACCCGAAATATGATAAGGATGAAGCCATTTACGACGACATTTATAACGAACTTAAAACTGCCACCGCGGCACTGGATGGTTCAAAAGACATAGTAAAAGAAGATTTGTTTTTTGGCAGCCTGTCTTCTGCCGCAGACCAGGTGGCGCAGTGGAAAAAACTGGGCTATTCCCTGCTTCTAAGGCTGGGTATGCGGTATTCCAAACTTAACCCGGATAAAGCTAAGAGTATTGTGCAGGAGGCCTACAACGGCGGGCTTATGTCGGCAAACAGCGATAATGCCATGATACGTTTTACCTCCGTGTATGTTAACCCGGTAAATAACGGGCCCCGCGGTGGTAACACTTATTTTTATTACCTGGCTGAGCCATTTGTCAACCAACTTAAATCAACCGGCGACCCAAGGCTGAAGTACATAGCAGGCAAGTATGCCGATCCTAACCAGGTGCTTGCATTAACGCCTGATACAACTACGGCAAACCAATATGGTTTTCCGGTTGGCTACGATCAAACCAGCGTTCTCAGCTATCCTGGATACCGTGGCACTAACGGTACGGGCCAAAATTACTCCCAGTTGAATTTTGTGGTGTTTGGCAGCGCCACCGCGCCGCTGTTTTATGTAACCAATGCCCAAACAAAATTACTTCTTGCAGAAGCAGCCCACAGGGGGTGGCTTTCCGGTCTTTCAGGGGCGCTCACGGCAAGGCAATATTACGAGGCAGGGGTAAGGGCAGCTATGGATGAATTTTCCATGTACCCCAATACGCCCAACCCCGCGATACCGGATGATGTAAAAGATGCCTACCTGGCGCAGCCCGCCATTGCTTATAACGATGCTAAAGCGCTTGAACTGATCAATACACAATACTGGATTACTTCTTTGGGCAACGGGGTAGAGTCTTTCGCCAATTTCAGGAGAAGCAGCTTCCCCGCACTGCAACCTAACAGGTACAACAATAACCTGCAGAATGGTTTTGCAAGGCGTTTCGCTTATCCCAACGAAGAATCTGCAAGGAATAATGCTAACTACCAGGAGGCTGTTACAAGCATAGGGGGGTCGGATGATCTTACCACCCGTGTTTTTTGGGATGTGCAATAAAGCAATACCGAGCAATTCAGCCGGTCTCATATAAAAAATTCCTGTAGTTGGCCCGATGATTAACTACATACTTACCCTTTACAAAATGCGCTGATGAAAAAAATATTCTTTTACCTGTTGCTGGCAGCCCCCGTATGTTTAGCGGCGCAAAATGCCACCATTAAAATTGATGTAAGCCGAACCCTCGCCGAGATTGACCCGCGTATTTATGGCGTGTTTATGGAGCCTATACACCTTAACGGCAAAAGGGTGGGGTTGCCCGATTCTGTTGACTTTAACACCTTGTATGGTACGCTTTACCAACCCTCTTCTCCGCTGGCTGATGAGAACGGTTTCCGCAAAGACTACATAGAAGCAATGAAGGAACTGAAGATTACCAATATGCGCTGGCCGGGCGGTAATTTTTTAATGGCTTACGACTGGAAAGATGGCATTGGCCCCAAAGACAAAAGGCCCACACGTATCAACCTGGCCTGGGGCGGTTTGGAAACCAACCAGGTGGGTACAGACGAATGGATTGAACTGAATAAAGCCATTGGCAGCGAAAATATAATTTGCGTAAACCTGGGCCTGGCAAACATTCTGGATGCAGCGTACTGGGTGGAATACTGCAACTACAAAAACGGTACGTATTATTCTGACTACCGCAAAAATAATGGCCACGCACAACCCTATAATGTAAAGCTCTGGGGCCTCGGTAACGAGGTGGACGGCTTACCCTGGGAGCTTGGCCACAAGGTAGCGGAAGATTATGTGGAAACAGCAAGGGAGGCAGCCAAAGCAATGAAATCTGTTGACAGCAGCATCCGTTTTGTCGGGTCGGGTTCTTCGTACTACGAGCCTACCGGCAAGTGGGTGGACTGGAACTACAAAGTGCTGGCAGGCATAGGCGATAAAATTGATTACCTCTCCATTCACCGGTATTGGGAGGGGGATGGCCCTTCTTACTACAGCAACATGGGCGGCGGCGCCATGGATTTTGAAGAAAAAATAAACCTTACTGCCGGGCAGATTGCATCTGTAAGGGCAATGAAGAATTTTAAGAACCCCATTTACATTGCCGTTGACGAATGGGGAGCCTTTGGCAGAAACTTTATGAACGTGTTGCCCATAGCGCAATGTTTAAATTCATTTATCCGTCATGCGGATGTTGTGAAGATGGCCAACTTTACACTGCTTACGTCCCTGTTGTCCAGCGATCCCCAAAAAGGCACATTCAAATCTCCTTTGTTTTATACGTTCAAATTGTTTTCCAACAACTGCCGCGGCAAATCAGTAGATGTGTATGTTAATTGCGATACATTCAGCACAGTTAAATATACCGGCATACCTTACCTGGATGCAACGGCCGTTCACTCAAAAGAAAATAACGCTGTTTTTATCAATGTGGTAAACAGGCACGAAACACAGGCCATTACCGCGGACTTATTTGATATCGCCGGCATGCTTTCCGGTAAGGCAGAAGTTTCTGTGATTAATACCGGCAACCTGGAAGCGCCTTTTGAATTTGATAAGCAGGAGCAATATAAACCTGTTGTAAAAACCGTAACAATCGCCAACGGAAAGTTATCTTTATCACTGCCGGCACATTCTTTTACCCAACTAAAAATAAGCGTTGTTGCAAAATAATTCTTCGTCATACAGCAGCTTAATACATAGCATGCCTTATCAAACGGGTATATCATGAATGCAGGTACCGGCAATAATTTTTCATGGCATCCCGGTTGCGTCGCAATCCGTTCATCTGTAGAATATATGGCATCTTCAGTTTCCTTTGCAAATCGCAGGCAATACACAGGCAGGCTTCATAAAAAAGCAACCATCCGGCGGCACTTTGCAACCGCCGTTTTTCTTTTCAGCATAACAGTGCTCTTTACACATGCGCAAAGCAGTATTCACCATAATGTTTCTTCCCATCAAAAAACAATTCCCGTTTTAATTGTTGACGGTTTCAGTAACCACGACTGGAAACAAACCACCGCCGTAACCAAAAAGATACTGGAAAACAGCAGGCTGTTTAAAGTTTCTGTTACCACCATCCCAACCGATAGCGCAAAAAGGGCACTGTGGCAGATAAATTTTAATGATTATGCGGTGGTAGTTCAAAACACCAATAACATTCATAACACCAGCCTGCAATGGCCGAGGCGTATGGAAAAAGCATTGGAGGCCTACGTTAAAAATGGCGGTGGCTTATATGTACTCCATTCGGCCAATAATGCTTTTGCGCATTGGGCGGCTTATGATACCATAATCGGGCTTGGCTGGCGTCCCAAAAACACCGGCTATGCCCTGGAAATTGATTCAAATAAAAATATTGTGCGTTATCCGCCGGGGCAGGGAGAAAATACCGGCCATGCGGAGAGGTTTGATGCGGTTATACAACTACTCAACCGCCACCCTGTTAACCAGGGTTATCCTTTAAAATGGAAAACAGCCAACACGGAAGTGTATTACTATCCGCGGGGCCCTGCAGAAAATGTTACGGTTCTGTCTTATGCGTATGACAGTACAGGCACCCGTAAAAACTGGCCGGTCGAATGGGTGGTTAGCTATGGAAGAGGCCGCGTGTATAGCTCAAGCATGGGGCATTTGTGGAAGGGCGAAACATACCCGCCTGCCTATCGTTGCCGGGGATTTCAAACCACCCTGGTCAGGGTGGTGGAATGGCTGGCTACAGGTAAGGTAACCTACCCGCTGCCGCAGGATTTTCCGGGAGAAGATATGGTAAGCCTTGCAGGTGAAGACGGTTTTACAGGTGGCGCCGGGCAGGCTGGCAAGAGTGCTTCGCCGCTTAAAACAGGCTTGAAGTAAAATGGCAAATATTACAAACAATTTTTTATGAAACATCTGATCTTTCTGTCCGCATTTGTATGGTTATTTAGTCCAGCCGGCATAGCCCAGGATATTATCCGGCCGGCGCCAGCCGGCTTCGATACAGTGCACGCCAGTATTCCGCGTGGAAGTATTGATACCATCACCTACTATTCCAAAACTGTAGGCGTTAAACGCAGGGCAACCATCTATACGCCACCGGGTTTCTCCAAAAAGAATAAATATCCCGTGCTGTACCTGTTGCATGGCATCGGCGGCGATGAAAAGGAATGGCTGATTGGCGGCACCCCGCAAATTATACTTGACAACTTATATCCAGAAGGCAGGATTGAGCCCATGATTGTTGTAATGCCCAATGGCCGTGCTATGAAAGATGACCGTGCTGTTGGAAATGTTTTTGACAGGGATAAAGTGGAGGCCTTTGCCACTTTTGAAAAAGATTTGCTCAATGATTTGATACCCTTTATACAAAAGAAATACCCTGTGTATACTGACCGTGAGCACCGCGCTATCGCAGGCCTTTCCATGGGTGGCGGCCAGTCACTTAATTTTGGTTTAGGCAACCTGGATGTATTTGCATGGGTTGGTGGTTTTTCATCCGCACCCAATACAAAACCGCCGCAGGAATTAGTGCCGGATGTAGAAGCTGTTAAAGAAAAAATTAAACTGCTTTTTATATCCTGCGGTGCAAGCGATGGTTTAATCACCTTCAGTAAACGCACACATGATTATCTGCAGAAAAACAGTGTGCCGCATATCTATTACATAGAACCCGGCGTTCACGACTTTAAGGTTTGGAAGAATGGTTTGTATATGTACTCCCAACTCATCTTCAAACCGGTTGATACATCTACGTTCTCCAAATACCCTGTAGTGGGGGCGCCTGCAGCTACCAATGTCCGCAATGCTAAATACCCGCAGATATTGCCCGATAGCCGTGCCATCTTTGGCATCAAAGCCCCGGGTGCACAAACGGTGCAGCTTGATTTGGGGAAGAAATACGACATGGTAAAAGACACGGCAGGTGTATGGACGGTTACAACAGACTCCCTGGACGAAGGGTTTCATTATTATTCACTGTTGATAGATGGCCTGGCTGTTGCTGACCCATCCAGCGAATCTTTTTATGGAATGGGCAGGATGGCAAGCGGCATAGAAATACCATTTACCGGTGGGGCGTATTATGCCCTTCGGGATGTACCGCATGGCGACATCCGCATTAAAAACTACTTTTCAAGGGTAACCAACTCATGGCGGCAATTGTACGTTTATACGCCGCCGGGTTATGATTCTGCGTCGAACGATAAGTACCCCACGCTCTACATACTGCATGGCGGTGGTGAGGACCAACGCGGCTGGGCTACACAGGGCAAAACAGATTTGATACTGGATAACCTCATTGCTGCAAAGAAGGCAACGCCTATGATTATCGTAATGCCCGACGCCAACGTAGGCATGGGCGGCTTCAGCCCGGGCGGTATTGAAAACTCGCTAAAAACTTTTGAAAGGGAAATGAAAGAAACCATCATTCCTTTTGTTGAAAAAAATTACCGTGCACTGCCCGGTGCAAAGAGCAGGGCTTTGGCTGGCTTATCTCTCGGTGGCCTTCATACGCTATATACAGGCATTAACAACAACGATGTGTTCTCTTACCTGGGCGTATTCAGCTCAGGGTGGATAATACCGATGATGGGATCGTTCGCTGAAACACAATATTCGTTTATAAAGGCCAACGCAGACAAGATAAATGCCAACATAAAGCAGTTGTGGATCGCGATGGGTGGCACGGAAGATATTGCCTACAGGAATTGCCAGGTAATGCTGGGCAGGTTGAAGGAACTGAATATAAAATACACGTACAGCGAATATCCCGGTGGCCATACCTGGCCGGTATGGAGAAACAACCTGTACAATTTTGCACCCTTGTTATTTAAAGATTGATTTTTGAATGCCTCAAAAAATAAAAAGTACAATGAAAATGAAAAACATCATCATGCTGGCCGCGGCAATACTGGTTGCGGGGGCAGGTTTTGCGCAGGATAAAATTGTTGAAGACTTTAAACCTTCTGAACTCAACCAGCCAGGGCAGCAATACCCGCAGGTGAACTCCCAGGGGTACGCCCGGTTTCGCGTGGTGGCACCCTTTGCTAAAAGTGTAAAAGTGAGTTTAGGATTAGGGGGCCGCGGGGGTACAGTGCTTACGCAAATGCCCGACAGCACCTGGACAGGCACTACGGAAGGGCCGATGGACGAAGGGTTTCACTATTATAACCTTACCATTGACGGCGGTAAATTCAACGACCCCGGCGCAATGAATTTTTTTGGTTCCACACGCTGGGAAAGCGGTATTGAAATACCGGCGCATGACCGGGACTTTTATGCAGTGAAAGATGTACCCCATGGTAATGTTGCGCAGGTGCTGTTCCCTTCAAAAGCCACCAATACCTCACGCCGGGCATTTGTATATACACCCCCGGGTTATGAAAAAGATAGTAAGGCGTATCCCGTGCTTTACCTGCAGCATGGCTGGGGGGAAGATGAAACAGCATGGGCCAACCAGGGGCATGCCAACCTGATTATGGACAACCTTATTGCAGAAGGGAAAATAAACCCTTTTATTATTGTAATGACTTATGGCATGACCAACGAAGTAAAATGGGGCCGCATCAGGGATTTTAAAATTGATACATTTCAAACGGTGCTTACAGATGAACTGATTCCCTATATTGATACCCATTTCCGCACCCTTGCCAATCAGCCCAACCGCGCCATGGCGGGTTTATCAATGGGCGGTATGGAAACCCGCATGATTACACTCAATAAACCGGAAGTGTTTTCTCATTATGCTTTGTTGAGCGGTGGCGTGTATGCGCCGGAAGATATCAAAGACAAGTCTAAAGTAAAACTCATCTTTTTAAGTTGCGGCAGCAAGGAAAACCCTGACCGCGTAAAAGAAGCCGCCGATAAATTAAAACAGGCAGGGTATAATGTGGCTTCTTATGTTTCGCCTAACACAGCGCATGAGTTTTTAACATGGCGCCGCAGCCTGTACCAACTGGCTCCTATGTTGTTTAGATGAAAGAAAAATGTGTGGCAAGGGCAAGTCTCTAAGATCAGCTACATTACTGTTATGCGGTGTTAATTGAACATGTGCAGGAGTGGCGACTCAGGGCCGCACTTTATACTTCTGTTCTTAGCCCTGCAACGTTCACCTTATTTTTGTTTTGTTGCAAAGCGGCAGAAAAAGTATAAGCAGGTTGCACAATGCCGCAATATATTCTGCAGTACAAGTGAGTGACACAAGGGACGATGATAGCAGCAACGCAGCTAAGTACAAAATATAAATGCGGCTCGTACAAAAATAAAATGGATTATGAGGGATATTGTTAGTAAGCGTTACAGTACATTTTCCCTGGCGAAGGGCTGTGGTAAAGTGAAACTGTTTGTCATGGCATTTTTTAGCATGGGTGTATTTTTTTTAAATGCCCATGCCCAGGATAAATTGTATCCCAACGAATTTCCATTAAGCGATGTTGCCTTGCTGGACGGCCCGTTTAAGCATGCCCGCGATGTAAACATACAAACATTGTTGAAGTATAATGTTGACCGCCTGCTTGCCGGTTATCGTAAGGAGGCAGGGTTAACCCCCAAAGATTCCAGCTACCGCAACTGGGAAGGGCTGGATGGCCATGTTGGCGGCCATTACCTGTCAGCGCTTGCAATGAACGCCGCTACCGGCAGTGCGGAATGCAAACGAAGAATGGAGTACGTGATTGCGGAACTTAAAACCTGCCAGGATGCAAATGCAAAGAACCACCCGGATTGGGCAACAGGATATGTGGGTGCGGTGCCTAACAGCAATATAATTTGGGGAACGTTTAAAAATGGCGATTTGAAAGCATTTAACGGCGCCTGGGTGCCCTGGTATAATGTGCATAAAACGTATGCGGGCCTGCGTGATGCATGGTTGTATACCGGTAATGCAGACGCGAAAATTATGTTTGTAAAGTTCTGCGACTGGGCAATCAATATTACGTCTGGGTTTACGGATGAACAAATGCAATCCATGCTGGATATGGAGCATGGCGGGATGAATGAAACTTTCGCGGATGCTTATCAAATAACAGGCAGTGAAAAATACTTAACGGCGGCCAAACGCTTCTCTCACCGCATGCTGCTGGACGCGATGGCACAAGGTAATGACAACCTTGATAACAGGCATGCCAACACGCAGGTGCCTAAAGCCGTTGGCTTTGCCAGGATTGGCGAATTGACCCGTGACGATAACTTTTTAAAGGCTGGGGAATTCTTTTGGCAAACAGTAACCGCTAACCGCACATTAGCATTCGGCGGCAACAGCAGGAGGGAGTTTTTTCCCGCTGTTGCAGCGTGTACAGATTTTATTCATGATGTGGAAGGGCCGGAGTCCTGCAACTCCTATAACATGCTGAAACTGTCGGAAGATTTATTCAGGTTAAACGGCCTGGCAAAGTATGCAGATTATTACGAAAGAGCTTTGTATAACCATATCCTGTCCACACAGCACCCGGTTAATGGGGGCTATGTGTATTTTACGCCGGTGCGGCCAAGAAGCTATAGGGTATATTCCGCCCCCAACGAAGCCATGTGGTGTTGTGTAGGCAGCGGTATGGAAAACCATAGCAAATACAATGAATTTATCTATACACACCAGCATGACTCATTGTTTGTCAACCTTTTTATAGCATCCCGGCTTAACTGGAAACAGAAAGGGATAACCATAGAACAGCAAACCGGTTTTCCTTATAAAGAACAAACAAAATTGCTGATCGCAAAAGGCAGCTCGCATTTTACACTAATGGTGCGTTACCCGTCATGGGTGAAAGATGGAGAATTGGAAATTAAGGTTAATGGTAAAGCCATATCATTTGTCAGGCATCCCTCTTCTTACATTGCTATCAACAGGTTGTGGAAGAAAGGTGATGTAGTGGAAGTGAAACTGCCTATGCACAATACCATAGAACAGTTGCCCAATGTGCCTGATTATGCAGCGATGCTGCATGGCCCTATAGTGCTGGCAGCCAAAACAGGCACTGAAGATTTAAAAGGCCTGGTTGCGGATGATGGCCGCTGGGCGCATATTGCCGGCGGTAAAAAATTGCCCGTGGATAAAGCGCCGGTTATAATCGCGGATGATAAACCTTCTATTACCGGCGCATTAAAACCTGTAAAGGATAAGCCACTGCATTTTACCGTTACCGGTTTGAAAGTAATGAACGGTATGGATATGGAACTGCAACCGTTTTACGAGGTACATGATGCGCGGTATATGCTTTACTGGATGGCCTTATCCAATGCCGGTTATCGCTCTTATCTTGATTCCATTGCGGCGGAAGAAAAAGAAATGGTGGCCCTGCAAAACAGGACGGTTGATTTTGTTGCCCCCGGTGAGCAACAACCAGAAGTTGACCATGCCTTGCAGAGCGATAAATCAAGAAAGGGAAATGCGCATGACCAGTTCTTTCGTGAAGCATTTGAGGATGGTTATTTCAGTTATAACCTTTCAACCAATAAGGAAAGCAGTTTGACTTTGATAATCCGTTATTGGGGCGCCGAATGGGGCAGCAGGAAATTTGACATTTATATTGATGATGAAAAACTGGTAACAGAAGATAATACCGGCCGGTGGAACCAGTCAAAATTTTTTGATATAAAGTATGCGATACCTGGTGCGATGGTAAAGGATAAGAACACCATACGGGTAAAATTTCAATCGCAGCAGGGAAACACTGCCGGGGGCGTATATTATGTGAGGTTGGTGAAGGACTAAAGGAAATGGTAGCTGAGTTTTTGGGAACAGGGAGTTGTGGTAATTGGCCGCTTTGGCTTACTGCTTAACGGGGATGTTGATCCTACAAACCGGTAAGGGGAAACCTGCTGCAAGGGATTTTATAAACAGCCAAACCGGAGAGTATTTCAAATTTTAATATTAAGCTACCAGGTATTTTTTGGTGGCCGGCGACATAGCCCTGTGGCATCGCTGGTTGCGCAATTTGCGTGGCAAAGCAGCAAATTGGTAACTACGTTGATCTGCAACAATACTATTAAGCTTTTATCTAAGCGAAAATTTGCAATGCACCCGCTATACTGTAATGCCCCTGCAGCAAAGTTTTTTGTTTTAAGGCCGGTTGCCTTTTATTCAATCCTTATCCAGTCCACATCTACATAACCGCCGGTTTGCTGTGTTGCATAATTGAACAGGCAAAACTTGTTGCCCGTAAATATTTTTAAACTAAAGCGCATAGCCAGTTCATTGCCCAGGGGTTTAAATGTTTTATTATCAGTACTGTATTCAAAAACTGCTTTTGCTGAAGCGTTGGATGCAAGGGTTTTAAAATAAAGTGTTTTTGATTTTACGGCAACAGAGTCAACCGTTTTTCCATCATTAACCATAACGATATACTTGCTGCCATCCACCTGTTTTACACCAACAAAAGCATACGGCTCCTGTAACAGGGCCAGTCCGGCTATATCTCCATCCTTCATGTTGCCCACATTTATTTTAGCAACAGCAACGGTGGGTATGGTTTGGTCACGTTTGGCAAAAGGCCTTTGTGTAAGCGTGTTACGTGCCATCTTAAAGTTGTTGGTAATGCCCGCAGTTGCTAACCGTAAAAAGCCCGGTTTTTGGGTAAGGGACCATTTTGTGGAATCCGGGTTGTGGTTCCATGCCCACTGCATGCCCAGCGTTCTGTTGTCAAATTCATCCGATGTTGGGAAATCTTTGATGGGATATGTTTTGCCCACATCCGGTTTTTTGTGGGTAACAACCGCTTTGCCGTTAACTCCAATCATAGGCCAGTCATCTACCCAGGTAACTGGCTGCAACGAAGGGAAACGGCCAAAAGGGCCACTGTCCACAAACAACATCGTCCACCATTCGCCGGTTTGTGTTTGTATCAATGCCCCCTGGTGTATCCCGAAATTTATGCCCCTGGTAGTATCATAAATCAGGAGCTTTTGTTCATAAGGCCCGTAAATATTTTTTGAGCGCAACGCAACCTGCATGCCATCCAGCCCTCCGTATGTGCAGTACAAATAATAAAAACCATTCAGCTTGTACACGTGGGCCCCTTCGAGGCCCTTGCGTATATCTCCCGTAAAGACCAGGGAATCCGGGCCGACCGGGTGCAGGTTTTTATCAACTTCGGTTATGGAAATTTTGTTGTATCCCTGCGCCACATAAATCTTTCCGTCGTCATCAAAGAATAACCCCGGATCGTAAAAGCCTTTGGGCAAATGGGTTATTTGCCATGGGCCTTCCGCCTTATCGGCGGTGCACATAAAGCCCCCTTCGTCAAGCGTAATAAAAAGCAGGTAAAACTTTCCGTTATGGAACTTAATGCTGGTGGCCCACTGCCCATGGCCATACCTGTTGCAACTGTCAAGATTGTAGCACTTGCTAAAGTCAAACCGCGGTACGGCATTGCTGCAGTATTCCCAGTTTACCAGGTCCTGGGATTTTAAAATGGTAACGCCGGGAAATACGAACATGGTAGTGGTAACCATATAATATGTGTCGCCCACCCTGATTACATCCGGGTCAGGAAAATCGGCAGGTATAACAGGATTGGTGTAGGTGCCATCGCCATTATCGCTGTGAACTTTTTGGGCTTTGACCTGAGCAAGCATTAACATCAGTGCCAGGCAAAGCCAGCATATTTTGTCGCGTTGTGTGGGCATAAGGAATTATGTTTTGTATGCGGTGTTATAATTTGCAACTACGATAAAGCATGCAAAGCAGGTTGTTGCGTTGCCCTGTACTTTGCTATCGTGTATACACACCTTTTCGCCGAAAGAAAAGGAACACGGATGACACGGGTTCAATGGATTTTCAGGTTTTTTTTCGCAAAATGCGAAGACCTCCATTAAGAAGTCAGGCTTACAAGCTAAGAAAAGTATGGATTAGCACGGATAATGCTGCATTGCAGCATTAAAATCCTTCTTATCCTTTCAATACGTGTTCTATTTAATATTTGTGTACACACGATAGCTGTACTTTGCACAAAACCTGGCAGCAAAAAAAGCAGCGTGCTGCACCCGGGTGAGGGATTGCAGCGGATACCCCGGTGAAGCCATCGCAGCCAGGGCTTTTGTGCCGGAGTAGCAGCGGAAAGCCCGACCCGAGGTACGAGGGACACCCCCTGAAAAATTTCTTATTGCAGGTTACAACAGCCGCTTATGCGCCCACCAGGTGCTTTTAATCTTTAACAAACGTGTAAAGCTGCCCCTTACGGGTTGCTATATCATAAAGTTTTGTACGGTTAACGGGAAGCGTTGACACGTTAGCGCTTGCCGATATAATTGGCGCCGGAATATCTTCCAACGCAAAAAACGGATTGCTGTTGATGCCACCGGCAAGCTTTAATGTGCCCCCTGCCGCTGACTTTATACCGTTTGGTACACGCAGGCGGAGGTTGCCCCCAAGGGTTGACCTGATGGTAACTTTTACCAGTTGTGCATCTTTCCATTCCATGTTAACTATTTCAAATCCCCCGATGGCACGCAGCCCGCTGATGCTGCCCGAAGGCCATGCATCTGGCAGGGCAGGCAGCAGGTGTATATCGCCGCCGGCACTTTGCATAAGCATTTCTGTAATGCCGGATGTACAGCCAAAGTTGCCGTCTATCTGAAATGGGGGATGAGCGTCGAACAGGTTGTTGTAAGTGCCCCCGCCAGCTTCATTTGTGCCAACGGGTGTAAGCTGGTTTTGGATAAGCTTATATGCGTGGTTGCCATCCAGCATTCTTGCCCACCAGTTTACTTTCCAGCCCATGCTCCAGCCGGTTGAAATGTCACCCCTGTGTGTAAGCGTTGTTTTTGAAGCGCTGAACAATTCCGGCGTGCGGTAGGGCGAAATTTGGTTGGAAGGAAAGAGGCCATAAAGATGGGAGATATGCCTGTGGTTGTCTTTAGGGTCATCAATATCGTCTAACCATTCCTGCAATTGGCCATGCTGCCCTATGTGCATGGGGGGCAGCTTTTTGCGCATTTGCCTAAGCGTGTCGGCAAAGGCTAAATCTTTTTTAAGTATTTCAGCAGTGCGTATAGTTGAAGAGAATATATCGAATATGATCTGGTTCGTCATGGTTGTGCCTGCGTCAAGGGATGAACCCTGGTGAGCCCCTGGTGCATTTTCGGGCGACATATCGGGGTTTATCACAAGCCATGGATGACTGGGGTGCTGCACCAGGAAATCAACATAAAAGGTGGCAGCGCCTTTAAGCACAGGATAAATGGATGCAAGGAAATCTTTGTCGCCGCTGTAGAGATAGTGCTCCCAAAGGTGTTGGCTTGTCCAGCCCCCGGCAGCGCTCCAAACGCCCCACAAAGCCCCGTCAACAGCGCCTGTAGCCCGCCAGATGTCCGTATTGTGGTGAGCCATCCAGCCCCTTGCGCCATACATATCCCTGGCTGTTTGCTGCCCTGTAACCGACATGTCTTTTACCATATCCAAAAAGGGCTGGTGCAGTTCCGCAAGGTTTGTTTTTTCCGCGGGCCAGTAATTCATTTCGGCATTGATGTTAATGGTGTATTTGCTATCCCACGGCGGGCGGATGAATCCATTCCAGATGCCCTGAAGGTTGGCCGGCTGGCCACCCGGTTGCGAAGAAGAGATAAGCAGGTAGCGGCCATATTGGTAATAAAGTGTGACAAGCTGGGGATCGTTTACCGTGTTAAAGTTCTTCAAGCGTTCATCCGTTGGCAGGTTTGCCGCATTTGTGCTGCCCAGGTTAAGTTTAACCCTGTTGAAATATTTTTGATATGCCGTTACATGCGGCCCTGCGATGGATGCGAAAGTTTTAGGGTAAGCCTTGTTCAGGTAATATGCAGCACGGGTGTTTTCATCGCCCGATATATCATGGTAGTTGTTAAAGTTGGTGGCAATAGAAATATAGACAGTCGCGGCATTGGCTTTGTCAACCCGCAAGGAGGTGTCATTGGCATAAAGGCTGCCGCCTTCCAATTTAATGCGTACAATACCTTTAAACCTTATCATCCCTTTTACCCCTTCATGATCCATAGTGGTGCCGCTAATGGTTAAATCTTTTGCCTCAGTGGTTAGTACTTTGGCATTTGGCTGCGGGGTTGCAAAAGAAGCTGTAAATGAAATGCTGGCAGGTTTGCCGGCAGTTAGCCGCATAGCAATAACCCGGTCTGGAAAAGAAGCCAATACCTCCCGGGTATAGGTAACACCCCCAACGGAGTAAGAGGTTTTGGCTACCGCTTTTTCAATATCCAGTTCCCGGTAGTAGTTTTCATAAGTTTCATGGCCCTCAAACTTCAGCAGCAGGCTACCTGCCGGTTGAAACATCTGGCCATGTGATTTTTTTGAGATAATTACACGGTTAGCTATGTCTTCCGCCTGTTTTTGTTTACCATCAAATATAAGTTGCCTTAAAACAGCCAAAGAATCCAGCGCCAGCGGGTTATCATTACGGTTGGGGCTGCCGCTCCATAGGGTATGCTCATTTAACTGGATGACTTCTTTCTGGACATTACCATAAACCATTGCCCCAAGCCTGCCATTTCCTATAGGCAAGGCATTTTCCCAAGTTTGGCCAGAGGGACGATTGTACCACAATTTCAGGGCAGGTTTTGATTGTGAAAAGCAAACTGTTGTAACAAGCAATAAAAAGGCAAACGTTGTTTTTTTCATGTAGCTGATATTGATGCGTAGTTATCGGTTATTTTTCTTTAAACGACAGAGGCACTTTTTGATAAGGTCCATTGTGCCTGGCCGCGTCCTGGTTACTGGATAATAATATGAGCCCTTTAAGGTTATGATGGCCAAGCATGTATGCTGCATTGATGTATTGGGTGTTTTTAGGAATTTATCCGAAGATAAATCAAGCTTGTCCTAAAGTTGCTGAGTTTAACATCTGGCAACCCGGATATTTGTCAATTGTACAATTCGAAAGTAGCGATATTTTTTTGGGACTGATGTGGTTTAAGCAATTTTCTATATGCCATTTTTATCTTGTTTGCGGAGATTATTGCCGGATCAGCACTGTAACCAATTAAGGTCTCTTAAATACCATTCCGTTTAGGTGTGGGAAGGGGGAGAAAAATTTTTTTTCAATATAGGAACGAGTGTTCCAAAAAATGTTATAATTTTGGACTGTTCATTCCTAAAACAGAATGAACGTTTATAACATGAAAAAATTGCAAAACAAAGTGGCGGTTGTAACAGGCGCTTCCAAAGGAATAGGCGCAGGTATCGCAAAAAGCCTGGCAGCGGAAGGCGCGGCCGTAGTGGTTAATTATGCATCAGCGAAAGAAGGGGCTGAAAAAGTGGTAGAGGAAATAGTGTCTGCGGGTGGCAAAGCCCTTGCCGTGCAGGGTGATGTATCAAAGGCAGTGGATGTTGAACGTTTATTTGCCGAAACAGAGGCTGCATTTGGCAACGTAAATGTGTTGGTAAACAATGCGGGTGTTTACCAGTTCGGTACTTTAGAGCAGATTACAGAAGATGAATTTCACCGCCAGTTTAATATCAATGTACTTGGTTTACTGCTTGCCACGCAGGGTGCTGTAAAAAGGTTTGGGGATAATGGCGGCAGCGTAATTAATATTGGGTCAACGGCTACAAGGATAACTCCTCCCGGAAGTTCTGTGTATACGGGCACCAAAGGGGCTGTTGATTCCATTACACAGGTATTATCCAAAGAATTGGGCCCTAAAAATATCCGGGTAAACTCCATCAACCCGGGCATGGTAGAAACAGAAGGTACCCATGCAGCGGGCTTTATCGGAAGTGATTTTCAGACCGATTTGGTTAAGACTACTCCGCTGGGCCGTATAGGGCAGCCGGATGATATTGCCCCCATTGCCGTGTTCCTGGCATCTGATGATTCCAGGTGGCTTACAGGGGAGACAATTATTGCCAGCGGCGGCGTCCGCTGAGCGGTGAAGGGTCTTGGTGTAAAAAGAGTAGCTTTGCCCAAAAAAGGGCAAAGCTGTTTTAAATATGGCAAGAAGCAAAGAATTCAACGAGGAGGAAGTACTTAAAAAAGCCATGAATTTATTTTGGGACAAAGGGTATAACGGTACTTCCATGCAGGATCTGATTGATGGCCTTGGCATCAGCCGCTCCAGCTTGTATGATACTTTTGGCGATAAGCGCCAGCTTTATATAAAAGCACTTGAGCTGTACCAACAGCAGTATGGTGGACAGCTTTGCACGCTCATCAAAGAGTCTGCAACAGCAAAAGAAGCCGTAAGGGAACTGCTTAACCTGGTTGTAGGCGATTTGCTTGGAGATAAGCAGCGCAAAGGTTGCTTTTCGGTGAATGCAGGCGTGGAGCTGGCTACGCATGACGAAGAGATCAGTGGAATGCTATGTCAAAATGAGCAACAACTCGAAAAAGTTTTTCTTAAAGTAATCAAAGATGGCCAGAAAAGCGGAGAGCTTACCACTTCTGCAGATCCACAGGCGCTTACGCGTTTTCTGATGAACACTGTTAAGGGTTTGCAGGTGTCAGTTAAATCAACCGCAAACCGTAACTATTTCAACGATATCATTAATACCACACTTCTTGTTTTGTATTGACAATACGCTTTACCTGCCGGCGTGAAACTGTAACAACGTAGAAGCAATGTCAAAATTTTGCGTACAGTTCTTTCTACTTTTCTCGTGAGTGTAAAATCTGCAATAGCGTAATGGCTTGATTTAGCGGATATCCGAAGTTCTTCCGCCATTTTGCTAAAACCACTTTTGCTTATGTGCAAGGCTAATGGCCTGCGCTTTGGAGTTTACATGAAGCTTATCATACACATTAGCAATATGCTTGCGGATGGTGAGCACACTGATGTTCAGTTCGCTGCTGATGCGTTTGGCATCCCAGCCGCTTACCATGTGCTGAAGCACTTCTTTTTCACGCTCGGTAAGTGTTGATGGCAGCGTTGTACCCTGCTGTTTTTCCGCTGGTTGTGGGGATACGCTTAGCAGTTGCAGCGCTTTTCTTGCTATGGCCGGGCTCATCGGGGCGCCGCCATATTCCAGCACATTAATAATGGCTTCTTCCAGTACCGTTGCCGGATCGTGTTTAAGCAGGTAGCCAGATGCCCCGGCTTTTATGGCTTCAAAAATTTTTTCATCATCATCAAATACGGTGAGTACTATGTAATGTATTTGCGGGTACAGGGATTTTGCCATACGTATCGTTTCAATGCCATCCAGTTCGGGCATTTCAATATCCATAAACAAAACCTGCGGCAGGTTGTTGTGGGGCAGGCCTGCCAGTTCTTCCAAACAGTGGTTGCCGTTATGTGCGGAAAATACCAACTGCATGTTGCCATGCAGTTTAATTTTCTGCATAAAACTGTTCCTGTTAATGGGGTTATCTTCCGCCAGCGCTATTTTAAAAGGCATAATAACAAAGTTCAATAATGAAAAGGAGTAAAGCAATAATCAATTTGTAGTATGTTTTACTGCTCCGGCTGGGTTATTATTACCTGTGTGCCGCCACCTGCAGCTTTTTCCCAGCTTATGTTCCAGCCTGCAAGGGCAGCACGTTCCTGCATATTTGCCAATCCATTTCCAGGTGTCCGGTGGTGTGTTTCCGGCATGCCAATACCATTGTCTGTCACCTCAATCCTGTTGTTAGCTATCATAATATTTATCCTGGTGCACTTGCTATGTTTCAACGCATTGTTTGCCGCTTCCTGTATAATGCGGAACAGGTGGTAAGCATGGGTTGAAGGTAGCAATACATCTTCATCCAACTGTTCCAATACCTCTATTGTTACATTGGGGTAGCTGGGTTGTAACCGCTGTACAAATACTTTAACCCTGTCGCTAATGCCCGTTAATGATAGCTCATCTTTTTTCAGCACCCAGATGGTATCACTCAGTTGCGACACCATGGCCCGGCTGTTGTTGCGCAGCTCCTGCATGGCTACCACACTCTGTTTGTCCATACTCTCCTGCTGTATAAATTCCAGGTTGCTTACTACAGAAGCGGCGTAAACACCCAGGTTATCGTGCAGGTCTGCCGCAATGCGTTTTCGTTCTTTTTCTTCTGCTTCTTTTACAGCCTCTTTCGAACGTAGTTTTTCTTCTTCCTGCAATAATTCCAGCTTTAGCCGCTGGCGTTTTTTATAATTGCTGAATACCAGCCAGCCTATTACGCAGATAAAGAACAAAAAACCCAGGGTGCCGTATAGCAGGTTATTTTTCTTTACCAGGTCAAGCTTTTGCTGAATAATGGTGTTCTCCTTTTTTTGTACTTCATACCTCGTTTGCAGTTCGGCAATCGCCTCGGCGGAATTGGCTTCATAAAATGAATCCTTGGCTGCAACCAGGTTTTCCAGGGTCTGCTGGTAAAGTGCATTGTTACCAATTTGTTTATAGCAGTTAGCCAGTGCTTCATAGTACAGCAGGCGTATGTTTGTTTTGTTGTTAAACACTTTGCCCTCACCATTCTTGGCATACAGGTCGCCCGTTTGCAGCCACTGCTTCAACATTTCTATGGCCCTTTTTGTTTGGCCGGTACTGTTGTAAAAATCAACCAGCAGCAGGTTGTCGTCCACAACAAGCGATGTGTTAAGGTTGGTACTCTGGCGTACTTCAATCATTTCTTTAAGGGCTTGTTCCGCCTGCGCAAGTTTATTACTGTGTATATATACATTGGATTGAATTCTTAACGCGGTAGCCAGCGTATTCAGGTTTTCTACCCGCCTGGCAAGCGGTAACGAAATGTTTAGGCAATACTGCGAAGAATCTTTTTTATCGGATGCATAGTAAGCATTGGCCATATTGGTAAAAATGGCAGCCCGGTTGCGCCAGAAAACGGGGCGGTCGGGAGATACCGCAAGTGCTTTTTCAAACCATTGCATGGCTTCGTTTGCCTGGCCCCTGGCTATTGCGATAGAACCAATGGTGTTGTAATTGGCGCCGAGCACTGCGGAATCTTTATAACGTTCTGCCTGGCTTACTATTTCGTAAAGTATAGCCAGGGCGTTCTTATACACGGATTGCTGTCCATAACACATGGCCTGTTGCCTCGCCAGCTTAAAGTAAATGTCGCGGCTGTTATCATTGCCAACAGTATGTTTTTTTATTTCTGGTTCCAACTCAGCAAGGGCGCTGTCAATCCAGCCCCAGCGCATGTAATCGTAGGCCATGGCCAGTTTAGCCATGCCTATGCTCCTGCTGTTGCCGCTTTTCAAAGCAAGGTCTTGCGCCTGTACGGCATAGTGGTCAAGCGTATCCCTGTTCATGCTTTGGTGTTCCTCGCAAAGGGCTAACATGGCTTTTAGTTTTTCACTGTCTGTCCGGGCACGGTAAATATCCTGCCTCAGGCTGTCAATCAGTTTTGTTTGGGCAGCGCCTGCTAATGACAGTGTAAAAGCTAAATAAAACAAAACAATAAAACGCCACATACCTGGTTATGGTTAAATGGTGGTGATAATGCCTGAGAAAATTTTCAGGATACCGGCAGTTGTACCTTGTGGAATCGCCTGTTGCGTCGCAATCCGTTCATCGCCTGGTTCATTGGGCGTCTTTTCAGCCCCTTGTAGCAGGCCCTTATAGCATTGTGCTGCTTGCGCTGTATCAGTTATCCTGGTTTATTTACCGCTTTATAAAAATAACTGATAAAACAGTTGTGTACTTCAGCCTACTACAAATTGAGTATTGCTGTAATTTTTAATACTACCCACATTTGTATCGTAATGGCAGGGTAGTAAATGTAGTAAAACCCTTCGCTTAAAAGTCGCCACAACAACTGAACGATGAAGTGCTTGCGACGCAACAGGCGATGCCATGAAAACCCACAGTTGGTATCCTGGAAAAACATCTTGTCCAATCCCGGAACAACACTCCACTTTAATCCAATGAAATTGAATTGCTGGCCAAAAATATTTTCGGCCCTAACCCCTTTATCAAAAAAAATGAACCACATCAACAAACGAACATCCTTATCATTCATGCCTTTAAAATTTCGCTTATGAAAAGAATCTTACCCATTATGATTTTTCTTCTGCTTTGCGGCATTGTGCAAGCCCAGGTGCAGGAGCGGGAATCTAATAACAGCTTTCAAACGGCTGATACGCTTAACGAAGCCTCCGTTAAAAAAGGCGATGTATCCCTCAGTGACCAACGTGACTATTTTTCAACGAAACTTGCCGCTGACGGTACGGTTAAAATAATTGTGAGCGCTACCAACACAGGGGCCGCCAATGGCTACCTGCGCCTGTATTTTTATGATAAGTCCGGGCGTGAATTGCTTAACCGTGTTATTGCCAACAGAACAGATGTTAGCGCCGGTGCAACCGTGCATGACACGGTTAACATTTATTCCCGCGGGGCAGACAGTATGTATTTTTTACTGTACGCGGATAACCAGCCCTTTGGCTACACGCTGCGCTATGATATTGCCAGCAAAAGCCCCAATGACAAAGAACCCAACAACAACTTTGCCCAGGCCATAAAATTTAATGAAGCTGCGGTGCAGAAGGGCCATGTTGGTTATACTGCCGATGGTGCGTATGACTCGCATGATTACTATAAAACCACGCTGGCAGAGGATGGCACGGTTAAAATAGCCGTATCCGGTGTTAATACTGGCGGCAGCAACGGTTATTTAAGATTGTATGTTTTTGACAAAAGCGGCCGTGAGTTGTTAAACCGTGTGGTAAACAATAAAACAGATGTGGCGCCGGGCCAAACGGTTAGCGACACGGTGAATATTTATTCCCGTGGCGCCGATACCATGTACTTCCTGCTGTATGCGGATAACCAGTCGTTCAGTTATAACCTGCAGTACAGCCTTATTGACAAAAGCACGAATGACAGGGAGCCTAATAATTCAACAGCGGAAGCCACAACTTTTTCAGAAAGCGATGTTAACGAAGGGCATATTGGTTACACAACAAATGGCGTATATGATGCAAGGGACTATTATCAATCTGCCATTACCGCGGATGGCAACCTGCGTGTAAATATCAGTGGCACCAATACGGGTGGCAGCAGCGGGTATCTTAGGTTATATGTATATGATAAAAGCGGCAGGGAACTGGTTAACCGTGTTATAGGCAATACCACCAATGTAGCGCACCTGGCAACAGTTTCTGAAATTATCAATGTTCCAAGCCGCTCTGGTGAAACATTTTACTTTTTGGTGTATGCGGATAACCGTTCCTTCAGCTACAATTTCAGCTACTCGTTAACAGGTATAACACAAAGTGACAAAGAGCCTAATAACACATTTGGCGAAGCTGGTGTTTTTAATGAAACAGATACTTTAACCGGCAATATTGGCTATACATCCAATGGTGTGTACGATTCCCGTGATTATTACAAAACCGGCCTTAGCGCCGATGGTACTGTAAAAATAATTGTTGATGGAAAGAACACCGGCGCCGCCAACGGTTACCTGCGTTTGTATTTCTTTGATAAATCTGGCAGGGAGTTGTTAAACAGGGTGTTGAATAATAAAACAGATGTAGCCGCGGGTGCTGCCGTTTATGATACCCTCCATATTTATTCCCGTGGTGCGGATAGCATGTATTTTTTAGTGTATGCGGATAACCAGTCGTTCAATTATCACCTGCGGTACGAGCTTACCACACAAAGCCCTGTTGATGCGGAGCCGAACAATACCATGGCCCAGGCTACTTTATTTAATGAAGGCGACGTATTGCTGGGGCATAGCGGCTATACCACTGATGGCGTTTACGATTTCCGGGATTATTACAGATCCTTACTGCCGGATGATGGTACGATGAAGATATCTGTTGCAGGCACCAATACCGGCGGCTCTAATGGCTATTTAAGGCTCTATGTATTTGATAAATCTGGCAGGGAACTGTTAAACAGGGTACTGAACAATAAAACAGATGTAGCGCCGGGTGCAACGGTGTACGATACCATCAGCATCTTTTCACGGGGTATGGATACAATGTACTTCCAGGTATATTCAGACAACCAGTCTTTTAGTTACAGTTTACAATACCAGTTAATTGACAGAAGTGAAAATGATAACGGCATTAATGATGCATTTGCCCAGGCCGCTTTGTTTAATGAAAAAACAGTGCTGAAAGGGCATATTGGCTATACTACCAATGGCGTATATGATTCCCGTGATTATTACAAAACCCTGTTGCCGGCTGACGGCACTTTCCACTTGCGCCTGGCAGGCACCAATACCGGTGGCTCGAATGGCTACCTGCGTGTGTATGTATTTGATAAATCCGGCAGGGAACTGCTTAACAGGGTTGTGGCTAACAAGACAGATGTAGCGCCGGCCCAAACAGTGTACGATACGCTTAATATTTACTCCCGTGACGCGGATACTTTGTACCTGCTTATGTATGCGGATAACCAGTCATTCAGCTACAATGCTTCTTATGTGTTAAACGACCAAAGCCCTAACGACAGGGAGCCAAACAATACTTTCGAAGAAGCTTTTGCCTTTGGCAGAAAGGATACGCTATACGGCCATATAGGCTATACCGTTAACGGTAATTATGATAGCCATGATTACTACAGGATGGGCATTTCAGAATCCGGTACGGTTAAGTTTTTTGTACAGGCTAAAAACACGGGCGGAAGCAATGGTTACCTGCGCATGTATGTGTTCAATTACAGCAGGGGCGAACTGCTGAACAAAGTGTTATTGAACAGGACAGATGTAAAGCCAGGTGAAACAATTAATGATACGCTCCTGTTTAACTGCATGCCAAAAGATTCTTTGTATATATTGGTGTATGCGGATAACCAATCCTTCAGCTACTCCATGCAACAGCAGGTAATTGGCCGCCAGCCCAAAGCCGCTTTTGAGTATGTAAGAACGGGCAATACATTTGGGTTCAGCAACAGTTCCGCCCGTGCAGACAGCTACCTGTGGGATATGGCAAATGGCTCAACCAACACCAACAGGTATGCACCTCTTACCACGTATGGCCCCGGTTATTACGAAGTAAAACTGGTGGCCTATAACAACACAGTAGCCGGTTGCAGTTTTACTGATACAGCCAAAGCAGGCTTTACTGTAAAAGGCCTGGAAAAGTATACGCCGCTTAAAGGCGGCCAGGGCAATGTTGTGTTCAATGTATATGGCGGCGGGCTTGATAAATCGCTCAGGGTTACGCTGACCAGGGGCGGCAAAGTATATACGGATTCCGCTTCCGGTGTAAGCCCGTATGCTAATATCTATGGCAGTATTTTCAACCTGCATGATGCCGAGCCCGGCGCTTATGATGTAGATATAGTCACCAAAGACAGCAGTTATCATTATCCCGGCGGCTTTACACTTGAAGGCAGAAGAGACAAGCTGCGCATAGAGCTGATAGGCCGGCAAAGCGTAAGAAACAATACTGACTACCTGTACACAGTAAGGGTTCATAACGATGGCAATGTAAATGCCGGTATTACAGAAGTGTATATGCTTTCATCAGACTGGATTGAAGTAACCAGGCTGGACAGTATTGTTTACCCGGTAACAACGCCTGGCGTTTCGCCGGATACGCTGCCTGAGGTAATCCATACCAGCATTAAAGGCGGCTATCCTACAGATGGTTATTTAAGGGGTTTCTTTGTATCAAATATACCCAATGGCGGCTACAGGGACCTTAATTTTAAAATCCGCTTCCTGCCGCATAACCAGGTAGGCCAGATGCATGTATGGGTAAACGGGCCTTTCAGCGGTTCTCCTATGTTCGATTGGGTTACCGATTGCTGGAAAGCAAGAATACGCAGAGGCTATACATACGGCAATATCCTGCTCAACAAAATACCGGTTGTTGACTGTGGCTGGAATGTATTAAAAACACTGTCACTTCCCATCACCTCAACTATATGGGGTATCAGCAATGGCTGGGACGTTGCCGCCTTTATGGGTTCAACAGTAAAATCTTTTGCAGGGCTTGTAAAAAACTGCGGCCCGGAAGCATTGGCTGCAACAGGCGTATTGGCGCCGCTGGCGGTTGAGTTAGAGGCTGTGGAATGGATGACCGATATTCCGCTTGATGGATATGATATTGTGCAGATGGAACAATACGCTTACGAAAAATGTCCTGATGGCAAAGATAAAGACCGTAAAAAACCTGACGCAGGCGGCTCAATGGACCCCAACGCCAAAGTTGGCCCTACCGGCTATGGCAGCAAGCGCTACATTAATGGCAATGAAAAGCTCATCAACTACAATATCTTCTTCGAGAATGTTGATACAGCAACCGCAGCCGCGCAAGTAGTAACCATTATTGACACATTAGACAAAAAGCTGTTCGACCTCTCCAGCTTTAAAATAAATTCCTTTGGTGTGGGCCTTAGATCATTCAGCCTGCCGCTTGACAGAAAAGAGTTTGTAACCGACGTTAATATCAGTAACGATCTCGCTGTGCGCCCCATCATCAAGTTAGATACTGCCACCGGCATATTGAGGGCCGTATTTACCACCATTGACAGGAAAACAGGCGATGTGCCGGATAACCCGCTTACCGGCTTCCTGCCACCCAATAAAACAGCGCCCGAAGGTGACGGTTATCTAAACTATTCCGTTAACCTGAAGGATGGCCTTGCCGATGGAACAACTATCAGCAACAAAGCCACCATCATCTTCGATAACAATGAACCAATAGCAACAGATGCCTGGGTGAACATATTAGACAACCGCAACCCCAGCTCATCCATTGATGATGCCAGGCTTGCCAACGATACCACTATCGTTATAAAAGTAAAAGGTAACGATGCGGCAAGCGGCGTAGAACACTATAAACTGTATGCTTCAAGAGATGGTGGCGACTATCTTGAAATAGGTGAAATACGGGATTCCGTAACCTTTAAGGCAGCACCCTCCACCACCTATAATTTTTATGTGGTTGCGGTAGATTCTGTGGGCAATGTTGAAGCTAAAGCAGCACAGTCAGAAGCTACGTTAACAACAGGTAAAACACTGCCGGTAAACATGCTGCCACTCGCCGGCGTAAACGAGGGCAAAGTCAACAGGCTCAACTGGTCAACCGTTATGGAGAATAACAACAAAGGCTTTTACATTGAAAAAAGCACTGATGGCAGGCAGTTTACGCAGGATGGTTTTGTGGCATCAAAAGCTGTTAACGGCAATAGCCAGCAGGCCATCACTTACGAATATGCAGATGCCAAACCATTGGAGCGTACCTGGTACAGGCTAAAGCAGGTTGATAAAGATGGCCGCTTTGCCTACAGTAACGTGGTTGTTTTAACAAGGGCGTCTGCCAGCAACGCGGTACTAAAAGTTTATCCTAATCCGGCCAGGGGTTTTGTGCACATCCAACACAGTGCAAGGGTTAACAGCATTACAGTAACGGATATAACCGGCAAGTGGGTAGCGCAGTTCCCGGTAAATATGTCCGGTAACTATAACATCAGTGCTTTAAAAAGTGGTATCTACTTTTTCGAAATTACCAGTCCGGCGGAAAAGCAAACCGTCAAGCTGGTGGTTTATTAATCCGGGGGTGTTCTAAAGTAAAGAGGTTGCCTTAATATGGGCAGCCTCTTGCTTTTTAGTTAAAAAGCCAGCGTGGCAAATGCCTTCTCCGAGGTTGATAATCTCCGAACAAGTTGTAACTGGTAATTTTTTTATGGGCCCGGCAGCAGGAACTACCAGGAGGCTTCCGTTGCGTCGCACTCTTCAACGGCTGGATTCGCTACGCAGCTTTTTAGCCCGGGTAGGGGAGGGTTTCTGCCGCCTTTGGCGCCAGAAACATCTTAAGTTGGCGCCGCTGAAAAGTCGCATAAACCCTGCAGGTCTTATCACTTGCTGGCTAAACCACCCTGCGGGCAAAGCTTAATAGCAATCATTTTCCACGGCTGACTCCAACAGTCTAACCAGTTGCTTATTTTCAAATACCGCAATATACCTGTTCATAAAAAAGTTTTACAAAGTCTAAAAATTAATCCCCTGGCAATAGGCATTTTAACCATTAATAATCTCACCGCCATTAGGATGAAGCACCTGCCCGGAGTAATAGCTTCCATCCTCACTTGCCAAAAATAGAAATGCCGTGGCCACTTCCACTGGTTCCCCGGCTCTTCCCATAGGCGTTTCTGAACCGAATTTCGACACTTTATCAGGCGGAAATGTTTCTGGTATAAGTGGCGTCCAGATGGGGCCCGGCGCCACGGCATTAACCCTTATACCCTTGTCAGCAAAGTAGGCGCTTAACGAGCGGGTAAATGAAACAATGGCCCCTTTGGTAGCGGAATAGTCTAATAAGCCTTTACTGCCGCGGTAAGCAGTCACAGACGTTGTATTGATAATAGAAGCGCCCTGTTTCAAATAAGGCTCTGCGGCCTGCACCATAAAAAACTGCGCGAAAAAATTAACGTCAAACGTGGCCCGCAGGTTTTCCTCTGTAATTTCAGATAGCTTCTTTTCGGGTATTTGTATGGCGGCGTTGTTTATCAGAATGTCAAGCTGACCAAACATTTTTGTCACCCGCTCAATAATGGCTATGCAATTTTTTCTTTTACTCACATCTTTCTTTATCAATACAGCAATAGCACCTTCGGCTTCCACAATCGTTTTGGTTTTGTCTGCTTCAATGTCATCTTCTTTATACACAATCACAACCTTAGCGCCTTCCTGTGCAAATAAAATAGCCACCGCCCTGCCTATGCCGCTATCCGCGCCTGTTATCACTGCCACTTTCCCGTCAAGTTTTTTATTTGTTTTGGTACGTTGATATTTCGGTTCCGGTGTCATCGCAGATTCCTGGCCCTTTTTCTGCTTTACCTGCTGCTCTGGCCTTAATTTTTTAGGTTTATTTGCTTTTTGCATGTCTTTCTGTTTGCCGCATTTACTTCACACTAAATACGTAGTTCGTTATATTGTTTACGCACTGCAATATTGGTTTTAGTTATGGGGGTGTCCCCAAGCTATCGCAAGGGGCCGGGCTTTCCGCTCATACTCCGCCACGGGGCTTGGCTGCGATGGGCTCAGCGGGGTAACCGCTGCAATCCCTCACCCGGTGGTGACGCCTGTTGCGGAAAGCCACAGCTCACCATAGCGCTAACCGCTAAGCGGGCACTTTATGTGCAACTTCCCTTTCCCAAAAACGATGCTGCCCGATAGCCGCTATAAAATCATTAACTATCGAGGCTGAATTTTTACCTGTTACAATGCCGTCTGTTGCCGCGTCGTTAATCTCCAGCTTTTGCCCGAAGTAGGTTTTTGCTAAAACCTGTTCACAGTCGCCTTCAATGGCAATAGCTTTACAATGGCGGTATGCTTCGTTCAAAAAATGTACTGCATCAGGTGTTTCAGCAAGCGTTGCTACGCTGTTGTCGCCACCGGGTATATACACGGCATCAAACATTACTGATGCCGCTGTAAGAAAGCTTTCCTGCACTTCCACCTGGCCACCTTGGGTGCCTTGCAAAAATCCCAGTCTTGGCGCAACCGTCTTTGTTACAGCACCAGCAGCGGTAAGGGCAGCCTGCATTTTGGTTATGTTGGATTCATTTACGCCATCTGCTGCAAGAATGGCAATCATGCGGGTAGCAATATTTCCTTTTATCGTATTGGCCATACTCAATGCATCTGACTGTTCAAGCGAAGGCTTTGCTTCAATAGGAGCATACTTTCGCGGATCTGCATCCGCTGGTATGCCTTCATTAATCACTTTTCCTTTTGGCACTTTAAGGCCCAGTTTATAAGCAACCTTGGAAGCAAGATCTTTTTGCACTTTGGAGAGGGTCAGCAACATACGCTCACGAACAGCTACCGTTTGTACTTTGCCTAACTCAAAACTGAATGCATCCACCATATGCGCCTTTTCTGGTTCTGACTGGCTGTTGTAAAACAATGTGGCCTGGCTGAAATGATCGAAAAAGCTGCGGCTTCTTTCTCTCACTTTTTTTGCATCAATCCGTTCGCTGTAAGATGAAAAACCACCGTCGGCCATCTTTGCCTGAAACGGGCATCCACCGCCCAATGAATTGGGCTGATAGCTTACGCGGCCAGGGTTGATGGTTTGCCGCATAAACCCATCCCGCTGGTTATTGTGCACCGGAGCAACTGGCCTGTTAATAGGTATCTCGTGAAAGTTCGGGCCGCCAAGCCTTATAAGCTGGGTATCCGTATAGGAGAATAGGCGTCCCTGCATCAGCGGATCGTTGGTAAAGTCTATGCCTGGCACCACATGGCCTACGTGAAATGCCACCTGCTCGGTTTCTGCGAAGAAATTATCCGGGTTGCGGTTTAGCGTTAATTTGCCAATGCGCTGCACCGGAACCAATTCTTCAGGAATAATTTTAGTGGGGTCAAGAAGATCAAATTCAAACTTATGTTCGTCTTTTTCCGGTACAACCTGCAAGCCAAGCTCCCACTCCGGAAACTGCCCTGCTTCTATAGCCTGCCATAAATCCCGCCGGTGAAAATCAGGGTCTTTGCCTGATATCTTCTGTGCTTCGTCCCACGCAACCGAATGAACGCCCAGAAGCGGCTTCCAGTGAAATTTTACAAAACTGGATTGTCCTTTCTCATTCACCAGGCGGAAAGTGTGTACGCCAAAACCTTCCATCATACGGTAGCTTCTGGGGATAGCCCTATCGCTCATCAGCCACATGATCATATGGGTAGATTCCGGCATTAGTGAGATGAAATCCCAAAAAGTATCATGTGCAGAAGCTGCCTGCGGAATTTCGTTATGGGGTTCGGGCTTTACGGCGTGCACCAGGTCGGGAAATTTGATGGCGTCCTGGATGAAAAACACGGGCATATTGTTACCCACAAGGTCAAAGTTGCCCTCTTCTGTATAAAACTTTACCGCAAAACCCCTCACGTCACGGGCTAGGTCCGTTGAACCCCGGGATCCCGCAACAGTCGAAAATCGGACAAATACAGGCGTTGTGCGGGAAGGGTCGGTTAAAAAACCGGCTTTTGTGATATTCCCCAGTGATTCGTACACCTGGAAGAAGCCGTGGGCGCCTGCTCCGCGGGCATGAACGATACGCTCAGGTATTCTTTCGTGGTCAAAGTGGGTCATTTTTTCACGAAATAAAAAGTCCTCCATCAGCGTTGCGCCTCTTTCACCAGCCTTTAGCGAGTTCTGGTCATCATTAACTTTTACACCCTGGTTGCTGGTAAGGAATGTCCCTTCATCAGACACGGTGTTTTTCATTAAGTCTGCGGCCTTTGCGGTTGCCTCAGGCGTGCGGCCGGGCTTTTTAATTTTTGCCATAAATAATGCTTTTATGAATTTTTGTATTCCTGGTAGCCAGAAATAAACTGCTTTTGGCAGCGGTTAACGTTATGCATGATGACCCGGTTTGCACCGGCCGAAAGAAAAGAATTGGCTGTATCCATCAACGACGAAAACGAGGTGTAAACCGGAAACTTTTCTGCAAATTCTTCCATGGTGATGTTCTCTGTGCGCTGATCAAACTCCTTGGGTGAGTGCAGGTCGGCAAGATCGTTTATGCCTACCATGTTTGACCGCCACTGCTGGTGGCCTTCTGTAAGCGCCGTATTGAAATCTTTATGATAGGAAAACGCATATTGTACAAAGGCAGGTTTTTCGTTGCCTGCTACAGTGCGGAACGCTTTTATCTTTTTTGCGGCATCCTCAGCATTGGTCACGGCGGTTAGCAGGCCGTCGGCCCAATTTGCGCACCATGCAGCCGTTTGTTCAGACAAAGCCGCACCAAATAACATTGGCGGCTTTGCAGGCAATGTATACAGCCTGGCTTCATGTACTTCAAAATGCCCGCTGTGAGAAACTTCCTCGCCATTAAGCAAGCGCCGGATAACCTGGGCGGCTTGTTCCAGCCTGGCATTTCTTACTTGCTTCGGTGGCCAGTAGCCGTGGCTCATGTATTCATTAATGGCTTCTCCGCTTCCCAGTTCCACAGTAAAGCGGGATGGAAACATCTCGCAAAGGGTAGAAATGGCCTGTGCTACAATTGCAGGGTGGTATCGCTGCCCCGGTGCACATACCAGGCTAAAAGGTAAAAATGTTGCCTGCATTGCCGCGGCCACCCATGCAAAAGAAAAACCGCTCTGTCCCTGTCTTTCGCTCCAGGGGTGAAAGTGGTCTGACGAATGTATGGCATCAAACCCGGCTTTTTCAGCAAGTACTGCCAACTCCAACAATTCCGATGGCGCAAACTGTTCGTGTGATGCGTGATATGCTATCTCTCTATTATCAGACATTGTTCTTATTATTTAGACCTTCCTGCCTTTCTGAATGCAAACTTTCCCTTTATCTGCCTGTTAAGGAAAATGCCTTTCTCCCTGAATCTTACGAAAGCCTCATATACATCTTAAGGCACATGGAGATAATCGTAAACCATACCTGACTTATAGGTAATGCTGAGAATAGATAACTCCTTGTTGTATTTGTAAGATGCAACAACAGAAGATGGCATTGATACATGTTTTACCGGAAACAGGACCTTAGTTCCAAATAACGCACCATCTTTATAAAGTTTGGGATGTTATCTGTATAAAACGCACACGACGGCAGCGAAAAAACGATTGGTCCATTATAAAAAATACATACCTGGCCGGTTATACTGCCAGGATTATGTACCAGGGGTGAACGTAAAGCCATGGCCGAATAACCGTATAACGCCTGACTGGCTGCCGGATTGAAACGAAAACCCCGCTGAAGGCCTTGTGTAATGGCCCTGTGGCGGAGTTGCAGTGTAAAGCCGGGACTATAGCTGCACTGAAATACTATAGCCGAAAGCCCCGAATATTTTTTCCTGGTACTTTTATGGGATGCGCGGTACAGATTTTAACCGGGCGCCTAATGATTAGGCATTACGTTATAAAAATCCGACGAAAGAAATAAAAGAATACGCACTGGTTAGCAGCTACCAGGCACGTGTTAGCGAAGGTTGATTATTTTTTACCGCGTAACGTTGATTTTTTCCCCAATATTATACAACCTTAGTTTCTCCGCGTAAACATAAATTGTTTAAGATTAAAATTTAATGGCGCCTGTATTGCCAATACATGAGTAAAGAATGAATGCTTATGATAAAGTGTTCCCCGAGTAGTTATTGTTTCAGGTTAATTGATGCAGCGCTTGATGCGATATATGGTAGATAATAAGAGATTCTTTTAATAGTCAAATGCAAGTCTGTTATCAAGATAACCTATTGCCGGAGTTGAGTGACAGGTTACCGGGTAGATCTGCAGCATTCTTACCTTGCTTCATTAATGGGAGGGCTGCGTTTTATAGATATTAACACCATTACACGAAGTAAATTGGTCTGTCTTTATACGGATATATTAATCGAAGCAAGGTCGGGTATGGAAAGTAAGTAAGAGGGTGTTTGATAAACTAAAAAGAAGAGGCCACTAATTTATAGTAGCCTCTTCTTTTTCTGTGATCCCGCCGGGGACTTCAGGGTGCGTTTATTCGCCACACATCTCTATTTACGAATAATACATTTATCGTAATGGGCGGCAATACAGGAAAGCTCTGCTCAAGTGCTGCTACTGCTGCTGAAATGCCGGCCCAACTGATTTCACCTCTTATCGGATCCAGGCCTGACAAACAGAAAAAAAGACGGATTTGCATGACCGTAAATCATCAGCCTCTTATCTGGAAAAAGGCTTATTACATGGAATACATGTATTATCAAAAGAAGAACAGGAATTAAGATATCTAACCACCCCGCTATTTTTAGGGGGGATGTTCACCATGTGTTTGGGTAGGAGACTAATAAATTTATTGTATCAAATTTGTTATGTATAAAATCCATTTCTCTGTGAGAATAATTTAAAATGTTCAACCAGACAAAATACGGTGTACCTGTTTTTCCAGGAAAGCAACAAACGGCTTTCAACCAAATTAACAGGCGAAACGTGTCTAATAATTTTAAACCAGATACAACGGCAGGCAATCAAAAGCAATATTACAACAGTCGCATTTCACACAGTTAGTAAGCGCAACGTAGCTTAATAAAATTATCCCGTCTGAGTTAAAATTTCTGCCATCCTGTAAAGCACAATCCGGATTTAAATAAACATAGCCTGCAATGTTATGGCTATAAACTATACTGCTTCTTTTTTAGATATCCCTTAAAATATTCTTATGAAAACGGCTTTGCTAAAAATTTTTGTTATAGTAATAGGTGCCTTTTCACTTACTGCAGCAGCTAAGGCGGCTAACATTAACGTTAGCGGTAATGTATGGAATGATATAAATGGTAATGCTGTTATTGACGGAAGCGAAGCTGGTACCAATACCGGTAGCACATTATATGTAAACCTGGTGGATGCTACTACCAGCACATTAGTCAGCTCCGTTGTAGTTGTTTCCAATGGCGCTTATAGCGGGATTGTTGTTCCTCTGGGTGGCGACAATTACAAGTTAGTATTAAGTACATCATCTACTTCAATTGCTGCCGGCCCTCTGCCGGTCAGCTGGATAAATACAGGGGAAAATATTGGCTCAAATTCCGCAACCCAGTCTAACACCCTCGGGCAGATTGAATTGCCTACATCCTTCGGTTCAGCGTCTTTAACTGCACAGAACTTTGGCATAACGCCGGCTGGGTATATTTATATCCACAAGAAAACTCTGGACGAATCTTCAAGTACAGACTTTGCATTCTCTATATCAGGTGGAGTTACAGCGGTTCCTTCATTCAACCTGAATGATAACCCTACCCAAACAGTGTTACAGGATATTGGCTCTTCTCAAAGCGGTAGATTATGGGCCGTTGGCACCAACAATAAATTGTACTATCGAGACCTTGGCAGTGTAGGATGGGTAGCTACCGCAGTAACCAATGCCAGAAATGTAGATGGTGGGGCAGGCAATACCTGTTACTATGTAACAACCTCAGGCACTGTTGTATATTATAATGGCGCTTCAGGCACTACCATATATACCGGTAATTCTGCAACAGACGTGGGCAGGGCGTGGGATAACCAGCCGTATGTTGTTGCAAACAGCGGCCGTATTTGTCGTTATACCGGTAGTGGGAGTGGAGGCTATGGCAGTGCATCCTGGCCGCAGTTTAATACACAGGCGTCGAGTATCTTTCGTATTGATGGCGATCCTGCAACTCCAGGTACCGTAATTGCGGTAAACAGTAGCGGAAATGTGTTTGCTTTTCAAAGTGGGACTGCATACACAAATCTTGGCTATCCCGGCGGCATATCAGGCATTGGTTTAGACGTGGCTGTTGATGAGTCTGGCAATATATATAGTTCCTGGAACAAAGCTTCTAATTTGTCACCCTTGGTTTACAAATGGCAGAGCGGTACAACATGGAGTGCAGGAGAGAGCACCAGCCGTAATGCCGGGATTACCACGGCGGGTATCGGTGGGCAGGTATGGATGCTTATGTCTCAGTCCGTATCACCGTTTGGCAACATATTCTCCCGTTCCATGAACGGAAGTAATGTATGGTGGATAGATGACGAGCGTGTACGCACAAGCCCCGCCAATGGTAATGCGGAAATGATGGCTGTGGTGCCCGGAACTTACACTGTTACAGAAACGGTGCCTTCCGGTTGGGCCTTGCAGAACATCAGTGTGTATGACCCTTCTTCCAACTCTTCGGGCAATATAGCAGGACATACTGCCACATTAAAGGTTGCCGCAGGCGAAGTGGTACATGCTATCTTTCAAAACGGCCTGGTAAATACCTTTACAATGACTAATAGCTGTTTAAATTCATATAAAGAAGATTTTGGCAGCGGGGCATCGGGAAGCTATGGTGCAGCGTTAACCGGCCAAACCTCTTATCATTACATGAACACATCTTCAAGTTCAAGGGATGGATATTACAAGGTGGCCGGCAATGCAAGCGTTCTTTATAGCGGTGCAGTTTCTTTGAATGACCATACGACAAATGCCGGTACAGGATATATGATGATAGTGGATGCCGGGTATGATGTAAACGAGTTCTTCCGACGCAGGCTTTCCGGTGTTATACCGGGCGCCACCTATAATTTCTCAGCCTGGATAGCAAGTGTAGCAAGCGCAGGAATTAACCCTAACGTGTCTTTTCTTGTAATAGACCCGGGCAATAACGACACCCTTGCAAGTACAATAACAGGTAACATAACCACAGCAGGCACCTTGAGCCAATACACATTGTCTTTTACAGCCACAGCTTCTACTTTCGACCTTGTTTTACTGAATAATGCTATTGGCGGCAACGGCAACGATCTTGCGTTGGACGATATCAGTTTTCAGATGATTCCTGTGCCCGCATCCTCTCTTACTACCAGTGTTACCTATAATACAGGGGCAACAACGTGCTTTACAACGGGTAACCTGCAGTACACTTCGCCTGTCGGTTCATCTTATACATATAGCAAAGACGGAACTGTTTACCAAAGTAGTGCAACGTTCAGCAACCTTACACCAGGTATTTATACAACTTATGTTACTTATGCGGGCACTACCGGTTGCGCCACATCACACAAAGATACCGTCCTGGCTTCAGTATGTGGCAACGTGTATAATGATGCAAACGGGCTGAAAGATGTACCTGCAGGGCTTGTAAATGGAATAGGGACTAACGCCGGAGGAACGCTGAATGCAATATTGTTCGATAATACTACCGGCAATGTAGCGGCCGTATCAGCAGTAACTTCCGGCGGAGTTGTCAGTGTCACAGCTTTTCCCGGACATAACTATAGCCTTGAAATAACAACCAATACTGCCAGTGTCGGCAGCGCAGTATTACCTGCTGTAGCTATGCCTTCTGGCTGGGCCAATGTGGGGGAAAACCTTGGCAGTGCGGCAGGCAATGACGGTACAGTAGACGGCAAGCTTTCTATCGGTCCAGTAAACGCCAGTGTAAGTAATGCAAATTTTGGTATAGACCAGTTACCTTCAGGTATTGATATTAGTTATGTTATCTCTCCTGTGCCAACAAGGGGCAGTACCCATGCACTTACCAGTGCTTACAGGAATATGTTACCGCTAGATTATAATGACCCGGAAGACTGTTCCTCTGTTTGTCCTGATAGTTTTGGTGTCATCATCAAATCATTTGGTAATATGAATGGCAATGTATTAAAGTATAACGGGGTTACGATAACACCTCCTTATACCATCGCCAACTACAAACCTGATTCGCTTACGATAACTTTCAACCAAAGTGGCTTCTCTTCCTTCAGCTTCTATTATGTGCTGGTAGATGCAGCAGGTGTACAATCCATAGATCCTAGCTACGATGTAAGTTGGGGCAGCGCTGTACTTGCAGAGAATCTTTTGAATTTTACTGTAATCAAACAGGGTGCAATGGCCTTATTGCAGTGGAGTACTGCAACCGGTTCAGCGAATGATAAGTTTACAATAGAGAGAAGCGCCAATGGCAGCAACTGGCAAACTTTAACCACCATTAACGGCAGAAGTAACACACCTGTTAAGCAGTACTATAGTTACACAGATAACAGTCCTTCCAATGGAAACAACTACTACCGCATACAACAGAAAACCAGCAGCGGCAACAACAGTTACAGCAAAATACAGTTACTAAAGTTTGAAGAAAGCTGGAAAGTGTCAGTGAACCCCAACCCGGTTATAAGAGGAGAAGTGATGTTGAAGAGCAATGAATCTATAGGCATAATAAAAATTATGGATATTGCGGGCCGGATTATATTGGCCAAAAACATTAATGATTCGGAAGGATTGTCAAACATAGTACACAGTATTGATATCAATTCGCTAGCAACCGGAGTTTATTTTATCCAGGTCGCGAAGAAAAACAAAGAGACGAGGACGATTAAGCTGATTAAAAATTAGAAATATGTAACGATATAATCCGCGGATTCTTCCATCACAAAATTTCATCCGGCACAATGTCAATTGCGTCAACCGGGTATTGATTTTCGTACAACAGTCGATAACCATGACGGCCCCGGTTTCCGGGGCTCTCCTTTTTAATCGGATTTTATGAGCCGGGCAATATTGCATCCATTAAGCTTACGTTGCGTCGCACTCTTGTACGCCTTGTTCTCTTTTGATCTGTTAAATCCTTTCGTATTTAACAACGATGGAACCACCTTCGTGGAAATTGTTTCACTAATGTGTATTTAGTCAACGGTCGGGAAACAACCTGCTACTTATTTTTCAGGCTGCTGTCTTCTTTGTTAACCATACCAGAGTCTGCTGCAGCACTGTCTGTTCCAATTCCTGCGTGAGCGTTTTGGTTATTTGTTTCATTAAGCGCAGAATCAGGCGTGGCATTCATGGCAGCGCTATCTTCCCTGGCTCTTTCATCCTGAAATTTTCCATCACCACAGCCGGTTATAGCAGCTATGCAAAGCGAAGCAATAAGTATCTGTTTCATAATTTTTAAATTTTAAAAGTGGCCCACACGTAAGCGTGCAGGCCGGTTTGTCTTATAATCCTAATAAACAGACTCCAGCAATTCTGGTAACATCTATTAAGAAGCATCACAACGCAAAGTGAGTGCCACTAATGTTTGGTGTTATATATTGGCCTGCACCTAAGGTTTGTTTTGTTTTGTTTCTGGATACTCTGCCTGCCCCGGATTTACTCTGCTAGTGTAATATCATAAAATCTCAAAGAAAGAATTATATGCACATGGTCTGTGCTGAATAGTGTTATCAACAGTACAAGAGTGCGACGCAACGGCAGTTTCATAGTTATTCTATTGACGGGCCCATAAAAAATTCCCGGATTTGAAAAGCTTTCTTAAATGGAATACTCATTGCAATAGGAAGGAAAACTTTAAACGCGAATGAAAAGGACATGGAAAAACAATAGCCTGTCAATTTGCTTTGCTTCTTTATTTATAATTAGCCTGATTGCCCAGGCGTTTACAGGCCATGCCGAGTATAACCAAGAGCTTTTGGAAGATGGGCAACCTACTATAGCATTTATTTCATATTTATCAACAGGACACTTTTTACAGGCCACATTTGAAAATTGGGAAAGTGAATTTTTCCAGATGGGCCTTTTTGTTATTCTAACCATTTCGCTAAGGCAAAAAGGCTCTTCGGAATCCAAAGCAATGGATAAGCCCGAAGAAGTTGACCGGGAACCCTCGCCCTTCCGTAAAAACACTCCATGGCCTGTGAGAAAAGGCGGCCTTGCATTATGGATTTACAGGCGCTCTTTGAGCATAGCCTTTTTTTTGTTATTTGCATTTTCGTTTATGTTGCACTTTTACGGCAGCCTTGAGGATGAAAATGCAAAGCTGTTACGGCAAGGTTTGCCGCAAGAGTCTTTCGGTAACTACATTACTGGTTCACGCTTCTGGTTTGAGTCTTTCCAGAATTGGCAAAGCGAATTTTTATCAGTCTTCGCCATTGTAGTACTTTCTATTTTTTTGCGGCAACAGGGATCGCCTCAGTCCAAGCCGGTAGATGCTGCCGATGACGAAACAGGCGAATAATGGCTGCGTAATTGTTCCACAACGGAGGAATATTTTACTTCAAGTTTTTCCTGTGCAGGTCATTTGAATAGGGTAGTGGGCCATGGCACAATGATTGGTTTGCATAATACAAACCTTGACATATGCAAACAAAATCAAGCAAACAAAAAAGTAACACTCAGGCAGGCGACAATTCCTTGTTGAAAGAATTTTTTGCAGAAGAGTTAAAAGACATTTATTGGGCTGAGAAACACATTACAAAGGCACTGCCTAAAATGCAAAAAGCAGCTACATCTGAAGAATTGGTTGCCTGTTTTGAAGAGCACCTGGAACAAACAAAAACACACGTTGAAAGGCTGGAACAGGTGTTTGAGTTACTCGGCAAAAAGCCACAGGCAAAAAAATGCGATGCCATAGAAGGCATTACTATGGAGGCGGAGAGCGTTATTGAAGACACTGAAGCGGGTACTTCAACACGTGACGTGGGGCTGATACTCTCCGCCCAGAAAGTAGAGCATTACGAAATTGCAACTTATGGCGGTCTTGCACAACTGGCCACAACACTGGGGCTGGATGACATAGCTGAAATATTGCAGCAAACACTGGAAGAAGAAAAGCAAACAGACCAAAAATTGACCGGTGCTGCTGAAAACAATATTAACTATGAAGCAGCAACAGAAGAAGAGGCTTAAAATGATTGATGAAATGAGTGCTGCGCCGAAAGGCGCAGCATTTTTTTTTAGTTATACAGACGAAAGAAAGGATAATTTAAGGCCTAACTTAGGCTTTACTGGTACCGGCTTCAATCTTTCATAGCATCGTCCCTTGCGTCGCAATCACTTCATCAGGATATCATTGTGCAACGATATACCCACCTGCATTTTATTCCGCTAACTATTGGCCTGAATTATGTGTTGATTTTAATGAAGGCTAAACCAGATATGATGAAATCTTTTTTGTTCACATTATCGATCATACTTATTACGGTGTGGTTGACGGCAGTTAATTATTATCATGCATCCGGTCTAATCCATCTCATGCCCGTTGTAGCTGTAATTGCTTTAATTATAGCCCTCAGGCAGAATGCGAAAGTTTAAAAAGTATCCAACTTGACAAACTAAAGGCAGTTGTGAAAAAATAAAACTGAAGATGCTTTTACAGGGCTGATTAAATTTTTCTGCAACAGCGCCTTCTACAATTTACCTGCTGGCAGCCCTTGCCGCTCTGGGAGTATCGCTTACATTAAAATACCTGAAAATTTCCTTTATGTACATCGGGCGACAGCATCAAAACAAATAATAACAATTGGTTTAAACAATTAATAAGCAACTTATGAACACAAATAAAAAAACGAATGGAAAGGCCGACGATGGTAATCCCTTTTTTCCAGGTGTTGAACAACAGCATCCCCAAAACCAACAAACAAAAGAAACAACAGAAGACAATGAGAATAAGGACGACAAGGCTTCAGACGAGACAGAGGAAAGTCTTGACAATGGCCGGAAAGCAATTGAAATGCAGAAACAACAGTTGAAACAAAGCCCTGTGGAAAACAAGAGCATGGAAGATGATGCATCAGACTGGCGAAATGAGCAATAATTCTCATGCAAGCTTTACGAACGGCCCTCCCTTGTGGCGCAGCGGCTGCGTGCTTCTAACAAAGCAGCATGCTACTGGTGTAAATTTTGAGTTATAGTTTCCTATGCTGTCTAATTGGATGCTTAGGAGACATTGATTTCCGAAGAACATATTTTACTTCAACTTATCATCGTAGCCAGGCTAATCTGGCTTGATATGATCAGTTATGTAAGTTTGCCAGGTACTTTTCATTTGTAGGATTTGGTCACAGCCTGATCAGCTTAAAGGCATTACGGATACCACCTGCCCCTCTTATCTCCAGAATATATAATCCAGGCATCCCTTCGCCGGCTGTTAAGAAAAGGTATCCACCCCGCTTTTCTACAGTGAGAGTCACAGGTCTTCCCAGGGGATCAATCATGCGGCAAAAAGCTGGCGCCGGCCCTGGCCAGGCTACCTCAACCTGGTTGGTAAAGGGGTTGGGCCGTAAAAACGGGAGTGAGGGTAGCAGTGGCGAATTCATGCTTACCACATTGGAATAGCTGATGCCCCCTTGGCTATCTTCCACTCGCAGCCGGTAAAGGTTTATTCCTGGTAAAGGATGGCTGTCCGCGGCGCTGTAAGTACGCAGGCTGGATACCGGTGACGCAGGAAGTGAAGCAACAGGCCGCCAGGTAGCCCCATCAGCAGAACGTTGCACTACAAATTGGGCGCCGCTGCGCAGGCCAGCCGCCTGCCAGGTGATTATGACTGCGTTGCCGGACCAGGTTGCCTTTATCAGCGGTACCCCAGTTGCCAGTACGGGAAATGTAGTGGCGGCCACTGTAAAAAGGCGGGTTGTATTGGGCGCAAAAAGAGAAGCAGTGGCCAAAGGGTCTAACTGCAGGGTAAGTATCCTGCCGGTTCTGTTGTAACTATAACCGGCAAACCCATTTGAACCCGGCGAAACCACGGTAGCGTTGGTGAAATCGCCGTCCGCATTATCATAACTTCCTCCGCTGTTGCGGTCCACCAGCAGGCGCAGGTTATCATCGTCCCCCACACTGCAGTTCATGACCAGTTCAATGGTAAATGCCATCGTAAACCCTGTATTTTGTATTTTAAATTCCCGGTCAATACGGCTACCCGGCGTATTAGGCGGTAAGAGAACAGCAGGGAGTTCGGATTCGGTGGTTGCTGTTCCGCAAAGGGGCCCTGAATTGCTGCCCAACATCAGGAAGGTTTGGTCTGTGTAGGAAGAAGTATTGGCAGCATTAGTAGTTTGCAGGGTGGACGTATAGATCCTGACCGAATCACTAAGCAATTTTGACTGCTTCTGATACAGTCCCGAACCGTACAAAAAGGCACTGTCTCTTGCCAGCCCAATGATATTGTTCCAGTAAGTTGTTCCTGTTACCCCCTGGCTAAAGACGGATACTGACTGGGAGCTTACATAGCCCGCCGTTGCGTCTAGCCCGGACGGATCCAGGGTAACAGCATTTTTGATGGCCAGGTAACTCTCCACTCTCCTGGTCTCTGCCAGGCTGAGTTGCCTGTTGTAAGCGATGGATTCAGATAATTTGTGGTTCAATCCATAGCTGTATCCCATAAAACTGCCGATGCGTACCTGGTAAGTAAAACCAGAAGAGAGGGATGAAATAGTGGTTCCTGCAACCGTTGCCCTGCTGCCATTGGCGGCGGCATAGGCTGTACCTGATCCGGCGGTACCCTGGATGGAATAGATATTTGGACGTGTTGTATTCTGCGCCGGAAAGTAGGCGGATGCAGGGTAGTAGATATTGTACCCGTATAGCTGGGCATAGGAAGGACGGAAACCGGAGCAGCAACGGTCGGCGCCGCACGGAGATGTGGTTGACGTGGCTGGCATGACGGTTTGTTGGTCACTGATTGTTCCTGTACCAAATATGCTCCCGGCACCGGCACTCACCGGCAACGCATTATTGGCAAAGCTGTTGGAGGACGGGCCGAAATAGATGTCCGCTGTCGCTGTAGTCCAGCGCATCACCGGGTTATAGTTAAAGCCTGTATTATCTCTTGTTATGGTCGTACTGTTGGGAACTACAGAAGGTATTGAGGAAAGTAAACCCTGGTTTGCCCTGGAAGAGATATTACCCGAGCTAAAAGAAACATCTTTGTCAGCTTTCAACCACAGGTTAAGCCCTGCTGCT
>NZ_VVIP01000064.1 GCF_009650435.1 Foetidibacter luteolus
TCCCTGCATTGTTTATCGGGATTTAACTGGTAAAGTTTTTTTTTGAAGGCCGTATTCCTGTATGGTGCGTTCCACGCTGAGTAAACTGATAACATGGTTTTGCTGCCTTAGTTTCTGCATGATGACGGCAGCAGGGGCATCGGGGTCCAAAAAGCGCAGCCGGATAATCTGCTGTACTATTTGTTCTGTTCTGCGGGAATTTTGGCGGGGGCCGGGTTTTTTATCCAAAAGCGCCTGGCTGCCGGATTGCCGGAATGCTTTGAGCAACTGGTAGTAGCGCTGCTCGGTATAGCCGTATTTTTCAATGCTGCGCTTCACGCCAATACCGTATACGCCTTCTATCAGCATCAGCAGTTTGCAGGAAGTGGCATCTGCCGGGTTGATGTTTAATAACTGTAAATCAATTTCCGGCAGGTTACCATGGTATGATTGTGTTGCCATAACTAAAATTATTTATGGCGGCAAAGTATTGAAAAAAATTGCCGGGATTCGTGTTATAGGATACTGAAACCTATTGCAACTTAATCCGATCAAAAAAGCCGCCAAAAATAACTTTATTAAACTCTCCCATCCCTCTTCTGAAACCAACGGAAAAAACTGCCCGTCATTAAAATGAATTGTCCCAATAAAAAAGCTGAAACTTCGGGATTGCGTCGCAAACCGACGAAGGAGGTTCGCCAGTACCAAAATAAAATAACAGAGCTGGCTGGCAATCACTTCATCGGTTGGTTTTTTATGGCATCTTTTCAGCCCCGATAGATTGCAGGTCTCTTGCCTTTTTTCAACCTTATAAACTGTTAGTGAAAGCAACGGCGTGTTGCACTTTCGGGTGAGGGATTGAAGCGGAAAGCCCGGCCCGAAGCACGAGGACGCCCCCGAAAAAATCTTATAGGAGCAAGATGCAATTTGTTGTAGCTGTCGCCAGGAGAATAAAGGGCAGAAACCAAGCCTATTTTTTCTCTACCGGAAAAATATCATAGAGCAAATTGCTGTTGCTGATAAAGGCGAGTTGTTTACTGTCTGGCGACCATGAGGGCGTGTTGATGGTGCCCTGCCCGCCATAGATATAGGCTATCACTTTGGATGGGCCGCCCGTTACAGGCATTAAACGTAAGTACACCTGTTTGTAAAAAGGGTGGTCGGTTGGGCTAACATCGCGGCCAAAGCTTAAGAATGCTATCCACTTACCATCCGGCGAAATGTGTGGAAACCAATTGTTGAGAGAATCGTTGGTAACCTGCTCCTGGCTGCTGCCATCCGGCCGCATACGCCACAGTTGCATTGTACCTGTGCGGGAAGAATTAAAGTAAATGTATTGCCCGTCCGGGGAGTATTCTGAGCCGTCATCCAGCCCTTTGGCAGTGGTAAGCCTGGTTTCTTCACCACCATCGGCGGAGATGCGGTAAATGTCAAACTCGCCATCCCGCTGGCCGGTATAAATAAGGTATTTACCATCCGGCGACCAGCCGTGGAGGTAAGAATGCCCTTTTGGTGTAATGCGTTTTGCCTCGCCTCCGGTAATGGGCAGGGTGTAAACGATAGAAACATTTTTTTCAGTATCTACATGGCTGCTTATGCCCAGCATTTTACCGTCAAAAGAAATTACATGGTCGTTATTGTTGCGCCTGGCAGCGCCTGTATTAAGCACGGTTGGCTGGTTGGTGGCCAGGTTATACGTATACAAAAGGCCCTCGCTGTTGTAGATAAGCGCTTTGCCATCCAGCGTCCAGTTGGGCGCCTGCAGGGAGCGTGGGGACTGGTAAACAATTTTACTGGTAGCTGCTGCCACATCCAGTATTTCCAGTTGGCTGCCTAAGTATTCCTTGTAAGGCACCAGTGTGGCGGGCGCCGGTTTAATAATGCGTACGTTTTTAAACACTGCTGTTTCTGTAACCTGCGGATTGTGGGAGCAAACAAAGAGCCCGACATACAGTTCGTCCCCCAGGTTTAAGCTTTCCAATTGTTCAGTAGAAAACAAATCTCCGTTGCGTGCTACAGACATGGTGTAGGTATCGCCTTTGCGTTCTAACTGTATTACATCCGCTGCTGTAATTTTCGACTTAATTTCTTCCGTTTGTGCGCCGGCAGTGCGGCGGAATTGCAGTGATGTAAGCCCATCGCCATGAACAACGGCATTTATATGCGCTGATGATGTATCCAGCGAACTGCGCACCATCCAGCCCAACTTGCGGTGCGCTTCCACGCCCTTGCCGATAAAAGCTGCTGTGGTGCGTACAATAAAATCTCCTTTTAGCTTCTTCCAGGCAAAATGAAATTCATCCCTGTTAAACCAGATGTTGGTACCTGCACCGGAAATACTGTACTCCTGCGTACTGTTATTGTAAACGGCATTGCCCTTGTGCAGCACATTGCCAACATCGGCATGGCCATCAAAAATTCCGGCGGTTGATTGCTGGCTAAAGGCGGCAGCGGCCATCATACATGATACGATAAAGACAAATGATTTTTTCATGGCAATTCAGAGGTTAAAGCTTTGAGGAGCCATTAAAATTACCAAAACACTGTGAGCGGGGTACACTCATTCTTTTATTAGTGTTTATTTTTTTGCAACCGGGGCAAAAACATACCATAGCATTATTCAACCCCTTTGGGGTTGGATGTGGCATCCTAAAATGCCAACCCCGGATTTCATCCGGGGCTATTCACATTTAGCCCTTCGGGCATTGTCATTAAGTTAAGAAGAAAGACATTGTTCTTTGCGCCGTTGGTGCTACATGTTTGTGGAAATAGCATACAACAAGGGAATTATGCCGCATAGCGGCTGCCCTTAAGCGACGATTGGGTAGCCACTCCGTGGCATCCGTTCATCTGAATGATTTTGTTTCTACAAACAGTAAGCCCCGATGGGGCTTAACTTAATGACATTGCCCTTCGGGCTATTATACAATTGATGCTGTACATTCCGGATTAACCGGCACTAACTGTATTTAAGTTTGTCGAGGTAGCGCAAAGCGTAAAAAATGGTGCTCATGTGCATGGATTGCAGGATGCGTTTTTCTTCCATTAGCTGGAACAGTTCTTCAAAGCTGGCCAGGAAAATTTCTATTTCTTCGTTATGGTCCAGTTCCTGTTCCTGCACCAGTTTGCCGCCGGTGGCTATGAACATGTGCATCATGTTGGAATTGGTGGAAGGGTTGGCGGAAATTTTGCCCAGGTAATGCATGGTTTCAAAAGCATAGCCGGTTTCTTCCAGCATCTCACGCCGTATGGCATCTTCCAGGGTATCATCGGTGGCATCCACACAACCGCCGGGCAATTCTATGCATATTTCCCCGGCCGCATGGCGGTACTGTTTTTCCAGTATTATTTTTCCATCATCGGTAATGGCGAGGCAGGTTACCCACTCTGGAAATTCAAAAACGTAGTAATTGTTTACAATTTTGCCATCGGGTTTTTCGCAGGTGTCTTTTCTTACGGTAAACCAGTCTTCCTTAGATATATATTCTGATGAGAGTAATTTCCATCTCAGATGTTCGCCCATGTGTGTGGTTTTAGTGTGTAATGTATTGCAATGCTATTACGTGCTGCAACATTTATGCCTTTGCCTGTTAAGCCAGCTTTTTAAACACTACCAGCCCCTTCTTTCTCTTAACGCTGTGATGTGTTTAACATGATGCCGGCCATGCCAGGCGTACATGCCCAGCAGTTCCCACAGGCTGATTTGTTTTTTATGCTCAGGGTGAAAAACGGTACGTTCCCACTGTGTTACGGTTAAGTCTTTAATACATGCGTACAGGCGCTGGTGCAGGCAGTGCAGCAATGTTAGCGATACATTGATGGGTATTAGTTCACTATCCTGCAGTTTGGCCCATTCGCCTTCTTCGTAAGGCTTAATAACCGGGTTTTGTTCAGTTAGCCCCAGGCGGAAGCGTATATAGGCATTCATGTGGCTGTCTGCCACATGGTGTACCAGTTGTGTTACTTTCCAGCCGCCTTCGCGATAAGGTGTGTCAAGTTGCTGTGCATCCAGGTTTAATACGGCATGCTCCATATCATCTGGCAAAAATTTTATGTCGAGCAGCCATTTTTCTTTCTGCTCATGAGAGAAGGGCAGTGGTGTAAATTTCCCGATGGGATAACGAAGGTCGTCGCTCATAACAATTGCTGTTTTGTTTACTGCCGTTTGGCAGGTAAGTAATGTTGCGAATTTATTGATAAGTTGGCAGGAAATACCGGGTTGTACCCATGCAAAACTATCATTATTGCCCGGCCTCACCCTAACCCCAAACAAGAGGGGCCGGAAACGGCTTTGCAAGACGGACCTTAAATAACGTGAGTTTTGGGTGCCGCACAAACCTGTATTGAAAAACACTATTTTACTTTTTTGTCCCCGTAACAAGTCCGGGACAGGCTTGACACAAAAAAGTAACAAAAAAAGTCAAGGGAGAAACGATATACAGCACGTTTCTTCCATTCGCCCTGATTAAGCTTTTGTACTACTGTGATTTCAGCAGTAGAATTTTCTTCGGCAAGACATACTAAGCTTGATAATTCAGTTATAACGAATGATCCTATCTGATTTTTATTAGTATATATCCGAATATGAGTATAAAAGATTCGAAACTCACGTTGAATAGTGGAAACTATGTGCTATACCAGCCTTTTATACCGGAAACGGGACGATGCCCATAGATATACCGACGAACGGATTGCGACGCAAGGGACGGTGCCATGAAAGATAATGCCGGTACCTGCATTGTCCGCTTACTTGTTTACCTGGAAACTGGTGACCTGGCTGCCGCTTAGGCCGCTTGCGGAAATACCCTGCAACACAACAACATATTTGCCCGGTAAATCGGAGCTGTAAAAAACAGCATGTTGTGTGTTGCTGCCGGAGGTAGTGATATTAGGATTCCAATACAGGAGATTCCTGAAATCCGGCAGGTGGCTACCGGCATTGGCAGGCATATCGTAAACGGGGCTGTAAAATTCGCGTTCTTCGTTAAGGGCAGCATAATCTAATGTAATGGCGGCAGGCGGCAGGGTGTAGCCTGCCATATCTCCATTGATGGATTCCCAGTTAAGGATGCCATCAAAAATGGTAGCCCCCATTATATACCGCCTGTTTACCACATCCAGCTTTCGTAATTTAAGTGGGTCGAGTTTTAACAGCTCATTCATATCCTGTATGGGCACACCATCTAACAACACCAGTGGATTGCTGGTTAATATTTTATTGCCAGACAAATCGAACACATCCAGGTAATAAATACCCTCCCTTTTTCTAACGTTCACCAGTTTTACATATTCCCGCAGTATTTCTTCCATGGTGGTAAAACGGGTATAGTCATCCAGGTAGTAAGTAGCATCCGGGTGAAGATAAAAAGCAGACGTATCGCTGACAGGCAGGCTGAACCTGTTTGATTTTTCTGCCGAGTATATGTTTTGCACCTGCATGCTTAAACTGTGCTGTTGCAGGGTTACCGGGTTGGCGGCCGGCAACAGGAATAGTTGCGGAACAGTTGTTGCAGGCATGCTGCTAAAAGGATTGTTGATGGTAAGCTGGTAATTGTTTTTACGTGCCTGGCTGGTTTGCAGGGTTATGCTGCCAGAGCCATAAAAATTCTTCATTTCGTAGCCTAGTTTTCCGCTGCTATCGCTAACTGCCGTTGTAAACTGTGTTCTTAGGCCGGGCGCCGAAAGATAGGTTTCTACATTCATTACCGGTTTCCCAGTAGGCTGGCTGGTAACCGTTCCGGTAATTATGTGACCGTTATATTCCGGCACGTAGGTAAAATACTGTTTGTTGTTTTGCAATACATCCTGCCATTTAAACCTGCGCCATCCCTGGGTTAGCAGCAGGTTGTCCAGCGCTTCCTCTGTTTGCGCAGATGTATCGGTAAAATACCATGCAGGATTTTCGATGGGGCCTGCCAGGTCAGAAGCCAGCAGCAGGTATTGGTCAATAAAGGTTTCATCCAGCGGCTGCAGTGAATCTACCCGGTACACCGCCATTGAAAGGTTGGAACTGTCGCCGGCATGGCTGCCTGTGGCAGTGTAGGAAATATCAATTTTTTTCCTGGTTGTATACGTGGGCATTTCTGCCTGCAGGCTGATGCGCAGTTGCTGTTGCGGCGGCTTAAAGAATAGTCTTTCACAAACTGGTTTTTTATCGCTGTTAAAAACGGTAAGGTGCGAAATACCACTGTTGAGTGTTTGTTTGTTGATGTTGAATACAGCTTTGCCATTTACAGGCGTTGCCGCAGCGTTATATTTAACCACATGGCGTGAATGTATGAACAGGTAAACCGGTGCAGTATTGCCGGTATTGGTTTGAACGATTACCTGTATGGCGCCGCTTTCGTTGTTTACCTGCATGGTATAACCGGTAGGGTAGGGCGCTGGTAATTCTTTAATAAGGCTGCCACCCGCGGGTAATTGTATTACCGCTTTGTAAACATGGCCGGCCTGCGGCGTAAAACTAAAATTGCCTATGCCTGCGTGAAGCGGGTTAAAATGCAGGAGGGTATCGTTATCATCCAGCAGGCTGCCACGAAAGTTAAACCCTTTGCCATAAGCGTCTGCGGCTTTAAAGGCAACTTTAGCATTGATATTGTGAACCAGGTTTCCCCCTTCCGGGAAAAAGCTCACATTGAAGCTGTCTTTTTTGATACCCTGTACTGCTGGTGAAATTTTTTGCGTGTTTATGATGGTTAGCGGTTTTTCAAAAAAGAAAGCCGGGCTAAAATTCTTCATCCAGTTGGTATAGGCCCGCAGTACATAGTTGCCGGAATTGATGGTGAGCGGCAGATAGGCAGAACCGTTACCGGAACCTTTCTGCATGCCTATCTTGGCCTGCATAATGGCTTTGCCTGCCGTATCCAGTATTTCGACATAAGTAACCTTGCTTATATTCAGCGGTTTGTTAAGTGTGGCATCTGTGGTATAGGCTTTAAACCAAATGATTTCTCCCGCTATGTATAAAGATTTGTCAGTGTGCACAAAGATTTTTTCTGCCGGGGATTGCCGGGTATAACGGCTGAATGCATTTGCTGTTTCCTGCACCTGGTCCTGTGCGGCCGCATTACTTATTACGCAGGCAAGTACAATGATGATAAGCGGATGGCTTAACCGGTATTTTCGTTTGCTGATAAAACTAAAGTGCATGGGCATTACTGCTTGTGGTGGTTTAAGGCCAGAAATCGGGTTTAACATTGGTGCCCCTCATGGTGCAGTCTATACACACAGGGTCTGATGCGTAAAAAGTAAGGATGGCGCCAAATAACCCCATTTTGTTAGGAGTGGCCGGAAGAAGACCCGCACCATATTTAGCGATGCTGTCAGGGTGGTTGTCAATTTCCTCTTGCCTGCAGCCGGCATTATATCCCCAGCCCGGCACCTCCCTGTTGTAAATAAAGATGCGTTTTTCTTTTTCCTCGGTTACATCTACAAAGCCAACAACCACTTCGCTGGGGTCGTTTATATTTTCAATATTGCCGCGGAGTTCGGAAGGCTGGGGGTCGAATACAGAGCCGAGCTGTTCTGTATTCTTTTTCATCTTCTGCATAAACTGGTAGGCCTCCCGGCTAAGGGCATATTGTTTTAATTTGATGCTGTAAAGTGAGCTTAGTTTTACGGAAGCGGGTTCTATAAACCGCATAGGCAGGTACACAACATCTGTTACCAGTTTTTCTGTACTGCCCAGTAAAATATTGCTGGAATAGATCGTATTCCAGCATTGATAGATGGAGTCATTAATGGAATGGTCCGGGTAACGGTATGCAACCCCTACCGGCCTGCCAAGTTGGTCTTTTGTATATATTAATGAACTGGAAAAGCTGGAATAAAATTCCCAGGTTTCTTCAAATTTCCATTGGTAAAAACGGGTGTTGTTTTGTTCATCATGGGCGTTTACATATATCTGCACGCCACCTTCTTCACGCTTCCAGGTAATGCTGTCTATGGGCGGCCCGGTTTTAACCGGCGTATAGGAAGACAGGTACTCTTTGCCATCGCTTGTTATAATGCGGAGCCTGTAACGGGAGGCCGGGTTTAAGGTAAGCGGTTGTGAAGAATACTGCCCGCTAACGCCCGGCTGCAGTGGGTAAGTTTCTCCGTTTTCGCTTTCAATGTTCACTGCCGCGCCTGCTTCATGCACCACTTGCGTTTCTTCCAGCTTTACTGTGCGGGACAATGTGATGACCGTACTGGTTGCCGCGCCGCTGTTGATAAACCCTTCTACCACCAGGTAGCCTGTGGCGGGGGATATATTGGGTGGGTCGTAACGTTCTTTACAGGCCGCCAGTAAAAGTAACGTACCTAAAAGACGAGATATTTGTTTACAATTTATCATAATTAAAACCTGATATTAAAGTTGATGTAAGGAATGGCGCTGCCGAAGATGGACAGCTTGTAACCGTTAATCAAACCGTCTTCAGAAGTAAAATATACTGAATAAGGGTTCTTTCTGCCGGTAAGGTTGTACACGCCGATGGTCCAGGAATTATGCGTTTTCTGATGCACTTTGTGGTTGCCTTCTATGTTCATGGAAAAATCCGTGCGGAAGTAAGCTGGTATCCTGAAAGCATTCCTGTCGGCAAACAAAGTTCTCTGGCCACCTGCATAATAAAAACGGCCGATAGGTAAGGTAATAGGCCTTCCTGTACTGTAAGTGCTGTTAAGCGATATGCTGAAACGGTGTGAGAATTTATAGTTACCGGTTAGCGTTACATCGTGGGGCTTATCGTAATTGGTGGGGTACCACATGCCACGGTTAATCACTTCTCCGCTGGCCGGGTCGTTCATTCTTAGCAGCGTTCGGGAGTAAGTGTAACTAAACCAGCCATTCAGCTTTCCGGTAGATTTTTTTACCAGCAATTCCACACCGTAAGCCTTTCCTTTGGTGTTCATCACGTCCGTTTCAATATGGTGGTTCATTACCAGTACGGCACCGCTTTTAAAATCAAGGTAATCCTGTATGCGTTTGTAATAAACCTCAATAGAGGTTTCTATGGTGTTGGATTTAAAGTTTTTGTACAACCCCACTGATACCTGGTCGCCATACTGTGGTTTTATGTTGGGGTCGCTTAGTTTCCAAATATCTGTGGGCGCCATAGCGGCGGTGTTAGACAGCATGTGTATGTATTGCCGCTGTGTATTGTACCCCGCTTTTACCGATACCGTGTTGGAGAAAGCATAACGTGCAGACAACCTTAGCTCTGGCCCGCCATAGGTTTTAATGAATTTGCCGCTTTCGTAAGCCTTGCTTTCTATCATGTTGTCTTCTGTTTTGGGCAGTCCCGGCGCATAATAATTTACCGTATGCGGCCCCATAAAGCCAAACAGTGAGTAACGCACACTGCCTTCAACAGACAGGTTGTTATTGATGGTGTACCTGTCGCCTATATATACTGCACTTTCCAGCCCCTGTTCGCTTTCCATTTCATCCCTTGCCACCAGCGATTCCTTACCCAGTGGCTGGTACAGGCCGGGGTTTAGCTTGTAATAAATGCTGCTGATGCCAAACTCCACGGTGTGGCTGCTGTTCACAAAATAATTGAAGTGGGTTTTAAAGTAAGACTGGTTTATGTTGAAGCCCAGCGAATAGGCGTTCACCGGGTTCTTGTCGCTGTAAATATCATACTTATACCTGTCGTAACCGGTTGTAAACAAAGCGTACAGCCGGTTGTTGAAAATGTGTTTCCATTTTAGCGATATGTTCTGGTTGCCGTATTTATATACCGTATCGCTGTTAAGGTTAAAGCGGTCGCTGCTTAGGTAACCTGTAAGGTAGAGCGTGTTCTTTTTGTTGAATTCATGGTGAATATCCAGGTTGATATCGTAAAAGCCGGCCTTGCTGTCTTTGTATTGGTCTGGCAGCAGGTTAAGCAGCCAGTTGGCATAAGTGGCGCGGCCACCCAGCACAAAAGATGATTTGTCTTTTACCAGCGGCCCTTCCAGGTTAAGGCGGCTGGTAAGCAGCCCAATGCCGGCGCTGCCGGCCAGTTTTTTCTTGTTGCCTTCACGGCTGGTTATTTCCACCACTGATGACAAGCGCCCGCCATATTTGGCAGGTATGCTGCTTTTGTAAAGCTGCACATCCTTTACCACTTCCGGGTTAAAGGCGGAGAACATACCAAAAAAGTGAGAGGGATTGTAAATAGTGGCATCGTTGTACAGCACCAGGTTTTGGTCTGCCGAGCCACCACGCACATTAAGCCCGGTGCTGGCTTCGCCTACTGATTTTACGCCGGGCATGGTTAGCACCACCCTCAACACATCTGCCTCGCCAAACACCACCGGCACCTGTTTAATGGCTGCTATATCAATTTTTTGGGCGCCCATTTGCAGGCTTTTAATGTTGCGTGCTTTTTGGGCGGATACGGTAACACCTTTCAGCGTCATTACCTGTGCCGGCATGTCAATGTTCAGTTTGCCATCACCTTTGGCCAGCAGCTGCATCCTGGTGTCCCTCATGCCTATGCTTTGTATGTTAAGTACATGCCGGCCTTTGGGCAGGCTTATGGAGTAGTAGCCGTATTGGTCTGTAAGCACACTAACAGAAGGATTTTCAATATATACCGAGGCGCCTATTACCGGTTCGCCGGTTTTGCTGTCCCGCACATAGCCGGCAATGGTAACCTGGCCCCCGCCTGCTGAAGTTGATTGGCCAATCTCGTAAAGTTTGCTGCCCTGTGCAAGCTGGGGTTTTGCTTTTACCCCTGGCGCCGGCAGGGCGGGTTGCCTGTCCACAGTATCCTGGATAGCCAGCCTGTTGCCTGCAAAGTAACCGGCGGGCAGTTCAGTTTGTACTTTAAGGCCGCGGCTTATAAAAATGCTGTTGTCCACATCTGCCGCATATTCTATTCCCGTGTTGGCAAATGCCTGGTCAAGCACTTTCAGTAAGGGTTGTTTTGTTATGTCAAGCGTTATTTTCAGGGTATCCAGGTGGGCTGTGTCAAAGTAAATGCGGTAGCCGGTTTGCTGCTCAAGCTGCAGTAAAAAATCTTTGGCGGGCAGGTTAACAAAACTACCGGACACCAGTGGTGTGCCTGTTGCCTGCGCTTTTGTGGGGGTATAATTAATAACAAGCAAAACGGCAAGTAAAAAAACAGCCAAAGGTTGCACATGCCGTTTTCCTGTTCGTGTGTTGGTCAGTGGTTTCAAGCTTTAGTTTTTGGTTGTTATTGTTTTTTAAGTTTTGCCTGTTATGGCAATGACGGAAATTAGTGTAAGGGCGCCCCCGCCAAAATACAGGGCGGGCCGGGCTATCCGTTACAACTCCGCCACAATACCCCTGCACAATGCTTCAGCGGGGTTTTCACTGCTATCCCTGGCGCTAAGGTGCAGCAGGTTTGTTTTACGCAATCGGCATTTATCCTGTAAAGGATTCGGTACAATGATCATTACGCTCTGTTTATGTTCCATAAAACATTTTGCACCCATCCCCGCCGGTAAAAGCACAAAGCGTTCCTCTGGAACGCAGGGTAACATCTTGTCATGTTCTACCCGCAAAGTGTTCCGCCGGAACACAGGTTGCGTAAATGGCTTATACTGCCTGGTCATATATACCATATCCTGCCGCATTAGTTTTTGCCTGATGTTATGCTGTTGTAGTAAGCAACTATTTGTTTCAGGGCTTCTTCTTTATTGTGCCTTATGTCTAAATTTTGTTGCTTTATCAACTGCTGCAGTTCTTTCTTTTTATCTTTTAATGCAGATAAAACAGCCCCCTTGCTGTTTACAGCGTACCAGGCATTTCCTTTTTTCAGGAAGTAGCCGGTAGTTTCAGCTATATATCGTTCCAGTTGGTTGGTGCTTATGTTTTCCTGCACGGTTTTGATTTTTTTCTGGTACAGTTGTATGCCGTTATCATACAGTACATTGTAAAAGCCGGTTGGGGGAGATGCATGCAAACTGTCCTGCACATGGCGCACAAAATGCCTGCTGCCTATTGAAAAACTGCTAACCCGCTCTTTCAATAGCTGCATTTTAGCTATATAGCCTGGTGCATGCAGGATGGCTTCATCCTTAACTACATCGTACAGTAATTCAACATCGTTATACATGATGCCGTTGTACACAAGGCTACCTTTCGCAAACGCGGAAGCATCAAAGAAAGGGTGCCCTTCCTTCAGCAAGTGTGCGTAATCCACATACTCAATGCCGTTGTACAGGCTGGTTTCCGGCGATAGAAAATCATGGTATAGCTGAATGGCATGTTCAACACCGGCAACTGTTTCAAGGCTGTCGGTTGGTTGCTGTGCAGCAATGGTAAGGGGCAGGATGCCGGCAAAAAAAATAACCGGGTACCGGAACCGCGATGTTATCCGCATAGGCAGTAATCGTTTGCATAAATATAATGGGTAAAATGATTATGCGGTAATTAAAAACGGCAGTCCCTTTATTTGGTGCGGCAGTCCAATGCCATTGTTAAGCTGTCAGCCTGAGCCTGTCGAAGGCGGATTGGTGAAAAAGCGGTTTGAATAACCCGGTTTCGACAAGCTCAACCTGACACTTGTTTCCTTAACTTAATGACATTGTGCGGCAGCCTGTTATTTTCCGGAATGTTTTTTCCTGCTGTAAATTGTAACACCCGAAGTGGAATATAACCTGCCAGCATGCAGCACCGCGAACGGAACGATACCCATTGATATACTGATGAAAGGATTGCGACGCAAGGGACGATGCCATGAAAGATAATGCCGGTATCAAAAAAAAGCACAGGGATGAAGGGATAGTATCATTGATTCGATAACTTCACCCTACCGCAAAACAGACTACCATGAAACAAGCCTTTTACCTGTTGCTGGCCAGCTTTTTGTTTGCCGCCTGCAACAATGGTGCATCAAGCGAAAACAATACTTCTGACACCGCCGCTACCGCCGGTATTAACCCGCAAACAGACTGGAAATTCGGGATTGCCCTATGGACGTTTCACACGTTTAACTTTCCTCAATCGCTGGATAAAGTTGACAGCGCAGGGCTGAAATACATTGAACCCAATACCTTTCACGCCACCGGGCCTGAGCTGAAAGATTCTTTGGTAATGCAACTGTCTCCCGCCGGTATTGACAAACTGAAATCAATGATTGCGGCTAAGGGGCTAACCTGCGAATCCATATACATTGCCGGCGATACCACACTGGCATCCTGGAAGAAACAGTTTGACATAGCCAAAGGGCTGGGTGTGCAATTTGTAACCGCCGAGCCGCCAATAAACATGTGGGACGGCATAGACAGCCTTGCCGGCGCTTACGGTATTAAAGTGGCCATACATGAACACTGGAAAGGTGTTAGCCAGTACTGGAACCCTGATACGGTTTTACTGGCCATACAGGGCCACCCTAATTTTGGCGCCTGTGCGGATCTTGGCCACTGGCCTAAAAGCGGCATTAACCCTGTGGATGCTGTAAAGAAGCTAAGCGGCCACATTATTGGTATACACCTTAAAGACATAGCGGCCTTTAACGACCCTGCGCTTAAGGACGTGCCTGTAGGTACGGGTGTGGTTGATTTTCCCGCTGTATTCGCAGAACTGCGCAAGCAAAATTTTAAAGGGCATATTTACATAGAGCGTGATGCGGAAGACCAACCCAGCAACCTGCCTTCGGTTATACAAACCGTTAAGTATTATAATGAGCAGGTGGCTAAATTAAAATGATGCTGCGCACTGTGCATAAAAAAGCCGCGGGCCTATTACTAAGCCCCCGGCTTTTTTATATTAATAATAAGTTACACGTTAAACCTGAAGTGCATGATATCCCCATCTTCCACTATATAATCCTTGCCCTGCACAGCCAGTTTGCCATTATCGCGGCAGGCTGCTTCAGAGCCATATTTAACGAAGTCTGTGTATTTAATTACTTCGGCGCGAATGAAGCCTTTTTCAAAATCGGTATGTATTACCCCGGCAGCCTGGGGCGCCAGCATACCTTTAGTGATGGTCCATGCACGAACTTCCTGTACACCGGCAGTAAAGTAGGTGGCCAGGTTAAGCAGCAGGTAGGTTGATTTGATTAACCTTGCCACGCCGCTTTCATGCAGGCCCATATCTTCCAGGAACATCTGGCGGTCTTCGTAACTTTCCATTACGGCAATCTCGCTTTCAATCTCTGCGCTTATGAAGAGTATCTGGGCTTTCTCATTCTTAACGGCTTCTTTTACCGCATCGGTATGTTTGTTGCCGCTTACCACGCTTTTTTCATCTACGTTACATACATAAATAACAGGTTTTATGGTAAGCAGGAAAAGATCATCCACATGTTTGGCCTTTTCTTCCGGCGTAACCTCGAAGGCACGGGCATTCTTGCCCTGTTCCAGGTGCGACTTTAAAGCCAGTAAAATTTCCAGCCCACGTTGGGCTTCTTTATCGCCGCCTGTTTTGGCCTGTTTTTCTGTGCGGGAAATTTTCTTTTCCACGCTATCCAGGTCTTTCAACTGCAGCTCGGTATCAATAATTTCTTTATCACGAACAGGGTTAATGCAACCGTCCACATGGATAACATTGTCATCATCAAAGCAGCGCAGCACATGTATAATCGCATCAGTATTGCGTATGTTTCCCAAAAACTGGTTGCCCAGGCCTTCGCCCTTGCTGGCGCCTTTTACCAGCCCGGCAATGTCAACAATTTCAACGGTGGTAGGTACAACGCGGTTGGGTTTTACCAGTTTTTCCAGTTCAATCAGCCGCTCGTCCGGCACGGTGATAACACCCACATTGGGTTCAATGGTACAGAACGGAAAATTGGCCGCCTGAGCTTTGGCATTGCTCAACGCGTTAAACAGTGTTGATTTGCCCACATTTGGTAACCCCACGATGCCTGCTTGTAAAGCCATATATAAGTTTGTAGTTTGTAAGATGGCAGTTGCCCTGCAACTGATTTTTTGAGGCGCAAAAGTAGTGATTCGGGGGCAATAATAACAGCGCCCGGAAAATGAGGTTTTTTATGGGGCCCGAAGCAAGGCTACATCAACCAATATTCCTGATATAATGCACAATAACACCGGCTTTCTGAAAGCCAATCCTTTCATGAAAGTGCTGGCTTTCAGTGTTGTTAACCGGTGTGTCAGATGCTATTTCCATGCATCCTTTTTGGCGGCCCCAGCCAATGCCAGCCTGCACCAGTGCCTCTGCTACATGTAGGCGCCGGTAGGCAGGCTTTACATAAATGCCTTCAATATAGGCTACCGGGCTGCCGGAAGAGCCTTCTACATAATCTGAACGCAGGGACAGGCTGATGAAACCTATACATTCATCATTATCATCCACGGCGATAAAATGATGGTGCCTGTCAGAATTAAATTCTTCTTGCAAAGTGTTTTCCAGGTCTTCCTTTGCCGTGTCTGGCCACAGGTCGCAAGCCATTTCCAGCAGGCCGGTAAGGTGGTTGGTGTCAACATTTCGTATGGTCATGCGGCAAATTAATTGTTTCTTACTATCAGTTCATTCACACATTATTCTTTAAGTTTAAATAAAAATCTATATGAAAACACCAGCCACCGCCATAACAGTTTTGTTTTTTACAATCATCGTTACCGCCTGTTCAAACTCAAAAAAAACCACCTCATCTGTTGCGGCTGAAGCATCCGTTACCGGTAAAAAATGGCAGCTTGTAGAATTAATGGGCCAGCCTGTTGCCACTGCCGTAAATGGCAAAGAGCCATTTATTATGTTTAATAAAGTAGACAGCACTTACGCGGCCAATGGCGGCTGCAACGGCCTGGGCGGAAAGTATACAATAGATGAAAAAACAATGCGCATCCAGTTCAGGCAAGGCATGTCCACCATGATGGCCTGCGCCGACATGACCGTTGAGGAAGGGTTGAAGAAAGTGCTGGGCAGCGCTGATAACTACACGGTAAGCGATACGGCTTTATCACTTAATAAAGCCCGCATGGCGCCACTGGCACGCTTTAAGGCCGTTGAATAGCGATGACCTGAGTTTATCTCTAATGTATCCCTGCAAAAATGCTTGAAATTTTGTGTTGAGCGTAAAAACAGCATGTTTCACTTTCGGGTGAGGGATTGCGGCGGATACCCAAATAAATCTTTGGTGAGAAACAGCAAAAGGCTGAAACTTTTAAACATTCCGAATAACGTTTAAAAGTTTCAGTCTTACTATATTTTGGCAGCGGCTACAATTTAGTTACGCAGCTACGTATTATTTGGTTTTGGTGTTAATTGCAAACCTTACCCTGGCAAAATAGTACCCGCCGTTAAAACCCATTTGTTGCACCCTTCTGCTAAACACGAAACGGCCATTGCTGAAGTTGCCGGAATGGGTATGCATATCCTGGTAAACATCAAACAGGTTATTAGCGCCAAGGGTTATGCCCAACTCTTTTGTTAGCTGGTACGAAAAAGACAGGTCTGTAACCAACTTGCTGCCAAAGGTTTGGTCCAGCGTTTCTTTCTGCCCTGTAAAGGCATTTACCGGAAAGGCTGAAGGATTAGCCGGGTTAACCGTAGCATCAAGATACTGCACTTTGCCAAAGTTTACAAAGCGCAGCATGGCGCCAAACTTTTTAAGCTTGTAATTAAACGTAAGGCTAAGTTTGTTTTTCGGGTTAGCTACTTCCATGCGGCTCTGGTCTTCGCGATTAAAGTAGGCGCCTACCTGGTTTGTTTCTACCAGTATATCCGATGCGTGCACAATGGGTTTGCCATCTGCGCCCTTCTTTACTTCGTTGTTTATAAATATAGCTGCCAGGGTAGTGCGCAGGGAATGTTCCGCTCCCAGGTTTGCGTTGTAAGCTACTACTGCCTCCAGGCCCTTGGAACGGGTATCTACCGCATTGGCGAAAAAGTTAGCGTTGCTTGCGCCCACAGCTTGTAGCTGGGCCCTTAATTCTGCATTTCCACCATCGCCAAAATTGTTTGTTAGTACAATCCTGTTATTTATATCAATCATGTAAGCATCCACAGTTATGTCTAGGCCTTTAACTGGGTTTGCGGTAAAGCCTACGGAATAGCTTTGGCTGGTTTCCTGTTTTAGTTTGGGTATGCCCAGTATTTGCGCAGGCTTGCTGTCGTTGGTAAAAGTGCCGCTCTCTTTAGGTACCAGGTTGCCATTCTCTGTTACAAACAGGGTATTTGTCTTGGCGTAATATTGCTGTTGCATGGATGGCGCCCTGAACCCGGAACTTACAGATGCCCTTATATTAAAATTGCGGTGCAGTTTGTACCTGGTTGAAAATTTATAGTTGAGCGTGCTGCCAAAATCGCTGTAATGCTCATAACGCAAAGCGCCTGTTAGCATAAAAGATTTGGTAAACTCCTGCTCAAGATCAGTATAAAAGGCAAAAGCATTACGTGTTTTGTTACCGCCAATGGTATTTACAAACCCTGCAAAAACCTGTGCCCCGCCGGTAGCGCCGGATTGTATATCAAAGTTTTTGTAAGAAGCTTCTTCGCCGCTGGTAATGCCAAACCCATCTATCCTGAACTCAGACCCTCCGGCAACATTTAACCCTGCCAGCACATCGAATTTTTTTGAGAGATCCGCATTTATGGTATTCTGGAAAAATTTCAACCCGCCTGCATCAAAACTTGTTTGCGGCCTTGTGGTTTCTCCTGTAGCAAATTGTGTGTAATTAATGGAATTTTCTACATCAAAATCAAACCTGTTTATACCGTAAGTATTACTGATGTCAAAATCCCACTTCCAAAATTTTGTGCGCAGGCCGATAGCGGTAGAAAAGTCAGTGATAGCGGAAGCAATTTCAGGCAAAAAGCCGTTAGGATAAAGAGCAAATACATCGGATGCATATTTGGTTGCACCGGATACTACAGAAGTAGGGTAGCGGTAAAACCCGGCAGCATTGCCTTTCTTAATGCTGTAACCGCCAAAGGCATACAGTTCAGATTTGCCATCAGCAAAAGGATAAGCAAAGTTGTAAAATAGTGCTCCGCCCTTCATCTCTGAGTTGCCTATACGCATGTCAAACTCGTTTCTTGTAAGCCCCTTTGCATTAAGAATTGAATCATCGCGGTTTACGCCGCCTACATTCGGGTACAAAGCTCCGGTATAAGTACCTGTACGGTTGGTGGCCCCACGCTGGGTGTATTCGCCCGTTAGGTTAAGGTATCCTTTGGCGCCTACAGCAAATCCATAATTTAAAGCTGCTTGGAAAGTTTTGCCATCTGTTACGTGTTCGGAAGGATCGTTGCTGATATTATTTAGCTTATACAACGCATAATTTTTGTCGTAACTGGTATTGTACATGCCGTAGGATGCATTTACATCCAGCAAGCCTGTTTTCTTTTTCAGTACAATATTAATAACGCCTGCTATGGCGTCAGAGCCGTATTGTGCGGCAGCGCCATCACGCAAAATCTCTACACGTTCAATAGAACTGGCAGGTATAGCGCTCATATCGGTGCCTACAGTTCCGCGGTTTACTGTTCCGTTTACGTTTACCAGGGCAGACTGGTGCCTGCGCTTGCCATTAATTAGCACCAATACCTGGTCGGGCCCAAGGCCACGCAATTGTGCCGGGTCCACATGGTCTGTACCATCGGAAATAGTTTGCCTTGCAGACTGGAAAGAGGGGGCCAGGTAAGTCATAATCTGGTTCAGGTCAACCTGTCCTACATCATTCACTATTTGCGCTACAGGTATTACATCCACAGGTACGGGTGTTGAAATTGCCGTACGTGGCGATCGGCTGCGGGTGCCTACGGTAACCTCTGCCAGGTCTGAACTTTGTACCAGCAATACGCTTTGTTCTATTGTTTCTCCCCCAACTACGGTAACATTGGTAATATAATTTTGAAAGCCTACATACGAAATGCTCAATGTGTATTTGCCGGGGGCAAGTTGCAAAGTGTAAGCGCCGGAGCCATCTGTAGCTGTGCCTATGTTTTTGCCTTGTACAGTTACTGAAGCGCCGCTGAGTGCGGTACCAGACGCGTCTTTAACGGTACCTTTTACAGTGCCGGTTGGTGATTGTGCAGTAACGTAAATGAATGAAAGTAGCGTGGTGGCAAATAGCAGGATGCATTGCCTTGCAGATTTCCTGTTAAGCATGTTAAGTTTGGTTTTACAGTTAAGAAATACAAGCAGCAAACGAAAAATACGGTTGTTGAACAACGGTTACATGGGTGTAGGTTTGAGCACTTTTATTTAAGGAGGGGGTCGTGATTAAATAATCCGGAAATTTATTTTTCTTTCGGGATAAACCGCGAATATAAGGCATTTGGAAATTACTGTGCAAGATAGTCGTTTTGTATAGGGCAAACGCAATGTATACTTTAACTGGCGTGTGGGCTAAGAAAAGCCGCGAATAATTATGGGCCCGGCAGAAGGAATATTAATTAAGCTTCCGTTGCGTCGCACTCTTGTGCTGTTAGATTCGCTGCGCAGCTTTTCCCGCAGGGTAGGAGCATGCAGCCTTAAAATACCCATAAAAAACACAATGGCCTGTATTTGCAAGGATACCGAATGTAAATTGCACCCGATCCGGCATTAACCTGCACTACCGGCGGGCACCAATCGCAAATCAAATTCTATGAAATCAATCAGAGCTTTAATCCTCCTGTTCCTCATTGGAAATGCTGCTACCGCTACTGCGCAAAAAGACAGCATCATGGTTACCGTTTACTTCGATTTTGACAAGTACCATCTTACCCAGCATTGGAAAGATCATTTAATGTACACATTAAAACCTTTTGAAACTGTTGACAGCCTGGCTATCGTGGGCCATACGGACTTTGTGGGCGGGTATAAGTATAACGACGGTCTTTCCCTGCGCCGCGCCAACAGGGTTAAAGATTTTTTACTGGATGCCAAGTTTAAAGGTAAAATTGACGTGGGCCTCCAGGGAAAGGGCAAATACAAGCTTGCTGTTAACAGGCAGGACAGCGCCTGGCAAAACCGCCGCGTTACCGTAATAGCCTATGTTACCCCTGAACCGGAAGTACCCGTAGTGCAACCACAACCACAACCAGACCCGGTAAAACCTCCTGTAGATACGGTACCGGTAACCCCGGTAGTGCCCAAACCCACAGATCCGGTAAAAACAGTTGATACTGTAAGGGTGCCCCAGTTAATTAATACCGAAGGCAGTAAAGAAGAGCTGGAAAGAAGGCTTACTGAATTGTTTAAAAAATTAAAGCCCGGCAGCTCCATTGTACTTAGCACTTTATACTTTGAAGAAGGCCGCCACACTTTTGCCAAAGGTGCTTATGATGTACTGGAAGCTGCTGTTAAAGCGCTGAAGAATAACCCAACCGTTGAAGTGGAATTACAGGGGCATGTGTGCTGTGCTGATCCTGTTGCTTCAGACCTGGTTGACCTGGATACCAAAGAATTTAAGTTATCGCACAACCGATCCAGGGCAGTGTTAGAATACCTTGTTAAAAATGGCATTGATGCAAAAAGGTTAACTTATACCAGCTTTGGCGCCCGCCGCCGCCTGGTGTACCCTGAAAGGACCAGCGACGATGCTGCCCGCAACCGTCGTGTAGAATTTGTCATCATCAAACAATAATTAAGTGCCACCCTGTTTAAAACAATAAACTATCCAGCTATGAAACTTTCATATATTTCCGCTTCACTATTAATCGTCGTTGTATCTATCTTCTGCGCATGCTCTTCCGCAGGTTCCGCGGCCAGGTCAGGTTCGGGCGCCCGTATTGCCAGGGGCACCAAATCCCTGCAGGCTGTGTGGACGCTTAGCAGCATTACTGCAGACAGTAACAATATTCCCGAACTGCCAACCATACCCTTGTTTGAAGATGCTAATTACCCCTGCCTTACCGGCGGGGAATGGACTTTCTCTGAAGATGCCCAGGGCAGTTATAGTGTAACATCGGCATCGGGCGGTTGCGTGGTGGGAACACGTAAAACCAATTGGCTGGTTTTATTGGTAGGCGATGGCCAGTTTCTGCAGTTTAAAAGGGCTGTGCCAATGAAGGGCATTAAAGCCGACAGGTTTACCAACTACATCTTTGAAATTGAATCGCTGGACGGAAGTACACTTAAACTTAAATACCCGGTTTATTACCAGGGCCGTACAGAAATACTTCATTTTACCTATAGCAAAAAAACAAAATCCTGATTATAAATTTTTAGATAATTTTTGCTGCGCCTAAAAAAACATCCCGGTAAGGATGTTTTTTTTAGGCGCAATAACCCTCATAACCCGCCACCCGCTGCTAATTAATACGCTTGTTTAAATTATAATTAGTGCTTTGGCCGGTTCTCTTGAAAAAGTATTTTTTACCAATCTATTTTAAAGAAATGATAATTTACGGAGGCAGGGCGTCTGAAATAACCCAAAAAACTTTGACCGGCAAATGCCCAAACTGCGAAAAAGAAAATGCGGTAAGGGTTCATTTTTTTCAAAAATATGTACACGTTTTTTGGGTGCCGCTTATACCGGTAGAAAAAACCGCTGTAAGCCAATGCAGTTCCTGCAAACAGGTACTGAAGGAAAAAGAAATGCCGGATTCTTTAAAAGTGGCCTGCAGTAAGGTTAAAAACGAAATTAAAACACCTTTATGGACTTTTGCAGGGTTTGCTGTTATCGGCAGTATTATTATTAGTGGAATTATCAATTCAAAACTTCAGGCTAATATAAATGCGGGCAAGATAATGAGCCCCCAAAATGGCGATGTATTAGAGATAAAAACAAAGTCCGGTGAATATACTATTTACAGGGTTGAATCAGTACAGGACAGCACTGTTTTTATAAAAGTAAGCGATTATGTGGCCAACATGCCAAGTGGCCTTTCTACCATAAAACATAAAGGCGAAAAAGCTTATTCAGATAAGCTTTTTGCCATTACCAAAAGCAAGCTTAAAAAGATGCTGGATGAAGAAAGGATTCTCAATATTGACAGGGATGAATAACTGTTGTAAAAGGGCTGATTAAATGTTTAACTGCAAGAACAAGGGCCTTAATGTTTAATTTTTAAATACAGTGGCTGTTTTCCCTGCTGTTAATACAATTGTTTACGGTAACTTCTAAACCCCTTAAACCATCCCACTGCATGCAGCAGCCTGCTGCCATACCAGCTAAAAATTTCACCATCCACCAGCATTACTTTGGCATTGGGTAATGCCGCTTTTATTTCGGCTATGTGCTTTTCTTTAAATGGGTAAGGTTCACTGGATAACAAAACCAATTCACAGTCAAGGCGGCGCAGTTGATGTAATTCAATAACAGGGTAGCGGGTTTGGCTGTTGAAAATATTAAGCAGGCCATTGCGTTGCAGGATATCGCTGATAAAAGTGTCGCCACCTGCTGTCATGTACGGCTGCCGCCAGATAAGGTAGCATGTGCGTATTGGCCGGTTGTGCGGGGTTAATTCTTCAAACCCTTTTTGAATGCTATTGGCCAATGCCGAAGCTGTTTCGGTTTTGCCGGTTATTTCACCTATGCTTCTAATCATTTGCAGTGCGCCGGGCAGGTTATTGACATCACTTACCCATACAGGCGCCAATTGTTCCAACTCCGTTACCTGTTCTTTTACATTCTCTTCTTTGTTAGCAATTATAACGTCAGGCTTTAATGCCTTTACCTTTTCAATATGGATATTTTTCGTGCCTCCGATAATGGTTTTGCTGCCACGCCATTGCGGCGGGTGAACGCAGAATTTGGTAATGCCTTTTACTTCTTCATCAAGTCCAAGGCTATACAGCAGTTCTGTTTGCGAAGGCACAACTGACACAATGCGTTGGGGTATGCCGGGCAACCTTACTTCCCGGTTAAGCTGGTCTTTGTAAATAAGCATGGCCGAAATTATTGGTTATGACCGGTATGGAAAAAATAACCACAGGCATCTCATTGCAGCCAAACGCTTATATGAAGATTATCACCCTTTTCTCTCTTTATGCCGTTGCTTTATTGCTAAGCCAATCTGCAGCGGCTACTTTCAGCAAACACAAAACCCTTTCTGCTCACTGCCGGGAAATGAAGTTAAAACCGGCGCCAGTCAACAATATCTCCACTATATGGCTGCCTGCAGGTTATCAGCGGCCGGTAAGCCTGGCAGGTTCATTCGCGGCATGGCTGGGCATGTTGATGCTAAAGGCAGATAACAGGGTATTTCTTTACAACAAGCAATTAAAACAAGACCAGGCAAGCCATTACGCAGTGATAGATATTTCAACAGGGGATGAAGATTTACAGCAATGCGCCGATGCCATTATGCGGCTGCGCTCTGAATATTTTTGGACCGCTAAAAACTATGCGCAAGTAAAGTTTCCGGCATCAGGTAATGTAATACTGAGTTTTGACCGCTATGCAAAAGGGGAGCGGTATGATGTGCATAACAACAAGTTATATGTATGCCGGCGGGCCAACACCTCACCCAATTATACGCATAGCAACCTGATGAATTTCCTGCGCATCGTATTCACCTATTGCGGTACTTACACTGTTCGGCAACAGACAAACCCGGTTGCTGACTTAAAAGATATACAGGCTGGGGATGTGCTTGTAAAAGCTGGTTCGCCGGGGCATGCGATGATTGTTGCGGATGTAGCTGTTAACAAGGAAACAGGCAGAAAAATATTCCTGCTGGCGCAAGGCTACATGCCGGCACAGGATATGCATATTGTTAAGAACAAAAACAATGCTGCCCTCAGCCCCTGGTATAGCGTGGAAGACATTAAAGACAAAATTGTTACGCCTGGCTATGTGTTTGATAAAACAGATTTAAGAAGGTGGAAATAATTGTATTCTTTGCTACAAGTACACAGGGATTGGGTTACTGCCCGGCATGGTTCTCCGAAAAAAATCTCCTGTTAAAAGATGTATCCGGTTTTGTTGTCTACAATAACAAATTACTAACGCTGACCGAAAATAGTATTGCACTGCATTCAAAACAAGCAGTGTATGATGAGAAAATTTTTAATGGCAGTGGCGGTAACCTTTACAGTGTTACCCGCTTTGGCACAAACAGTGCATGTTGGTATAAAAACAGACCTTACCTTCAGCAGCATTTCTGGTAATGGCATGTCTTGCAGTTTGCAAACCGGCTACCAGGCAGGTGGTTTTGCGGAGCTGTCATTAAACCGGAAATGGTCGCTGCAGCCTGAATTATTGTTTTCTCAAAAAACAATCAAACGGGCAGATGATTTTGGTGTGTACTATGTTAATACGGCAAGCTCATCGGCCAGGCAAATGTTGAAGCTGAGTTACATTAGCCTGCCTTTGCTGGTAAGTTACAAAATCAACAACTTTTTTACTGTAAGCGCCGGGCCCCAATACAGCTACCTGGTGTACGACGATGAAAACCTGCTGAAAGGCGGCGGCGATGCTTTTAAGAAGAATGATGTAGCACTTGTGGCCGGCCTGCAGTTGAACCTGTCACCGTCGTTCCGGGTATATACCCGCTACAACCATGGGCTGGTTAATGTAAACAATATTGACAACCGCTACAAATGGTCATCCCGGCAAATACAGGTAGGAGTGGGGATGCATTTGTTTTAGCCGCAACCTTTTTAACTACAGGGCTGCAGCCGCCCAAAGAACCAACCGATGAACGGATTGCGACGCAACAGGCGATGCCATGAAAAGATTAGCTGGTATCATGATCGGTGAGTGGGGAATGGCGAGTAGTGAATGGTGAGTGGTGAGTAGTGAGTAGCCTGAGATTGTTGAAGACGGATGCGTGAAAAGTAACAGACATAAAACGGTTTCGACAATGCTTCGATAAACTCAGCAGGACAATACTCAACGTGTCATTGGTTTAATAACTGAACGACACTGCACGATGAATCTTGAATAGCGAGTGGGCGAATGAATGTTATTTACTTAAAACAATGAATAGTGAATTTAGATAACCTTGTTCTTCCAGCGGCCGCTTTTTATATAGAGGAATGAGGGAATGAAAAGGCTTATCCAATACAGCCACTCTGATGCCCAGCCAATTATGATGGATAGGTGCAGCCGCTCCAGCACAATATAATTGTACATGCAATACAAAATGATGGCAATGGTTTCGGTTATTAAGTTAATACGGCTGTTGCCTGTGCCTACCACCGCGTTAAGCCATACCGAAGATGCGCTCTGCAGCACCAGCGCCGCCGATACTACCCGCACAACAGGTATGGCGGCATTAATAAAATCCTGGTCTTGCCCGTACACCTGCAACAACAGGCCCGGCTGCAGGTTGAGCAGCACAAATATCAACAAAGCCATGCCGGTGCTCAGCTTCATTATTTTAATAATCAGTTCTATAACCCTGTGTTGCAAACCCTGGCCAATAACATTGCTTACCATGGTATTGCTGGCTGCCGCGAAAGCCCAGGAAATGCAGCCAAATAACCCAAACACATTGCGCATAATGTTGGATATGGCAAGGTCCCGCTGGCTGTGGTGCTCTATGAGGATAAAGAAAAACTCCCAGCTAATAATGCTGATGCCGTATTGAAGTATCAGTGGCGCTGATTGTGTTAAGATAAGCCGGGTAACTGCGGCATCATATTTACGGTTGGCGAAAAGGTTTATCTGACGGGCAACGCCCTTCCAGTGCATAACGAGAAAGGTAACCAGCAGGCCGGTGGCTTCGGCAATGATGGAGGCAACCGCCGCGCCGTTAAAGCCCAGTTTTGCAAAACCGAAATGCCCGTTGATGAGGGTGTAATCCAAGACGATGTTGGTAAAAGTTTCTGCCAGGGTGCCATAGATGAGGTATTTGCTTTGGTTGATGCCCACCAGCAAAGCATTACGCATTTGGTACACATACAAAAAGGGAAGCCCCCAAATGCGTATGCGCAGAAAACTAACTGCCAGGTCAGCATCTTCGGGCCGGTGCAAAGAGTATTTAAAAATAACGGGCGCCAGCAGGTACACTATGGCAATGCTGATGGCTGAAAATGCAAGTGTTGTACGCAGCCCCTGGTTAAACAGGTTGCCAATTTCATTAATGCGCCCTTCGCCGGCACGGCGGGCAATAAGCGCCTGAAGGCCGTTGTTAAGGCCAAAGCCAATAACAGCGAACACCAGGTAGAACACACCCGTTATGCCGGCCACACCCAGCGTTTCTTCCCCCAGTCCTGAAAGAAATATGTTGTTAGTGATAAAATTGAGCTGCGGTATAAGTATGGAAACGGCAATAGGAGCGGCAATTTTGATGATTTGCCTGTTACTTATCTGTACTTTAAGATGGTTTGATGCAGCCGCGCTTGCCATAAGGGCGGCAAAAGTAAAAACAATTACAGTTTGCCGGTTGGGTATTGTGGTTAAACGGCAACAATGATCAGCAGGGGTAGAGTGCAAATATCAATCCGGTACACTACAAATGCTTCCTGAATTGCTTTCTGTAACCAAGCGGTGTTGATTTCATTTTTGTTTTAAACATGCGGCTGAAATGGGCGATATCGTTAAATCCGCATTCAAAGCAAATGTGGGAAACAGGTTTGTCTGTGTACACCAGCTCCCGGGTGGCATAGTTAAGACGGTACTCAATCACCACATCCATAAAAGTCTTGCGGGTGGCTTTTTTAAAGTATTTGCAAAAGGCGTTGGTTGTCATACTGGCGACGGAAGCTGCCTTTTCAAGGCTTATTTTTTCTTTGAAGTTTTCAATAATGTACGCCAGCACAAGGTTAATCCTTTCCTGGTCTGTGCTGTGTTGTTTCATGTTGTAGCCGCTGCCGTTCAGCAGTTGCAGCCGGCCATGTGTGGCAAGCGTTTCCAGCAAATCAAATAACAGGATAAGCCGTTGCAGGTTGCCGGGCTGGCCGGAAAGGGCGTTGATTTTTTCTATGGCTATGGCGGTTGTTTGTTTACTGAAAGTAATGCCGCTGCTGCTTTTGGCGAGCAATGTATGAATGTTGGTAAACTCTTTTTTCTTAAACAGTTCCGGCCCCAGGAAATCTTCGCGAAACTGGATAACTACAGAGCCTGCATTCTTACCTCCTTTTACAACCGGTTCTGTTTTCCAGCAGTGCGGTAAATTGCTGCCCAGCAGCACAAGGTCGCCAGCCTGGTAGCTGTCCATGTGGTTACCTATGTACCGGGTACCTGTTCCTTTGGTGATAAGCGTTAATTCGTATTCAGGATGAAAATGGTAAGGCGCGGAAAAGCCATCCTCTTCAAAGCGGCGGAGCAAGAAGCTGTTTTCCCCGGTGGTTTGTATAGGCTCCAGTGAAGGCTTAAGCATGACGTAAATTTCGTAAAATGTTTCAGTGTAAAGCTGTTTAGGATAAAATACATCAAAAACAGGTATAAATAACCAATGATAGCAGCAACAGCCTGGCGTTACTTTGTGTAAAATATTGTTGCCATGAATACATTAACACAATTACCTGCGCTGGATGATTACAAGGCTGTTTCTCCAACCGAAATTGAAGCATTCCGCAAAAACGGGCATGTGCTTATCCCCGCTGTTTTAAACCAGGAAGAAGTAACTGCTTACCGCGGCGTTATAGCCAGCGCTGCTGCCCGTTACAACGAAGAAAAACGTAAGATGGAAGACCGTGATACTTATGGTAAGGCTTTTCTGCAGATTATGAACCTGTGGGTGGTTGATGAAGATGTAAAGAAGTTTACACTGGCAAAGCGGTTTGCTAAAATAGCCGCGGATTTGCTGGGTGTTGACAATGTGCGCATTTACCACGACCAGGCGCTGTTTAAGGAGCCCGGTGGCGGCCCAACACCCTGGCACCAGGACCAGTATTACTGGCCGATAGATACACATAATACCGTTACCCTGTGGATGCCGATGGTGGATATTGATGTAGATATGGGGATGTTGACCTTTGCTTCCGGCTCTCATACCAAAGGTTATGTGTTTGATACAGCTATCTCTGATGAATCTGAAACCGCTTTCGACAACTTTGTTAAAGACAATCAGTACAATATCGTACGCCCCAACCACATGAATGCCGGCGATGCTACTTTTCATTACGGCTTTACCATACACAACGCACCGGGTAATAACTCTGATATGATGCGGGAAGTAATGACCATTATTTATGTTGCCGACGGCGCCCGTATTACCGAGCCTAAACATCAGTACCAAATAGCTGACCATGCCAAATGGCTCAAGGGGCTGCCGGTAGGTTCCGAAGTTTCATCTGAATTGAACCCGTTGGTGTTGTAAGGGGGAGTTGATCGTACATCCCACATCTGCCCGCATACATTTCATACTTAGTACTTCAAACCTGGAACTTCAAGCCCCTTGCCTGTAAAACATGCAACCATAGCATTATTATTAACGGTATTTTACAAAACTTTGGTTAGGTACATTTTGCGAAGATGTTTATAATGGTATTTTTGCTGCCATTAAAATACAAATATGGGTTGGATCATTTTTGTCCTGGGCACTATAGGCTGGCATTTGGGAATGTATGGCATGTTTAAAAAAGCTGGTATAGAGCCATGGAAAGCGCTGGTACCCTTTTACAATACCTGGTGCATTGTTGAAAAATGCGGTATAAAAAAGTTATGGTTCTGGCTGCAGTTTATACCTATAGCAGGCCAGTTTATCACTATCTGGATAACCATCATATTCGTAATGCATTTTGGTAAGTTTACATTTATACAGCATGGTTATACCGTACTGTTCCCATTTGTATATTTTCCATACCTGGGGTTTTCTAAAAATGTAAAATGGGGTGGGGAGAAGGTAATGAAGCTGTACCGCAAGTCTGCCACCCGTGAGTGGGTGGATGCAGCTGTTTTTGCCGTGGTTGCCGCCACCATCATACGCACGTTTGTATTTGAGGCGTATGTAATACCCACCGGCAGTATGGAAAAAACGCTGCTGATTAACGATTTTCTCTTTGTAAACAAAATGACTTACGGCGCCCGCCTGCCCATAACGCCCCTGAGTTTTCCTTTTGTGCACAATACGTTGCCCGGCAGTAAAACAAAGCCATCTTATCTCAAATGGCTGCAGTTGCCTTATAAAAGACTGCCATCTTTCTCTGATATCAAACGCAACGATGTAGTAGTGTTCAACTTTCCGGCGGGGGACACGATTATAAATGAAGAGGGTTACCAAAGTGCGGTGCCATACTACGATGTTCTGCGGCAGGTTTACAGCGGTAACCGCGACAGGCTTTATGCTGAACATGAAGTAATCGTTCATCCTATTGACAAAACAGACAATTACATTAAGCGCTGTGTAGCGATACCAGGAGATAACCTATTCATTAAAGACGGTAAACTTTATATTAATAATCAACCTGCTTTTGTTGCTCCTAATGCACAAACCGACTATGTTGTGACAATCAAAGCACCTTTTGACCCGGATTTTCTTGAAAAAGAATTGAGTATGAACTTTACCGACGGTTATGTTGATGATGCCGATGATTACAGGACTGTATCGCAACAAAATATTGTTTTAATTAATTGTACAGCTTCCGCAGCAGAAAAATTAAAGAAGCAACCTAATGTGGTTAGTGTAGTGGCTAACACAGATCCTGTTGCATACTCTAATGACATATTTCCTTTTGATCCTGTTAACTATGTTTGGAACCGTGACAACTTCGGCCCCTTACACATCCCCAAAAAAGGAGAAGTGGTTACCCTTAACCAGGCCAACATTTCTATTTACCGCAGGATTATTGATACTTACGAAGGCAACAAGCTGGAAGAAAAAAACGGCCAGTTTGTTATTAACGGCCAGGTTACCAACACTTACATGTTTAAGTACAATTATTACTGGATGATGGGCGATAACCGCCACGGCAGCCAGGATAGCCGCTTTTGGGGTTTTGTACCTGAAACACATATTGTAGGCAAAGCCTCGTTGATATGGTTTAGCTGGAACAAAGGGCCACGCTGGAACAGGTTGTTCAAATCAATTAAATAGCCGCCGCCTATTCGCCGTAAATTGCAGGTAACTATGAACAAGCAGCAATACAGTTTTGAGTATGAAGTGTACGACTCTGTTGATGAGCTTTCAGAAGAAGATGCCTGGCTGCTGAATGAGGCAAGGGAGGTAACACAAAACGCCTACGCCCCTTACAGCAGGTTTGAGGTGGGGGCTGTGGCCAAACTTTCCAACGGTGAAATTGTGGCGGGCAGCAACCAGGAGAATGCCAGTTTTCCGGCAGGTCTTTGCGCCGAAAGGGTACTGCTGTCGTCCGCAGCGTCCCTTTACCCCAAAATTCCAGTAGAAACAATAGCCATCAGTTACAATAACATCAATGGAGACAGTGGTCATCCCATTTCTCCCTGCGGTATTTGCCGCCAGAGCCTGATGGAGTACGAAGAGCGTGTGAAGCAGCCCATAAGGCTTATACTGGGCGGTATGGAAGGCAAAGTATATGTAATTGCAAGCGCCGGCGCACTGCTGCCATTGAGCTTTAGCTCAGGGGATTTAAAATAAACCTCGCCTGTTACATTAAATTCTCCAGTTTGGCATATTGCAGCAGCATAATGGTTTTGCCATCTTTTATTTCCCCGCTTTTGATCATTTGTATTGCCGTATCAAGCGGTATTTCCAGCACTTCTATGTCTTCCTGTTCATGTGCTATGCCGCCGCCATCACCGGTCTTCATGTCTTTGCTGTATTCAGCTACAAAAAAGTAAAGTATCTCTGTAACAGAACCCGGTGACATATAAGCTTCAAAAATTTTCTGTACATGAGAAATGCGGTAGCCAGTTTCTTCCTCCGTTTCCCGCTTAATGCAGTCTTCAGCATTGTCTTTATCCAAAAGGCCTGCACAGGCTTCTATCAGCATGCCTGAAGGGTTGCCGTTTACAAAAGAAGGTAGCCTGAATTGCCGGGTTAAAACAACGGTTTTTAATTCTTTGTTGTACAGCAATATTACAGCGCCGTTGCCACGGTCGTAGGCTTCCCGGCTGTGCACCTGCCTGCTGCCATCCTTGCTTACATACTCGTAAGTTATTTTACGCAGCGTGTACCAGTTGTCAGATAAAACTTCGGTGTGCAGCAATTTTACTTTGTCATTCATCAGCTTTGTTGGGTTTTAGTTTTCAATGTAAACAGGACTGCTGGTTACAGCTTGTTATAATTAGTAAACGGCTTAAAATGTTTGCAGCCGGAAGTACCGGAGGCAGATATTACCGGGTTACCGCCACAAAAAAAGTCTCTTGTCCGTTCGTAAAAAATGCGGTATGCGGACAGACTGTTGCTATAACTTGCTTCAAAATTCTGCAATATGACACCGGCAAGCCTGGCAGATAAGGTAGCACTTACCGAACTGGCCAACAAATTGTTTATGTATTGTGATGCCAAACTATGGCAGCGATTACTGGATGAAGTTTTTACAGAAAGCATTTGGTTTGATGTAAGCAGCGGTGGCGGGGGCGAAGCCAAAGAAATGGCCGCGGCTGATGTTTGTAAGTTATGGAATGAAGGTTTTGACGGGCTGGATGCGGCGCACCACCAGGCTGGCCATTATTTAATAACGGTGAATGAAGACAGCGCAATAATATATGCCTACGCGGTGGCTACTCATTATAAAAAGGCTGCCACGCAAGGCCACACAAGAACCTTTGTTGGCAGTTACGATTTAACGGCACAACGTACCCCGATTGGCTGGCGGCTAAACCAGTTTAAGTACAACCTTAAGTATATGGATGGTAATGTGACCATGGAGTAGTTATTAGGATAACCAGCATTCAGTATGGTGTTTTTTTATGAGCCAGGCAGAAGTACTACTATTAAACCCAGTTGCGTCGCACTCTTCAGGGCTTTGTCCGCTCTTCGGCATAATGCGGTCCTCATCACTTAGCCATGCCACTGCAACAGTATTAACTTAGGCAATAGCCCAAAGGCCTAAATGTGGATAGCCCGGATGAAACCAGGGATTGGCATTTAGTGATAGGCATCTCCCCGGGAGGGTTGAACATTGCTATTGCCCGGTTTTACCATGTTGGTAGTATAGTTAGCACTTACTGCCGGTTGCCCGCACACAGGGTATAAGTAAAGCCAAACATGCCTGCCGTGCTATGTGCCGGGTAAAGAACAAAGCGTACAAGAGTGCGACGCAAGAAAAGCCTCATTCATGTTTCTTACGCCGGGCTCCAAAATCTTCCACAGTTTATTTTGCGTATTGTCAAAACACGAAGAACTGTTGTAATTTTAAAGCAACAGATAAACAAATACAGGTTATGATACACCGTTGCCGGGCGATTGCGTTACTAACAGCTTTGTTTTTTTGTGGGTTGTATCAACCTGTTTACGGCCAGCCTGTATCGCAAAGCCGGCATTTTATACTTGCTCCAAAAGATACCGTGCAACAGCTTCATTTTTCACTGCCAGACAGTTCCTTTAACAAGCTTATAGATTCCTGCAGTATCATTTTTACTGTAAAAGATACTGTTTTTAAAAAGGAAGTTTTTTCGGTATTGTTTAAACCGGCCGATCGGGTTAAGTTTCTTGTGTTGCCGGAAGGAGTGCTTAGGCCAGCATGTAAAATGTTTTACCAGATTTACTGGGTGCCGGGCCAACTGCTGAAAGAGCCTGCAAACATAGCATTGTTGAACACTGCAGAGCAAAGAAGTTTTAAAGCACTTGCTGCCAGGGTGCAGAAATTAAAGGAACAAAAGCCGGAGGAAGACCCTTTTAAAACCGGGATACTGTATAGTGAAGAATACCGCTTTATCAACTGCACCATATCTACTCAGCCACAAGGAGCGGAAGTGTACCTGGTACCTAAATATGAATGGGATTTTCGGTTAAGGCTATCGCATATTACAAACGAAAGCCAGCTAACCACGGCTGTTATAAACAAGCTTCGCGATAATGCCAATAACTACCAGGTGCCCCGCAATACGCAGTTAAAAGACTACGGGCTGCCGGAAGTAACGTATGTGGTTATCCTTGTTTACAACGGTAAATACAAAATGATAAAATCGTTTACACCTTCCCTGCAAAACCCGCAAAATAATTACATAGAAAAATCTTTTTAAATGGCAAAAGGCCTGCCCCTCGTTGCGTTACTGTTTGCTTTTTTGCCGGTACTGCTGGTGGCTGGGCTGGGCGCCGGTGTACCACCCGGGGAATCCCGCCTGTTATACGGGGTGGTGTTGCTGTTGGTTAACATGGTGGCCCTGCTGCTAATTTTTGCCAACCGCGTAAGGTTAAGTTCGGTAACCCTGCAGCAACATAACCGCAGGGTAATCAAACTGGCGGTATGCTTTGTATTGCTGCTGGCTGGTTATCTGTGGCTGTATAATTTTTGCGTGGTGGCTTTTCCTGGCAGAACCACTACTTTTTACCCTTTATGGTTAACTGGCGAGTTTGCCGCTAATGTGCAGGCTACCGGCGGCAGGGAAGCTTTTTTGAAAGAATACGCATCTGGCCAGGTAAGAATGCTGATAGCGCAGTATGCCGGTGGCCCAATGCTGGTTACGCGTATTTTATTTGTAACTGTTTTGGCCGGGGTTTTTGTAACAGCTTTCATACTGCCAGCCCTGGCCGCTGCCAGGTTGTACGCGGGCCGGCAAACAATTAACAGGCAGGTATTTTTCTCTTATGCGTGGGGCGGCGAGCGGGAAAAATTGATAGATGCGCTGTACGAAAGCCTTAAAAATGAAAAAGACTTTACCCTGGTGCGGGACAAAGTAAACCTGCAATACAAAGGGCTTATCAGTGAGTTTATAAAGAATATTGGTAAAGGCAATTTTGTCATCATCGCCATCAGCGATAAGTACCTGCGGTCAGAGTATTGCATGCATGAGTTGTATGAGCTTTACCGCAACTCCAATCTTGATACGGCTGAACTGCTAAAAAAAATTTACCCTTTGCGTGTAGAGGATATCGATCTTAATAACCCGGCAGTATTGCAGGATTATTTTACGTATTGGAAAAACCTGGAAGACCACTGGCGGCAACTGGTAAATAAGCACGGCGCCGATCAGCAGGAGCTAAGGCGGGTGGAGGCGATCAATTTTGCCTTGCGGGATCTGCTGCCTTTCCTGGATAACATTAACTCCCTAACCACCAGCCAGCTTGCCAGGGAAGATTTTGCAGCAATAAAGCGTTCAGTAAGGGCCCGGTTCAGCGAGCTGGAAAACAGCTAATCATTTTCCGAAAAACCTTCTCCCCAAACGGTTACAACCACATTTCTCGGCCCACCGTAGTTGCGGTGTTCGCACAAGTAAATGCCCTGCCAGGTACCCAATGCCAGCCTGCCATTACTTATAGGCATAAGCACCGAGTTGCCCAGCATGGCCGCTTTAAGGTGTGCGGGCATATCATCAGGGCCTTCATCATCATGCAGGTAAGCAGGGTCATTTTCCGGCACTGTTTTAGAAAAGTACATCTCAAAATCCTTCCTTACGGTAGGGTCGGCATTTTCGTTAATGGTAAGCGAGGCTGATGTATGCTGTATAAACACCTGGCATAAACCGGTTTTTATCTTGCCAATGGCCGGTACAGCTTCTGTAACCTCTCTTGTAATAAGGTGAAAGCCCCTTCTTCTTTCAGAAAGCCGTAAATGTTGCTGGTAAATTTTCATGATAAGTTGGTTAGTTATTTGGCCGGTATAACAGTATGCCTCAAATTCGGCAAAACTGGCTTGCCGGCCCCTTATGTTCTGTTGTGATTTTTTTGGGGGTGCCCCCAAGCTATCGCAAGGGGTCGGGCTTTCCGCTATTACTCCGGCGCAAAAGCCCTGCTGCGATGGCTTCACCGGGGTATCCGCTGCAATCCCTCACCCTAAAGTGTAACCGGCTGTTTTTTATGTAAACAGGTGGCATAAGAAAGTATATTATGTACAGGGAAAAATTGCGCAATAGCCCCAGGTAACAAATGTGAATGGCCACGGATAAAATCCGGGGTTGGCATTTGATGATAGCCTTCCAACCCCAAGGGGGTTAACCAATGCAATTGCACATTATTATCCTGCCTGCAGTATAATAACCTAGGCTTTACCCGGCTGCCCCTGTTGTTGCCTCTTTGCTGTTTGCTGTGCCACTCTTTTTCTTTGGTAACTTATAAGGTTGGTCTCTTGCTACGTCTATAAGGCCGCCTTCATAACCACATACACCCATCCGTGGCGAATTGGCGGCAGAATATAATGACCATTCAGCCTCTCTGCATTTTTTTGCATGTTTTTTCGCACAGGTACTGCAAAACAGTGCTTCTTCGTCCCACTGGCAGGCAGTACATATTTTCACCGCCGGTTTTTTACGGCAATCGCTGCACATAAGCGGGGGCGGTTCATTACGGCTTAGCAGCATAATAAAGTCATCGGCTGCTATGGGCAGTTTATCCAGTATGGTAAGCAGTAAATCTGTGGATGAGCCATAATCATAACAATAATTAAATTCATCCCCTTTTTTCATAAAGCCTTTTAATAAACGGTCCTTCGCAATTTCCCCGCCGTTCAATTCGTCTTCTTCCCAAAACTTCTCAAGTTCTGCTCTTGTCATGTTCAGGTTAAAATTAATCCTGTTCGCTTGTTTTTTTTGCTGGCTTACTTTTTTATTAAAGCCACTCAAATGTTCACAGCATTCCAGCCATATATCCCTGAGGAAATAATCCAGTTCTTCAAAACTGGTATCTCCATCGGCCCAGATGTAAAGAAAGTAAGGGCTCAATGTGTTTTTGCCAATGTCAGGTGTTATCCTGATGTAAAAAGATTCACCAGCTTTACCGCCTGGTATTTTTTTAGACAGGTGGCCGGCAAGGTGGCGCTGTAAGGCTGTTTTGGAAAATTCTTCGCCACATAAATCGCATTTGCCCGGTGGCATATTGGTATCTTTTGTCATATCAATATTTAAAACCGGAATGTACAGTAACCCCTGCTAAAAAATCGGAGATTTTATTAACCTATGTGAAAAGTAATGGCAGCAATACAATAGTTTAAACCAACCAGGGTATTGGGTGCTGTTATGTTTTTGCTATGTACAAGGCCAGCCCGTAAAAGCAGCGTGTAAGATGTTTGATGTACGATGTAAACAACGGATGCCCCCACTCACCACTCACCATTTTAATGTTTTGCCACCTGCCGTTTATTAATTTACTATCTTCAGCCGTCCTTATGTAAATCAATATCTTCAACAGAAAGCCTGCCCATTAATTAATAGCATATTTTAGTAGCTGAAACACCGCTGATTATGAGCCCGGACACAAAAGACTGGTTATGGGAAATTAAACCTGCCGGCAGTTTGCCCGATATAAAGCCCGCAGAACTCTTAAGATACAAAGACCTGGTGATGCGTTTTGTAAAACGCGACCATATAGTAAGCTACCGCCAAACCGTGCTGGGGCCGTTGTGGGTTTTTCTTGAGCCGCTGATAGCCACCTATGTATATTTCATGATCTTTACCCGCATCTTCAACATACCCACGGATAATGTGCCGCCGCAACTGTTTTTTCTGGCAGGCGTTGTTATCTGGAGTTTTTTTTCAGAAGCCATCGGTGCCATTTCGCCGGTTTTTCACCACAATGCTTCCGTATTCAGCAAAGTCTATTTTCCGCGTATCATAGTTCCCGTGTCGCTGGTATTGTCGAAGCTTACGCGGTTTGGCATACAATGCCTTATGTTGCTGGCTATGTACCTGTACTATGTACTGGTTGAAAAAACACCGGTGCGCCCCAATATTTACCTTTTGCTGGTTCCGGTTTTAGTGTTGGTTACCGCTTTTTTTTCGCTGGGTGTAGGGCTTGTCATGGCCGCGCTGGCTGCACGCTACCGCGATGTGCAGAACCTGATGATGTTCGCCATACGCCTGATGATGTTTGCCACCCCCGTTTTTTACCCTTTTTCGCTGGTAGAAGAGCAGTACCGGTTTTTCCTGGGGCTCAACCCGCTTACGCCCATTTTGGAGGCTTTCAGGTATGCCCTGTTTGGCACCGGCAACCTGGACTGGATTCACCTGCTGTACGGCATTGCCGCTACAGTTGTAACCTTTGTGGTGGGCCTGGTGGCTTTTGGGCGTGTGGAGCAAAATGTTATTGATACTGTTTAGCGAGTAAAATATAATTGAATGACAGGAAATGTGATACTTGAGGTCAACAATCTGCACAAGCTCTACCGGCTGGGGGCTATTTCTTCAGGCACGCTGAAGAAGGATATTGCCCGCTGGTGGGATATGGCTGTACTTAAAAAAGAAGACCCCCTGCAAAAAATTGCCGGCGAAGAATGGCAGGACCTGAGGAAGCAAAACCTGCTATGGGCGCTGCACGATGTAAGCTTTACCGTAAGGGAAGGGGAGGTGCTGGGCATTATCGGTAAAAACGGCGCCGGAAAATCAACGCTGCTTAAAATATTATCCCGTGTAACCAGGCCCACCAAAGGCACTGTAAAAGGCCGTGGCCGCGTAGCCAGCCTGCTGGAAGTAGGTACAGGTTTTCATGAAGAGCTTACCGGCCGGGAAAACATCTACCTTAACGGTAACATACTGGGCATGACCAGCAAACAGGTAGATAAAAAGCTGGATGAAATCATTGACTTTTCCGGCGTAGAGCAATACATAGATACGCCGGTTAAAAGGTATTCTTCGGGCATGTATGTGCGGCTGGCATTTTCAGTGGCTGCACACCTGGAGCCGGATGTACTGATTGTGGATGAAGCTTTATCCGTAGGGGATTCTGAGTTTCAGAAAAAAAGCATGAACAAGATAAGGGAAGTGTCTTCCAAACAGGGCGGTACCATTTTATTTGTAAGCCACAGCATGCACGCCGTGCAGAGCTTTTGCAGCCGGGTTATTTTGCTGGAAAGCGGCAGGATAATTAACGACAATACGCCGGAAAAAGTCATCAGCCAATACCTGCACAGCCTGCAGAAAAAGAAAAGGATACAGACTTACTCCAATCCGGACAAAGCCCCCGGCGATAACAATATCAGGATTAAAAAAGTGTACCTGCAGCCGGAAACGGGCCATGCTGCGGAGCAGGTGACTGTAGAAACCACGGTGCATGTAAAGTTTGAGTTCTGGAACCTGCAGCCGCAGCTTGATATTTCCGTGGGTATGTACCTTTTTACTGTATCAGGCGAGTGTGTGTTTACTACGCTGTCAGACCCGCTAAAGGCTGAAAATGGATTGGTGGAAGGCGCTTGCACCATACCTGGAAACTTTCTGAACAATGATTCTTATGTAATATCCCTGGTGTTTCTAAAAGATATATCTGATGATATTTTCTATTACGAAGAATGCCTTTTTTTTGACGTGGAAGATGTGCAGGGAGAACATAAATGGTATGGTAACTTTAGCGGTTATGTAAGGCCGAAGCTACCTTTTACATTAAGCATGAAAACCAGCAACGGAGGCTGATGTATGAGCGATTTTCAACCCTTTATAATGGCCCATGTTAATACGGAAAAACAGTTTCCGGTAACAGATTGTGTCAGGCTTTCCGGGCAGAATACCTACCTGGTATTATGGTGGCGCAATTTTCCGCTCTGCCACTATTTTATTTACGAAGAGGATAGTTATGATGGTGCTGCGCTGCTTCCAAAGCTTTATGAAGCAATGCTGCCAACCCTGCGGCACTATGCGGACGTGCAGCATATACCTATTGATGAAACCGTGCAGCAAATTTGGTTGGGGCAGCAGCAGGATAAATGGAACAGCTTTGCAGACGGGATTTTTGTGGTAAACGGGCCGCTTTTATTTTCTCCCGGCCAGGTAAGCGTGGTAATCTGCACCCGTAACCGCTCTGTTTATCTTAAAAGCTGCCTGCAAAGGTTGCTGCAGCAACAACACAAGCCCCTGGAGATTATTGTTGTTGACAATGCCCCCACAGATAACCTTACCAAAGAAGTGGTAGCTTCTTTTCCGGGTGTGCAGTATTGCCTGGAAAGCCGCCCCGGGCTGGACTTTGCCCGCAATGCCGGCGCCAAAGCTGCCACCGGCAGTATTATAGCTTATACGGATGATGATGCCGTACTGGATAGTTTGTGGACGTATTACATGGCCCAGGCCTTTAACCGGGATAATGTAATGGGTGTTACGGGCCTCATTTTCGCCGAAGAAATTACCGGCATGGCACAACTGGTATTCGAAAGTTTCTGGACCTTTAACCGCGGATATTTGTTTAAAGATTATGACGCTGCCTGGTTTAATGCGCATGTACAGGAAGGCGCCCCAGCCTGGGAAATCGGCGCCGGCGCCAGCATGGCTTTCCGGCGGGAAATATTCAGCAAAATTGGCTATTTTGATGAACGGCTGGATGTTGGCGCGGCAGGCTGTAACGGAGATTCTGAATACTGGTACCGCATACTGGCCAGCGGCTACACCATACGCTATACACCCCTTGCGGTAGCCTACCACCAGCACCGGCGGGAGATGAAGGCATTAAAAAGGCAGATATTCTATTACATGCGTGGCTTTACCGCCGCCCTGTATATACAGCATGAGCGTTTTGGACATAAAGGCAACCTCCGGCATTTGTACCGCAAATTGCTACCCTGGTACCTGCGGATTTTTCCCAAAGCGCTGCGCAGCCGTTTTACCTATAACTACAGCACCTACATACCCGAACTGAACGGCATTGTTTCCGGCTTGTTTTTTTATTACCGCAACCGGATGCCGCTAAAAAACAAAAAGCAATCTTCATGAACCATTCCCCAACCAACCTTATTTCCGTTGTTATTACCTGTTATAACCACGGTAATTACCTGGAAGAAGCCCTTAACAGCATATTGCAGCAAGGCTATACGAATTACGAGATTATTGTGGTTGATGATGGCTCTACCGATTTTACAAAAGTAATTGCGCAGGCTTACAGCCAGGTAAAGTATGTATGGCAGCAAAACCAGGGCCTTGGCGCTGCACGTAACACAGGTGTGCGGGAATCTTCCGGCGATTACCTGGTTTTCCTGGATGCGGATGATTGGTTTTACCCGGACGCGTTTCAATTGCAAATGGATGCTTTTGCCAATAACCCTGTTGTGGCCGCGGTGGCGGGCGGGCATTATAAGGTAAACGAAGAAGGTGAAATTATTGAAGAAGATGAAAACATACCCAGGCACCAAGACCATTATTTAGACCTGCTGCAGGGCAACTTCATCGGTATGCATGCGGCGGTTATGTACCGCCGTTCGGTATTCAACACTTTTCAATACGATACTACCTTGCGTGCCGCCGAAGATTACGACCTGTACCTGAAGCTTACCCGTAGGTTTCCTATTTATATGCACCGTGAAAAAATAGCGGCTTACAGGATTCACGGTAACAACATGAGCCGCAACATTACCATGATGCTGCAGCATGTGCTTACCGTACTGCGCAGGCAGGAGCCGGAGCTGCAGAGCCTGGAAGAAAAAAACGCGTATGCGAAGGGCATTAAAAACTGGAATGAATATTATACGGATGTGCTGGTTAAAAACAAACTCTATTACCTCAACCGCCGCCATTACCTGCGCCCCCTGCTTACCAACGATGAGTTGCAGGTATTAAAGCTTAACCAGCCGGGCATCATATCCAAAATGCAGGCGCTTAATGCCCGTAACCGCCTGCGCCGCGATATTAAAAAAGTAGTTACACCGCTAAAGAAAATACTTGGTAAAACGCCGAAAGAAGTGGCACAAGGCGCTATTGACTGGGGCAGCTTTAAAAGGATAAAACCCATCAGCAACGATTTTGGTTTCGACCGCGGCGGCCCTATTGACCGCTATTACATAGAAGCCTTCCTGCACGATCACCAGGCCGACATAAAAGGCTGTGTAATGGAGATAGGGGATAATGCTTACACCAAAGCGTACGGTGGCGAAAAAGTTACGGTAAGTGAAGTGCTGCACCTGCACCCCAATTTTCCCGGCGCCACCCTGGCCGGCGACCTGTCAAAGGCCGATGAAATACCCATTGCAGACAATTATTTTGATTGCATCGTACTAACGCAAACCCTGCATTTTATTTACGATTTTAACCGGGCTTTGCAGCAGTGCTACCGTATTTTAAAACCGGGTGGCGTACTGCTGCTTACCGCGCCGGGCATTACGCAGATTGATGCGGGCAAATGGGGCGAAAACTGGCTGTGGGCTTTTACCGAGCGTGGCATGACGATGGCCATGCAAACAAACTTCTCTGCGGATGCGGCCATCAAAACCTATGGCAACGTTTTTTCAGCCACGGCTTTTTTGTGGGGCCTTGGGCTTGGAGAAGTGCCGCACGGTGAGTACCTTGATCATGTGGACCCCTGCTACCAGGTTATCATCGCTGTAAGGGCCGTTAAACCGGGCGGGCAAAACGGGACAGGCTTGTTTTAAGCTAAAAAAACAGCCACCTGTAACCTGCAATAAGGCACTGATTAGGGGGTGCCCCCAAGCTATCGCAAGGGGTCGGGCTTTTCGCTATTACTCCGGCACAAAAGCCCTGCTGCGATGGCCTCACCGGGGTAACCGCTTCAATCCCTCACCCGGAAGACGGTTGCCGGTTACAGGTTACTGGTTACCGGTCTGTTGATGTGTAAAAGGCGGATGATTTTTTAGCGGATGAAACGCAGATGGGGACTTAATGGCTGATGACTGCATGAGCAGTATTAAATGATAAGGATAAGGTAGGATAAACGTTGGCGTTACTATGCTCCAGGGGAGCATAGTGTGGATAGAAAGGCCATTACGGAGGAACGCAGACGGGGATTTAATGCCTGATTACTGTATGAGCAGGATAAATGATAGGATAAGGTAGAAATAAACGTAAGCGTTACTATGCTCCGGCGGAGCATTTTGTAGGTAGAAAGGTCATCCATTTTTTTATGTTCCGGAGGGATTACTTACAGGAATCTATCTTATTGCAAATCAATCACTTATATTTTTAGTCGAATTTTTTGCCGAACAGAAATCGATTTTTCACCTTGCTCTTTATAAAACTTTACAAAGAATAGCATATCTGTACAAAGGTACGCTTATTTTTCCGCCATCTTACTGTTATCCACAACAGCACCTAACATTGAAAACTCCGAATAGTGTTGTTTTATCGGATATGCATAGTGCATTAAGAGGTTAAAATGTAAGTGAAAAAATCTTGGAACTAAAAGACAGTCACCTCTGACGCTACGGAGTTTTAAACATCATTTTTTCTAACGCCTGATTTGTATCCATCCCCGGAATCGCTTGGAGTGAAGGCATTGAGAAATATCAGGTGTAATAACGACAGCTTAGCATAGTTGTATACAGGGAGGTTATCCTGCATATCTTCTCAGAGTTTTGCTTGATGCAAAGACAGCGGTATACCACAAAAAGTTATCAAGCGGATAATGAATTCTCAGTTTATAGGAAAATCAATTGACGTCAATAACGATCGGATTATGAAATTTCAACTATTATTGGATCAAAGTGTTGGTCAATGCATGAATATGGTTTTAATGTCGTTCAGAGGCAATATCCACTGATAACAAAAACGCGTGTACTTTAAGCTTAATGCCTATATCCGAAAAAAACATTTGATAGTATTTTTCGTTACTCAGGAATAATCAAGTGACCAATGCCACCAGTCAATTTCCTTAACCCCTATTTCAAACTTTCAAATTCCCTGTCGGTTACATTAAGACTGATTTCAATCAGCTCATTTCCATAAGTCATTGATAAATGTGTACGATATAAGTAGATACTAAATATTGTAAGCTCACCTGATATCTCAGGGTCATTTGTTTCGATGTAATAATAATCACTTTCAAATTCGTCTTCTAAAAAAGTCCGTCGGAGCAAAATATACTTTTCCACTGAAGCCATTACGCTGACAGCTTTTATGTCCAGTACCGATGATCACTTATCTTCATTTTCCGATAGGGTAACGCTGCAGCCAAATTCGTCATAAATTATTGATATTCTTCTGCACTCAAATTTCATTTTCCCTATGTTATATATTGAACATCGAAGTTTTGCACAGCCTGAAGTTGGAGTATATAAGCATTTTCTGTATTGTTGCTGTCTTGTCCCACTTTGCATATTAGGTAGGGTGGGTCAAATTTAATTGCCACCAACGGGCAGGGCATTATGCAGGTTGGGAATTAGAATTCCGTCCGGCCACAACCGCTGCTGATTGAAAATATAAAGTTGAATTTAAGAACAAAAGCTCAAAGTTGCTCGTCCAGCCCGAACCACAGCCTGGATTTGCAATTGGCTGATGTTTGCTGGTCATGCCCAGCTTGCATAAAACCCAATGTTGCACTAAACCTTCGGTAGCCTTTGCTATTGCTTTATCGGAGGAACGTTTGCAGTTTTTGATTTTTCACCAAAAATCTAAAATTATGAGCACTACAAAACGTTCTCCGAAAAGTGCCACACTGTTAGCGCAGGTATGTACTAAAGTACAGGGATTTTCTGATATGTACCGCCGTTTCAAAAGGCGCATGTCAACTTCAAGCCGTAGAACAAGTACACTTAGTAATTATACCCGGCATATAGCGCAGATGGCCCTGTATTTCAACAGCCTTCCAACGAATCTGGAAGATGACCAGATAGAAGATTACCTCTATGTATCGCAACAGCAGCAAAATACAGCTTAGAAACATATTTCAAACATACCGTCTATGGGCTTCGGTTCCTTTTCCGGCTTGAAGGGCTGGATGCCAAACGCGTAGTTGATCAGCTGGCTGACCTGGTTTGGTTTGGGCCATGCTTTGAATTGAGGCATCAGGATAACAAAGGAAAAGTTTTGGTTCCCCGAAGTAAAGCTAAGCGGCAGTTTATTTTCAGCAATCAATTTGGGCAGGGCAAGTTTTAGCACTTTGCTTAAATCTTCTTTGCCATTGCCAAGTGCACCTGATCCATGAAAAAATAAGAGCAGTGGATACTTTCTGCTGCTCTCTGCATAAGATGGAGGAATCGCTTCATAAAAGCCGCCAACATTGTCCCCGATATTGATGGACCGGGCCTTTAATAAATAAGGCTCCGGGGGAGCAGGAGAAGGCGCTACTACTGATTGGTTATTGCATGAACATACCGCGAGCAGCAGCACCAGGCCGCAGGTCTTTAGTCTTTGTGCCTATGCATTCTGAATTGTCCGGCAGCAGCAGGTGATAAGGCGCTTTTCGGGCAACAAATAAACAAGGGTTTGGCCTATGTTAATTTCCTAAGGCTTAAAGGATAGTCGGATATGTTGAGGGAGCAATAGTAATACAATTTGAACAAGCCAATTTGACTTTTAAACTTTTTTTGCATTTGCCCATTTCTATGCACTTGCATTGTGTATAATTACGCTGGCCTGGTAGTAAAACTTCCAAAATGATCTTTACTTATAAACAAAATTGTAATGATCACAGCCGGGTTTGCAAAAAGGATTTTACTCCATCATGCCATTGAATATCTCGGCGTATCTTCTCATCAGGCTCCCGTGATTATGAAATCCGCGGCTTCTGTAATAACTTTTGGATTGCCTGTCTTCCATGACAATGGAAACGCTGCCTGGTCCTGGCCGCCCCTTTTCATCAAGGTTCAAAGAAGGGTTATGGGACAGAAATATACTGTAGCGGTAGGTGGAAGTGTCATAGTTTTTCAGGTCTTCATATTTGACAAGCAAATAGGGTCCTTTGTACCCTTTAATGGACGAGCGTATAGTACTGGAGACGCCTATGCCAAACAGTGTATTGGTCACGACAAGCAGTGTGTCTTTGCCGGGCTGAAAGTCTGGCGGTATCTGACCGGTTTGTTTGGAGACATCAATGTCCTTGGCGGTGGCGCTTGCCAGGGCTAATGCAAAAAATACAATAATGACCAAAGCGGATGAGAGGTGTTTAAAGATAGATTGCATTGTTGATGAATTTAAGGTGAAAGCGGGTATTAAAAAAAAATGAAAAACCTGCGAAAACAAAATAGATGATAATATCCAGGATATCACCAGTGCCAGGAATCACGTGTTGATATTGAAGAAGCTCGAAAAAAACGAAGATGCAAAACATAAGCATGATCCAAAGGTGGTTCATCTCTCTGCCCCAAATGAGGTGAAGGGAACTGGCAAGCGCGTATGCCCACAAGCCGTCGGGTAAGTAGAAGATTAAGGCTCCCATCCAGGATCCATATTTGTAAAGAAAAGCCCCTGTCAGTAAGGGGAAGAAAACCTGGGTTGTGATTTTTTTTAGATCACGCATGCTAGTCCCGTCATAAAGATTGTTTAACAATATCGGCATTCAAGGATGAGGACCAGGCTGGTTATTTGATTTAAAGAATATACCGTTGTTTGAGAAGCACCAACAGGCTATAACGGTTACCAAAAAATCTTAAAACGGTAAGATAGTTAATCCTTGGTAACAGAAAAAGTAAATGCGAAATATCCAACTCAATTTTTGCCTTTTAATTTTTGAGATATTAAAATATTTTTCGTACCAATACTTATAGTATATGTTCTACTCATAAGTCAGACCAGTACACTTCTTAATTTCATTTTGAATGCTATCAAAAAAGTTGAATATATGTAGTAAAAAAATATTTGAATTTTAATCTTAATTTTTTTGGTGGTTAAATTATCTTTTCTAATTTCAGACAACAATAATTAGAATCAACCTTGGCTCGAAACAACATCCAATAACCTAAACACTTTGACATGACACCCGGCCTGAATACCGCAGCACCCTGACCTATATCAGTCTCCTGCAAATAATTTTATATTGAACATTTAATGTGGTCTAATAGATCACCCGGCAGACGTTTGTACAAAAAAATGTATACCGCCTCAAGGTAATGTATTGCCCTTTAAACAACCCAATGTCCTATGCGCAAAGCATTAGCCTTGTTGCTTGCAACAGTATTGTCCTTCCATGTTTATTCCCAATCAGACTCAACTTCAATAGAAGTAGTTAATGATACCGTCAAGGTTGTCAACGGCGAGTTTGTTGTAACAAACGCTACAAAAAATACGAGCGGCTATTTATATAACCAGGGTAACGGCATTACACGTTTTAAATCACTTGAAGGCATCACCAAAGCCAATGTTGTCCAGTTCCGTATTGGAGAAGATACTATTAACTTTCCTGACCTCGGTGATTCAATATATATTAATGCTGCGTTCATAGACCGCCAGGTTAAAGTCTGGCGCAACGGTGTCTTTCAATACAGGGATTCCATTGATGGTATCCTCTACGATACGCTGACAGGTTCATTGCTTTTTAAACCGGCTTTTAAGTACGGCGAAAAGATATCCATCGAAGCTGCTGAAATGGACCTTTTGCAACACGAAAACTTTGGATTTTATACAAACCGTAACAGCCTTCAGCTGGCTGCCAGCGAAGTTCTAGGCCACAAGTTTTCTCTGGTATGGGGAACAAGTAGCAAGACCCTGACAGAAAGCCCTGTAGTGGTGGGCATTGGCGGCTCCACGCTTTACGGTCAGGGGTTGTCCTTTCCTGACAGGCTGGGCGACAAGATCAATGCCTGGCTCCAGGAGAACACAGTCTCCCCTTCTTGGATCAATCTTGCGCAAAACAATTTTCGCAGCTCGGATATTCACACAGTTGCCAGCGGTGGCAATCCAAATTACAATATAGACAAGGCTTTGAGTTATAAACCTGATATCATTTTTATTGCCCTGCCCGGCCAGGATGTGGCGGACAATATCCCGCTGTCGACTACGCTGCAAAACCTGCGTGAGATTGATAATCTTTGTAAAGCCAAAGGTGCTGTTGCTTTTCTCCAGACTGCCCAGCCGCGTTCCGTTTTCAGTGACGCCAATGAGCAAAAACTTGAGGTGATGGCAGACAGCATCAGGCAGGCCTGGCCAGACAGGTATGTGGAAGCATTTACTGATATAAAAGACTACAGCACATCGAGGCCGGCATCCCTTCTTCCTGCCTACTCCCAGGCAGACAGCAGTAATCTTTCAGGTGCAGGCAACCAGCCTGTTGCCAACCGCCTTTTTGAGCGTTGGCAGAATTATTTTCAGGCAACCGTGGGCGTTTCTTCGTTCAGCATCCAAACCAAAACGGATCAGACGGACTGGGTGGCCTTTAATTACATAACGGATCCGGATATCCTGAAAAAAACATTCAGCAAGCCCGATATACGCAAAAGGCATTACAGGATAAGGGCAGACTTCAAAAACGGGCAATCTTCCCCTTACTCCAATACGGTCACGATAGACAGCACCATTATTACTACTTCTTCAGTCAGGGTCTTAATTGACCTGGGCGGTGACAGTTTATATACGCAGGGGCCAACCGGTCTTGACGGCAAACCAACACCTTCTCCGGACGGGCAGGGAAAATATTGGAATAACTGGTACGGCACGGGCGGTGTCACCGGCTTTACCAACGGTGCGTTTTTGGGTAACCTGCGCTCCACTAATAATACCAACACCGGTATGGCTGTTAAACTGATCGGCACACCGACTGGAACCTTTAACAGCGGTACCACCAAGGGGATCAATTATACCGGTTTTAAAACAGGCGCTTTTGATTATCCGATGCAGGCGCTTTATGATAACATGTTCGGCCATAGCTCTACCAGTCCCAATGGGGTTACGCTGCGGCTGACTGGCCTGAATAGCAGCAAGGCCTACAAAGTAAAACTGTGGGGTGCCAGGCTTGATAACACTGCTACAGCCAGGGTCCTGCAGGCAAAACTGGGTGATAAGGACTGGAACTCGGCTTTAACGGTAGATACAAAATATCCGACGGCCGCTGTTCCTGATTATGACAGGGCTATCCTTTTCGATTATATTGCCGACAAGGACTCTGTTGATATCAACCTGCGTGTAGCACCGGGAAGCACCTACTGGCATGTAGGGGTGATAGACATTGATACAGTGCCTTATGTCCCCAGTCTCTTGCCGCTTGTCAAATTCACACCGCTGAATATTACCCTTAGTAATGATTCTTCCTACCAGCTTACACCCATTATCACGGCCAACGGAAGCACGATCAGCACTTATCAGTGGACGCAGGTGAGCGGTCCGAGTACAACGACTTTTGCTACGCCTACACAGGCTTCCACTTTTGTAAACAAGCTGACTAACGGTATCTATACGTACAAAATAACTGTGACAACCGTAAACGGAGAGGAAGTCAACGCGACAGCAAGCCTGCTGGTGTCTCCTAACGACAATGGCAAAAAAACCATGCGTGTTCATTTTTCATCTGCAAGGCAGGATGCTATCCCCGGTTGGATGAATGCATATGGCTCCCCACACACGGATACAGCGGGCTTCACGGATCCAATAACTGGCTGGCGCCTGCATTCGGTGGCAACGGGTCTTTGGACACCGTATAACGGATATAGTTCTTATGATGGTTCGGGTAAAACAACCGGCAATAATTCAGGGGTTGTGCCTGACCTGGCGTTGAAGAATTACTGGTTCAGCTCCAATACGGCCTTTAGCGGGCCTTATAATCTGGTCATCTCCGGGCTGGATACATCCAAAACATATAAGATTAACCTGGTGGGTTCACGCAATACCAATACGGGGGCGCCAAAATATTCGTGTTTCAATATTAAGGACAGTAATGGAGACAACCAGGTATACCTGCAAAATGCTTTTGGGAATACGGGCCAGTACACGGCCAGTCCTGCGCTGCCCACCGCGCTTACACCTGATGCAAACGGAAAGATTTATATCGGCGTCTATGCGCCTTCTAATACGGCAACCTATGGGCCTTTCAGTTACCTGAATGCCCTGGTATTGCAGGAAAATTAAAAGAACATTTCATTTTATAACGATATCCAGTTTCTTATGCAAAAAGCCATCCTCCTTTTTATCTTGCTACTCCCGGTACTGGGCGCTGTATCGCAAACACGCATCCAGGTAAAAGCCGATACCGTTAAAGTGGTTAACGGAGAACTGGTCATCAATAATGCAACGAAAAACACCAATGGTTACCTATATAACGTCGGTAACGGCGTTACGCAGTTCCGGCAGGTGGATGCTGTTACCCGCGGCAAGGCTGTTCAGTTCCGGGTCGGGGTCACGGCAAATTTTCCGAAGGCTGGGGATGCAGCCTACACCAACAGTGCCTTTGCCAATAAGCAGATCAAGGTTTGGCGCAATGGCGAATTTCAATACAGGGATTCCACAGAAGGTATCCTGTACGATACCCTTAGTGGCAGAATATCCTTTTATCCGGGCCTCCGTTATGGGGAAAGGGTCTATGTAGAATCAGCGGATCTTAACCTGATCACCAATAAGAACTTCGGGTTTTACAGCAATGTCAAAAACCTGAAACTTGTTACAAAAAGCGCGGCAGGTTATCGTTTTACACTGAAATGGGGGGTCAACAACAAGACGTTGACGGATACCCCGAAGATCGTAGGTATCGGCGCTTCAACCCTCGCCGGGTTCAGGATGTCTTTCCCGGAGCGCTTAACGGATAAGATAGATGCCTGGCTGTCCCAAAATACCACAGGTCATTCCTGGACAAACCTTGCGGTGGCCGGATATACAAGCTTTGATGTTCATACCGTCGAAAGAAATGGTGATCCCGCCCATAATATCACAAAAGCGCTAAGCTACAACCCGGATTTTATCATCATGTGCTTGCCCGGCAACGATGTAATGACCGGGGTTAAGCTGGATACCACCATTCGTAATTACCGGGAGATAGACAGCATCTGTAAGGCCAACGATGTGGTGCTCTTTATTGAAACCACCCAGCCCCGCAATGATTTTGACAGCCTGCAACAGGTTAAGTCCCGGGCGCTGGCTGATTCCGTCCGTAAGTTGTGGCCTGACCGCTATATTGAAGGATTTAATATACTCCTTGAGCCGGGTTCCATTGCAAGGATCCTTGCACCTTATGTTATCTGGGACAATATACACCTGACAGGTGCGGGAACCTCACTTCTGGTTAATGAAGTTACCCAAAGATGGCTCGCCTATTTCCAGGAGAATACTGGTGTATATTCCTATACGTTGGAGTCTTCGCTCAACGGCTCCGACTGGTCGATATTCGATGTGATTACCGATCCTTCGGTCATGAAAAAATCGTTCACCCGGCCTGATACGCGAAAACGTTACTTTAGGATAAAAGCAAATTACCAAAGCGGGGAATCTTCTTCCTGGTCCAATGTGCTTACCCTTGACTCAGCCATCATCAATATCTCCGCCTCCAGGGTGCTGGTTGATCTGGGTGGTGATGGAGTCAACACCCTAAATGGGACAACCGCTGATGGCAGCCCCTCTCCATCACCGGATTTTGAAGCAAAACACTGGAACAACTGGTATGGTTCCGGTGGCAGCGCAGGCTTTACCAACGGCGCCAAGCTGGAAAACCTGGTGACTACAGCCGGTACCGCCAGTGGGCTTACCATTAAATTGATTGGTAATCCCCTGGGTACATTCAACAGTGGTACTACCAAGGCTATCAACTATAATGGCTTTAGCTCCAACGTACTTGATTATCCCGCTGAAGCTGTATCCGATAACATGTTTACCCATAGCTCAACCTATTCAAACCCTGCAAGTATAAGAATAACCGGTATGGTTCGCTCCAAAGCCTACAAAATAAAGCTGTGGGGAGCAAGGCTGGATGATGCCAGTACCCCCAGGATACTGCAGGCAAAGATCGCAGAGCATGATTGGAGCCAGGGTGAAACTGCGCAAACAAAGTATAGTACTAATGCCACGGCGGACTATGACCAGGCTATCCTGTTTGAATATATCGCCGACCGGGATTCCGTTGATATTAACATCAGGCCGGCAAGCGGCAGTTCCTTTGCACATATCAGTGTAATTGATATTGATACCATAAAGTATGAAAACCGTAATCTTCCTATTTTAACCGTTCGTGATACAGCCATAACTCTGAGCCCAAGTGATTCTTCCATAGAATTGTCGGCGAATGTCGTTCTGAACAATACAGACATTGCCAGTTTTAAATGGACAAAGGTTTCCGGGCCCAGCAACCCTACCATCGTAAGTGATACTGCACCTACAACAATTATCAATCACCTCACCAACGGTATTTATTCTTTCCGTTTGACAGCCATAACGACAGATAACGGAGAAACGGGGGTAACAGCCAAAGTGTATGTCTTCCCGGATAACGGTGGAAAGAAAACCATGCGGGTGTTTTTCTCTGCAGCTAAACAAGACTCCCTGCCAGGCTGGCTGAATGCTTACGGCCTGACCAATTCTGCCGTATACAGCTTTACCGATCCTGTAACAACCTGGGGTATTAACTCCGGCGGCACAGGCACTAATTACTGGAATCCATTCGGTGGCACCAACGCATTTGACGGACAGGGCACACAGACCGGTAACAACAGCGGGGCCGTGCCTGACCTGGCACTGAAGAATTACTGGTACAATGCTAACAAGGTGTTCAGCAGCACTTATAACCTTGTAATAACAGGGCTGGATACATCGAAGACCTACAGCCTGTTCATGCTGGGCTCCAGGGACGTGACGACCACTTCGCCTAAATATTCCACATTCAACGTGAAAGTGGGCGGCAGCAACCAGGTGCACCTGCAAAACGCATATGGCAATACCGGCCAGTATGCGGTATCCCCCACGCTTCCTACAGCATTGGTGCCTGACGCCACCGGTAAGATATATATCGGTGTGTACAGTAACAGCAATACCGGCAGCTATGGACAGTTCAGTTATCTCAATGCACTCATCCTAAAAGAAAACTAGATGAAAAGGCTACTATCCTGCCTGTGCTGGCTCCTGTTGGTTACGGTGATAGGGAAAGGACAACAGCGGCCGGGACAAAGTTCCCGGCCAGGCAGGAAGGTAGTTGAATATTGCCTCGACAGCACAAAAACACAGCATATGATCATTTTTATAACAGACCGCGGTTCGCATACAGCTACGGCTGGCAGGCAGCCCATAAAAATGAAGTGGCAGGCAGCGCCGGTTCCTCCTGCAAAAAAATCAGCACTGAAAATTCATGGCAATGTGCTCTATGATGTGAACTACTATTCCAATCTTGATACGCCATACGCCCAGCAGGATGTTTACCAACACACGGTGCAGGCCTATCTGGACATTACTGTAAAGGATCATTATCCTATGCGGCTTTTTTTCACGACCAGGTTTGGCAACGCCCGGCTGCTCAAAAGCTTTAATAATGTCAACCTCCTTTTCAATAGTTACCAGTTTCAGCAAACCGTCCGCGACAGGCTGAAAGAAAAAATAACGTTGCAGGGAATTCCTGCAATTAAAATGGACTCCATCCGCAGGCTACTGGATATTAAGTACCAGCAGTTGTCAGGCTTGCGCAGTGAACTGGAAGGACCAGGTTACCTCCAACGGCAGGTGGAGATAAGAGAGCGGGAATACCTGGCTAAGCGTTATGCCGCTATGTTGGGACAGAAGGTTGATTCATTAGCCATTTACCCTGATTCAATCCTAACCCTGCCAGGGAAGCCCTCCTTTCTGCCAGTATCACTAACCGGCAGCGGGTTACAAAAGGGGCAGGTGGCTGGAATGTCGCGGGATTCTGCCCTGTCGAAGCTGGGAAACCTCCACGGCAGGACAGACTCGTTAAAAGCCAAAGCCATGTCCAGGTTACCCGGCGGTTCTGATAGCGCAAAAGGCGTCCGAAAATACCTGGATACCCTTGCAGCTTACAAGGCCTGGGCAGATTCCCTCCGGGATGACCTCCGCGCTAAAAAGGGGCGGTACGACTCGCTGAAGCAAGAGGTCAAGACCCTTGAAGCCACCTATAGCCGGCTGCGTGCCCTGACGGGCAGATCCGGAGCCGGTGCCAGGAAAATTGACGCCATCAGCAACGTGCAGGAGCTTAAAGCCAGGATGCAGGAGTATGGTATTCCTGATTCAGCCATGCCAAAAGGATATAAATCCCTGATGGCGGTACGCTCTGTAGGGCTGGGCACCAATGTGGTTAACTATTCTGAGCTATCCCTGAAAAACATTATGCTTACCGGCCTGCAGGTAGAATACAATCCTTCCTGGTACGTCGCATTTGCGGCGGGGACCTTGGAATACCGTTTCAGGGACTTCGTGGTGCAGGACCAGCCAGGCCCCAGGCAATATGCTGGTATTGTGAGGGTGGGTCGGGGCATGAAGGATGGTAACAACATCATCCTGTCCTACTATGCAGGACGAAGACAGCTATATAGCAGTTTTTCCGATACGGTGCGACCCGGCCAATTGTCTCCTTACCTGATGGGATTTACCATTGAAGGTAATTACCGGCTGGGGGTCCATCACCTGCTGACCGTGGAGCTGGCTAAATCTTCTATGCCCGTCTATCAGGCCGGCGACAAATCAACAGGGCTACTGGCTTCCGCCCTGAGCTTTAAGGATCATTCCAACGAAGCCTATTCGCTAAAGCTGGCTTCTTATATACCTTCCACGCAAACGCAAATCAATGGGTATTATAAACGCCTGGGCACTAATTTCCAGTCTTTCAGCATTTTTACCAATGGCGCTGCCCAGCGCATCTGGAACATCAGGGTAAGTCAGCGCCTGTTCAAAAGGACAGTGGAAATCGTTGCTTCCGCTAATGAAAATGATTTTACCAATCCCTACATACCCGCAGGGTTTAAGAGCACAACCGTCTTCAAGAGTATCCAGGCTACCTACCGGAAAAACAAGTGGCCGGTAATATCCCTGGGTTATTTTCCCAGTTCCCAGTTAACAAGGCTGTCGGAAGACAGGTATCTCCAGAATATGTTCTATAACCTGACCGCAAGCCTGGGCCATTATTACAGGTTAAAGGATAATACGCTCAGTACATCGCTGATCTATACGCAGTTCTACAACAGTTCGAAGGACAGTGGGTTTGTTTATTTCAACACAAAAAATTTACTCATCAACCAGTCTCTGTTCCTGCCAAAGCTTACCCTGCAGTTCAATCTTTCCAGGGCATCCAATACCTGGTACCGGTTATATACGACGGACGGTAACGCGCAGTATACCTGCAATAAATGGCTGAGTGTGGGCGGCGGCCTTAAATATAACCTGCAGACCGCTTATGACCTGAGGCAGGTAGGGTATTCAGGCAACGCAGCCATCAAAGTCCCCCTCCTGGGTGAGTTCAGGTTTTTATTTGACAAGGGATTTATCCCGGGGCCGGACAGGAGGTTGGAGCATAACAATATCGGCCGGTTTACTTATTTCAAAACATTCTAAAATCCAATGCTGATGAAAAACAGGATTCGCCTGACTATCTGTATGCTTTGTTTTTCGGTCTTCTGCCAGGGCCAGGTTACAATGACACTACAGGTGCCACCGGCCGGTGTGCTGATGAAAAACCAGCTATGGAATATGCTGCTGGTATCAGCTATCGAAGGGGAACAGCTCGTTACCGTTACCCTGAACCTGCAGGATGTACAGACCAACCAGGTGCTGCTGACCGGTATCTCCCGTACAATCACGCTCCGCAAAGGTGCCGCCCAGTTGCAGGTGGCGGATGTATCACCGATACAATACAGTTACTTCTCCCCGGCATTCAACAATGACCGTGACCCGAACGGCATGCTGCCGGCAGGTAATTACCTGGCTTGTTATTCCCTGACCGGTTCGCATCATGCCGTTCTTGCGGAAAACTGCATCAGTGTGAACGTGGAACCGCTCAGCCCGCCCTTGCTGAGCACGCCTGCCCATGAAGCGGTGCTTCAGACGGCCTGGCCACAGTTCAGCTGGTTGCCGCCGACACCGCCTAACCTCTTCGGTGACCTGAGTTACGACCTCACATTGGTCGAGGTATTACCGGGCCAGAGCAGCAGCGAGGCGGTACAGGTCAATGTGCCGGTATTCGGGGCGGGAAGGCTGAGGGAACTCCTGCTGAATTACCCCGCATCCAGCAAGCAACTGGACACCGGTAAAGTATACGCCTGGAGGATTACCGGGCGCAATAACGGCAACGCCATCGCCTTCAGCGATATATGGACATTCACCGTGCAACAGCCAAATGCACCAACGCCTTCGCCAAAGATTATCAGCTATATGGCTTTGAAACGGCCGGGTGAGCCTGCGGGTGACTACCTGGTGGAAACCGGGACCATCAACATCCGGTTCTACTCATTTGACAGTGAATATATGGCCGAAGTGCGGTTTAAGGACGCCTCTGGTAAGGTTATCCGGTCGCAACCGCAAAAGATACTGTACGGGGATAATTTCCTGGGTTTTAAAGCGGGAAGCGATTTCAGCAAGGGGCAGCTATATACCGTCGAGATGAAGGATAAAGCAGGCAAGATTTACCAGGCGTCCTTTAGTGTAAAATAATTTGATTCCATATCCAAGCAGACAATAGACTATGATACAACTTATTTGTTCCAGGTACCGAAAGACCGCAGCATGGCTGTTCCTGACACTGTTCTACCTCTCCACCGCTTTAACCGGTTACGCCGGTGGTGGCGGATATGCAGGCAGGGGCAGTTCACAACAAACAGGTGCCGCCGGTATTCCGGCCTCCCTGGCCAGGCCGAAAGCACTGTCTCCCAAGCCACAGGAAAACAAAAAGCCGCAACAACCCGCAAGGTTCATCCCCCAAAGCAAAAAGTTTATCGGCGGCCCGAGCCAGCCGGAGATGGCGTCCTTCAAACCGGTTGGCGTGGACAATATGGTCAACCTGTTTACGGGTGATTTCAGTTATAATATACCGCTGCTGGATGTGGGTGGTTACCCTGTAAATATCTATTACAACGGTAACCCGGGCATGGAAGACGAGGCCAGTTGGGTGGGTTTGGGCTGGAACATCAATCCTGGTTCTGTCACCCGAAACATGCGTGGCATACCGGATGATTTTAACGGGCAGGATACCATGACTGAAATACAGACAATGAAGCCCAACAAGACCTGGGGCGTGAGGTTTGGGACTGATTTTGAGCTTATCGGCATTAAGGACGTTTTGAACATACCTATAGGATTGAACCTGGGGATGTCTTTCAATAACTACCTTGGCCCCGCACTTGAGCTGGGTATCAAGGGCGGGGTAAATTTCGGCCTTGCCAATAATGTGCGGAATATCAAATCCGGTAAAACAGACACACTAAAACTTGGATTTTCAGTTGGCCTGAATGCCAGTTCGCGTAATGGGGCAACCCTCTCTCCACTGGCCTCTTTCAGTTATACCGGCTTTAAGCAGGAGCGTGGTTCCACGGCCGGATTTTCGCTGGGTACCAGTTATAATTCAAGGACAGGAATCAAGGACCTTCAACTGAGCGAACAAATGAGTTTCAGCAGGCAACGGGCTCCGGGTAAAGAACACTACGGAGATAAAAAATACCAACAAAACAGTAGTGTTGGTCAGAACATTTTTTCTTCTTCCATCAGCTTCGCTAAGCCATCCTATACACCTGTCATCCGCATGCCTGTAACCAACTCTGCCGGTTCAGGGCATTTTCAGCTGGGTTCCGGTCTTTTCGGGGCGCACCCCAATTTTGAAGTGGAAGTGTATGCGCAGAAATCAGAAATTGAAGCTACCGATACGCTGCAGCTTAAACCCATGGTGGGCTACATGTATTATGAAAACGCGGTAAATAACCCCTCAGCGGTTATGGATTTTACCAGGTTGAATGACCGTGAGGTAACCGGTAATACACCGATCATTTCCGCACCGCAGTATGCCTATGATGTGTTCGCTATCCAGGGCGAAGGTACTGGTGGAAGTATCCGGGCATTCCGCAATGATTTGGGTTATGTGCGGGACAATTTCACACAGACCAGGGACAAGAGCTTTTCTTTGGGTTTTGATATCGGGCCCATTGGGCATTATGGTGGCAATTTCAACACGGTTAAAACCCCTTCGTCTATTGGAGAATGGGGCAACGGCAACAAGTTGAAACATGCCATGTCATTTCGCGGGGTCTCCGGGAGTTTTGAAAATGTCTATTTCCGTAACCCCGGTGAATCCACCGTACTGGATAAGACGCTGTACGACAAAATCGGGGGTACTAAACTGGTACGTTTTAAATTAGGCGGTTCCGATGGTTCTCCCACTATTGAACCCTACCTGGAAGCCTTTAACCGCGCTGGTTATAAAGAGGGGACCAGCTTGCCCGTAGCCGCAGGTACGCTGGCACCCCGGCAAAAACGCACCCAGGTGGTGAGTTTTCTTACCGCTGCTGAAGCAAGCCGTGCTGGTCTTGATACGAGCATTAATTCAATTAAGACCTTAAATAATCCACAGGCAGGACAGCAACTCGTATGGCCATCGCCCAGGGTAAGTGGTTACCGTAAAAGCCACCATATCTCCCAGATCAATGTCACTGAGGCAGACGGCCAGCGGTACATTTATGGAATACCTGTTTATAACATAAAGCAAGCAGATTATACTTTCTCTATCAACAATACCAGCTCTTCCAATGCCGAGACGGCAGCAGATGCGGACAAAGTAACTATTGATGAGTCATGGATGACTACCAGTTCCGGTTTGCTGGAGGACAGGTATAAAGACGGCTATATCCAGATCACCAAAACTCCGGCTTATGCGCATTCTTTCCTGCTGACGGGCCTGCTCTCGCCTGATTATGTGGATGTAAGAGGTGATGGCATAACAGACGATGACCTGGGTAACGCGGTTAAGTTCAGCTATACACAATTTGAGAACCACCGCTGGCGCACACCGCTCGGTCCAGACAAAGACGCCAACTTCAATCCCGGCAATAGGAGCGAAACCAAAGATGACAAGGGTATCGTTTCTTATGGCGAGCGGGAATCCTGGTACCTGCAATCCATTGAATCCAAAACCATGATAGCAGTCTTTACGCTGCAGGACCGCTTCGACGGCAAGGGTGCATCAGGGCCCTCAGGGGGACTTTCATCCGGCGATGCATCTATGAAATGCCTGAAGCAGATTGATCTGTTCACCCGGGCGGACTACTATGCGCATGGGCACCAGGATGCACGGCCTATAAAGACGGTTCGCTTCGACTATAGTTATAATCTGTGTAAAGGCACGCCCGACAACCCTAATGGTGCGCAGGGCAAACTTACCCTCGAAAAGATCCGGTTCACATTTAACGGCCAGAACCGCAGTTCCGCAAATCAATACGTGTTCGCCTACAGCAACAGCAATCCCGGCTATATTACCGGGGGATCTGACCGCTGGGGAAATTACAAAGACCCCGTCAGTAATCCTTCCGCTATTAAAAACAAGGACTACCCATACAGCCTGCAACCGAACGAGGCCACAGGCATTACAAAACAGGATATTGACGCTTATGCATCTTCCTGGGCTTTGAGCAAAATACTATTGCCGTCGGGTGGTGAGATAGATGTGGAATATGAATGCGATGATTACGCGTATGTTCAGAACCGCAGGGCGGCAGCGATGATGAAAGTGCGGGGATTTTCCAAAACCAATATTCTGTCACAGGGGTATAGCGACCGGATGTATGACAGTTACGCCATTAACGGAGGGGAGATCAATAACAACTATGTATTTATTGATGTCCCGCAGGCCTGTACCAGCCAGAATATGTTTCAAAAGTACCTGGAAGGTCTTACGCAACTGGTGTTTAAATATCGCGTCAGGATGGAAAAGGGCTATGAGTACCTGACCTGTTATGCCCATCTGAGCGGCAATGTTTTGGGAACAGATTTCGGGGTCACTTCGGATAGCAAAGTGATATGGGTGAGGCTCAAAACAGTGGATGGCTTTAACCCGCTTAACCTCACGGCACTCGAATACCTGAAAGAACAGTTGCCCGGCCAGGCATTTGAAGGACATGATGTCTCTGAAGAGTCTGGGCTCGAGCAGATAGGTACCATGTTGACGGCGATGCTTGCATCCATTGGTGACGCACTTAAAAATCCGATCAAAGTGCTTCGCGACAAGGGCAGGGCCCAACGGGTTGACCTGTCAAGATCCTTTGTCCGCTTAAACGACCCCGACGGTTTTAAATACGGCGGCGGAAGCCGGGTAAAAGCGATACGGCTAAAGGACAACTGGAAGAAAATGACAGGACAGTATAATTCCGTTTACGGACAAAAATATGAATACACGACAACGGAAATATTCAACGGGGAGGAGCGGACCATCAGCAGCGGCGTGGCTTCCTGGGAGCCGGCTATTGGTGGTGAAGAAAACCCCTTCCAGACAATTGTGGAAGTAAAGGACAAGCTGCCCCTCGGGCCTGCCTCTTACGGTGCGGTGGAAATGCCCGTACTGGACGCGTTTTTCCCGGCGCCGGTGGTAGGATACAGCAAGGTGACCGTCCGCTCCATCAAGAGTACCGATGAGTTTACCAGTGTCAGCCAGCGGACCTCCAAATCAGGTATTGGCAGGCAGGTAAGCGAGTACTATACCGCAAAGGATTTTCCCGTGTATTATGACCACACGTCCCTGGATCCGGCTTCCGACAAGGAATCCCACGCTTCCAGCACCATGGCTTTTTTCTTCAAGTATGCTTTTGATAGCAGGGCCTTGTCACAGGGCTTTTTAGTGGAGACCAACGATATGCATGGTAAGCTTAAATCACAATCTTCCTATGCCGAAAATGATGACGGCACACGCATCAACTATACGGAAAACTTTTACCGAAACACCGGCCGCGATGGCGCGGAAGAGTTTGATTTTATCAACGGCCTGGATGACGGAAAAGTGAATAAGGGGCTGATGGGTGTGGATGTAGAGCTGATGACGGATACAAGGGAATTTACCGTTCGCAGTGAAAGCGGCGAAGCACAGTTGCAGGTGGACCTTTTCCCGGTATTCTTTCCCATCTGGATCCCTTTTCCCTGGTATGTGTCTGGTACCAGCGAAGACATTTACAGGGCGGTTACCACAACAAAAGTTGTCAACTACCACAGCATACTGGACAGTGTGGTGGTAATAGATAAAGGTAGTATGGTATCCACAAAAAACCTGGCTTATGATGCGGAGACCGGTGCTGTACTCGTCAACCGCACCAATAACGAGTTTGACAAATTCGTGTATACCACTTCCTATCCGGCCTACTGGGCATACAGTGGTATGGGGCCCGCTTACCGGAATATTAATGCGGTTTATACGGGGGTGAATTTCCTGGATGGCAGTATCCAGAATAGTGGGTTTGACCATAGTATTTTTGAGAGCGGCGATGAGTTGCTCATCCTGTCAGAAGGTGGTACCGGCGCAGATTGTTACGTCACGCTGGCTTCCGCTTCACAAAACATAATTTGGGCATTCGATACTTCCAGGAACAGCACATCGCTTGCCACCACACCTTATTTTAAGTTCCTGGATACCGCCGGCCGGCCTTATACCAAACCGGGCGTTAGCTTCAGAATTATACGTAGCGGCAAGCGCAATATGCTGGGGGCTAATATTGCATCTGTTACTTCCATGGTGGATCCCATCTCCGGCAACCCGCGAAAACTAAGGATTGGCTCAGCAAGCGATGTAATCAATGCCTCCGCAGTGGAGTATAAAGAAAAATGGCAGATAAGCAAAGATGCTATCAGGACTTTGACAGAAAGGCTGATAGGGTGCGACTATGTTGAATTTGACAGTTGTGGAGGTTACCTTGAAAAAAAGATCAACCCTTATCGTAAAGGCCTGCTGGGCAATTACCGCGCCTACAGAAATATGGTGTTTTACAATGACCGCAAAGAAACCCAACCGGTCATGCCTGCTGCAACGCTTGCCCAAACAGACCTGCCGCGCAACGGCTTCCTGAAAGACTTTTCATTATACTGGGACTTTAATGTTTCCCATAAAGTAATGCCTGATCTTGCCAGCAACAAATGGGTTTGGAACAGTGAAGCCACCAGGTTTAATTCCAGGGGGCTTGAGCTTGAAACCAGGAATGCACTCAACATTTATACGGCTGCACAATATGGCTATAGCAACAGCCTGCCTTTGCAAATCACTAATAATGCGAAGTACCATGAAGCGGCATACGAAGGATTTGAGGATAGCCAGTATGACAATAGTTTTTACACTTCTTTCGCTAACCGTTGTACTCAAAACAAGCACTTTGATTTGAGTTCGCTGAATAATACCACAATCATAAAAGCATTGGACGAAGGCTTTACTGCACACAGCGGGAAATATGTTTTAAAAGTCAATTCAAACACTGCAAGTCCCGGCATACCTGTCAGTCAATTTAACGAGAATAATTACTCCTTGCAATTTTCACTGGATACAATAGGAAGCTTATATGAAACAGGCATAAATTTGACGGCTGAAGTCTACAACCCCAAGGTTAATAAACCTGTATATTTATATTATAAGCCTTCACAAGGTCAACAGTATGGTGAAATCTATTCTGCAGTAGATGATACGATAATTGTGATGACGAATCCAGGCACCGGTACGTCATATTTGGTAACACATACTGTTGAAGCTACAACACTGCATTATATACAAATTGGGCAAAGTGGTAATTATGTTATTCAACAATATATTCAAACAAATGTAACCTCAAACAAAAGCAGCCGCCTTCAAATATCAATTCCAGGTAGTAGTCTGCCAATATACCTGGAAGGGCCTGAAAATGTGAACGAAAACAGGCTTGACACGATATTCTTATGTGCGGGATTATATGAAGTCAGGTTTACTGCCGGCGACAACCGGCATGAGACCTCAACTACATTCCCAACCAGTTTTCACGGCTATTCACGATTCAACTTTTCGATAAATACTGCTTCTGAGATTTACAAAAGCTTGAATAAACAGGTGGCATGTATCTACACCAAGCCTATACCGGGAAACACTGCCATGCTTAACCCTTCTTTCAATATCCCGCCCAATACAAAAATGTTATTTAGTGCATGGGTAAGGGCGGCTTGCAACAGCGCCAATACCCCATGTCCTCCATCAACTTATGATGATGCTGGCCATAATATTAGTGTTGTAATAAATGGGAATGTTTTTTCTCCTGCCGGAGCAGTGATAGATGGCTGGCAAAAAGTTGAGGGAGAATTCACCATATCGTCGGGTGCAACCAGTGTGCCAATAAATCTGGTTAATACAAGTGGAAAAAACATCTACTTCGATGATATCCGCCTCCACCCCTTCAATGCCAATATGAAAAGCTATGTGTATGATCCCGTCACGCTGCGTCTTGTCGCGGAGCTGGATGCCAACAACTACGCAACCTTCTATGAGTATGATGCGGAAGGCACACTGATACGGACAAAAGCCGAGACTAGGGAAGGCATCAAGACCATCAACGAAACCAGGAGCGCCAAGCAAACGGTCATCACAACATTCCAGCCATAACTAAACCTTTAATCATGTTCTCCAATATCCTGAAGTTTTTTCTGTTTATCGTTTTAATCAACACTGCTGGCCATATTCATGCCCAGGATAGTCTTCAACTGATTAGAAAATTCGTCCAACTGTCTAGCGGGTATCAGCAGGCCCCCTTGTCTGTAAAGATGGTTATCAGCCGCCAGTCGGATATCATTGATTCGCCACAGGACAGTGCTACCTCCCATGCTGAATTCTGCCTGTTAAAAACCGGCAGCTATGTGCGTATGGATGGCATGGTGCAGGTGGCCAACGATTCCCTCATGCTTTTGATAGCGGATGCCGGCCAGCGCATGATGTTGTACCCCAATAAAACAGGCTGGCAGCAGCAAATGGCCGCCAGGGCCGGCTGGCAACTACAAGATTCTTCGCTAATTAAAATGGCGGGCAAATACACCGCTAAATCCGGTAGCGATGCCGGTAGCCACGCACAGGAAACTATCACGCTTGATGCAAAGGAAATGATTACCGGTACCGGCCTGCCGCGGGAAACGATTGAAATGACCTATCATACTTCCGCCAGTGTGCCGGTTAAAATTGTACAGCTTCAAAGAAAGCTGATACCTCTTGAACCATCCACCTACCAGGCCCTGCTCACCCAGCCGGAATATGCCGGTAAACTCGCTGCGCTGGAAGGGGGTAAGTTTTACCTGGTAAAAACTTATTCGACAACTTATGATTTTTTAGAAATTAAAAATGGCGATGACGTGGCGGGTTTGCCCCTGCAAATTAACCAATGTGTGGGGCGGACGGCGGGTGGGCAGTATGAGCCTGTGAAAGACTATACAGGTTATGCCTTGACGCAGAATTTTTAGGACAGTAGACGGGCTGTTAGGTGTAAAAGAAAGAGAAAGATGTGGTACCCGGCGACATGGACGCTATTGAGCTGCCGTTGCGTCGCACTCTTGTACGTTAATGCTTTGCGCAGCAAAAATCCAGCATCCCGCTGCATTGTTCACCGATTCCAGCGACCGGCAGTACCGGGCAGAAGAATGGGGCCGGACCATCCTGGGATAAGGACCGTTAAGCTTATATAGACATGCAACTCAAAATAATCCGGAGAACTATCCCGGTATTAAAATACTATCTAAACCTGTTGATATGCTGGTAAACGAATCGCTTTTTCATCCTTTCTCCCGGGCGGCTTGCCGGGCAGCCTTGTTGTTACTGCTCCTGTTGCGTGGCATGGTTTCCTATGCAGGCGGGGACGAAGGCATTCCTTTCACTCAGAATGGCATACCGTTGAGGGGAATATCACAGGTTACCCTCCCGGGAGGTATCATTGAGAGTAATGCTTTTGAGGATGAGGCGGAGATTATCTGCCAGTACCAGCCCAATGGTGAAAGCAGCGTAACTATCCAGAATGTCATCATGCTGAAATTGAGGGAGGAGGCGCCGGAATATATTGCCACTAACGGGTCAATAACAGTGAACGTGGATATTACTTATGGCAGTAATTCAGGTGCAACTACTTATATCAGCAGAACGTTAACGGTGAGTTACAATAAGGAGGCTGGATCAGGTTACCAGGCAGTGGATTATGTAAAATTGGACGGGTGGGCTTATGTTAAAGTGAAAATTAAGGCAATCAGCGGAAATTTTGGATCGTTGAATATAGGCAAGGTGCTGCAGCTTGAAAACAATATACTCGCAAGGCGCTATTATACATTCAACCACAGCATTAAACCTTCCTTTCTGACTGCATCTTTCAACGGCGATCCTGCGGATGCCCTTGATGTAAGCTGGAGCTGGGCCAGCTTTCCGGGTAATAATTTTACACAACTGGAGTGGACATGGGTGGAGGATGATTTTAATGCCTATTATAATGCATCCAACCGCTTTCAGAACAATGCCACCCGTATTGATCTGCCCGGTAATGTGAACAACTACAGCCTTCCGCTCTACTATGATGGCGATGGCTATCTATATTACCGTGTACGGGCTGTGAGCATAAACGCCACGGGCAGCAGAACAGACGGGGCCTGGAGCGATGTGCAAAGCGTTCATTATAGCGGGCACAACAATAACCTCAACTGGCAGGTAACCACTTCTTTTGCCGAAGAAGGCAAACGCAAGACCGTGATGCAATACTACGACGGTTCTTTGCGTGGGCGCCAGACCGTTACCAAAGACAATAGTACACATCAAACCGTAACGGCCGAAACGATGTATGATGGCCAGGGGCGTCCGGCGGTGCAAATCCTGCCTGCGCCCGGCAGTGACCTGGTGATAAAGTACAACCCTAATTTCAACCTTTTTAACCAGCAGGCGGAAAATGAAAACCCAGCCAATCATTTTGACCTGGAGCCGCTGGTATCCGGCGAAATGCTTACCCTTAAACAGGACCGTGGCGCGGCGCTCTACTACAGTACGCTTAATCCGGAAAAAAATAGTGGCAATAACGTCTTTTTGCCTGATGCGGAGGGGTATGCTTATACCCATACCCGCTATACCCCGGATGGAACAGGCAGGGTGCTTTCGCAAAGCGGGGTAGGAGAAACTTTCAAATCCGGCGGAGAGCATGAGACCCGATATTATTACGGCACAGCAGCCCAGGAAGAACTGGATGGCCTTTTCGGAACAGAAGCGGGAACGGCCAGCCATTACTTTAAAAATATGGTGCGGGATGCCAACGGGCAAATGAGCGTGAGCTATGTTGACATGCATGGCCGCACTATCGCGACTGCCCTTGCGGGTGAGTTACCCCCCAATCATTCCCTGGCACCGCTTGATATAGAGAATGAAAATCTTTATTATAACCAGTCAGGTCATACACTTAGCCGGAATTTACTTGACGGGAATACCAATATTGTCAAGAACAACAGCATTGAATCCGTTAACAGTATCCTTGTTCCCGCAGGAGGGACTTACACTTTTAATTATGAACTGGACGCAGATAAGCTTCAACTTCCTAAATGTAGCGGAGGGACAGCATGCTTTAGCTGCCTGTACAACCTGCAGGTTTCTATAACAGATGAATCAGGGGGAAAGGGGATCACTGATGGGGGAACAATTGTGGAAACCGGCCTGTTGGTAAAAGATTTTGATAATATTGATGCAGGCCATAATGCCAGTTGCGAGGCGCCTTTTACGAATGGCCCGCATATAACAGATAACCATATTAGCTTTAGTGTTTACCTGAAAGAGGGCTCTTATTCGGTAAGAAAAACACTGGCTATCAGTGAATCGTCACTTCAGGCATTCAAAGAGCAATACCTGGCGGTGGGGCTTTGTAAAACGGAACAGCAACTCATTGATTCTGTTTTTTCCGTTATGCAGACAGTAACGGGTTGTGGGGTTACCGACACTACCGACGCCTGTGAAACATGCCAGGACTCCTTGGGCACTTACAGCAGTTACAGGTCAAGGTACCTGGCGGGCATGGGAGCGAATATCCCCGCCGAAGCGGTAATCAGGAGCGCCTATATTACTGATTCCCTGCATTGTGAGAAACTCTGTAATGTTGTTTCTCAACGGTTGCGGGCCATACGCCAGGCCATGCTGGCGGACATGAGGCCCTATAGCGGACAATATGCACAGCACCCCGACAGTTCAACTTTTGTGAATGAGGCTGGTATATTGGTAACACTTGGAGGCGCCATGCACCGGAAATACAATATTTTCTCCAGCCTCTATAACGCAGGTCAGCAGCCCTGGTTCAAAAAACCGAGGGACAGGCAGGGTAACGCTTATGAATACCGCGATGAAATGTCCCTGCGTGACACGATCAATGCCATCCTGCCGGGTATGACTCATAGTGACTTCAGTTCACAGTTTAAATTCAGCTGGACTGAATCTTTATTGCCCCATCACCCGGAGTACGCCAAACTGAAATATGCCGAGGACAACCTGCAGGCCAGCTATAACTGGATAGAAGGATTTAACCACATTAATACTTACAGCGCTGCGGCCACTGCTGGTTACAATGCCAACCCGCAAAACAGCGACGTCTTCTTTAGCGGGCCAGGCTCCGGGCTGAAGATTACCATGGACAGCATAGTGGGCGCCCGTCTGGGTAACTCCTGGCACAAGGGGCTTAACCTGTGGCAAATGGCCTATGGTAATGTCATGTGCAATAACATATTTGACCCATATGCCGAGGAATTTTGTTATCAATCAGCCCCGGTTACGCCAAACAGTGTGTATACCAGCTTATCGGCTGCGCAGAAAGATGCTGTGTGGAATGGGTTCAAAAATCTTTACATGGTGGTTAGGGACAGCATGGTAAACGCCTACCTCAACAGCCAGGTGACGGTAGCGGATGCCGGCAGCCTGTTAGGGGAGAAATTTATCCTCCGGTTTCCATCCAATAACAGCCAGATAGCTTCCCAGTATAACTGGAGCTGGCTGCCTTCTTCGGGTGTTTATGCAGGGGAAACACTGCCCGGTATTGCCCTTGAGGATTCCCTTGACGCCCACTACGCCAGCCGTTGCGGCGCCTATATTGACCAGTGGAAAAGAACACTGCTGCAATGCGACCAATTAAGCAATAAAGCCAATAAGGAAGCCATCATTGCCGACATTACCAGCCGCATGGAAGCGCTTTGCAGGAAGGGTACAGATGAAGCCAATCCCTACGGCTCCTCCACTTTGCCATCCGGTACAACTATGCCCAACGGTGATGAGAGTTTTGAGCAGATCATAGAAGATGTACTTGCGGCCAATAGCATCAGTAAAACAGCATTCTGCAACCCCTATGGCATCAATTTTCCCAAGCCTTACAATCTTGGCAGGACAGTTAGCAAGCAATACACTTCACTGATAGATACCTGTGCCTGTAAGCAGTTCCAGGTGATAAAAGATTCTGCTTCTGCGGCAGGATATTCTCCTGTCGGCATCCATTCGTTAAATAATTTCCTGCGCACCAGGTATGCTGACACCCTGACCCAGGAGCTATATGAAGGCCTGCTTAATTGCAACCAGTTGGGTATCCCGCATTGCTCTGATGGCGTTTACGGCATGATGGAGGCAGGAGATGAACCGGACGAATTGACAGCACAAGCGGCCTCTCCGCAAATGCCTGAAAAGGGTTTAGTACACAGCACAGGTTTTCAATCCGGGGTGGCAAGTAGCATCCTATTGGGAGAAGGCACAGGCGACAACAATTTTAGTTTCTTTGCACAAGCTGAAGATGTATCCGCCTTACAGTATGAGGCGCCTGGTGAAAACCAGGTTGCTTATCGGGCTAATGACTACCAGGAAATCTATTACAGCGACACCATGCGCTGTGACACGCCATACTACTATACCCTGTTAAAACCGCAGCCACTGCCTGAATTTTTGCGATGTGGTTTCCGTTACACGGAACGCTGCCTTACCTGCACGGGCCTTAGTACGCTGGTGGCGGAATTCAAGGAGAAGTTCCCCGACCCTTATGACCGTGCACCGGTGGTGGATACGGTGAACGTAGGGGATGATACACTGCAATACAACCTGCTGTTTGAGCGGTTCATGAACTTTCGAACCGGGTACAGCTATACCTGGCGGGAATACGCCAATGCGGCCAGGAATGCGGAGTGTGACCTTGCTGCTTATGCGACCAACAGCGGCAGCCAGAGTATCCTTTGCCGCAATGACCACCCGCTGAATGATACCACCGGGATTGTTTCTCATGAAGACCCCTGCCAGCGGGCTTATGACCAGTCTGTCAGCATAGCCACTGAGATATACAAGAAGCGTATAGCACAGTTGCTGGCTGACTTTGAAACCGCTTACCGCGCCAAATGCCTGGCAGCGGGAACAGACGAAGTGTTTACGGTAAGCTATGATGTGAAGGAGTACCACTACACGCTGTACTATTACGATATGGCGGGCAACCTGGTTAAAACGGTGCCGCCCCGTGGCGTGAGGCCGGACTGGGGTAACTCGGCCATGATAAAAACAAAAAAACAGAACAACCAGTCCCAGCCGATAGACCACCGTTTGCCGACACGCTACAACTACAACAGTCTGAACCAGGTGGTGGCGCAGCATACGCCGGACGCAGGCCTGTCGCTGTTCTGGTACGACCGCCTGGGCAGGCTGGCCGTGAGTCAGAATGCTAAACAGCAATCACCGGGCAAATACAGTTATACTTTATATGACGTACTGGGCAGGATTGAAGAAGTTGGGGAGGTTACCGGCGGTAGTGCCATGACGACTGCTATTGCCAAAGACGAGGGAGATTTGAGTAGCTGGATGAGCTCTGCTGCGTCCAGTAAGAGACAGATTACAAAAACAACCTATGACCTGCCGTTTAGTGTAATTGAACCCTTTTTAGCCCAGAAAAACCTGCGTAACCGTGTTTCCTGGTCGGCTGTGTACAATGATTATACTGCGCTATCCAGTAATGCCAACTATGCCAGCGCCAGCTTTTACAGCTATGATATCCATGGCAATGTGGACACGTTGTTGCAGGATTACCAGAGCGGTATCATGAGCACCAACAATCGTTTCAAGAAGCTGATATATGATTATGACCTGATCAGCGGGAAGGTGAACATGGTGAGCTATCAGAAAGGCAGCCGTGATGGTTTTTATCACCGCTATGCCTACGATGCGGAGAACCGGCTAACGGATGTTTATACCAGCCGCGACAGCATTTACTGGGAGCGGGATGCGCAGTACGATTATTACAGGCACGGACCGTTGGGCAGGACGATACTGGGCCAGCAGGCAGTACAGGGCGTGGATTATGTCTATACCCTGCAGGGTTGGCTGAAAGCCATCAACCCGTCCTCGCCCACGGGACAGACCGAAGGCGGGGGCTGTGCGGAAGGGTTTGCGCCGGAAACACTGGATGTAACCACCCGTGGCGGCAGCGACCCCGATGAATACAAGGCCCGTACCAGGGTGCGGCTGAAAGAAGGCTTTGAGAGCGGTGAAACAAACGATGTGTTTGATGTGGTGGTGGACAGAAGGATGGCGCCGTGCAGCAGTGGTTCGGGCAGTTACAATACAACGGACGGTTACCCCGGCAGCGCCGTGGCAAGGGATGCTTACAATGTAACCTTGAACTATTATGAGGGGGATTACAAGGGTATCGTAGCCCCATCGCCATCGCTGGGCATGGCTGCCAAACTGGGTGTTGCCCACAGGCCGCTGTACAATGGCAACATCAGCAGCATGGCGGTGAACGTGCCTAAGCTGGGCACGTTAGGTGGTACAGTAGCTGGCGCTATGGTGTATGCGTATGGCTATGACCAGTTGAACAGGGTGGTGAGTATGGACGCTTTTAAGAGCAGTGATGAGAATTTCAATACGCTTACGGCAACAAATGATTACAAAGAAGAGATCAGCTACGATCCCAATGGAAAGATTTTAACTTTTAATCGCTGGGGTAAGGGTCGGCAACTGGATGCGGCAACATATAACTACTATGCCAATACCAACAGACTTGATTATATCAGCGATCATACAGGTAAGGTCACCGATGATGTGGATAACCAATCTGCCAATAATTATCAGTGGAATGAAATAGGACAAATAACGCACGATGAGGATAGGGGCTTAGATGATGCGACATGGACAATGTATGGTAAAATTGAGAGTCAGTTATTAGATAATGGCACTACCATTAATTACACTTATGATGCTGCTGGGCACAGAATAAGTAAAACTGTTAGCGGAACCAACAATTATACTGAATGGTATGTAAGAAGTTCTCTTGGAGATGTTGTAAGTGTTTACAAAAGTGGAGATAATAGTCTCAACAGCGGACATTTAACACAGGCAGAAATAAATCTTTATGGTGGTAAAGAAAGGATAGGAGCCTATAAACCAAATGTAGATGTGCAAACCCCTGTGGCCTCAGAGACTGTTATCCTAGCGAATGGAAGTTCCGCCTATCTTTATAATTTTGGACGGGGAAAAAAGTTCTTTGAGTTGAGTGATAATAGAGGTAATGTGCTTACTATAATAAGTGACAGAAAACTACAGCACAGTACCGATAATACTATTGTTGATTATTATTTGCCGGACGAAATATCTGCCCATGATTACAGTTCATTTGGTGCTTTACAGGATGGTAGAGAGTATGGAAATACACCACGTAATACTTACAATGGCAAGCAATTGGATAAAGAATTAGGGTGGCAGGAATATGGGATGAGAGAATATCTGGGGGGCAGTGTTCCTGTATTCGCAACGGTAGATCCATTGACGAGTAAGTATCCTGGCCTAACTCCATACCAGTTTGCGAGTAATAGACCAATCGACGGAGTTGATCTGGATGGTTTAGAATGGCGACCAGCAATGAAGGAAGACAAAGATGGTAAGTGGGTGATAGATAATGAATCTACTGTAAAAATGCATACTGATCCTAATAATGGGATTGTTATACCTGTAGTAATTGATGTGGTGTTGACAAAGGGTTGGCTGACGAGGTTATATGTTTCTTCAATAGGATTGGGAGCCTTAAATGATAATCGAGCTAAAACTCCCGAAGGTAGGGCTGCTCAAGATGAAAGGTCTAAAGAGCAGCTAGCAGAAGCAGCAATTTTGGCCGGGAGCGGTGAGATTTTAGGACGCGTGTTTAAAGCTGGTAAGGAACTGTATGGTAAATTTTTTGGTTCAAAAATTAATGGAAAATGGATAGCAGAAAACATTAAGGGATGGTCAAAAGAAACCATTGAATATCAGGAATATGTTACGGGTATTAAGGCGGGAAGAACTTTTCAAATAGAACGAAACGGCATTCAGGCCAAATTTGATAATGAATTAAAAGACAAACTAATAGATGCAAAATATTCGCATGATTTTGCAGTAGATAAAAATGGTGGCTTTGCTAATTGGTTTGAAGGGAGGCAAGGCCTGCTGGATGAAGCGCGGCGGCAGGTATATGTTGCAAATGGTAAGCCAATTGAATGGCATTTTGCAACAGAAAAAACCTTAGAAGCAACAAGAAAGCTTTTTTCGGAAAATGGGGTTGAAGGGATTAGTCTAAAGTTAAATCTTAAAAAATAATATATGATTGACTCTTTTATTTTTGGAGCTTATTGGGAATCTAGAGCAGAAGCACTTGCCATAATTGCTGAAAAATCGCTTGAAACACTTCAAAAATTAGGTGAGATAGATGAGCAATTTATAACGTGGTATGAAACAGGAGTGAGTAGAAAAAAGGCGCTCGAAAAGGAAATCGAATTAGATATTGAATATATGGAAAGGGTTTGTTTGAAAAAGGTAAAACAAGGAGAGTTAGATAAAAACGGATTTTCTAAATTGGGTTTTCTTTTTAATCTATGGACAGGCCAAAAAGATGAGGAAGCAAGTAGTATATCTTTTATTGTCGGGGGAGGGTATGATGCCATGAAGCTAAATAATTCTATCGTTCTCAAAGTTCCATACGAGGGAGGGGCGAGGGAAAGGCTACTGCAAATAGAAAAGGCTAGGTTGATTATGAGTATTTTGATAGGAATATGGAATCCTGATTATGCTGTGTTGATATCAGAAAGTTTAAGAAATGTAATAGGAGCAGGTAACAAAATTGGCTGGCTTACCTATCATAAAACCTTGGATAAAGTGCCGGAAACAACTAAAGGTTTTTACTGCGATAGTTTTAAAAAAGGGTATTTGCTGACTCTTTTAACTGATCCTCCCTACGATGTAAGTCTACTTGATAAGGTTTTATGTGAACGATTAAAAAAATCTATAATCTAAGATTCGGTAAGAAGTCCGGTATTCCGGAGTATTTGCCGTATTTTATACGCTTACGGCCCCGCTCTCGCAAGAATGCAACAAATAAAAAACTACCTCTATTCAAAGTTAACGCTAAGCGGCTCTTTAGGTTTTACAAGAGAGGCAGTCCGGAGACTGCCTCTTTTATTTATGGGTGGGCATTGCCGAATAGCCGCATTGTTGTTTTGGGGGAAAGGGAATACTCATACCCGCATAAAAGTCGCCATGAAATACCAGACGATGAAAGGATTGCGACGCAACTGGGTTGCCATGAAATACCGGACGTTGGTATTTAAATTGTTCTATTTTCCTTGAAATTTTTCTTAAGAAATTATGCATCTTAAAATTATTTTTCCTTAACTTCAAGCATAACATTATTCCCTAACATCCAAAACATCCTGATATGCCACTAAACCAAAAATCTTCTCGCATTTTGTAAGTTTTCATTGATGATAAAGGAGTACAAATTACGGCTGGTGCTCCTTTCAAATAATGTGGTTTCCTTTTGCCAGTTCTTTAACTGCATTTCAGTTAATGCTTTTTCTTGTTGGTATTATTCGTTGCCCACACGCAAATCCAATAACCATTCTAAAAACCAGAAAATGAAAATCGACATTTTTACATTCGCTCACAATGAGGAACTCACCCTGCCCATTACAGTAGCTTTTTACCGGAAAAAATTCCGCGACTGTAATATTATCGTTTATGATAATGAGAGCACAGACAATACGGTTGCCCTGGCCCGGCAACTGGGTTGTGAGGTGCGGCCTTTTATTACGCATGGCACTTATGACGACAAAGCGCTGGCCAACCTTAAAAATACCTGCTGGAAATCAAGCAACGCGGATTGGGTAATTGTGTGCGACATGGATGAACTGGTAGATGTGCGGGAAGAAGATTTGAGAGATACAAACGCAACCATTATTACGACCATCATGTGCAATGTGATTTCATTGATACATGGGAGGTTCTACCCCAATAACAAAGACAAAATAAGGCTGTTTAAAAGGTGCGCCATCCGGGAGATAAACTGGGAAGTCGGCTGCCACAATGAGCATATCGTACCCAACGAAGGCTTTGAAGTTATCAAGTCCGGCGGGTTTACCTGCTACCACATAAAATGGCTTTCTTTTCAATATGTAGTGGAGCGGCATAAAGCATTCGCCAAAAGGTTAAGCGCACAGAATATCAGGAACCGCTGGTCTTACCACTGGCGGTGGACAACGAGGCAACACAAACGGGAGTATAATGAAATTATCAGTAAGGCATCTAACATTAATTTGATAACGACTTTGATGTCTGTGTGAAAAGTTTGTGTAGCAGGAATAATTTTGATTCAGCAAAAGTAACACACGCAATAAATAATGAATGCGGTTGGGCATCGCAGGATCGGAAACGCTTTCGATGTTGTTGATTTGCCATCATAACGAGCTAAGACTGTTATGTTGACTACTTATTCATATAATTGCCTTAAGGCAATTTCTGCTTAAAAGAGAGTTGATGAAGGCCTTGACTTGCAAAAGGATAGCCAGCAAGATTTTTAATGTGCCTTAACATGATAAAAACTTATATTGCAAACGGGCAGTGTGGCTGTAATTTCTTTATGCTGAATGATGCCGTATTGACCCCGTCTCATTTGCAACAAAAACTACCTGAAAAATGCCTAAGCCTGCTCTCTTTTCCCGAGCCCACACCAGGACGATTTTGTCCGTTTTCTTTTTGTCTATAACTCTTTTTGACAGGCAGCCGTTTATAGGCTACTTACCATGGCGGTAATGGTAATGATTATGGAACATCCTGTTCGATAGCTGCCACTGGCATTGTGTACCTCGCCGGCCATACCTCGTCAACCGACAATATGCCTTTCCAGGGTGTACAGAATGAATTTGGGGGAGATTTGGACGCATACGTATGCAGCTTTGAGCCTGGCGGTTATCGTCTTTTTGGTAGTTATTATGGTGGCGTTGGGCGGGAAAGCAACATATCCTGCCATGGGGATCACAAGGGTAATATTTACCTGTCAGGGCCAACCTCGTCAGCGGCGAAGATAGCAGTGAGCGGCTTCAAGAATGAGTTGACCGGACCCAGTGATGCTTTCCTGGCGAAAATACATGATGACATAATTCGTAAGCCTGTTTATACATTCCGGGGCACCGGAAACTGGGATAACATGGATAACCGGGATTATTACACAGTGTCCCACCCAGGATTACGTGGGGGGATGTAATTATTGACCACGCCGGAGGTGGGAAGTGCATTTTAAATGTGCCGTTAATTATTTCACCGGATGCGAAGATCGTGATCAAGCCAGGCAAGTCGCTAAAAGTGCCGGGGAATGTGCGTTTATTTTGACGGCTTCGTATATGTTGATTGACCGCTTTTGAAAGCCTTCAGCTTTATTTGACCAAAATGATGCGATGGATACTTACTCCTATTTTCAAAGCTTACTCAAAGACTATTATGGACCTACCCTTCAACCCAGAACATTATGCTTACAAATCAATAGCTGACAAGGTGTACAAGTGTGCGACTCCCCAAAAAATTTAACAACAAGGTCTTATCCGGTTACCAAAAATGTAACGAAGGAATGATAAGCTGTTTGAGTTATTTGTTTTTTGTACCAGCAGGGAATTTTCATGGCATCGCCTGTTGCGTCGCAATCCGTTTATCTGTATATTTTCATGGCAACAGCAAGCACCATAACAAATATTCTGCAATTAACTCGAACAGCTTCTGAACAAAGTGAACAGATTTTTTATTTTTATATCATGCCAAAACTTCAATACCCCTACCAGAACAGCTCACTTAAAAATATCAAAGGAGAAAAATGGGCAGATATCCCGGGGCTGGAAGGCTATTACCGGGTTTCTAATTTTGGAAGAATCAGAAGATTGGAATACCAGATGCAGTACAAGAACGGCGCTATTTATGTAAAAGAAGAAAGGATCATAAAGCCGGGCGTTGTTCAACATCCCAATCAATTCAAGGGAGATTTAAGTCCATTCCTTACCAACCGGGTTGTTATAGATGGTAAACGTTACAATTTTACACTCGCCAGGTTGGTTTACCATTGTTTTGTAAACCCCTTTGATCTTAGCGATCCAACGGTAGCCATTCTTTGCAAGGACGGCGATAATTTTAATATCCGGCCCTCCAATCTGCAAATGGCTTCCAGGAAAGAAAAGCAGCAAAGGGTTATTCAAAGAGACCGTTTCCGGAGCCCATTGTTGGATTTGACCAGGGAAGCTAAAAAAAGAAGGCTGCAGGCGATCATCAAAAAAAAGAGCAAGCCGGTGACCCAATATGCAAAGGATGGAAGGAAACTTAAGACCTTTCCCAGCATGGCCGCCGCTGAGCGGTCAACAGGCGTATTCGCTACTTCAATAGGCAACCAGGCGGCGGGGAATTGTAAGACCGCCGGAGGATTCACCTGGCGATGGGAATAATAAGACGATTTCGACACACTGATTGCAGAAAGCTGGTACAATAAGAGGTTTGTATAAGCACTTGGATAAAAGACTTAAAAGAGGATTGAAACACAGTATTCCTATGATTGTGCGGTGTTTCACTAAGGACAGGATTAGACTTTTATCCAAAGTACCCGAAAAATATAGTTGTGGTTACTGAGTAAAATTCATTTCGAGGTCAAGATTGACCGGGTTCTCCATCCGTTCCTGGGTTTCAAATCCACGTAAACAACAGGAAACCTTCTCACATCGGGGCTATCGAGTTAGGAAAGCTTACTCAAAATATTATGGCGGAATAACCATAAGCCTTACGGGGTTCCGCGGCCTTATCTTATGGAATTTCAGGGTGATGATTGTTCAGTATCTCAATACAATAAACACAACGGGTTAATTTGAAAGCCCCTTCAGTTTTTTATCTGTAATCCCTCCGCTTGTAGAACAAACAGTTCAAAAGCAAGCGAAGTTACGCCCGCTGCCCGCTAACCAAAAGCT
>NZ_VVIP01000065.1 GCF_009650435.1 Foetidibacter luteolus
ACTCCTATGTAAAGGAATACGCTGCCTGCCATCCTGAAAAAGGTTGCAAAACAAGGTTAATATGTTGTGTTTTTTTAAGTCATTGGAAAAAAGATTTTTATCACAGGTGGTGAAACTCCTATCAGCAGTCGGCACATGGCCGCTGCAAATCTTTATTAATCCCATAAAGTAAAAGTATAAGGCTGCAGACTCACTTGAGCAGTATGTTGCAACTGCAGGACACAAAAAGCAGTCCTTATAACTGTTTGATATTACCTTTCTGTGATATGAATAATACTGTTTGCTTCAAAATTAGATTTTTAAGTTTGTGCACCGGCCTGAACAGGAAGCGGGCTCTGCCGGAGGACAACCTGCCAGCGATAGGGCCTGTGCTTATACGATAGTATAGAGGGGGCCGTCATGGCGGCTCCTTTTGTATTACTATCGGTAAGCCGGATGGCTTAAAAAAACTCATTTCTGTTCCCGTTACTTTACCACACCTTTTTGATAAGGCACACCGCTTATCAAAACAGCCCTTATCCTGCGCAGCAGTTTACGGGCAATACGGATAATGGCCTGGTTGCCTTTCATTCTTTTGGTTAATGCCTGATAACAATCCATTAAAGCCGGATCTATCCTTATGGCCTGCCAGGCAGCTTCTATCAGCAGGCTGCGCAATTGTTTGTGGCGCCGGGTGGTAATACCGGTATCTTTTTCCTTATCGCCGCTGCTGTCCGTATCAGGACAGAAACCTATTAAATCATTCAATGCGTCAAATCCTTTGAACCGGTTGATATCGCCCACTTCCAGCAAAAACCACAGGGCTGTTGTAGGGCCTACTCCCGGAACACTCAACAGCAGGCTGGTATTTTGCTGGTACCGGCTTTTTTTCAGTTCCCGCAATTTACCTTCCGTTTTTAACAGCAACTGGCGCAGCAACCTGATTTGTTCCAACATCAGCACTAAAGTGCTTTTCAGCCGTTCGTCTTTTTGAGCTTCCTGTTCCACCCATTCCAGAAAATTATGGCTCCAGTTGGTCTTTTCATATTTAGCCGGCAGTTGGATGCCCTGGTATTTCAATATGCTTTTCAACCGGTTCCTGCTCCTGTTTAGATCCCCTACCAGTTTCTTGCGGAATCTTATCAGGTTGCGGTCTTTTTGAATATCCTCCCCCGGTACATGGATGGCCTTAAGCTCACCGGCTGCATGGTTGCGGGCCAGCTTTAAGGCATCCACCTTATCGGTCTTCCTTTTCTTCTCCTTATCACTGGTGGATACATCGGCAGCATGAACCACGATGCACTCCATTCCTGCGGACTGCAGTGAACGCTGAAGGGTGAAACCCCAGGCCGAACTTTCATACACACACTTAAATGTGGCCCCCGGATAGTGGCTATTCAGGTGTTTAATAAGGTCTTCACTGTTGCTGCCCATACGGTGATTACCCAGGCAAATCCCATTTAATAATTTGGCAACCTGGTAATCTTTTTGATGTACATCTATTCCTACATAGATGATTTTGCCGCTGAAATCAATCAGGCTTCTACCTTTGTCCAAGGTTTCGGTTGTGGCTGAAGTTTGCTGTTTCATATTTGTTTTTTTTAGCAAAATTCTTCTTTGCAGCCTAATTTTAGGACTGCCGCTGCACCGAAACCTTTTACATATAGACTCACTTGTACGACTTGTACGCTATGCAGCATTGGGCAGCAGGCTGTAACTGTTCAATATTTTAGCGTTCAAAAGTTTCATGTTTGCTGAACCGGTAATCAGCGCTTTCGTTTCTGGCACCAAAGGTGGCAGAAACGTTACCTACCCGGGTCTGAAAAGCCGCCATGAAAAACCAAACGATGAACGGATTGATTATTAAATGTTCTTTAGAAAGACCATTTGATAACAAAATCATATTTGCAAGGGACGATGCCACAAGGCTATATAGTTTGTATTAAAACCATCACCGCATAAGTACCACAAAGCCCTTGAAGGTTACCGGGGAACCATCTGTGCGTGTACCTGTTACAGAATAAATATAGGTAGCTGGCGGTGCCGGCAGTCCTTTAATTGTACCATCCCAGCCTTTCAAAATGTTGCGGGAAGAATAAATGATTTGCCCCCAACGGTTATAAATGGATAATTGCTTTACCTGGAAAGATGCATCGTAGGGGATGCGGAATACATCATTCAGCCCATCGTTATTAGGCGTAAAGGCCGAAGGTATACCGGGACCACGAAATAAACTGGTATCAATAACAGGCGGAACGCAGGTGGTATTTACTTCAATGGTTTTATCGATTTGCGCAAAGCAATCGCTGCCACTTGCATACGTATACGTAAGTATATGATTTCCCTTGCCTGCGGTTGAGGGATAAAACATATTGTTCTGAACGCCATTGCCGGTATAAGCGCCGCCCGCAGGCGTTGCCTGTAAAGCAAAGGGGGCGTCAGTAATGCACACCCTGTTTTTTACATTCCATTCAATCACCGGGCGGTTATTAATGACTACGTTTCGGGTAGCACTGATGCTGCATTTTTCGCGGGATAGTGTAACTTTTACCTGGCCGGTGTTTCTGCCGCCGGGCCATACTATATCCACATAAGATAGGTTATCCAGGCCCTGTACAGCGCCGTTGGTAATGCTCCATTTATAATCTGCACCGGGCAGGTTGTTTGCATAATACTGGCTGGTAAAAGACTGTGTTATACAGACTGTATCCAGACCGGTAATGCTGGCCGTTAGCGGCAATACAATTACCTTTTTTGTGGTTGAGCCATAAGCCCAGGCTGCTTTACTTAGCGTTAACGTTACATTGAAGACCCCACTTTCATTGTAAGTATAGTTAACAACATGACCGGTTTGAATGGGGGAGCCATCACCCATATCCCAGGAAGCGGTATAATCATCAAAACATAAAGCGGTAAAAGTAAAAGACTGACAGTTAACAGGCTCTACAATAAACTCTGGATGCGTAGGCTCGGGCCTCTTTGCATCAATAAATGCGGGTAGGCTAACCCCGGCAGACATGGAAAAACTGCCTTCACTAAAGCTAATAAATTCACCGTTAAAGGCGGCGCCGCCCCACAAATCAGGATTGGATAATTTGGCCAGGTAATTATACCCGTTTACAATGTACAACTGTTTGTCCGGCCCCAGTTGGAAGGGATGAGAGAAGTAAAAACCGGTTGTGGCCAGAATATTATATTGCATATCGCTAACCCGGTATTGAAACATCCAATATGGCGGGCCATTGGTTGCAAGGTTAGAGCTGCGCATAAGGTAAAAATATTCGCCATTGGGGCTGAAGGCTGTGCCACTTTGTACATTGTTATACCCTGGCACGTTGGGAATTTGTTTTTCATTTTTTACTTCACCGGTACGGCTGTCAAAATCGTACAGGGCGCCAGCCTCAATATTAACATAACCGTGGGGAGAAGCAAGCATTAATTTGTTGCCCTGCTTGTTGGCCTTTAACTGGTTACCGCTGCCTCCATATCCCGGATGTGTAAAGCCGCCGGAAATTACCGGCGCCTGGCCGGCATCAATTCCATTGACGGTAACGAGAAAGGAGTAGAAATTCTTATCCTGGTTAAAACCTTTGACGATGATCCAGTAATCTGTTCCGTTGCAATGCGGTACAACAGTAAGAAACTCAGAAAACCTGCGCGGCAGGGAAGAGTGATTAAACTCCCGGTATTGCTGCACCGTATTGGAAGCTAAATCTATCAAAGCAAAACGAACCCCGCAGTCAGTTTCATTAAAATTGGGGTAAATCCCTGCTATAAAATATTTCCCCGGATCACCGGGAAAGGGCACATAACAAATACCGGTGCTTGCGTTGATATCACTTTTACCTAAAATAGAAGATTTGTTGATTTTTTGGTGTTTGCTGTTCCATACACTTACCCCATTGCTGTAAAACAATAGGTTACCAGAGGAATCGCTAAGGCTGACAGTAGCGGAGACCGAGGGAAGCTGGCCGGGATAAGTCGACTCACCCTGCATGGTATAGTTGGCAAGGGCTGTATTTGTTTTAACAGGCAGGCCCGAACTAAAATCCAGCGAACAGAAATAGCCAAAGTACCAATGCGCCATGTGCTGCAGCGAAGAATCGAGCTGGCAGGTGATTACTGAAAACAGCAAAGAATCCCTGCGGGTATTTACACCATCGCTTACCATGAGTACGGCTTTGTATTCTCCTGGTGTGTTATAAAAAACTGTTGCGGTATCCTTATGTGCCGTAGCTGGGTTGCCACCAGAGAATAACCATTCATATTTGGTTGCTGTATTGCCTGCTACAGGGTTGGAAAACCGTACAGGTGTACCTGCGCAGAAAACATTGTTATCTGTATTGATCAACGCATTAAGATAAGGTGGTATGCAGCCCTCGTTACCAAAAACACCAGTTTCCACAAGGTTGGAGGCCTGCCATAAGGTTCGCCTGTCCAGGTTTAGTGTAGCCCACATTCGCTGCACCTGGTTTAGCGTAAACGTGTTCATGCAGTCATCATCCGCATAGCTCATAAAATCGTTGATCATGTCGTAATCAACTGTGCCGGTGTTGTAATTAGTAGTGCAGGTATTGTAGGTACCGTTATTGCAAAGAACATTTTGGGTAATGGAAGGTTCTATATCGCAGATATAATCGCCGTACATATCGCAGGCATCTGAGGATGAGCCGCTGCGGTTAGCCCCGGCGCACCCGCCCTGGAATATATGGTAAAGGTTAAGGTAATGCCCTAACTCATGCGCCAAAACTTTGCCCTGCGTAAGACCATAACTTAGCGGATAGCTGCCACCAGCGGTATTATCGCCAAAAATATCAGCCCGTATAACTACACCGTCCAGCGGATAAGCACCCATTAACGGCTTGGGTGCATAGCCCATAATGTTATTGCCACCGCCGATGGTTTGCACCAGCCAGATATTGAAAAATTTGCTTGTGGGAAAATCTGTAGCCGACGGGTGCGTAACCGACAATAATTCTCTTGCGGATTCAATACTGATATCATGGTTATAAGCAAATGCGTTATCTGGGTAGCGCATAACGCCGTACTCGGTGCCGCCCGGTCCTGCATACCAGCTTTTTCCCTGTGATGCTATCCTGGCAAGGCAAAAGCGGATGCGTGTATCCTGGGCATATGCGGGGCTTGACTGTCCGTTATAATCCGGGTAAGACTTGCTGAAAGCAGCATTGAGCGCTTCTAACTGGGATCGTATTTGCCCGTAGGAAATGTTGGCGCCCGTGCCATAAGCCTGGCCGGCTGAATAAACTACATGAACAACAACAGGTATAGTGTAAATACTGTCGCCAGGAGAGCCACTTCCGAAAAGCCGGTCGTTAGTATTAACAAGTTTGTCTTGTATGTATGACTTTATTCTCAGGTTACTGCGTTGCTCCAGTAGCCGGTAGTTGGGAACAAATTGATTAGCAATGGAATCCAAGCTATCATCCCCACAGGCCCATGAGACCGGCGCCTGGGCTTGTACAAATAAAGCAAACGGCAGGCAGGTAATGCAAATAAATATATAAGCAATCAGGCTTTGGTAGCGCATGTGTCTTTGGTTTGCGGCGAAAACTTGTAACAGTTGCATATCGCTGTCATCAAATTCTTACCCTAATCTATAAAAGACCATGCATAAAATGATTCCGTTGCACAATTTAATTTCCTGCTAACCATTGCGGGCAGCATTTAACCGGCTACAAGGCTCTTGACCGCATGTATCCGCCAAAACCATCCCGTCTGTTATCTGTGCTTTGCGTATTTGCAATATCCTGCCATACGCCACGCAATATTTATTCGCCTTCCGTTCCCAATAACCCGTATTTCAGACAGGCGGGCGACAGCAAATTGTCCGTACTCTACTCCGGTAACAATAACGGCGACCAATACCTGAATTATGGCCTGGATGTGCAGGCTGCTTATGCACCCATTAACAGGCTGGCACTCACCTTCTCGCATTATGGCCGTACAGAACGGGATGTTTACCCTGTTAAGCTGAACAATATTTTCGATAGCTCGGATGTACGCTACAAAAGGAAGCTTACAGAATTTGGCGCCGGCTTTTTCAGTCCTGTTATACCGGGCAGCGTTATTACTTACAATATCTATGGCGGCTATGGTTTCGGAAACTTTTCTATTAACGATAATGGAATGGTTGATTCGGCTGACTATAACAGAACCTACCGCAGTAACATGCGCAAGTGGTACCTGCAACCTGGCATTAATCTTATATTCAGCCGGTATTTCAGGCTAGGGCTGGTGTACAGGGTGGCATGGGTTAAGTACTCCGGTATCAACTCAACTTATACAGACAGGGAGTTATCCTATTTCAGCCTTGATAAGATTGCAAACCGCACCCTCACTTTTAAAGACTTTACATTCAATACCCAATTTGGTTTCCCCAAAATAACCTGGATGAAGCTTGACCTGGGCGTTACTTTTTGCGGGGCACCCAGGGGAGATTACCCGGAGATAAGAAATTTTAATGCTTTTGCGGGGCTGACATTTAGCTTACCGGATAGATTGTTTAAAAAATAAAGGTCCATCGCAAAAATCCATAACTAACCGGTTAATTATTCAGAGGGCAATACATGAGGGGGCGAACGCAAGCCATAAGCTGGGTAACGCGGTGAAGCCTGACTGGCTGCCGGATTGAAACGGAAACCCCGCTGAAGGGCTTGTGCAATGGGCCTGTGGCGGAGTTGCAGTGAAAAGCCGGGACTACAGTTACACTGAAATGCTATAGCCGAAAGCCCCATATTTTTCCGGATAATTTTACGGATGCCAGGTACGCATTTTTACGATGAGCCAAATAAAAATACAAGACCAGTCCGGCTAGATTTAGCCGGACTGGCCTTGCAATAATTTACCGGCATAATGCTTTATTTGGTAATAAGCATTTGCCTGGTGTCTATTGATTTGCTATTTACAAGCAATGTATAGTAATACAACCCGGAGGCCAATGAATTTTCCCTGATGTGCAATTGGCCGTTGCCATTTTTTGGAATAGCATAAGACCTTACCAGCTTACCATTGGCAGCATAAATATTAATGGCGGCATTGGATGTGCCCGCAGGTATAAAGTAGCTAATGATACATGCCTGGCCAAACGGGTTGGGACTGTTTTGTTCAAGCCTGGCGGCATTGGTTTGCCCAACAGCAGATACACCTGTCTTCAGCAGCAGATCGTTTACCTGCCGTTGAAGGGCGTCAAGTTGCTTTTTCATATCATCGTTTTGGCTGGCAAGTTCCTGAACGGCTTTAACAAGCGGTACAACAAATTGTGCATAGCGCAACCCATACAGGTCATTTTCATTCTTAGGTGCATCTACCCCGCTGAAGTGAAATCCAACTTTTTGTGCAGCCGACTCCACTTCCTGTGCAACAAAACCAGAGTACACAATTTTTTCTTTTTCTTCCATGGCACGCTTGCCTGCAGCGGTTTGTACAGGTGGCATACCTTCTTTAGCCACAGCGTGGTTGCGTTGTACGAATTTATTAATGCCGGTAACGTTAAGATGGTAGGTTACGGGTTTTAGCCCGGTAATAAAATCCAATCCAGGCACATTTTCCTGTATGCCAGTTTTAAACCGCCCGTCAGAAATATTGCTCCAATCTGCATACCCGCCTATAGATGTAACCTCGCTGTTACCAAGGCGTACCTGGTTAGAGGCAGTTAGCTGGGCCGTGTTACCAATACAGGTAGAATTGCTGTAATCAGACCCATTGGCATCGGCCATATAACCGATGAATGTATTGTTGGCGCCGGTTATGTTGGCAAACCCGGTTCTTACTCCAAAAAAACAGTTTCCACTGGTATTACCCATATTACCGGCTTCAAAACCAAAAGAACAATTCCAAGAACCGCTGATATTGGAACCCAACACATTCTGCCCAAACAGGGAGTTACCATCCCCAATGGTGTTAGAATATCCGGTTGCAAGGCCGAAGAAAGTGTTGTACGTACCGGCAGTATTAGCCACGCCACTTTGGTAGCCGCAGAAGGTATTGTTTGCACCGAAATTATATAAACCTGCCTGGTAGCCGATTATAGTGTTATGAAAACCGCCACCATTTCGCCCACTTTGCGTTCCGATGAAAAAATTGTCAAACCCATCACTGTTTTCGCCGGCCTGCTGGCCAATAAAAAGGTTGTTATCGCCCGGCATACTGATAAACTTTTGGTTATGCAGGTATAAGCCAAAGCCCGGCCTTATATTAAGGTTGCCGCCAACATCAAGTTTATGGGCAACGCTAAATACCCCTACGCCCACATCACCATTAGCTTTAACTGTAATTCGCCTTACTTTATTTGTTCTTATTACAAAATCTGTACTATCCCGGGTACCGGCAAAATTGGCTGATGAACTGGTACCTGTGTTGCCACTCGTACTCCAGAACGAACCTTGTGTAAAAGCTGCATCCGGAAAGCTGATAAAAGCTGATAAGGCAACAATTCCTAAGCGGAGATCTTTGATTTTCATACCCGTTATTTTAAAAGTGAGAAAATAAAATGCATGCATGGCCTGTCGCAGGCATGATAACGGAGGTATAAATCAAATTCAGATCAAAGAGGTCACAAAGGATAACTTTAGATGAGAAGATATTTCCGGTTAATGAAACTTCCCTTGGAGATATGATTGGTTTGAATTGATTCTAAAAGTATAAACATTATTTGTAAAATGCAATAGCGTAAGCTGAAATTAAAATACTTTTTAAGTAAATGCTGCAAGCTAAAATATAACCTGTACAACTATAAACTGCAGACGCCATGAAAAACCGGAAGGTTTGCTACTTAAACAATTTGCACCACATTCAGGTTGTTATCAAGCACCACCATATCTGCACGGTAACCTTTTTTTATAAGGCCAGTTTCGTCGCTTAGATTAATGGCCCGGGCAGGGTAAAGGCTGCACATACGCAGTGCCTCCGGCAGGGAGATTCCCGCATGCTCCACCAGCTTTTTTACAGCTTTGCCCATGGTTAATGCCGAGCCGCTGAGTATTCCGTTGGCGGCATATTTATCATTGTCAAAACTATGTTGGTAAAAACCTTCTGTGGTTTCGGTTACGGCATCAGTAATTACAAACAACCTTTCGCCCAGCATTTTTTTGGCAATGCGTATAGCGGCAAAGTCAACATGGTGGCCATCAGGCACTATGCTTGCCCTTACGTTAGGGTGATTGAAAATAGCGCCCACCATACCGGGCTCTCTGTGCATAAGCCCACTCATGGCATTGTATAAATGGGTGGCCATTTCTATGCCTTTATCAAACGCCGCGGTTGCTTGCTGGTAAGTGGCATTACTATGGCCGGCAGATACAAATATGTTATGTGAGCGTACCAGTTGCACTATATCATCTCCGCAGACTTCCGGCGCCAGTGTGATTAGTTTAATTACGCCTTTGCCATAGTCCAGCAGTTCTTTTGCCTGCGCTACGGTTGGCGAAAAAATCCATTCTTCATTATGGGCGCCCCTTTTTGCCTTACTAATCCAGGGGCCTTCCACATGCAGGCCAGGCACGTGTTTACCGCCCTGTTTCCAATAATCCCTTATGGCATCTATGCACTTAAAAATCACCTCATAAGTGCTGGTACCAACAGTGGGCATACAATAAGCTGCACCACCGCTTGTAGAATAATCCACTATGGCGGTTACAGTTTCCGCATCGGGATATACCGACAGCAGCCTGCCATGGGCGCCATACAACTGGATATCTATAAACGCCGGCGCTATATAAGCGTCTCCAAAATCAACAAGCTCTATGGTCTCATCCAGGGATACCAGCGGCGTTACCGATTCTATAAAGCTGCCCGCAACCACAATAGCGTGGCGCTGCAACATATCCGTACCGTTAAAAATATTGGCTGCGGTGTAAGCTATCCTGTTAGTCATGAAGTATTTTAAAGTGGTCAGCGTCTTTTAAAAATGGAAACCTGGCCCTTGTATCGGCAAGTGCATCTTTTTGCAAAGTAATGGTAAACACATCTTCTTCATGTGCTTTGTGGTAAAGCACTTCGCCCAGCGGGTCTATTACCATACTGTCGCCGCTATGATAAATGTTGTTACCATCGTTACCTACACGGTTTACCGCCACTACATAACATTGGTTTTCTATGGCCCTTGCCTGCAACAGGGTTTTCCATGCATGGTTACGGCGCTCCGGCCAGTTGGCTACATACAGCAATACATCGTAAGGCTCTTCCGTTTGCCGTGCCCATACAGGAAAGCGTAAATCGTAGCAAACCTGCAGGTTTATCTTCCAGCCTTTTACAGATGCAATCAATCGTTGTACACCAGGGCTGTATTGCTCATCTTCGCCGGCAAAGCCAAACAGGTGGCGCTTATCGTACACACCATACCGGCCATCAGGTTGCATCCATATAAGCCGGTTATAAAAAGCATCGCCTTCCTGTATAATTAGGCTGCCGGTAAGTATTATTTTTTTAGATGCCGCCATTTTTTTCATCCATGCAACGGTTGGCCCGCTCATGTCTTCGGCCATTTGCTGCGGCTGCATGCTAAAGCCTGTGCTAAACATTTCCGGCAGCACCACTATTTCAGCTTTGCTTTGCAGGCTGCCTATTTTTTCCTGCAGCATGGCCAGGTTGGCTGCTTTATCCTGCCAGTGCAGGTTGGTTTGTATTAATGTAAACGTAAGAGACGACATGATTGTGTGTTGTTCAACGTTTGTGTGTGTAATGAAATTTGTTAAGGCACGTAAGATAGTAAATACATTTTTATGGGCCCGGCAGAAGGACAAGCATTGGGCTGCCGTTGCGTCGCACTCTTGTACTTTCAGATTCGCTATGCAGCTTTTACCGGTGGGTAGTAATAGCCCTGCATGCCCCTTATGATCAAACGAGTATACAGGCAATTACGTAACGCCTGTAACCTAAGGCAACAGTATAGCTGATACCTGCTTCGCCATTGTTGAGCAGCGGATAAAGCGTACAAGAGTGCGACGCAAGGGACGCTCAATAGTAGTTCACCCTGCCGGGCCCATAAAAAGTCCAACCCGTTATATTTTATACTAAAAATTTGAAGGCCGTAATATACCTGTTGTTTTGAGCAGGGTGGATATATTTGCAATGCATATTGGCTGACTGAAAAGCCCCAATTAATACCAAAACTTATGAGGAAAAGCATCGCCCTTATTTTAGCTATTGTTTTTGCAGCTTCTGTTTTCGGCCAGCAAGACACGGCCAGGAAAAAAGTATATAAAATGCACCTGGCATGGGAGCTGCCTGCGTCTGGCGCCGCCATCCTGCTTTCCAACGTTGGCTTCCGGCGCCTGGATAAGGTATCTATAATGACGGAAGAAGAAGTTGCCCGGCTAAACAAAAATGATGTGAATGGCTTTGACCGTTCGGGTGGCTTTTTTAACCCGGCCAATTATGCCAGTGCACAAAAAGCGTCTGACTTTTTCCTGAACTTTTCACTTGTAAGCCCGGTAGTGTTGGCGCTGGATAAAAATATACGCAAAGACTGGCTGGACCTTATTACACTTTACCTGGCCTCTCACACCGTAGATAATAGCCTGTACTTTTTAGGCACATTTCCGGTAAGGAGGCCGAGGCCGTTAACTTACATGACGGAAATACCCATTAAAGAAAGAACCGGTGAAGGAAAGAGCAACTCATTTTTTAGCGGGCATGTATCGTTTGCCACTACCGCTACTTTTTTTGCCGCCAAAGTTTATACAGATTACCACCAGATAAAGGGCTGGAAAAGGATACTGATTTTCGCAGGTGCTTCCGTACCACCGGCGTTGGTGGGCTATTACCGCATGAAGGCTGGCAAGCATTTTAAAACAGATGTGCTTACCGGTTTCCTGGCCGGCGCTACATCCGGCATACTGGTACCGGAACTGCACAGGATCATCAAAAAACACGACAACCTTAGCCTTGCGCCTTATTATGCACCCAATGGTGGCGGCGGTTTAACCTTATTGGTAGGGCTTGGGGGTAAAAAGAAGGTGGAAGGTTTATAAGGCATGTGGACGAAAGAACGTTGATAAACGGATATTTTGTCTGTTTTCGTCAGCCGTTAATCATGTAACTCATTAATCGCCCCGTTAGCGAAGCCCTCATGCTATGGAGATAAAGGTTTCCGGCTTCTGCCTGGTGGTTTAATTCCACTCTTCCGCAGCATCAACCAGCGCCTTCCACAAGTGCAAAGCAAAAGAGCTTCGTACCATCACACGATAACGTGATGGAGCAATATGGCAAACAATCACTGGTGCTTTCGCCATAAGGCCCTGCGATACACTTCCAGCAGGAAAACTTTTTTCCCGGAGATCCTGCTCCCAAAGATGGGCCAATACTTCACGGGCATTGGGCCCTTCCAGTTCAATCGTTGTTCGCTGGCCGCTTACATCAACAACGCTGAAATGATGACCATTCTTCAACGGCGCAAGCTTCTCTACAGCCTCCTGGTATCCAACAATCAACCACCAGTCTGGTGCCAGGCACAGGGCATGGGCTTCACTTTCACCAAGCACCTGCACTGCTCTAATCCGGCCTGGCTTACCTGGTAGTTCTATACCCAACGCTTCAGCAACTGCTGCCTGCGCCTCAGTTCCGGGCGCCACACGAAGATCAATGGTGTGCAATCCCGGCAATTCCCGGATCGTCACCGCAGCAGCAGTTCCTGTGTCCATTCCTTTCAGCGGACTTTCTTTAGCAATCATATTTGAATTTCAAATTAGATGTTCCTTGATTTATTTATCTTTTATGTAGCCAGCTTTTAGTTTTCGTGGCGTTTTCGTTGAGCAATTTATAGTTGCCTGGTTAAAAATCTTCAGTTAACGCATTAGCTGCTTAGTCCCTTCTGATATTTTCTTTGTCTATGAATACAGCATCACAAATAGTGGCACTAAGCAGTTTTTTTCCAATGGGTACGTCAACCATTTCTCCCATCCGGCTCAGGCCATCGGCTACAAGTGCCAATGCAAATGCACGCCCAAGCGCCGGGGAATAATAAGAACTGGTCACAAAACCTGTATGAGGAATTTTACCATGTTCATCCGGCCGGGCATTAAGTGCGGTAATGTATGCTCCCTCCGGTATGACTTCGTCGCCATCCTCCGGCAGCAAGCCAACAAGCTGTGGCCTCCCCGTAGCTTTCAGGTAAGGTAACTGGAAAGAGCGCTTTCCAATGAACTCTTTCTTTTTGGAGACAATCCAGGACATGTTTAAATCATGTGGCGTTTGCGTTCCATCGGTGTCCTGCCCTATAATAATATAACCTTTTTCAGCCCGCAATACGTGCATGGTCTCTGTGCCATAAGCAGTCAGGTCATAGCTTCGTCCAAGTGCCCACAGTCTTTCCCAGATATACCGGGCATAACCCCATTCAGCATTAACCTCAAATGCCAGCTCTCCGGAAAAAGAGATACGGGCAATACGCACAGGTATGCCATCAATTGTCGCCATCCGGCTGTGCATAAAGGGAAATGCATCCTTCGAGAGATCAATATCAGTAACCAACTCCGAAAGAAGCTGCCTGCTCTTAGGGCCTACCAGTGCAATGGTGGAAATATGTTCTGTTACAGAAGTGCAGTAGACTTTCAGGTCAGGCCATTCCGTCTGCAGCCACTCTTCCAGCCATGCCAGCACCCTGGCAGCACCGCCGGTTGTAGTAGTCATCAGGAAATGGTTCTTACCGAGCCTGGTAGTAACACCGTCATCAAACACAATACCGTCAGCCTTACACATCAATCCATAGCGGCACTGCCCCTCCGGTAATGTGGAGAACATATTTGTATAGATGCGGTCCAGGAAAACGGCAGCATCTGGGCCCTGGATATCTATCTTTCCAAGCGTAGAAGCATCCATTACGGCCACTCCCTCCCTTGCTGCAATGCACTCTCGCCGAACAGCATCTTCCATACTTTCACCCGGCTTCGCAAAATACCAGGGCCGCTTCCATTGACCGACGTCCTCAAACACGGCGCCAGCTTCCACATGCCATTGATGCAACGGTGTGATGCGGATAGGGTCAGACAACTCTCCTCTTTCCCGCCCGGCAAGCGCAACAAAAGGTATGGGCACATACGGTGGACGGAAGGAAAGTGTACCTACATCAGCGGGTGACAATCCAGGCTTGCCGCCTTGCCCTGCATCACCAAGCTGGCAAAGCGCCCCGATGGTAAGCATGCCGCTGGTCTTGCCCTGGTCGTGTGCGGTACCAATGGTAGTATAGCGTTTAATATGTTCAATGCTGGATAAGCCTGCCCCTACGCCACGGCGCAGGTCATGCAGCGTTGCATCACGCTGCAGGTCAATGTAAGCGTAACGGGCCTGTTCAGCGTCAAGCGCCGGCCCAAAGAATACCGATGGGTCGTCATCACCGCCGAAGTCGCCGGCCAGCATACCGGCAGTACGAAGCTTGTCTGTAAAATGGTTTACAAGAAAGGCTGCATGCTCCTCGCTCCACTTTGGCTTAATGCCAATGTGGGTGGCCAGGTCAACGATTGGGGTCCAGCCGCCGGATACGGCGAGCAGATCAGCAGTTATTTCAAATGCATCCTTTGTATCAAGGTCTTGTATTGTAACACTATGCAAAGCCCCTTCCGCATTGCTGGCCGTGTCGAGAACAGCAGCCCGGAAACGGATTGGAATTCCTGCTGCGCTTGCCGCATCAACGCTGGAACCTTTAGCCCCGGGCCGTGCATCATAAATGGCTTGTACCTGTACTCCTGCATTGTGCAACCTCAGCGCATCACGATACCCCTGGTTGTCAACAGTTGTAACCACGGCAGTCCTGAATATCCGCACACCATTAACCGTAACATAGGTTGCTGCCGCATGGGAGAGCATAATGCCCGGCCTGTCGTTATTTGCAAAGATTAATGGGCGTTGAAAAGCACCTGGGGTCAACACAATTTGACCGGCACGGATATGCCAGACGCGGATACGGGCACGGTTAGCTGGTGCTGCGCTACCAAGGTGGTCGCTTCGTCGTTCAATGGCAATAACATAATTCTGATCGTATAAGCCGGTAGCAGTGCACCTGCTCAGGTAAGTGAGGTTTTGGTGTGCAAGAACATCCTGTAGTGCCGATGGTAATCCCGCCCCAAGATGCCGGAGATGACCGCCAGGCCCTGGCTGGTCGTCTATCAGCAAAACTTCACGGCCTGCACGAAGCTCCTCACCGGCAGCTTTAAGTCCTGCAAGCCCGGCCCCTATAACCAATGTATCCACATAGCAATTGGTCTTGTCGTACCGTGCTTCATCCGGGGCGTCGGGCAGGGCGCCAATACCGGTAAGGCTGCGTGCAGACAATCCTTCCGCCACTTCAATAACAGTGGCAGGCAGCATTGACTCCTGCGTGCCTGACACCAATTGCACAAGTGCATTGGGTTCTTCAACACCTAATCCCACAACACCACGCGGACGGCCATGATAGGTGCTGTTGGTTATAGACAGCAAGCCGTTGCGCAATAAGGCAGCCGCCAGCGGCTCACCATGCTGCCCTTTATACATTTTATCATCAAAGCTGAAAATAATTTCGCTCATTTGCCCGGGCCCTCCTGCACGGTATTACCCGGCATTTTTGGTTGTGTGGTAAACGGAAGATATACCGGCCCGATTTCGTGGGTAATGGTATTGCGCCATAAATTAAACCACCGGCCACATCCTGCAAAATGCACCCAGCGTTCAGCAAGCCAGCCCTTGGGGTTGGCACGTATGTGCAGGTATTTCGCCCATTCGCTGTCAGTCAGCGTATTGGGATCCGGATAGGCTACCCCAGCCTCAGCTCCGTAGTGGAACTCAGTTTCGTTGCGCAGTCCGCAATGGGGGCAAGGAATGTTCAGCATATTATAAGTTTTTGTGGCTACCTCCGATCTTTCGTTTTAACAGAAAGCCGGTTTCGTGTATCAATGATGCCATCTGTACTGCAGTACAAGTGAGTGACACAAGGAACGATGCCATGAAATACAATTGTCGGTAACAAAAAAATTAAAGGGCTTTTAAAAAATGATTCATTTGGATACCAGCAGTAGTTTTTCATGGTATCGCCTGTTGCGTCGCAAGCACTTGATCGTTCAATTATAATGGCGACTTCAGGCTTGTATAAAATCTTCAAAACGAAACTCAAACAGTTTCAAAGCATTAAGTGCTTTAGTGGGCTACCCCTGCCGCTCCATGTTCGTCAATCAGATGACCAGTCACAAAACGGTCAAGCGCAAAAGGCCGGTTCAATTCGTGTGGGGCGCCGTGAGCAATGGTGTAAGCCATAACCCAACCCGAACCAGGCGTGGCTTTGAAACCACCTGTTCCCCAACCACAGTTGATGAACAGGTTTTCTACCGGGGTGGTACCAATAATAGGCGAAGCATCAGGAGCAATATCAACGATGCCGCCCCAGGTCCTCAGCACCTGTGCACGGGAGAAAATAGGGAACAATTCCAACGCAGCCGCCAACTGATGTTCGATGACATGGAAGCCGCCGCGTTGTGCGTAGGAGTTAAAGGCGTCGGTGCCAGCCCCCATCACCAGCTCACCCTTGTGCGCCTGGCTTACATAAACATGTACTGCCCCGCTCATGACCACGGTGTTGAGTACCTGTTCAAGCAACGGACTAACCAGCGCCTGCAATGGCCTGCTTTGTATTGGAATGGAAAAGCCTGCAAAATTCGCCAACAGCGAGGAATGACCCGCCCCTACAAGACCCACTTTACCCGCAGCAATAGTGCCCAGCGAAGTGTGTACACCCTGCACCTTATTGTTGTGGATGTCAAAACCTGTTACTTCACAACCCTGGATAATATCTACCCCAAGGTCGCTCGCCGCTTTCGCATAACCCCAGGCTACCCAATCGTGTTTGGCGATGCCGCCACGAGGCTGGTAAGTAGCACCATGCACGGGGTACCGCACATCCGGGCTGATATTGATAATGGGCACCAGCTTCTTCACCTCTTCCGGCGTGAGCCATTCGCTGTCTATGGCGTTGAGTGCATTCGCATAGAAGTTCCGTTTTTTCGACCGCACATCACTCACCGAATGGGCAAGTGTAAGCACACCACGCTGGCTAAAGAACATTTCGTAACCGAGGTCTTCCTCCAGTGTTTCCCACAGTTTTAGTGAGTGCTCGTAAATGGCCGCCGATTCATCCCACAGATAATTAGAGCGGATGATGGTGGTGTTGCGGGCCGTGTTACCTCCGGCAAGCCAGCCTTTCTCCAATACCGCAATATTAGTAAGGCCATGGTTCTTTGCGAGGTAATAAGCAGTGGAAAGTCCATGACCACCACCGCCAACTATAACTGCATTGTATGCTTTTTTCGGCTTCACATTTTTCCAAAGCTGAGGTGGCTGCTCGGGGAGAGCCGCGGCCCGTCTTCGCCCAATGGTGCCGGGGGGTAATATATCGTTCGTGTTCGTCATGATTTTAATCTTGTCATTTGAGGATCGAACTGTGGGTCCTGGCCAACGATGGCCGGGTAATCGTTGTCAAAATACCTGATAGTGAGTTCGGTGCCCTGCTTACTCAGTTCTGCGGGCACCCAGGCATAAGCGAGTTGCTTACCGATAGTATGGCCGAAGTAGGAACTGGTAACATACCCAACAACATTGCCCTGATGCAGGACAGGCTCTTTACCCAGCACCACATGCTCAGGATTTTCAAGTACCAGGCACACCAATCGTTTGCTCAGTGCATTCTTATCTATTTCATTGAACGCCTCTGCACCTTTATGCCCACCACCTTTACGCACTGCAAAGGACAGTCCGGCTTCGTGTGGATTGTGCTCACTGTTCATATCCGTTCCGTAACTGCGGTATCCTTTTTCCAGGCGCATGGAGTTGAATGCTCCACGGCCAGCCGCAATGAGTCCGTATTGCTTTCCTGCCTGCCACAGCGTGTCCCATAGTTTCAGCGCAAAGTCGGCGGTGGTATAGATTTCATATCCCAGTTCGCCGACGTAGGAGAGCCTGGCGAGCATTACCGGTACATGGCCAAGATAAGTGTGCTTCAGCTTAAAATATCCAAGCGCCTCATTGCTCAGGTTATCCCTGGTCAAGGACTGGGCAAGTTCACGGGACTTGGGTCCAAACAGGCCCAGGGCAACGGTACCTGCCGTGATGTCTTTGACATGCACAGTATCCGGCGCCTCCAGTTTTAGGTAATTGATATCAATATTGCTGTTTACGCCGATAAAAAAGTCATGCTCGCCACGCCGCATAACAGTGACGTCACTCATGATACCGGCGTTTTCGTTTAGCAGCAGGCAATAGGTAATTGAGCCCGGTTTCTTGCGCAGGTTGCCCGTTGTCAATCGCTCCAGAAACTCTAATGCACCTTTACCAATAACCTCAATGCGTTTTAGGGTGGTGATATCGAACAAGCCCACACCCTCCCTCACTGCAAGTGCCTCAGCACCGATGATGGGCGACCAGAATTTTGAACTCCATTCATCCCTCGACGGAATATCATAATTAGCAAGCAGGCCGGCGTTTGCTTCATACCACTGCGGCCGCTCATAACCGGCAGCTTCCAGGAAAAAGCCACCGAGTTCCTGCTGGCGTTGGTAAAAACCAGTGGTGCGTAACGGACGTGGCGATTCCATCGGCTGCAGGGGATGCAGGAGATCATATACTTCAATATAGTTCTGCGAACCACGTTCTTCAATATGTTGTGAACCTAACTGGTGGGCTTCAAACCGGTTTACATCACATTCATGTACGGCCAGTGTGGGGTGACCATTGACAATCCATTCAGCCATTGCCCTTGCCACACCGCACCCATGGGTAATCCATACTGCTTCTGCCACCCAGAAGCCTTTTAACCCAGACCATTCGCCCATTAAAGGGAAATTGTCCACCGTGAAGGAGAAAAGTCCATTCATTGACTCAGCAATCTCAGCGTCCTTCAAGGCAGGAATAACCTCAATGGAACCTTCCATAGCGCCTTTCCACTCTTCGGGAGTGAATGGCATCTGGCTGGGCATTATTTCAGCCTGTTCATTGGGAAGAATGTCCTCAGCTTTAACGGGAAGAGGGCGGTGCCCATACCAGCCAACTGCGAGGCTTTGCCCCCTTTGTTTAAAATAAAGATCAGAACCCTGGTGACGGAGCACGGGCAATTCAGCTTCAGTTTTGTAATCTGCCAGTTCAGTCATAGGCGCCGTGTAGCAAAGCTGGTGCGCCAGGGGTTGTATTGCCTTCGACATGCCTACCATCGCTCCAATCTTTGGGCCCCATATTCCGGCGCAGGAAACAATAATATCTGCAGGGAATGAGCCTTGTGTAGTTTGAACACCTGTAACGCGACCTTCACTCTGATCAATGCCGATAACCTCGCAGTTTGCAATAAATTTTGCACCGCGGCTGATGGCACGCTGCCCCATCACTTCGTCAGCAAGTTTGGCCCGGGCAATGCCATCATCAGGTACATAGAGTGCGCCCAGTAATTTATCCTGAACAAGCAGTGGATGTAATTTCAACGCCTCATCCCGAGATATAACACGGGCATTGATGCCAACAGCAATAGCTAATCCTGCCCTGCGATGAAGGTCGGCCAAACGCTCCGGCGTAGTTGCAAGTTCCAGGCTGCCTACCTTGAGGAAACAAGTCTCGCCGTTATACTGCGTACTATGCAATTTTTCAACGGTTTGGCGGGCAAACAGCGCCATGGTACGAGAACCATTGGTTTGGAAAACAACGCCGGGGGCATGTGATGTGGAACCGCCAGGAGCCCAAAGTGGCCCTTTTTCAATAACGATTACGTCAGTATAGCCGCGTTCTGTGAGTTCGTCGGCTAATGAACAGCCAACGATACCGGCTCCGATAATTATAATTTTTGGCATTAGTGTACGGGAGTTTCAGTGAGTTGATCGCTATACCAGGAAAGAAATTGTTTTACGAGGTATTCTTCGTCAGCCAGCGGGCCGGGCATATAGCCACCAGAGCAAATGCCACGGTAAGTGCCTTCTGCCAGGCTTTGGTCCTGTGCATTGGTCTGGGTCCAAACGTGGGTCAGGTTTTCCAGATCATAGTCAACGCCTTCCACCGCATCTGCAGCCACAAGCCACTTGGTACGCACCAGGGTTTTGTCAACTGAAAGAGGAAAGACCGCGAAGGTGACAATATGGTCGCTTAAAAAGTGGTTCCAGGAATTGGGATGTGTCCACAAGGAAAGGCCACTGCCTTCGGGCTTTTTAAAGTTACCAAGCAGCTTTTTGCAAGCGTGTTCGGGTTTTAAAGTGTGGGAGATACATTGATTGGCCAATGGCAACCGGACGGTGCGGAACCACAGGTTATCGGGAAATTCTATTAATTCATAAGGAAGGCCGAGGTTTTCCCATTCTCTTTCTTTTTCCTGGAGCTTTTCCTGGAAACGCCGCTCATCAGGCTGTACATTATCCTTGTCCAGCCCCTTGCCAAAGCCGGAGCTGTAAAGTGGCACCAGCAGTTCAGGATGGTTGCTGGTACAATGCAGGCACTCACGGTTATTTTCTATCACCAGTTTCCAGTTGCAGGCTTCAATAATATCTTTCTGGCAGGCTATTTTAGTTTTTGGCAATTCATAAGGAGCGAGATACGGAGTAAGCATGCTGCGCACCTGTTCAATATCAGCGGGTGCGGGTGAGCTAAGGCAAACATAAATAAGGCCACCAATCACGGCAACCTCTATTGGATTCAAACCGAAATCTTCTTTTGGAAAATCAGCATCCATACCGCGGGCATGCTTTAGATTTCCGTTAAGGTCGTATGTCCAGTTGTGGTAAGGACAGATGAGCCGCCGGCAGTTGCCTGTTTCGCCCTGCACCAGTTCATGGCCGCGATGGCGGCATACATTGTAAAATCCATGCACTTCCCCACTTTCTGTACGCTGTAAAAAAAAGGACCGGGTGCCAATTTTTAAAGTGATATAATCACCTGGCTTTGGAAGATCCGCTTCGCAAGCCACATAAATCCAGCGGCTGTAAAAAATCCGCTCAAGCTCCTCCTCAAAAATTTCTGTGCTCGTATAAAAGCGCGGAGGTAAAGTAAAATTTGGGTCTATTCCGGAAAAGGACATACTGATTTTTTTGTAATTTGGGGGCTAGATATAAAAACTTAACTAAAACATAAAGATAAGTTTGCTATTCAATATTCCATTCGAGTGAAGGCCAAAAAAAATCAACGGCATGGAGAAATTGAACCAGCGTACCCCATCATTAGATTTTACCGGGAAAGTTTTTGTGCTTATTAGTCTATAAGGGCTGAACTGTTGCCCAATGAACTGAACGATAAAGTGATTGCGACGCAACGAAGTCGCCATGGAAAACCGGGGCCGGTACCTAAGAACTGTATTTCACAGTTTTTAAAAATTTGTTTATCAAAGTAACATAAGTACCCATATTGAAAACAAAATCTAACTCAAACATGAAGGATTCCCCCGTTACTGATAATAATGACCTGGCCAGTTTTGGCTACCGCCAGGAGTTAAAGCGTTCCATGGGCAGCTTCTCCAGTTTTGCTGCAGGCTTTTCTTACATTTCAATTCTTACAGGCCTTTTCCAGATGTTTCATTTAGGTTATGGGGTTGCCGGGCCCGCGTTTTTCTGGACCTGGCCTTTTGTGTTAATTGGCCAATTGCTGGTGGCGCTTTGCTTTGCAGAACTGGCTTCCCGGTTTCCATTATCCGGCGGGGTGTACCAATGGGCAAAGTTTACCGGAAACCCTTTCCTGGGATGGATGACAGGCTGGATTTACCTGGCCTGCCTTATTGTTACGCTTGCTGCCGTGGCGATGGCACTGCAGGTGAGCCTGCCACAAATTTCAAGCTCCTTCCAGATTATCGGAACTTTAAACGACCCCAAGTCTATTGCGGTAAACGCCATTTTACTGGGTTCTATCCTGATTGTTATAAGCACCATAATTAATGTTAAAGGCATAAAGTTGCTGGCCGTGATAAATAACATCGGCGTATTTACCGAGTTGATCGGAATTGTAATCCTGATAGTCCTGCTGTTCTTAAGCAGGGTAAGGTCTCCGTTAGATGCTGTTGTTAATATTCAAAACAGCGGAGCTGCATTGAAGTCTTTTCCTGACCTGACGGTTTTAATGGCCGCGGCTGCCCTGACAGCCTCTTATGTTTTGTATGGGTTTGATACCGCCGGAACATTGGCAGAAGAAACACATGAGCCCCGTAAAAAAGCCCCCCGGGCTATACTGCAGGCGCTGATTGCCGCCGGAACTGCCGGGCTATTCGTGTTACTTTTTGCCCTGATGGCAGCGCCGGATTTGGGTTTGCCCGATTTGGGAAACATACAGGGCGGCTTACCGATGTTGGTGAAATCTGTACTGGGTGCAACAATGGGCAATCTTTTTCTTTGCATTGTGATTTTTGCCATCATAGTGTGCACCTTTGCCGTGCATTCCGGGGCTGTAAGATTAATGTTTGCCATGGGACGTGATGGGCGCATGCCTTTTAGTAAATCGTTATCGGAAGTTTCTTCTAAAAGCCAGGTGCCCGTTTTAGCCACCCTGCTTTGTGGATTGCTCGCCATCATTATCCTGGTGGTGAACATTCAATTTCCGAAAGTTTTTGAGTTGGTTACCTCTATGGCTATACTCTGGGCTAATCTGGCCTATTGGATAGTAGTTGCCGTTCAACTGAAAAACAGGATTGCATCTGCAAGGAAGGGAGTAAATATGGATGCAAAATTCAGTTTGGGTAAGTGGGGATTGCCAGTTAATATATTAGCCGTTATATGGAGCAGTTTTATGGTGATAAATGTTTCATGGCCCAGGACTGCGACTTATGGTTTTGAATGGTATAACCAATATGCAGCATGGATTTATACGGCTGCCCTGGTTTGCATTGGAGTGTTTATTCACTATTATAAATTAAATAAAAACAAAAGACTTTCAAAGATCTCACCCCAACCTTCCCTGCAAAAGGAGCAAGTTTAAACCCTTGCCAGAAAGCATTCTCAAAAATTCAGTTGGACAATAATGAAAAACGTATGGTGTACACTCAGTTTATAGATGGCGCATTAACTGCAGGTTCTAACAGGGAATCCTGGATAAACTATAACCCAGCCGATAATACGCCGCTGGGAGAAGTTTACCAGGCCAAGGATGAGGACATTGAAGCCGCGGTGAATTCATCTGAAAAAGCTTTCCATATATGGAGGAACAAAACCGGGGCAGAACGTGGCCGGGTTTTATTAAAGACAGCCGAAATTTTAAGGTACAGGCTGGAGCAAATTGCATTGCTGGAAACACAGGATGTTGGAAAACCGATTTCGGAATCGCTGGCGGTTGACGTTAGTTCCGCTGCCGATGCCCTGGAATATTTTGGGGGGATGGCAGCCACGATACATGGGGATTATGTTGATTTGAAAAACGCCTTTGGCTATACACGGCCTGAGCCTTTAGGCGTTTGTGCGGGAATAGGTGCATGGAACTACCCAATACAGATTGCTGCGTGGAAGGCTGCACCAGCTTTGGCCTGCGGCAACGCAATGATTTTTAAACCATCTGAACTTACCCCGGCAACGGCACTGGAATTAGCGAAAGCTTTTATGGAAGCCGGCGCCCCTCCCGGTTTGTTTAATGTAGTTCAAGGGGATGGCAGGGTTGGGGCTATGTTAACAGGGCATCCCCGCATAGCAAAAATTTCATTGACAGGTTCCGTACCAACCGGGAAAAAAATACTTGCCGGCGCCGCAAACCAATTAAAGAAGGTAACGCTTGAGTTGGGCGGAAAATCTCCGCTGATTGTTTTTGAAGATGCCGATATACCTAATGCGGTATCAGCAGCCATGCTCGCCAATTTTTATACTCAGGGCGAAGTTTGTTCGAACGGCACAAGAGTATTTGTACAGCAACAAATTTTGGATGCTTTTTTAGTGCAGCTAAAAGAGCGGACTGAAAAAATCAGGATAGGAGATCCCGCAGATCCCGATACCCAGATGGGCGCACTAATCAGTAAAGCGCACCTGGAAAAAGTATCCCGGTTTATTGATTCCGGAAAAGCTTCAGGCGCAACCTTATTAACCGGCGGTATAAGACCTGAAAAAGATTTTAAAGGACGTGATATTACTTCCGGCAATTTTCTTACCCCGGCCATTTTTACGAATTGTGATGACTCGATGGAAATTTGCAGGGAAGAAATTTTTGGGCCGGTACTTTCTATTCTCAGTTTTGACTCAGAAGAAGAGGTGATTGCAAGGGCTAATAATACTGAGTTTGGATTGTCAGCCGGTGTATTCACCAATGATATCAAACGTGGCCACCGGGTAATTCACCAATTGCAGGCAGGTACCTGCTGGATCAATAATTATAATATAACCCCTATTGAACTTCCTTTTGGCGGGTATAAGCAATCAGGTTTGGGCAGGGAGAACAGCCTTGCCGCTATTCAGCATTATACCCAGCTAAAAAGTGTTTACGTAGAATTAGGAAATGTAGAATCCCCATATTAAGATGAATAAAGTTTTCGATACAATTATTATTGGAGGTGGGTCTGCCGGTTGTGTGCTGGCAAACCGGTTGAGTGAGAATCCAGGCCACAAAGTATTGGTGCTTGAAGCAGGAAGAAAAGACTCCTGGTGGGATATCTTTCTTCATATGCCGGCTGCCCTTACCTACCCCATTGGCAGTAAATATTATGACTGGCAATACCAATCAGAACCTGAGCCGTTCATGAATAACAGGCGGGTATACCATGCCCGTGGAAAAATATTAGGGGGTTCCAGTTCCATCAACGGAATGATTTTCATTCGTGGTAATCCATTGGACTATGAAAAATGGGCAAAAGACCCGGGAATGGAAACCTGGGATTATGCCCATTGCCTTCCTTATTTTAAAAAGTCGGAAAACAGAACTGCCGGAACAGACTTTTTTCGTGGTGGTGGCGGCCCCTTACATCTCGAAACCGGGCCTGCCACCAATCCCTTATTCAAAGCATTCTTTGACGCTGCTAAACAAGCAGGTTACCCGTTAACAGACGATGTCAACGGTTTTCAGCAGGAAGGTTTTGGCATGTTCGACCGCAACATCAAGAATGGGAAACGTTGGTCTGCCTCAAGCGCATATTTACACCCTGTTTTAAAAGAACGGAAAAACCTGGAAGTAATTTGCGGGGCCCTTGCCACAAAAATTCTCTTCTCGGGAAACCGTGCGACCGGCGTAGAATTTTTGAAAGGAAACAGTTTGCACAAGGTTACAGCAGGAGAGGTTATTTGCTGTGGGGGGGCTATTAATTCTCCCCAGATCCTCCAGTTGTCAGGAATAGGAAATCCGGAACACCTGAAAAAGGCAGGGGTTGAAGTGCTGCACGATCTTCCGGGTGTTGGAGAGAACCTGCAGGATCATCTTGAAGTATATATTCAGTATGCCTGCAAAAAACCAGTGAGCGTATGGCCGGCATTGAAATGGTATAACAAACCCTGGGTTGGTTTGCGGTGGATGCTGTTTAAAAAAGGGCCAGCGTCAACCAATCACTTTGAGGGGGGAGGGTTTATCAGGAGCAATGAAACAGTTGATTACCCTAACCTCCAGTTTCACTTTTTGCCAGTGGCAATACGGTATGATGGCACTTCTCCATCGGGAGGTCATGGCTACCAGGTGCATGTGGGCCCCATGAATTCCGATGCCCGTGGGTCTATTCAAATCAAGTCATCTGATCCAAAAGAAAAACCGGCCATCCTGTTTAATTATCTTTCTACTGAACAGGATCGGCAAGAGTGGGTGGAAGCCATCCGCTGTGCCCGAAAAATCCTGAATCAGCCAGCGATGGACGAGTTTAATGGCGGTGAAATATCCCCCGGACCAGCCGTTGATACCGATGAGCAAATCCTGGATTGGGTAAGGCGTGATTCAGAGACTGCCTTGCACCCATCCTGCACCTGTCGCATGGGTACGGATAATATGTCTGTTATAGACCCATTAACCATGAAAGTGCATGGCCTTGAGGGTTTGCGGGTGGTAGATGGAAGCGTGATGCCGTATATAACAAATGGAAACCTGTATGCCCCCATTATGATGATTGCAGAGAAGGCAGCCGATATTATTTTAGGTAATCAGCCACTAAAGGCTGAAAAAACTGATTTCTACAGGAAGCCAGGCTAAGCCCGTTGTGCCTGAAAAATGCATGGATATAAACAAAAAAGGTTATGAATTATTCGTAACCTTTTATTATTAAGCCCCTCACCAGCAGAGTGGTTACATTTTAATTTACCTGTAACAAAGCTGCCCACGAAATAAGCAGCATGCCGCACTTTAGGGTGAGGGATTGAAGCGGATACCCCGGTGAGGCCGTCGCAGCAGGGCTTTTGTGCCGGAGTATGAGCGGAAAGCCCGACCCCTTGCGATAGCTTGGGGGTACCCCCAAAAAAATATTATTACAGCAGAATGCAACAGCCCTGTCTTCTCCCGGGAATTTTTGAACCGAGTAAAGGCTGGTTGGATTGGAATTATTGCAACTTTTTCATCTTATGAACGGGCGGTTCGACTTTATAGATATTTGGGTGTCAGCCATGTTTTGGTTACTTGGTGTTTATACCTTCAACGATAAATGTGAACATCAAAATATTTTTTCGAAACCTGACCCAAAAAAATTTGCCTGCATCGTCATCTACAGTTTCGTTTATTTGTCGCATGTAGTAACCTAACAGAACCAACACATGAACATTATTAAAAAACACCTGGCCAGCTATCGCTATGCAATACGTGGGATAATAATAGCGCTGTTGTATGAACATAATATGCGTTTTCATTTTGCGGCTGCCATTATGGTAATACTTGTGAATATACTGCTGAAGGTTAGCCGTACAGATTGGCTTATTACGTTGATGTTAATTGGATTGATGATGATGGCCGAAATCTTCAACACAGCTATCGAAAAACTTGCAGACCGGGTTACAAAAGAGCACGACCAATTGATAGGCGATGTAAAAGACCTTGCCGCAGGAGCGGTGCTGATTATGGGCATTTTTGCATGCATATGCGCCCTGATTATTTACCTGCCTTACCTGTGTAACAGCGTATTGGCATAGCAGCCAGCTCCGGCACCGCTTTACTCCCATCGCAAGCCACAGTTAAAGCCTCCTAGCTTCAAATCTTACGCAATTATACCAATTGCTTTTTAGTTTTCATTATCGCTGTATTTATATTGCTTTTTTAAAAGGCTTAGATATGAATTGCAACAGTTGCTTTTTGTATATCACCAACAATGCAACACAGCAAAAAAGTACTATAAGGGCGTACGCAAATAACTGGCCACCATCATCCTGTACTGCAATGCCCAGCTTAGTGAGATGAAAGCTAACCGCCCCAGCCATTAAACCGGCCCCCAACAGCGCACCCAGCGAAGTAGATGCCGGAATGAGAATGAGGACTGAGGCCAGCAGCTCAAGCACGCCGGTTGCTATACGCCCCCAGGGCTCCATGCCTAACTCTGAAAAAATATAAACTGATTCCGGTGCTGCCGAGAACTTAAAAAATAGCGTTTGCAGCATTATAACGGCAGCCACTAACCGCAGTATCCAGCGGCCAATATTCTTTTGTTGTTGTGTCATCACTGTTTGTCTTTAATCAAAGGCCACTGCGCATTGGCTTTTTCAATCAACTCCTGTTGATTTTTTGTCCAGCGCTCTTTAACCTTTGTGTTATAGTTGAAATAAAGTTTGTCATCTACAATAGTCCATGTATCTGTTTCCGTGGGCGCCTTATGCCCTTCAGAAGTTCCGTAAGCACAATATCCTCCATACTGAGGGGCATATCGCCCGGGGTTAGCTTTAAACGAATCAAGGTTAGCGGCAGAAGAAAAAAACCATGTCGCGTTTTTCCAGGTGTAGGCAAGGCTGTCTATTCCTTTCACCGGTTTCTGTTCTTTATAAAATGCTACGGGGTCGTACCCTCTGATGGCTTTTCCATCCGGGGCAAATATTTCATTGGTCTGTGCTTTTGCAATACCGGCAAATAGTATCAAGGTAAAGCAGGAAAGGATGATTTTTTTCATGGTATGATTTTTTTCCAGTTAATATCTGCATTTGTTTTAAGACGTGCTTCGTCTTTGTTCCAGGCTTTTAAAGTATTATTGAAAAATTTGTTATAGAACAGGTATAGTTTACCATTAATAATCTTGAACGTTTCCGGATCCACTTCAACTTTTTCACCTTTGGCACCCATGGCATAGGCGCACCAGCCGCCATATTGCGGTTCATATTTTTCCGGCGTTGCATTGAAAATCTTTTGATTTTCTACAGATGCAAACCGGTACAACAAACCGTTATAACTGGCGGTTATTTTTTCGTTGCCTTCTTTTGCTTTACCAGTGAAATAAGCCACGGGGTCATAACCCTGTATGGCTAATCCGGACTTTTCGATGTTAAATTCTTTTTTACGGATAGCTGCCGTTGTTTGGGCGGTAAGACTGCCGGCTATTAAGTTCAACAGTGCTGTAATGATGATGAAATGCTTCATTGAATGGTTACTTTAATGATATTGTTGATTGCAGGTAATGTGGTAAAACTATCAGGGTTTGGAAATTCCCGGAAAAAGAAGTTTCATGGTTTTGTTTTTTGATAATGCAAAATAAGCCAACCGGTATCCCAAAGCCGTCTCAGAAAGATAACAAAAGTATCACAGCCCTGTTTTATCTGTTTTTATTCTTCAATTTTGCTTAACCACACTATGGACAATAAAAGAGTTTTGATAGCAGAAGATGATCCCAACATCATAGAGTTGCTTACGATACACCTCCGTGACCTGGGTTGTTATGTACTTGCAGAAAGCAACGGGCAGAAAGCATTGGAACTTGCCAGGAATTCCCTGTTCGACCTAATCATACTTGACCTGATGTTACCGGGCCTCAGCGGCATGGAGATATGCCGCAAAATAAGACAGGCTGACCATCACACACCCATCATGATGCTGACGGCGCTTTCCGAAGAAATTGATAAGGTAATGGGGCTTGAAACCGGTGCGGATGATTATCTCACCAAACCCTTCAGCGTACGGGAATTTATTGCCAGGGTAAAAGTCATCTTCAGAAGGTCTGAAACCAGCCCCGAAACAAACGAACAACAAACCAATCGCTCCCTGATTAAATGCAGCGGGCTGGAAATTGATATTGACAAAAGAAAGGTAATGCTTAATAACAACCGTATTGACCTGTCTCCAAAAGAGTTTGAGCTTATTACACTGCTTGCTTCCAACCCCGGGAAAAGCTATAGCAGGAAGCGTTTGCTGAACCTGGTATGGGGTTATGATTTTGAGGGATATGAGCACACGGTAAACAGCCACATCAACCGCCTGCGGGCCAAGATTGAACAGGATGTGGCGCACCCGAAATTTATCTTAACCACCTGGGGCATCGGCTACAGGTTTAATGAAGAACTATAGGCATGTCAGTAAGAACCATTAGAGGAAACCTGCTTTTCTGGAAGATAACCGCTGTCTTCAGCGGCCTGCTGATTGTGCTGGGGATCGTTTTTGTTTTGATTGCATCAAAATTTTCGAATACTTATTATACAGCCGCCCACCAGGAATTATTTGGTGATATTGCCAGTCACCTTGCCACTTATACGCAACCTTTTAAAAACGGCAAACCGGATACTTCGGTAACGCATGATATCATCCATTCAACAATGGTAGCCAACCCAAGCGTGGAAGTTTATTTGCTTGATACCGCGGGCAATATTCTTGATTATGTAGTTCCTGATACAACGGTGCAAATGCATCGTGTTGATATTAGTAAGGTAAAGCTGTGGTTAAGCACAGATGATATGAGCCGGCCTATGGGCGATAACCCAAAGCAACCGGGAGAATTGAGTATTTTTTCCGTGGCGCCGGTATATGAGCGGCAACAGTTGACCGGTTATGTATATGCCGTGCTTGCCAGTGAAAAGCAACAGGAGATACTAAGGGCACTGGACAGCCACCTGTTTGTTAAGCTTAGCAGTTATATGTTTTTCGCAGCGCTGCTCGTGGCATTTATTGTGGGTATAGTTACTTTCTTTTTGATAACGGATAGCATCTGCCATATTGCCGGCGTAGTAACGCGTTTTAAAGAAGGGGACCATGCTGCCCGCATAGAAGGCTTTGGCAAGGGGAATCTGGGCGTACTTACTTCCACCTTTAATGAAATGGCCGACGTAATTGTAGATAATATAGAGAAGATATCGGCTACGGATAAATTCAGGCAGGAGTTAATTGCTAACATTTCGCATGACCTGCGTACCCCACTGTCCATTATGCAGGGCTACATTGAAACCCTGATGATGAAAAAAGAAAATCTTACCCGGGAAGAAAGGGACCGGTACCTTTCGGTGGTTTTTGACAGTAACAAAAAACTGTCGTTGCTCGTGGAACAACTTTTTCAGTATGCCAAACTTGAAGCCAATCTTATTATACCACAAAAAGAAGTGTTTTTACTTGAAGAGCTGGCTTCGGATATTATTGCAGCTTACCAGTTGAAGGCACAGGAAAAGAATATTCGTCTTTCGATAGAAAAGCCGTCAGGGCTATCTCCCGTATTCGCAGATATTGCGCTTACGGAAAGGGTGCTGCAAAATCTGCTGGACAATGCTTTCAAATTCACGCCCGGTGGCGGCGCCATTACGATACAGCTTTCTGCAATGCCCGGGGGTGTTAAAGTAGAAATCGCAGATACAGGTATTGGGATACCGGCTGAAGAACAATCTTTTGTATTTGAGCGCTACAAGCAACTGGACAGAGAAGCTTCACCCAAAAAAGGCATGGGCATTGGCCTTGCCATCGTGAAGAAAATACTGGAACTGCACCATGCACATATTAGTGTAACGAGTGAAATGGGAAAGGGTACCAGTTTTTGGTTTGAATTGCCGATAGCCAGCTAAAAAATGGGTTATTGTAAAAGTAAAACCGGTTTATAATCCTACAACATTCCATAAACTTTGAGCTATACTTTTTTGCAGCAATTTATCCTTGAGTGGTGCGTTGAATAAATGATCGCTTAAGCATGGGAAAAATATTCGTCCGCCCATTGTCAGCTTGCATCTTTCAGTACCTCACTGCATCTTTTAAGGGCAGCTTCAAAGCTGCTGGTTACATTGGCCTTTCCAATAGCGAATAAAAGCCGGGCCTCCCCCAGCGCCTGCCGTACCTGTTTACTGCCAACATCCGCCAATATAAGTTTAGTACCCTGACGCCTGGTTTCCTTGTGAACTTCGGCAATGGTTTTGATACCTGTAGCATCAATAATAGGCACCTGCCTCATTCGGATGATCAGCACTTTCGGCGGCTTCTCTATCAGCCTGATGGCGTCCTTAAATTTATAAACAGCGCCAAAAAAAAGTGGGCCGGTAATCTCAAAGACTTCCACTTCTGCGGGTATCCTGTAATTAGCTATGGTTTCCTTATCAGAAAGGTCATTTTTTTCATCGTTGGGCCCGGTGCTGATTAAGCTTACATCACTTATCTGTATCATCTTGCGCATAAAAAGAAAGGCTGCCAGTACCATCCCGATCTCAATAGCCACAATCAGGTCTACGAATACGGTGAGTAAAAAACTTGCCAGCAAAACAGCCCTGTCGCTTTTCGGCCCTTTGAACACGGCAATAAAATGCTCCCATTCACTCATATTGTACGCAACTGCCACTAACACACCTGCCAGTGTTGCCATGGGGATCAATGCAGCCCATTTTCCAAAAAACAGCATGATGAGCAAAAGGGTAAGCGCATGTATCATGCCGGCTACCGGTGTACGGCCTCCATTCTTAACATTGGCTGCCGTTCTTGCTATAGCACCGGTTGCCGGAATTCCCCCAAAAACGGAAGAACATATATTGGCAACTCCCTGCGCTATCAGCTCTGTATTAGACCTGTGGTTGCCGCCTGTCATACCATCGGCTACCACGGCAGACAATAGGGATTCAATGCCGCCCAATAGCGCGATGGCAAATGCAGGCTGTATCAAACTCTTTAAAGTGCTAAGATCAAGTGCCGGTATGCCGGGGGCCGGCAAAGAAAACGGAATGTCGCCAAAACGGCTCCCGATTGTGTCAACAGGTAAATGGAGAAAGTGTACGGCTGCGGCTGTAACAATTATCGCCATAAGCGAGCCCGGCACTTTGTGTGTCAGTTTAGGCCAAAATAAAATTATTCCTGCGGTGGCAATGGCAACAAATAAGGCATACTTATTAACCGAATGAACATGGGTGGCATAGCTTTTCCATTTATCTACAAAATCCGCCGGTACAGCCCCCATTTCCAATCCAAGCAAATCTTTTACCTGGGAAGAAAAAATGATCAGCGCAATACCACTGGTAAACCCTGTTATTAACGGATACGGAATGTATTTTATGATCGCTCCCAGTTTGGCAAAGCCCATGCCCGTAAGCATTAAACCCGCCAAAAATGTGGCAATAACGAGGCCATTTACACCATGCTGCTGCACTATCCCGTAAACGATAACAATAAAAGCGCCGGTTGGCCCGCCTATCTGCACCTTACTGCCTCCTAAAGCAGAAATTACAAAGCCGGCAATAATGGCCGTGTACACACCTTTTTCAGGAGATACGCCAGATGCAATAGCAAAAGCGATAGCCAGCGGCAAGGCTATGATGCCAACAATAATCCCCGACAGTATATCCTGTACAAACTGGGGTCTGCGGTACCCCCTCAGCGTATCTACAAGTTTCGGTTTGAATATCAACTGCGGTTAATTTTATATCCGGCCTTCGTTTCCAGGCCGCGTTTCATCTTGCTGAAATACATTTTTGCCGTTATGATATTGCGCCATTTCATCGTATTATCAATAACATTTGTTACAATTTCCGGCCATTCTGCGGATAAGATTTTCACTAACAGCTTATAAGCTTCCAGTTGCAGCATGGTTGGCATATTAAAAGTTTGCAGGATAAACGTTATACTGCCATTGCTCAATCGGTCTTTATCCAGAATTTTAAAAGGTTGCTCATTTCCGTTCCTACAACATGAAAATCCGGGGGTATCTCATTTTCCATACTATGAAAAGTGGCAAGCCTTGCGCCTGCGGGCAATTGGTCCAGTTGCCTGAATAAATAGCGGCTGTAGTAGTTATAGAGTTCTCCGGAGTAAGCAATACTGTCATCAATTCTTGCCGTGGTTTCCAGGTTTTCGTGAAAGGAGTTGTAAAAGTAAAAGTGGTCATAGTCCCTCAAATCCAGTTGGGTAAAGTTCCCATGTAAAAAAGAAACATTTTCAAAACCCAACTCATCTCTGGCGGTTTCCGCATACCCAACTAGGTCTCTCCTTTGTTCTATGCCATAATACAGCGCATCCGGTTTAAAATAGGCTGCTCCCAAACAAAACTTGCCAATGCCGCATCCGATATCCAGTATCCTCGCTCCGGGTTCTGCAGCCAGGAACCTGCTTGCTTTTTGTACAACTGTCAGCGGTGTCCAGTGCCTGCGGGCAAGCGCCTGCATCGGCGCAGGGTAAAGCTGGTGAAACTGGTAATCCGACTGAAACCATGTATCTACATTATGCGGAGCAAAACTGGGTCGCTGCATACTTTACCTTAGCATTTTCTTTTTTGAACTAATTTGTACTGTTTCGCCGCTGCAATATTTTTTAGGGGGTGTCCCTCGTACCTCGGGCCGGGCTTTTCGCTATTACTCCGGCACAAAAGCCCTGCTGCGAAGGCCTCACCGGGGTAACCGCTTCAATCCCTCACCCGAAAGTGCAGCACGCTACTGCTTTTGCGGGCAGGTTTTATACAAGTAAATGAGAATGTAATAACCATTCGTATAAAAGATCGCCATTAAATCACCTTGCTTTTACAGGCCGCCGTTTTTAGAAAATATTACTTGCTTAACCAGTTTTATACCCGCCAATCTAAGCGGGCATACACAAGCATAGGCAATGGTTCCTTTAAAGTCAATCCATCATGTGAGGCCTATAAAACAAATCTTTTCTAACTGCCCCCCGGTCATCATGCTGCAAAGCTATCACTGGTATTTACAGCCTGCGGTAAACCTTATCACCTTTAAAAGTGATATTTTTCAATTTTTTATTGCTGCCCAACTAAGTAGCTTTGAGCAGCATCATGAGTATCAATGGTCTTTTTCCAATTGACAAATGGGATTTTAAATCTGCCTCTGTCCTTGCCGGGTTGCCGCCGGGGGATTTGGCACTGCTGATGGCTGACCGGCAGGAACAACTTTACAAAAAGGGAGAAACAGTTTTCAGGGAAGGGACATATCCTGCAGGGATTTTTTTCATTGTCCGCGGAAAAATTAAAAAATTCAAGATAGATGAACAGAGCAGGGAGCAGATTATTTATGTGGCGAATACGGGCGAACTGATCGGCTACCACGCAGTACTGTCCGAAGGGCGATACCCGGATTCGGCTGCCGCACTGGAAGATTCCATCATTGCGTTTATAGCCCGGCAAAATTTTACAGAGGCGCTTCATCAATCTGTTGTCCTCAACCAGCGGCTCTTAAAAACCCTTGCTCATGAATTTGCTGTGCTGGCTAACAGCCTCTCGTTGTTTTCGCAGAAATCAGTGAGGGAAAGGCTGGCTCTTCAACTGATTGTTATCAGGGAAAAATACAAGGAAAGTTTTCAGCCGGGAATGCTGGTGGAGATCAACCTTTCAAGGGAAGACCTGGCCAGCCTGGTAGGAACAGCCCGCGAAAATGTTGTCCGCATTCTTTCTGAGTTCAGGCAGCAAGGCATTGTAGAAACCAAAGGCAGGAAAATTATGGTTAAGGATGTAGCCAGGCTTATCGCTATTGCAAATTATAGATAAATGGCGATCCTCCCTGTTTATTTTTCATTGCGGCATTCCCAGGAAACAATATCGTTATCCATGCGGATATGGACAATGTACAGCCGCGAGATTTTAATTTGACGCTTTTTGAGTACTGCCGACTTAACACCAACTATTCCCCCTTCGGCAAACAGGCTGGTCAGAATCTGCACTTCAGGCAAGTCAATATTAATAAACTCGAATTTCAGATAATGATGACCGGATTTATCGCACTCACATGTGGTAAGCGTACGAAAACTGAACTCTTTTTCGATCAGTAATTTATCCGGCTCCCTTGATATGACTGTCTGTGCTGGGTTCATGTTACAATTAAATGCTGGCCCTTTGCAATCGCAAAGGCCTGCATACCGCAAACTTTTACTTTGCCAAAGCTAAACAGGATACATCCTGAAAAAGTTGATAAAAATCACTTTGGCATACTGTGGTTTCGCCGGAATGGCGGCCCGGTTGTGTCACTTGTACCCGGCAACTTTCCTTAACAACAAATGCAGCACCCGGAAGCATTACAGGTATACTTTGCCCGCTGTTCACCATACTCAACAGGCTTCACAGTTATATACCTGTCACCGGTAGCCTGGGCCGCCTGTAGTTAGTGACAAAATTCTTTTAGATTTGCGCCATGCAACCAATCAAAAATATCATATTCGACTTGGGGGGAATTTTTTTGAACATAGATTACCCCAAAACAGAAAAGGCGTTTATAGATATGGGGGTTACCCATTTCCCCACGCTTTACACGCAACACCATGCTTCAGATATTTTTGAACTGCTGGAAACCGGTAAAATTACACCCGGGGAATTTTATGAAGGTTTTAGGGAGGCATCGGGCGTTACCCTTACCGATGAACAGATCCACAGTGCCTGGAATGCCATGCTGCTTGATTTTCCTGTAGAAAGAATTGAGTGGCTGGAAGGCATAAAAGACAAATACAAAGTTTTCCTTTTCTCCAATACCAACAGGATCCATTATGATGTATTCCGCGAAATTTACCGTAAAGACACCGGCCGGCAGGACTTTGACAGTAATTTCATCAAAGCGTATTATTCCCACGACCTGGGCCTGAGAAAGCCTTATCCTGAATCATTCCGGAAAATTCTTGAAGAACAGGGGCTGCTGGCGGGAGAAACACTGTTTATAGACGATACTGTTTCCAACATTGAAGGAGCAAAAAAGGCAGGTTTGCAAACCATTCACCTGGTACCCCCATCTTCTGTATTGCAACTTGATTTATAATCCGGCTAAAAGCGGTCGAAAAAAACAGCTTATTTCACTTCTTCATACTCAATGTATTCGCCATCGGTAGTGGTAGTAGAAGATTTGCCGGGGGGCTCTGGTGACTGAGCGTTATTTCTCTGGCTGCGCATCTGCTGTTCCTGGGCTTCCTGCATTTCGCGAATTTTACTTTTTACCTGGGAGGTTGCTTTTGAAACCGGCAAAATAAAATCGAAAATGAGCTTGTACAGCATGTAAAACAGGAATATGTAAAGCAATATTTTCAACATGTTGTAAAGTTAACGGCGTTGTATTAATGAAATGCTCATAAAATGTTAAACGGCTGTTCAAAATATACCCGCATGGCCAGGGATATGCAGGCTGCCGCGTGAGGGATTGAAGCGGCTACCCCGCTGAAGGCGTTGTGCGTTTGCCATTTGTGGCGGAGTAGTAGCGGAAAGCCCGGCCCTTTGGGCACGCCCGAAATTTCTTTCCGGATTTTGTATTTGTATCCTGTATGTTACCGCATTACAGATGCTATTTTAAAATTTGGAAGCTATTGATTAATTATGCTACATTTGCGCCAGAAAAGAAGATACAAAAGAAGGGAACGAAGCCGTTCCCTTCTCTTTTTCCCGAAATTCTCCAGCAGCCATTCAGGATAAATACCGCCGTCTTTTTTCTGAGGTTTATTGGAACACCAGTGGGATTGCAGCCTTCTTGATATTGAAAATTTTTTACGGAATTTTACTATGGCGCCAGATACCCAAATACAGGTAATTGAGCAGATGGTGGACGAGATGTTGTCTTCCGAGCCTGAGTACTTCAGGATTAATGTGAGGATAAAGCCCACCAACAACGTTAAAGTATTTATTGATGGAGACAAAGGATTAGCTATTGATAAATGTGTGCAGTTTAACCGTAAACTGTATAAATTGATTGAAGAAGCGGCTATGTACCCGGAAGGTGAGTTTTCGCTTGAAGTTTCATCCCCCGGGGTTGGTGAGCCTCTTAAAAACCACCGCCAATATGCCAAAAACCAGGGCAGGCAGGTGGAAATCACGTTTAACGATGACAGCAAAAAAACAGGCAAACTTGTACAGGTGGCAGAAGAAGATATTCTTATAGAAGAAACAACGGGCAAAGGCAAAAAGGCTGTTACACAACAAATTGTAATACCATTCAGTAACATAAAAACAACAACAATTCAAATTCAATTTTAAATTGTGTACGTGTTGGGTACTTTGTACTTCGTACTTAAATTTTAACGTATGGCAAGTATTAACTTAATTGAGGCATTCCAGGAGTTTAAAGATGCTGAAAACATTGACCGCCCTACCATGATGAAAGTGGTGGAAGACGTGTTTAAAACATTGCTCCGCAAAAAATTTGGCAGCGATGAGAACTTTGACGTGATTGTAAACGCCGAAAAAGGAGACCTGGAAATTATACGCAGACGTATGATTGTGGAAGACGGTGAAGTAATGGACCCGCTGGCGGAAGTTGAATACACCAACGCTGTTAAAATTGAACCCGACTTTGAGGTGGGTGAAGAATTGTATGAAGAAGTAAACATTTTTGATTTTGGCCGCAGGGCCATACTGGCTGCCAAGCAAACATTGGCAAGCCGTATAAGCGACCTTAAGAAAAATGTACTGGTAAAAAAATACAGCGACCGTATTGGTGAAATTATAAGCGCAGAAGTTTACCAGGTTTGGAAAAAGGAAGTGTTATTGCTGGATGAAGATGGCAGCGAACTTATTTTGCCTAAAAGCGAACAAATTCCCCAGGACTATTTTAAGAAAGGCGAAAACATTCGTGCAGTGGTAAAAAAGGTGGACATGAAAAATAACACACCTGTTATTATACTGTCCCGCACCAGCCCTGACTTTTTAGCCAAGTTGCTTGAAATTGAAGTACCCGAAATATTCGACGGCCTTATCAGCATCCGCAAAATTGTAAGGGAACCCGGCGAAAGGGCAAAAGTTGCAGTGGAAAGTTTTGATGACAGGATTGACCCTGTGGGCGCCTGTGTGGGTATGAAAGGCAGCCGCATACATGGTATTGTACGCGAATTGAAAAATGAAAATATTGACGTAATTAACTTTACCGCCAATACACAACTGTTAATACAACGCTCCTTAACGCCAGCCAAAATAAGCTATATGGAGCTGGATAACGAAGCCAGGCATGCTGAAGTTTTCCTGAAAGCCGACCAGGTTTCGCTGGCCATTGGGCGCCGCGGCGTTAACATTAAACTGGCCTGTGAATTAACAGGGTACGAAATTGATGTTTTCCGTGAAAATGAAGGGGAAGAGGAATTTGATGTTGACCTGGAAGAATTCAGCGATGAAATTGAACCATGGGTAATTGATGAATTAAAACGTATTGGTTGCGATACTGCCCGCAGTGTTTTACAACTTACTGTTGAAGAACTGGAAAGGAGAACCGACCTGGAAAAAGAAACCATCCAGGAACTCAGGAGAATTCTTAAAGAAGAATTTGAAAGAGGGTAGCAATTAACTGCAACAGTTGTACAGGGTAAGCTAAAAAACTGAGGTTTATTAGGGGGAGAAAGGTTACACAATACCGGGCAGCGGTATTAACCGCTAATTTTCCGGAAATAGAGTAGTAGTATTGCATCCGGGTTGAATAAAATAAAACCGGCAGGTTTGAAATACAGCAGCCTGCGGTATAAAAAAAACTGAATGTCAGAAATTAAATTACCAAGATTATTAGCGGCAGCCAAGGAGTTCAATATTGGCCAGGATACCCTGGTTGAATTCCTGGCTGGCAAAGGGTTTAACCGTGATGATTTGAAACCATCCGCAAAGCTTACGGTAGAAATGTACCGTTCGCTGCAGCAAGGTTTTCAAAACGATAAGGTGGCCAAAAACAAAGCTGACCTGATTGAGATACCCAAAGGTACCCAGGGCGAAGCGAGAAAAAGACGGGAAGAAGAAGAGATTGTTTTCAGGAAGGAAGAGAAAAAACCGGTTATTAAAGAGGAGCCCAGGCAGGATGCTGCTGTTGAAGAAAAACCTGCGGAAATTGTACCTCCCATTACTGCTGCCGCCCCACCGGAACCAGAGCAGGCCAAAGCTGCGGAACCGGAGGTTAAAGCTCCGGCAGCCGAAGCTATTGTGCGTATTGATGCACCTGAGCTGGAAGGGCCAAAGATTATTGACAAAATAGACCTTTCTGCCATAGACTCATCTACCAGGCCGAGGAAAACGATACAAAAAGCCGGCGTTACGGAAGAACCTGAAACAAAGCAGCCATCAATAGCGGAAGAAAAAGAGCCCGACGTGCCTGCTGCACCTGTTGTAAAGGAAAGAGAAGAAGCCAGGGAAGTAGAACAACCTGTAGTGGCTGACCAGCCGGAAACTACACCGGTAAGTGAGCAGGAAGAATCCGGCGAAACAGCAGCGCCTGTAATTGAAAATATTAAAGCCAGCAAAATAGAAGGCCCAAAAATTTTAGGCAAAATAGAACTGCCTGTTGACAGCGATACCCGCCCCAAACCAACAGTCTTACGCACCGGTGGAGGCGGCGGCGGACAGCAGGCCAACGACGAAAAACGCAAACGCAAACGTATACCTGTTGAAAAGAAGGCAGGCGATACACAGGGTGGCGGCCAGTTTAACCAGCGCCATGGCGGCGGCGACTTTAACCGTGGTGGCGGCCAGCAAGGCGGCTTTAACCGTGGCCCGGGTGGACCCGGTGGCGGTGGCCAGCAAGGCGGTGGTTTTAACCGCGGCGGCGGTCAACAGGGTGGTGGCCAGCAAGGCGGCTTTAACCGTGGCCCCGGTGGTCATGGTGGCCAACAAGGCGGTGGCGGTTTTAACCGTGGAGGTGGCGGCGGCCAGCAAGGCGGCCGTGGTGGCCAGCAAGGTGGCAGAGGCCCAGGAGGCCCCAACCGTGGTGGCAGGGATATTCGCCCCATACACCAGGACAGAGAGATTGACCAGAAAGAAATACAGGAAAAAATACGTGAAACACAGGCCAAACTGGCTGGTACCGGTGGCCGTGGCAAGAGCCTGAAAGCCAAATACCGCAGGGAAAAACGGCAGGAAATGGCCGATTCCATGCATGATGTAGGTGATGATAACAAGCTGCAGGTAACGGAATTTGTTACCGTTAGCGAGCTGGCCAACCTGATGGATGTAACATTCGCTGATGTTATCAGCAAGTGTATGAGCCTGGGTATAATGGTATCTATCAACCAGCGCCTTGATGCGGAAGTAATTGAACTGGTAGCGGGTGAATTTGGTTACGAAGTTGAGTTTATTGGGATAGATGATGTGGAAGAAGAAGATGAAGAAATTGTGGACGAGGAAGAAGAATTGCAGCCACGTGCGCCAATTGTAACTATCATGGGCCACGTTGACCACGGTAAAACATCGTTGCTCGATTATATACGCAGTGCAAGTGTGGTGGCAGGCGAGGCCGGTGGCATTACCCAGCACATTGGCGCCTACGAGGTTACCTTACCTAACGGAAAACACATCACTTTTCTTGATACGCCGGGCCACGAAGCGTTTACTGCCATGCGTGCCCGTGGTGCCAAGGTTACAGATATCGCTGTAATTGTAATTGCCGCGGACGATGCGGTAATGCCCCAAACAAAAGAAGCTATCAGCCACGCACAGGCTGCCGGTGTTCCCATGATTTTCGCCATTAACAAAATAGACAAGGACGGCGCCAACCCAACCAAAATTTACGAGCAGCTTTCTCAAATGAACCTGCTGGTGGAAGAATGGGGCGGCAAATACCAAAGCCAGGAGCTTTCTGCCAAAAAAGGCCTGAATGTTGACCTGCTGCTGGAAAAGATACTTCTTGAAGCGGAACTGCTTGATTTAAAGGCTAACCCGGAAAGAGAAGCCAACGGAACCATCATAGAGGCATCGCTGGATAAAGGGCGTGGCTATGTTGCAACGGTACTAGTTCAAAACGGCACGCTGAAACAAGGCGACCTGATGGTGAGCGGCCAGCATTTTGGACGCATCAAGGCTTTGTTTAACGAGCGTAACCAGCGTGTTGAAAAAGCGCCTCCATCTACCCCGGTGGTAATATTAGGTCTTAACGGAGCCCCGCAGGCCGGTGAAAAATTCCGTGTGTACGAGGATGAAGCCGAAGCCAAAGAAGTAGCTACCAAACGTGCACAGTTACTGCGTGAGCAGGGGCTGCGTGCAAGAAAACATATTACGCTTGACGAAATTGGACGACGCCTGGCATTGGGCAACTTTAAGGAACTCAACGTTATCATTAAAGGCGACGTGGACGGTTCTGTAGAAGCCCTGAGCGATTCTCTGCAAAAACTGTCTACCGAAGAAATAGCTGTAAGGGTTATTTTGAAAGGTGTGGGCCAGATTTCGGAGAGCGATGTGGTACTGGCAACCGCTTCTGATGCCATCATCGTGGGCTTTAACGTCCGCCCGTCATCACAGGCCAACAAACTGGCTGAAAACGAAGGCGTACAGATTAAAATGTACTCCATCATTTACAACGCTATTGAAGAAATCAAGAGCGCCATGGAAGGCATGCTTGAACCTAAGGTGGAAGAAAAAGAAGTGGCTACAGTTGAAATACGCGACGTGTTTAAATTTGACAAAGCCACCGTGGCAGGCTGTTATGTTACCGAAGGCAAAATTAAACGCGACAGCAAAATACGCCTGTTCCGCGATGGCATTCTTACCTACCCCAGGCAGGAAGGCGCCTTTGCTGAACTGGGCAGCCTGAAGCGTTTTAAAGATGATGTGAAAGAAGTTGCTGCCGGTTACGAATGCGGCTTAACTCTTAAAAATTTCGCCGATATTTCTGTTGGCGATACATTAGTAGCATACGAGCAGGAAGAAGTGAAAAGAACGCTCTAAACAGTTTTAACAGTTAAACTATAAAGCACAAAACGCCGGTAAATACCGGCGTTTTGTGCTTTAGGTATTACACGTTTTGTTTTTTTTGAGCCTGGCTGCATCACTTTATGGAGACTTCGTTGCGTCGCAATACTTTCATCGTCCGGTTTTTCATGGCATCTTTTCAGACCCGGGTAGAAATATCGAACAAGGAACAAGGAACGTTAAATGATGAAGGCGAAACGGAATGCAACCCACTCACTACCTAATATCGAACAAGGAACAAGGAATATTGAATGATGAGGGCGAAGCGGAATGCAACCCACTCACTACTTAATATCGAACAAGGAACAAAGAATATTGAATGATGAGGGTGAAGCGGGATGCAACCCACTCACTATTCACCACTCACCACTCACGATATCAATATCGAACAAGGAACAAGGAATATTGAACGAACGAAACGCCCCCACTCACGATTCACCATTCACCACTCACGAAATTAATATCGAACAAGGAACAAGGAACAAAGAATATTGAATGATGAAGCGGAATGCAACCCACTCACTATTCACCACTCACCACTCACTACTTAATATCGAACAAGGAGCAAGGAATATTGAACGAACGAAATGCCCCCACTCACGATTCACCATTCACCACTCACGAAATTAATATCGAACAAGGAGCAAGGAATATTGAATGATGAAGTAAAAACCAACTTGCGATTCACGATTAACGCACATTTACTTGCGGGATAAATGACGAATCGTAGGTATATCCGCCTTCGGGTGAGGGATTGAAGCGGTTACCCCGGTGAAGGTTTGTGCGCCGGCCCTGTGCCGGAGTATGAGCGGAAAGCCCGGCCCGAGGTACGAGGGACACCCCCAAACTAAAATCCTAAAAAGCCGCAGGCTTTTACATTTTTTCAAGATAGCGTATCAGTGCCAGCCGTATATCGCTTTTAGAATTTTCGGGAGAAGTTTGCGGGTTGTACAACCGATGAATATCGTAGTTTTTTTCATTCAAAAAATCAAGGTTAACCTCTTTACCGGAAACAAGGAAATCCGTAAGCGCCACTTTGTAAATTTTTTCAGGCTCCACAGGTTGGTTATGTATGTACCATTTGCCATCTCCATCTTTGCGGGTTACAAAAGATGAATACTGCAAAAAGCCACCCAGCCCTTTATTTTTAACGCCGGCATCCAGCGTTTTAATTAAAAGCCTGCCGGTCATATCGGCCTCTCTTATAGCTCCGCCGTAGGGCAAGGTGCGCAGGATATCGTATTGGGTTACAGGCGGGTGCAACTCGTCATCAAGCCTTAGAGAGCCTGCATTAAAAATTACCAGGTTGGCATCGGGGCAGGCATAGGCCATGGCTTTAACTATAAGCTGCGTTAAGGCAGTGGGCTGGCGGCGTATAACAGATTCCCTGGCATCAAGGGCCTGGCCCGCAGGCATCACCACTTTTGCTGCATTAAACCCGGATTCCCTGAAGCTGGAGTCTGCAATGGCCCCCCATTTTTTAACTACCCCACTTGTAACACTATCCAACACAACAGAATCGTTCAGGTTTTTAAGAACAGGCACTACCTGCATTGCCCTGGTGCGGGTATCAATAGACAACTTAACCACAAAGGCGGACTTTGCATTGGCATGCGCTTTTGTAATGTAAATGTTGCCTTGTTTTTCAAACCTCATGTCATGTTCGTGGCCACCCAATATTACCGCAAGCCCCGGCACCTGTGCAGCCAACTTCATATCGTCTTCTATTAACTGGTGGGTAATGGCAACAACCGCGTTGCAGGAATCCTTAATTTGGTTATACACGGTAAGCGCAGTAGCAAATGGGTCTTTATAGGTTACATACCTGGCTTTATTAAATGGAATATTGATGCCGATGAAACCTACTTTGGCTGTTGTTCCATCATTGTCGGTAAAAGTTTTTATGATGTACTGGGGTAATGGTTCAGTAATTCCGCTAACAGTTTTCGTAAATGGTATTACTCTATCGTTAAGGTTATGGAAGGAATTGCTGGACACCCACCGGAAAGCCGACTCGTTTATTCTTTGCTGCAGTTCCTGCTCGCTGATATCGAATTCATGGTTTCCAAAAGCTGCTATATCAATACCAGCGGCATTCATGGCTTCAATCATTTGCCTGCCCCTGATAGGCTGCCCCTGGTACTTAAGGCCATTGTAAACGGACGGGCTTACAAAATCGCCGGCCATTACAAGCAAGGTATTGGGGTTTTGCGCCAGGTATTGTTTTTTTAAAGTGGCCACTCTTGCCATGCCGCCCAAACGCCCTCCTTCGAGCGGCGCTATTTCATACACATCATTTACCTGCAAAAGCACAATATCAATTTTCCCATCTTCCTTTACCGTACCGGTACGTAATACCGAGCATGATGTAAAACAAAACAACGCAGCCAGAAGTAATAAAACGTAATTTTTTTTCATGGGCCAACAAAGTTAAGGTTTAAGTTAAGCCGCAACCGCCTGGCATTTGCAGGCAAATGATAACAAATTCAGGCAGGTTGAAGTGGCAATCAACGTGCCATGTTATTGGTTATCTTAGCTAAAAACAAAATAACGTATGAGCAACAAAGGACTTTTTATTCACCACGTATATTTCTGGCTTAAAAATCCCGGCAACACACAGGATTTACAACAGTTGCTGGATGGATTACAAAAACTAAGCAAAACACCTTCTATACAATCATTTTACATTGGTAAACCCGCAAATACCAACAGGGATGTAATTGACAGTTCTTACGCCGCCTCGTGGCTATTGTTTTTTGCCAGCCCGCAAGACCAGGAAAGTTACCAGACAGATCCCATGCACCTGGATTTTATAAAGGAATGCGGCCACCTGTGGAGCAAAGTAGTTGTATATGATTCTGTTGACGCGCTATAGTTAAAACATTTCAACGCTGTTAATGCCTCTGGCCTCTGCCCCATAAAGGCGAGGCCTTTTATTTGTCAGGTAACGGCATGTACAAACTTAAAGGGGCAGTTGCCCGGTAGCCATATCGTAGGTAGTGGTTGTAGTAGAATCTCTACAGGAAGAATGAAATAAGTTGTACCCTTATTACATGAAAACCTCTATTTTTTCCGGCTTGTTCTGTTAGTTACTTTGTGTCATCAGAGTAGCTGATTATCCTGTAAAAAACCAAACTCAAAGAAGTTATCCGTACATACAAAATCCAATATCCTACAAGAGCCTGGTGAGGTGAGTTATAAACAAAGCCACCCTGCAAAAGGTGGCTTTACCAAGGCTCCGTTTTTCTTCCGTACACCCTATAAAACAATGGCAAAAATGCCAGGCTGGCAGATACCCAATTAGTCCATACCTATGCAAATATTAATATTTGGCGATGATAAGAGTACGCTCAGGTGGGTTAAAAGTCAGCTAATAAAATGCAGCCACTGTTACATTACCACTGCAGCCGGGATAGATGAGACGATGGTATTACTTAAATCACTGCATTTTGACGCTATTATTTTCGACATTAGCTTTTCAGGCATTAAAGTAAAAGAAATAATAAGAGAACTGTTGTATATACGCGGTAATATAGCATTGATTATTTTAACCGCACCGGAAACCCTGCCAGGCGCTGTAGAAGCGGTAAAAATGGGTGCTGAAACATACCTGGTTAAAGATAAAGCTGCACCGGGCTTATTAGCCGAAAGCCTCTCGGCAGTCTGCAGCAAAAAACCCAGATTTTCTTAACTGCTCCTTAATACATAAGTGAAATAATCACCAAAACCTTCTTAAACAAGCGTTTATGAAAAACCAGTCTATCCGGCAGGAGATCCTGCTGATGATCAACACAAGCTTCACCCAAAGACAATGGTGCCAGAAAAACGAAATACCCGGTAGCCGTCCTTTGTCAAAAGCGGAACAACTGGAAGATGCCTGCTGGAACGGCATGCTGTACGAAATGCTTCCGGGCCTGGTAGAAACATCCGCGGCAGGTAAAAAACTTTTCCTGTGGCAAATGAAGCAAAACAAAGAATGCCTTGAAATGGAACTTGGCGAATGCCCCGGCCAGGTTGATTATATGTTCTCTATTGACCCCCATTATTTTCTTGCAGGTAAAATCTGTAATTGACCCCTTTTTTAATCCTTTATCCTGTGCAACCGGTTTTTAATTCAGTACCCGGTATTAATCCATATCCTATGCAACTGTTACTTTAATCCCCCTGTGTAACCTGATTTTTAATCCAGCTTTATAAAAACCTGTAACACGGAAACGCCGCTGCCCATATACCATATTCTCCTCTATCCACATCCCACCTTTTTAGGCAAAAGCGTTTCCCCATTACCCGTTCACCTGTTGGGATGAATAACTTAAACGTACCCTTCCTGTTTCCACCAAAAGTTATTCATCCCAAACAGAAACGGAACCTCTGCCCCACCCTACAGCCAACTGAACCTTCCGAATACGAATTTTAGCCATTTAAACAGATTTATATTCATTATAAATAATATAATTCAGAATTTTATTCTGAATTATCTACATTTACAGAAAATTAATCGGAAATGGATATAACTCTGGATAACATTGACCTGCAAATACTGGAATTGATGCAGAACAATGCCCGCATTTCCAATGCCGACCTGGCAAGAGAATTGAACATGGCAGCCTCCGCGGTACTGGAAAGAGTAAAAAAGCTGGAACAGAAGAAAGTAATACTACGCTACAATGCAGCCATTAGCCCCCAGGCTGTAAACCAGAAGCTGCTGGCATTCATCTTTATAAAATCCCAGGAAGGTTTTACCTGCAGCACCAACACAGCCGATGCACTTTCAGCCCTGCCCGAAGTACAGGAAGTACACCATATAGCCGGCGAAGATTGTTTCCTGGTAAAAGTACGTACCGAAGATTCTGCCTCTCTGATGGCGCTGATGCGCAATTCGCTTAAGCAGATTCCGGGCATCCTTTCCACCAAAACCACCATAGTGTTAGAAACCGTAAAAGAGCAACAGCAATTAGTGATATTAAAAAAATAGATCATGCTAACCACTGAAAGAAAATCCGCTTCGCAGGCAATGGTTATCATAGCCTTTGCCACCGTTTACCTTGTTTGGGGTTCAACTTATTTTTTTATACAAAAAGCGGTAGCGCATATACCAGCGTTTATACTGGGCGCCTTACGCTTTATAACGGCAGGCATTATTCTTATGGCCTGGTGCGCCTTTAAAGGCGAAAAACTTTGGGATGTGCAAATGATAAAACATGCCGCCATCAGCAGTTTTCTGTTGCTTTTTATTGGCAACGGCGCCGTAATTTGGGCTGAGGAAACACTGCCAAGTTCGTTGGTAGCGGTATTGGTGTCCGCCGCGCCTATATGGTTTGTAGTGCTGGATAAACCCAAATGGCAAGAAAACTTCACCAGCCGCAAAACACTGTTGGGGCTGGCAGTAGGATTTGTAGGTGTAATACTGCTGTTTAAAGAAAGGGTTAGCGCAGCCTTATCCACCCCGGGCAATGCTTACCAGATAATAGGGCTGTTAGTGCTTGTTATGGGGTCTATGAGCTGGGCTGGCGGTTCCCTTTATTCCAGGTATAAATCAACCGGTTCTGCCACTGTCAACACAGCATGGCAAATGATGGCTGCCGGTATAGCTTTTATACCCAGCAGTTTTATTAGTAATGACTGGAGCGGGTTTAAATGGGAGGCCGTTACGCTGGAATCCTGGCTGTCTGTTGCCTATCTTGTCACCATGGGTTCACTGGCTGGTTACAGTGCTTATGTATGGTTGTTGCAGGTAAGGCCGGCTACACAGGTAAGCACTTACGCCTACGTAAACCCTGTAGTGGCGGTACTACTGGGCGTTTTTATTGCAGGCGAGCACATGAGCCCGTTGCAGATTGCCGGGCTGGCCGTTATACTAACCAGTGTACTGCTAATCAACATGGCCAAACACAGCAAAGAAAAACAGCAGAAAGAAGCTATACCAAGGCTTAACACCAAGGGAAAAGCAATAGCGGTATAAACAAACCCAACAATCGGTACTATCAGTTATTCAACCATTTTTTGGATACCAGCGTTTGGTATTTCAATTGAGCATCGTTGCGTCGCAATCACTTCATCGTTCGGTTCATTGGGCGGCTTTTTAGACCCGGGTATTGAATATCGAACAAGGAACAAGGAATGTTGAATGAAGAAATGGAATAAAGTACATAGCACCACTCACAAAATGAATGTTAAACAAGAGATGATTAATACAAAAAGGGGGTCTAAAAAATCAACAGGCTGGTAACCGGTAACTCGCTTTCGGGTGAGGGATTGAAGCGGTTACCCCGGTGAAGGAATCGCAGGAAGGCGCTGCGCCGGAGTAATAGCACAACCTTCGTCAAAGCAACTAAATGTTGCTTTGACGAAGGTTGCGAACGCAGTTCTGCCCGACCCCTTGCGATAGCTTGGGGGCACCCCAAAATAGCATTGTACCTTTCTTACATAATAACATCAGCAAAAGACTTCCTGTTAACAAGGAGGTCTTTTTTATTTTATTGCACTACCAACACTTAACTTAGTTTATCAAAAGTTTGTCTATGAAAAAAACATTGCTGTGCTGTATTTCCTTCATCACCGTTATTGCAACCACCGCGCAGGACTCTGCCTATACTAACCCTGATACCTCTGGCCCGGGATGGATAGATTTGTATAAACCAGACCTGTCCAATGCGTTGTTTCCTGAAAACGTTTGGAGTTGCAGCGATGGCATTTTTACAGCAACACAGGATGAAGCGCTGTGGAGCAAGGATGCATACGACGATTTTGTTCTTGACCTGTACTTTAAAAACGCCGATGGCACCAACAGTGGCGTGATTGTGCATGCAAGCGACATAAAGGATTGGATACCGCATTCCGTTGAAATACAAATTGCGGATGATTACTCGCAGCAATGGTCTAAAGCACCGGCCTACTGGCAATGCGCTGCCGTTTTTGGCCACCAGGCAGCCACCAAAAGAACAGTAAAAAAAGCCGGCGAATGGAACCATTACACCATCACCTGCAAAGGCAAAAAAATATGGATTGCGCTGAACGGAGAGCTTGTAAACAGCTTTGACATGAGCCTTTATACTTCGGCCAAAACCAACCCCGACGGCTCTGAAATTCCGGCATGGTTAAGCAACCCGCTGGCAACATTGCCACTGCATGGCCATATAGGGCTGCAGGGCAAACATGCAGGTGCGCCGATATGGTTTAAGAATATTAAGATTAAAGTTTTGTGATGCATTTTCCATTGCCTTTTGTAATACACCCATATTGCCAAATAAAACAGGGAGCAGTAGTTAAACCGCTCCCTGTTTTTATTGCACCGATTGCCACAGAACTAAGCTAAAACTCACAATTTTTTGGGGTCCTGGCAAAAGGTATTACATCGCGTATGTTGGTCATGCCGGTTACAAACTGCACCATCCGCTCAAAGCCCAGTCCAAACCCGGCATGGGGCACGGTTCCAAAGCGGCGTGTATCCAGGTACCAGCTCATATCTTCAACCGGTATGTGCATTTCTTTCATGCGGGCTTCCAGCCTTTCAAGTCTTTCTTCGCGTTGAGATCCCCCCACAATTTCCCCGATGCCCGGCGCCAGTATATCCATTGCGGCAACGGTTTTGCCATCATCGTTCATGCGCATATAGAAAGCTTTTATTGCGGCCGGGTAACCCGTAACAATAACCGGTTTTTTAAAATGCTTTTCTACCAGGTAACGCTCATGCTCGCTTTGCAGGTCAATACCCCAGGTTACATCATACTGAAATTTTTTCTTCTTATAAGCAGGGCTTTCGCGAAGAATGTTTACCGCCTCGGTATAGGTAATTCTTTCAAATGCATTGTTTACAACAAACTCCAGTTTCTCTATAAGGCCAAGTTCGCTGCGCTTGTCCTGCGGAAGAGATTTTTCTTCATCGGCCAGGCGCTGGGCAAGAAATTCCAGGTCTTCGCGGTTATGCTCCATGGCATAACGTATAATGTACTTGATGAACTCTTCGGCAAGGTTCATATTGTCTTCAATATCGTGAAAAGCCATCTCTGGCTCAATCATCCAGAACTCGGCCAGGTGCCTGGTAGTGTTGCTGTTCTCTGCCCTGAAAGTGGGGCCAAACGTATAAATTTCACTGAAAGCCATGGCGCCCAATTCACCTTCTAATTGACCACTCACTGTAAGGTTGGTGCTTTTGCCAAAGAAATCTTCTTTAAAATCAATACTGCCATCTTCATTGCGTGGCGGCTTATCAAAGGGCAGTGTTGTTACCCGGAACATTTCACCGGCACCTTCGGCATCGCTGGCTGTAATTACAGGTGTATGCAGGTAAACAAATCCTTTTTCATTAAAGAATTGGTGTATAGCAAAAGCCAGGCTGTGCCGCACCCTGAAAACAGCGCCAAATGTATTGGTGCGAAAACGCAGATGGGCTATCTCCCGCAAATACTCCAGCGAAGGCCGGTTTTTTAATTGCAGGGGGTATTTTTCGCCGTCACAGTCCCCGAATATTTCCAAAGCTTTCGCTTTCAGTTCCACCTTCTGGCCTTTGCCAAGGCTTTCCACCACTTCGCCGGTAACTTTCAAAGAAGCCCCGGGGGTTATACGCTTTAGCTGCGTTTCATCCAGTAAACCCTGGTTAACCACAACCTGCAGATTATTATTGGTGCTTCCATCGTTTAAAGCAATAAATTGGTTATTTCTGAAAGTGCGTACCCAGCCCATTACTGTGGTTTCGTACCCGGTACGTTCATCTGCCAGCAGGGCCTTTATCTTCAATCTGTGGTTAAGCATAAATGGCGGATATTTAAAACTCCTTAATTTTTTAATTAGTCGGCAAAGATATGGCATGACTGAATTAGAGGTATCTTATTTTGCGTGTGAATTAATGTTCAGCATATCCATACCCCGTTTATGATTACGTCCATATACCCGAAAAATCAAACGCCATTGAATAATTATGCAGAGCCTTTTGCAGATGCCGTTTTTGCGGTAACTGCAAAAGCTGGCGCAGGGTTTGAAATAGTGCATGCCTCCCAGTCTTTCTTAAACATGGTAAACCTCCATTATAACCATGTCATCCATAACGAAATAGCCAACGTGCTGCCGCCTGAAGATGCATACATTCTTAATGCACGGCTTCAAGAGTGCACTGCCGGTAATAACATCACTAATTTTAAGTATGTTTCTCATCTGCGTGGAAAAAATGCCTGTATGGCGGTGCAAATATTTCCATCCGCAACAGTACCTGGCGGCAATAAACAGCTTGTTTGTGTGCTTAAAGACGTTACAGGGGCAGACTGCGACCAGAATGACAGGGTAAATGGAAAACTTTTAATGCAGCGCATTTACGATTTTTTTCCTGAAGGAATTGTTATCAGTGACGATAATGGGTTTATTATTGAATGCAATACCGCATCACAGGAATTATTTGGAATTAGCAGGGAAGAATCTTCGTACATGACGGTAAGGGAAAAACTGGAGAATATTGAAATAGTGCACACAGACCATACTCCAATTGAGCCAGCCGAATTCCCAAGTGCAGCAGCCCTTGAACAAAAAACTGTTATAAAAAATGTTACCCTTGGCCTTAACAGAAAAAACCAGGATACCGCATGGGTAAATATATCCGCGGCTTATCTTAACCTGCCGGGTTACGGAGTGGTAACTTCCTATACAGACATTACCAAACAAAAACAGCAGGAAGAAAATACCAATGCCTTAAAGAAAACGCTTGACGCCATTTTAAACTGTTCATCGGATTGCATCCTTTTCCTGGATACATCACTCAGGATTGTACTGTGCAACCCTAAAGCCAGGCAGTTTGGCATTAGCTTACTGGGCAGGGAAGTAAAAGAAGGCGAATATGTTATAAGCCTGCTGGAAGCCTGCAGCAGAAAAGAAGTTATTATGGCCTGCCTGCATAAGGTGCAAAACAGGGAAGAAGTTTTTGCTGAGGAAAAGCTGCAATTTTTAAATGGGGAAGAAAAATGGTACTATATAAAATTTTACCCCACTTACGATGAGAAGGGCGCCTATACAGGCTGTGTGCTAAATTATACTGACATAACAGAAAGAAAAGAAAATGAATTGCGCCTTCGCCTGCAGAATGAACAACTGAAAGCCCAGGAAGTGCTGATAAGTAAAAACAAAAAACAATTTGAAAATCTTATCAACAGTTCTTCGGATTTTATATTACTGCTTGACGCGGATATGCAGGTGGTTTTGTACAACGATGAAGTAAGGCGCACTGCGGTTAAGTACCTTGGGAAGGCCGACTATGATGTGCTTAGCCCAATGGATTTACCAGAAGTAAACCGCGAAAACCTGAAAACATGCATTCAAAAAGTTATTGAAACCCGAAAGCCTGTATTTAGGGAAACATCTCTTACACTGGCAACCAAAACATTGCAGCTTTACAGCAAATATTTTCCTGTTTTTGATGAAAACGGCAATTATGCCGGCTGCACCATGATAGTTACAGACATCACTTCTATAAAAGAAAAGGAATTGCAGATACAGGAACAAAACAGGCAGCTAAAGGCCCTGGTGGAAGTAGAAGAGAAGCAGAAAGAAGAACTAAGGGCCACCAGGAACATATTGCAGACAGCTATTAACAGTTCCTCAGACATTATCGCTTTTATTGATACCGACCACAAAAAAGTTTTTTGCAATAGGGCAAGTGAAACATTCGCCATGAAATACTGGGGAAGGATTGTTACTGAAGGCGACTATTTATTTGACTTTATGCCCAAAACGTTGCACCGCCAGGTAAACGAAAGCCTTGAAATTGCTAAACATAATAAAGTAGTAAACCTTGAAAAAAAGTTCAGGATGCCTGGAGGCGCAACAGCATGGTATTCTATCCGCATTTTTCCTACCATAGATGCAAGAGGCGCTTATATCGGTAGCTTTATCAATGTTTGCGACATCACCCAGCGCAAAAGCGCAGAACTTAAACTACAGCAGCAAAATGAGGAACTAAAACAAAAAACGGCTGTTATTAAAGAAACAAAAAAACAGCTTGAATCCCTCATCAACAGCTCGTCTGACTATATTCTTCTTTTAGACACACAAATGCGTGTGGTACTCTTTAATAGCACAGCCAACGAAGCTGCACTTACTTACCTTGGTAAGCCTTATACCAAGGGCGCCAACCTGCTGGATTTTTTGCCGGAAGAAAACAGGGCGCCGGCAGCAGATTTTATCAACGAAGTGCAACGAACCGGCAAATCTGTTTTTGTTGAGAGTAAACTTAACCTGGCGCACGACTTAAGGCGTTGGCTGTACAACAAATTCTTCCCAGTTTACGATGAAAATGGCAACTACTCCGGCTGTACTGTTATTGCTACCGATATTACCAGCATTAAACTAAAAGAATACCAGATAGAACACCAGAACCAACTGCTGAAAGAATTAATTGAAGTAAGCCGTAACCAAAACGAGCAACTACGGCAGAACGAAATGCTGATAAGGGAAACCATTAACCAGTTAGAAGCGGTAATTAACAGTTCGTCAGATAATATCCTCTTTATCAACACCGACAATAAGGTTATTTTTTACAATAAAGCCGCAACCCACCATTTCTTAAAACTAAGCAACAAAGCTTTACAACAGGGCGCCAACATATTGGATTACATGCCGCAGGACAGCATCGAAATTTTCAAACAAAACCTTCAAAATCTACAGGAAAAACAATCCGTAGAGCTGGAGCAACAGGTATTTTATCCTGATGGCGATAAGATATGGTTTCACCGAAAGTTTTATCCCGTTTACAACGAGAAAGATAATTACATTGGCTATGTTATCAACTCATCCAATATTGATAAACGAAAACTCTTTGAGATAAAGCTTTCAAGGCAAAACGAGCAGTTGAGAGAAATAGCAAGGATACAATCTCACGAATTACGCAGGCCCCTTGCCAACATACTCGGCCTTATTTCTTTACTTACGGAAGACCCGGGAATAGAAAACGAAGATTCAGAGTTGCTTGGCAAACTCAAATTATCTGCGGAAGAACTTGATGAAGTTATCCGCAGGATTACAGGTAAAACACTGCCGGTTAATTGATGTTTTACAGCCTTTTACTCCGTAAATAACCCCAATTTATCGTTGTTTAAAACCAGCAGCCTAAATTGTGGATAACCACTTGAGCGGTATTTTTTTGAAATGGCATTGTGTTTGCGGATGCGTAGTCGTATTATCCGGTATCTGTAATATTAATGGGTGGCAGCATGTGGCAATTTCTGGTGGCATAAGTATCACATGATTAGAAATAAAACCAGGCTTAATTGGCACACCGGTAATTGGTAAAGCTTTGAAACTGCCCGTTTTTTATAAAGGATTCTTAATATGTGGCAAACATACTTTCAGGGCCGGGCATTTTTCAAAATTTGTTTTGTTTTTGAACATTTTGCCGTAACATTGCACTGGAAACAAGCTGATCAGTTCATATAAATCATATCCTCTCAGCTCACCTGTTTTCTTGTAATCAACCAAATTTAATTTTCTTCAATCATTTTTTAGACTGGAATTAGTGATTTAAAAACGATTCTTCAGACCCCTTTTATGTACGATATTTCGCAATTAAACGACCTGTTAGTACCCGAATTACAGGATGTTGCAGAGCAATTGAATATCCCAAATTCAAAAAAGCTGGATAAACAGGGACTTATTTACCAAATTTTAGACAAACAAGCTGTTATGGCAAGCGAAAAAAAAGAAACCGCAGAAGATAAGCCAAAGCGTAAACGTATTGTGAAAGCCAGTACCGCTAACGCTACGGAAGAAGCAGTAGTGATGAGCGAACCTAAAACCGCAAAAGCTGCCGAAGAAACAACACCAAGAAAAAGAATTGCTAAAAAAGCCAAAGCAAAAGTAGAAGAGCCGGTAATTGATGAACCGGTTGAAGAGTTAACCGAACAGCCCGCTAATCCTGAACCTGCCGCCCATGAGCCCCAGATTGGAGAAGCATTACTGGCAATGGCTTTTGGCGATGACGAACCTATTTTCGACGATGACGAAGAAGAGGATATTGATGAAGCTTTTGACGAAGAAGAGGCCGGCCCCGCCAGCGAAGATATTGTAGCGCCGGTAAGGCCACAATACCGCAAAGAACCTGCATTCAATATTGAGTTTGACGGTATCATCCAATCTGAAGGCGTGCTGGAAATGATGCCCGATGGATATGGCTTCCTGCGCTCCTCAGACTATAATTATCTTTCTTCCCCGGATGATGTATATGTATCACCATCTCAAATAAAACTTTTTGGCTTAAAAACCGGTGATACCGTATTTGGCGCCGTTCGCCCACCCAAAGAAGGTGAAAAATATTTTGCGCTGCTCAAAGTGGAAAGCATCAACGGCAAAAGCCCGGATGAAGTCCGCGACCGCGTTCCTTTCGATTACCTCACACCGCTGTTTCCGTTTGAAAAGCTTAACCTTTTCATGCAGCCCAACAATTACAGCACCCGCATTATGGACCTGTTTACGCCCATTGGTAAGGGCCAGCGCGGTTTAATTGTTGCGCAACCCAAAGTGGGTAAAACAATGCTGTTGAAAGAAGTGGCCAATGCCATCGCGGCCAACCACCCGGAATGTTACCTGATGGTGGTGCTGATTGATGAAAGGCCTGAAGAAGTTACCGATATGGAGCGCAGCGTCAAGGCCGAAGTAATCGCCTCCACTTTTGACGAGCCGGCCGAAAAACACGTTAAAGTTTCTACCATTGCCCTGCAAAAAGCAAAACGCCTGGTAGAATGCGGCCACGATGTAGTAATACTGCTTGATTCCATTACACGTCTTGCCCGTGCACACAATACGGTTGCCCCTGCAAGCGGTAAAGTACTGAGCGGCGGTGTTGAAGCCAACGCCATGCAGAAGCCCAAGCAGTTCTTCGGCGCTGCCCGTAAAATTGAAAACGGCGGCTCCCTGACCATCCTCGCTACGGCGCTTATTGAAACCGGCAGCAAGATGGATGAAGTAATCTTTGAAGAATTCAAAGGTACCGGCAACATGGAACTTCAATTAGACAGAAGGCTGGCCAACAAGCGTATTTATCCTGCTATCGACCTGGTTGCTTCCAGCACAAGGCGCGATGACCTGTTGCTGGAAAGAGAAGTGCTTCAGCGCATGAACCTCCTGCGTTTATACCTTAACGACATGAACACAGAAGAAGCCATGTCTGAATTGCTGAAACGTATGCGCAATACCAAGAGCAATGAAGAGTTCCTCGCAAGCATGAACGGATAATTTCCTCACTTTTAATACATCATTAAAGCCGCAATAAAAAACATTGCGGCTTTATTTTTATAATGCACATCATTCCCATTCATTTGCAGCCAGGTCCCCACATTTACTTTTTCTTTTTCCTGTATTTTATCTGAACCTGCGCCACACCTTTTTGGGTAAGGTCAATTTTCGAAGCTGCCTTTTTGCTCAGGTCTATAATCCTGCCGGTAACAAACGGGCCGCGGTCATTAATACGTACTTTAACCGTTTTTCCGGTTGAAAGATTCTTAACTTTAACCGTTGTGCCAAAAGGCAGCGTTCTATGCGCCGCAGTTAAATGTGACTGATTGAAAACTTCTCCATTGGCCGTCTTCCGCCCTTCAAATTTATCCGCGTAGTAAGATGCCTGGCCAGATTCGGTAATATACCTGCCGCAGGATGCAAACAGTATAGTTATAGCTAAATGAAGAAGAAGGTTTGTGGCTCCCGTCAAATACTTCATGGATGTTGGTTTCTGTAAAAATAGCCGCATACATACGGTTTACACAAAGCATTTTTCCACCATTGTGCAGATAACTACCTGGATGCTATTCCCGTCCATGCGTAGCATCAATAACAAATGACACCCCCGAGACACTTACATCGTACATCCCACATCAAACATCTAACATAAGTAAGTACTTCGTACTTCACTCTTCGTACTTGTTTTGGGGGTGCCCCTCGTGCCTCGGGTCGGGCTTTCCGCTATTACTCCGGCGCAGGGCCCTGCTGCTATGGCCTCACCGGGGTAACCGCTTCAATCCCTCACCCAAAGGTGCAGCACGCCGCTTATTTAACAGGCAGGTTTGTATTCAAAATATTGTGAACCACAGTCCTCCCCTATTAAAAATTTAAGGTTATATCATAGGAAAATAAAACGGCTTTTCTTATTTTGGTTCAAACCACACAGGCACTATGTCAGCAACCGCAACCAGGGCTGCGATTATCCCCTCCAAACCTCCCCGGCCTATATAACAAAGACGCCCCTGCTGCAACAATGGGCATTGGGGTACATTTTGCCATGGGCGGCATTATACTGGTGTTAGGCAATATACAATTGCTTGAAAAAATAAGGAACAGGTGGCCTGCCTTTCATCGTTTTACCGGCAGGGTTTACGTTGTGGCCTGCCTGCTGGCAGCTCTTGGCGGCCTTGCATTCATTGCGGTAAAAGGCACTATTGGCGGCGCTGTTATGAACGCTGGCTTCGGCTTATACGGACTGCTGATGCTGATAGCGGGAATAGAAACTTGGCGCCATGCGATAGCCAGGCGGCTGGAGTTGCACAGAGCCTGGGCACTGCGCCTCTATGCCCTGGCAATAGGTAGCTGGTTGTACCGGATGGATTATGGCTTTTGGTTAATGCTGGCAGACGGCATTGGCCACCAAAAAAATTTTGAAGGCCTGTTTGACAGGATAATGGCCTTTTTCTTTTACCTGCCCAACCTGCTTATAGCGGAAGCGTTTATCCGTATGCGGGGTAAAAAAATGCATTTGCTTCTGCAGGCTTTATCAACCATAGTTATTTTGCTGATGATTGCAATACTGGCCGTGGGCACCTACTACTTTACCAAATTTTACTGGGGCCCTGCCATAATAGAATGGCTAGGCATGTAGATATAGATGCTTATTGTCTTTTAACAACTCTTTACCGTCATGTTTAAGCATCCCTTCCTATCCTTGCAGCTTAAAACCCTTTAGCACGTTTCTCACCTGCTTAATGAATATAAGGCTCATCATATCAAAAATCTTTACCGTTATAGTTGCACTGCAGATACTAAACCTGAGCATCTATAACAGCGAATTTGAGCCATTGCCTGTTACCAATACTACAACAACCGGTTTTGATGAAACAGATTCATTTGTGGAGTTGATTGCGGAAAATGTAGCTGAAAAAAATCTCGACAAAAACGGTGGCGAGGATAAGAATAAACAAAGCCAGGTTAATAAAGACTTCCAGGTTAAATTTTTCCCGCCCGATGAAACGGGCAGCCTGCTGCTACAACCTGTGAGCGACGTTGAACAAAACAATCACCCTGCCATAAACTACTCCTACCTGTTCTATAAGAAGTTCAACCGCCCTCCCGCTGCATCATCCGGCAATTGTTAAGCTCTCAGAATGTATGCACGCTGCTATCATGCAATTACAGCATCGGTATCAACATGTCTTAGGCATGCCGCAGCTCATGCAGGTTACTGCACCCGGTTCAGGCGTATAAGCATGAATAGCTAACAATTTTCTTTCCTGGTTGTGCATACGCAATAACCACCCTGCGTGGCCAACTATACAATTTTCATCATTACGCTGCTCATCTACACGCATGTTGCAGCTACACCTTATTAACCAGGTACAATCATGAATATATTGTTGTACAGGCTGGCGCTATGCGCAGGCATACTTCTATTTGTTTTTAAAAGCAATGCCCAAAGCGATACGCTTCGTCTTACATTAAAAGAAACAGAAAAACTTTTCCTGGATAGCAACCTGTTACTGCTGGCAGCGCATTATAATGTAGATGCCGGAAAAGCGCTTGTACAGCAGGCACGCCTTTGGGATAATCCCGAGCTGGAAACAGACCAGAATATCTATGCCGATGGCAGATTTTTTCAGCATGGTAAAGACCGTGTTACCGGCCAGCCCACAGGCCAATATTTTATCCAGGTGCAGCAACTGGTAAAAACAGCGGGCAAAAGAAACAAGCTCGTCAGCATGGCTTCTACCAACGTACGCATCAGCGAGCTGCAGTTGCAGGAAGTGATGCGAACATTGCGCCTGCAATTACGCCAGGATTACTTTACTGTATTGCACCAGTTAAAAAGCAGGAACATTATCAACACTGCTGCGGGGCAGTTAGCATTGCTGCTAAAAGCACAGGAAGCGCAATTAAAACTGGGTAACACATCAGAAAAAGAACTGTTGCGCCTGCAGGCGGAAGCAACCCGCATTCAGCAAGACTTGCTGGAAACAGGCAACATATTGTCAGATGCTCAAACCGGCATAAAAACCCTGCTGCGTATTACCGGCAATCTGTTTATACTGCCCGTTGACGATTTCAGTAGTTCAGATGTTCATGAAACAGCCGGCAATATTTTCTATATGGCACGGCAAAACAACAGCGGCTTCCTGTTGCAGCAAACACAGGTGTTGTACGAAGAGCAAAACCTGTCTTACCAGAAAGCATTAAGAACACCTGACATAAGGCTTGGTACAGCCTATGATCACAACAGCAACTACGCCCCAAATTATGTCGGCTTCGGTGTCTCTCTGCCGTTGCCGCTCTTCAACAGGAACCAGGGCAATATTAAAGCAGCGCAATTCGCGGTAAAGCAGCAACAGGTAATGGTTACCCAGGCGGAAACAGAGCTACGGAATAACATCAGCAATGCTTTAAACAAGCTAATGATGTACAGCCAACAAACAAGCGTATCACAAAGCCAGTTCCACGAAAGGCTTGAAAAAATGTTTACGAACATGGTTAACAGCTACCGTGAACGCAAAATAAACCTGCTGGAGTTGATGGATTTTTTCAACACATACAAAGACACCGAAATAAGACGCATTCAACTGCAATTAAACTGGCAACTGGCAGCGGAGGAACTTAACTATCATGCCGGCGCCGATATCATCAACAAATAACAGATTACATGAAACCTATTATCATAATTATTATAGCCAGTGGTGCTTTACTGGCCTGCACGGAAAAAAAAGCGTCCCCAGCCCCAAAGCCTGTCAGCTATTGCCTGGATGATTCAACCATTGGACTTATTGCCATAGATACTGCCCGTTATGGAGACCTGGTAGAAGAAATACAGTTAAGCGGCGAGGTAAGCTTTAATGAAAACAAAGTGGGAAAAGTATATGCCCGCAGCAGTGGGCAAGTTATTGAAAGCAAAGTAACACTCGGCGACAGAGTTACCCAGGGGCAGGTACTGGCCGTTATACGCAGCGCGGATGTAGCAGGAAGTTATGCAGACCTGTCATCCGCCGATGCAGACCTGGCTGTTGCCAAAAGAGAAGTTGACAATACCGAATCGCTATACAATAGCGGCATTGCCAGCGAAAGAGAGTTAACGGAAGCCAGGCAGAATTACGAAAAGGCACTGGCCGTGAAAAGAAAAATAAACGCTGCACTTCACATTAACAGTGGTGGCAAAAGCGACAACAATGGCCTTTATTACCTAACCGCGCCGGTAAGCGGTTATGTGGTTGAGAAAAAAATAAATACCGGCAATTTCATCCGGCCTGATATGGATGAAAGCCTGTTTACCATCTCTAACATGCAGGATGTTTGGGTTTGGGGCAACGTGTTTGAAGCAGATATCCCCAAAATAAATGAAGGCGATAAAGCCACCGTATCAACACTGGCTTATCCCGGTAAAATATTCACCGGTTTAATAGATAAAGTTAGCGAAGTGCTTGACCCTGAAAACAAGGCTATGCGTGTACGCATACGCCTTCAAAACCCGGAGTTGTTGTTAAAGCCTGCCATGTTTACCAAAGTAATCATTCAGAAAAAAGCCACCGATAAAAAAGAGATATGCGTTTCCAAAAAAGCATTGATTGACCAGAACGGAAAAACATTCGTGGTAGTGTACAACAGCAATTGCGATATGCGTATTACTGAAGTTGAGGTGCAAAAACCCGTTGCTGATAAAGTGTATGTGCTGCGTGGTTTGAAAGATGGTGACAAAGTGATAACGCAAAATGAATTGCTGGTTTTCCAGGAATTGTTGAACTATTAAAAAAAGCATGGGACATAAAACGGTTTCGACAAGCTCAACCTGACATTGGTTTCTTAAATAAACGACATTGATTCACCATTCACGGTTTTAATACCAGCAATTGTATTTCATGGGGACTACGTTGCAAACAGGGTTTTGTTACTATTTAGTCTTTCATTGAAAGACTAAATAATAATCAAGCACTTCACCGTTTGGTTATTATGGCGGCTGCAGTTTCGTTTACAAGCTTCAAAATTAATGGCGAAGCACTTTGTTTACTAAGATTCTATCCGGGCTGTTAATACCCGCTTAAATGTCGCCATGAAAAACAGAAAGTACAAGTGAGTGACACAACGAAGTCACCATGAAATACCATAGCCGGTCCCACAAAAAACCGGCACAAAAAAACTACCATGAACAAGTTTATTAAAAACATTATACATTTTTCGCTAAGGCACCGGCTGTTCATTTTCTTTCTTACTGCCGTATTGGCTGTGGCGGGGTTTATCAGTTACCGTAATACGCCTATAGAAACGTTTCCTGACGTTACCAATACGCAAATCATTATCATCACGCAATGGCCCGGCAGAAGCGCCGAAGAGGTGGAAAAATTTGTAACCATACCGCTGGAAACCGTGCTTAACTCTGTGCAGAAAAAGATAAACCTGCGCACCACTTCATCTTTTGGGCTAAGTTATGTACGACTGATTTTTGACGACGATGTGGACGATGCTTTTGCACGCCAGCAGGTAATAAGCCGTATTATGAACGTGGAACTGCCCGATGGTATAAAGCCCGATGTGCAACCGCCCTACGGCCCTACCGGCGAAGTTTTCCGTTATACGCTGCGCAGCAAAATAAGGAACATCAGAGACCTGTACACTATACAGGACTGGGTACTGGACAGGCAGTTTAAATCTGTTGCCGGTGTAGCAGATGTGAACAGTTTTGGTGGCGAAGAAAGAAGCTTTGAAATAAGTGTAAACCCTGACTACCTTTTGAAGTACGGGTTGACATCGCTGGATGTATATGATGCCGTTTCGAAAAGCAACGTAAATGTAGGCGGCGATATCATTGAACGCAACGGGCAGGCCTACATTGTACGTGGCATAGGATTGCTGAACAACATTGACGAGATCAACAACATCATCGTTACCAAAATAAATGGCGTACCTATACTTGTACGCAATGTGGCCGAGGTAAAAGAAACCGGAAAGCCCAGGCTTGGCCTTGTTTCTAAAGACACAACTGAAGATGTAATAGAAGGCATTGTTGTAATGCGTAAAGGAGAAAATGCCGCCGAAGTGCTAAACCGCATACACGCCAAAGTAGATGAACTGAACAAACACATACTGCCTAAAGATGTTAAGCTGGATACCTTTTACGACCGTACAGACCTGATGGACTATGCAACGGAAACCGTAATACACAACCTTATTGAGGGCATTGTGCTGGTAACCTGTATTGTGTTGCTGTTTATGGCCGACTGGCGCACCACCGTTACCGTGAGCATCATCATACCACTGGCTTTGCTGTTCGCCTTTATGTGTATGCGTTTAAAGGGAATGACGGCCAACCTGCTTTCCATGGGCGCCGTGGATTTTGGTATCATCATAGACGGCGCTGTAGTAATGGTGGAAGGGTTGTTTGTTGCGCTTGACCACCGTGCCAAAGAAGTAGGGATGGAAAAGTTCAACAAACTGGCAAAGCTGGGGTTGTTTAAACAGGTAGGCGCGGAAATGGGCAAAGCCATCTTCTTCTCCAAACTCATCATCATCACCTGTTTGATACCCATCTTCGCGTTTCAAAAAGTGGAAGGAAAAATGTTTTCACCACTTGCCTGGACATTAGGTTTTGCGCTGCTGGGCGCTTTGATATTTACATTAACACTGGTGCCTGCATTATCAAGCATTTTGTTACGCAAAAATGTAAGGGAAAAACATAATCCTGTAGTTCGATTTTTTGAAAAAAGTATTGGCGGGCTCTTTGCAAAGGCATACCGCTTTCCACGCACCAGCATGCTGCTGGCGCTGGGTTTTATGGCCATCACTTTTTTTTCAGCCAGGTTTTTAGGCACAGAATTTTTGCCCGAGCTGGATGAAGGCGCTTTATGGGTAAAATCCCAGTTGCCGATGAGTGCATCACTTAACCAGTCAAAGGAAATATCTGATAAAATGACGGCAGAAATACGCCGCTTTCCTGAAGTGCGGCATACACTGGCGCAGATTGGCCGTACCAATGATGGTACCGACCCTAAAGGTTTCTTTAACGTGGAAATAGCGGTTGACCTGAAGCCAAAGAAGGAGTGGCGCAAAGGTCTTACCACCGAGTTGCTGGTTGATAGTATTAACCAACAACTGAGTAAAATACCGGGGCTGCTGCTTAACTATTCTCAACCCATACGCGATAATGTGGAAGAAGCGGTTGCAGGCGTACCGGCATCGCTGGCGGTAAAAATTTTCGGACCAGATTTTTATACGCTTGATTCGCTGGCCAACAAAGTAAAAGCAACATTAGCCAATGTGGAAGGCGTGGAAGACCTGGGTGTTTTAAGAAACCTGGGCCAGCCGGAATTCCGCATAGAATTAAACCAACAAAAGATGGCTATGTATGGCATCAGCACAGCGGATGCGCAGGCTGTAATTGAAATGGCATTGGGTGGCAAAGCAGCTACCCAGTTATATGAAGGCGAAAGAAAGTTTGACATACGGATACGTTATCAAAAAGACTTTCGCGATACCCGCGAAAAAGTAGAGCGGCTGATGGTGCCAACGCAGGATGGCGCAAAAGTGCCCATCAAAGAAATAGCGGCCATTAAAACGCTTACCGGGCCCGCTTTTGTTTACAGGGATAATAATGCCAGGTATATACCGGTTAAGTTTTCCATACGTGGCCGTGACCTTGGCAGTACCATACTGGAAGCGCAGCAAAAGGTAAGCGAAGCAGTTACCATTCCCGATGGCTACACGCTTACGTGGAACGGCGAATTTGAAAACCAGCAACGTGCATCTGCAACATTAAGCAATGTAGTGCCGCTTTGCCTGCTGGCTATTTTCCTGATACTTTTTGTGATGTTTGGCAATATTAAAGATGCCATACTCACCATTCTTAATGTGCCTTTTGCGCTAATCGGCGGCATTCTCGCTTTGCACTTGCGGGGCATGAATTTCAGCATAAGCGCAGGCATTGGTTTTATCGCATTGTTTGGCATCTGTATACAGAACGGCGTAATACTTATCAGTGTTTTCCGCAAAAACCTTGAAGCTAAGATGCCACTGGCTGAAGCATTGAGGACCGGGGTGATCAGCCGTGTGCGGCCGGTGGTGATGACGGCGTTGATGGCAGCGATTGGTTTGCTGCCGGCGGCCATATCCACCGGTGTTGGCAGTGAATCGCAAAAGCCACTGGCCACGGTGGTTATAGGTGGGTTGGTAACATCAACCTTCCTAACCTTGCTGATATTGCCATTGATATATGCTGCAGTGTACAGGTTTATGCATAAACGCTCTAATATAAAGCAGTTGAAAAAACTGGGGGCTTAAACAAGCAAAAAGTCCCCGTTAGTCCTGGCGGGGAATTTTTTAGTAGTTTGCCTGCATAGTGCATAACCACACGTACTTTTTGCGGTTATGCACTGCATCGCCATAAAAATATATGTTAACCTATCATGTAAAAGCTATACCATGAAATTGTTGCTAAAATGGACAACCATTATACCCATAGCAGCCTGGGTGCTGTACTTCTCAGGTTTGATAACCGAAGGAAGCATTTACCAGGTAGCAGCCGCCGCCTTGCTTATTCTAAGTGTGATCGCGGCTGTTCATCATTCTGAAATTATTGCCCACCGCGTTGGGGAACCGTATGGTACCATCATACTGGCTGTGGCGGTTACTATTATTGAGGTTTCCATCATTATTTCCCTGATGGTGGCGGGCGGCCCGGAAGCTGAATCGCTGGCAAGGGATACCATTTTTTCTGCCATTATGCTTATCCTTAACGGTATTACAGGTCTCTGTCTTTTCCTGGGCGGGCTTAAGTATAAGGAGCAAAGCTTCTCGCAACATTCCGCCACAATAGCCCTTGTTTCGCTTGTAGCCATTATTATCCTTACTTTAATATTTCCCTCCTATACAACCAGTGTAAAAGGGCCATATTACTCTACTCCGCAGCTCATCTTTGTGGCAATTGCCTGCCTCACTATTTATTCTTTCTTTCTGCTGGCCCAAACAAAACGGCACCGTGAATATTTCTTATCCGGCGAGGATGACAGTGAAACCCATGCCATAAAGGTTTCCAACGCATCCCTGGTAAGCAGCCTGGTTTTTCTGCTGCTTGGCCTGGGCATAGTTGTATTGCTGGCAAAAACGCTGTCGCCTACCATTGAAAAAATAGTAATCAGCAACAACCTTCCAAAAACTTTGGTAGGCGTAATTATTGCTGCTGTAATTCTGTTGCCAGAAGGCATTGCGGCTATAATAGCCGCCAAAAACAATAAGCTGCAAACCAGCCTTAACCTGGCACTGGGTTCGGCGCTGGCAAGCATTGGCCTTACAATTCCCTGTGTAGCGGTGGTAAGCAGCATGCTTAACATTAACGTTATTCTCGGGCTGGATGTTAAATCAACCATCCTCCTGGCACTTTCCGTTTTCACAGTAATGCTGTCCCTTGCCCGGGGCAGAACAAATATGGTGTATGGTGTAGTACTGTTGGTGAACCTGATGGCTTTTATTTTCCTTATTGTTTATCCCTAACAGGCTTTGTTTTTGCTGGTGGTTATAACAATTATTTTATCTCAGCTTAAAGTATAGCTGCGGTTCATTATTTTACTTTACAAAAATTATCAGTATGCTATTAACCTATTATGGCCAGTCTTGCTTTTCAGTTACAGCAGGCGGCAAAAAAATCCTGTTCGATCCGTTTATATCAGGCAACCCCTTAGCCAAACATATTGACATCAATACTATAGAAGCCGATTATATTTTTATATCCCACGGCCATACCGACCATACACTCGACCTGGTGGCCATAGCCAAAAGAACCGGCGCATTATGTATTGCCGCCGCGGAAATTGCTGACTGGCTTTCAGAAAAACAGGGCATTAAAAATGTGAGACCTATCAATCATGGCGGCCCGGTTACATTTGATTTTGGCAAGGCACGTGGCGTAAATGCCATTCACTCCTCTTCTTTGCCAGACGGCAGCTATGCAGGCAACCCGCTGGGCTTCGTGTTTAATACAGGCGAAGGTGATTTTTATTTTGCCGGCGATACCGCCCTTACACTTGATATGCAACTGATACCCATGTGGGCTAAGCTAAACTTTGCCGTACTGCCTATAGGCGGCAACTTTACCATGGATGTTGCAGATGCCATACGTGCCGCCGATTTTGCCGAATGCGCAACCGTTGTGGGCGTGCACTACAACACTTTTGGCCTTATTGAAATTGATACACAGCAAGCAGTTAAAGATTTTGAAGCCCAAGGCAAAAAATTACTGTTGCCCGGCATTGGCGAAACCATCGAAGTAGAGTAGCGGGTGCAGAATATTTTGGAACCCGGCGTCCGGCGCTTTGTGGAGGCATCGTTGCGTCGCACTACGTTCATCGTTCTGTACATTGGGCATCTTTTCAGCCCCGGATAGGGTATGTAGAGACGCGATGCATCGCGTCTCTACCGGTATAGGTATAATACAAACCGGCATGCGCATTACACGCATGCCGGTATTTTTTTCCCAAACTCCTTGGTCCATTAGCAACGGCGGGCAAAGGATACGGAGTTGGCAAACAGTGCTGTAAAAATCGAGAAGGCTTGTTAATTCCGACTCTTGATTTGGATATACACAGTTAAAAATTCTTATAAAGATTCCCCATGCTGGGTAATGTCAAGACCAATAGCCTCTTCTTCGGCAGATACACGCAAAGGAATAATCATATCAACCAGCTTAAACAGTATGAAGCCCATAATCATTGCAAAAGCAACCACTATGGCGCAACCGGCAAGTTGCTTAAGAAAGAACTCAGTACCTCCGTACAATAGTCCATCAGTACCGGCGGCATTTATTTTCTTACTGGAAAACACACCAGTTAATATCATACCTACTATACCACCAACACCATGGCAAGGGAACACATCAAGCGTATCATCAATAGTTGTTTTCCCCTTCCAGTAAACAGCCAGGTTAGAACAAACAGCGCCAAACATGCCAATGAAGATGCTTTGTGGCAGCCCAACAAAACCAGCGGCAGGCGTAATGGCCACAAGGCCAACTACGGCGCCGATACAAAAGCCCAATGCAGACGGTTTGCGGCCGCGCAGCGAATCGAAAAATATCCAACCGAGGCCTGCAGCGGCAGAAGCTGTATTGGTATTGGCAAAAGCGTTTACAGCCAGGCTTCCTGAGCCAACGGCAGAACCCGCATTAAAACCAAACCAGCCAAACCACAGTAAGCCGGTACCCAGCAGCACATAAGGAATGCGGGCAGGTTTTACTTCTTCTTTTTCAATATGCACCTTACGCCTTTTAAGTACAATGGCGCCCATTAGGGCTGCGCAACCAGCAGAAATGTGTACCACAGTACCACCGGCAAAGTCAAGAACGCCCATTTTAAACAGCAGGCCATCCGGGTGCCATGTCCAGTGCGCCAGCGGGGCATAAATAATCAGGCTGAAGAGCACCATGAAAAGTACATAGCCGGTAAAGCGTATACGTTCAGCAGTAGCGCCTACTACCAGCGCCGGAGTTATGATAGCGAATTTCATTTGAAACAAAGCGAACAATAACAGCGGTATAGTTGGCGCCAGGCTCCATGGGGCCATGCCATTAATACCCTTCATCATAAAGAGGCCGGCAGGGTTGCCAATAAAGCCGCCGATAGAGGGGCCAAAGGCAAGGCCAAACCCTACTACCAGCCACAGCACGCTTATGAGGCCCGTGGCTATAAAGCTCTGGAACATGGTGGAGATCACATTCTTTTTACCCACCATACCGGCGTAGAAAAACGAAAGGCCGGGAGTCATTAATAAAACCAATGCAGTAGAAACAAGCAACCAGGCAATATCGCCGGTGTTGTACACCTGGGAACCATCAAAGTCCGTAACCAGGGGTGTAAAAATTCCAATGAGGGCAAAAATTGCCATCAGGATAAATGGTATGGGACTGGTAGAAGTCTTCATAAACTATTATTTGGGGTGATAGTAATATAGCAGAGAGTAGCAGCAGTAGTTGTTTGGTTGCGGGCCCCTGTTTCACAACAACCTGACAGGCTTTTGGGTGTGTTTGGCACCGTACGGCCTGCCAGGTTCAGCGTGTGAATGACTATTTTGTAAGGCAGTTAGAAGCGGTAAGTAGCAGCCAGTAATGCTGTAAATGCACTCTTGGTACCTTCGCCGCCGGACTTTTCAAATATTTCTTCGTTGGCGCTATCTAACCTTAATTCCGGTATGATAGTAAGGTTACCTGCTTTGATGTTGCCAGATAGCGTTGTTGCAAAAACAGAGCTGTTAAAATAACCAAGAACATCTTTCTTGTCATCTACATATTCCGTACGCAGTGTTAAGCCAAATGTGCTTACCGGATCAAAGTTGAAATAGAGGGCAGAACCCCACCAGCTATCGCTTGAGCCGCCAGCAGGTTTGCGTGACTGTACAGTACCGTTGTAACCAATGCTGAATTTATCTGATACCGCGCCGGTAACAACAAGGTCTACCTGGTTTAACGTAGAGCCAATGTTGTATTTACCGCCCTGGTAGTTCAGGAATGCTTTTAACTTACCGTTAGAAGTGCCGGTGCTAAACTGTGCAATAACGAATTTAGCTGTACTGGGGAAGGGCATTGCAGAAAAGTCTGTGGGGTTAGAAACACCAACCATCAATGCGCTGGTACCACCCAAAGATATATCAGCTTTTAAGCCTGTGTGAAAGAAGGGGCCGTAAGAGAACATGTAGCTCATGCTATAGTTCCTGTTTAAGTAAGCATCTACCAGTTCGTAACCAACGTGTGTGGCAAATTTACCCATCGTTAATTTAAACTTGTCAGAAACGGCGTAGCTCAAATAAGCCTGTTTAACGTTAGCAAGTGAAAAGAAGCCATTCTTATCAGAGCTGGCCTCGCCATCGGTGTATGAAAACTCTTCAGCCCTTCTGCCAAAACCAAGATCAATGGTTGCACTGGCCTTACCGAAGCTGTGATCTGCCCTTATACTGGCCATACCCAACTCAAACGAATTTTGAGAATTGGTGAAACTTGTCCAGTTATTAAAACTGCCAGATTTAGGGTCCTGAAAATTATACCTGTAATACACATCCAAAGAGCCGGTAATAGTGGGCTTTGGGGGTTCGGCGGCAGTTGCTGAATCCTGGGCGTTAGCCGCGACAAATGAAGACATAGCGAAGCATGCAGTGAAAATTTTTCGTAACATTGCAGTCAAGTTTTAAGTGTTAAATTGAAAGGGTATAGCTATCGCATTCCGAACTTTGTCCAGAAGTTCAGATTCAATGCAAGCTGTACCTTTTCTTTTTCCTTTAAGTGTTGTGTTTCCTTTATTAGTTTTATTTTCTCAAGCCATTCTTTAGAAGCATAATGCGCACCGGCCTTTTTCAAACAAGAGATATCTGAAAATTACCCTTAACATGTCCAGTTGTCGCCGGGCTAACCGGCCAATGCGCATTATTGTAGCCAGAACGTTTTAACAGAGAAGAGCATTGAATGGCAGCCCTCTCTGCCTGTACGTCGTTTGTTTAAACAAATTGTACCTTTTCGGCTTCTGTTTCAGTGTATGCGCCGTTGGTTTTATTCTGCACCAGTAAAGTGCCCTGTAAGTATTTCTCGTTGTGCTGTGTAGCATCCAGGCCAAGCTCTTCTTCTTCAGAAGTTACGCGTAATGGCAAGATGAAATTGATGAATTTGAATATGCCGTAAGAAACCGCGAAACTGTAAGCCACTACTATACCCAGGGCTTTTACCTGTGTAAAGAAGAATGCGGCATTGCCATAGAAAAGGCCATCGTTACCGGCACTGTTTACGGTTTTTGTTGCAAAAATACCTGTAAGCAACATACCCACCATACCACCTATACCGTGGCATGGGAATACGTCCAGTGTATCATCCAGCGTAGATTTTTGTTTGTAGTAAACAGCTACGTTAGATATGATTGCGGCTATAACGCCGATGAAGATACTTTGAGGGATAGCCACGAAACCTGCTGCAGGCGTTATGGCAACCAGGCCAACTACCGCACCGATACAAAAGCCAAGCACAGAAGGTTTTTTTCCTTTCATTACATCAAAAAACATCCAGGAAAGACCTGCTGCCGCAGCGGCTGTATTGGTAGTAGCGAAAGCTGATACTGAAAGTGAGTTGGCGCCCAACGCAGAACCGGCGTTAAAGCCAAACCAGCCAAACCACAGTAAACCGGTACCTATCAGTACGTAAGGCACGTTAGCGGGAGGTATCTCCTGGTGGTCAAGGTGCGCTTTTCTTCTTTTAAGCACCATTGCGCCTGCCAGGGCTGCGCAACCGGCAGAAATATGCACTACAGTACCACCGGCAAAATCAAGGGCGCCCATTTTAAACAGGAACCCATCAGGATGCCAGGACCAATGTGCCAAAGGCGCATATACCAACAGGCCAAACAATACTATAAATAACACATAGGAAGTAAAGCGGATGCGCTCTGCCACGGCACCTACTACAAGACCTGGTGTGATAATAGCGAACATTAATTGAAATACAGAAAACAGCAACAAGGGGATGGTTGGTGCGCCGGGCCACGGTGCGCCGGAAACCACATCTTTAAAGAAAAGAAAAGTGGAAGGGTCTCCAATTACACCGCCGATGGATTTACCAAAGGCAAGGCTGAAACCTACTACCACCCATAAAACGCTTACAACACCCGCTGCAACAACGCTTTTGATCATGGTAGAGATAACGTTTTTACGGTGTACCATGCCGCCGTAAAAAAATGCGAGGCCGGGGGTCATTAAAAAAACAAGCGCAGCAGCCACGATAATCCAGGCTATATCTGCACTGTTGTACTCTTTGGCGCCGTCATAGGCTGGCAATGAAGGAATGAAAATTGCCGCGATAGCCACCAGGATGAGAATGAGAAAAGGGGCTACCTGTTTGGTTGTTAGTTTGCTCATGCTGTTAAGATTTGCATTTTGACATTAAAAAATTTTCAATGTGTGAATGACTTTCGTAAAAATAATTCAAAAAATGATTAAAATGTAAAATAATTTTATATATAATAATTTATAATGTGTATATTCAAAAGAAAACCCTGTATAAGTTTCATCCTATACAGGGTTTTTTATTTTAATTTGTTGAAAATGAATTGTGGTTTTCCGAAAAACTATCCACCAGAACAATTTGACACTAAGATTGTTAGGAGCCTTTTTACCAGTGCCGGGTTATATTCCTGTCGTACAAGAGTGCGACGCAACGGAAGTTTAATAGTAGTTTGTACAGCCGGGCTCATAATTCCTGCCTTTTTAATTACAATATATTACTAAATTTTTGTAACCCATGCCGCATCTTTACTTTCCAGTAAAGAATACCCCATCAAAAACTCGTCTACTTTCCTGGCGCATTCCCGGCCCTCGCTGATGGCCCATACTACAAGGGATTGTCCCCGGCGCATATCGCCACAGGTGAATATCCTGGAAATGTTGGTTTGATACTCTTTTTCAGTTGCTTTTACGTTGCCCCTGTCGTCCAGTTCTACGTCCAAATCATTCAGCATACCCTCTTTTTGTGGGTACACAAAGCCCATAGCAAGCAACGCCAGCTCGCAGGGAATGGTTCTTTCGCTGCCCGCAATTTCCTGGAACTGCGCCGGCCGGCCGTCTTCACTCACCTTCCACTCCAGGTCGGCTATTTTCAATGCTTTAAGGTTACCCTTTTCGTCGCCAATAAATTCCTTGGTGGTAATAGCCCAGTGCCTGTTGGCCCCCTCTTCATGCGATGAGGATGTTTTAAGCACCATTGGGTAAGTTGGCCAGGGCATAAAAGTGGTACGGCTGGCAGGAGGCTGGGGCATTAACTCAAACTGTGTTACAGATGTAGCGCCATGCCTGTTGGATGTACCCACGCAATCGCTGCCGGTATCGCCTCCGCCAATTACTACAACATTCTTACCATCGGCCCTAAGCTCTTCAAACCAAATATTGCTTTCTATATGGGCATTGCTAAGGGGGTCTTTACCTGCAACTCTCTTATTTTGTTGTTTCAGAAACTGCATAGCATAATAAACACCTTTCAGGTTGCGGCCTGGAATATCCAGGTTGCGGGGTACGGTAGAACCGCCAGCCAGCACAACCGCATGGTACTCCCGCAGTATATCATTCAGCGGCACATTTACACCCACGTTGGCATTGCACTTAAATACTACGCCTTCTTCTTCCATTACAGCCACCCGTCTGTCTATCACCCATTTTTCCAGCTTAAAATCGGGTATGCCGTAACGCAGCAGACCACCCGGTGCATCATCCCGCTCAAAAACGGTAACAGAATGCCCGGCATAATTAAGCTGCGCAGCGGCAGCCAGGCCCGCAGGACCAGAACCTACCACAGCTATTTTTTTGCCTGTGCGTACATTGGGTTTTTTGGCTTTTACCAGCCCGTTTTCAAAAGCTATTTCTATAATATGCCTTTCTATTTCTTCAATAGCAACGGGCGGCTGGTTTATGCCCAGTACACAGGCGCTTTCGCAAGGCGCAGGACAAATACGGCCTGTAAACTCAGGAAAATTGTTGGTAGAGCTTAAAATATCGTAAGCCTCTTTCCAGTTTTTACGGTAGATGGCATCATTAAACTCCGGAATTACATTACCCAGCGGGCAACCGCTGTGGCAGAATGGTATGCCGCAATTCATGCAACGGGCGGCCTGCTGGTTAAGTTTATCGGAAGAATACTTTTCTATAAACTCGTTGTAATCGTTCAGGCGTTCCTGTACGGGGCGTTTGGCCGGCAATTCTCTTGTAAACTCAATAAACCCGGTTGGTTTACCCATATCTCAGTTTCTGATTTGTTTTGATTAATCGGTTGTTAGGGATGATACCGGCCACAGCTACATGGCCATTTGTATGCTCCCTTTACTTTTTTATGATACCAGCTAAAGCGCTTCGTGGCATCGCCTGTTGCGTCGCAATCCTTTCATCTGCAGTAACACTGGCATCAATCACCTGCGTAACATGAAATGATACAACACGCCTTGGGCATATTCCGCGAATGCACTATTTGCTAAGCTCCATCTTATGCTTCTTCTCCAGCAATGCTTTCTTGTAATCCCGCGGGAACACTTTTACAAAATTCCTAAGCTGGTTTTCAAAATCATCCAGTACAAAACGGGCCACGGTGCTGGCAGTATATTCGTAATGCTTACTTATCATATCCTGCAGCAGTTTAGCATCTTCTTCGCCTACGGGGTCAAGGTCAACCATTTCCATGTTGCACATGGAGGCGAATTTACCCTGCACATCGTATACATAAGCAATCCCGCCACTCATGCCCGCGGCAAAGTTGCGGCCCGTAGCACCCAGGATGATGGCTGTGCCACCGGTCATATATTCACAACCATGGTCGCCCACGCCCTCAACCACTACTTTGGCGCCGGAGTTACGTACACAAAAGCGTTCCCCGGCTTTACCCCGTATAAACGCCTCGCCGGATGTGGCGCCATAGAAAGCCACATTGCCGATAATGCTGTTTTCTTCCGGTACAAAAGTAGCCTGCTTAGGTGGGTATATTACCAGCCTTGCGCCGCTTAAGCCTTTACCGAAATAGTCATTGGCATCGCCTTCCAGTTCAAAGGTTACCCCCTTAGTATTAAAAGCGGCAAAGCTTTGGCCAGCGGTACCGGTAAGTTTGTAATGTATGGTATCATCCGGCAGGCCATCCGCTTTGTAAATCTTGCTGATCTCGTTGGAAAGAATGGTACCGGCAGTCCTGTCTGTATTAATGATGGTAAATTCCCCGGTTACTTTTTCCTTGTTTTTCAAGGCTGGTTCCGCGGCTTTCAGCAGCTTCCAGTCCAGCACGTTGGCTAGGCCATGATCCTGCTCTTCCTGGTTGTACAGGCCAACATATTCTGTTGCCGGCTCTTTGTACAGGATGGCGGATATATCCAGCTTGCTGTATTTCCAATGCGTTATGTTTTCCCTTGGCTCCAGCGTATCTACCTGGCCAATCATTTCGTTCACTGTCCTAAAGCCCAGTTCCGCCATTATTTCCCTTAGCTCCTGGGTAATAAACTTAAAGAAGTTTACCACATGGTCGGCATTGCCGGTAAAGCGTTTGCGCAGTTCCGGGTCTTGTGTGGCAACACCCACGGGGCAGGTATTCAAATGGCATTTACGCATCATAATGCAACCTTCAACTACCAGTGCAGCCGTTGCAATACCCCACTCTTCGGCCCCCAGCAACGCAGCAATAGCAACGTCCCGGCCTGTTTTTAACTGGCCGTCTGTTTGTACCACTACCCTGCTGCGCAATTTGTTGCGTACCAGTGTTTGGTGTGTTTCGGCCAAACCAAGCTCCCACGGCAAACCCGCATGTTTAATGGAACTTATTGGCGATGCCCCGGTACCACCATCGTTACCGGCAATCAATATAACATCGGCCTTGGCTTTTGCAACACCCGCGGCAATAGTGCCCACACCGGCTTTGGAAACCAGCTTAACATTTATACGGGCTGCCCGGTTGGCATTCTTCAGGTCAAATATCAACTGCGCCAAATCTTCAATGGAATAAATATCGTGGTGCGGCGGCGGAGAAATCAAGCCTACGCCAGGTGTGGAGTGCCTTGTACGCCCAATCCAGTCGTCTACCTTATGGCCGGGCAACTGGCCACCCTCGCCCGGTTTAGCACCCTGGGCCATTTTAATCTGTAATTCATCAGCTTCAGTAAGGTAATAGCTGGTTACCCCAAAACGTGCGGATGCTACCTGCTTAATGGCAGAACGCATAGAATCGCCATTGGGCAGTTTTGTATAGCGCACTTCATCTTCGCCACCTTCACCGGTATTGCTTTTACCGCCCAGGCGGTTCATGGCAATGGCCAGCGTGGTATGCGCCTCCCAGGAAATAGAGCCAAAACTCATTGCGCCGGTAGCGAAACGCTTGTAAATATTTTCCGCTGCTTCCACCTCTTCGATGGGCACTGCAGGCCTGTTTTTCTTAAACTTGAAGAGGCTGCGCAGTGTAGCGGCTTTTTCGCCCTGGTCGTTTACCAGTTTGGTGTATTTCTTAAAAATACTGTAGTCATTCATCCTGGTGGAATACTGCAACAGGTGAATGGTTTGCGGGTTAAACAGGTGAAACTCGCCTTTACGCTTCCACTGGTACAAACCACCCACAGGCAGGCGGTCAACAGGAATATCCTTTCTGCTAAAGCCAAGAAAATGCTTGCTCAGGGTTTCTTTGGCGATTTCATCCAGGCCCATGCCCTGTATGCGGGATGTGGCGCCGGTGAAGTAAGTATCTACTACAGATTTATTAATACCGATTATCTCAAATATCTGCGCACCCTGGTAGCTCTGGAAAGTGGAAATACCCATTTTCGAGAATACTTTCAAAAGGCCGTCACAAACGGCTTTCACATAGTTCTTCTTCAGTTGCTCGGGGTCAAGCTGCGTTTCCAGCTTGTTATTCAGCCGCATATCCCTTATGGAAGACAGTGCCAGGTAAGGGTTTATGGCAGTGGCGCCAAAACCTATCAAACAGGCAAAATGGTGTACTTCCCAAACGTCGCCGGCCTCAACCACCAGGCCAACCTGGCCACGCAGCCCTTTGCGGATAAGGTGATGGTGCACGGCTGAAAGCGCCAGCAGGGATGGTATGGGCGCATGATCGCTGTCTATGGCCCTGTCTGATAAAATCAGCACTTCAAAACCATCGTTGGCAGCATCTACCGCATAGCGGCAAAGCCTGTCAAGACCGGCTTTTAAAGAACCCGGCTTACCATCTGCCCTAAAGTAGGTTTGCAGCGTTTTAGCCTGGAAGATGCCGGTATCTATGCTGCGGAGCTTTTCCAGCTCGTGGTTATTTAAAACCGGTTGCTTAAGCGCTACACAGTGGCAGCTTAGCGGGTCTTCTATTAAAAGGTTACCGTTGTTGCCTACAAAAGTAGCCAGTGACATTACCATCCTTTCCCGGATGGGGTCAATAGGTGGGTTGGTTACCTGGGCAAACAACTGTTTAAAGTAGCTGCTCAGGTGTTGCGGCTGGTCGCTTAGTACAGCTAGCGGCACATCCGTACCCATGGAGCCTACAGGCTCTTTACCATCAATGGCCATTGGGGCAATAATGGTTTCAAGGTCCTCGGTGGAGTAACCAAATGCTTTCTGGTATTTAAATATCTGGTCAGTTTCCAGGTGTGTAAACAGCACCCTCGGCTCTGGCAATTCTTCCAGCCTTATTTTATATTTATTCAGCCATTCCGCATAAGGTTTGGATGAACAGATATCGTGTTTTAATTCTTCGTCACTGATGATACGGCCCTGCTCCATATCCACCACGAACATTTTGCCGGGTTGCAGGCGGCCCTTTTCTTTAATGGTGGCAGGGTCAACAGGTAATGCGCCGGTTTCTGAAGCCATTATTACACGGTCATCAGTTGTTACGCAGTAGCGGGAAGGGCGAAGGCCATTCCTGTCTAGCGTGGCGCCAATTATTTTGCCATCCGTAAAAGAAATAGAAGCCGGGCCATCCCAGGGCTCCATCAAGGCTGCATGGTATTCGTAAAAGGCCTTTTTAATGGGGTTCATGTGCTCGTTGCCATCCCAGGCTTCGGGTATCAGCATCATCATTACATGTGCCAGCGGGCGGCCGCTAAGCGTTAGCATTTCCACCATATTATCCAGGCAGGCGCTATCGCTTTGGTTAGATGACACGATGGGCAACAGCAAATCCATCTCTTCTTTGGTAAAGAGTGGTGTTTCAAAACCCTTCTCACTGGTTTTTAACCAGTTAAGATTACCCTGCAAGGTATTTATCTCACCATTGTGGGCTATAAAACGGAAAGGTTGTGCCAGCTTCCAGCTAGGGAAAGTATTGGTGGCAAAACGGGAGTGTACCAGCCCGAATGCGCTAACCAGGCGCTTATTATTTAAATCAGGAAAATAAGGACGTACCTGGCTGCTGATTAGCTGGCCTTTATATACTACAGTTTTATAAGAGAGAGAGGCTATGTAAAAGCCAATCTCATCTTTACGTACCGTATTATTTACAGTGTGGGAAGCATAATTGCGCAGCACAAATAACTTTCGCTCAAACTCCTGCGGGTTGCTGATATGGTCTGGGCAGGCTATAAAAACCTGTTCCATCTCCGGCTCTACTGAAAGCGCCGTTGGGCCAATATCGGTTTGGTTAACCGGAACACGGCGGTAGGCCAGCACTTCCAGCCCAAGTTTTTCTGCGCAGCGGTTAAATATGTCACGGCATTCTTCCCTCAGTCGTATTTCTTTGGGAAAGAACATTACACCCACGCCATACTTACCAAAAGCCGGCAGGTGCACACCCAGCTTAAGGCATTCATCGAAGAAGAATTCATGTGGTGTCTGTATCATAATGCCGGCGCCATCACCGGAATTATTCTCACATCCACAAGCGCCGCGGTGCTCCATATTTTCCAACACGGTTAACGCGTCAGAAATAATCTGGTGAGATTTGTTGCCTCTAATGTTGGCTACAAAACCAATTCCACAGGCGTCACGCTCAAAGGAGGGGTCATACAATCCCTCATGTCTGTTTTGTACAGGCATAGGCAAACGATGATTTTGTTTGGATAAAAATTATGGCAGGCGAATAAAATTACGAAAATTTAATAAAATAGGCGCTAAATATTTTTTAAGGGAAGCTTTATAACCTTGAATTTATTGCAAAGAACCCTGCAAAAAGATAAAAATAATCTAACAGCAAAATATAACCGGCTGTATTTCAGTGTTTAGATTTTAAAGAACAACTACAATATAGTGCCCGGGGAACAGAAATGCCTGGTTAAAACCAAAGGGAAAAATGCCGAAAACAGTACTGCCGCTACCCGTCATAGATGCATACACAGCCCCGGACTTATATAGAATTTCTTTAATGTCAGCAATTTCAGGATGCAAAGCAGCCACCCCGGCTTCAAAATCGTTTTTCAACAGGTTTCGCCAGGTTGCTACTGGCTGGCTTACCACTTCCCTTACGTTAACAGAAGGTTTTCCGGGCTTTACAGCCGCAAAAGCTTCAGATGTTTTTACATGAATGCCTGGGTTTACGAGCACAAACCTGTAGCCGGACAAATCTAACGGCAATGGCTGCAACAGATCACCCCGCCCCTCCGCATAAGCCGGCCGGTTGTTGATGAAGAATGGGCAATCGCTGCCCAGTTGCAACGCATATGCCATAAGCTTTTCTTCAGAAAGGCCGAGTTTAAACTTATCATTCAACAGTTTTAATACAAAAGCCCCATCGGCGCTGCCCCCACCCAGGCCTGCGCCCATAGGTATATTCTTGTGCAGGTGCATTTTTATCTTAGGCAGCCCGGGAAAATCCTTCTTTATTATAGTATATGCCCTAATGCAAAGGTTATCACTTTCACCGCCGCGTATGGCCAACCCGGAAGTTGTAAATTCCACATCCTTTTCCGGCGGTGCATCGGCTGACCTAATTATCTCTACCGCATCTTTCAGGGGCAATGGATAAAAAACCGTTTCCAGGTTATGGTAACCATCGTTACGTTTACTTATTATATTAAGGCCGAGATTGATTTTGCAGCCGGGGAAATAAATCAAAAGATTTCGGTTGTATGGTTGTATAAATATTGGAACGATAGTTTGGGCGCCTGCTAAAGCACCGGGCTATCCGTTACTACTCCGCCACAGCCCCTTGCGGCATGAGCCTCAGCGGGGTATCCACTCCTATCCCTGGCGCGGACGGGCAGCACCAAACCCACTCATCAAAGAATCTTTATTGAACCGGCAACCCGGAAAACCAGCTTACTGCCTGCACCGGAAACGGGACGATGCCCATTGATTTGAAGATGAAGTGCTTGCGACGCAAGGGACGATGCCATGAAAGCCGAAGCTGGTATCGAGATGGTGAGTAGTGAGTGGTGAATGGTGAATTACTGCAACGTCTCACATCTTTTCCGTTTTACTTTCGTTTGTTAATTTCATCCCTTATAGCAATGGCGCGGATGTAGTCTTCCTGGTCCAGCACATCGTTAAGCAGGGTATTCAGCTCGTCAAGGCTAAGTTTTGAAAGGTCTTCCCGGCCGGAGGAACTTACCGGCGATTCGCTGCTGACAGGCACTTCGGTTTTTTTCTTTTTACCCGTGTCTTCCATAAGAATACCTGCACTTTCCAGGATATGGTCGTAGGTAAAAATGGGGCAACCGAAACGTACCGCCAACGCAAGTGCGTCGCTGGTGCGGCTATCTATTTCAATGGTATCGTGCTCGCTGATGCAAACCAGTTTGGAGTAGAAAATACCTTCCTGCAGGTCGTTGATTATAATTTCCATCAACTCTACATTAAAGGCATTCATAAAGTTTTTCATCAGGTCGTGGGTAAGCGGCCTGCTGGGCTGCATACGCTCCAGGGCCACTGCAATGGCCTGCGCCTCAAAACCGCCGATAACAATTGGCAGGCGACGAAGACCGTTCACTTCTCCCAAAACAACCGCATAAGAATGCGTTTGCGTAATACTATGCGACAACGCAACTATTTCCAGTTCTATTTTCTTCATAACCTTTTTTGAGACGGGTATTCAGTTATCGGGCAAAAATAAAGATTTAATAGGTTTTAGCGTAGGTGACAGGAAATTAGTTTGCACACAAAACCCAGCATGAAAAAACGATACGGAAAGGAGGATCTGCCGAAGAGATACCGATTTATGACCGATGCAATTATTATTATGCAGTTGAAACCAGTGAGATTTTACGCATTTATAACATGGCTTCGTTTTACAAAAACGGAAGCTAACAATTGAATAATATGTTGGATAAATTTGTTAGTTCTACAAAAAAATAAAAAACTTTCATAATTTTTTTAAAAAGTTAATTATCTTAACACCCGAATTACAGCATAACCCTGAAGAATTTACACCTCCTCTGGCTTATGTGATGTTATTCTCCAATCATCCAAGGCTTAACCGGCTATTTATCAATTTTCAAACTTAAACAAACTGCTATGAAGAAAACAAAAGGCTTAATGCTTCTTCTGCTATTATGCATTGGAAGCATATTTGCATTTGGGCAAGGCAAAAGAACTGTATTAGGAGCTGTAAGAGACAGCACTGGTAATGGCGTTCCGGGCGTAACCATTACCGTAAAAGGAACCAAGGTTTCAGGCACATCAGACGGGCAAGGCAATTTTAAGATTGTAGCCCCGCTTTCTAACCCGGTATTGGTTTTCTCCAGCATCGGTTTCCAGGCACAGGAAGTAGAAGTAAACTCAGATGATTTTCTGGCAGTAACGCTTGTTGGTTCTACAACAGAACTAAATGAAGTTGTGGTTACTGGTTTTGGCGCCAGAAAAAGTACCAGGAAAATTACTTACGCGGTTACAGAAGTGAAAGGAGAAGACCTTTCAAGAACAAACACCCCAAACATAGTTAATGCATTGCAGGGCAAGGTTGCCGGTGTAATGATTAACCAGGGCGCTGGTGGTCCTTCTTCAAGTTCCAGGATAAGGATTAGAGGTAATACTTCCATTATTTCTAATAACACGCAGCCGCTTTTTGTAATAGATGGCGTTTTGATAAGGCCAGGCGTTTCCGGTGCAGATTCCTGGGGTGATGCGAGAGACTTTGGTAACGAGCTGAAAAATTTAAACCCCGATGATTACGAAAGCTTGACCGTTTTAAAAGGCTCTGCAGCAACAGCACTTTATGGCTCTGATGGTCAATATGGCGTTGTATTAATTACTACCAAAAAGGGTAAAGTTCGTAAGGGTGTTGGTGTTACTTTTTCTCATTCACAAACTTTTGAAAAAGCTTACAGGCTTCCAGACTTTCAGAATGAATATGGCGGTGGCTATGACCCATTTTTTGTAAAAGGCGCTGATGGCATGAATGAAGTGGAGCCTTCACTCGGACCCTATTACAGCTTTGGGCCAAAATTCGATGGAAGCACTGTTCGTGACGCGGATGGCAGGTTAATACCCTGGAAAGCCAATAACCTGTTGGATCTTTTCCAGACCGGCAAGTTTTATAATACCAATGTAGCAGTAGAAGGCGGCAGTGAAAGGACTACTTTCCGCTTTGCCTATACCAACACAAAGAATAACAGCGTAATGCCGAATAACTCGTTTAAGAGAGACGTCTTCACGTTAAGGGCAACACAAAAACTAAGTAGTTTTCTAAACCTTGATGCCTCTGCATCTTACGCTACTTCCTACTCGTTAAACCCAATATTGCAAGGCGGTAATTCAAATCCCCTGTTTAGATTGGCATATTCAAACTCCCGCCACTACGATATTGGATACAACAGCACAAATTACATTGATACAATAAATGGTGGCAGATGGGGCACAACGGTTGCCAACCCCAGCCCTTATTTAAGAGGCTCTATGACAGGTGTTTTTTGGAGCTATTATCAAAACAATGTGTCGCGCAGAGAAGATAATTTAAGGGCCAACCTTGACATTACAGCAACTATTACCCCATGGTTAAGTTTGTTGGTTAGAGGTAACGTAAACACCATTAACACTACTGATGAAACAAAAAACAGGGGTGATGGAAGAGCGTTTCGTGTTGGCGGCTATTACCGGTTAGCGCAAAGCAGCTCAAAAACAGGAAGGTTGCAAGCAGTATTATCTGCAAGTAAAGAAATTACAAATGATATAGATGGCAGCCTTTCTATCGGAGGTGAGACCAACCGCAACCTGGGAGGATACTATTCCAACTCTAACACTAATGGCGGTTTTAAGATAGCAGATATCTATGCTATTTCCAACTCTGTTAATGCTGCTTCCGGCGATGCAGGCAGAAATGCTGTTAGCCGCCTGGACGCGGTTTACATGTATGGCGACGCCACTTGGAGAGACCTTGTTACTATGAGCTTTAGCCTTCGTAATGACTGGAACTCTAATCTTGTTTACCCTGATGGCCATGGAGATTTTAGCTATATCTATCCATCAGTTGGTTTGTCTTACATATTCAGTGAAAGCCTTAAGAAGTCTTCAGCTTTTGGTTTTCTTTCTTATGGTAAACTTCGCGGTAGCCTGGGATACACCGGAAGCGGCCCCGATATTTATAAAACGAGCGATGGCTTTGGTTATACACTAAATGGCAACTACACAAATCCTGATGGTTCGTTGGTTCCCCGGTATGGATTGAGCAGCCTTAACCTTGGTAACCAAAACTTAAAACCACAAAGAACAAGAGAGCTTGAATTCGGCGCTGAAATGAAATTCCTGAACAACAGGCTGGGCATTGATATTGCCTGGTATAAGAAGAACACTTTCAACCAGGTAATTGGCCTTCCTGCTCCCTCAGAAAGCGGTTTAAGCAGTATCGTTTTGAATGCGGGCAATATCCAAAATCAAGGCATTGAAATCAGCTTAACCGGCAGCCCGGTGAGGTCAAAGAATTTCCAGTGGAACACCACTGTTAACTTTACCAGGAACAGGAATAAAATTATTGATATTGGAAAGGAATATGGGGTAAATACTTACACACTTGATCTTGCATTTGGTGCAGATGTACAATCTCAAGCTATTGTAGGCAAAGATTATGGTACAATTGTGAGTGGTTATGCTTATGCTCTAGTACAGGACAAAGGTTCTCCTAATTACGGCAAGAAACTTCTTAAACAAAATGGTGTATTCTGGAGGTCTCAGGATATTGGCCAGGGCCAGAGAGAAATCGGCAGCATGATGGAAAAATTCCTGATGACAAATATTCATGAATTTCGCTACAAAGACTTTAGCTTATTTGTACAAGCAGACGCCAAAGTTGGCGGCATGATGGCTTCAGCCACACACCAATATGGTTCTCAGTATGGCAGCTTTAAAAGCACATTATTTGGCAGGGATGCAGCACACGGCGGTGTTGAATGGGTAGATGATGAAGGAAGGACCCGTAACGATGGCATCATACCTGACGGTGTTTTCTCTGATGGTATTCAATTAAACGGCGTTGACGTAAGCGGCATGAGCTATGCCGAAGCCGTATCCAAAGGTTTAACAAAACCTATGTCCGCAGCAGCTTACTATGATGGTATTGCAAGCTGGGGTACAGGTATCCGGGAATACTCTGTTTTCGAAAACTCATGGGTATCATTGAGGGAAGTTTCTGTTGGCTATAATTTGCCCAAAAAGTTCACTTCAAAAATTAAGTTTTCGAGTTTAAGGGTTAGCCTGGTTGGCCGCAACCTTGTTTACCTGTACAACAATGCGAAAGACAACATCAACCCCGAAAGCATATTCAGCAGCAGGGCAGGCGCATTTGCGGAATACGGTGGTCTTCCGTTTATCAGAAGCTATGGCTTTACAGTAAATGCCGGATTCTAATTACTTACCTATTTAACTGATTTGCATGAAAAAGAAAAAATATCTCATATATGGTGCAATGTTCCTGCTACTTGGGAACAGTTGTAAAAAAGCTGATTTTGTAGAGGACAATACTAATCCTAACATATTGTACGGAATAGAGCCACAGGAACAGTTTTTAAATACGGCTATCCAGATACACGGCCAAGACTTCGAGGCTTTCTATGATTCCTACCGCAGAATAATGCCGTGGATGCAAATGAACACTGCTCAAAACGGAAATGCCAAAACCTTTCTAAATGATGTAGGTAACTTTAATTCCCGTTATGGTATCTTCTACCCTACCTTGGGAGCGCAAATAGCAGACTTAAATGCACTCATCGCTCTAAAGCCTGAATCTGAACGTCCTGCTTATGTTCACATGGCAGCAATTGCGGAAATAGTAAAAAGCTACTATGGGTTTTACGTTTCTGACATAAACGGTAGCCTGGCTTACAGCGAAGCTTTCCAGGGCCGCTACGGAGGAACACTCACTCCAAAATACGAATCGCAACAGGAGCTTTTCCAAATTTTTGAAACCAAGTTAAAAGAATCCATTGCAACACTAAAGGCCACTCAGCCGGTAACGCAGGTATCACTTGGTAATAACGACCTCTGGTTTAAGGGTGAGGCTGTAAAATGGGTGCGGGTTGCCAATGCCCTTCGCTTAAGAATCGCCATGCGACTGTTAAAAAGGGATGAAGCAACAGCTAAAGCAATCTTCGCTGATGTTCTGGCTGATGGCGAACAGATGGCCAGCAATGCAGATGGTTGGGTGTTGTATGCTGATGAAACGTTTACGTCCGGCGGTAACTGGGACATAACTACGTTCAGGGCTCCCAAGCCGACAGTTGATTTTATGCTAAAAAATAGCGACCCAAGGGTTAGGCTCTATTACCAGCCTAATAACTATTCCGAAGAAAACTTTGAAATAGCCAAAGACTCTGGCCTTTATCCGGCAAACGCTGTCTGGAATCCTAACCAATATGTCGGTGCTCCCATTAGCCCGGATGATGCCACAGGAGCTTATCAATCCTGGTTTACTGTAAAAAGAGTTTCTGCCAGCCTTAGCCTTGATACGCTTTCTTTTTTAAATTACCGCATGTGGCAACCGGCTAATAATGGCGGGGATGGTGTAGTTACACTTCCTTTGATTACCTATGCAGATTATTGCTTTATGAGAGCAGAAATTGCGGCCCGGGGCTTAGCCTCAGGCAATGCCGAAGAATGGTATAATAAGGGTATTGAAGCCTCCATCACTTTTTTCGATAATGCAGGCTCTATAGCAAAGTTGGCAAATTACCGGCAGTTAAGCGCCGACGAAATTGACAACTACAAAAATGCGGCCGACGTAAAATTTAATGCTGCCAAGGCTGTTGAACAAATAGCTATTCAACAGTACATTAATTTTTACAAGCAACCTAACGAAGCATGGGCTTTGTTTAAACGTACTGGCATACCCAACAAAAACACAGCTTTGGCCAATGTTGACCTGATTATAGATGCAAGCGTAAGGCAAATACCCCGCCGTGCAGCTCTTTCTATCCCTGCAGCTACGGATCTTAATGCCGCCAACAAACAGGCAGCTTTAGACGCTATGGCGCAGGATGCCGACTTTGGCTCTGGCCCAACAGACCTCTTCGGCCGTGTTTGGTGGGATAAAAAATAATCTCTTGTTTCTTCTTCATAAACTCCAGGCTGCCTTTAGCCTGGAGTTTATTTTTTCATAACTTATGCGATATTTGAAACCGAACATGTGCTGTAAAAAAAGTTATATTATCCTTTTTCTTTTAACGCTTATCCAAACGGTGTCCCCGGCACAGAACGATTCTGTTTTTAATACCAAAACCATATCCGCTGTTACTCTCATCAACACCAGCCCGCAAAAAAACATCCAACTTCAAAACGCATTTTCTACCCCCTTAACATTATTCTTTTTTCTTTCGCCTGAGTGCCCTTTATGCAAGGATTACTCTGCAACTATGAACAGTCTGCAACAACAGTATGGCGATAAAATGACAGTATATGGCATTGTTCCTGGCAAGGCTTATTCAGCCGCTGAGGTAAAAGCATTTGCAGAACAATACCATTTTAGCTTTCCCCTGCTTATTGATAAGCAACAACAGCTATCAAAATATCTAAACGCTTCAGTTACACCTGAAGCCATCCTGCTCAACAATCACCAACAGCTCGTATATAAAGGCGCGATAGATAACCTGCTTGAAGGCCTTGGCAAACGCCGGGTTAAAGCAACAGCAAACTATCTGCAAAATGCTATTTCCCAAACACTCAGCCACCAACCGGTGGCTATTAAAAGAACCAAGGCCACCGGCTGCAAAATAAACAACTACTAAAATGAAGAAACTACTTGTAATAAGTTTTTTGCTGGTTTGTGCGACAAGTATTTTGGCGCAGGAGGTTACTTATTACAAAGATGTACAGCCCATTATTGCAGGGAAATGTGCCCCCTGCCACCGCCCGGGCGAAGCAGGCCCTTTTTCGCTTCTTACGTATGACGATGTTGCCAGGCGGGCTTCCTTTATCAAGGATGTTGTTCAAAGCCGCTACATGCCACCTTGGCGTGCCGATAACAAGTATGTTCATTTTGCCAATGACCGCTCTTTATCGCAAAAAGAAATTGATGTAATTGTGAAATGGGTGAATAATAAAGCACCAGAAGGCAAGCAAGTTGCTAAGCCTGCAGTATCAAAACCTATGCTGGAAGGAACCCAGTACAGCCGGCAGCCCGATATGGTTCTTAAAATGACTGACAGTTTTTTGGTAAAAGGTGATGGTGGTGAAAGGTTCATCGTATTCAAAATTCCTTTTGAATTGGCGGATACTGCCAATGTAGAAGCCATAGAATTTTTAAGCAACAACCGCAAACTGGTACATCATGTTAACTACGCGGTGCATGCTGTGCCCGATACGGCTGTTGACCTGTACAAAACCGACGCCTTCATTAATCTCACAGATGATGACCGGAAAAAATTTGACCAATACCAACCTTACCGGAAAACAATCACGTACTATGGCGGATGGATACCAGGTACCACTTACGAATCATATCCTAAGGACTTTGGCTGGGTTATGCCCAAGCGTGGTGTTATTTTAATGACTGTTCACTTTGCGCCAGGCACCGTAGACCAAAACAGTCTTAACGGCATAAACCTTTTCTTCAAAAAAACACCCATTGCCCGCAAGGTTAAGGTTATCAGCTTTGGCTCTGGCGGCATTGGCGAAAAAGATATCACGCCAACTTTTTTTATTAAGGCCAATGAAAAGAAAAGTTTCTCGCTGGATGTTATGAACCCCAGTGAAGATTTTTCCATCATGTACGTGTGGCCGCACATGCATTATATAGGCAAAGAATATAAGGCGTATATCATCAAGCCCGGCGGCGATACGGTTAGGTTGGTGCATATACCAGACTGGGATTTTCGCTGGCAGGAAATCTACCGTTTTCCAAAACTGGTAAGGGCGCCCAAAGGCTCGGTTATTCATATTGAAGGTTTGTACGACAATACTGCGTCCAACCCATTCAATCCGCATAACCCGCCGCAAACAGTATGGTCGTTTGGCGATATGCAGTCAACCAACGAAATGCTAACGTTAATGATGGTGTTTTTGCCATACAAACAGGGGGATGAGAAAGTAAGCCTGGAATAGTTTTTTTGATACGGGCTTTATCTTTCATGGCATCGTTCCTTGCGTCGCAAGCACTTCATCGTTTGGTTAGTATGGCATCTGCAGTTCGCTGCACAAGCCTTATCCTGTTGTTCTAAGCTCTTGCTATAAAAAAGCATACAAGAACAACGGGCTGCCAAAAAAGGATGCGGAACGATGCCCATTGATATACAGATGAATCCCGAAGTTTCGGGACGACGCAAGGAACGATGCTACGAAGGCCATAGCTGGCATCAGAAAGTCAACCAAAGCCCTTCAACAAACTTAAACCCCAATAACACGAATGATTAAAACAGCCTTTAGCTTATTAGCCTGCTTTATTGCTGTGCTTGTAACAGCTCAAAAAACGGCGCCGCTTTTTACTTTAATGGAAGAAAAGCAAACCGGAGTTGTGTTTTTAAATGAAATTAAAGAAGACGACTCGCTGCACGTAATGCGTTATGAGTACCTCTACAACGGCGCGGGTGTGGGCATTGCAGATTTTAATAACGACGGGTGGAATGATATCTTTTTTTCGGGCACTACTACGCCTAATAAGCTTTTCTTAAATAAACAGAATTTTCAGTTTACAGATGTTACAAAACAAGCCGAGGTTGCAGGCAATGGCACCTGGGCAACCGGCGTAAGCATTGCCGATGTTAACGGAGATGGTTTATGGGACATTTATGTTTGCCACTCCGGCTATTACCATAACCCGCAACAATTAAGCAACGAGTTATATATTAACCAGGGCGTACAAAACAATGTGCCTGTATTTAAGGAAATGGCTGCCGCTTATGGATTAGATGCTCCAGGTACACAATCTACGCAGGCAGCTTTTTTTGATTACGATAATGATGGCGACCTGGATATGTTTTTGCTAAACCATTCTAATCACTCTATTGACCCTTTTCTTAACACGCGGAAAATAAGGGCAACTCCCAATTTCAATTTCGGAAACAGGCTCTTTCGTAATGACAGGGACGCTAATGGAAACATGCATTTTACCGATGTTACTTTGGCGGCGGGCATTATCAACAATGCCATCAACTTTGGCCTTAGCGTTACTATAAGCGATGTTAACCGGGATGGCTGGCCGGATATTTACACCACCAGCGATTATACGGAAAGAGATTGCTTTTACATTAATAACCGCAACGGAACTTTTACTGAATCATTAAGCAAATCTTTCACCCATATTTCAAAGTATTCCATGGGCGCCGATATAGCGGACTATAACAACGACGGCAGGCCGGATGTATTTACACTGGATATGCTGCCGGAGGATAACCACCGCCAGAAGTTATTGAAGGGCCCTGATGAATACGATAAATATCACCTGCTGCTGGATAGTGGTTATTACCATCAGCAAATGCGTAACATGCTGCAATTGAACGAAGGGCAGGATATGATGGGCAATACCCGGTTTAGTGAGATTGGCCAATTGGCTGGCGTATCTAACACAGACTGGAGCTGGGCGGGTTTGTTTGCTGATTTTGACAACGATGGCTGGAAAGACCTGTTTATAAGCAACGGTTACCTGCGGGATTTTACAGATATGGATTTTTTAAAGTACACCGTAGCCGATGCAAAGATTGCCGCTGCGAAAGAAGGCCATCAAAACTTCCAGACTTTTGACCTGGTAAGAAAGATGCCCTCGAACAAATTGAACAATTATATTTTTCAGAATAACCACCAACTTGGTTTTAGCAATATGACCAGGGAATGGGGCTTTGAAAAACCCAGTGTTTCGAATGCCGCGGCCTATGCAGACCTGGACAATGATGGTGACCTTGACCTTGTAATTTGTAATAACAATGAACCAGCTTTACTCTATCGCAATAACACGAATACTTCGAGGCCTGTACACTTTGTTAAACTGCGCCTTAGTGGCGAAGGAGCTAACGCAAAAGCCTTTGGCGCAACAGTAACCATAACAACATCAGATGGCAAAACACAATACCAGGAATTGTACCCGGTACGTGGTTATCAGTCAACCGTTGCACCGGAACTGTTATTTGGTTTAAGCAACCAGCAAACCCTGCAGCAAATAAAGATTGTATGGTCCGGCAAAAAGGAAACGCTGCTAACCAACATTAAAGTTGATACGATTCTTAACATACAGCAAACAACGGCTTCAATAACAACTTCAACAGCCCGGGCCAGCCAGCCGTTTTTTCAGGATGTAACGTCAGCATCCGGCCTGCATTTCAGGCATACTGAAAACGATTTTGTTGATTTTAAAGATGAGGTATTGCTGCCATACCAGCTATCCAAACAAGGCCCTGCAATGGCCAAGGCAGACGTTAACGGGGATGGCCTGGAAGACCTGTTTTTTGGCGGCGCCATCAATCAGCCGGGTATGCTTTTCCTGCAAAACGAGGGTGGCGATTTTCGTATAGCTGCATCTAACCCGTGGCTAATTGATTCGGCGAACGAGGATGTAAATGCTTTATTCTTCGATGCGGATAAAGATGGTGACCAGGACCTTTATGTGGTGAGTGGCGGAAACGAATATGGCGATGGCTCGCCGGAATATGCCGACCGGCTTTATCTTAACGATGGCAAAGGGAATTTTCAAAAGGCAAATACCGCATTGCCCGATATGTTAAGCAGCAAGAAAGCTGTAGCAGCCGGTGATTTTGACAATGACGGCGACCTTGACTTATTTGTAGGGGGCCAAAGTATACCAGGCTCGTTTCCACTGGCGGCCAAAAGCTATCTGCTGCGCAACGACAGTAAAGACGGCAACGTAACTTTTACTGATGTAACCACTGATATAACCAATAACCTGCGTGAAGCAGGCATGGTTAATATAGCTCAGTGGGTTGACCTTGATAATGACAACTATCCAGAACTGCTGATCGGCGGCGACTGGATGAACATCTTGCTTTTTAAGAATACTAAAGGCAGGTTAGAAGATATTTCTAAAAAGGCCGGCATTGAACATTTGAGCGGCATGTGGTCTGCCATTAAAGCAACGGATATAGACGGAGACGGCGATACGGATTTTATTTTGGGCAACTGTGGCTACAACAACCAGTTTAAAGCAAGTAAAGAGCAGCCTGTTACTTTATATGCTTATGACTTTGATGATAATGGTACAATAGACCCCATCATGTGTTACTACATACAAGGCAAGAGTTATCCAATGGCGTCAAGGGACGAATTGCTGGACCAGGTAGTTCCTTTAAAAAAGAAGTTTGTGAAGTATAAAGATTATGCTGATGCAACGATAGAAAAGATTTTTCCTTCAACTAAAATAAGCGATGCCCGTCAATACAAATGCAACGAACTGGCTTCAGGGATTTTGTACAATAACGGCAACCTGCAGTTTAGTTTTACAGCTTTACCTATTGAAGCCCAGTTTTCCCGGGTGTATGGTGCTGTTGCTGATGATTTTGACAAAGACGGCATAAAAGACATTTTAATCAGCGGTAACTTTTTTCCTTACCGTGTGCAACTCGGCCGCTGTGATGCAGGCCTTGGCATGTTGCTCAAGGGTAATAGAGACAAAACTTTTACCGCAGTTGACCCAACCCTGAGCGGCTGTTATGCAGATGGCGACATAAGAGCTATGGATACATTGAAAAATAAATCCGGAGATACATTGATTATTATAGGTAAGAATGATGCTGCCGTTCAGGTTTTAAAACTAACTAAATGAGGAAAAGATTTCTATTAATCGCGGTGGTCTTGTGTAACATCATTTTGTGCCAGGGACAAAACAATAATTTATCTGATGAAGATGCCACAGCCCTGCACCGCTCCCAAAAAGCATTAACCGACGTGATCATCCACGATATTTTTTCCCCGCCCGTAGCTTCAAGAATTTATGTCTACGCGAATATTGCAGCTTATGAAGTGCTGGTACAGCAGTCTTCTTCCTATAAATCACTGCACGGCTTACTGAAAGATATGCCACAAACCCCGGCGCCGGTTAAGCCAGTATCTTCTTCTCTCGCCGCTGTATATGCTTTTATGATAACCGGGAAGCGGCTGGTATTTTCAGAGCCACTGCTGGAAGATTCGCTGCAAAACATATTAGCGTATTTTAAAACGAAAGGGCTGAGTGAAACTGTGTACAGTGCCTCCCTTGCCTATGGACAACAGGTAGCAGATACCATTATGAGCTGGGTAATGAAAGACCAGTACAGGGAAACACGAAAACTGCGCCGCTACCGTTACAGTAAGCAGGAAGGCAAATGGATACCCACTCCCCCAGGCTATATTGACGCCGTAGAGCCTTACTGGAATAAAATAAGAACGCTGGTAATGGACTCCTGCAACCAGTTTCGCCCGGTGGCTGCATTAACATTCAGCAAGGAAAAAGGATCTGATTTTTACAACCAGGCGTACGAAGTATACGAAGCTGGTAATAAACTAACGGAAGAACAGAAGGCCGTGGCAAATTTCTGGGATTGTAACCCTTTCTTTCTGAATACGGAAGGCCACCTGAATTTTGCTACCAAGAAAATCTCTCCCGGCGGGCATTGGATGTCCATCGCAGGCATCGTATCCCAAAACGTACATGCCGGTATTATGAAGGCGTCTGCGGCCTACACGTTTACTGCAATCGCTTTGTTCGATGGCTTTATCAGTTGCTGGGATGAAAAATACCGCAGCAATGTGATAAGGCCGGAGACTTACATCAACGCGTACATAGATGAATCCTGGCGGCCCATTTTACAAACTCCCCCTTTCCCGGAATATACCAGCGGGCATAGTGTGGTATCTACGGCGGCTTCAAAAGCACTTATTTTTCTGTACGGCGATAACATCGCCTTTGATGATTATACAGAAGTGGAGTTTGGCCTTCCGTCTAAACATTTCAATTCATTTTCACAGGCTTGTAATGAAGCTGCTATTTCCAGGTTATACGGAGGTATTCATTACCGTGCCGCTATAGAAAATGGACAAAAACAAGGCGCACAAATCGGCAATTATATTGTTCAACAAGTTTTACATAAAGCAATCATTCAGCATTAAAGCAAACCTATGCGCAAAAACAAATTGTTACTGGCATCATTAGTTTTTACCGGGCTCCACTCCTATGCCCAATCTACCCACCATTTTACAGAAGGGTTGCTCATCAGTTCCGGCAGCCGCTATGGCCGTGAAGCTATTTATACAGATGTGCTGGCGTGGAAACTGTACAACAACAATATTAGCAAACCAACCGAAGGCGCTATTCTGGATATTACCGATAAAGGCGACACGCTTTCCTGGCAGCCTATTAAGGCAGACAGTGCTAACCGTTTTCTTACCCGGCGCTGGCAGGCACTTGCCAGGGGCAATACTTTCGGCAATCCTAACCGGGTTGACAGGGGCACTGGCTATATCTATTTTACCTACAACTCATCCAAAGAACAGCCTGCCATACTGAATGTAAAAGGCAACAGCGGTATTTACTTCAATGGGGTTCCGCACATGGGCGATCCTTACAGTTCCGGCTACATGTATGTTCCGGTTAAACTAAAAAAGGGGCTGAATGAATTATATGTGCGTGGTACAAACATTACAGCCGACCTGATTTTTAATGATAAGCCTGTGCTGTTAAGCACAGACGACCTCACCTTACCAACCATTGTAACCGGCCAGCCGAACAGCAACATGCAAGGGGCTATCGTAGTAATCAACACTTCCGCAAAAGAATTGAAGAACGTGCAGTTTAAAACCAGCCTTGGTGGTAAGGAATTAACAACAGCAGTGCCGGCGATACCTGCCATGTCAACCAGGAAAGTAAGGTTTGATTTTGATGGCAGCAGCGTTACTGCAAAAGGCTGGAATAATTGTTTGGTTACTTTGCTTAACCAGCAAAAGGTTGCCGATACAGCTACCATAAAAATTGAATCTACAGAACCATCAGATAAATACGCTGTTACTTTTACCAGCAATATTGACGGCAGCCTCCAGTATTATGCCGTAACACCACAACTGCCTGCCGGTAACAGTTCAGGCAATGCCCTGTTTCTTTCTGTGCATGGCGCTGGTGTTGAAGCATTAGGCCAGGCAAGGGCTTACCAGTCTAAAGATTGGGGCACACTGGTAGCCGCCACCAATCGCCGCCCCCGTGGTTTTAATTGGGAGGATTGGGGAAGGCTTGATGCATTGGAAGTACTTTCACTTGCCAAAGCAAAATTTCAGCCGCATCCGCAGCACATCTATCTTACCGGTCACTCTATGGGCGGTCACGGCACCTGGTTTCTCGGCGCAACTTATCCTGATAAATGGGCAGCCATCGCACCTTGTGCAGGCTATCCTACTTTAAAAGGTTATGGCTCTGCCGATGGTGTGATACCCGACAGCAGTAACTCAGTTACAGAACAAATGCTGCTCCGCTCCAGCAACCAGAGCGATGTGCCCAGGCTTGCCACCAATTACAAACAACTGGGCGTATATGTATTACACGGCGATGCGGACAGGGTGGTGCCGGTAACCTATGCCCGCCAGATGAGAAAAGCACTGGCTGATTTTCATGGTGATTACAGCTACTACGAATACCCCGGCGGCGAACATTGGTTTGGCAATGAAAGCGTTGACTGGAAGTATATTTTCGATTACTTTAAATGGCATAAGCTTGCTGTTGATACCGCTGTGAACACCATTGATTTTATGACAGCGAGCCCCGGCATCTCCGCTTCTTACCGCTGGGCAAGCATATTGCAGCAACAACACCCGCTTGAGTATAGCCGCATCCAGCTAAAAAGAAACAACAGCGCCAAATCCATAACAGGCTCGGCTGATAATGTAAAGCTGCTTCAGTTTAACCTGAAGGAATTTGGCAGCAATGCTGCTGTTAAAATTACACTTGACAGCCAGGCATTGCAATACAATACCAACAGCGCAAATGACAGTATTATCCTCAAGAAAGAGAACGACAAATGGAGCATTGCTGATGCCCCCACACCGCAACAGAAAAACCCAACGCGTTATGGCACTTTTAAAGATGCGTTTAACTACAATATGATTTTTGTGTACGGCACTGCCGGTACCAAAGAAGAAAACGAATGGAGCTACAACAAAGCTGTTTACGATGCTGAAACCTGGTATTACCGCGGTAACGGCGCCGTTGACATTGTTTCTGACAAGGTATTCGTTGCTGGACAGTACAAAGACCGTGGTGTTATCCTGTTCGGCAATGCGGAAACCAATAGTGCATGGCAACAACTGCTGGCAAATTGCCCCATACAGGTAAAAAGGAACAGCATTAATGCTGGCGAAAAAACATTTACAGGTGATGACCTGGGTGCATATTTTGTTTGGCCGCTCACCAACTCCGGTTTTACCAGCGTAGGGGTTGTTGCCGGCACAGGGTTGAAAGGTATGAATGCTGCCAACGCCAACCAGTATTTTGCAGGCGCAAGCGGTTTTCCCGATTTCATGATTTACAGCCTGGATATGCTGAAAAAGGGCTCCTCAGAAATTAAGCTGGCAGGCTTTTTTGACAGCGACTGGAAGTTAAGCACCACAGATATGGCTGAAGGAAAGTAACCAGCAATTTGTTTTTTATCAACGGATGTCATTTTAAAAATGGCATCCGTTTTTTATTGGCTTTATTTGGATACCAGCGTCCGGTATTTCATGGCGACCTGGTTGCGTCGCAATCCTTTCATCTGCATAGCAATGGGCAACAACTTATCCGGGAGCAGAACTGGCCCCTGTAACCAACACCATAGAATACTGTAGATACACAATGTTTGTTTATCTACCTATCACCCCATTATGCTCAACGGCAATAACCGGAATGCTGGATGTATAAGAGAGCAATTTTCGTGTTACCCTGTTCCACCAGCCTGGCAAAAAAGAAATCTTTGATAGGGTTGATCATGATAAGGTCTGCATTTATTTTCTTCGAGAAATCCAGTGTTGCTTTTGCAAGGTTTTTCCCTCACGTAATTCCACCTTGCTAACCTGCATATCGCCCGGGGTTGCAATGGGCTATAAACCCTGTCTGCGAAAACCGCAGCAGGCTGCACCTTAGGGTGAGGGATTGAAGCGGTTACCCCGCTGAAGGCTTTGTGCCGGGCTTTGTGGCGGAGTAATAGCGGAAAGCCCGCCCCCTTGCGCAGCTTGGGGGCACCCCCTGATAAATTATAACTACACAATACATCCCCTGGGATAACAAAGTTAGCAGGTAAAGTAGGTTCTGTTTTTTAGGATGGGCCAGCCACGGCTGTTGTATTGGATGGGGCCCGAAACAAAAAAGTCTGGCAAGCCAGACTTTACAATATTTTGTATGGAAAAGTGATGAATTAGTACCTGTTGTATCCACCGCCGCCTTCGCCACGGTTACGGTTGTAGCCGCCACCACCGCCACCGCGGTTGTAACCACCACCTCCGCCGCCACCACGGTTGTAGCCACCGCCACCTCCGCCGCCGAAGCTTTTCTTCTTGAAGCCGCCGCCACCGCCATTGTCTTGCTTAGGCGCAGATTCGTTTACAACGATTTTGCGGCCTGAAATTTCGGTTTCGTGCAGTTCACTAATTGCCTGTTTAGCAGCGGTATCATCCCCCATTTCAACAAAACCAAAGCCTTTGCTGCGGTTGTTATTGAATTTGTCGGTAATGATTTTTGCGGAAACAACTTCTCCGTAAGGGGAGAATAAATTGTACAAATCATCACTGGTCATGTTCCAGTTCAGGTTTCCAACGTAAATGTTCATGTCAAAAGATTAAATAAACAATAAGAACCTATAGAAAACCAGTAACCAAAAAACCATAAACATTTACGCTTAAACGTTAAGGAAAAATGGAAGAACTGCCTCTTAGGAAGAACAAAATAAGTAAAATTCTGTAATTGCGTAGAATTATTTTTATTTTATGTACAGTAGCTTAAACACGTAAAAGCAGGGTTTTACAATTAGCCTGCCTGCAAAAGCTGTTACAACTACGATTTACATATCGCTTAATATTTTACGGTAGCTGGTAACTATGCCTTTTATGAGGGAGGAACTAAAACCCTGGTGCTCCATCTCGTTAAGCCCGGCGATGGTGCAGCCTTTGGGCGTGGTTACTTTGTCAATCTCCTGCTCCGGGTGGGTATGTTTGGTAAGCAATAACTCCGCAGCGCCTTTTACCGTTTGCGCGGCAATTAAAGAAGCTGTGGCAGCATCGAAACCTATTTCAATACCACCTTGTATGTTAGCACGGATGTAACGCATGGCATAGGCAGTACCACAGGCACCGAGAACGGTGGCTGCATCCATCAGTTTTTCTTCTATAAAAACGGTTTTACCCAACTGGTTAAAGGCGTCGGCAACATATTGGGTTTGCTCTTCACTGGCTTTGTATTTGCAAATGCAGGTAATACTTTGCTGTATGGCAATTGCGGTGTTGGGCATGGCACGAAACAAAGTAAAGTTGTCACCAATTACACTTTGAATGTCTTTTATCCAGATGCCTGTAATAACGCTGATAAGGGCATGGCGCTGCGCATCAAGATGGGGCAACAGGTTTTCCAGGATATCTTTTACCTGGAAAGGTTTTACTGCGAGTATAACCCAGTCGGCGAATTTTACCGCCTCCGTATTATCGTTGCTGATAAGGACGCCTTTTTCTTCCAGCGGCTTAAGCGTGGCAATATTTCTTTTGGTAATAATGATGTGCTGGGGTAATACAAACCCGCTGTTAATTAACCCTTCCGCTATGGCAGTTCCTAAGTTTCCACCGCCGATGATGGCTATTTTTTTTGACATTATGTGCTGGTATTCTGATGAAATCAAATTATTGTTGAGTGAAGATTTAACCACTCAACAATCTCTTCAAACTTTAATTCTCCCATAGATATCCGATGAGGAAATCGTAAATAACATCAGTTTCTTCATTAATTGTATAGTTACTGTTTTCGAGTAATGCTTCACAAAGAAGAAAGGCGGTTCTTTTATTTCCGTCAATAAATGGGTGATTGAGGATGACACTTTCCGCTATTGCCGCTGCTTTTTCAAAGCAGCCGGGGTATAAATCTTCACCGCCAAAAGTTTGCCATGGACGGTGCAAAGCGGCATCAAGCAAGCCATAATCTCTTATTCCCCTGGAGCCGCCGTAAAGTTCAATTGCTTTGTCATGGTACAGGATTACATCTTCAAGACTAAACATCAGGCAAGCTTTTTCATTAACTCATCATATTTTTCAAAAATTCCTGGCGCAAATTTGCCAAGGTCAAGCTTTTTATTTTCAGCGTTTTCAATGGCATCAACAATCTTAGGAAATGCTTTTTCAAAAACATCATCGGAAAGTGTATCCACTTTCAGTTTTATCATTTCTTTCATTTCAGCTACACTCATACTTCAAATTTTTCCAAATTTACCAAATTTTTCCTCCGCCCAGGTAGTTGCGTACATAGTCGTCAACACCTTCTTCCAGTGAATAGAATGGCTCTTCATAACCGGCCTCTTTTAGCTTATGCATGTTAGCCTCAGTAAAGTATTGGTATTTGTCGCGGATATCCTCCGGCATGTCAATGTATTCAATGCGTGGCTGCAGGTCAAGGCCATGAAAAGTTGCCTTTACCAGGTCGTTAAAGCTTCTGGCTGAACCCGTACCCAGGTTATAAATGCCGCATGGCAATGCCCGGGTATAAGATGTAAAAATGCCGGCGCCAGTAGGATGCTTTTTTTCTGTTTCTTTCTCGCTTTCCAGCATCATCCAGTAAACTATTTTTACTACATCCTTTACGTAAATAAAATCACGTAACTGCTCCCCATCTTTGAATTCTTTCTTATGGCTTCTGAATAATTTCACAAAACCATCTTTTTTAATCTGGTTGACGGAATGAAATATCACACTGGCCATACGCCCCTTGTGGTATTCATTGGGCCCATATACGTTAAAGAATTTAAGGCCGGCCCAGTAGGGCGGCGTATAAACCTGGTGCAACGCAATTTTGTCAAACTCGTTTTTGCTAACGCCATAGGGATTTAGCGGGTGCAGCTTGTCAACAATGTTATGGTCATCATCATAGCCCAATTCACCGGCGCCATAGGTTGCTGCTGATGATGCATAAATTAAAGGCACCTGCCTGGCGGTACAATACCTCCAAAGGCTTTTTGAATATTCTACATTCAGCTCTTCGTGTATGGCATAATTAAATTCTGTAGTATCGGTTCTTGCACCCATGTGAATTACGTAATCCACTTTCGGGTCATTTGCCTCCAGCCAGTCGAACAGGTTGTAGCGTTCTACAATCTGCGAGAATTTTTTGCTTTCCCAGTTAACACGTTTGGATTCTTCACCAAAATCATCTACTAATATCAAATTTTCAAAACCTTTCTCATTCAGGTATTGCACCATGCAGCTACCGATAAAGCCGGCTGCGCCAGTTACAATAATGGAAGATGTATTGTTCATGTTATAAAGTTATGATTTCAAAACCCTCGTTAAGGGCAAAGGAAAAATCAGACGGGTTATTGGTGAAAATAGATTTGATGTTATTAGCTGCCGCTACTGCAACAATATTGGCATCGTGGATTTTTTTTGCTTTTAGCTGGTAACGATACACGTAATCCGACAATAACTGAACACTTTGGCCAGAAGGGTAATAAAGTGGGAATTGACTCTTAATATAATCAACATCGGCCTGAAGTTGGTTGTAATCAACCTTATTGTAAATCTTCTGAAGATTGGACTGTGTTACCAGGAACTCTCTTAAAATCTGTTCTGTAACACAAACTGAACAGCCATTTTCCATCAAATCCCTAATCCGTTCAATTGCTTTATCAGTATATCCAGGCGTATTGTTACGCAGATAAGAAACAATATTGGTATCAATAACAATTGCTTTATCTGCCATCATCGCCATACATATCTTCTCTTCTGAATGTTGGTGCGGAGTCCAGTTTTAAACCGGTCTTATGCCATTCTTCCAAGCTTTTTAAAAAAACATCTTTTTTTTCAACCTCAGTTTCTATTTCAAGCTTCACTTCATACTCTCCCTTTGGAAGGTTGGCAGGCAAATCAATACTGACTTGCTGATTATCTTCTACAATCTTTATTTTCTTGTTTATCGTAATCATAAAGCCCTTTTTCCAAAGTTACCAAGATTTTTTGCAAGTAATTGGTTTCACGCGAAGGATCAGAAACGCCAAATAAAAGCTGTTTCATGTTGCCGCGTAGCGAACAAGGCGTACAAGTGAGTGACACAACGAATGCTCAATAGTAGCCCCGGACGTCCGGGATAGCTAATTACCAAAACACAGCTTTAGTTAGCGGAGATAATTTTCTCAATAGCCGTATCATATTTCTCCTTCCATGCTTCAATGCTGCCCCAGTCTGTGCCATTTACTTTTATAGACCCGTTACTTACACTGCCAAGTATTGTAGCAGGAATACCAGCAGCAGCAGCTTTGTGTTGCAACTCTTCCGCTTTGTCTTTTGAAACGGTAACTACCACACGGCTCTGCGCTTCGCCAAACCAATATGCATCGGTCCTAATATCAGAATCAGCCTTTACTTCAAAACCGAGATTGCGGTTAAAGCCTTTCTCTAGTAACGTAACCAACAGTCCACCTTCACTAATATCATGTGCACTTTTTACCAGCTTGTCTTTAATGATGGAAGCAACGAATTTTTGTACCCCAAATTCTTCATCAATATCAAAATGCGGAGCAGGTGAATATTCCACACCTTTTACCTTATGCAGGTACTCGCTGGAAGCAATATCATCCTGTTGCTCACCGATCAATACAATTACGTCACCTGCTTCTTTGTAATCCATGGTCATGCGGTTGGTAAACTCGTCAATTACACCCACCATACCAATGGTTGGTGTAGGATACACAGGGCCATCGGGATTTTGGTTATAGAAGCTAACATTCCCGCCGGTTACAGGCGTATTGAATTTACGGCAGGCATCACCCATACCGGTAACCGCTTTTACAAACTGGTAGTAAACTTCCGGATCGTAAGGATTTCCAAAGTTGAGGCAGTTGGTAACGCCTAAAGGTTCGCCGCCACTGCAAACAATGTTGCGGGCAGCTTCTGCAACGGCAATCATGCCACCGGTATAAGGTTCTGCATGCACATAGCGGCTGTTGCAATCCACCGTTACAGTCAAAGCTTTACCGGTACCTTTGGCCAGTATCACGGCCGCATCACTTGGTGCATTGGTGCTGGTATTGGCCGCCCCCACCATGCTATCGTACTGAACATATACCCAACGCTTGCTGGCGATATTCGGTATCTGAATAATCTGTTCTGCAACGCCTTTTAAATCGGCGGCATCAATATCTTTTATGCTGTTAGCATCAAAGGCTTTAATTTTTTCCAGGTAGGCCGGCTCTTTATACTCACGGGTATATTGCGGGGCGCCGCCCCCCAGCACCAGTTCATATGCAGGAATTTCAGCTTCCAGTTCCCCATGCATATAAAATTTCAACAGACCATCACCGGTAACTTCACCAATGTTGCTGGCGGAGAGGTCCCACTTCTCAAACACTTTCAACACGGCCTCTTCTTTGCCTTTTTCCACCACGATCAGCATGCGTTCCTGGCTTTCACTTAACAGCAGCTCCCACGCTTTCATGTTTTGCTGGCGGGTAGGTACCTTGTCAAGATCAATGCGCATACCCACACCACCTTTTGCGCTCATTTCTGCGGTAGAGCAAATAATGCCCGCCGCACCCATATCCTGCATGCCTACTACGGCGCCGGTATCAATTACTTCCAAACAAGCTTCCAGTAACTTCTTTTCCTGGAAGGGGTCGCCTACCTGAACGGCTGGCAATTCTTCCGTACTTTCTTCGGTAATATTTGCTGATGCAAACGAAGCGCCGCCTATACCGTCTTTACCCGTTGCACTGCCCACAAAGAACACCGGGTTGCCAATGCCCTCTGCTGTAGCGCTGATGGTTTTGCCCACTTTTACAATACCAACACTCATGGCGTTTACCAATGGGTTGGTATGGTAACAATCTTCAAAATATACTTCACCGCCAACGGTTGGTACGCCAAAGCAGTTGCCATAATGGCCAATGCCATGCACCACACCGGCCAGCAGGCGTTGTGTTTTTTTATCTTTCAGGTTGCCAAAACGCAGGCTGTTGAGTGAAGCGATTGGCCTGGCGCCCATGGTAAAAATATCACGCTGAATACCACCCACACCCGTTGCCGCACCCTGGAAGGGTTCAATTGCGCTGGGGTGGTTATGGCTCTCAATTTTAAAAACTACACCGTAACCGTTACCCATATCCATCAGGCCCGCATTTTCTTCTCCGGCGGCTACCAGCATGCGGCCACCTTCCCGGGGCAGCGTCTTCAGCCATTTGATGGAATTTTTGTAGCTGCAATGTTCGCTCCACATGGCGCTGAAACTGCACAGCTCGGTAAAATTGGGTGTGCGGCCCAGTTTCTGTTTAATCAGTTCAAACTCTTCTTCTGTAAGGCGTAACTCTTTCGCGGTTTGTGCGGTAATTTCCATTGACTTGCGTTGTATATTTTTTTGGATACCAGCTTCAGTATTTTATGGAATCGTCCCTTGCGTCGCAATCCTTTCATCTGCAGAACATGAATGAAGCCAGCCCACCTAATGTTAATTTTCGCCGCAAAGGTAGGGAAGTGCAGGGAGGGTGCAAGGGGGGATTTTCTTTGGTGAGTGGCGAGTAGTGAGTGGTGAATGGTGAATAGTGAGTAGGGGGCATCCAACGTTCATCATTCCTTGTTTCTTGTTCAATATTCTTTCTCCTGGTGCGTGTCTCAACGCACCAGTTCTACCCGGGGCTGAAAAGTCGCACAAAGAACTGGACGATGAAGTGATTGCGACGCAACGAAGTCGCCACAGGGATATATAGCTGGTAACCAAATTGTGAATAGTCAATGGTGGATGGTGAATAAAACCAAAATGCCGGTTCCCTACTATGTTTAGGAAACCGGCATTAATCTACTTAACAATGCGATATTACAAGCTAAGGTACTTTGATGGTTTTTGTCTGGTACGTATGGGCACTGAAATAACCCAAAGCACCCCCACGTATATTGGTAACCGGGTTAGCGGGTGTGGCATTCTGGTTTTCGCCGGTGGAGGCATTGAGCAGGCTGAACCAGTAGGTAAACATGGGATATTCTATACACATCATATCAACCCGCAATGTATCGCCGCTCCTTATTTTATTTTTCTTTTCTCCGTTTTCATCTTCTTCATCATCGTCATCAAAAATCAGCAACTCGGTATTAATCGTCCTGCCATCGGTAAGCTCATCATTTTCTACAAAAATTGTTTTTTCCCTTTTTCCATTCAGGTATTGCACATAGCGGTAAGCATTTCCTTTTCCCGGTGGGTCTTTAAACTGCACCGTAGCCACTTTTTCCTTACCATCAAATAACTGGGTTTCTGTAACGTATAAACTATCATAGCTTACCAGCAAAGGCATAGTGGACGAAGCAGTGAATTCTTCGCCTTCAATTTTTACAGATAGCTTATATGTTTTTCCCTGCTGTGCCTGGAAGGATGCGGTGCGGTAAGTTCCCGGATTTGTTTCCTGTAATGTGGTTACAGTACCGGCTTCATCTGTTACTGTAACTGTGGCGCCGCTTACAGAAGGAACATTGTTATCGTCGCTGAAATTAACCGTTTTACTGATGAGCACTTTACAGGAATCCTGCTGGTTGGTAATAATGCCTTCGATGACATATTTGGGATCGGCGGAGTTGAGGTCAATATCAATTACTTTTCTGCACGAGGCGGCGGTAACCAGTAAGATGAGGAGGAACGATATATTTTGTATGATTCGCATAAGTTAGAATTTGAAGTTGTAAGAAACCGATGGAATGAATTTGAACAATGCTGTGCGTACAGCTTCAGTTTTGTTAGGATTGTCTTTGCTATTCCTAAACTCTATGATATAGGCGTTCTCTCTGCCGTAAGCGTTATACAAGCTGAAAGCCAGCTCCGATGAAAATTTCTTTTTCTTTTTAAGCTGTAACACCGCGCCAAGATCAAGCCGGTGGTAGTTAGGCATGCGATAGCCGTTTCTTTCGGTATAATAATAAACCATGCGGTCATCAAGCCTGTATTTACCACTGGGGAAACTAACGGCATCGCCGGTATAGAATATCCAGTTGGCAGACAGCGTCCACTTTTTATTAAGCTGGTAAGTGGCAACAATGGCGATATCGTGGGTTCTGTCCTGACGGGCGTTATACCATTCGTTGTTGTTTATTCCATTGATCTTACGCTCAGTTTTTGACAGGGTATAGCTAACCCAGCCGGAAAGCCTGCCCACTTTCTTTTTCATGAGCCATTCAATACCATAAGCCCTGCCCTTACCAAACAGCAACTGGGATTCTATTACATCGTTGCTGAATACATCAGCACCATCGCGATAGTCAATCTGGTTCTGCATGGTTTTGTAATAAGCTTCTACGGTTAACTCATACTTGTTGCCAGCCAAATTTTTATAATAGCCAACAGAAACCTGGTCTGATATTTCAGGTTTGATGATGTTTGTGCTGGCTATCCATTTATCCGTAGGCGTAGAAGTTGTGGAGTTGGATATCAGGTGAAGGTTTTGCACGTTACGAACGTAAGAAGCTTTTACCGAAGACGAATTATTAAGCGTATAACTGGCCGATACACGTGGCTCTATATTTACATAAGTTTTAACCACTTCACCTTTTTTGTAACTGGTGGTATCAATTACTTTTCCGTCGGTATCAAGCGTATAAAAATCTCCTTGACCTAGTATGCTGAACGCTGATAACCTTGCACCATAAGAAAGGTTGAAGTTGTCTGAGAGTTTCCAGTTGTTGGCTGCATAAACAGCATTCTCCAGCGAGTAGCGTTTCTGTAAAGCTTTGTCATTAAAGCTGGAACTGTCAGATGAAGAAATTTCACCCGGCCGCATGGTATGGTGGATGGCGTTTACCCCAAACCTGATATTGTTACGGGAACTCAGGAACCATTGAAACTCCTGCTTAAGGTTCCAGTCCTTTATTTGCGAGAAAACTTTAAAATCGTTGGCAGCGCTCTTAATTGTTATTTTATAATCGTAATTGCTGTATATAAGAGAAGTATTAGAGAACAACTTATCACTAAAAATATGGTTCCAGCGTAAGGTACCTGTAGCATTGCCCCAGTTAAGTTTGAAGGTCTCTCCTACCCCCAACTGGTCACGCCCGAAATAACCGGAAAGAAAGAGCCTGTCTTTTTTACCTAACTGGTAATTTAGCTTGGCATTAAGATCGTAGAAATAAAGAGAGTTATTATTGATGGTACTATCGCTGGATAATTTTAAGAATGCATCCACATAGGTTCTTCTGCCAGATACCAGGAAGGATGATTTATCTTTTTGTATAGGGCCCTCTACATTCAGCTTGGCTGATATAGCGCCTATGCCGCCACTAACCGCATAATCCTGGTTATTGCCATCATTCATTTTTATGTCAAGTACAGATGATAACCTGCCACCGTATTGTGCCGGCATACCACCTTTATATATCATTACATCTTTAATAGCGTCAGAGTTGAAAGTAGAAAAGAAACCCAACAGGTGTGATGCGTTATACACGGGTGCTTCATCCAGCAATATCAGGTTTTGATCCGCGGCCCCGCCACGTACAAAAAAGCCGCTGTTACCATCTCCTGCTGATTTAATGCCCGGCAGCAACTGGATGGTTTTAAGCACATCTCTTTCGCCAAACAACACAGGGATAGTTTTTGTTTCATTTATGGTAAGCCGCTCAGCACCCATTTGAGGGCTGCTAAGGCTTCTGCCTTTTGCAGATGAGGTTACCGTTACATCTTCCAGTTCTTTAATCTCTTCTTCCAGTAATATGTTCAGCGTAATGTTTTTGTCCAGTTGCAGTTCTATCGTTTGCGGTTCAAGGCCTACCGCAGAAGCAAGTAAAGTGTACTTACCTGCCGGCAGGCTAATAGAGTAAAATCCATAATCGTTACTGGTTACGCCTGCACCTTTACCCTGCACGGTGATTGATGCACCAATCAAGCTTTCTCCGGATTTTTTTGAACGTACAGAGCCGCTGATTGTATATCGTGTTTGCGCTGTTGCCTGCTGCACCGTGACGCCCAGCAGCAATAAAAAGAATAGCCATGTTTTAACCGTGTTGCTCATAATAGTTTTGTAATTGTTATTTAGCAGAAGTGTTTTTTGTTCCCTTAAGGTTTACCTGTATGCCGCCTGTAAAGCCGAAATACAGGCCGTAGAAATTGTTGCCGCTTGTTTTATCCCATACGTAGTGTTTGGTAAGGTTGTTGGCTTTGCCTTCGCTAATGTTTACATAATTAAATGTAGGCCCGGCAAACAACTCTATCGCACCCATCTTAACAGCGGGCATAATGCGCAATGAACCTCTGAAGTAATCGCCATCCTTAAAATCATCCAGGTGCATGCCGGTTAGCTCCGTATTTATACGCAATTGTTTTGAAAACCTGAAATGTGCGCCAATACCCATTTCCAACGCATACAAATGTTGTTTGCTGTAGTTAAGGTTATACCCTATGCCCAATATGCCATACATTTTCTTACTGCCCGACCTGAACGACACCAATGTGGTTAAGGTTTCATCAACACTTATGCTGATAGTTTGTTCGCCGTTTTTGATGATATTAATGATACCGATAGGATACTCGCTGCTGTCTGCAATATTCATAAAACCCGACACCTGCACTCCCCTCACTTTTTTGGCAATGTTTAAAAAGCCGACAATTTGTGTGTTTACATTTGCCGATTTATTCAAAAAACCTGCAATCTGCAAACTGCCGGCATTGCCTTTAACGATGTTGGCAAACCCCGCTGATTGTACGCCTGTTGCACTGCCGCTGATGTTAAGATAGCCTGCCCCCTGGAAACCCTGCACATTGTTCTTAACATGGTTAAAGAAACCAGCCAGTTGCACCCCGCGGGAAGCATTGCGTATATGGTTACTAAAACCTGCTGCCTGAAAACCTTTGGCACTGTCTTTAATTATATTGGAAAAACCTGCAAGCGCTACGCCGGTTTCGTTTTTTGAAAGCCCTGCTATAGCGTGTAAGGAAAACTTGTTGGTATACTCTCCGGCTTTGGAGCCATTGCTGCTGATAGGATAGATAAAGCCAATATGCACATTGCTCTTTTTGGTGTCCTGCGCCATACTGGCAAGATTAAAACAGCAGGCTAAAAGCAATATGCTAAATTTTGCCAGCGGTTTTATAGCTTGATTAATTGAATAGCGTTTGATTAATTCTCTTTTACACATGATCTGATTTTTTTATTTTTTGGTACCGGCGACATTATTTCATGGCATCATCGTTGCGTCGCAATCCTTTCATCTTTTTGTTCTTTGGGCGGCTGTTCCCACCAGGTAGTTTTGCATGCAGGCTTGCAGGCGCATTACCATTTATTGATTGATTTTATCCCTATGATTGTTGCATGCCATACATGTACAATAACCAGCATCGCAGCGTATTTAATGCGGGCTGCCAAAGCCGATGAATAAAGCAGCGTGTGGCGCTTGATATGGGTATTCTTTAAGCTCTTGCTCATAATTAGTTTTTACAATAGACAATGCACGGAATGTTTACCCCTATCCGCCGCGTACTTTTTTAAATTATTTTATAATATCAGATTGAAGAGATAATGCAATACTACAAGGGCTGAAAAGTTGCCATGAAAAACGGGACGATGAAGTGATTGATTATTAAATGCTCTTTCACTGAAAGACCATTTAATAACAAAATCATATTTGCAACGAAGATGCCACAGGGCTATGTAGCTGGTATCAGAAAAAATTAATGCCGGCATGCCAGCCAAACCAGCCACGTGCATCTGCACCAATGTTAAAGCCGGGATAACCTACTGCGGGGGCCGCTTTGTATCCCGCCACTGTATGCTTTTGCGTTGAATGAAAGATGGAAAAAGTCGGCCCCCCAAAGAATGCAGCCTTTTTGCTTATTCTAATATTCAGCGCCGGCTGCACACGGTATAGGTCAGGCAGGGTATTCCAGTCGCCCAAATGCAGGTTTTGGCTGGTAAGCTCTGTTGTAATGCTGATACGGGGGCTGATGATTGACTCATTGCCGATACCATAGCCAAAGGTATAGGCTTTGTTACCGGCAGAAATATTCATGCCCGCTAACAATATGCTATACAATTTTCTGTTGCCGGATTTGTAAGCGAGGTTAAAATTGGTAACCTCATTGGCATATACAGAAAGCTTTTGATACCCTTTTTTTACAATGTTTATCAACCCGATACTGTAACCGGAAGAGGTATCTGCTATGTTGATCAGCGCAATCTGCACCCCTTTGGAGTGCTTTGTGTAATTGAACAAGCCTGCAATCTGTACACCACGCATCTCATCGCGGCTAATATTGCCAATGCCGGCCAGTTGCACGCCGCTTGCTTTATCTTTAACCAGGTTAACCGTACTTGTACCCTGTACACCATTTAAACTGCCCCATATCACATTGTAACTGCCACTTAACTGCACACCTTTTACAGCACCTTTTACAAGGTTGCTAAAGCCAGACAACTGCACCCCGCTTAAAGAATCAAAGACATTGTTATGAATGCCGGCCAATTGCACACCACCAACCTTGCCACCCACAATATTAAATACGCCACCCATTTGTACACCGTTTACCCTACCCTTATCTATGTTAAATATGCCTGCTATTTCAAGGCCGTTAGCGCCAGCCGCATAGCCGCCCAATATGTTGATGGAAAGTTTATTAATAACCTGCGTATTTAACCCATGCGATGCCAGCCCAGGCACCAGCGATACCTGGAAGGGTTTATCCGCGAAAAACCTGCCGATATTAAGGCTTTGCCTTTTTTGCCGCAATGGCACAAAAAGCCTGCCCAGCCAGGTGCGTTCTACCTTTGTGGAAACCAATACCGGCGCCAACTCTGTATTGGTGGGGGTTATGGCTACGGATAGCTGCTGATCGTAGCCGGGCTGGATAGTTACAGAAGTATCTGCATACGCCACTTTACTTACACTAAGCGCAAAAGCAGGGTGCCTGTCTCTTAACCTTAACCTGAAAAAACCATCTTCGTTTGTAAACGTGGATATAAGCTGGCTTTTTTCATACACACTGGCATCACCTATTTTTTCTCCGGTTCGTTTATCAACTACATAGCCGCTAATGGTATAATAGTTATTTACCTGCCCCCGCTGTATAATGATGTAGTTGCCGGTTTCTTTATATTGATAGCCCTGGCCAAGCAAGTTATCCAGCACTTCCCTAACCGTTTTGGCTGACAGGTTAATGCTCACCACGCTATCGCCTTTTAAGATATGGCTGCTATAAGAAAAGTAAAATTTACCCTGGGCAGAAACAGACTGCAATATCTCTTTTACCGCTTTATTTTCTTCCCTGACTGTAACAAGCAGGTTTAATTTGTTTTGGGCAAAACTGCGGTTGTATGTTAATAAAAGGCATAGTCCGGTTACCGCTGCTTTTATCAACAGCCTGCTGTTGTCCTCCGTTATGGTGGCAATAATATTTTTGAACTTTTCAAACGTTGTTAACCGCATAGAGTATTTGCCTTACAAAGGGCGCTAAGGTAACTGTAGTTTGAGGGTGTATATATGTTGCATTATTTGTCCGGCAATCAAAAAGGATGAAAAGCAATTACTCCTCCTTATTTTATCAGAATATGATTTCCCTGCTTCTCTATCCGTGCCTTTAAAGTTTCTGCTATCAGCTTTAACGCCTCTTCCAGGTTATAAGGCAGGGTTGTGTTTAACCTTTCTTTTTTCAATCTTTCACTGTCTATTACTACACGGCTGCCAAATACTTCGTTTAATACTTCAACAACCCTGGGCAACGGGGTATCATCGCATGTAAACATGCCTGTACGATAATAATTATACAATTCATCCGTGCTCTTTTGCTTTACCAGTTCTTCCGCAACATTAGGCACCACCACCTTTTCCTTTGGCTTAAGCCTTACCGCTTTTTGTTGCTTTGCTACTTCCACTATACCGGTTTCCACAATCACTTCAGTATTGCTGCTATTGCTTTTTACGTTAAAAGATGTGCCTACTACAGTAACGGTAACGTTGTTTACGGCAATCACAAAAGGTTTGCTTTTATCCGGGGTTACATTAAAAAATGCTTCCCCCTGCAACGTAACAGACCTGGTATCGCCCGTTAGTTTACTGTTATACGCCAGCGAAGAATTTTTATTAAGCGTTACCACCGAACCATCCGGCAGGGTATCGTTAATAACACGGTTAAATGACTGCACCAAAACAGGTTGGCCGGCATCGCCTTTACCCAGGTAAAAATAGGCGGCCATGCCTGCCATGATAACTACAAAAACCGCAGCAGCCACACGCAGCCAGCCCAGTTTTTCAGGCCGCATTGGTACAACAGGTATTTCTTCTGCAGTTTGCCTAAGGCCAGCCTTAAACCTTTGCCAGGCTTCATTTTCATCTACTTTGCTTTCCGCGGCCAGCTTAAGGCTTTCCTGCCATATACGGCGCAACTGTTCAAAATATTTGGGGTTATCTCCACCCTCTGCCAGCCAGCTTTTAACCAGGCTTTGTTCATCGGCAGATGCCTCCTCCAGCAAGTACTTAACCAGCAGGTCATCATTCATATCGTGTATATGCTCTCTCATGTGCTATAAGCGAAACAGTATTATCAATAATGGTAAAAATTCCACCAGCTTAAGCCGCATCAGCTTCAGGGCCTTGCCCATCTGGTTTTCTACCGTTTTAATTGAAATACCCAGCGCTTTGGCTATTTCATGGTATTTCAAATCTTCAAAACGGCTCATCTGGAAGATGGTCCTGCACTGCTCCGGCAATTCATTCAGCGCTTTGCGTATGTTACTCTCCAGCTCAGCTTGCCGCACTCGTGCCGAGGCGCTGTCTTCTTCATAATGTTTTGCCTGCTGCATGGTATAAGATTGATGGCTGGCTTTTACCTGCTGGTGCGTAAGCTGGTTAAGGCACAGGTTATGCACAGAGCGGTACAAATAAGCCTTTACTGATACATGGATGGTTAATTCGTCCTTTTTCTCCCATATCTTATAAAACACCTGTTGTACCATTTCCTCCGCGGCAGCTTCATTTTTCAGTATGGTGCATGCATAGGCATGCAGGTTTTTAAAATTGGTTTTAAAAACCTGTTCAAATACCTGCTCATCACGCATAGATGACAGGTCAGCAGCGTACACATCGCCTTGTTTCATTGTGCCGGTTTCTGTAACAGTCGTCAAGGTAAATCTTTCGTCTTATGTATTGGTATGACAGGTATGAAATACCAAACCCCTATGGATGATAAAAATTTTTTCAGAAAGGCTTTTTTTGATACCAGCGACATAACCTTGTGGGGACTTCGTTGCGTCGCAATCCTTTCGTCGTTTGGTTCATTGGGCATCTTTTCAGCCCGGGTAGTGTTGGTGCGTGAAGACACGCACCAAGGGGACGGGAGAAATAGCGAACAAGGAACAAGGAGTTTTGAATATTGAATGTGGCTCAACAATCAACAGACCGGTGACTTGTAACCAGCAACCGGTACCTGACTTTCGGGTAACCTTATAATTAATCTCCCGCCACCAATCGCAAAGCTCCGCAGGAGCGATGTGTTAGTAGCAGGCATTCAGTCACGGCCTGTTTGTAAAGCCTCGTAGAGGGGCATGTTAAGCAGCCTCTTACCATTACGCATAACCCTGCTTAACATATCGCACCTACGGCGCTCTTTGCAAATCGTCTTTTTCTTATCTACTAACATGTCGCCCCTATGGGGCTCTGGTTGTTCAATGTTCTTTTGTTCAAAGTTCAATGTTTGCTGCTCTGGCGCTCCTCGGTAACAGCGCTTCATCACTTCAAAGTAACTTCAACCAGTTACCCATCAACAGACCGGTGACCTGCAACTGGTAACTGGTAACCGTCTTTAGCGTGAGGGATTGAAGCGGATACCCCGGTGAGGCCATCGCAGCAGGGCCTCTGTGCCGGAGTAGCAGCACAAGCGAGGAAAAGCAACTGAATGTTGCTTTGACGAAGGTTGCGAACGCAGTTCTGCCCGACCCCTTGCGATAGCTTGGGGGCACGCCCTGCAACAAAATCACAAAAAAATTATATGCGGCTAAATTCTGCCCCGCTGCATTATTTTTGGCCAAATGAATTTTTTGAGCCAGCCATCTGTAGCCATTGTTATTTTAAATTATAACGGAATTAATTACCTGAGGCAGTTTCTCCCTTCCGTGCTTAATTGCGGTTACGGCAACAAACGGGTTATTGTGGCTGATAATGCTTCTACCGATGGCTCGCTGGAACTGCTGCAAAATGAATTTACTACAGTTGAACGCATACTGCTGCCACGCAATTACGGTTTTGCAGGCGGTTACAACATGGCTTTACAACAGGTGCAGGCGGACTATTTTATACTGCTAAATTCTGACGTGGAAGTAACGCCGGGATGGATAGAACCGGTAATTGCACTGATGGAAACTGACCCGCTTATTGCCGCCTGCCAGCCAAAACTGTTGAGCTACCACCAGAAAGAGTTATTTGAATATTCCGGTGGCGCCGGCGGCTGGATTGATTACCTGGGTTACCCTTTTTCCCGCGGCCGCATTTTTGAAGTGTGCGAGGCGGATAAGGGCCAGTATAACAACCCGGAGGCAGTTTTTTGGGCATCGGGGGCGGCCATGTTTGTAAGGCCTGCTGTTTTTAATGCATGCAACGGGTTTGACGGCTGGTTTTTTGCCCACATGGAAGAGATTGACCTTTGCTGGCGCATGCAACTGCTGGGTTATAAGATTATGAGTTGTCCGGCATCTACCGTATATCATGTGGGTGGCGGCACTTTGCCCAAAGGCAATGAGCGTAAAGTGTACCTTAATTTCCGCAACAACCTGGTTATGCTGAGTAAGAACTTAACGGTACAGGAAAGGTTGTGGAAACTGCCTTTTCGTTTTTTGCTGGATGTACTGTTTGCTTTAAAAAATTTGTTTACAGGATACCCTAAATCGTTTACCGCGGTGCTGAAGGCTTACGTTAGCCTGGTGCTGTGGTGGCTGCGCAGAAAGAAAAAATATCCCTACAGACGCATGGGCATGAAAGCCTTAACCGGCGTGCATCAGCACTCTGTGGTATGGGCTTATTTTGCCGGAAAGAAGACTTTGTTTTCTGAAATTGTTGGAAAGAAGCGGTAATTATATATTTCATACCCTTATTTTTGCAATCGCAACAACAGAAACTATGACACAGGAAATACAAGAAACAGACAACCTGAAAGAAAAAGATTTCGGTTACGACTGGGTAAGTTCTTCCCGTTTTCTTTTTTATGTACAGGTATTTTGTATTGCAGCTTTTTTGTTTGGCGCATGTTACCGCCTGTTTCAGCAACGCTACAAAGGCAAGCCTGACGTTGAAATACAGGAAAGCACTTTGTACACGCCCAAGTACAAATAAATTTTTGGGTAAAAATTTTGTGGTTTGCGCCGGATTACTATTTTTGCACTCCCAAAATAAAAACAACAAGTTCTTATAAATAATGCGGAAGTAGCTCATTTGGTAGAGCACGACCTTGCCAAGGTCGGGGTGGCCGGTTCGAGCCCGGTCTTCCGCTCAAAAAGATGCCGCGTAAGCGGCATTTTTTTTCGGTTGTTCCCGAAGCAAAAGAACAGGCCCTGGTGGTGGAACTGGTAGACACGCAGGACTTAAAATCCTGTGGTCAGCAATGGCCGTGCGGGTTCAACTCCCGCCTGGGGCACATGGCGTAAAATCACGCATTTTTTAAAAGGTTGCTCAATTTTGAGTGACCTTTTTTATTTGTAGCCTCTCGTACTTCATCTACTATTAAGCTCCCCCGTAAGAAGTAAGGAATGTTTCTGGCCATGTAGAGGCAGCCGCCATTTGAGTTGGACGGTCAAAAGAAATATATCTTGCCGGCTGATTGTTATTCGTAAGTTCGGGCGAGAGATGTTGAACTAATGTACTTTTTCCTGCCTGGCTCCATTTAAAAATACATCAGGGCTTACTTTTAAAGCCTCCAATATTCGCAAAGTTATTTCACGTGATAAGGTTTTCATAACTTATTTGCAAAACTAAAGTTTACACAACAAGCATTACTTCTTAAAACTATACAAATACGGCGCTTTGTTGGCGCTGCCGGAAAAATGTTTTCCATGCCTTTTTAATATGCCCAGGCTTAGCATTTTGCGCTGGAATGTGGTGCGGCGTATCGGCTCTCCCAGTATGGCTTCATATACCTGCTGCAATGCCTTCATAGTAAAGCGGGCCGGCAGAAGATTCATACCCACCAGCTTCCTGTCAAGGTTGGCCTGCAGGGTTTGTAATGCTTTGGTAACAATGTCTTTGTGGTCAAGCATCAGCGCAGGCAGATCATCTACATCGTACCAGGTGCAGGAGTCTGATAGGGCATCAGGTGTTGGTTTAACGTGCTCATAATTAATAAGCGCATAATAGGCTATGGTTATAAACCTGCCCAGCAGCCAGTGGTTATCCGGTACATTATGGCCATTGGCATACAGAATGGTTTTCATCACTTCCGGTTTAAACCGGCTTACATCTCCAAATACATAACATTGTTCCAGGTAAATATTGTCAAGCCCGGTACGCTCCTTTAAACCACGGCGTACCGCATCGTTTAAATTTTCTTCCTGCATCACAAAACCGCCCGGCAGTGCAAAAAAGCCAGTGTTATGGTATTCCATCAGCAATATCTTAAGCTTCTCCCCGCTAAAACCAAATACTACCGAGTCGTAAGCAATATGCGTAAGGTACCCATCCCCACTGGTATCTTCCGCCACATTCTTTTTTGTTGTAGCCATGCCTGTTGTTTTCTGTTTCAAAAATAAAAAAGCAGGATTTAAAAAAAAGTTTTATTATTGTCTCACTTTGAGACAATAAACACCACTGCACATGAAAAAGATTGCCATGCTACTCTGCGGACTATGCGCCGGCCTGATAGCCATAGCCCAAACTGACTATAATTTTCCCGTACAGGTAAAAATTGAAAACGGCATTATTGAAGGCAACTACGATACCAAACAAAACCTGCGCCTGTTCTTTGGTATACCTTTCGCCAAACCACCTGTTGGCGATTTAAGATGGAAAGCCCCGCAGCCGGCAGACAACTGGACAGGTGTATTAGCTACAAAAAAATTTGCCCCACGCCCTATACAAAGCATTGTGTTTGGCGACATGAGTTCCCGCTCCGCAGGCCTTAGCGAAGATTGCCTGTACCTGAATGTATGGGCGCCTGCACGGCACGACGCTAAAAATCTTCCGGTGCTGGTATACTTTTATGGCGGCGGCTTTGTAGCAGGCGACGCATCCGAACCACGCTATGATGGCGCCAGCATGGCAAAAAAAGATATCGTGGTAGTTACCGTTAACTACCGGCTTAATATTTTTGGCTTTTTTGCGCATCCTGAACTTAGTAAAGAAGCTTCTTACAAAGGTTCGGGCAACTACGGCCTGTTAGACCAGCATGCAGCCCTTATATGGGTGCAAAAAAATATTGCAGCATTTGGAGGCGACCCGAAAAAAGTAACCATTGCCGGGGAATCCGCAGGCTCCATCTCGGTTAGTGCCCAAATGGCTTCCCCATTGTCCAAAGGGCTTATTGCTGGCGCCATTGGCGAAAGCGGCGCAGGTATAAACCCTACGCTTTCACCTGTACCGCTGGCACAGGCAGAGAAAGAGGGGCTTGATTTTGCTACAAAAATCAATGCATCCACCCTGGCACAGCTTAGGACGATGACCACCCAGGAGATATATGAGTATTATACTGCTTCTAAACGCTTTGGCTTTCCTGCAGTAATAGATGGTTATTTCTACACCAAAACCATCCCCGAAACTTTTAAGGCTGGTGAACAGGCGCAGGTGCCATTGCTGTTGGGTTGGAACTCGGCAGAAATACCGGGCATGGCGTTTACACAGGGGCCCTATTCAGAAGAAGCATATACCAAAAAGGTTAAGGAAGCTTATCCCAAAGATTTTGAAGAAGTGTTTAAACTTTACCCCCACAGCAATGCTAAAGAAATTGAATTATCCGCAACGGCGCTTGCATCAGACAGGTTTATTGCTTACAGCACCTGGAAGTGGTTCGACCTTCAGCGGCAGCACAGCAGCCAGCCTGTGTATCGTTATCTCTACTCTAAACTAAGGCCACCACTTGCGGATAACAGCCTGGCACCCGGTCTTGCAGGGGGCACTGTAAAAAAGGAAGCCAACGCTATTAAAATGCCTGAGCCGGTAGGTGCACCGCACGCCTGTGAAATAGAATATTGCATGGGCAACCTGTACCTTGTTAAAGATTACGCCTGGACGGATGAGGACTACAAAGTTTCAGCCACCATGCAGGATTACTTTGCCAACTTTACTAAAACAGGCAACCCCAATGGCAAAAACCTGGCTGAGTGGCCTGCCGCGGCAAAAGGTGATGCCAGCCCCTATATAATGGTAATAGACACACAATCCAAAGCAGTAAAGGCTGCTAACGAAGCCCGCTATATTTTTCTTGATAAAGCCTACGGGAATAATTAATGACAGTGATTTTGTAAGAAGTAAACTTCTAAACAACCATGAGGCAAAGAGATGCGATCCATCGCATCTCTTTGCATTTAAACATACAACCAGCCTGCAAATAAAACAGCCTGTTTCACCTAAGGGTGAGGGATTGCAGCGGTTACCCCGGTGAGGCCTGGGCAGCCGGGCTTTGTGCCGGAGTAATAGCGGAAAGCCCGACCCCTTGCGCAGCTTGGGGGCACCCCCAAGTACGAAGCAAGAAGTATGAAGCACTTAAATATGTTAGATGTACGATGTGGGATGTACGATGTAAAGAAAATGTAAGATGTTTGATGTGTTATGTACAATGTAATTATGTGAGTTATACGATTTACCGTTATCAGGAAACACAGTGACCGAACTTAGCGCCTTACACCATCATGCGCTGCAACTTTTTTGTAAGTAAGAACAATATCAGCGCCGCTATGCCGCACATGAATACAAACAGCATAAAGAAGTCGTACAGGTTTGCCATTTGATAGCCCAAAAAGTTGGTGGTTCTGCCATCGGGGTAAAGAGCGCTGAGAGAGCCTGCTACTTTATTGCCAAAAGCATTGGCAGTAAACCACACCGCCATTAACAGCGAAGCGAATTTTATGGGAGACAACTTATTGACCAGTGAAAGCCCGATGGGCGACAGGCATAACTCGCCACAGGTATGTAAGGCGTACAGAATAACCAGCCACATCATACTTGCTTTGCCGCCCGATGACCCGCTGCTTACGCCCCAGGCTATCCATAAATACCCCAGGCCAACCACTAACAAGCCAATAGCCATTTTGGTGGGAGAAGATGGCTCATGCTTTTTTAACTGCAGCCAAAACCAGGCAAAGAAGGGAGCAAACAAAATAATAAAAGTAGAGTTGAGTGATTGAAACCAGCTTGTAGGCACTTCATACAGCAATACCTGGCTTTTACCGGTGGCATATAAGTAAATATTAGCACCTGCAAGAGAGGCTGCCAGCAAAAAAAGCAGGAAATATACAGTACCCCTTAGCTGGTTATGGTAGGCGGATGCAAGGCCTTTAGCGGTTTTTTTATATAGCGTAATGGTATAGTAAACCAGCGCCGCAGACAGTGCAGTGATTAACCAGACAGGCACTTTTAAATCCAGCTTCCTGTCTGTTTGTTTATCGGCAAACAGGGTTAACGAAGCGCCTGTTTGTTCAAAGGCGCTCCAGAAGAAAATAACGAAAAAGCAAACGATGATAATTACAGCCACTTTACTTTTTTCGGGGCCGGTTAAAGATTTGTCTGTATAAATAATGGCAGGAATAATTACAAAACAGGCCAGCAACAGGTAAAACAGGTAGCTGAATACTTTGGCATCAATGTAAAACAGGCCGATGGTAACAACAGAAAGGGCCAGCAGCCCGCCAATGGTTACCGCCGGCGACAGCGCCTGTTTGGGGCTGTTATCCGGTATCATACCCAGCACTTTATTTTCCGGGTTTACCACGTATTTTTTGTGAAACACCACCTGCACAATTACGCTGATAATCATACCTATGCCCGCTGCCAGGAAAGCCCATTTAAAGTCAGCCGGGTTACCGGTATCGCCCACCAGGCCGCAAACAAGCGGCCCCAATGCACCGCCGGTATTTATGCCCATGTAAAAAATGGTGTATGCCGCATCTTTCCTGTTATCGTGGGCCGGGTACAAATGGCCTACCATGGAAGATATATTGGGCTTAAAAAAACCATTGCCAGTAATCATTAGCCCCAGGCCGGTATAAAACAGCAAAGCAGAAACATCCGGCGCAGTTTGGTACAGGGAACCGCAGAAAAATAAAATAAACTCCGATATGGCCATTACAATACCACCCGCAATTATAGACCGCTGGCAGCCCCAGTAACGGTCTGCCACGTACCCGCCCACCAGGCCCGAAAGATAGATAAGGCTGATATAACTGCCGTAGAGGTTAGAGGCGAAAACAGTATCGAACAGCAGGGCCTTGGTCATAAACAATATCAGTATGGCCCTCATGCCATAATAGTTAAACCGTTCCCACATTTCAGTCGCGAACAGTATATACAAACCTTTGGGATGGCCCTTTTGTACGGAGGCTTGGTTCATGTACAGCAGATTTTCGTTTATAATTGGAGGTTATGCCTTTGCGGCGGCTGAAAATACAGAAATTATGGATATGGCAAAGAAAAGTAAGGAAGGTATGAAGTCTTTAGAGCAAGTGGTAAGGGTGTGGAGAGATAAAGTCAGTAAGGCATGGAGACATAAAGTCATCTAATGTCTGATAAATAAAGGTTCTTGTTTACATCGTACATACCCCATCATACATCTGACATTTTTCAGGGGGTGCCCCTAAGCAGCGCAAGGGTCGGGCAGAACTGCGTTCGCAACCTTCGTCAAAGCAACATTCAGTTGCTTTTCCCCGCTTGTGCTACTACTCCGGCACAAGGCCCAACCACGATGGCCTCATCGGGGTAGCCTCTTCAATCCCTCACCCGAAAGACGGCTGCAGATTTACAAGTTGCAGGTTACCGGTCTGCTGATATGTAAAAGACTGTATTTTGGCTACATCGTGGCTGGGCATTGCGTATTCAATGTTGCTTAGTTTAGAAACCAATGTTACGTTAAGCGTATAGAAACTTTTTTATTCCCTTTGCTTTTCATACATCCGCCTTCGATTCCAAAGTACCGGAATTCAGGCTGACATCCTAAACTAAAACAACATTGATTCACACTTATCAGCCCCTGCTCACTACATCATTTTCACCCTTACAACGGTAAATGAATAGGGGGCGGATGCAATCTCTACCTTCTTTCCCTTTAAGTCAATAACAGATTCTTTAGGGGCTACACTCAAGGGTTCTGCAAAAGAATTGGATGCGGTCAGTTCAGCACCGCTTAATACGATAAGCGAAGCCTGTTTAGCCAGCTTTTTAATGCCGTCCAACTGAAGGGTATTGGTTTGTGCTTTGTCTGACGCATTTACAATTTTTACAATCAACTCATTGCTGTTTTTATCAATGGCTGCTGAAGCGTAAAGGCTATCCTGCCCCGCAACCACTTCATTATTTAATGTAATGGGTACTGTATGGGTGCCCTTGTTAAGAGAGTATAATTTCTGTACATAGTAACTCGGGGAGCCGTATATGTTCAGGTTGCTGGTCCAGATAAGGTCCGGTGTCCATTGCCAGGCATCAATATGGGCGAATAAGGGCGCATAAGAGGCCATGGTAACCACATCGGCATTGCGCTCCAGGCCAGTCATATAAGCAGCTTCAGCAATGGCGCCCTGCAGGTTGTTCCTTTTTTCGCCCCTGATGCTCCAGTCAACATGCGCAGCATACTCGCCGGCAAATACCTTTACATTGTTGCGGGGAAAAGTATCGTAACGTTTAGCGTTGCTCAAAAACCAGGATGGCGGCCGGTAGTAATGCTCATCAATAATATCAGCGTTCATTTTACGCAGTTCATCATCCAGGTAATGGTACCTCTCCGAATCAGGGTCAGTGCCGGAGCTGTTTACAATTTTAACGTCAGGATATTTAGCCTTAATGGCTTTGGTGAAAACCTGTAAACGTTCAATGTATTGAGGCCCCCAGTTTTCATTGCCAATGCCCATCATTTTAAGGTTAAACGGAGCAGGGTGGCCCATATCGGCACGTACTTTACCCCATTTGCTGGTTACGGGGCCATTGGCGAATTCTACCAGGTCCAGTGCATCCTGCACATAGGGGTCCAGTTCGCTGAGTTGCGCCACTTCACTGCTGTTAAACTGGCAGGCCATCCCGCAGTTCAATATCGGAACCGGCTCAGCTCCTATATCCTCACAAAGCTGAAAATATTCAAAGAAGCCCAGCCCGAAAGACTGAAAATAATCCGGGAAGGGGCGGTTAGCGTATTCATAATTCCAGCGGTTAATAATCAACTGGCGTTCTTCCAGCGGGCCAATGGTTTTTTTCCATTGATAGCGGGTTGCTAATTCAGAGCCCTCTACAATACAGCCGCCGGGAAAACGTACAAAACCCGGCTTCATATCGGCCAGCATTTGTACCATATCAGCACGCATGCCCCCGGGTCTGTTTTTCCACGTATCGCCGGGAAAAAGGGAAATCATATCCAGGTCTATAACACCATTGCCTTCAAACCATATATTCAACTTGCCATTGGGTGCTGTTTCGTTAGCTGTAAAACTTACCTGCTGCTTGTGCCAGCCATTACCAGCTTCAGCAGGAGAAAGGGTAGCGCCCCCCAGGTTTTTGCCTGTTGAGTCAACCAACTCCACATGCAACTGCAGCCCTGCGGATTGCTGGCGGTACATAACGGAAAAATCATAACGCAATCCTTTCTTTATACCCATACCCCTGAAGCCGGCATTGGTAAGCCCCAGATCGCCTTTAGCAACTTTATCAGCCGTAACCCTTATAAACCGGGGATTGGCAGAATTCTCTTCTTTGCGGTTAAGCACCAGCACTACGCCTTCTTTAAATTTTTTGTGCTGTACCGTCCAGCCCATTAATGGTTTCGCGAATTCAAAAGAACGGTTCTTTATCATCTCCGCGTAAAGGCCACCGTCAGCGCCAAAATTGATGTCTTCAAAAAATACACCCCACATGGTAGGCTGTATACCTGCTTTGGGCTCATTGGCTTTAACCGTTAATACTTTCTGCGCCATAGCGGACGAACAAAACAAACCCGCTGCAAAAGCATAAGTAACAAGTGTGCTTTTCTTCATTGTTAGAGATATGTAAGGTCAATCAATCTAATTGCTGCTGCCTATTGGTTCAGTTTGAAACGCACATTCCTGTGCATCAGGCCAGTATTTTTAAACAGTGGCATGCCTGCGAAAAAAGTAACAGGTTACACCACCGGGTGAGGGATTGAAGCGGTTACCCCGGTGAAGCCTTCGCAGCCGGGCGTTGTGCCGGAGTAATAGCGGAAAGCCCGACCCCTTGCGCAGCTTGGGGGCACCCCCAAAATAATGTAAGAACACAGACGCTGTAATACCTGTATGCGTATACAAATAATTTCAGGCCTAAAATTGTTGACGAACTATTTCAGCGTAAGTACCACAACTGAAAAGGGCGGCAGTGTAACAGACAACGAATTGCCTTTAACGGAGGCGCCATCAAATGCCGCCGGTTGTACTTTGGAAGGATTATCGAAACTGTTGTAATCATTAATTTTTGGGGAACTGATGATCCTGCCTGAAGCGGAAGTAAAGTTTGCACCCGTAAGGTTTACTTCAATCTTCTGCTCTTTATGCAAATCAATATTTACCAGTGACACATGCACTGTACCGGTTGAATCTTTTGAAGCAGAAGCGGACACAGCCGGCAGTTTGATGCCTTCGGATACATAATTATTAGTTTTCAGCTTCAGCGGTAACAGGGTAGCGTCCTGGTGCACATTGTACATTTCCATAACATGGTAAGTGGGCGTTAAAATCATTTGCGGACCGTCTGTAAGTATTACAGCCTGCAATACATTAATAGCCTGTGCAAGGTTGGCCATGCGCACACGATTGGCATGGTTGTTAAAGATATTAAGTGTAACACCGGCAATCATCGCATCCCTCATGGTGTTTTGCTGGAAAAGAAAACCGGGGTTTGTGCCGGGCTCTACATCGTACCAGCCGCCCCATTCATCAACAACAAGAGCAACCCTGTTTTTGGGGTCGTATTTGTCCATGATGGCTGAATGCTTAATAATCAAGGAATCCATCTGCAACGCGGCCTTCATGGATTTTACATAATGATCCTCCAGAAAATCAACCGAAGGGCCTTTTTTGCTCCAGTCAATAACTGTGTAGTGGTGCAGGGCTACACCACCCAGCAAGCCAAGCGGGATATTTTTCATTAGTGTTTCAGTCCATTTATAATCGTCAGAGCTGGCGCCAGAAGCTATACGCATCAGGTTGCCATTTGTCCAGTCGCTCATGAAGGTGCTGTACTTGCGGTACACATCAGCATAGTATTCGGGCCGCATATTGCCGCCACAGCCCCATGCTTCATTGCCCACACCCCAGAACTTCACGCCCCAGGATTTTTCGCGGCCATTGTTGCGGCGCAGGTCGCTCATAGGGCTTTTACCATCAAAATTTACGTACTGCACCCAGTCGGCAAGCTCCTGCACGGTACCGCTGCCCACATTACCGGCCAGGTACGGTTCGGTGCCAATCAGCTCACACATATTTAAAAAGTCGTGCGTTCCAAAGCTGTTATCTTCGGTAACGCCGCCCCACCAGCTGTTAACGATTGCCGGCCTTTTGTCTTTTGGCCCAATACCATCTTTCCAGTGGTAAGTATCGGCAAAGCAACCACCCGGCCAGCGCAGGTTGGGTACTTTCAATTTTTTCAACGCATCCACCACATCGTTGCGCACACCATTGGTATTAGGCACTTTGGAGGTATCGCCTACGTAAAAGCCACCATAAATACAGCGCCCCAGGTGTTCGGCAAAATGGCCGTAAATATGCCTGCTTATCTTAACCGGTTTGGCGGGAGCCGCATTGAATGATGCTACATTCTGGCTGAAGCAGTTAACGCTGCAGAGCAACAAAAGAGAAAAGGCAAATTTTTGCATAGCTGATAGTTATAAAAGATAATATTCCGTTTAAGAACCCTTTGCCCGTAAGGCAAGGACTTTTTAATGGCAATTACTTAAAGCCCGGGGGCCGTGGAATTGTTATGCAATCTCTGTTCACATGGCTGCAGCGTTTCTTCCAGGCGCAATCTTTTAACGGTTGCCCGTACCCCTGCTTTGAAGGCTATAAAAGTACTCTTTAATTGTCATAAAAACAATTATTAATTAAAAAGTTTTTCCATGCCGGGTAGCACTTATGCTACCCAGGGTATTCTATTGTTTAACGCTCTTTAAAGCATCTGGCTTTGGTACAAAATTGAGGAAGGCATTAAAATTGGCATTGTACTTTTTGGCATCCAGCTTAAAATAAAATGCCCCTTTTTTTGAGTTAAGCTTGTCTTTGTCTTTTTGTTTTACCAGCAGCCCGGTTGATAATACTTTCCTGCTGAAGTTACCTTTATCAAACACCACATCATATACGCTTTCGTACAGGCTTTGCAACTGCGGAATGGTAAACTTTACAGGCAATAATTCAAAAAGCAAGGGGTGCAGGGCCGCTTTGTAGCGCAGCTTTTCCTTGGCAAGTTCTACCATCCTGCTATGGTCGAAGATGAGATCTGGCAGGTGGTTGATGGGAAACCAAACAGGGTGATAATCATCACTTAACTGTTGCTTGTATTTTTGAATGTCTATTAAAGCTGAATAGGCGATGGAAACGGTGCGCTCTACAGTATCGCGGTCTTTTTCAGTAAAGGCATGCAATTGATCCATGTATACTCCATCAAGGCCGGTAAGTTTTTTCAATACACGCTGGGCGGCTTCCTCCGCACTTTCTTCTTCCTGCACAAAACCACCCACCAGGCTCCACTGCCCTTTAAACGGTTCAAAACCCCTTTGAATTACCAGCAATTTTAATTCCTGCCCGTCAAAACCAAATATGATGCAATCCACCGCGAAAAGAAACCTGGTCTGATGCGTGTACCTTTTCATGTCGTCCGATATTAGTGATACCTTAAGTTGGGATTGCCTGCTCTCTATCATTTACTTAACCGGATTTGAAATGTTTAATTGTTTTATTCCGGGTACGTTTTGTTATGGCGCAAAAGCAATCTCTATAAATGTACAATTTACAAGTAATTTGCCTCACATACAAAGAAAAAGCAGTGGACGATGCCATAGTAACCCGGGCGCCTGCCACCAAAAAGCCAAACTCAGGACTACACTACCAGAATTTAACGTACAATGCCGAAATAAGCAATAATGTAAGGACGATTAAGGCCATGGTAGAGGGCGCTACTTTAAACATGGATTTATCCAGCTCGAACGCTTTTGGATTAATTTTTGGCCCGCCAAGGCTTATAACCACCATTAATAGTACAGTAAACATAAAGGACAGCCCCATGCATATATGGAAAGGTATAACATACACATCCTTACCATCTTTAAGGGTATGATAAGCAGTATACAGGAATGTTTCGTTACCGAAAAGCTGTGGTGCAAACTCATTGAACAAAACGGAAAGCACAAACCCTGTAATAACACCCGCTACAGCCGCTGCACCGGTTGTTCTTTTCCAGAACATACCTAACAGGAACATGGCCAATATACCAGGACTTATGTAACCGGTGTACTGCTGTATAAACGTAAACCCACCTTTGCCACCGATGCCTAATATGTCGCTCCAGGTAAAAATAACCGCTACTATCAGCGATACGATTACTGTTATACGCCCGGTAATAACCTGTTTCTTTTCGGTAGCTTCTTTGCCAATATATTTTTTGTAAATATCCAGCGTAAAAATGGTGGAGATACTGTTTACTTTACCCGCCAGCGATGCAACAATGGCTGCCGTTAAAGCCGCTACAGAAAGCCCTTTGAGACCAGTGGGCAAAAATGTAAGCACGGCTGAATAAGCCCCGTCTTTACCGCCGATTAATTGTGGCAAATCTCCATGTGTGTACAACACAAAAGCGGCTATACCCGGCAGCATTACAATCAGCGGCATAAGCAGCTTTAGCAAACCGGCGAACAGGATGCCCGTACGTGCCGTGTGCAAATCTGCTCCCAGCGCCCTTTGTGTAATATACTGGTTGCAACCCCAGTAATTTAAATTGATGATCCATATACCGGCCAGGTAAGATGCCAGGCCAGGGAAAGTGATGTATTTGTCAATATCGTTTTGTGTGGAAGCCGCATTGGGCTTGGGGATAATTACCTTGAAATGCTCAGGCGCATTTTGCATGAGGGCTTTAAAACCTGCGATTGCATTGGTACCCAAACCAAATTTTTCACTTACAACGGTAAGTGCGATATAAGTAGTTATTAAACCACCGATTATTAAAACAGCTACCTGTATAACATCGGTATAAGCCACCACTTTCATACCGCCCAGCGATATAAAGAGTGCAAAAACTGCCAGCCCCACCATGATAACATGCAAATATTCGCCACCCGAAATACCATTGATGGCTACCGCACCCAGGTATAAAATGGAAGTAAGGTTTACAAACACATAAAGGAACAACCAGAATACCGCCATGATTAATGCCACAGTTTCGTTATACCTGGTTTTTAAGAATTGTGGCATGGTATATATCTTATTCTTGAGATACACCGGTATAAACCATACGGCCACAATAATCAGTGCAATGGCGGCTATCCATTCGTAAGCGGCAACGGCAACCCCCAGGAAAAAGCCTTCACCACTCATACCTATAAACTGTTCAGCGGAAATATTCGAGGCGATTAAGGAAGCGCCTATAGCCCACCAGGTAAGGGTTCCTTCGGCTAAAAAGAAGGCTTTGGCATCATGCTCATTCCTTTTTCGCTTGTGGTAGATAATGTACCCATAGCCCGCTACAATAATAAAGTAGAAGATAAAAACCGCGTAATCTGCAAAGGCAAGATTCTTATTCATAAGCAAGAAGGTTATATAACTTTTTAATGGGGATAACTGTGGTGAGTGGTGAATAGTGAATGGTGAACAGGATACAATCTATCCCTCTACCCACTCCCTATTTACCAGTCTTCTTATTTATAAGCTATTTCGCTCCACCTCAACTCATTCTTCAGTTGATAAAGATTGGTGTTTTTGCCTATCAGCACAAACTCAATCTTAGCGATATCGGCGAAGTCTTCCAGGTGTTCGGCCGTAAGGTTTTGGCTGTAGCCGGTATGGTGTGCGCCACCTGCCAATATCCATGCAGCCAGGGCCGTTTGCATATCGGGCAGTGGTTTCCACAATACCCTTGCCACAGGCAACCTGGGCAAATCATGCAGGGGCGCCACAGCTTCTACCTCGTTTACCAGCAGGCGAAAACGGTTGCCCATATCAATAACTGAAGCGTTAATGGCAGGGCCGGCCGCTACATTAAACACCAGCCTTACCGGGTCCGCTTTGCCTCCAATGCCCAGCGGGTGTATTTCGCAGGAAGGTTTGCCATCCGCTATGGATGGGCATATCTCCAGCATGTGCGAGCCCAGCACCAGGTTATTACCCGGCTCAAAATGATACGTATAATCTTCCATAAAAGAGTTGCCGCCCTGCAGGCCGCTGCCCATCACTTTCATGGCACGTACCAGGGCAGATGTTTTCCAGTCGCCCTCGCCGCCAAAGCCATAGCCATCGGCCATCAGCCGTTGGGTGGCAATGCCGGGCAGTTGCTTCATGCCATGCAGGTCTTCAAACGTATCGGTAAAACCTTTAAAGTTACCCTGTTCCAGAAAGTAGCGCAGGCCAAGCTCAATCCTTGCCGCATCTTTTAATGATTCATGTTGATCGCCGCCTTTTTTAAGGCTGGCCACCAGTTTGTATTGTTCGTCATAGTTGGCGCAAAGCTTGTCAACGTCAGCGTCTGTTACCTCGTTAATCACTTTTACCAGGTCGCCAATGCCATGGGTATTTACGGAGTAGCCAAACTGCAGTTCAGCTTCTACCTTATCGCCTTCGGTTACAGCCACCTGGCGCATGTTATCGCCAAAGCGTACAAACCGGGCGCCCTGCCAGTCGTTCCAGCCAGCCGCAGCCCGTACCCACGAGGCAATGCCCGCCACTACCTGCTCATCCTGCCAGTGGCCTACCACCACTTTTCTGCGCAGGCGCATACGGCTCATTATAAAACCATATTCCCTGTCGCCGTGGGCGCTCTGGTTCAGGTTCATAAAATCCATGTCAATATCGCCCCAGGGTATATCCCTGTTAAACTGGGTATGCAAATGGCACAATGGTTTCTGCAAAACCTTCAAACCGCCAATCCACATTTTAGCAGGCGAAAACGTGTGCATCCAGGTGATAACGCCTATGCAGTTTTTGGTTGTATTGGCATCCACACAAACCTGGTAAATTTCATCCGGCGTTTTTACCGTTGGTTTAAACACCACATTTACGGGTATAGCTGCTGCCTCGTGTAAAGAGGCGGCTATCTGCCTGGAATGTTCCGCTACCTGTTTTAATGTCTCCTCTCCGTACAAATGCTGGCTGCCCGTTACAAACCAAACTTCCAGCGCCGCTCCTGCGGACGTTATTATATGTTTCATACCAAGACCGGGATTTTATTCTGATTTATTTAATTAAACTGATTTAGTGAATGGGTAATGGCGAATAGTTCATTTAAAATGTACTTCTCTAACTCACTATTTACTACGCCCCCCGTAATTATTATGATACCAGCTACATAGTTTCATGGCATCGCCTGTTGCGTCGCAATCCGTTCATCGTCCGGCTCATTGGGCAGCTTTTCAGACCCGGGTAGAGAATATCGAACAAGGAACAAGGAATGTTGAATAAGGAAAGCCAACTTGCGTTTCAAGATTACTCATGTTCGCTTGCGAAACAATTACCGAACAAGGAACAAGGAATGTTGAATAAAGAGTGGAATGCTCCCCCTACTCACCACTCACCACTCACCACTCACCACTCACTACTCACCACTCACTACTCACCATTCACCACTCCCCCCTACTGCCCATAATAGCTATCCGGCCCATGCTTACGCTCATAATGCTTCTTTATCAATGCATCTTTTAAGCGTGGCGCATTACCATTTATCTGTTCTGTTAAGTAGGCCATCTGCGCTACCGATTCCAGCACGGCGCTGTTATACACTGCTTTTTCCGGTGTTTTGCCCCAGGTAAATGGCGCATGATTGCCCACCAGCACCATCTCCACTTCCCTGTAATCCAGCTTACGCTCATTAAAGCAGTTCATTATCTGGAAACCGGTTTCATATTCATAATTCCCTTTAATCATTTCATCGCTCATAGGCGGGGCACAGGGTATATCAACCGTATTATGGTCGGCATGTGTGGTGCCGAAAATAGGTATATCCCTTTGCGACTGCGCCCAGGCGGTTGCGTAGGTGGAATGGCTATGCACAATGCCGCCAATACCTTCCCAATACTTGTACAAAACAGCATGGGTTTTGGTATCAGATGAAGGCCTAAGGCTTCCCTGTACCGTATTACCGTCAAAGTCAACAATCACCATCTTATCCGGCGACAATTCATCGTAAGGCACACCGCTGGGCTTAATGGCAAATACGCCAAGGCCCCTGTCGGCAGCGCTTACATTTCCAAATGTGAATAATACCAGGCCAAGCTTAGGTAGCTGCATATTGGCTTCGTAGGCCGCCTGTTGTATGTGTGTATAGCTCATGTAGTGAATGGTCAATGGTGAATGGTGAATATGGTTGCTTCAACACTTCAGCTTCATTTGGCAGAAAGTGGTTAAAAAGTTGAGTTATTAACCCTGGCGGTTCTTATAGCCCAGCTTAGTATTTTTCTATGTAAGAATAGGCTATAGGTAATGGCCAATGATTGGAATACGTTTTGCCCTATTCACCATTGACTATTCACCATTCATCATCCTTACTCATCTACCGTTTTTTCCAAAAATCCGCCGAGCTTCATATACTGCTCATAGCGTTTTGCATATACCGCTGCTTTCTCTTCATCAGGATGATACTCCATATCAAAACCCTGTCCCATAGCAGCCATAGCATCCTCCACCTTTTCATATAAACCCGCTGCGGTAGCTGCAAACATAGCGGCGCCGGCGGCACAGGTTTGTTCTGACTTATGGATGCGTATGGGCATATTGATTACATCGGCCATCATTTGCATAATGTAGGGCGATTTACGTGCAACACCACCCAGGCCTATCAAACCTTTTACCGCAACACCTTCGTTGTTAAACCTGTCAACTATGGCTTTGGCACCAAAACAGGTAGCTTCAACAATGGCTTTAAAAATGCGGGGCGCATCCGTGCCCAGGCTTAATCCTGTAAGTGCCCCCTTCAGCAACTGGTTGGCATCCGGCGTTCTGCGGCCATTAAACCAGTCAATAGCCAACTCGTCTTTTTCATCCAGCGGCAGTTTTGCCGCTTCTTTGGAAAGCTCAGTTATTATACTGTCGCCAATTTCTTTTTTCAGTGCATCCGCGGTGGCTGCATCTATTACAGCGGAGTTTTTCAGCAGGTTGTTCAACGGCCAGGAGATAATATTTTTAAACCAGGCATAGCAATCTCCAAAACCACTTTGCCCGGCTTCAAGGCCCATCATGCCCGGTATAACAGAGCCTGGCACCTGGCCGCAAATGCCTTTTACCAGTTTGTCCTGCACTTCTTCAATGGGCGCTACCAGCATATCGCAGGTGGAAGTACCCATTACTTTGCTTAAATGATAAGGCTCAATCTGGCCACCCACAGCACCCATGTGCGCATCAAAAGCGCCAACACCTACCGCAACTTCTGTGGAAAGGCCAAGACGCTCAGCCCATTCCGGGCAAAGGTTGCCGGCCGCTTTGTCAGCCGTATATGTTTCAGTAAACAATTTTGAGGTAAAGCCATCCAGCAGCGGGTCAAGCGATGCAAAAAAATCATTGGGCGGCAGGCCGTCGTATTCTTTTGCCCATAATGCTTTATGTCCTGCGGAGCAAACGCCCCTTTTTAGCTGGCTTACATCGGCGCCGCCGGTAAGCAGAAAGGGTATCCAGTCGCAATGTTCTACCCAGGAGTAACAATCATTCCTTACCCCTTCATCCGCCCTTAATATGCGCAGCAGCTTGGCCCAAAACCATTCCGATGAGTAGATGCCGCCCACAAACTGCAGGTAGTTAACATCAAACTTTTCGGCATGGGCATTTATTTCCGCCGCCTCTTTGGTAGCGGTGTGGTCTTTCCACAGCACAAACATGGCATTGGGGTTCTCTGCATAAGCGGGTAACAAAGCCAGTGGGGTTCCTGTTTTGTCAACAGCCACCGGTGTTGAGCCGGTTGTATCTATAGAAATGGCTTTAACCTTTGCCGCCACAGTTTTACCAGCTTTTTGAAGGCAGCCTTTTATGGTGGCTTCAAGCCCTTCGGTATAATCCAGCGGGTGTTGCCTGAACTGGTTTTTCTGCGGTTCGCAATAAAGGCCTTCTTTCCAGCGGGGATAATAAAACACGGAGGCGGCTATTTCCGCGCCATTGGCGGCATCCAGTATAACTGAGCGGACAGAGTCTGAACCGTAGTCAACCCCTATTACGTAAGCTTCTTCCATAAGACAAGTCAAAAACTGTTAGGAACCAAATGTAAAAAAAGAATTGTAACAATGACAATTATTTTGGAGGTTTTTTAAATTTATTTTTCTGAAACAGCGGAATAAGCGCATTATACAACTGTGCTCCGGCAAAATGCTTTATATGTAGTTGACAATTTCAGGGTGCTGCCGGTCAATGTCATTAAGTTAAGCCCCATCGGGGCTTGCTGTTTGTAGAAACAAAATCATTTACATGAACGGATGCCACAGAGTGGCTACCCAATCGTCGCTTAAGGGTAGCCGCTATGCGGCATAATTCCCTTGTTTTATGCTATTTCTACAAACATGTAGCACCTACCGCGCAAAGAACAAAGTCTTTCTTCTTAACTTAATGACATTGTGCTGCCGGTTACAGAGAACCCTATTTTAAATATTCGATTAGCTGGAACCTCTTACCTCTTATGCAACGTGTCTGGCGCCAAAGGCGGCAGACACTACGCCGCCCTGGTGCGTGTCTTCACGCACCAGCACTACCCGGGTCTGAAAAGCCGCCCAATGAACCGAACGATGAACGGATTGCGACGCAAGGGACGATGCCATGAAATAGCGAATGCTGGTATCATCATCGCCAACAGGCAATTACGAATGGATGTTATTTCTCAGGGCAACCGTGTATAAAAAACCCCGGCTATTTTGCCGGGGCCTTATAACTACGTGTAAGCTAAACTTATTTTTCCATTTGCTCTATTACTTTAGCGGTAACGCCGGTAAAGCTGAAGCCGCCATCGTGAAACAGGTTTTGCATGGTTACGTACCGGGTTAAATCGCTGAACAGCGATACGCAGTAGTTGGCGCAGTCTTCCTGTGTGGCATTACCCAGCGGGCTCATATTTTCAGCATAGCTTATAAAGCCATCAAAGCCTTTAACGCCGCTGCCCGCCGTTGTGCGGGTGGGCGACTGAGATACCGTATTTACCCGCACTTTTTTACGAACACCATAATGATACCCGAAACTGCGTGCCACGCTTTCCAGCAGGGCTTTGGCGTCGGCCATTTCGTTGTAGTCTGGAAACACCCTTTGAGCGGCGATGTAGGTAAGGCCTACCACGCTGCCCCACTCATTAATAGCATCCATATCCCAGGCAGTACGCAGCACCCGGTGAAAGCTCATGGCCGAGATATCCAGCGTTTTCTGGTTAAATCCGTAATCAATTTCTGTATAATGCTTGCCCTTGCGCACATTAAGGCTCATGCCTATTGAGTGCAGTATAAAATCAATACCGCCATTAAAATGCTTCAGGCTTTCTTCAAACAGTTTCTTCAGGTCGTCCATGTTGGTAACATCGGCGCCTACTACCGGGGCCTGTACGGCATCGGCCAGTTTATTTATTTCGCCCATACGCAGGGCTACCGGCGCATTGGTAAGCACCAGTTGGGCGCCTTCTTCATGGCAGCGCAAAGCAGTTTTCCATGCAAGCGATTTTTCATCCAGCGCACCAAAGATGATACCTTTCTTTCCTTTTAGTAAGTTGTAAGACATAAAAACAGTTTGTAGTTTTTAGTTTTGTTTCAAAGTGCAGGCCTGCCTGTTTAACAGGCATAAAACAAATATAGCAGGCCTGTACAGTATTCAACAGATTTTTCTTTTGCTACCGCAGCAGGCTATGCATCCTGCTCTTTTTCCATCATCAGGTAAGCTTTTATAAAGCCATCCAGTTCGCCATCCATAACAGGCTGCACATTGCCCACCTCGTAATCGGTACGGTGGTCTTTAATCATTTTGTAGGGGTGAAACACGTAGCTGCGTATCTGGCTGCCCCATTCAATTTTTTTCTTGCTGGCGTTGGCGGCATTTTTTGCCTCTTCCCTTCTTCTCAGCTCTTCCTCGTACAGGCGGCTTTTCAGCATTTTCAGCGCCAGCTCACGGTTTTCGCCCTGGGTACGGCTTTGCTGGCATTCCACAATAATACCGCTGGGCGCATGTTTAAGCCGCACAGCCGTTTCTACCTTGTTTACGTTTTGGCCACCCTTGCCGCCGCTGCGGTAAAACTCCCATTCCAGGTCGGCCGGGTTTACTTCAATTTCAATGCTGTCATCAATCAGCGGATATACAAATACGCTGGCAAAAGAAGTATGCCGCCGGGCATTGCTGTCAAACGGAGAAATGCGCACCAGCCGGTGCACACCGCTTTCGGCTTTCAGAAAGCCATAGGCAAAAGGCCCGTCAAATTGAAGCGTAGCGGTTTTAATACCGGCGCCATCACCTTCCTGATAGTCCAGCTCAGTAACTTTCATGCCTTGCTTTTCACCATACATGCGGTACATGCGCAGCAACATTTCTGCCCAGTCCTGGCTTTCGGTGCCGCCAGCGCCCGGGTTTATCTGCAATACGGCAGGCAGTTCATCTTCCGGCTGGTTAAGGGTGCTTTTAAACTCCGCATCTTCAATGGCAGCCAGCGCAGCCTCGTAGGCCTGCCTTGTTTCTTCTTCCGTAGCGTCGCCGCCTTTCCAGAATTCAAACAACACGGCAAAGTCTTCAACGGCAGTTTCTACCTGCTTGTACAGCTTCAGCCAGTATTCGTTGGTTTTAATATCCTTCATAATGCCGGTAGCCCGTTCATTATCGTCCCAAAAGCCGGGCGATAGTGAAAGCTGGCGGTCATTATCTACTTTTTGCGTACGGTTATCGTAGTCAAAGAAACCTCCTTAGAACACTAACGCGGTCCCGTAAAACTTTAATTTGTTCCTGTGTCATAGCTGGCAAATGTAAGGTTCTCGCACAAAAAGCGAAAAACGGTGTTTTGATATTTGCAGAGAAAGGGTTTCAGGGCGTGTCCCCAAGCTGCGCAAGGGGCCGGGCTTTCCACTGCTACTCCGCCACAGGGCAGGCACACAAAGCTTCAGCGGGGTATCCGTTTCAATCCCTCACGCACATAGTACACATCCCTGGGGTGAAGGGGTAGATTGAACATATCATTCCGTTATTTATCATTGGGTGAAATAAGTACAGGAACTTACTATGTTCCTCCGGAACATGTTGTGGGTAGAATAGCCATTTACGTTCTTTTATGTTCCGGAGGAACATTTTGTCCTTATTCCCGTAGATGCATGCACAAAGCGTTCCCCTGGAACGCAGGTGCTATCCCGTAATGTTCTACCCACAAGGTGTTCCTCCGGAACACAGGTTGCAGGATGTACTTACACTACCCCATTTTACTGCCAGTCGCTGTTTTTGGGGAAAATACAATCTATTCGCCCCCAACAGGATGTTTGGCATTTGTTCTCTATCAACGGGTTTCACGCATGGGTATTGTAAGGTACGCCCTTAGGCCAATGCGGTTTTACCCTTGCCAGTATATGTCCGCCAAACACCTGGTAATGATTTCACTTTTTTACCGGCACAAAAACTACAATACAAACGATACATGCAGCATGGCCCGGTTATTGGCTTTTACAAAGCCGTTGGCCAGGTTTTGCGATAAAGGCGTTTGAAAATTAGCGCCGGCCGCTACTTTCTTAAACAACAGTTCCGCACCCAGTGTGCCCAGCAACAGCCTTCCGCCGGATACATCCATTTTAACGCCGGCATCATCATCCAGCGCGGCCTTTTCATACTGTAGCCCTGCATTGGGTGCTACGGTAAACAAATCTTTTACCCTTAACTTGTAATAGGCCTGCAGGTTAAAGCTTAGTTTGTTGCCATAACGGTAATCGTATTTGTTGGCTGTATTAACCTTGTAACTGGCGGAGGTATTGATGCCGGCATCCTGTATGCGCAAATCGTACATGGCGTTTAACGTAACATCTGTACTGCCGGTACCCAGTTGAAAAGTATTGGCGGTTTCTGTATCGCTTTTTTCAAGGTTGTCGTAGCTGCCCGTTGGCAGCTTTACACCCGCCCCCACCCACAGGGATTGCACTACCAGTTTATGGCCGACAGTTTTTCTTGTGTTGAGCAACTGGTAAAAACCCTGAACGCCTGCATCGCCAATACCGCTTTTGTTATAGGTTGTACCCTGGTTATGCTTTTGGTTAAAGTTAACCGGCAGGTAACCCATTATGCGGAATTTCTGATGGATTGTCCAGCCGCCCCAGAGTTCGGCGGTGCGGTAGGTTTCTTCTGTTGTAAGATAGGTGGTGGTACCGCCGGCGCCTATGTGTGTACGCAGGGTGTTGTAGCGGTAGCGCAAGCCCAATATCTTTTGGTTAAAATCGGGCAGTATGCCAATATAGTAGCTGCCTACCCCGCAACCGCAGATATCGCAAGCTGTTGCGGAAAATGTAACCAATACAGTAATGGTTGCCACTAATAGTTTTTTCATCTTGATTGTATGCTTTGATGATAGAATTTATATGCTTTCTATACTATGGATTTTTGTTAATGTCTCTGCCGCCTGCGGCAGAGACGGGAGCCCATCCGGGTCTGAAAAGCCGCCCAGAGAACAGAACGATAAAGTGATTGCGACGCAACAGCCGATGCCATGAAATGATATCGCCGGTATCATACATATTATTCCTGCCTTTTCCTGATTGTCTGTCTACGCAATAAATTTTATTCTTGTTTACTGTTCCGAAAACCTCGGGTCGGTAATAAACTGCCTGTCGTTAAGTGTTTGCAAAAACGCAAGTAATTGAACCCGCTCTGCAGTAGTTAACGTAATGCCCAGAACGCCGTTACGCTGCAACAAAGCATCCAGGTTAGGCGTATTTTTTACCTGCCTGCTGTAATGGTCAAATACAGCATCCAGCGTATAAAAACGGCCATCGTGCATATAAGGCGCGGTATAGGCCAGGTTGCGCAGGCTTGGCACTTTAAACCGGTAGCGGTCTGCCGCATTGAGCGTTACGGTATAACGGCCTTCGTCATTGTTGTTGGCAATGCTTAAACCATTGTTGCGAAAACTGTTATCGGTAAACAAGGGCTCGGCATGGCAGGCTGAACATTTGGTTTTGAATATTTCGTAACCAGCCTGTTCATCGCTGGTAAACACTGTGCCTTGGCCACGCACCACACTATCGTATTTGGAATTGCTGCTGATGCACATAACCATAAACTGGGACAGTGCTTTCAGAAGCCTGGCTGTGGTAATTTCCGGGGAGCCAAAAGCCTGCCGGAACATGCCGGGATAATCCGGGTGCTGCTGCAGTTTGCTGATAACATTCTCCACCGTTTCATCCATTTCTACGTGATTGGTAATGGGCACAATGGGCTGCAGGTCCAGGTCGAACACGCCGCCATCCCACATGAGTAACGGGCTCCATGCCAGGTTCATAATTGGTGGCGAGTTGCGGCTGCCCAGCCTGTCATCAATACCGTGGCTTACATCGTGGCCATGCTGCGTAAACGCGGAAGACTGTATATGGCAGCTTCCACAACTAATGGTGTTGTTCCTGGAAAGGCGGGGCTCGTAAAACAGTTTTCTGCCCAGCACAAAACCGGCTTCGGTAACCGGGTTGTTCTCCAGCTTATAAGCAGGTGTGTTAAAATTGGCGGGCTTTTCAAAACCGCGGAACAGCGAGGCCACTTCTTTGTGGCAGGCAGCAAAAGCCGCTGTTATCAACATTACAATTACATATATCCTGGTGCGCATAGCAGCTTAATTTTCTGTATGATCATGCCTGAACATGGTTGCATAATTGTTGGCGATGTTTACGCTGTAATCGCTGAACATTACCTGCGGGTTGGCTGCCAGGCTAACAGTAGTGCTGCCGTTGAAAACTTTTAGCACATCCACCATCAGGTGTATGTTGCTGTTGCGGCCCTGGCGTACTTTGGCAACCCCACCGGGCGTAAGATTGAGCGTTACGGTTTTAATGTTGTTGATGGTAGGCGCTGAGTAGCCGCCAAAGCCGCCTATATGGTAACGGAACTTGTGCTTACCTGTGGGGTCAACCGGCGCCTCAGGGGATAAGCCTTCCATTTTGAAGAAAATATAGCCGCTGTTCCAGCCCCAGTACATGCCATCGTCCATGCCGCCGCTGGGGTCTAACGCACCGGTACGTTTCGCAATGTCCATGGTACTGCGCAGGCTGTCAACGCCTAATACAAAAGAGAGGGAACTGTACTCGCCTGTGGGAACACTTAACGTTACATGGTCTGCATCTTCTTCGCCCTCTTTTACAAGGAAATAACTGCTGTCCTGCGGTACGGTGTACACAGTACCGTCTGTTTTGTTAAGGCTGATGTTGCTTACAAAATACTGCAGCCTGTCAACCGAAAAAGTTTCACCTGCGGCATTGGTATAAGAACCTGTATTCAGTTGCAGGTTTTGCCCGCCAACAATATTGTCAAATTCTATTGACAGGGATGACCGTTCTTCTGTTGAAGAAGGCGGCTGGGCATCTTTTGAGCAGGAAGTAAAAAGAGGTGCAACGAATAGTACTATAATGATGATTTTGTGGATAGTCATAACAGTTTACTTTTTAATTTTTGAGTACGGACTATTGCGTGTAATAGCGGGCTGATTGCGCCATCACTCCAGTCCGTCAACATGCTGATGGCAAAAGCATTTAATGTTGTTACCTGCACTTAGTGGCAGATAGCAACACACGATACACTATCACAGGCTTAAGCTCTGCGGTATTACCGGCATTGTTGATACAGAAAAATGGATTGTATTGTATGCAGCGCATTACGCTTTACGCATATAGCATAAAGCCAGGTAAAGAAATGATGAGTTTTGCATTAGAAGAATATCAGCAGCAGAGCGGTGGATGAAAGATGTTTTCTTTATGGCCCGCCAGTAGTTGACTGTGAATATTGCTGGGTAAATTAAAGTTTAGTATGCGGGTTTCAATAGCAAAGCTGTGGCTAACAACAGGTTCAAAATATTCTGCACTAACGGATTTAGCTATACCTTTTTCAGCAGTTGATTCATTACTGTCGTTGGCATGGTCCAGTTGTTTTTTTAGCTGGCACTGGCCGTTACAATGCATCTCCGGCCTGCTTTTGTTTTCGCAAAGGTTTTCAGCAATGTATTCCTGGTTAATGTTGTACTGCAGGCAGGCTATGGGCATAGCCATTGTTTTAAGCAGTATTAAACCGAGCAATAAAGAAGCGCAGATATAGTTGAGCAGGTTTTGCATCTACGGCGGCGAAGGTAATTGCAAAAAGATTTTTATTCCAAATTAAAATGCTTTTTTACAGCAATAAATACAGGCTCCACGTTTTATGGCTTGCCGCTGTTGTTTACATTTGTCTTTACCACAAAATACGCTATATGGTTACAGCCTCCGTTAAATCAATACTCAGTAAAAAATCTTCCTACAAGGTAAACGGCAGCTTGTGGATTGAGTGCGAAGGCGAACGTTTTTTTGGCCTGGGCAGGGTTGAGCTTTTACAAAGGATTGATGAGACAGGCTCTATAAATAAAGCCGCCAAGCTGATGAACATGTCTTACAAAAAAGCCTGGGAAATGATTAATGCTTTAAACAGCCAGGCAGCAGCGCCGTTTGTTATTACGCAAACCGGCGGCGAAAAAGGTGGCGGCTCTGTAATAACTGATGAAGCCAGGCAACTGATTAGCTACCATAAAAACCTGCGGCAACGCTTTGCGGAGTTTCTGGAGAGAGAAACTGGTAAACTGCACTTGTAGGAAAGGGCGTAATTGTTTAATGTTTGTCTGTTTAATGTTCAATGTTGGCGGAGGTGGCAAGGACTTGCGATCGTGGATTTCTAAATTTAGGATTCGTTGGCTGCGGCATTGTTAAAGATTATCGCCTGCAGTAAGTCGTCTAAAACTATCAATGCTCTTTTGCGCAACAATCCGGTAGCCGGCATCGGCTCAGTGATTTTACGTCTTTGGCAATAAGGTTTGCCAAAGACGAATAACTAAAATAACCCGGCAATAGCTTTTACCAGTATGCGGGAGCTCCAGAAAATGACCATAGCCCCAACCGCTACAAATGATGTTTTTACCGGTAATTTGCCCGATAGCCGGGCCGCCAGCGGGGCGGCTATTAAACCGCCCAATATAAGGCCGGCTATTACCTGCCAATGGCTAATGCCTATTTGGGTAAAAAAAGTTAAGGCCGCGGAAAAGGTTACAAAGAACTCTGTAACGCTAACGGTGCCAATAACAAAGCGCGGCGTACGCCCTTTGGCTATTAGGGTGCTGGTAACCAGTGGGCCCCAGCCACCGCCGCCAAACGAATCCAGGAAGCCGCCAGCCCCGGCCAGCCAGCCGGCATTCTTTACCTTGCCCGGTTTTCTTTTTTTACGAAGGGCCACTACAATAATCCTGATGCCGAGTATCAACGTATAAGTTGCCAGCAGTGGCCTTACATAATCGGCATATTTGTCGCCAAACCTGGAGAGCAGCACAGCGCCGATAACCGCGCCGGCAATACCTGGTATCAACAATACTTTAAACAGTTTCTTATTTACATTTCCAAAGCGGTAATGGCTGTAACCGGAAGCGCCGCTGCTGAACATTTCCGCGGTATGTATACTGCCGCTGATGGCAGACAGGTTAACGCCCAACGACAATAACACCGTGGTACAGGTTACGCCATACCCCATGCCAAGGGCGCCATCTACCAACTGCGCAAAAAAACCGGTGGCTATCATCCACATAAACCGGGTGTCTAACTGTTTCAGTTCGTCAAGTATAGTAATCCAGAACCTGTCAAACTCAATATAACTCAGCAGCCAGTGGCCAAAAATCATAAAGAAGAAGGCAAATACAAACCAGGACGCCACTTTCTTCCAGCGCTTCTCACCTTCCTTGTCGTTGATGTCTGTATAATTTTTACCATTGCCGCCATTACCTCCGGCAGCGGTTAAAAGGTTGTCGCTGGTTTCCGTGGTATAAAAAGCATTTCCGCCCTGCTCGCCGGCATGAAACAACATACCATGGCGCACAGCGTCGCGGCCAATAGCCGCGGCAAGTTCCGCATCCTGTACGGCAATGATTACTACATCAGCCTGCTGAAGGTCTGATGAACTGTATGGCTTCTCCTTAATTTCAACGCCCGTATTTGCTGCCGCCAGTTGCTTAACAGGCTCGCTGATAACGGGGTACACTATTGTTATTGTGGCCCCGGGCGATAGCTGCAACAGGTTTTGCAGGCGCCGGGCACTGCTTTCTCCGCCACCCACTATTAATACGCGAAGGTTCTCCAGCTTTACGAAAAGCGGGAGAACCCTGGCTGGTTTTGTTATGGTTTCTGTGCCCAATGTTTTTGGTTTTCTTTATGGTGGATGTAAATTAAATACTGCCCGGTTGCTACACCAGCAGTGAATGGTTTATTACGAACCTGCTGCACATTGTCATTAAGTTAAGCTGTCGGCCTGAGCCTGTCGAAGGCGGATTCATGAAAAAACGACTTGCATAACCCGGTTTCGACAAGCTCAACCTGACATTCACAGCTTAACTTAATGACTTCGAGACCTGCTGCACATTGCTGCGTAAAGAACAGAACCCTTCGCTTTGCTCAGGGCTGGCTACTGCTGCAACTGCTGAATAGAATTACAGCAGTACAAGTGAGTGACACAACCAAAGCCTCATAGCAGCAATACTGCTCGTCCCAAAAAAAGTATTCTTGCTTCTGTATTGTCCTACCTCACCCCAACCCCTCTCCGAAAGAGAGGGGCCAGAACCCCGTTGCTGAACGGTTTCAACGAGACTGCTAACCCCTTGACCGGACAATAGCGGTTTTATTTCCTTACTTATCCAACAACCCGTCAAAAGTAATGGTTGCATAATACAGGCCGCCAATGGTGGGGCCACCTGCATACTGCAAATATTTTTTGTTAAACAGGTTGGCGCCGCCAATTTTAATACTTGCCTTTGCTTCGGGAACACGGTAGGTAACCTGCGCATCCACCGTACTGTAGGCCGGTATCTGGGCGGTAACCAGCGGGCTCTCCCACAAAAAGCTTTGCTGCCATTTAAATACCACACTAAAGCCCAGGTTCTTTACAATTTCCCTATTACCAAAAGATATATTGGTGTTCCATGCAGGCGTATTAAAACCGGTAACAAATATATCGTTCACCTCGTTGGATTTTATTTTGTTATGGCTTACGTTGCCGCCGATGGTGAATTTTTTGTAGAAGTTGTAAGTGGCGCCAAACGCGAAACCATAATTGGTGTACTTGTTTTTGGCGTTGGTGTACACCCGGTAACGATCCTGCCCCTTACTGGCAGCATTGCCACCGCTGGCGGGTTGTGCATCCCTGTTGCGGTCAATCATGGCAATTACAGCGGCATCGGAGCCTACGGTTTCGCCCTTAGGCACAAATACCTGCACCTGGCCTAAAAAGCCATCGTATGTATTGGTATAAGCATCAATATCCAGCACCAGCTTGTTATTGGCAACTACACTTTTATAACCAAATTCAAAGGACTGTATACGCTCCGGCCTTGCCTTGGGCAGGTTGGCCACCTGCAGCAGGCTGCGGTTGGCCAAAGCGGCAGCATCGGTGTTGCCGGCGGCCTTAACAGCGGCGTTAAAGTTTACCACCGAAGCCTGTGTGTAGCTGTTATCAAGATAACCCAGGCCCTCGTTTATGTACGACAGGCTGCCCACACGCTTTACCCTTCCGTTGTTTACGTAAGACAATGCCTCGAACAATGATGGAAAGCGGTAACCCTGCTGATAAGTAAACCTGAAGTTGTGGTTTCTTTTAAAAGTGTAAACGGCGGCAAGGCGTGGGGTGAATTTGCCTTCAAACTCCGGGTTATTATCGTAGCGTAGCGATGCGAAAAATTTCAGCCTGTCATCCAGCACAGTTTTAGTGGCCTGCACAAAGCCGCCATATTTTTTGTAGTGGATGTTTTTACCAAAGCTGCCGTCTTTTGCCGGCTTATTGCGCTCATCTATGGGGCGGCTAAAATCAACAAAGTTGTTTCCATCGGGAATTACTTCGTACACACGGGCATCGCCACCAACCAGCAGGTCGAATATTTTTATGCGGCGGGAAAGGTCCCACTGGGCTTCCGCATGGTACATACGGCTTTTTTGTACCAGTGCCGCACCACCTGTTACCGGCGCATCCTGGATGGCGTTTGATTTAATATCCCAGTTATTAATGCCGCGGATAACATTTTTTATGGAGTCAAAACGGGCAGTACCGGGTTCTGCACGGCCGGCATCAGCCCTGGCACGGGCATATTGGTTGGCTGCGGCCAGGTTGGCTGAGTTTAATTCGCCGCCATTTGCCGCCGCGTATTCCAGCAGTGCGTTTTTGTATTTGGCACCCCATACGCTGCCGCTGCCGCCGCTGTACAAATCCATATTGTCGGCCAGGGGCTTTACGTTATAAGAATCGCCGGTATTTTCTGTTGATATATAAGCCTTCACTGAAAACTCGCTGCCCTTAACCTCAATCTTATGGTTTTGTACAACTACATTATCCAACTGTATTTTGTTGCCGCGCTGAAAAACGCCGTCCATTTTGCCATAGCGGTAAGCGTAAGAAACCTCCAGGTGATCGGTTAACCTGTAGTGCAGGGCCGCATCAAATTTCAGGTTGTCAACGGTAGGGCTAACCAGGTCTTTTTCCCAATAGCCGGTACGGGCTACGGTAAGTGTTTGGTTACCCTGGCCATTAATGGTAAGGCCGGTAAGCGATACTGTGTTGCTGCCAGCCAGGGCATCATCGCCGTATTTGTTCCAGCCGTCGTAAACAATATTATTGTCGCCATTCAGCTCCGGAAAAGTGGGGTTGGCAGTTTTAAGGTTATTGGGGTTCTGGTCTTTGCGGGTATCGCTTAACCAGTCTGTACCCCGCATGTAGCTGCCATTTATTTTAAAGGCGAACTTGTTATTAAAGGCCTTGGCGTAACGGAAGGCGGTTTCTGTAAGGTTGCTGAGGTCTCTGCCGGTGCCACCCACATGGTTAAGGCCTGTTTTTTGATAAATGCTCAAACCCTGGTACAAAAACGGGCTTTTGGTAATAAGATTGGCCATGCCGTTAATGGCGTTCATGCCGTACAAGGCTGAGGCAGCGCCAGGCGTAATTTCCACGCTGGCAATATCCAGCTCTGTGGGGCCAATGGCGTTACCCAGCGGAACGCCCAGCGTGGCTGCCTGCATGTCAACACCATCCACCAATTGCATAAAACGAAAGTTGTTGGGTATGTTGAAGCCGCGGGTATTAGGCACTTTAAACGTAAGGCTGCTGGTTGTCATCTGTACGCCTTTTACGTTTTCCAGGGCGTCATAAAAACTGGGCGCCGGCGATTCCTTAATGGCACGGATGTCCAGTTTTTCAATAGCCACCGGCGATTTAAGTATGCTCTCGGCAACACGGGATGCGGTTACCACCACTTCTTTACCCAGAAAGGTTTGGGTAACCATGGCTATATTGGGCTTTGAGTTAAGGTCTTTCACTTCAAAATCCTGCGGTTGGTAGCCTACAGAAGAAAAATGCAGGGTGAAAGGAAATTTCAATTTTGTTTTAAGCTTAAACTCACCCTGGCTGTTGCTGATGGTGCCTGCAACAGTGCCGGCAATCTGTATGCTTACGCCCTGCAGTGGCTCATTCTTTTCCTGGTCAAGTACTTTGCCCGAAATTTCTATTAACTGGCTTTCCTGGGAATACAAGAGAATAGATACCAATAAAAATGTAGCTGTAAAAAATGCCTTGATAATGCTGTAGTTAATCCGCTTTTTTTGATAAGGAAAGCCTTCCTGTGAAGCTTCTATTGTGCTTGTTGCTATCATGGTGGTAAAATAGCTGTGATAAAAAATTAATGATTGTTATAAAGTAGTTGCGCCAAAAAGCGCTGGTTCGCGGTAAAAGATATTATGCCCCGGCGGGACAGCAACAGGCACATGAAAGAGTGCCGGAATGCTTAACTGTACAGCCTTGTGCCAGGCTGGCGGAATGACTGTTTTGGAACAGTACTGAGATGGATGTGTTGTTGAAGTTGCGTTGCATTTGCAGCAAAAGTATATAAAACCTATTAAATTAGTAGACTTTGTGGATTTATTTTTTTCTTCCCCCATCCAAATGGGAATTGTTAGGGCGCCCCCGCCAAAATACAGGGCGGGCCGGGCTTTCCACTGCTACTCCGCCACAAAGCCGGGCACATAGCCTTCAGCGGGGTATCCGTTTCAATCCCTGGCGCGGGGTGACACAGGCTGATTTTTCAACTAAACTCCTGAAAAAATGGTGGTAGAGCTTGTACAATTTAACCAGAGGTAATATAACGTGAGTTTTGAATCTTTCACATGATATTCAGCTATATACAAATAAAATCAGACAGGATCTTCATTTTACTAATATCATCAAGCTTAGTATACCTTGTACAAGAAAATTCTGCTGCTGAAATCACAGTAGTACAAAAGCTTAATCAGGGCGAGTGGAAGAAACGTGCTGTATATCGTTTCTTCCTTGACTTTTTTTGTTACTTTTTTGTGTCAAGACAAAAAAGTAAATAACGTTATTCCATACAGGTAAATGCGATATACTAAACTCACGTTAATATGAGATTGGCAGAGTGGAGTTACTGGTAGCCTTCCAGGGCATCTAAAAATTGCTTGCGGTAAGCTGTGCCTACGGGTATGAACAGCTTTCCTATTTGTACCTCATTCTTGCTGATACAACTGATATGGAAAATATTGACTAAAAACGAACGGTGAACCCTGAAAAACCCTGAATGCTGTAATCTTTGTTCATAATAATTAAGGCTTTGCAGGGTAGTGTAAAAGCTGCCATCCTGCAGGTGGAATTTGATGTAATCCTTCATGCCTTCGGCATACAGTATATCCGCAATATTCGTTTTAATAAGCTTGTATTCAGATTTCACGAATATGAAACCCTGGCTGGTGGCATGTGACTTATGGGGCAACAAATAAGCAGCTTTCCCGGCGTTTGGCGTGTTTTCCAAAATTCTCATTTAAGGATGATGAATCTCTTGTGCGGGTAAAGACATGCTTTACCCTGCCCACGTTGCACCGTAAAATGTGAAGAAATGCTTAAGGAATTGCGGCAACCGCGAAAACATTGGCTACCGGGTGCTTTTGTGCAAAGTCCAGTAAATCAGTAAGATTCTTTTGTCCAGGTTTCATGTATGGGTTCGCCTTTGGAGCTTAGCCCGCTATGGTCCCACTGGTTGCCGGTTACCTTTCCTTTAAACTCCAGGGATGCACCAACGCGGCTGTTATCGCGGGGAAAAAATTCAATATGCTCTGTATAAACGCCGTTGTTAAAAGTGTAAGTACCGCCACCGGTACCAAAAAACTCGCCTGTACCTGTATTAATTGCCACCCACTGAAACCGCGTACCCGACATTATCTTAATTGTTTTTCTTGCCGTGCGTTGCATAGGGCTCATCACCCCGTTGCTTTCACGGGCGGTAATGCGCCAAACACCAGCCAGCCCGGCTGCTGCATCATCCAGCTTTTTCCATTGGCCGTTGATGCCATCCACGTTTGTAGCAAGTTGGTCTTTGCCTGGTTTATAAGCTATTTTTTTCTGGCTACCGGTATTTTTCTCCAGCGTATTGTACTCAATGGTAATAGTAAGATTTTCATTGCCGGCCTCGCAAATACCGCCCCAGGCCTTTACAAACTTTTTGGCAGCCTTATCAAATTCAGCATAAGAAAAATAACCCGGCAATACACAGATTATTTTTTCTATATCTCCTTCTTTTTTGTGCCAGGCGCCATAAACGGCGGGCTGGGCATGTGCAAAGGATACCAGTAAAACAAGGATGATGAACAAACCGATGTTCTTTTTCATATGGAGCAATTTAAGTGAAGAGGAGCATACAGGCTGTAAGCATTGAGCCGAAAGAGGGATTACAAAATCACCAGCAATTCTATTTTGCAACCGCCTGCTTTTCAACTGCATGTTTTGTGCCGGAAATAAAGATAAACAAAACCGGTTGGGAAGCGTACCGGCTGTTGAGCGCAGCAATAGGTGCACCATTGCAACGCAACCCTTTAGAACAAGAAATAATGAACATTGATGAGCCAGCGGGTAATTTTTGCACGCACACAGCCTTATTAAAAACAACCTGTGAACATATCGCACCTACGGTGCTCTTGCAAATCGTCTCTTTTCTTATCTACTGACATGCCGCCTCTACGAGGCTTTGCTTTTTAATGTTCATTTGTTCAACGCTCCATGTTAGCGGTTCAACAGACCAGCAACCGGCAACATCTGCCGTTCAATGTTCATTTGTTTAAAGTTTAATGGCAGTAGGGGGTATTGAAGAGCTTCTGCACTTCATCATTCAACCAAATTATAAGCCTTTTAAAATTCAACAGACCGGCGACCAGCAACCGGTAACCTGCAACTGGTCTTCGGGTGAGGGATTGAAGCGGTTACCCCGGTGAGGCCATCGCAGCAGGGCTTTGTGCCGGAGTATGAGCGGAAAGCCCGACCCCTTGCGCAGCTTGGGGACACCCCCAAAAAGCAAGTACGAAGTTTGAAGTACGAAGTACCTGTAATATGTTAGATGTTTGATGTGGGATG
>NZ_VVIP01000066.1 GCF_009650435.1 Foetidibacter luteolus
CGTGAGTAGGGGGTAGCTTTTCATTCAACATTCATTATTCCTTGTTCCTTGTTCGATATTCATCTTTTCCCTTACTTTTGAAAGAACGGTTGCAGTGCTGTTGGCTAACCTTGCTTTTGCCCCTGATATTACGTGTATGATACAACCGTAAATACCCAATCAGCAGTAATGAATACTTCAGTTGTAGTTGTTGGAAGCTCCAATACAGATATGGTGATTACCACCAGCCGCATACCGGTACCCGGCGAAACTATTTTGGGCGGCCAGTTTGCATTACATGCAGGCGGCAAAGGCGCCAACCAGGCTGTGGCGGCGGCAAGGCTGGGTGGCCACGTTAGCTTTATTGCCAGGCTGGGCAACGATTTATTTGGCAGGCAGGCTATTGATAACTTCAAAAAAGAAAATATCAATGTGTCACACGTGTTTACAGATGCCAGCCATCCATCGGGTACAGCAATGATAATAGTTGACAGCCATGGTGAAAACTGTATTGTGGTGGCGCCCGGCGCCAATGCACACTTGTCTGTAACTGATATTGAAAACGCGGCCTATGCAATTGCCAACGCCGCTGTAATTGTAGTGCAGCTTGAGATACCCATAGAAACGGTTTGCGAAATAGCTAAACTGGCAAAGCAACGGCAGTTAAAGTTGTTACTAAACCCGGCGCCGGCCTGCGAACTGCCGGCTGAAATTTACGATGGGCTTTACATGATTACACCCAATAAGAAAGAAGCGGAAATGCTTACGGGTATAACCATCACCAATATAGAAAGTTGCCGGCAAGCTGCTGCTGTTTTTACAGGGCGTGGAGTGCAGCACATCATTATAACCATGGGGGAGGAGGGTGCTTATGTGCATACCGCTGGCGGTGGTTATATAGTACCTGCACAAAAAGTAAAAGCGGTTGATACCACAGCGGCCGGTGATGTTTTTAATGGCGCTTTGGCTGTAGCCATTGCTAATGAGGAAGATATTAAAACTGCTGTAGCTTTTGCCTGCAGGGCTTCGGCCATCTCTGTTACAAGGGCGGGGGCGCAGGCCTCGGCGCCGTACCTGCACGAAATTGATGTTAGTTAACACCATACAAACAACCTGATATGTTTATTGTACAAAGCTACCCTGTTGCGGTTTTGTTTTGCTTTATCACCATGTTGTGCTGGGGCTCCTGGGCCAACACGCAAAAGCTGGCGCAAAAAACCTGGCGGTTCGAGCTGTTTTACTGGGACTATGTGGCCGGTATTTTACTATTCTCCATCATTTCTGCATTTACCCTGGGCAGTATGGGCAGCCAGGGCAGAAGTTTTATTGCAGACCTGCAACAAGCCGACAGTGCCAACATAGGAAGTGCCTTTTTGGGTGGTATTATTTTTAACGCGGCCAATATATTGTTTTCAGCGGCTATTGCCATAGCAGGCATGTCAGTTGCTTTTCCCGTGGGTATTGGCCTTGCGCTGGTGCTGGGTGTTATGGTTAATTATGTTTCGTCGCCTGCCGCCAACCCCGCATTCTTGTTTGCCGGTGTGGCGTTTGTTGCCGTGGCTATCGTGCTTAACGCGATAGCTTACAGCAGCGCATCGAAAGGGGGCCAAAAAGTGTCTGCCAAAGGCATTGTTATTTCGCTGCTGGCAGGGTTGCTTATGTCTTTTTTTTACCGCTTCATCGCGGCTTCTATGGACCTGGATAATTTTGAACAACCTGCAGCGGGTAAAATGACGCCTTATACGGCAGTTTTTATTTTTTCAACCGGCATTTTCGCCAGCAATTTTTTGTTCAACACCATCCTTATGAAAAAGCCGCTGGATGGGCCGCCGGTATTTTACAGCACTTATTTTAAGGAAAAATTAGCCACCCATGGGGTAGGCGTATTGGGTGGTATTATATGGGGTATCGGCAATTCATTTAACCTTATAGCTGCGGGCCGTGCCGGTGCTGCTGTTTCTTACGGGTTGGGGCAGGGCGCCACGCTTATTGCGGCGTTGTGGGGTGTATTCATCTGGAAAGAATTTAAAAATGCACCGCAGAAAATTAATGTTTTGCTGGGTTGCATGTTCGCCTGTTTTATAGCAGGCCTTGCATTGATTATTTATGCGGGACTGTAAATAAACCAGCGGAAGTTTTATGGAACGGACAGTAGTATTTCAATGAAGCATCGTTGAGCAATCTTGCGTGACGAAGCAGCAAGATTGGAACACTTGTACGTCCGGTTTTTCATGGCGGCATTTAAGCGGGTACCATTCCCGCTACGGAATCATTATAAGCCTAACTTATTATCTACATCATTATGAAAAAAACACTGTTATTGCTTTGCTCGGTTTTTATAGCCGTCTTTATTGCGCAGGGCCAGCCGCAAACGCCTGTTAAAGTTATTTTCGACTCAGATATGGGCCCGGATTATGACGATGTAGGCGCTATAGCCATGCTGCATGCATTTGCGGATGAGGGCAAGGCGGAGATACTCGCTACCATTGCCAGTACCAAGTATCCCAATGTAGCAGCGGTATTCAGTGTATTGAATACCTACTTTAACCGGCCACAATTACCCATTGCCGTGCCCAAAGGCAATGCCCTGGAGTTAAAAGATTTTCAGCACTGGACTGACAGCCTGGTGGCCAACTACCCGCATTCCATTAACAGTAACGGTGAAACACCCGGCGCGGTTGAACTTTACCGAAGGATATTATCCGGCCAGCCGGATGGCAGTGTAACTATTGTAACTGTAGGCTTTCTTACCAATCTTGCCGCTTTGATGCAATCGCTGCCGGATGAATTTTCTCCACTGCCCGGCAAAGAGCTGATTGCTAAAAAAGTGAAGAAGCTGGTAAGTATGGCAGGCAGGTTTCCTTCCGGCAAAGAATTTAATGTTGACCGTGATTTTACTGCATCCAAATATGTTTTTGATAACTGGCAAACGCCGGTGATATTGAGCGGCTTTGAAATTGGCGAAAAAATAAAGTGCGGGCTGCCGCTAATAAACAATCAATCAGTTGTGCATAGCCCGGTGAAAGATGTTTTCCGCATCAGCATACCACTTGCGGAAGAAGACAAAGATGGCCGCAAAAGCTGGGATGAGACAGCGGTACTGGTAGCCGTAGAGGGCCATGAAAAATTCTACACATTACAACGTGGCAAAATGATAGTAAGCGGCAGCGATGGCAGCAATACCTGGGTAAACGATGCGAATGGCAACCATTATTACCTGGTTGAAAAAGTACCCCCGGCAGAGGTGCAGCAATTGATAGACAAGCTAATGATGCACCAGCCAGTTAAAAAGTGAAGACTTTAGCTTGTGCAGAATTTATGCAGTTGCAAAAGAATACCGCCGGATGAACTTATTGATTGCACTTAATTTACTCATTAAAAACTGCCACATGAAATTAACTCTTTACAAACTGCTCGGTACGCTTGCTTTTATTGTTGCAGGCAATATTACAACAGAAGCCCAGGATGGTACTCCTGATGCCACATTTGGCGCCAATGGCCAGGTAATAACCGATGTTGCTGGCGTAGCCGATTACGGAGCAGCTATTGCTGTGCAAACAGGTGGGAAAATTGTTTTGGGTGGCCATACAACCATTGCGAGCAAAAATTACTTTGCGTTGGTCAGATATCAGCCGGATGGAGCTATTGACAGCACTTTTGGTACAAATGGTAAAACAATTGCCGGGTTTGATGGTAATAATTTGCTGAGCTTATCTGCAATCAAGCTTCAACAGGATAGTAAGATCATTGCGTTGGGTTACCTGAATACCGGCGGCGTTGTTTTAATGCGGTTTACAGCAGATGGGGTTGTTGACTCAAGCTTTGGAACAGGCGGCAGGGTTTTAACTGATAACATTAACGGAGAAGAAACTATTTGTTACGATCTGGCTGTTCAAAGTGATGGCGGTATTATTGCGGTAGGCAATGCAGGATGTGATGTGGCGATGTTCTGTTATAAACCGAATGGAACACCTGATTCAACTTTTGGTGTTAATGGTATAAAAGTAATTGATGCCGGAGGTTGTGATAAGGCAAGTGCGATAGCTATACAGCCAGATAAAAAAATTGTAATGGCAGGTATCTGCCAGGAAGGGGCATTGGGCCATTTCCTGGTATTGCGCTGCAACATAAATGGCAGCCTTGATTCAACTTTTGGCACAAACGGCAAAACAATTAATGACATCAGGCAGTATAATGCGGCTTACTCATGCATATTGCAGCCTGATGGAAAAATTGTAGCGGGCGGATTGGCCAAGTTTATTTCCCTCGCTTCTTTTGGTATAGCCAGGTATATGCCCAATGGAACCCTGGACTCATCTTTTGGCACCAATGGCAGCACCTATGTTCAGTTGCCCGGCACCAATTATCCAAAATCTGTGGCCCTGCAAAAAGATGATAAGATCATATTTTCAGGAACAACCAACAATGGTGGTGCTTTTTCCATTGATGTTTTGCGTTATAATAGTAATGGCGTTATAGATTCAACTTTTGGCATAGATGGCCTGGCAGGTACAGTAATTGGCAGTGTTACTTTCGGGAATGCTTTAGTTATGCAGGATGATGATAAGATACTTGTGGGCGGCTATTCTTCCTTTACATCAACCGGTAACGATTTTGTAGCGGTCCGCTTTAATAACAGTATTGTATTGCCCGTAAAGTTAACCAGCTTTACAGGCGTTGCTGTTAAGCGGGCAATAGAGCTTAACTGGATGACTGCATCGGAAGTGAGCAGCAGCCACTTTATTATAGAAAAGAGGGGGTCTGCAAATAGTTTCAACGCTATCGGAAGGGTAAACAGCAGTGGTAATTCAAGCCAGGTAAGGCAATACAGTTACCTGGATGTGAAGCCAGTTAGTGGAGATAATTTTTATCGCCTGAAGCTTGTTGATAAAGATGGAAAATTTATGTACAGCAAAATAGTGACTGTTGCTTTTGGCAATGAACCTTTTATAATTGCGTACCCAAATCCTGCCAGGTGGGCTGTAAAATTAGGCGGGCTAACTGCCGGCAATTTGTTGTATTTGGTGGACATGTCTGGTAAAGTTGTTAACCAGTATACTGCAAATGGCAGTAACTATACTATCAACATTCAACACCTTAAGGCAGGCTTGTACGTTATACGGGTAATGCGAATGGGCAAATTAACAACACTTAAGATAGTAAAAGAATAATATTCAAAAGTAGGTTGGTCACCGGTAAGATAAGGTAAACAAATCTTATGCTACCCTGCGGGCAAAGCCCAATAGCAATCCTTTTGCTGAATGGCTGCCGGATGGAAATGGAAACCCCGCTGAGGGGCTGTGTGTCAGCCTCTGTGGCGGAGTTGTAATGGACAGCCGGAACTAAAGATGCACAATGTTACCACCGGTGAAAGCCCCAAAAACCATTCATGCAGTTTGCTTATTTTCTCCGGGCCATCACCAGTTCGTGAATGAATTTTAGTTTTTCTATAGCTGCATTGCTTAATACAAAAGGGTAAATATCGTGCAGGCCCATGCTGCGGTTAAGGCTGTTCATCGCCAATGTTACAGGCAGCCAGAAACTGATGATTTTGCTGAAATCTTTTATTTCGTATGGGTCTGTTTTAATATTGCTGCTGAAGCGGGCTGATATTTTGGTTTCTATATTAATACCGAAAGCGAAAGCTGTTTCTACAGTGTCAACAATGTGCATGTAGTGAGCCCAGGATTCAGCCCAATCCTCCCACGGATGGGCGCTGGCGTACGCACTGATAAAACGCAGGCTCCAATCAGGCACAGGCCCCTGGCTGTAATGGCGGTTAAGGGCTTCAGCGTAATCCTGCTGTTCATCGCCAAACAGGTTCCTGAATTTTTGGAGCGTTGCGGGGTTGGTGCTTACAAGCCTGTCCCAGTAATAATGCCCTATTTCGTGCCTGAAATGGCCAAGTACTGTACGGTAAACCTCATCCATTGATTTGCGGGCCATTTCTCTTTCTATATCATCGGCTTCGGCAATGTTGATAGTGATAAGCCCATTATCGTGGCCGGTCAGTACTTTTTCATTATCGTCCGTAAGCTCGTCAGCGACAAAATCAAAAGCAAGACCGGTTTCCGGCTCTTTTATTTTGTTGTTCAGTGGCAGTTTCATGCGCAATAAAGCATAAGCCAGCCGGTGTTTGGCAGATTCTATGGTAGCCCACCGCTGGGCATATTCGGGTTGCGTAAGGGCCGGAATGGTGCGGTTAAGATCGCAGGCTTTACAAAAAACGGATTCGCTGTCGGCAGGTACCAGCCAGTTGCACACGGCATGCTGGTGGTTGGCGCAATAGCGGTAAGTTGTTTTGTAGCTTCTGTCAACGGGGCGCAAAGCGCCGTTCTTTTCCACAGTAAGGGAAACAAGCTGTAGCGTTTCAGCAACAAAACCCAGGGACGACTGGCAGTTTCCACAAAAAGTATTCTCGAAATATACGGTCTCGCCGCATTTTTGGCATTTGAAGAGTTTCATAACATCAATTGCTGCAAATGCTTTGCCAACGGTTAAACCGCTGAGTTACGCATGTTACACGCCTTACTAAAACTATTGTGCCGATATGCCCGGCATATCTTGCCGTTTGTTAGTTCCTGTTTGGCTGGAGAAGGCGTCTAATACAAGCATGCAGCTACCTAATAATAATCCAATTGACCAAATAAAGGCCAGCAGCAATTTGGCAAGAAAAAGAAGTACACCCATAAGTAAAGATTTTCCGTGGTAACGAATATTGTTGAAAACGGTTATTCACTTAAGGATATCTGGATAAATGCTGATACTAAATACTAAGGCATTCTGTAAACCTAATTAAATGTACAGGATTCTTTAATAACAAGCGCCCAGTTTGTGCACATTTTTAGCACTCATTAAAAACCAGCTTGTTACATATAATTAACCAGGTGGTACGTTAATTTAAAAACAGCACCGGTTTCAAAATCAAGTGCTGTAAACCTGTTTCCCCTATCTTCGCACCCGAAAAGTTGTTTTTTGAATGATCAGCAGAAGAAATATCAGGGTTAAAGTGATGCAGTTAATCTACTCCCTTGAATCCACAGAGAATACCAAGAATGACCCGGTAAAAGTTTTACAACAGCAGTTTGACCAGTCTCACGGACTTTTTGTTTACCTGTTATATTTTTTAACCGAAGTAGCCCGCTATTCGGAAACAGATGCCCGGTTGCGTTCTATGAAGAACCTGCCCAGTGCCGCAGACCTTAACGTAAACACCAAAATTGCGGGCAACGAGGTACTGTGGAAGATATTGGAAAACGAGTCTTACCGCAAGGCTGTTGAAACCCATAAGCCCCAACGCTCAATTGATGCCGATTTGCTGCGCAAGATTTATCTTGAACTGGCAGCTTCTGATATTTACCGCGAATACATTGCCGTGCAGGGCAGGGATAAGAACAGCGAAAGAGATATCATCAAATTTATCTTTACGGACCTGCTGCTGCCTAACGACGATTTTATAAGCCATGTAGAAGAAATTTTTACCAACTGGGACGATGATGCCGATATGATGAACCAGTTGATGCTGAACTATCTTCAAAAACCGGGTACTTATAACCTGCAGGACATGCTGGGTGCAGATAAGTCAAAATTCGCCAAAACATTGCTGGTAACATGCCTTGAAAAAAGGGAACAACTGGCTGAACTTATTAAGCCCAAACTGAAAAACTGGGATGCCGAGCGTATCGCGGTACTGGACATGATACTGATGCAGATGGGCGTTTGCGAGTTCCTGTATTTTGAAACCATTCCAACAAAAGTTACCATTAACGAATACATAGACGTTGCTAAAGAATACAGCACCCCGCAAAGCGGCCAGTTTGTAAATGGCATACTGGATAGTATTCACAAAGAATTGCTGGCACAGAATAAAATTCACAAAACAGATTTCAAACAAAAAATATGACAGAAATTCGCGACAAATACGCGTATATGAAAACGTTTTTTGCAGTGGTAATGCTATCTGTGGCTTTATATGCATGCCAGGGTAATGCCAGTTCTTCCACCAGTACGGCACCCGCTGCCAACGCACAGCAGGCCTTGAACGATACCACCAGCTACACCACCATACAATGGATAGATTCCGTGTACAATTTTGGTACTGTAACAAAAGGCGAGCAGGTAAAAATGACCTTTAAGTTCAAAAATACCGGTAACAAACCCCTTATTATCAGCTCTGCCAAGCCCGGCTGTGGTTGTACCGTAGCAGATTTTACCAAAGAACCTGTACCGCCCGGTGGAGAAGGAGAAGTAACCGGTGTATACGACAGCAATAGAGGTATTCTTGGAACTGTTCATAAATCCATCTCCGTTACTACCAACACTAAAAACGGTGTACAGCATACACTTATCTTTACCGGCGAGGTAAAAGGCGGCGAAGAAAAAAGTAAAAGCTGATTGTTAAAAAGTTAAGTATTAAAACACATACAATGACTCAGATGAATGCCATTTTTTTAGCCGCCGGCGGCGGACAACCTGGAGCCGGGGGTAGCAGCTTTTCATTAATCATGATGGGCGCCATCATTCTTGTTTTCTGGCTGTTTATGATTCGCCCGCAGGCTAAAAAAGCTAAAGATCAAAAGAAGTATATTGACAACCTGCAGAAGGGCGATAAAGTGGTTACCATTGCCGGTATACACGGCACGGTGGCCAAAATAAACGAAGACAACACCATACAACTGGAGGTTAACCCCGGCAGCTACATCAAGCTGGAAAAAAGTGCCATCAGTTTTGAATGGAGCAATGCGGCCAACAAAGCCGTAGCTGCTGATAAAAAATAACAGGTTACAAATTTTTATTCGTCCGGAACCGGCAACGGTTCCGGATTTTTTTTTGCCTGCATATTTTACCCTACTGCATTGTAGGGCCAGCGGGGAGTGGTAAATGGGGAGTGGGAGACCGGCCAGTATATCAAACATCTTGCATTTCCCATTACATCCTACATCCCACACCGTACACCGTACATTTTTTGGGGGTGTCCCTCGTACCTCGGGTCGGGCTTTCCGCTATTACTCCGGCACAAGGCCCTGCTGCGATGGCTTCACCGGGGTAACCGCTTCAATCCCTCACCCGAAAGTGTAGCCTGTTGCAGCTTCTGCAGGCCGGTTTATATATTATTCCTTCTGCCACAGGTGGCAGGCCAACCTATGCTGCGGGAAAAGCCGCATAGCGTACAAGGCGTACAAGAGTGCGACGCAAGGGACGCCTCATGGAAGTTCCTCCAGCCGGGCCCATAATAATTGAAACAAAAAGGCAAAGCGGCAACCAAAGGGGAATATGCTAATTATGCTATTTTTGAAACTTATGAAAACACTCACTACCCCTTTGCAAATCTTGCTTCTGCTTTTCCTGTTCTTTGTTGCAGGCAGGCTTACTGCCCAAAACCTTAGTTTTACCCAGCCGGTAAATTTTGTACCACAGGCAAGAACGGACAAAGCCTTTGATATTACCAACTTCCGCGACTATTATTTTGTTGCATGGAAAGAGCCGGGCAAAACCGGTAAAATTCATGTAAGCTGCCTGGGCAAAAGGTATAGCCCCAACTTTTCCGCTACAGACCAGGTTGTTAGCGATGATGGCAGCAGCTTTGGCCCCATGCTGCGGGTAACACCGGAAAGAATTTACCTTTTCTGGATTGCCGGCGATGGTTCATTAAAGTATGCCATCAACAACAGCGATTCTACTTTTGACGTCGGCAATGTTCATAACCTGGTATTTGAAAATGGGGGCAGGCTAAGCCTTGGCGTAACAACTTCTTACTTCAATGGCAAAGTATTCATCGCTTCTCATGGCGCCGGCAAGAATGACCTGGTTTATGCCATAGCTGCGCCGGATGCACAAGGTATTTTAAAAGATGAAGGCGGGTTGCAAACCATAGCAGGTAAAACATCGGCAGATTATCCTTTTGTGGTAAGCCTTAACAACCAGGCTGTAAGGCTTAGCTGGATGGATAAAAATGGCAATGTGAGTTTTGCGGATTACGACGCACAGACCGGTAACTGGAAAGATGAAAACAGGATCGGCGATGCTAAAACTTCTGTTTCCCCGGCTATTTACAGTTTGTGGAACTCAGGTAAACTTTTTTATGTGTGGAGGGGGGCTAAAAAAGATAACCGCCTTTATTATCTCGCCGAAGATGGTGGCCCTGCCCATGGCGTTAAAAGTGTGCTGCCTGCGTATTTTAATACGGCCAACCCGGTATCTATCTGCAATGTGGATGGTAACAATTTTGTGCTGGCCTATGCCGGTGCAGACCAGAAGCTATACCTGAGTTATTTTTCCGGCTACCGTTCTGAATCCTGGATGCAGGATTTGCTGATGCCGCATAAAGCCAGTTATATGCTTAATGAAATTGTATTGCCAGGCTCTCATGATGCGGGCATGTCTGTACTTAGCGGTATTGGTGGCCAGCAGCAAAGTTCCATTAACGAGTGCAATACACTAACTCAAATGCACAATATCGGTAAGCAGTTGCAGGCGGGTTTGCGCATGTTCGATTTACGCATTGGTACTTACGACAGTGCCTATCATACAAAACACTGCTCATCAGATTGCATGGCCGATGCCATTGGCGGCGGCTATGGCGAACCTCTGAAACCCATTTTAACAGACACCCGTGAATTTCTGCACAAGAACAGGGGAGAGGTGGTGATTTTTAATTTCAGCCATTTTTGCAACAGGGAAACGCCTACCAAAGAACTGGCTGAATACGTGGTAAAAACGCTTGGGGAAGATATTGTTTTTAAAAGCAACGGAAGGGCTTTACATGAGGTTACACTAAAAGATGCAGCAGGTAAAGCGATTATTTTATTTGAGCAATATGTACACCCGGATGGTATTGTTGATTCCAGCGCTATTGCTGATGCTTCAAAAGCATTCATCAACTGGCGCAGGGCTTACGCCGCCACCAACGACCTGAATAAACTGGTAAAAGCGGAAGAAACTTTTTTTGCCGGCATAAAAGACGGCGTTAGTAATAACGACCTTATACGCCTTGACTGGCAGTTAACAGAAAGCAGCAGCGAAGCAGCTCTTGTTTGCAACGACTTTCAGTCTGACAAAACTTCTCCTATTGTAAACGGGGCCATGTTCCTTACCAACCTTATTGGCAAGCACAAAAGCATACGCGACCTTGCGCAAGCCGGTAACAACAGTTTGCCCGGCAAAGTGAACGAATGGCTTGACAACGGCACCATTAACAAAAAAAACAAACCAAATATTTTGTACGTGGATGTATCCGGCACATGGATTACGGATTATTGTATTGACTTGAATAACCACCCGGTTTATAACAGGTAACAGCTATGCAATTTCTTGTTCATTATTTCCTGCACCTGGTTTTTCCGGGTATTGTAGCTTATGCTTTTTACCGGCCCCGCTGGTTAAAAGTGTACCTGCTGCTGCTTGCTACCATGCTGGTGGATGTTGACCACCTGCTGGCTACCCCCATTTACCAGCCGTGCCGGTGCAGTATTGGCTTTCATCCGCTGCATAGTTTTATCGCCTGCGTTTTGTATGCTGTTTTGTTGTACTGGCCTAAAACAAGAATAGTAGCCCTTGGGTTGTTAATGCACATGGCTACCGATGGAATTGATTGTATATGGAACAGTTATAGTTGCGGGTAGAAAATATCGGGCAGTTTAGCTTTTAACAACCACCTGTTAGCTGGTATAGAATTATGGGCCCGGCAGCAGGAACTACGATATAGCTTCCGTTGCGTCGCACTCTTGTACGTTCTGCAATTCTATTCGCCATGGCCCAGTAACCGCATCATCACTGGCGGCAGTTATTATCCCTGTTAACGAACGGTTATTGTTTTTTTATAACATCAATAGTTTGCTCTACCATTTGCGGGGTTATGTCAAGGTGGGTAACTATACGTACCTGGTTTTCAGAAATAGCCATTACCCTTATGTCATCGTCCAGCAGTTTTGCTGCCAATTGTTTGGGTGTAAACCGGCCCTTTACTTCAAAAATCAGGATGTTGGTTTCTACCGGTAATATTTCGCCAACAAAGTCTTTTTCCCTTAACGCATCTGCCAGCAACCGGGCATGGCTGTGATCTGTGGCCAGCCTTTCCAAATGGTTATCCAGCGCATAAATACCTGCCGCCGCAATAATGCCGGCCTGGCGCATGCCGCCGCCAAATATTTTTCGTATACGCCGGGCCTTGGCAATAAAAGCTTTGCTGCCTGCCAAAACACTACCTACAGGCGCCCCAAGCCCCTTGCTAAGGCAAAGGGAAATAGAATCAAATGCCTGGCCGTATTGCAGCGTGGTTTCGCTTTTGGCTATCAGCGCATTCATTAGCCTGGCGCCATCCAGATGAAACTTCAGGTTGTTGTCTTTACACACTGCCTGTATATGTTGTATCTCCGCAAAGTGGTAGCAACTGCCACCACCACGGTTAGCTGTATTTTCCACCGATACCAGCGTGGTTACCGCTTTATGTACATCATCCGGGTTAATAGCATTTTTAACCTGCTCTGCTGTAATTCTGCCTCTGTCACCTTCCAGCAGCCGTACGGAGCAACCGGCATTAAAAGCGATGCCCCCGCCTTCGTACTGGTAAATATGCGAAAGCCGGTCGCAGATAACTTCATCACCAGGCTGCGTGTGTACTTTAATGGCTATTTGGTTGGTCATGGTGCCGCTGGGGCAAAAAATGGCTGCTTCCATGCCAAAAAGGGCGGCAACTTTTTCCTCCAGCAGGTTAACGGTGGGGTCTTCACCAAAAACATCGTCGCCGGTGGGGGCCTGCAGCATGGCCTGCAACATGCCCGGGGTGGGGGCGGTAACAGTATCGGAGCGGTAATCTATCATGCCGGCGAAGGTAATTAAAATGTAAGTTGCTGTTAATGAATGGGTAAGAATATCGAACAAGGAACAAGGAATTTTGAATGATGAAGGAAAGGCAACTTACGATTCACGACCAGCTCACGGTAGAATATCGAACAAGGAACAAGGAATTTTGAATGAGGAATTTAAAGCAAACTTGCGATTCACGACCAGCTCACGGTTCAAATATCGAACAAGGAACAAGGAATTTTGAATGAGGGAGGAAAGCAACTTGCGATTCACGATTCACTACTAGCGAAAATAATATCGAACAAGGAACAAGGAGTTTTGAATGAGAAAGGAAAGGCAACTTGCGATTCACGATTCACTACTAGCGAAAATAATATCGAACAAGGAACAAAGAGTGCTGAATGACAAAACTGTATGCCCCACTCACCATTTACTACTTACCACTTGCGAAAACCGCAATAACAACAGCATGTTACACTTTCGGGTGAGGGATTGAAGCGGCTACCCCGCTGAAGCCTTCGCAGCCCGGCCTTGTGGCGGAGTAATAGCGGAAAGCCCGGCCCGAGGTACGAGGGACACCCCAAAAAACAACTTGTGGAGCAGACTTGCGATTCATGACTTATTCACGTTCACTTGCAGTTTCTTTGCTGGCATTTAGCTTAAAAAAACCATATAACTCATTGTTTTGTCAACAATAATTATTAAATTTCGAAGTTGCGTTGTACTTTTGCAGTTGGTTTCGTATATTAAGAAACAATTTAGATTCAGTCGGCAACCTTTTGAATGTCATTTTTGTCATAGATAAGTTAAACAGCAATTGTAATTATGAGGCAGCTTAAAATTGCCACCCAGATCACTAATCGTGATTCGCAGGCGGTAGAAAAGTATCTACAGGAAATATCCAAAATTCCAATGATTACTCCTGAAGAGGAAACTACCCTTGCCCAGCGGATTAAGATGGGTGATCAAAGAGCTCTTGACAAATTGGTGCAGGCCAACCTTCGTTTCGTGGTATCTGTTGCTAAGCAGTACCAGCACCAGGGCCTTTCTCTTAGCGACCTTATTAACGAGGGTAACCTCGGCCTTATTAAAGCCGCTCAGCGGTTTGATGAAACCAAAGGTTTCAAATTCATTTCATACGCCGTATGGTGGATCCGCCAGTCCATTTTGCAGGCGTTGGCAGAGCAGGGCAGATTAGTCCGCCTGCCTCAAAACAAAATTGGCACTTACAACAAGGCTAACAAAGCTTACATGGCTTTTGAACAGGAACATGAAAGAGAACCATCTACTGAAGAGTTAGCTGAACTGCTCGAAATGAGCGAAACGGAAATCAACAATATTTTCCAGAGCAACACCCGCCATACATCCCTGGATGCACCAGTGCACGAAGCAGAGGATGTGGCCATGGGAGACCTGCTGGAAGGTAATGATGATACCGATGACGATGTGATGAAGGATTCTTTAAGGGAAGAAATCCGCCGTGTGTTAAAATCCCTTAGTCCCCGTGAAGCTGAAATTGTAAATGCCTATTTTGGGCTGGACGGAGAAAATGGTGTAACCATTGAGCAAATTGGGCAGAAGTACGACCTGACCAAAGAGCGCATCCGCCAGATTAAAGAAAGAGCTATTAAGCGTTTACAAAAGGCACGTTACAGCAACGCCCTGAAAGCTTACTTAGGGTAAGCCAACAGAAATATGAAAGTGATATGCCCTTTGCTGCAAAGCAAGGGGCATTTTTGTTGGGGTGCCTATTTGTTTTTGCAGGCACCAGAGTAAATTCTAAACAGGTTTGTAAACCGCAATCGTTATAAGGCTAATATTACTTAGTCCCCATCTTTTTGCCCCGCACCTTTTTAGAAAGGGTAAGCTTGATTTTTACCTTGCCGTCGTCCCCGCTTACAGCACGCAGCAGCACACTGGGGCCTACTTTGGCATTTACCCCCTGGTTTTTAGGTTTGTAGGTTTTATCCCTTTCTTCCAGGTTGCTAAAGGGCACCTGTAGTAACAGCTCCGTATCTTTTCCATCAAGGTCGTAAGCGCCTTCTACAAACATGGTAAGCGCCGTGGATTGTATTTCCATGCGGTTAATGTACACTTCGCTGCCGTTTATTTCAAGCTTGTCTTTAAGCTCTGCAAACCGTATGTTGGTAAGGTCTTTATTGCTGAGCACAAAATTTTTTATATTGGCCAGGGGTGCAAAGTTTACCAGTGCGCCGTTTTTTAATGAGAAATCAACTACGCCTTTCATGCCGGAAGGCACGAGCTTACCCTGGCTATTAATGCCGGTACGTATCTGTGTGGTGGTGCTGAAATTGCCCCTGAGGTTTTTACCCGTTAAATCTTTAAGCCCAAAATTATTGAAAGCATAAAAAAGCTTTTGCACATTCATGTTCTGCATGTGGGCGTTAAGAGAAGCTTCGTGGTAGTTGGCATTAATTTTACGTATGCTGCCCCTGGCATTTAAAGAGCCGTCGGCAAGGTTTACCGCAACGTTTTCAATTTCCCAGAAATGCGGCCGGAAGGAAATTGTGGAAACAAAGTTCCTGGCAGTAAGGTTGCTGTGCTTTATTTCGTTGGCTTTAATATTAATGCGTATGGTGCCGTTGGTAAGCATCTCATCTATGCTGCCTGCTGTTTTAGAAAACCTTGCTTTCGGCTTACGGCGGGCAAGTTTTTTTTCCTGTCCAAAAAGCGCATTGAAATCATTGAGATTTATCATAGGGGAGAAGAGCGTGCAGTTAATAAGTGCTGCTTCAGAAACATCGCCGGCCACAAACTTCCTGCGTACATTTTTACCTGTTACCAGCGCTTCAAAATGGTTGCTGCCGTAATCGCACGTAAACTTATCTACGCTTATGCTGTCCTGGAAAAAACCAATGGTGCCGTTACAGTTGGTAAAGGTAAAGTTGCGGGGCACATATTCAATAACGCCATCTTTTACATGAAATACACCTTCTACGTTTTCCAGCATGGATTTGTCTTTGGTAAGCGGCCCGTTGTAGCGCAGGCTTATATCTGTCGTGCCTTTTACAAAGCGTATATTATCCAGGGCCAGCTTATTGTCCAGCGCTTCAAAACTGCATTGAGAGTTTAATACAAACTGTATATGGCTGTTTTCAAGATTGGTAATCATAATATTTTTCCCGTTCAGGCGTATGCCTTCCCAGTCACCGTCAAGGTCGTAAATAACCACTCTTGAGTTGGCATCGTTACGGGCGGAATCCTTGTTTACCTCGTTCATAAAATTGCCGGAGAAACTGCTCTTGGTAAACGATATAACAGGCGTTTGCACGTTATTGTTTTTCGTATTCCAGGATACGTTTACAAAAGGCTCCCGGTTAGGCAGCAAAGAGCCTTCAATTACGCCATCCACGTTAAGCGGTTTGTCAAGCTGTACCAGTCCTATTTTCTGGCGTATAGCGGCCGTAACAATATGCAGGGCGTTGGCATAAAGCACATCTTTGGTATGCACTTCCACCTTAAAGCCCGGGTTGGCGGAAAAATCAAAATAACCGCTGATGTCATAAGGGTGTTTGTTTATTTTAAGGCTGGTTTTGTTAATGGTTAAATGTTTGGCGGAGGTGTTCATGCTTAAATCCCAGTCGGCCTCCAATACCTGGTTTTCAAGATAAGAGCCTTTGGAAAGTTTAAAACCCAGGCCGGTTTTCATCGTAATCTTTTCATTCATTTTAATAGCAATCACAGAATCTTTAGTATCCAGTTCTGCTTCAAGGTTGTTAACAAGCATTTCATGCTTTTTACCGGCAGGCTGGTCTTCAATAGTCAGCAGCAGGTTTTCTATCCGTATATCACTAATTTCCACGGTTCCTCCCTCTTTCTCATTTGTTGGCCGCGTATCCGGTTTTTTCTTCAGCTTAAAGAGGTAATTATTACTGTAGCCGCTGCTATCGGTAAAAAGGTGAAATACGCCATTCTTTACACGTATGTCGTTAACGGTTTTATGCTTACCCAGCACATTAAAAACACCAATGGTGGTAGAAATGCTTTCCGCCGATAAAAGTGGTTTGTTGTATAACGAGTCAGCCAGCGAAACCTGTAACAGCCGTACTTCTATCTTAGGAAAACGGCGCCATACACTTACATCTATGTCTTTTATTTCAGCCTTGCCCTGTAGGTTTTCCTTAAGGGCGTTATTGATAAGTGAGAGGATTTTGCTTTTCTGCCCGTTAATATAAATGCTTGCAGCGGTTAATATCAGCAGGTACAGGCCCAGTATGGACGCAGTGATAATGCCGGCCCTTTTTAAGACTTTACGGTTAACCAAGGGTAACTGTTTGAATGTTAATAAAACTTAGATGATGAAGGGTATATACTATCAAACTTAAACATTATTGCCCGGTTAATCAATTTAAAATTCGCTGGTTATCCGTTAGTTGTACAAGGTATGTAACCTGGCAGGAGCATCTCCTGCGGAAGAATTTTTATGGGCCCGGCTGAAAGACTTACTATGGGGCTTTACTTGCGTCGCACTCTTGTACGTTCTGTTCGCTACGCAGCTTTTCAGCCCGTGTAGAATAAGTATCTGCCGCGCAACAATTTAATCTGTTACCTAACGGGGGAATAACTATTGTACAGTAATGGCATTGCTATACCAGGTTTTGCCAGCTACCGATAAGCATCGTTGTTCCTCCGGTAGCAAAGTTGGGTATATCGCCAGTGGCAGCCATACCTTCCTCAGACCGAAAGGCTGCCTGTAAGGTTTCTTCGTCTTTAAAATACAGTTCAGCCATGCGGTACCAGGATGGTGTACTGCCATCGGGGCCGGGTAAAAATTTAGTAACATCAAACCTTTCAAGGTTAGGAATTTTCATAGCTATAATCGTGTGGATTTCGGTGAAGTACTTGTCGAATATGGTCGGCTCATCTGGCTGGCCGTAAAGCACCGTTACTTTAATCATAGTGTTAGATTTTAATTGATTCGGAGTGTTTAGCTGTTATGCCGCAATACAAATTAATCTAAAAAACAACGGCGGGCAAACGCTATTGTTCATTACATTTATGGATAAACAAACAAGCTGCCAATGAAATCAATTACCATCTTCTTGTTCTCTGTTGGCCTCTACACGCTTACCGCTTCCTGCGGCAACAATGCAAATACCGCTGGGGGGCCTGAACCAGCGCCGGACAGCACGCAACAACCCTCTGCAGCTACCCGTGTACAGGTGCTGGATGAAGAAGCTTTACAGTTCCTGGATTCATCCACAGCCGTAGAAGTGCTGGCTGGTGGCTTTAAATGGACGGAAGGGCCTTTATACATCAGCGATGGCAATTACCTGCTGTTTTCAGATATACCCAATAACCGCATTTGCAAATGGAAAGAGGGCGACAGCATTTCCACCTACCTGCAGCCTTCGGGCAATACCATGGGCGCTATAAAAGAGCGGGAGCCCGGTAGTAACGGCCTGCTGCTGGATGCTAAGGGCAACCTGGTACTGTGCCAGCATGGCGACAGGCGCATTGCCCGTATGACAGCGCCCATCAGCAGCCCGGCGCCACAATTTGTTACCCTTGCTGACAGTTATGAAGGCAAGCGGCTAAACAGCCCCAATGATGCAGTTTTTCACCCCAACGGCGATTTGTATTTTACTGACCCGCCTTACGGACTGGATAAGATACTGGAAGACACTGCCAAACAACTCAGCTTCCAGGGGGTGTACAGGCTTAAGCCGGGTGGAAAACCAGAACTGCTGGTGAAAGATTTGAAATTTCCGAACGGCATCGCCCTTTCGCCCGATGGGAAGTACCTGTACATAGGCAGTTCTGACGGCGATAACCCGGTATGGATGCGTTACGAATTAGGCCCGGATGGCCTGGTGAAAAACGGCCAGGTATTTTGCGATATCGCTGCTTACGATGGCAAAGGCGCCGGCGGTGCGGATGGGCTGAAAGTGAATAAAAAAGGCTACCTGTTTGCTTCCGGCCCCAAGGGGTTGTGGATCATCAATCCTTCAGGTAAAGTGATAGCCCGCATTTATACAGGACAGGCAACATCCAACTGCGGTTTTTCGCCGGATGAAAAACAATTGTTCATTACCTGCGATGACTATTTAATGCGTGTAAAGCTGAAATAAACCCGGATATAAAGGGCTGATGGCTGGGCCTGCTGCGTAGAGAACAGAACGTACAAGAGTGCGACGCAAGTAAAGCCCCATAGTAGTTCTTCCAGCCGGGCCCATAAAAATTTCTCCACATTGCCGAAGGCAAATGCTATGGCTTTTAACCTGTGAGAGAAAAACTTAATTTAGTTTCAACCAAAACATAACGAATGCTACTGAGGTTGCTACCCAATGCCGGCTTGCTGCTTTTATTGATAACAGGCATAATTGTATGTAGCTGTAACAGCAAACCGGACGCACTTTTTAAAAGACTTTCCGCTGATAAAACAGGTATTGAATTTAATAACGTAGTGGTTGAAAATGACTCTCTTAACCCCATTGATATGGAATTTTTATACAATGGCGGCGGGGTTGCTGTTGGCGATTTTAATAAGGATGGCCTTCCCGATTTATACTTTACAGCAAGCACGGTGGCTAACAAGCTCTATCAAAACGAAGGCGGCCTGCACTTTAAAGATATTACTGCCATTGCCGATGTAGAAGGGCAGGGAAGATGGGCAAACGCGGCCTCGGTTGTTGACATAAATAACGATGGCTGGCAGGATATCTACGTATCTGCAACGTTAAAGACCGACCCCTGGCAGCGCCGGAACCTGCTGTATATTAACCAGGGCCCGAACGCGGATAAAATACCGGTGTTTAAAGAAATGGCGGCTGAATACCGCCTGGCAGATACCGGCTTATCCGTACACGCCGCTTTTTTTGACTACGACAAAGATGGCGACCTGGATATGTACCTGCTTACCACCAAGCCGGCTAAGAGACAGTCCGCACAGTTTACCGGTAAAAAAGTGGTTGATTCATCTGACATTGACAAGCTCTTTCGCAACGATTGGGATGAGCAGTTGAAGCACCCCGTGTTTACAGATGTTTCCAGGCAGGCAGGCATTGTTGAAATAGGCTATGGCCTGGGTGTTTCCATTACCGATATAAACCGCGATGGCTGGCCCGATATTTATGTTACCAATGACTTTTTTACCAGCGATTGCCTGTACATTAACAACCATGATGGCACATTTACCAACAGGGTAAAGGAATATTTTAAACACACTTCTCAAAACGCCATGGGCAATGATGTTGGCGACCTTAACAACGACGGGCTGCAGGATATTATAGCCGTTGACATGAACCCGGAAGACAATTACCGCAAGAAAAAAAACATGAGCGGCAATAACTATTTCATTTACCAGAGCATGTTGTATGAAGGGTTAATGCTGCAATATGTACGCAATACGGTGCAACTGAATATGGGCCCCAGGGTTAACGGGCTGGATTCAACCGGGGCCCCGGTTTTTGGAGATATAAGCTTTGCAACCGGCATGGCGGAAACAGACTGGAGCTGGACGCCCTCCATAGCAGATTTTGATAACGATGGCAACAAGGACGTGATTATTACCAATGGCTATCCCCGGGACGTGACAGACCATGATTTCGCGGCTTTTCGTGCAAAGGTTTCCAACGTGGCCAGCAAAGAGCAGTTAATTGAACAGATACCTCAGATTAAAGTGCCCAATTATGCGTTCAGGAACAAAGGTAACCTGGGCTTTGAGAATGTTACCAACAGTTGGGGTCTTGATGAGCCATCCTTTTCTGATGGCGCCGTATATGTTGACCTTGATAATGACGGTGACCTTGATTACGTAATCAACAACATCAATGAACAGGCCTGGGTGTACGAGAACACGCTTAACCACAAAGACAAAATTGCAGGCAACTATTTAACCGTAAGCTTTAAGGGGGAGCAAAGCAACCTTAACGGCATCGGGGCCTGGGTAGAAGTGTACACCGGCGGTAATATGCAGCTATATGAAAACTATCCTTACCGTGGCTATTTGTCAACCGTTGACTGCAGGGCCTATTTTGGGTTAGATACGTTTAAAATTATCGACTCGGTTATCATACGCTGGCCTAACCAAACCAGGCAGGTATTACAGCACGTTGCCGCTAACCAGGTGCTTGAGGCTGATATTAAAAATGCCGTGCAAAAAGATGAATGGGGGTATCCCACAGTTGCAACTGAGGCCATATTCACCGATATTTCCACCAAAGCCGGCATACATTACCTGCACCAGGAAACAGACGCGATAGATTTTAACAGGGAACGTTTGTTGCCGCATAAACTATCACAGTATGGGCCCGGCATGGCAGCAGGCGATGTAGACGGTAACAGGCTGGATGATATTTTCATAGGCGGCTCCGGCGATTTTGCTGCCACGCTTTTACTGCAACAGCCCGGCGAAAAATTTATCAGCCGCCAATTGCCGCAACCGCCCGCCAAAGAGGGCCGCCGGCCGGAAAGCCTGGGCATACTGCTTTTTGATGCAGACAATGATGGCGACCTTGATGTGTATTGTGCCAATGGCAGCAACGAGTACCGGGCTGCAGAAACCGTGTACCAGGATCACCTCTTCCTGAATAATGGCAAAGGCGTTTTTGTGCTGGACAGCGCCGCATTGCCTGCAAACCTTACAAGTAAGAGCTGTGTAAAAGCTGCTGACTTTGATAATGATGGCGACCTGGACATATTTGTTGGTGGCCGTGTTTTACCCGGCAAATATCCGCAGGCAGTAAGCTCATTTATTTACCGGAACGATTCAAAAAACGGCGTAGTAAAATTCACTGATGTTACCGCTGACGTGGCAAAGGGCCTTACTAATATCGGCATGGTTTGCGATGCATTGTTTACCGATTTTGATAATGATGGCCACCTTGATTTAATTGTTGCCGGAGAATGGATGCCCATTACTTTCTTAAGAAACACCAAAGGCAAATTTGAAAATGTTACCGAACAGTCAGGCATTGGCAACGAGCAGGGCTGGTGGAACAGCATTACCGGCGGAGATTTTGACAACGACGGCGACATAGACTACATAGCCGGCAACCTCGGCGTTAATTCTTTTTACCGTGCCAGCCACCAGTATCCAGTTCGGGTGTATGGGAAAGACTTTGATAAAAATGGCAGCTTTGATGCCATACCTGTTGTTTACCTGAAAGACCAGGCCGGGCAGTTTAAACAATTTACCGCGCAAAACCGCGATGACATCATTGAACAGTTACCATCATTAAGAAAAAAATTTCTTACCTACAAGTCTTTTGGAGAAGCTGATTTTCAGCAGGTTTTTTCTGCCGATACTCTTAAAGACGCATTGGTGCTGGAGGCCAATAACTTCAATAGCTGCTATATTGAGAACAAAGGTAATGGCACATTCGGCCTGAAGGCCCTGCCGCTTATGGCGCAGCTTTCACCGGTAAATGGCATGGTGGTAGAAGACTTTAATGATGATGGCAACCTTGATGTGGCCCTGGTGGCTAACGATTATGGTACCGAAGTTACCAATGGCCGTTACGATGCCCTGAATGGCCTGGTATTACTGGGGGATGGGGCTGGCAATTTTACGCCGCAAACAATTTTGGCCAGCGGTTTTTTTGTGCCTGGTGATGCGAAGGCCCTGATAAAACTAAGGGGGGCTGACAGCAGTTATTTACTTGCCGCATCGCAAAACAGGGATGCCCTTAAAGTGTTTAGAAAAAAACAAGCCGGCCGTCAAATACCATTTTCTCAACAGGACAGTTATATGTTGCTTACCCTGCCCGGTAGCAAAGTAAGAAAGCAGGAGCATTATTACGGCAGTTCATTCCTTTCGCAATCGGCAGGCTTTGTAACTGTAAGTAAAAATATTCAGCAGGTAGAAATAGTAGGTGGTAATGGTGCTAAGAGGGTGTTGAAATAAATAAGGCATTTTACTTTTTTGTCCCAGGCACAAAAAAAGTACTTCACATCGTACATCCCACATCATACATCTAACATTGTCATGGGTGCCCCCAAGCTGCGCAAGGGGTCGGGCAGAACTGCGTTCGCAACCTTCGTCAAAGCAACATTCAGTTGCTTTTCCTCGTTTGTGCTCATACTCCGCCACAAGGCAGGGCTGGGAGGGCTTCAGCGGGGTAACCGCTGCAATCCCTCACCCGAAAGACAGTTGCCGGTTGCCAGATGCAGGTTACCGGTATGCTGATGCGAAAAAGGCTGATGATTTTTTTAGCCGATGAAGTGAGTAGAAATGTAATAAAGAATAGCGCAAGAGCTTATTACGTTCCGCCGGAACACAGGTTGCATGATGCGCTTATTCTACCTAATTCTACATTGAACAATCAATGTTAAACAGTCCTACATATTAAAAGATTGTTACTTCTGCCCATCTTCTTTACCTAAACTTAACCTGTCCGCAGGCATGCGTGTAACGTTAAAACAGAACTTTACCGCTCCAAAAAATAACCTATGAGCATATCAAAAAACTGGCGTGCCTGGTATTCCACACATTTCTCAGGCAACGCGTTGATTGTACAGGGAGAAATAAAACGCAATGGTTCATACCGCATCATCCCTGCTATTCAGCAATACAATACCGGTATTTACGACGACCGTTTTTTACACCTGCAATTACTCAATGCCGGCGCTCATGAATTTATGGAAGTACGTGAAGTGTTCTTTCCTGACTCTGCAAAAATTACTACCGTATATATCTATAACGAAGAAGGTGCAATAGAACTGGCTGTTCCTTTAACCAAAGACCCCGACCTTGAAATGGAAGATATTTTATCAGGAGAATTTTATGATGATTAATCCTTCCACAAAAAAGGGAATAGTATAATGCTTAATATAATCACCATTATATCAAAAGCAACCAGCAAAAGCAACATTTGCCAAAGGCCTGCCTGCACCACATCCGCAAATGCTATTTTAGATACTTTGGAAAGCAGCAAAAGCTCCGGGATAACAACGGGAAAGCCCATAATAGCCATCAGTGCTGCCTGTTGCTGGGCTTTGGCCGCTATAGCGGCCAAAAAGGTAAAAACAAAACTAAGCCCCATGCCGCCCAGCAGGCTTATGCCCAGGTAGGGCAAAAACTTCTCCACTGCATCACCTAAAAACAGGGTGAATACCACCAGGCTCAAAGCTGTCATCAACAGCATAAGTACGGCATTAAACAGCAGCTTGCTTAATACAAAATCCCTGGCACCGGCAATAGAGTAAAAATACAGCATGCGACCGCGGCTTTCTGCAAGAAAGCTTTTGGCAACAGCATTTATGCATACAAACAACTGCACTACCCAGAACAGTGCATTCCAGGTTTCATATTCCGGCTGGCCAAGCGTAAGATATACCACAAAAGTAGTAGATGCTATATACAACAGTATGCCGTAGAAAGTATACTGTTGCCTTACTTCCAGCAGCAGGTCTTTCTTAAACAGTGTTGCGATATGTTTAAATGATGTCGATGCCATGCGGCAGCAAAAGTAATGGCATTTGGCTTTGGAGTAACCATGTGTTTTAGCAATAAGAAATGACTAACGGTGAGTGTGTTTTTGAAGTTTCTGCCGCCGCAGGCGGCAGAAACAAGTCTATTTGGTGGGAAAAGCCGCATAGCGAACAGAACGTACAAGAGTGCGACGCAACAGACGCTTCATAGCAGTTCCTGCTGCCGGGCCCATAGTAATTGAAGATGAAGCTTAACAGCTAAACTTAAATTTTGCACCCTAAGTTGAAGAAAGTGGTCTGGGCGCCTGCTCGTGCCGGAAATAATTTTTAGACATTACGCTGGTTATGGTAAGCAGTATGCCGTTTATCTTATCCAGAAATTTTTCCAGGCGGCTGTATTGGTTGTCGTCCGGGTTTTTGTATGCCAGTTTATCTTTATCTGCCAGCTTAAGCATGGTGTACGCCTCCAGTATAAGTCGTTCATGCTCGGCCAGTGTATGGCCCTGCACGGTTTTGGGCAGGCTGGAAAGGTAGGCTTTTACACGCTCCAGTTGGTACAGCAGGGAGCGTGGGTTGTTGGGGTCCAGCAACATCAGGTCAAGCACCAGCGGCAGTTGCAAATGCGCCCTGTATTTGTAACGGTAGTTTACCAGGCATTCGTTGCTCTTCAATACGGCATCCAGCAGGTTATAGCCGGTAGTCTGTTCATCATAATCTTCTACCATTATGTGCTGCAGTTGGCTTATCAGCAAAAGGCTCTGTTCAATTTTGCGGCCGGTATCCAGCATTATCCAGCCTTGTTCGCGGCTGATGCTTTCACGGTTAAGCCCTATAAATGCCACCATAGATGTTACCAGGTTGTCTAAAGCATGCAGCATTTTGTGGTGCCCGGAGTGCCCACTGTGCGGCGCCGCTGCGGAAGCGTTTTGCCATTCTTCTTCCATAGAGCGCAGCACACGCCAGGTATCTGTTGACCAATGGTCCCGCACGGTATGCACCGTTCTGTAAAACATATAAAAGTTGTACGCCAGGCTGCCTGTTTTCTGCGTATCAAAAAGCATTTCTTTAAGTAGTGGCCAGGGGTTGTTAAAATGCTCGTTGCGTGGTACGGCAAAGCCGGGATAGGTATAAGTACATTTGGTAAGCGCTTTCAGCAAAAGGTATTCTGTTTCAATATCGCTGTCATCTTCCATCAGGCGGTTGCCTTCCAGCACAAACTGCATTACGGTGCGCTGCAGCCTTGCATTACCCAATACGCGTTCTGCATAGCGGCCTACCCAAAACAGGTTTTCGGCGGTATGGCTGGGCAATACACCGCTGCTGGCAGAGTATCTTAATGCGGGCACATGGCTTAGCTCTTTGTGTATCTGGCCCATGCTGCCGGGATCCTGGGAAATAATCCAGGTATCCTTACTTATGCCGCCTGTTTGGTTAGATATAATAAACTTGCCAGGTGCGGCCGATGTACGGGTAAGGCCGCCCGTCATGGTGGTATAGCTGCCATTGCTGCTTACAGCAAAACTTCTGAACAGGGCAGTACGGGGCTCTATTTTGCCATTTACAAAAGACGGTACAGGCGCTATGTCAACTTTTTCCTGGCCCACATATAACTGGGGGTGCGCTTTAATGCGCTTCTTTAATAAAGCCAGCTCTTCACCAGACAGTTCTGACGCATCAACAGACGTGCTGCCCTGCTGGTTTTTATACACCTGCTTAATAACCAGGGAGTGAATGTTGGCCAGCACATAATCCATTTCTTTTTTCTGGCCGCACCACCAGGATGCTATGGTGGGCAGTTTCAGCTCTTCCCCCAGTAAATGCTTGGCTATGCCACTTAAAAAAGGCAGCAGTCCGGGGTTTTCCAGCACGCTGCAGCCAAGCGGATTGGCAATGCTAACGTTGCCTTTGCGTACAGCCTGCAACAGGCCGGGTATGCCCAACTGAGAGTCTTCTTTCAGTTCCAGCGGGTCGCAGTAAATATCATCCAGCCGGCGCAGTATAATATCTACCTTTTCCAGCCCACCCAGCGTTTTAAGCCAAACATAATTGTCTTTTACCATCAGGTCGTTGCCCTGCACCAGCGCAAAACCAAGAAATGAGGATAGGTAGGAATGTTCAAAATAAGTTTCGTTGCCTGGCCCGGGTGTAAGCACCACTATGCGGGGGGTATTTTGCTGCAGGGGGGCTATGGCGTTCAATGCATCCCGCAGGCTGTTAAAATAAGTAGATAGCCTTCTTACCCTAAGGCCGTTAAACAATTCGGGCATAATGCGTGCCATGGTAAGCCTGTTCTCCAGGGCATAACCGCTGCCGGATGGGGCTTGTGTCCTGTCGTTCAGTATCCATATTTTACCATCCGTGCTGCGGGCCATATCGGCAGAGTACATGGTAAGGCTATGCTTGCCCGGCAGTTTAATACCGGTGCATTCCCTTAAAAACCCGGGGTGGTTGTATATTACATCCATTGGCACAATGCCCTGTTTTACAAGGCTGCTGCTGCCGTAAATGTCTTTTAATATCAAATCAAAAAGTGTAGCTCTTTGTATCAGCCCTGCTTCTATGGTTTTCCATTCTTCCCGGCTAATTAGGTAGGGCACCAGGTCAAGGTTCCAGGGCCGGTTAAAGCCATCCGGGTCTCCGTAAATATTGTAGGTAACGCCATTTTCTTTCAAAAACCTTAGTACGTCCTGGTTGCGGCCATTCAGTTCTTCCGGCCCCAGTTTTTCAAAAGATTGAAAAAAAGCCTGCCAGTGGGGCCGCAGGTTACCGCTGCTATCCATCAGCTCGTTGTAAGAAAAGTTGCTGTTAAAGTAATCCACCGGTAAAGATTCTGCTACAGTTGTTGAGGTCATTCAGCTAGTTTATACGAATAGTTTTATGAGCCCGGCAGATAGCAGGAATTAAGCTTCCGTTGCGTCGCACTCTTGTACTGTATCGCTTTGCCCGGCTTTTCCCACCGTGTTGCCCTGCTTCATCACAAGGTATTCCAGTTTCAGTGGTGCAGCTTTGCGGGAATTCATATCACTATTCACCAAGGTGCGGCATTTTTATCAGCAGCTTCCTGTTGCCTGCTTTAATGACCATAAAATTACAGGCTGTAAGGTAGCCATTTTAATAAGATGAAAGGCTTTGTTTTATAGAGCGGGGAGAGTACATTTCAATTTGGTGGGCCTGCTGCCTGGAGATATATAGTAGAAGAGTGCGACGCAACAGGCGATGCCATGAAACTCCTGTCGCCGGGTTACAAATAATATTGAGTAAAGTATGCGAAGCATACCATAAAAAAAGCCACTGCATGAATGCTAGCGGCCCTTGGAGTTTGGTTCATCTATAGGATTAATTCAGCTTGTTTAGTTGATTAATCAATTATATTATTAAAATGTGTAATTGTAAATACAATAACGGTATTTGGCAAACACAGAAGTAAAAAACTTAATGTGTAAGATGCAGGCTATCGGATAAACGGTTAATGTGGAAATTGGACAGGAATAAAACTATGAAAGGCGATATAACTAATAAAAACAAAAGTAAGGCATTTATCATAGATTCAAAGTATTGTGATAAGTTTTTTTAAAATTATAGCATAGGTTGTATGTACGTCTAACGTGCACTACCATATGAACCACAAGCCATGCAGTGCAGTACAAGCTTTGTGATGGCTATGGCTAAGGTCACGCATCGTTGATATTTTGGTAAAGCCTGCGTGTTTGCCTGATTGAGAAATAATATTGGTTGTCTTTGCAACTAATATGCGTTAGTGTTATTTTTGGTTTATAAAAAGCCAAGCCATGCATTTTAGTTTAAGCGAAGAGCATCTTATGATTCAAAAAGCCGCCCGGGATTTTGCCCAGAACGATTGCCTGCCGGGTGTTATAGAACGCGACGAAAAAATGATATTTCCCAAAGAGCAGGTGCTTAAACTGGCAGAGCTGGGCTTCATGGGCATGATGGTAGATCCAAAATATGGCGGCAGCGGTATGGATACCATCAGCTATGTGCTGGCTATGGAAGAAATTAGTAAGATTGATGCCAGCGTTAGTGTTTGCGTTAGCGTAAATAACAGCCTGGTATGCTGGGGCCTTGAAACCTTTGGCAATGAAGCACAGAAAGAAAAATACCTGGTACCTATAGCACAGGGCCGTAAAGATGGAGAGTTGTACATAGGCGCTTTTTTATTAAGCGAGCCCGAAGCCGGTTCTGATGCCACCAGCCAGCGCACCACTGCCGAAGATAAAGGTGATTATTACCTGTTGAATGGTACCAAGAACTGGATAACCAATGGCTCCAGCGCCAGCGTTTACCTGGTAATGGCGCAAACAGATGTGGCCAAAGGCTCACATGGCATTAACGCTTTTATTGTTGAAAAAAACTGGCCCGGCGTAACAGTTTCTGCCAAAGAAAACAAAATGGGCATACGCGGCAGCGATACGCACACCATTTTGTTTAACGATGTTAAAGTGCCCAAAGAAAACCGGATAGGAGAGGATGGTTTTGGCTTTAAGTTCGCTATGAAAACGTTGGCTGGTGGGCGCATTGGTATTGCATCCCAGGCCCTGGGCATTGCAAGTGGCTCTTACGAACTGGCGCTTAAGTATGCCAAAGAGCGTAAGGCTTTTGGCAAAGAAATTATGAAACACCAGGCCATACAGTTCAAACTGGCGGATATGGCTACCCGCATAGAAGCAGCCCGTATGCTTTGCCTTAAAGCGGCATGGGAAAAAGACCATCATCTTGACTACACTTTAAGCTCATCTATGGCTAAGGTATTTGCTTCAGAAACTGCCATGTGGGCATCCACCGAGGCTGTGCAGATTCACGGCGGTTACGGTTATGTAAAAGAATACCATGTAGAACGCCTGATGCGTGACGCCAAAATAACCCAGATATATGAGGGCACAAGTGAAGTGCAGCGCATTGTTATCGGAAGAAGTATATTGAAGTAAGCCCAGGTACGAAATACAAAGTACGAAGTACGATGCACCAAACCGGTACAATTCGTACTTCGTACTTCTAACTCTTAATTAATAATGCCATCTCTTAAACGCTTCCACCGCCGCGTACTTGGTAAGGCCAAGCGCCGCATATAAGTTGGCTGTGTTGGCATTTCTTTCTTCGGCACGTTGCCAGAATTCCCGGGCATCACTACCCTGGAAGGGCACCATATCTTTCTGGCTCTGGTGAATGAAAATGCCAAAGCGTTTTTTCATTACCTGGTCCGGGCTCATAGGTATTGTCATCTCAATATCGGCAATATCCCACTCCTGCCAGGCGCCCTTGTAAAGCCATACCCAACAATCTTTCACCCACTCATCACCAGCCTCTTTAATGCGTTTCAGGCTTTCAAACACTATGTCAAGACAAACCTTGTGCGTACCATGCGGGTCTGCAAGGTCACCGGCGCAATACACCTGGTGGGGTTTTATCTTACGTAACAGTTCCATTGTCAGTATCACATCTTCTTCGCCCATTGGCTTCTTTTCAATTGTACCGGTTTCATAAAACGGCAGGTTTTGAAAATGCCATCTACCTTCCGGCAGGCCTACATATTTACAGGTAGCTTTTGCTTCACATCTTCTTATCAGTCCTTTAATACTGCGTATTTCAGCGGTATCTCTTTCGTTTTTCTTTTTGCCGGCCAAAAACTTTTGTGCATCAGATAGTATCTGAGAGCTTTTCTGTGTATCCATGCCAAACATATCTTCAAACCCTACCGCAAAATCAAGAAAACGGGTAACAAACTCATCTGTAACCGCAATGTTACCGCTGGTCTGGTAAGCTACATGCACTTCATGCCCCTGGTCGTGCAGGCGCATAAAAGTTCCGCCCATGCTAATGATGTCGTCATCGGGGTGCGGAGAGAATATAATGCAACGTTTAGGGTAAGGCTCACTTCTTTCAGGGTGCGCAGGAATAAATGCGCCGGGTTTGCCGCCGGGCCATCCCGTAATGCTGTCACGTAGTTTATAAAACACCTGCAGGTTTATTTCGTAGGCATCTCCCTTTTCAACCAGCAGGTCGCCCAGGCCATTTTCATTATAGTCAATGGTGGTAAGGCTAAGTACGGGTTTATTCAGTTTAAGCGCCATGTTAATTACAGCGCGGTTAATCATTTCAGGTGTCCATTCAATATCGCCGGTAAGCCAGGGGCTTTTAAACCTGGTAAGTTCCGATGCGGTGTTTTCATCTACCACAAAAGTGCAGTTGTTATGCTGCTGCAGTATGCTGGCTGGCACCTGCTCAGTAACCTGTCCCTCAACGGATTTAGCTACAATCTGCGCTTTAAAGCCCCATGCCATCAGCAAAACACGCTTGGCTTTCATAATGGTACTAATGCCCATGGTAACAGCCAGCCTTGGTACTTTTGCCAGGTTTTGAAATTCTCTTGCGTTGGCAATACGTGTACTGTTGTCAAGGTTTACCACACGGGTTCTGGAAAATATGCTGGAGCCAGGCTCATTAAAACCAATATGGCCATTGTTGCCGATACCCAGTACCTGCAGGTCAATGCCGCCGGCATCTTCAATCATCTGTTCATATTCCTGGCAATGCTGTTTTATAGTTTCTTTGGGCAGTTCTCCATTGGGCAGGTGAATGTTTGCCGGCACAATATCTACATGGTCAAACAGGTGGCGGTGCATAAAGCTCCAATAGCTCTGGTATGCCTCTCTTTCAATAGGGTAGTACTCATCAAGGTTAAAAGTGATTACATTTTTAAAACTAAGGCCCTCTTCTTTGTGAAGCCTCACCAGTTCAGAATACATGCTGATGGGGGTGGAGCCGGTGGCCAGGCCCAGCACGCAGTTTTTGCCTTCCTGTTGTTTCTGTTTTATCAAGGTAGCAATTTCTGCTGCAACGAATCTGGAACCATCTTTAGGGGATGAAAAGATCTCTACCGGTATTTTTTCGAAGGAGTCAACCATTTTCATGAGCGATAAAATTTTGAGGGGCAAAAATATCGTTTACAATTGAATATCTATTGGGCAATCGTTTGTCCTTGCAACAAATTTGCAGGTGTTGTATTAACTTATGTTTGTAATTGTTTAATAAGCTTGGCGGGTATAGTAGGCAGGGCGCCCCCGCCAAAATACAGGGCGGGCCGGGCTTTCCGCTCATACTCCGCCGCAACACCCGGCGCACAAAACCTTCAGCGGGGTATCCGCTTCAATCCCTGGCGCGGTGGTGTAACCTGTTGCCTGTTATGCAGGTAAGCTGTTTGGGTAAAATTGGCTCGGCGCTTTTTTACTACGCATATTTCTTCTTAAATAAATGCTGCAAAACAAGGCCGGCTTAACCGATACCTATAAATTTGCGAACGAAGGTTAGTATAACATTCTCTAATTGCGCTTTACCATACCATGTTGTGCAATGCAATTAACATGGTACTTTGAATAACAAACAAATTCTTCCTATGGCTGCGAGAACAGATTTATTTCAGTCGCCTGACTATTACCTGGTTGATGAACTGTTAACCGAAGAACACAAAATGGTGCGTGACACAGTTCGCAATTACGTTAAGAAGGAAATATCTCCGATTATCGAAGACTATGCGCAGCGGGCTGAGTTTCCGCAGCAGATAGTAAAACAGATGGGAGAGCTGGGCTGCTTTGGGCCAACTATACCGCACGAATATGGTGGTGGCGGATTGGATTATATCAGCTATGGTTTAATGATGCAGGAACTGGAAAGAGGGGATAGTGGCGTTCGTTCAACAGCCAGTGTGCAGGGCTCGCTGGTAATGTTTCCCATTTATGCATACGGCAGCGAAGAGCAGAAAATGAAATACCTGCCAAAGCTGGCCAGCGGCGAATGGCTGGGTTGCTTTGGCTTAACAGAGCCCAACCACGGCAGCGACCCCAGCAGCATGCTTACTACCATAAAAGATGCCGGCGACCATGTTATATTGAACGGCGCTAAAATGTGGATCAGCAATGCCCCTTTTGCCCAGGTGGCAGTTGTGTGGGCAAAAGATGACAATGGCGATATACGCGGGCTGGTGGTTGAGCGGGGTATGGAAGGTTTTACAACCCCCACAACACACGGAAAATGGAGTTTGCGTGCCAGTGCCACAGGCGAGTTGGTTTTTCATGATGTGAAAGTGCCTAAGGATAATATCTTTCCAAATATTAATGGTTTAAAAGGGCCTTTAAGCTGCTTAACCAAGGCCCGCTATGGCATAGCATGGGGTACGCTTGGCGCGGCAATGGATTGTTACGATACTGCCTTGCGCTACAGCCAGGAACGCATACAGTTTGGTAAACCTATCGGGGCTTTTCAATTACAGCAAAAGAAACTGGCAGAAATGATTACCGAAATAACCAAGGCGCAGCTACTGGTATGGCGGCTGGGTGTACTGATGACAGAAGGCAGGGCTACACCGCAGCAGGTAAGTATGGCCAAACGTAACAGTTGCGAAATAGCCGCTAATATTGCCCGGGATGCAAGGCAAATGCTGGGTGGCATGGGTATAACCGGCGAATACAGCATTATGCGCCACATGATGAACATTGAAAGTGTAATAACTTATGAGGGCACACACGATGTACACCTGCTGATTACCGGTATGGATGTTACCGGGTTTAACGCTTTTAAATAACATCAAAAGTTGCACTATGAACATACAGGGCCTCGAACTGGATAAGAAGATACTGTGGGACGCTGACTTAAATGACATAGATGTTTACAAACACAAAACATGGATTGTCAGCCGCGTACTTACAAGGGGCGGCCTTGAAGATATAAGGGCCATCCTTAATTTTTACACAGACGATGAATTGAAAGAGGCGGTATTAAAATCTAAAACACTGAATGAAAAAGCAATGTATTTTGCCGCACAGTATTTGAATCTTGATGTAAAGGATTTTAAATGTTACGAACAGATACGGTCGAACCCATTCTTGTCAGCACATTAAGACAACTGATGAATGAATCTTACCTTCAGGATTTTTATCTTGTAGGTGGTACCGGGCTTGCACTACAGTTAGGGCACCGGCATTCTATAGACATTGATTTATTCACACATGTAAATTTTGACCCCCAGGTAATATCGGGTTTATTGGGAGAGACTTTTGGAGAAGCCTATGCTCAGAGAAATTTCAACAGCCTGATGTTATTTGGTTACCTGAATTCTGTTAAAGTAGACTTTGTTAATACTAAAGTCCCCCTTCTTTTTCCACTACTGAATATTGATGGTATTAGAATTGCAGATGTTAGGGATATCGCCATTTTAAAATTTCAGGCGATATTGAAGAGAGGCAGCAAAAAAGATTTTATTGATTTGTATGAGTTGCTTCAAAAATTTGAGATAGGAGAATTACTTAAGCTCTTTCAACAAAAATATCCAAATGCATCTGATGTGCAGCTACTTATGTCCATGACATATTTTGAAGATGCGGAAGAAGATATCATGCCAGTTGTTTATACTGAAAAGAGATGGGAGAAAATTAAAGATACAATTAAAAAACATGTAAATAAGTTCATACACAGCAAATGAAAATATTTCTTCTCGGTATGATGGGTTCCGGTAAAAGTTACTGGGCAAAAAAACTGGCAAAGAAACTTAAATGCGGGGCATACGACCTGGATTACCTCGTAGAAATGAACGAAGAAAAAACCATCAGCGAATTGTTCGCTGAAGATGGAGAAGCTTATTTCCGTAAAACGGAGGCTAAAATTTTGCGCTGGTTTGCTGAAAAAAAAGCATTCGTGCTGGCAACGGGCGGTGGCACCCCCTGCTTTAATGATAATGTTGAATGGATGAACCAGCACGGCATTACCATCTGGTTAAATGAACCCGTTGAAACACTGGTGGAAAGATTGAAGCCGGAAAAATCTCACCGCCCGTTAATCAGCCAGTTATCTGATGACGAACTGCATAACTTTCTAAATAAAAAATTGCTGGAACGTACTCCTTATTATGCAAGGGCCACTTACCAGTTACAGGGCAATAAAATTTCCGACAAGTCCTTCACAGAAATTATCAACAAGCATGCATAAATCTTTCATTCTTACCGCGGCGGTATTAGGCGCCTTTTCTGTTGTACTGGGCGCATTTGGTTCTCATGGGTTAAAAGACAAACTAAACCCAGATGCGCTTAATATTTTTGAAACTGCTGTTAAATACCAGTTTTATCATGTTTTCGCCTTACTGGCTGCAGGCATACTTTTTCAGTCTTTTGGTAATGGTTGGTTGCTTTGGAGCGGCAGATTATTTATAACAGGTATTGTGCTGTTCTGCGGTTCATTGTATGCACTCACTTACTTTAAAGCTACCGGTAGCAGCAGCATGAACTGGCTGGGCGCCATTACGCCATTGGGCGGTCTTGGTTTCATCGCCGGGTGGGTTACCATGGTAATAGCCCTATTGAAGAAGTGATTTCTATACCAACAAGTAACCTGTTATTATTTACAGGCATATTCCGCTTCTGACAAATTATAGATGTCCAAAAAATCTAAACCTATTTTACTCTCATCCATAAAAAATTTAACAGGTAACCCTTTGGAATTAAACGCTGTTGCCGGGTAAGGGTTGTTAACGCTGTAATCCCTGTCAATAAACATCCATACTTTGTTGGTCCGGTGTATATTGGGGTTATTGTCATACACTACATCCCAATCATTCGGGTAAATAAGATTGCCTTTTGCATCATAGGCATAAGTATTTACAGAGCCACCCCAGGGATCGCTTTGCGTGGCTTTTGAAATACGGCCAAACGCGTCATATTCATATTGCGTAACGTATAAAAAAGTATAATCTGTCGGCCGGGGACCGGTAAAATCGGCGGTTATAAAAATGTAAGCTGTATCCAGCACTACCTGGTTTTTCTTGTTGTAAGTGTAGTAATGCCAGTATTCGTAACCGGATGTTCCGCTGTAGGCGCCAATGTATTCTGTAAGCCTGTGCTGCTTATCATATTTAAAACGTCGTTCCGGGTTGCCGGTACCTATGTTCTTTACCCGGATTTTTACAGGGTTGCCCCAGGCGTTATATTCAAACCACGCAGTATCCGGCAGCAGGCCCAGTTTATCAGGCGCAGCGGTTGTAAGCCGCAGTATACGGCAATCTTTTAAATCGCCATCAGGGTGCTGATGAATGTAATCCAGTACTTTTTTGCAGGAAGAAACCATCAATAACAATAACAGCAAAATACCCGGTGTAATGGTGTAATTAATTTTCATAACGTGAGTTTTAAAGTGGCATAAAATTATCTTCCGCTTCTGGCGGCAGACTGTTCAGGTGCTCGTTCACATTTGAAAATTAACAGGGGGAGGAGGATGTTCAGGAATACCACAAAAGTATGCAGCGTTTATGGCATTGTCAATACCCTGCGGTAGTGTCAATATTCAGGCATGCCCATACCGGCGTTCGTATAAATTGACCTATAACCAGTTAATAAAAAAGTGCGGGAAAAGTTTTTTATTGTTTCCTGAAATATTGTTCTGCCGCTATCGCTATCAGCCAGCAAAGCAATGTACCAACGGCATAGCAAATAATATCAGACCATAAAAAGCCTAATCCGAACAACAATTTGCCTATCCTGGTGCTGCGTACGGCCATGGCTACAGAACCATGATATAGCTGGGATACTTCTATTAATACGCCAAGCGCAAAATTCCAGCAGGCCAGTTTCCATAGGTTTGTTTTAGCAAATATTGCTCTTAGAAAGAAAAGAAAACCGCCAGCCCAAAATACATCGCCACCATATTCAACAACAACCGGGTGAAACCAACTTTTATGGTTACGTGTAGCAAGGGCAAGCCATAAAAAGAAGACAAACAGCAGAAAATAAAAAACACGTTTTTTAAGCATAGGGCAAAAGGTTAAGCCGCAAATATAAGGTGTTGTTGGTGATTACTGCCCCATGTTGAAGCAATACTATCCCATTCGCTTACTGAAAAGTTGCAAAGAATTCCTGCAGATGAAAGTAGTGCGACGCAACGATGCTGCCACAGGGATATGTCGCCGGCCACCAAATTATTAGGGCTGAAAAACGATGAGGGCAAGGTGCCTGGCTTTACTCTTGCCCAATACAAATTCTACATGCTCAACATAAAAAAGCCCCCTGTAACTGCAGGGGGCTAATCATTATCATCAATCAAATCAGGTCAATCAGCGGTAATTATTTCACTTCTTCAAACTGTGCATCTTCTACTGTATCAGAAGAACCGCCCTGGCTACCTGCATTGGGCTGTGCCCCGCCGTTAACATCGGGGCCTGCGCCGTTTGCAGCACCTGCCGCGGCCTGCGCCTTGTAAATTTCTTCACTTGCAGCAGTCCACGCTGTGTTCATTTCAGTTAAAGCTTTTTCAACAGCATCGGCATCCTGGCTCTTATGCGCTTCTTTAAGTTTGGCTAATGCGTCCTCAATTGGCGCCTTCTTATCAGCCGGAATTTTATCGCCAAACTCTTTCAGTTGTTTTTCTGTCTGGAAAATCAGGCTGTCAGCCTGGTTAAGTTTGTCAATCTTTTCACGTGCTGCCTTATCTGTTGCTTCATTGGCTTTAGCCTCATTCTTCATCTTTTCAATTTCATCCTTGCTTAAACCGCTGCCAGCTTCAATGCGTATTTTCTGTTCTTTGCCGGTGCCTTTATCTTTAGCGCTTACGTGTAAAATACCGTTGGCGTCAATATCAAAAGTTACTTCAATCTGTGGTACGCCGCGGGGTGCTGGTGGAATATCTGCCAACTGAAAATGACCAAGGCTTTTGTTGTCTTTTGCCAGGCTTCTTTCACCCTGTAGTACATGTATTTCCACACCTGGCTGGTTATCGCTGGCGGTAGAGAACACTTCTGTTTTCTTGGTAGGTATGGTGGTGTTGCTGTTAATCATGGTTGTCATAACGCCACCCAGTGTTTCAATACCCAGGCTAAGCGGGGTTACGTCCAGTAACAATACGTCTTTTACTTCGCCGGTCAATACCGCACCTTGTATAGCAGCGCCTACGGCTACAACTTCATCGGGGTTTACACCACGGTTAGGCTTTTTGCCAAAGAACTTTTCTACTATCTCCTGCACCTTGGGTATGCGGGTGCTACCGCCTACCAGTATCACTTCATCAATTTGCGAAGCACTGTAGCCTGCATCCTTTAAAGCGCCTTCACAAGGTTTTAAACACCTTGCAAAAAGGTTATCTGCCAGTTGTTCAAATTTGGCCCTTGACAGTTTCAGTACCAGGTGCTTAGGCACGCCGTCAACAGCGGTAATGTAAGGCAGGTTAATTTCTGTTTCTGAAGATGAAGACAATTCAATCTTTGCTTTTTCTGCAGCCTCTTTCAGGCGCTGCAAAGCCATCGGGTCTTTACGCAGGTCAATAGCTTCGTTTTTCTTAAACTCGTCGGCCAGCCAGTCCATAATCACTTTATCAAAGTCGTCACCACCAAGATGGGTATCACCGTTGGTTGACTTCACTTCAAAAACGCCATCGCCCAGTTCAAGAACAGAAATGTCAAATGTGCCGCCACCAAGGTCAAACACCGCTATTTTCATATCCTGGTGTTTCTTATCCATACCGTAGGCCAAAGCCGCGGCGGTGGGTTCGTTCACTATGCGGCGTACATTTAAACCGGCAATTTCACCGGCTTCTTTAGTGGCCTGCCTTTGTGCGTCGTTAAAATAAGCAGGTACAGTAATTACCGCCTCATTCACTTCCTGTCCAAGGTAGTCTTCCGCGGTTTTTTTCATTTTCTGCAAAATCATGGCAGAAATTTCCTGCGGGGTGTATAAGCGGCCATCTATGTCAACACGAACGGTATTATTGTCACCTTTTGCCACTTTGTAACTCCAGTGGCTTATTTCTTCGGTCACTTCGTCAAACCTGCGGCCCATAAAACGTTTAACGCTCATAATGGTATTATGAGGGTTGGTAATAGCCTGGCGTTTGGCGGGGTCGCCCACTTTACGTTCGCCATTTTTAAGAAAAGCTACTACAGAAGGGGTGGTGCGGCGGCCTTCGTCGTTCGCAATAACCACCGGCTCGTTACCTTCCATAACGGCCACGCAACTGTTAGTAGTTCCTAAGTCAATTCCTATAATCTTTCCCATATAATTGATTTCCTTTAAGGTTAGTATTCAAACTTTTACTGGTTTCCTTCGACAATCATTATGCCACGAGGGGCAGAGGTGAAAAAATGGCAGAGAGAAAACCGGCATGTTGCCGCCAGGGGGATAATAATCTGGGCGCCTGCCGAAGGCACCGGGCTTTCCGCTCATACTCCGGCACAGGGCCAACGCACAAAGCTTCACCGGGGTATCCGCTTCAATCCCTGGCGCGGGCATTACGTTTTTATGTGCGCATTAGGATATGTATGAACATTTGGGGATACTGTATGTAACACACTACGGGAGCTCATCCTGGTGCGGGTCTTCACGCACCGGCTCGGTGACCAATTCATTTAATAAGCACGGCGGTTTTGACAGAATATTGAAAAAATGTCTGTCAAAACCGCCGTAAAAAATAGCTGTTAACCTGCTACCTTTTCTACAGGTAGCCCAATATTTTCAGCATGCTCTGGGCGCTTTGCTCTTTGGCATATACCCAGTCAACCAGCTTGCCGTTTTTGTCTTTTTCCACAATAATGTGTTTGGGTGATGGTATCAGGCAATGCTTAATTCCACCGTAGCCGCTAATCTGGTCCTGGTAAGCACCGGTATGAAAGAAGCCTACCACCAACGGTTCTTCTTTTTCGGCCGTTTTTTCTTCATCCTTGTCTTTCAGCTTAATATTTGCCGCCCGGTCATTTACCGAGGTTAGCTTGGGCAGAAACACTTCATTAATGTGTTCTTCAGAATCGTAGTAATCGTGGCTGTCGCAGGTAATGCCGCCCAAAACCACACGCTGGTATTCATTATCCCATTTGTTGATAGGCAACAGCAGGAATTTTTCGCCAATGCCCCAGGTATCGGGCAGGGTGGTGATGAAGGAAGAATCAATCATGTACCATATCTCACGGTCGTTCTGCACTTTCTGGCCGGTAACGCTGTAAATATGCGCCATGCTTTCGCCAACGGTAAAGCTGCCGAATTCGGTGTAAATATTAGGCATGGGCACTTTTAACCTTTTGCAGGTTTTTTTGATGTTTCCCACAATCTCATTGATCATAAACTGGTAGTCGTACTCAAAACCCAGCGAATGTTTGATGGGGAAGCCGCCGCCGATATTGATGGAATCCAGTTCCGGGCAAATTTTTTTTAGCTGGCAATACAGGTTAATAATCTTGTTTAGCTCACTCCAGTAGTAGATATCGTCTTTTATGCCCTTATTCAAAAATATATGGAGCATCTTTAACTGAAACTTATCCTCGTAGCCTTCAATCTGGTCAACGTAAAATTCCAGTATGTCTTTAGCCCGTATGCCCAGCCTGGATGTATAAAAAGGAAAGTTAGGCTCCTCTTCGGCCGCTACGCGTATGCCCAGTTTAAAGGGCTGTTTTACGCTGCGCTTGTATGCCTGCAGTTCTTCAATATTGTCAAGCACCGGTATTACATTCTTAAAACCGGTATTAATTAACCTGGCAATACGGGAAGTGTAGCTTTTTTGCTTATAACCGTTGCAGATGATGAAGATATCCTTGGTTATTTTCTTTTTCTCATACAGCCTGTTAATAATCTCAATATCGTATGCATAAGATGTTTCCAGGTGTATATCGTGTTTAAGCGCTTCCTCCACCACAAAGGAAAAGTGCGAACTCTTGGTGCAGTAGCAGTAAAAATACTTACCCTCGTATTTATGTTTTTTAAAAGCGTTGTCAAACAGCTTTTTGGCTTTGTTTATCTGCATGCCAATCTTGGGCAGATAAGTTAGCTTCATAGGCGTTCCATATTTCTTAATCAGCGCCTGGAGGTCAAGCCCGTTAAATTCAAGATAGCCGTTATCGTTAACGTTAAACCCTTCCTGCGGAAAGTGGAAAGTTTGCTTCACCAGCCCGGTGTAAGTATTGTTCATCCTTTTGGGTTAGATAAAATTGTGAACAAAGATTTTTAGGACGCAAAAATAGTTTTTTGAACAACTCGCCAAATAAAAAAAACCGGCCACAAATGCTTGTGCCGGTTTCTTTTATAATAGGCTGATAATAATTATTTAACAGACGCTACCAACGCTTTAAAGCTGGCTGGCTCGTTCATGGCCAAATCTGCCAGAACTTTGCGGTTAAGCTCAAGGCCTTTAACGTTCAGCTTGTTAATAAACTCGCTGTAGGTTAAGCCTTCTTCTCTTACTGCGGCGTTAATACGGGCAATCCACAACTGGCGGTATTCGCGTTTTTTCAGTTTGCGGCCTACGTAAGCGTAGGTTTGGCCTTTTTCAACAACGTTTTTGGCAACGGTATATACATTTTTACGTTTACCGTAAAAGCCTTTGGCGGCTTTAAGCACCCTTTTTCTTCTTGCCCTGGATGCTACGGCATTTTTTGAACGTGGCATAATTATAAGTTTGAAGCCGGAAGCACGATAATAAGAACCACCAGCTAAGTTTTAAAATTTGTTTAATTACTTGTGGCGGTTGCTTTATTTTAAACGAAGTAAACGCATAACGAAATCTTTGTTGGTATCGCCAACCACACCTTTTTTGCGAAGGCTGCGTTTGCGTTTGTTAGATTTCTTGGTTAAGATGTGTCGTTTAAAAGCTTTCTGGAAGGTGATCTCGCCTGTGCCTGTCACCTTAAAGCGCTTCTTGGCGCTGGAGTTTGTTTTTACTTTTGGCATTGTATAATCTGTAAGATTACTCCCTGCTGGCGCCCCGCCACATGCGGGAACTTGTAGAGCCTTACGGGAAATGGAGCGCAAAAGTAGGGGTTTTGGGGCAAAAAACCGCTACTTCTATTATTTTTATCCTTCTTAGCTAACAGGATGGTTTTGCTTCGCAAAATTATTTTTTTTATGGGCCCGGCGGCAGGAACACGTATGAGGCTTCCGTTGCGTCGCACACTTAGCGTCTGGATTTGCTGTTGAGCTTTTCCCGCAGGGTAGTTTTCCCTGTACAGCGCCAACCCGGCAACCTGTAGAGGCAACTGGTATACCTTAAATATTCCCCAAACCGAAAACCATACTCACAGCTAACAGCTCATTGCTCATAGCTATGAGTTATCTTTGCGCAAATTTTTTTTATGAGCCGTAAAGGAAAGGTTTTGGTAGCAATGAGTGGCGGTATTGACAGTACCGTTACGGCTCTCATGCTGAATGATGAGGGCTACGAAGTAGTGGGCATTACCATGAAAACATGGGATTATGCCACCAGTGGCGGTGGGCACAAAGAAACAGGCTGCTGTAACATTGACAGTTTTAACGACGCCCGGCAGGCTGCTGTGCAGCATGGCTTTCCGCATTTTATACTGGACATACGCGAGGAATTTGGCGATTTTGTTATCGAAAATTTTGTAGAAGAATATATGGCTGGCCGTACGCCCAACCCCTGCGTTATGTGCAATACGCACATTAAGTGGCGGGCTTTGCTTAAAAGGGCCAATGCGCTTGGTTGCGATTATATAGCTACCGGGCATTATGCCAAGGTTTCCAGGGCTGATAACGGCCGTTACATGTTAAGCAAGGCTGTGGATGAACTGAAAGACCAGAGCTATGTACTGTGGGGGCTTGACCAGGAACTGTTGAGCCGCACCATTATGCCGCTGGGTATTTACCGCAAAACACAAATAAGGCAGATGGCGCTGGATTACGGCTACCCCGAACTGGCTAAAAAAAGTGAGAGCTACGAAATTTGCTTTGTGCCTGATAATGATTACCGCGGCTTTTTAAAACGCCGGGTAGATGGGCTGGAAGCTTCTGTTGCGGGCGGCTGGTTTGTGGATAAGGCGGGCAAGAAACTGGGCCAGCACAAAGGCTATCCTTTTTATACTGTAGGCCAGAGAAAAGGGCTGGATATAGCACTGGGCAAGCCTGCTTATGTTACGGCCATACACCCGGATACAAATACCGTTGTTCTGGGCGATGAAGCCGATCTTGAACAGAATGATATGATGGTAGGAAAGCTTAACTGGGTTAAGTACGATGGCATAACGGATGGGATGGAAGCATTTACAAAAATTCGCTATAAAGACAAAGGTGCATTAAGTAACCTCTACAATGCTGATGGCGGCGGCATACGTGCCCGTTTTTACGAGAGTGTAAAAAGCATAGCACCCGGCCAGAGCGCCGTTTTTTATGATGGCGACGATGTAATAGGGGGCGGTATTATACAAAGGGGCCACCTGCTGTAAGTTTTTCACGAAACATAACTACAACCTGCTGCATCCCCAAAGGGAGTTGTCTTTTTCTTTGGTATGTATAGTGCCTGCCTGCAAAAAAGCCTGTCGCACCCAGGTACTTTGTACTTCGTAAATCGTAATTCAATCATCTGCCTGCCTGCAAAAGAAGCAGCCTGTTGCACCTTTGGGTGAGGGATTGAAGCGGTTACCCCGGTGAGGCCATCGCAGCATGGCCTTGTGCCGGAGTAA
>NZ_VVIP01000067.1:0-94283 GCF_009650435.1 Foetidibacter luteolus
TTCTTAAAAAACAATCTGCTTGTAAAAGAAAAAACAGTAAAAAAGAAAGCATTTGAATGACGGCTGTGGGATGGCTGAAAACACCAAAAGGAAACGGAATAAAGGATGGCTGCTGTGGGGTGGGATGATGTGTTTATGCCGTAAGCTTTTGGTTAGCGGGCAGCGGGCGTAACTTCGCTTGCTTTTGAACTGTTTGTTCTACAAGTGTGGATTCAGAGAGACGCTACCAGCCTCACCAATTCCTTCTGTCCATTTTTAATAGGAGAAGCATAATATAACGCCTTTTCTGGAACCGGGCTTATCTGTAACATGGCTTTTATTTCAAAGGCCGTTTCTGTATGTTTTAGTAACTCATCACCACATAGCATTGTATCCAGGTCAAACGCCTGTTATTTTGGCTTACCGAAAGTCCTACTGTCCCTTCATCTCTAATATTTCCACTAACCCTGTACAACTTATATAAATAAACAGTTCTAACCACTCTTATTTATACAATCTTTAAATTGATTTTTACATTGCCGGAATATCTGACAACATTCAATTTTGTATTTGTAAATGCCGCATTAGTACAAATGAGCTATCAAAAATATTTCAGGAAGATTGAAAGATATGTAGAGGAATATTTCACCGCCCACTCTCATACGGAGTTAGTCTACCATGATTTTAACCATACCTCCTATGTAGCCCGCGCTGCTGAAAAAATATTGTTAAGCCGTAATATGCCGGAAGAAGAATATTTTATCGTGATGGCGGCTGCATGGTTTCATGATACCGGTTACCTTCATGAAAGGAAAGGGCATGAAAAAATCAGTTCGTCAATTGCGCAAGCCTACCTAGAGGCTGAGGGCTTCAGAGAGCCCCTTGTAAGTAAAATCAGTGAGCTTATTATGGTGACAGCGAGGAGTGGCCCTCCCGAAAATGAATTGGAAGAAATACTGCTTGATGCGGACAGCTTCCATTTGGGTAAGAAATCGTTCATGGAGAAAACAGAATTGCTGCGCAGGGAAGTTTGCCTTACAAAAAATATGCTGGTTGAAAAAGAAGAATGGTATAGAGACACCGTTCAGTTTATGTTGTCTCATCAGTTCTACACTGTCTACGCAAAACTGAACCTGGAAGACAAAAAGCAGGAGAACATTACTCAATTGAAACTTCTTGCAGGCCTTAAACAACCGGATCAATTGGAAAAAGGCAAGTCTTATGCAAGAGACCCGGCCCGTGCCGAGAGAAGCATTGAGACTGCCGTAAAAATAGCTTCTCAAAGCAATCAGCGTTTAAGCAGCCTGGCAGATAACAAGGCGCACATCCTGATAACCGTTAACTCAATTATCCTTTCCGCCATTATTACCCTGGTGCTTAGAAAACTTGGGGAGAACCCATATCTTGCCCTGCCAACTTTTCTGCTGCTGGCGGTCAGCCTGGTGACCATCGTACTTGCAATCATTACCACAAGACCAACTGTTTCCAAAGGAAGGTTCAGCAAAGAAGATGTAGAGAAGCAAAAAACAAACCTGCTGTTCTTTGGCAATTACTATAACATGCAGCCGGAAGAATATATCAAGGGCATGCTAACCATGTTTGATGAGAAAAGTCATATTTACCACGCGATTATTCTGGACATCTATCACCAGGGCGCTGCCATAGGGCGCAAATACCGCTACCTGAGGCTGGCATACAACATCTTTATGTGGGGGCTTGTTGGCGCTGTTGTGGCATTTGTTATAGCGGCACTTGTACAAAATGTTTCTGCGGGATAAATCAGGGGTTGGCAACCGTGATGCGGATGGCTTTTAGCCCCGTTACCCCCTGCATATCTTCCAGGTTCAGATATTCAATGTCAGGTACTATCTTTTCTTCCTGCTGCAGGTAACGGATGTGCACCAGAAAGTCTTCCAGGTCTTTTTGAGTAAAATATACGATGGCAATTTTTCCCGGTAAAGTAAGCCGCTCTCCTGTACCTTTCAAAACCGCCTTGTCTATTCGTTTTTTAAGGATATGGTACCTGATGTTATATGCCCCCTCAACATCAAACCTTTTTTCGTCTTTGCGGAAACTGATATCAATTTGATAAGCATGTACAAAGATTAACTGTGTTGTCTCAATGTCAACCTCAAGGCTGTCTTTTAACAACCTTACAGCCGTTACAATATCAACCATATTCATCAGTTGCCGCAGGCGCAGGTTTTGAATGAATAACGGGTAGAAAGCCCTACCCGGAGCGATAGACGAGCCGATATACACATCATATTCAACTCCATCGGTTCTGAACTTTTCAAAAAAACATGGAAAGTCTGCCGAAGTGCCCCCTTTAAGCAGGTCCACATATCTGTTGATACAGCCGATAACGGTGTTCATTGAGCGTTCAAGTTTCCGCTGGTGGCCGGTAAAGCGTTCGCAGGTTGCGTCGCGGAGGTCATTAAGGAATTTTTCGATAATGGCGCATTGCTCAGGGTATGCCGAAGCAAAACTTTGCAAAAACATGGGAATGGCATTTTCAAGAAAATAAGCCAGTTCCCCGGTCTGCAGTACATCGCTGTTATTTTCAAGAATGCTTATCCATTGTTCACACAGAAACTTTTTTTCGTTGAGCAAGACTAATGGCACTGACTGGTGCAACCTGCGAAGCAGCCCTGTCAGCGCATTTAGCTGTACAAGGTAATCATCACGCAAAGCGTTGTTCCTGTTAACGGTGGAATTTCTTACGTCTATCGCACCATAGAGCGGATATACCCGCTCAAAATAAATGTCTTCTACCTCTTGTTTCCCGCCTGCTTTAATATAATTGAGCGCCGCTTCATAAAAGCGCCATTGCACAGCCGGCTGAAGGGAGGTATATTGTTCTTTGATGACGTGCTCAACACGTTCCTGGAATCGGCTGACAGCCGTTTTAAAGAGTATGCCTAATAAGGGGAGGCAAGGCTCAAGCTTTAGCAATATGGTTTTTGCTAACGCATCCGGAGCGGCAGTGAAGACTTCCAGGGCGCCAACAAATACACCTGAATGATTTACCGGTACTAGCATATAGGATTGGATTCCTTTGTCCTCAAGGTTTTTAAGATAGGGGTACTTCCATGATTTCTCCGCAATGCTTTTCAACCATATTATTCTTGGTTCATGCCGAAAAACCTGTTCCAGGAAATTATAAAGTTCCTGCTGCTGCTCCTGGTTGACCCATGCGGATGGCAACCTGACTTCTGCTTGGGCGGGATCTTCGAACATGAACCGCTCATTCAAACGCAGCATTGGATAAAATCCATAGTGCATGCTGTCTTCCGAGGTTGCCATTTCAAGCAAGTCGAGCATTGTCTTCCAGGTATCTGACTTATCATGGCCGTCACTCGCCAGGGCCTCATTGATAATTAATCTTATTAACTGCCCCACGGTAATGTCCTTTGCTGTACAAACAAAAAAACCTTCAAAGCAAAACAAGTGCAAAGGCAAGTGTTGCCGCAGGTAGGCAAGCAGGCTTTGCTGGTCAGGCGACTGGCCGTCCGCCTCCTCAAGCACCCTTGCGCATTCCTGCAAATTGAAGGTTGTAGTTACTTCAACAAACCTGCTGTCGCTTTCAATAGCCCAATAATGCCACCGCCCTGGTTCAGTTTCAACCTGCAGTGAAAAATCTAAATGAAACGGGGCATCCGGTCCGGCAAATTCTTCCCAAACCTTTCGGTAAAAAATAATTTCCCATTTCGCTTTATATGAACATAGTGCATGGTTGATGGCCTTCTCCAAAGGGTGCCTTGCATGTGACCCGCCTTTTTCAACGCAATAGCTTTTAAAATTCCCGGTATCGGCATCAGAAAAAGAAGCCAGGTAGCACCTGGCAACAACATGTTTGTTCTCATCCGCCAGACAAAAAACTTCCTCTGCCAGGTCAAAAACGCGGTCCTTGTTTTCTAATGATAAGCGGTGCAATAGCTCATAAAAGCTTTTAAGCACCCCTTCTTTACTGTTCATGCGGCTTTGCAGGAATTTCTCAAAAGCCTGCGATGAAAAATGAAGAGCGGGCCAACATTTTTCGATGGCGTCCCATCCGTCTTGGGAGCCGGCTGATGCAATGATGGTATTTTGATGCTCCATAGCCCAAGTTTAGAACCGTACCCCGGCACTTAAATAAGGGTACCATCCTTCATCAGAGTGCCCGGCAATTAATCTCAGTGTAACGAGGCCTGCCGGAATATAATAAAATCCGCCTCCCTGTCCCATATGCCATTTTGAGGAAGATGGCCCTACCTCATCCCATACGCGGCCAATGTCAAAAAGAGCAATAACACCCAACTCTCCCGGAAAGATATAACTGCTAACCTGGGCAAGTCTGCACCTTAGCTCCGTATTGTTGTACAGGACATGCTCGCCTGCGAACCGGTATTGCCGGTAACCAAGTAAGTTGCCCTGTCCCCCCAGGAAGGCGGATTGATAGAATGCTGTTTTTCCAAAAGAAACAGCAGCGCCAACCCTGTTGCTGGCTACAATTGTTCCATTGCTGTTAAATGACTGATGCACAGTAAATTCAGCTTTCGCCTGGCCATAGTTTTCTGCATACTTCCCCAAGCCCTTATTTAAAACTAAGCCTACAGATGTATATGTGCCGGAAGATGGAAGCAACACATTATTGCGTGTATCATATCCCGCTTTGAATGCCAGCCCGGCATGCACTTTGCTTCCCGCAATCGTCAGGCTGTCATAAGACCCCACTTTCGCTGCTTCGGAAATAAGCTTTCCATTATTATTTTCGGCCCCATCATGATAATATTGCAGGGAAGGGGCAACTGATAGCAGCCACTTCCTGTTTTTCCACCTTATACCGGAAGAGAACTGGTAGTAACTGAAGCGGGTTCTGTAATAATAGAGCCCTGAATCCCTGTAATACATGGTCTCGTTGCCCCTGCCAAAATAATTAAGCGTATTATTAGGCGCATCTATCCTTGCATCAACAAAAAGATCCCCATGTCCAACGGCATGTATCCATTCTGCATGGTAATTTAACTTGAACGCACTGGTGGAAAAAGAATGGGTAAGCAATAGTTGGTGGAGGGAGGAGTAAGGGAACTTCATAAAACCATGTTGTCGTGAGTAACGGAAGCCGGCCCCCAGTAAAAAGCCGTCATCAGCATTTGCGCCAATGGTCAGGAGCGGATACGTAAGGTTATACAGATTTACCGGCACAAAGCCAGTATCTGGTCTTGGGCGCAGGCCAGGCAAAGGCCCCTTGGAATCGCTATGGTATAAGTTGATCCTTTGCTTTGGGCCATACAGCAAAACGCCACGGGCGGGGCCGCTCATCAGGATATTTTTTGAGCCTTTGTCATTGATTATCCTGATTTTTTTTACCCCGTTTTCTCTTTTCAATACGATATTGTCTTCACCAGACCCGGCATATATGCGTAATTCTTTTGTCAGGGAAGCATCATAATATTTGTCCATTAAAACAATACTGTCTTCCAAACTGGATACAGTAACTCGCGTTCCCCTTGCCGAATCGCCAATAATGATTTTTTCTCTTCCATTTGATAAACGGATGTCTTCAATTTTACTAATCAGGTTGTAATATGCATCCATGGCGGCTGGCAGTTCTGTTCTCCGCCGAACCAACCGTTTAAAAAATTCATCGTGCCGTAACTGATAGACCTCTGGTGGAAGGCTCAATATGCTTTTTTCTATTACTGAATCGCTTACCGTCATCACAAAATCAAGAACAAGGCTGTCCCATATTGCTTTTGACAGGTGCATTGCGGGATAGGCGTTGAGAAATCCTGATTTAAATAAGTAATGGGCTGGCTTTTTTATCTCCCCGCTAAAGCCGGGAACCCTCGGCATAGTATAAATGCCTTTGATTAATCCTGGCAACAGGCCTTGGGTAACGCTGATGACCTGGTCCCGGTCGCGGGGGATGGGAACAAAGATGGAACGGTTGCCTTGTTGTGTTTGATGCCACCTCCACTGGTCTTCATGGCGGTCCCAATCCGCAAAAAAAAGGTCCAACATGCGGGCTTTTAAAAATACCGGCCCATCAATGGTGTACATGTTGCTATGAACAAGCTTTTCAATAACATGGCTGCTGTTTTCAGAATCCCGGTAAGGCGACCTTTCCTCGAGCAAAACCACAGTATGCTCAAAAATTCCTGCGTATTTGCCCAATGCGGTATCGGCTCCAACATAAACAATATACGGATGGCTGTGGGGGATCTTTAATGCTTCAGCAACTGGTGGAACAAGCTGGGCCGCAAATGGGTGCTGCTCGCTGGTGGCATCATCCACCAGGTCTTGTGCAAAAGTTTCCCGGAGATTTTGAGGTATTATAAGATCCGGCACTTTTTCAATGCTGCGCATCACCCATTCAAATCCGCTGCTGTCAACAAGCCGCAAAGATTTGGATTGCATGCCCCCGCCCAGTTGAACCGGCCTTAGCCCTCCATGAAATTTGGAAAGTTGCAAGACCGGCAACCGGATGTTCATTGACCATTCCCGCCGGTAATTTTCACCAAGCAGCAGCCTGTGAAAAGCCCCCGCCTTGCCATACGCAGGGTGTACAGCAACAGATATGCTATCCTGCGCCCCTGCACCGGGCGCCACAGGCAGCATGAAAAAAATAATGGCGGCAATAGATAATGTTGTGAATGGTTGCTTAATAAACATGAGGATGCATTTCCACCATCAAAACTATCAATAGCGGCTTTGGCCGGCAATGGAAGTATGAAGGATTAAATAGTATATATCCATGCTAAAACTTTTCATAACGCCCCATCGCAAAAATGTGCACCTGCCCGGTTAATTCAGCACGTGCAATATCCCGTCTTTAACTTTTTAACCGGCAGCAACACCTTGTAGCAGCTTCGTTGCGTCGCATTACGTTCATCTGCAACAATTCTATTTGGCTTTTATTGAAGCGAAGATTTGAAATGTATCCTCTCCTTGATTTCAGGTATGACCCTTAAGGCTCCCCGGAGAGATAAGTTCGTACAACCGGCTGGCTGCCGGATTGAAGCGGAAAGCCCGCAACCACGAGGAACGAGTGGTGAGTACTTGCAGCGAAAAGCCGGAACTGAGCTACATTGAAATAATGCAGATGAAAGCCCCAAAAATTCTTCCTGGCTAATTTTCCGCGGGCAGATGCGCATTTTGCAGTTAACCAAAATAATCTTATTGAGACATGTATTGCCTTTGTATTGCCATTGGATATAAAAACTGCCAGTTACAGTTTTGTATAAAAAGGTACAATTTATGAGCCCGCTCCTGTTTATCCGCCGAGGCATTCTTTTTCTCTGTTTTGCAGCAACTTGCCACTTTAACGCGGCAGCGCAAAACCCGGATATTGATTTGCTCAACCATATCAATCCAAAAACCCCTTCAAGCGGTTTTTGGCAAGTTGTTTCGCCGTCTGTTTATATGGCGTCCTATTCACTGCCTGCAGGTATGTACATCTGCGGAGTTCTGGCTAAAGACAAAGATTTGAAGAGGAATGCATGGCAACTTACAGGCACAATACTTATATCCGGCGCCGTAACGCATACCCTTAAAACATTGATAAGAAGAAAAAGGCCTTATGAATCATATCCCGGCATCATCCATCCATACAAGCCAAATTATGATCATCGGTCCATGCCTTCCGGGCATACCTCGCTGGCATTCGCCACTGCAACCGGTATTGCGCTGGAGTATAGAAAATGGTATATAGCTGCCCCGGCATTAGCGTATGCTGCAGCAGTTGGTTATTCACGGATGTACTTGGGCGTACATTATCCTTCCGATGTGTTGGCAGGCGCTGCGGTTGGTGTGGGAAGTGCGTGGTTGAGCCATTACCTGGCGGCAAAACTATTTCAAAGAAAAAGAGGCCGCTCATTGAAATGAAGCCGCCTCAAAGTTCACCCAAACCAACTGTAATAACGTAAAGCTATATGCCAACACCTGCAGCCGCCATTGATAAATCAACGCTTGTGATGTATAAATGACCGCAGATACATTAATGGCTAGTTAATGCCTGGGTTTAATAACTGGTTTATACATTTTTTTTGTTGCTTTTGCCATTGCCTGCCCCCTTTAAAAGAAGGAGGTTTGTGCTGGTCATCTAACAAAATATCATACACATGTCACAACAAAGCCAATACATCCATTCCGGCGAAATTGTAGAAAAGATAGGAAAGATACTTGGCTACTTTCCGGGGTATCGGTCGCTGCATGCAGACGGCAGGTTTTACCGCGGGGTATTCAAGGCCAATGAAGCTGCCAGGCAATATACCAGGGCGGTGCACATGCAGGGTGATGAGATACCGGTAACAGTGCGTTTCTCCAAAGGGGGAGGCGATCCGTATGCGCATTTCAGTTCAACTGTTGGCATGGCCACCCGTTTTTACCTGCCGGATGGCTGTGTTACCAACTTGGTAATGCTTAGCCAAAAATTATTCATTGCAAAAACAGTTGAACAGTTTATGGAGTTACTGGAAGCCGGGCTGCCCAAAGAACCGGGAGGCCCGGTTAACAGGGAAGGCCTGCTGCAGTTTTTTGCAGCCAACCCCAATAGCGGCGCGGTTTTTAAGATGCGTTCTGAAAGCCTGGCGCCTGTAAGCTTTGCCCACACAGAGTTTAATGCGGTGCATGCGTTTTATTACATCAGCGCGGATGGAAAAGCAACTGCTGTGCGATGCCACTGGAAGCCCTGCCTGGGCGTTAAAGGCCAATCTCCGGAAATACTGGCGGCGCAGGCAGAAGATATACTTTATACTGAACTTGCAGAACGGCTGGCGCACAGTCCTGTGCAGTTTGATCTTGAACTTGAACTTGCCGAAACCGGAGATCCGCTCAATGATGCTACTGCGCTGTGGCCTGCGGATCGTAAACGGGTAATTATTGGCAGGCTTACCCTTTTTGCATCTGCGTCTGAAGAGGAGATTGGGGATAAAGTAATGAACCATGATCCCAGTATGCTTACCGATGGCATAGAACCTACTGACGACCCGATTCTTCAGATAAGGCGCGGTGTTTACGAAGTTTCTGCCGCACACCGGTCTGGCGGCTGGCGCAAATGTCCTTTCTCTTCGGGTAACTCTTAAAAGCTATTTAAAACGTTTATTTGGGTACCCGCAGTGGTTTTTTATGGTCCCGAAACTTCTGGATTGCGCCGCAATCACTTCATCGTTCAGTTATAATGGCTGCTGAAGGTTTATGCAAAATCTTCAAAACTAAATTAAGCAGCTGCTAACGCTTAAACATTTAAATCATCAAACAATGGAAGCAACTAAAATCTTGGAAAATGAGTTCACAAAATTCAGTCAGCATGTAACTACCCAACCAGACGGGCCAGGTTTAAGAATTGGAAAAAGAGGCGAGCTAACCATGATAGGGCAATTTGCGCCGGGAGGCGCGGAACTTTTTCGTAAACGCCTTCCACAATTTCAGGCAGAAGCAGGTTACTATGAAGGCAAAGTGGGTTCTATCCAAGACTTCAGGATCACGCTATTCGACAATGATACCCGTTACATTCTATCGCTGGTGTATGATGGTGATTTTAAACCTTACCTGCAGGATATAGCAACATATGCAGGCGAATGGCTGGACGGACTTGCCGATGGTGTACTGGAAGACTACCCCGGAATACACTCGCCGGCATTTCCTGAATGGGTGCTGGAAAGGTTTATCCAGGCCGAGTTCTTCTTTGTTGGCGCTCCCAACTCTTCTGTAAAAGATATCCTTAGGATGGAAAAACTTAGCAAGGCCCTGAATGATTTACTGGATGCAGCCAACTAACTAAAATACATGCAATTAGAACTACACGATATACAGGGGACTGTTTTGAGGAACAGGCCGATGCCTTATTTCGGTTCTTATGTGCTCTTTAGCATAGAAGATGCAGAGGCTGCAAGAACGCTTATAGCAAGGCTGGCGCCACAGGTAACTACAGCGGCGGATTGGGAATCGCCCAGGGAAAATGCCTGGATCAATATAGTATTTACATGGGAAGGGTTAAGGCGTATTGGAATTCCTGAAGAGATACTGGCAGGCTTTCCTGTTGAGTTTAAAATGGGGATGGCCGCCAGGAATAAGATACTGGGTGATACCGGTAGCAGTGACCCAGCGTATTGGGACATGCCGCACGGACATAATGGATTTCATGTTGGGTTGTTGGTGATGGCAGGAAATGAACAGTTAAAAGAAGAAAAGTTAAGGATTGGTCATGAAGCAATTGAGGAACTGCGCGGTATCACCCTTCTTGCACGGCTTGATGTAGGCGTTCCGCCTAATCTCCGGGAACATTTTGGTTACACCGATGGACTTAGCAGGCCATTTATTGAAGGGCAGGGTGGCGAACCGCTGCCGGGCCAGGGCGAACCGGTCAAGGCCGGCGAATTCATCCTGGGATATGAAAACGAACTGGGCAGAATAGCTACAGGCCCCGGGCCTGAAACCTTTTGGAAAAACGGTACCTACATATCCATCCGTAAAATAAAACAGGATGTAATGAGCTTCCGGAAATTTCTTGCAGCACAATCTGATAATGCCGATGGCCGGGAACGGGTAGCGGCAAAGATGATGGGCCGCTGGCGCAGCGGCTGCCCGCTGGCATTGTCGCCGGAAAAAGACAATCCCTCGCTGGTGGCCGACCCGTTGCGCAACAATGATTTTTCCTACTATGACAATGACGTTAGCGGTAAAATTACACCGCTCGGTTGTCATATCAGGAGGGTGAATCCAAGAGATGGGTTAAAAGACGGCATTGTAGATGCGCGGTTACACCGGCTGCTGCGGCGTGGTGCAGCTTATGGGCCTATGCTGCCGGAAAGTGCCGCTGAAGATGATGGTTTTGAAAGAGGGATTGTCATTGCTTTTATAAATGCAAACCCCGGCAGGCAATTCGAGTTCGTGCAATCTCAGTGGGTGAATGACGGGGACTTTATTTCTGAGGGGTCTCGTACTGACCCAATTGTGGGCCGCAGGGATATTGCAGATGATTTTGCCTACCCCGATAAACCTGTACGCAAGAGGATCAAGGGCTTGCCCGACTTCACGGCAACCCGCGGCGGAGAACACACTTTCCTACCCGGCATTAATGCCCTGAAATGGATAGTATCACAAGGTTGGCTTCAACACAAATAATCAACAAAAATGACCTCAACTGACGCTGTAAAAGACACGCTCACCAATTACCTGCTTTCAGGCCTTCTGGCAGGCCTGGCAGCGGTAATGGCTAACTTTCTTTTGTTCTACCTGCTGGGTACACCGGGTGTTGCTGATGTGGGCTACCTGATTTTTAATCCCTTTACAATATTTTACTTATCCTGCATCCCACCGTTGCTTGGGGCATTGATCTGCTATACGCTTCGCCGGGTTAAAGCAGGAAGGGCCATATATGTTGTTGCCGGCTGCGCCATATTCATAGCCGCCTGTGTAAAAGCTACCGGAAGCCATTACAGCACTGATAAAAACAGTGAGGCTGCCTATCGCCTGGTGTTGCTGGCAATGATTGCTGTTACCGGCATATTCACGGTGCTTATTACCCCGCTTTTTATTTATAAACATAAACTTACCAAAAAGATTATATGAGTAAACATATTATAGTGGTAGGTGGGGGCTTTGCGGGGCTTAACCTTGTCTCGGAGCTGTTAAAAGAACATCGGTTTCACATTACGCTGGTTGATAAAAACAACTACTCTTTTTTTCCGCCGCTGTTGTACCAGTTGGCAACCGGTTTTTTAGAAACATCCAATATCAGCTATCCGTACAGGAAGCATTTCCGCAACCAAAGTAATGTACGCTTCCACATGGGAGAGCTTGTTCGCGTACTGCCTGATTTGCACGAAGTGGTGTTATCAACCGGGGTGCTGCATTATGATTATCTGGTAATTGCTACCGGCGGCACCACCAATTTTTTTGGGATGGAGCGTGTAAGCAGTAATGCGTTGCCATTAAAAACGGTAAACGATGCGCTGGAATTACGCAACCATATTTTAAGCTGTGTGGAACTTGCCGCGGTTACCAGTGACCGGGCAGAACGCGAAAAGCTGTTGACCATAGTTATAGCCGGCGCCGGCCCTACCGGTGTTGAAGTAGCCGGCATGCTGTCTGAAATGCGTGCCCATGTATTTCCAAAAGATTTTGCAGAAATAGAAAGGCAACCCGGTAAAGCTTTTATCTATCTCGCCGATGGTTCGGATGCTGTATTAAAGCCGATGAGTCTAAAATCGCAGGCAGATACCTTTCATGCACTGGAAAAATTAGGTGTGGCGCTTAAGCTTGGCGTGCAGGTGAAGGATTATGACGGCGGCACCATCTTATTCAATAACGGGGAAACCATAGAGGCCGCGACACTGGTATGGGCCGCAGGTATTACGGGAAAAACGATTGAAGGAATACCTGAAGCAAGCTATGGAAGGTCAAAGCGCTTAATGGTCGATCCTTACAACAGCGTTGAAGGACTGGAAGATGTGTTTGCCATTGGCGATGCCTCCATCCAGCTACATGAACCAGCATTTCCCAAGGGCCATCCCCAGCTTGCCCAGGTAGCTATACAACAGGGGAAAAACCTTGCGATTAACCTGGCTGCATTGCAGAAGGGTAAACCGCTTAAGCCTTTTGCTTACCGCGATAAAGGCAGTATGGCAATCATCGGGAGAAACAAGGCCGTGACAGACCTTCCATCCGGGAGGCATTTCAAAGGCTGGTTTGCATGGTATATGTGGCTCTTTGTCCACCTGGCCTCTTTACTCACCAGGCGCAACAGGCTTACTACGCTTTTCAACTGGGCTGTGGCATTTTTTACCAGCGACCAGGCCTTGCGCATGATCATCCGTCCTTCAACGCTTGCAAAAAAATATTCACCAATAAAGGAGTAATCGCATGAAACCACAAGGCAAAGTAATTGTTGTTACGGGCGGCGCCAGCGGCATAGGGCTGGCCATGGCAAAAAGGTTTATTTCTGATGGCGCCACTGTCATCATTTCAGATATCAATGAGAAAGCGCTCCTTGAAAAGGCAGCGGAAACAGGCGCCACGCCGATAATTGCCAATGTTGCCAAAGAAGAGGATGTGAAAGCCCTCGTTGACAAGGCTACCGCGCAATTCGGAAGAATTGACGTATTCGTTTCCAACGCCGGAGTAGCCAGGTTTGGTGAAGTGGATGCGTCAGAAAAGGAATGGGAATTTTCCTGGCATGTTAACGTCATGTCACAGGTATATGCAGCTAAATACGTATTACCCCAAATGTTAGAAAGGGGTGAGGGGTACCTGGTAAACACAGCCTCTGCCGCCGGGCTGCTGATGGAGTTTCATTCGGTGCTCTACAGCACTACAAAGCATGCGGCCATCGGCCTTGCGGAGTGGCTTGCCGCCACCTATAAAGAAAGGGGGATAAGGGTAACTGTGGTTTGCCCCGGCCCCGTGCGTACACCAATGGCGGCTGGTGTGGCTGCCATGCAGGAAGATGCGTTGGAAGCGGAAGAATTGGTGGATATGGTGGTAAAGGCAATGGATGAAGAGCGGTTTATGGTTTCCTCTCATGAGAAAATATGGAAACTATACCAGGTAAAGGGCCAGGATTATGAAAAGTATATAGACCTGATGGTTGCGCGGCGGGCTTATAAATTAGGGCTTGATGAAAAACCGCAAACGGCATGACCATGAAAAGGGTTACAGGCATAGTTATGTTGTTGGGATGCCTCATTTGGCGCCAGCAGGTTTGGGGGCAGGACACCAGCCATGTAAGGGCTGTTACCCTGGAACAGTTGTTTGAATTAGTGGAAAACGGCAGTGAACGCATCCGGTTGGCAAAAACAAGCCTTTCACTCTCCCGGCAAAAAGAAGAAGTGGCCGCCTTATACCGGTTGCCGCAGCTTTCATCCAGCTTAACTTATGGCTACATCAGTAACGCGGATATCTGGACACCTTCTTTTTCTGAGCATCAGAAAGGGCATATCCCTCATCAGTTTACACAACTTTCCGTACTGGCAGCGCAACTGATTTTTAAAGGTGGTGAAGTGAATGGTGAATTAATGAAGGCCGACCTTGAAACCCAGGTGGCTGCACTTTCGCTGGAGAAAAATATTCAGGACATACGTTTCCTTGCGGCTGGCTATTACCTTGACTTATTGCGGGCCGCTAACCAGTTAAAAGTTTTTGCCAGCAATATTGAACTGGCAAAAGCAAGGCTTACCAATATACTGGTATTGCAGAAACAGGGGATGGTAACAGAAAATGATGTACTCCGTAACCGTCTTATAGTATCGGATCTTGAATTGAGTGAGCGGAAGATTGTTAATAACATGGCTATTTTAAACAGTCAGCTTTGTTTAATTACCGGTCTTGCAGACAGCGTGCAGTTCCTGCCCGATTCAACGCTTTTGGAAACACCGGCAGGGGATCTCTTGCTTGCAAAGAGCCTGGAAACTGCTTTGCAGCAAAACCATGAGCTTAAAATAGCCGGTGCGGAAAAACAAATAGCCGCAACAAATATCAATATCATCAAATCGGGAAAGTTACCTGAAGTGGCTGTGTTCGCCGGAAGCAATTTTCAACGGCCTTTCCTTAATACAATACCCTCGGTGGATATTTTTTACAACGTATGGCAGGCAGGCATCAGTGTAAAATACAATATCTCGTCACTCTACCAAACAGGCAGGAAAATAAAAGCGGGGTATATTGCATTGCGCCTCTCGGAAGAAAAACAAACACTGGAAAAACAACAGGTAGGCCTGGATGTAACAACAGCGCATACCAAATTCAGGGAGGCCCGCGATGAACTGGGAACATTTCAGCACGACCTGTTTTCCGCACAGGAAAATTACCGCATCACTGAAAAAAAGTATTTCAACCAGCTCTCCCTGCTGACAGATTTGATAGATGCAGGCAACACCAAAATTGAAGCCGAACTAAGGGTGGTGGGGGCCCGCATCAATGTAGTGTACGCTTACCTGCGCATACTAAAAGCAATAGGAACGCTTTAAAAAACAACGGATATGAATGAGCCGAAACACGGCGGTAAGACCCGCAAAAAAGCGATGTTTGTTATGAATGCTTTATTGATTATTTCACTTATAACAGCCATCGTATGGGGCATCCGCATTTATCTTGGCCTGGACCGGGACCTTTATACCAATGATGCACAGGTAGAACAATACATTAACCCGGTAAATGCAAGGATACCGGGCTACATCCGTGAAGTGCGCTTTGAGGAACACCAGCAGGTAAAGAAAGGCGATACGCTAGTAATAATTGAAGATGGGGAATATAAAGTGCAGGTTGAACAGGCGGAAGCGGCATGGCTATCTGCTTTAGCCGCAAGGAAGGTAACAACCTCAGCGGTGAGCACGGTATCAAGCAACCTTACTGTTTCGGATGCAAACATCAACGCGTCAAAGGCAAGGTTATGGAATGCCGAACAAAATTTTCGCCGTTACGAAAACCTGTTGAAAGAAGGCGCTGCCACGCAGCAGCAGTTTGACCAGGTTAAGACAGAATTAGAATCTTTACAGGCACAAACTGCGGCGTTAACTGAGCAACGCAAAACGGTGGGGCTTTCTGCCAGTGAAACATCCCGCAGGGTGGAAGTAAATGACGCCGAAATTAAACGGGCCCATGCGGCCATGCAACTGTCAGCACTAAGCCTTTCCTATACTGTTATTACCGCACCCTACGATGGCGTTACCGGAAGGCGCAACATCCAGGAAGGCCAATTGGTGCAACCTGGGCAAAATCTTTTGTTTCTGGTGAGAAATAATTTGAAATGGATAGTAGCCAACTACCGCGAAACACAGGTAACTGCCCTGCATATAGGGCAATTGATGAACCTTAAAATAGATGGGTTAAACGGCAAGGAACTCAAGGGCAGGATCATTGCCATATCGGAAGCAACCGGTTCGAAATATTCCGCGGTGCCCGTTGACAATTCCACCGGCAACTTCGTAAAAGTGCAACAGCGTGTGCCTGTTAAGATAGAAATCTTAAAAGAAGAAAACCGTCTGGAAGACATAGCTAAACTGCTTGCAGGTATGAATGTAGAGGTAACGGCAGCGGGCAACAAATAAAGCATCCTGCCGTGGCGAAGCAACTGCAAAACAAGTCTGCCCGGGTCTGAAAAGCCGCCATGAAATACCGTACGATAAACGTAATGCGACGCAACGGGCGATGCCAAAGGCGCCCCTCGCTGGTATCATAAAAATGAAAAATAGGAGCGGGAGAACCAATGCAGTTTGGTTAAGTTATAGGCCCAAAAAGATTGAAAAAGAAACAATGGGCCGTTTATTTTTTTTGAAGCCGGCAACAACGCCTTGTAGCGGCATCGTTACGTCGTCGTGAAACTTCGGGGTTCATCTGCGTGTCATTGTGGCATCTTTTACCGAAGCGAATATTTGACATACACCCATAAAACCAGGATATGATGGAACTTAAAGATTTATTTTATAAGTGGGTGCCAGTGTATATTAAGCTCCCGGTATTGTTTATCCTCCTTTTTACCATACTGGTATCCAACGGTATTTTTCTCGGCAACAGTACGGAAGCTTTTAGCAGCCTTGGCGTTTATACAGAACCTTTTACTGAAGCATATAATGCCATGTATATTGGCATGGGCCTTGGCCTTATGATAGAGATGCGCCTGAAGCTGCGTTTTACCAATAAAACATTGCTTTTATGGGGGCTTGGTGTAACGCTGGCCATGAATACGATATGCGCCACCACAGCCAGCCCATTGCTGATGGTTGCGGCATGTTTTATAATAGGTGTTATTAAAATGTCTGCAATGGTGGAGGTGTACGTGATTTGGATGTTTGTATGGAGTAAGAAAGGGGATACATCCCGGCTTTATCCGTTTATTTATTTTACCGCTCTTGCAGGCCTTTATTTTGTTACCTGGGCAACCACCAGGCTTGCATATTACTTTAACTGGCGTTACGCTTATATTGTTATCTGTTCGCTGCTGGTGCTATGCATTATCCTTAGCCTGGTTTTTGTAGAGAACCACCGGCTAAAAAAGGCATTGCCTTTGTACCGCGTTGATTGGCCGGGCCTGGCGTTGCTGGCTGCCGCTCTTTTGGCACTGAACCATTTTGTTGTGTGGGGAAAAGTGGAAGACTGGCTGCATGCAGGCCGGATGAAGCTGACCCTGTGTTTTGCACTTGCGTCCTTTTTTCTTTTCCTGCTGCGGGAGGTACATGCAAGGCGGCCATTGGTAGATTTGCATTTATTTAGAAAGCAAACCTTTTTGGTGGGATTGTTTTATTTTTTTGTGATGGGCATCTTTTTCCCTTCCACGCTGCAGTCTGCCTTTTCAGCAAGCATCCTGCAATATGAAGCACATCGCAATACATCGCTTAACCTGTACCTTATTCCCGGCGTATTGGTGGGTGCGGTTTGTTGTTTTACATGGTATTACCGCGGCTATGATCAACGCATACTGATATTTGCAGGTTTTGCTGGTTTTGTACTTTATCATGTTATTATGTACTACAGTTTCGGCCTTCAGTTTACCCAGGAAGATTTTATTGTGCCATCGCTTATTAAAGGCTTTGCCACGGCGTTGATTTATATTGCTGTTGGGCTTTATACTACGAAAGGATTTGATCTTAAAAATGTTATTGTTGCGGCCGGCATAATGATCATTGTCCGGTCTTTTCTCAGCAGCGCCGTATTTACCGCACTTTATGGCGATATGCTTTACAAAGAACGGCTGCGCCATTTTAACCTGCTGGCATCGCAGGTTGATGCGGGCTCTGATATTGTTCGCCAACAGGGTGGAGCGATGAATGTGTTTGCCAACCTGCAGGGCCAGGCGCTGCTGTCGGCTTCCAAAGCAATCACCGGCGGTGTTATCATCATCGGGCTTGCATTTCTTTTAATTTTGATTGTTATTTATATCTATCAGAAGTTAAGGGGCTCGTTTGCGGTGCCATCATAATCGAACAATTCTTTTGGGTGTACGTTTAAAGCCCTGGCGAGCATGATAATAGAATGAAGTGTAGGGTTAGAGTTAGCCCTTACTATACGGTACCATTGCCTTTCGCTGAAGCCTGTTAGCCTGAAAAATCTTTGCTGGCTGCCGAATTGTTGCACACAAACCGATAATACCCTTTGTTGAAATGTTCCAGGCAAAACACTCATTTGCGTCGCCTGCATTTTTGTTCTTTCAGAAATAATATTTTCCATATCAAAAGATTTTGCAATGCCGGTAGTCATAAAAAAGCCTTGCCGTAAAAAGCAAGGCGGCGATTGGTGCTGGCAATCTTCTGCATAAAAGCTTAAGCTATTTGATGTATTGTTTCTTCTATCGGATTGCCCTTCTGGAATACCTGGATACTCCAAAGTTTTATGCCCCCCATCAGAAAATCCGGTTGCCGGATTTTTGATATGTTTATGGCTTCCACATCTTTCAAATATTCCAGGTTAGGGCCTGTAAGGTATAGCTGGTCATAACGGAAAACATTTGAGAGAATACTTATTGTATCGGCCACGCGTTTGCTCCATTTAGGAATGCCGATTTTTTCCAGCGCCTTGGAACCGATCCAGCTTTTGTAATCGCCCGATCGTTTAAGTGGATGAAGAGACAGGTTGAAATGAGGCAGGAGCAACCCTTCAGCAAAAAAACTTACCCCAATAAATTTTCCAAGAAGAAGCACCGCTTCAAATCCCTTTCCTTCAATCATTGATAGGGCCAGGAGATCTGTTATATTGCAAACCCTCACCGGGCATGAAAGCTTTGTTGAAAGGGCAGCTTCAAGCGGAAACTGCTTCCAGTGTTTTGACGGGTATAGTTCGGGTTCAAGTATTGTCCCATTGCAGATAAATCCTGGGAAACCAATTGATACAGCTTCAAAGCTGCCAATTGCAGAAGCCAGGCCCGCCATTTTTTGAATGAAGGTTTGCGGCAGAAGCTTTTTGTCTAGCGTTTCTTCTTCAAATGACTGTAAAGGGCTGCCATCCGCGCCAACAATAGATGCGCTTAGTTGTCTGCCCCTAACCTGTACACACAAAATATTCCCGGTCTGGTTAGCTGAATTCATAGGATAAAATTATTGTGGCACCCAGGTGTTAACCATTGTCAGAATCATGTTTTAATTGTACAAAGCAGTTTTCTGTACTGTTTACCTAATCTCCCTGTAAAACCTTTGTCTCTTTCAGCCATTGTATAACCCTGTCAAAAAAAGCCGCCGCATCCGGCTCATTATGCAATTCATGATAACCTCCGGGCCATTCAATAAAAGATAGCGCAGTCTTGTTAGCGCCGGCAGCAAATTCCCGTGAGCCATTTATGTTGGTAAAGTGGTCGCAAGTGCCGTGGATAAGGAGGGTCTTGTGCTTTAACCGATGGGCATTTGCAATGCACCAGCGGCCATTGCAGATCATTTCATAAGCCAGCCGGATGCTCACCATGCCATGGGTGGCAGGGTCGTTGCGAAATGCATTTACAGCTTCGGTGTTCCTTGTTATTTTCTCAAGCTGGAAACCCTGGCTAATTCTTAGGTTAGGAACGATAAAATTGGCCATGCACAGTAATTTTTCCTTCAGCCGGGGCATTTGGGCCACTACCAGCCCCGGCGAAGTTAGAATAGCGGCGGCTATGTCGGTTTTTTTACGTAAAAGCAACCCGGCTGCCAATCCGCCGCCCATACTGTGACCATAAAGGATTGCGGGACATTTATATTCTTTAATAGAAGTGTTGATAAAGGCGGAAAGATATTCCAGGCTAAACACAAGCCCCTTGGATGCGCCCCGCTGTCCATCGCTGTATCCATGCCCGTAAAGGTCTATTGAGGTTACTGCAATGTTTTGCCTGTTAAAAAAAGCGGCCACATGCTTGTACCTACCCGCATATTCCCCAATGCCATGTACCAGTATTACCACATAGTCGTATTGTTGAGGCCTCCAATGGTAACCGGCAAAACTTGTTTCTTTAAATTTCCATACAAACCGTTCCATCGCTTATTACTTTTTTTCATGGGAAAGAGGCACTCAAAACTATCAGGTGTTGCATGCAACGTCAATGTACATTTAACGGTTTGTGGTGAACAAACTAATGCTGTTTTACGATAACTGAAATAAATATGGCTGTATAAAGGCTTTTTTTGTATAAATGAAGGTTTTTCTGCCAAATTAATCCATATAATATTACAAGTTCAGAACTTTGAAGAAAGAGAAAATAACTGATATGGGATACCGCCATCTAAAGCGCTGCTTACAATTCCTACTTTCGCTGATTGCGGTTTTTGCCTTAACCTTTCCACCTTGTTTTAGCCAGCATATTGACGGAGAAACTATCCAGGAACTGGATCAAAAGCTGATGACCTGTAAAACAGACCGGCAACGCCTGCCCCTGTGGCTTGATCTTGGCAAGCGGTACCTGCTGAAAATAGGAACGGTTCCCTCTGATATTGACAGCGCCAAATATTTTTCAATCTGCTCGAAAAGTGTTGCGCTACGGCTGGGTGAAGATTCGCTGGCAAGCGAATCAGACATACTGCTCTTAAAAACTTACCTGGAGATAAATGACCAAAAATCTGCCGCGGCATTGCTGCACCGCCCGGCAAAATCTGTTACAGATATCCGTGCATTATTATTGACAGGCGAAAATTATATGTACCGGCACGGCGTTGGAAAAACGGATTATGACAGTACGAACCAGATGTTTGAAGAAGCACTTCTGTGTAGCCGTAAACTGAAATTGGTGCGCTGGGAAGCCGAAGCGTTGCGTTTTCAGGCGAAGTATTTCTTTGAACTAAGAGACCTGGCAAAAGGGAGGAGGCTATTTGAACAAGCTATCCATTTGGTGAATAGCATAAAAAATAAATACCTGGAAGGAATTTTTTGGATAGATTATGGCTATAACATACCTGATAATGACAGCACATTTGATGAGAAAGCCAGACTCATTACAAAATCAATTGAATTATTTCATGCAGTTGGCATGCCGGATAAAGAAATATGGGCGGTAAGGGCACGGGCAGAAGTCTATCGCCGCCAGGGGAAGCTGGATACGGCAGCAGCAGAATTATTGCGTGCTGTCGATTTGCAGAAAAAGGCCGGTTACAGGAATTTTCATGAAAGCTATCAGCCGCTAACCGATATATATATATTCAAGGGCGATTACGACAACGCATTAACATACGCGTTGAATGCTGTGAAAAGCATGGAGCAAACAAGAGATACCACTTATGCTGCTTATGTCTATGAACGCCTCGGTGATATATATAGTGAGATTGGGGAGCCGTCGCAAAGCGTAACCTGGTATGCCCGCGCCGCAAGCGCGTTCGAACTGGCAGGGGACAGAGAACCGGTTATACGCATAAAGAGCCTGGCGGCTATACAAATGGTGATTTTGCATAAAGCCGGGCTGGCACTTGAGTTATTAACAGAAGCCAAAAAAACTTATCATCCTTTAATGCCAGTTCAAAAGGAACTGTTGGCAAGAGCGATGGGGGAATGTTATTCAGCTTTGCGACAACAGGGTAAAGCTGCAATGCATTTCAATGAAATGATGAGCGTGGAGCGCAACATACACCTTGGAAACCAGATATCCGCAGGCGCATATTATGCTTTCGGTAGTTTTAAGTTTCAGTCAGGTGCACTGAAAACAGCAGCCGCGTACCTGGATACAGCCCTCCATTTTTCGCCTGGAAGGGTGCCGTTGGCACATTTGAAAGACATGCATCTGATGCTGTTTAAAATAGATTCTCTTAACGGAGACTATGCAGCGGCCATTAAACATCTGCAGCAGTTTCAGCAAATCAAAGACAGGATATTCAACGATAAAAAAGTCAGACAATTCAACGAGCTTATGTTAAGGTACGAGGCGGAACAAAACAGGAAGGACATAGCCGACCTGAAAAATATTGCCAGCCACCAGCGGCGTGAGTTAAGGCAGGCAACGCAGATCAGGCAATTCATCCTTGTTACAAGTTGTTTGTTGTTAATATTGCTAATACTGGCTTACAGCAGGTATCGTACCAAGCAGCGGCATAACCTGGAACTGAAATGGAAGCAGGCTGAGATATCTCAAAAGAACCTGTCACTGGAAAAAATGGTAAAGGAAAAAGAGTGTCTGGTGCGGGAAGCTCACCATCGGGTAAAAAATAATTTGCAGATTATCATCAGCCTACTGGAAACACAATACGGTTATCTTGAACATGAGCATGCCATCAAGGCAATCCGTGAAAGTACAGGCAGGATGCAGGCTATATCCCTCTTACACCAGAAGTTATATCAACCGGGCACTTCAGCAAGCATTGATATGGAATTATATGTGCGTGAACTGGTAAGCTACCTGAGGGAAAGTTATGATTCAGACGCTCTTGTGCAGCCGGTTATCCAGGCACAATCTGTACGACTGGATATCAGTCAGGCAGTGGCCGTGGGCATGATCATCCACGAAGCGGTGTCCAATGCGATTAAATACGCTTTGCCAGGTAATAGTTGCTGCCGCATCAGGATCAGTATCAGTGAAGATGAAACCGGTTGGGTGCAGCTTGTTATTAAAGACAACGGTCCAGGCCTCCCAGATGGCATTCATATCGATGCATCTCCATCTCTTGGCATGCTGCTCATCAGGACATTCATTGACCAGCTGGAAGGAAAGCTTTCCATCAACAACGAAAAAGGGCTTAAATTATCAATATGGTTTCTAAAAACAGCATAAAACTTTTGGGTCATCTTCTTAAATAAAGAACCTATGAAACATCAAATACTTATTGTGGAAGACGAACTGGTGGTTGCGGGTAATTTGCGGACGATGCTTGAAAAAAATGATTACGGTGTTTGCGGTGTGGCCAGATCCGTTTTTCAGGCCGAGCAACTTATCGCCCAACAAAAGCCGGATATGGTAATGATAGATATCTATCTTAGGGGTAACCTTACAGGTATTGATCTTGCTGTTGCGCTCAATGATCTGGATATACCTTTTGTGTATATATCCGCCAATTCCAGCAGGGATATTCTGGAAGCGGCAAAAGCTACCGTACCCTACGGCTTTATTGTAAAACCATTTCGGGAAAAAGACGTCTTAATTGCACTTGATATTGCTTTTTATCGGAAGGGATTTGTAAAACAGCTGCCGAAAAAAACAGGCAGCTCGCTATTCGAAAGAAATAAAACAGGGGGTAACGTATTATTGAAAAGCCCATCAATGCTTAAAGTGATGGATCTGATAAATGCGGTTTGCGGCAGCGAAACCTCGGTATTGCTTTTAGGAGAGAGTGGAACGGGTAAAGAATTCCTGGCAGATTATATACATGCGCATTCTGCAAGGCATTCCGGGCCATTTGTTAAAGTCAACTGTGGCGCCATCCCCGCGCAACTGATAGAACAGGAGTTGTTTGGAAGCGAGAAGGGGGCATTTACAGACGCTTATGAACGCAAAACAGGAAAGTTTGAGCAGGCACAGGGTGGTACCATATTCCTCGATGAAATAGCAGAGATGCCTGTTGATGCCCAGGCCAAACTGTTAAGGGTGTTGCAGGAAAAGGAACTGTACCGGTTGGGGGGGAAAGATCCGGTACGCCTGAATATCCGTATTGTCGCGGCAACCAACCGCATACTGGAAGAGCAAATTGCAGAGGGAAGGTTCAGGCTTGACCTGTATTATCGTCTCCAGGTATTTCCGGTTACCTTACCTCCTTTGCGAGAGAGGAAAGAAGATATTCCCGCGCTTGCACAGGCCTTCACACGCCACTATGGTGATACCATTGGCAAAAAAGTGGGTTTATCTGAAAAGGCACTGCACACACTGGATGGCTACACCTGGCCCGGCAATATACGGGAACTTCAAAATATTATAGAAAGGCATGTTATACTTGCCACCGGTTCCGAAATAGATGACATTCTACTGCCCCGCACGGAATTGGAATTGCCAGAAGTTTCATCACAGCATAAGTCCTGGAAAACGTTAGAAGACGTGGAGAAGGATCACATCCTACAGGTTTTGGTCTGGTGCAATTACCGCGTTTCCGGTTCAAACGGCGCAGCCGCTATACTTGGCATTTCGCCTGCAATACTTACATCCAAACTAAAAAAAATGGGCATAGTCAGTCAACACCTGGGAAAATAGGCGAAATGTATTTTACTATTTGCAGGTTTTACTGTACGTTTCTTTTTGATACCGGCAGCATAGCCCTGTAGCGGCTTCGTTGCGTCGCAATCCATTCATCGGTTGGTATTTCATGGCATCTTTTCAGCCCCTGGTAGAATTGCGATATGTTACAAATAAGCGCAGAGTAAGGATTAAGCGGATTTTCACTGGCGTTTTGCATTTTTGCGAAAGCTTCGGACTTAAAAAAGAGATAGGTTAGCATGCATAACACTGCAAAACAGCATTAAAAAATCCTGCGTATGCGTGTCAGCTGCGTTATACTTTCCGAAAGAAGAAATATACAGCCGGTACGGCAAACTGGGATGCCCTTTAACAAAACAAGTGTCAATAAGCAGCAAAAGCGTTATATTGGAATTTTATGGCAACGGATCCTCATCTTTTAGCCATCAGGAGGATGGTAACACTGGTGAAAAGCCAGCAGGAGTTACAGCTATTGATGGAACATCATTTCTCTAAGCTGGCCCCTTTTGGCCAGATGGCTATTTATAATTATTGTCATGAAGATAAACGATTGACATTGCATGACGCATGTCCGCCAGGGATAACAACTGGCCAATCTTTGCGGGAGATTCCTCTTGTGCTTGAAGCTGTACGACAGTCCGAAACCCCGGTTTTCTTCCATATTGCGAATGTTTCTCCGGCAGAATTAAATGAGCTGTACCACCTGGCCGGGCGTCAGGCTGGCCCTCCCTCTCCCGGGTTTGTATTGTACAGGATAGAGGATTGCAATAATGTATCCGGAATTGCAGTACTGTATTTTGAAGACAGCAGGTGTTGCAATCCCGAAATGCTTAAGGTTATTGAAGAAGTGTTTTCGCTGTTGTCCATAGCCATCATAAATATCCGCACCGCTGTGCAAATGCAGGCAAGGGAAAGGGAAAAAGAAATGCTGCTCTCAATTAGCAACGAGATGGCATTGATACGTGATAAAGCAGACCTGCTGGCGCTTATTAATACCCAACTGCGCAAGCTGCTTTACTTTACCCATTCAAGTATTTCCGTAATTCATCAGGAGGATAGCACTTTTTCCGCGTTCCTGCTTGACCCTGCATCCAGGTCACGGTCACATCCTGATTACCAATCAATGATTGCGACAAGATATCCTGTAAGCGGACCGTTCAAAGAAGTGCTTGAGTCAGACGAGCCTACTGTATTTGACCTTGAAAAACTGGTGCCTGGCGGCAATATGCCGTTTTATATCACCATCCACTACCAAGCCGGCATCAGGGAACTGGCTGCTATACCGCTGCATGGTGATAATGGTATCTTTGGCGTACTAACTTTTCTGTCAGACAGGGTACGGACCTTCAATCAAAACCATCTGCAGATTATTAAGGCAGTTGCAAGCCAGGTGTCGGTTGCCATTGCCAATATTTTCTCCGGTGAGCATTTGCGCAAAAGGGAATATGAAAAAGAAACGCTGTTGGCTGTAAGTTACAGGATAGCGAAGATCAGGGACAAAAACCAGCTGCTTACTCTTATCAATTCAGAGTTAAAAAAGCTTTTCTATTTTACCCACAGCAGTATCTCCGCCATCAGTGAAGACGGGCAAAATTTCAGCGTATTTCTTACCGATCCTGCATCAAAATCCAAAGTGCACCCCGCTTACCAGGACCTGGTTACCACTGTTTACGCGGTAAATGATGGCATATTCAACCGTTTTATCGAACAGGAAGAACCTACGGTATCTGATTACGAAGAAGTTGTTAGCAGGGCGCATGTTCCCAAATACGCCCGCATTCATTATGAAGCCGGGTTAAAGGAAGCTGTCTCCACACCCCTGTTGAACGAAAAAGGTGTATGGGGGGTGCTGCATTTTTATTCAGACAGAAAGCACACATTTACTCCTGAGGATATCTCCATCATTAAAGGCATCGCCTATCAGGTATCTATTGCGGTATCCAATATTCTTGCAACGGAAGAACTACAACGCCGTGAAAAGGAGAAGTCCCTGCTTTTATCCTTTAGTTATGATATAGCTGCCGTAAAAGACAAAGAAGGCTTGGCTTCTACCATCAATAGGTACCTTAAAGATTTATTTTTTATAAAGGAATATATCCTGTCGGTAATAAATGACGATAGGCTTACACATAGCTATTTTTTATACGACTTGGCATCCGGCTATGCTGCCCAACCTGGCTTTGAACAAATTAAGAACAATCGGTTTCCTATTAAAGGAGGACTTGCGGAGGCTGTTCTGAAAGCGGCAACACCAGTTGTTTTCAATATTGATGAATTATTGAGTGAAGCGCGTATCTCGTTTCCTGGCGCAGATTTATGGAAATCCATTGGTGTAGACAAGATATTAGGTGTGCCTTTGAAAGTTGGTGCAAATGAAATAGGCATTTTATTGACACCCCCTGACCAGGTAAATGATGAATTGATACTGGGAATTTCTTCTCAGATCGCCATTGCCATAGCAAATATCATCAGCAACGAAAAAATCGCAGCACAGTTTAATGAAATCAATCGTTATAAACAGCAACTGGAACAGGAAAACCGTTACCTGCAGGAAGAAATCGGTACGGCTTATAATTATTCTGAACTGGTAGGGCAGGCAACAGGTATGCAACATGTTTACCAGTTAATTTCGCAGGTTGCGGCTACTGGCGCCAGTGTTCTGATATTGGGTGAAACCGGCACCGGCAAAGAACTGGTAGCGCGCGCAATACACAACCACTCTCAGCAAAAAGAAAAGCTGATGGTGAAATTAAATTGCGCCGCTTTGCCATCCAACTTGGTGGAAAGCGAATTGTTTGGACATGAGCGCGGAAGCTTTACAGGTGCATTTGAAAGGCGTATCGGAAAATTTGAGCTGGCCAATAACAGTACCCTTTTCCTGGACGAAATCGGTGAACTTTCTTTGGAGTTGCAGGCAAAACTACTGCGTGCCATACAGGAAAAAGAAATTGAGCGACTGGGTGGGCGCTCTGTGATCAAGGTGAATGTCCGTATCATTTCCGCCACCAACAGAAACTTGGAAAATGAAGTGAGGCAGGGGCGTTTCAGAAGTGATCTTTATTACAGATTAAATGTTTTCCCGATAGAAATGCCCCCGTTGAGAGATCGGACGGAAGACATTCCTGCGCTGGTTGAACACTTTATTAGCCGATATTCAAAAATAACCGGCAGGAATGTGACCGGTGTTTCCGCGGCTGTGCTCAAGCAAATGACCAATTATGACTGGCCCGGAAATGTAAGGGAGCTAGAGCACTTGCTGGAAAGGACTATCCTGTTAAGCAAAGAATCACTTATCCGGCATATCGATCTGCCCTCACGGGATCGAAGAGCAAGTGAAAGGGCAGATGAAATTAAGCCTATGGTGCAGATGGAAAAAGATATTATTCTCCGTGCACTGCAACAATGCAAAGGTAAAGTTCAGGGCCCTGGCAGTGCTGCAGAATTGCTTAGCCTCCCCCCAACAACACTTCATTCCAAAATGAAAAAGTTTGGCATCAAAAGAAGGTTATTGGCTTCGAACGACAGCGGGAAAGACAGGCTAATTCAATAACGACATGGATGATTTTTTAAAATGTGTAAAGTTCATTCCTGTGATATTTTTAAAGAACTTGCTAAAATGGGACAGGTCATCAAAACCTAACATATAGGCAACTTCCTTCAATGTGCGGCTGCCATTTCCTACATGGTGTTTAGCTTCCTGCACAATCCGCTGCTGAATGTGGTATCTTGCTGAATAACCTGTAACAATACGGATTTTTGCGCTGAGGTAGTTGGGCGTAATGCACAGCCTGTCTGCATACTCACTTACTTTTTTCATTGTAAGAAAATTTGCGTGTACCATTTCCAAAAACCGGGCGGCAAGATCTGCGTCAGTCGCCGTAACCGACATATCTGCGTTTACAAGTGGGATTTTTTTCAGCAAATCTGCAAGAAATATCCTCAGTAATGCATGCAAGACTTCCTGCTTTAAACTTGAAATGCCTGAATACTCTGCATGCATGAGCATAAGCAAGCGTTCTACTTCCTGGTGTTTCTGCTCTGGAATTTTCACCAGGTTTATATATGAAGTGCTGAACAGCCCACGTGTCATCAATGCTGTCAATGCTAAGTCCTGACTGCTTAAAAATGTGGAAGAAAATGCTAGTGCTGTTCCTTCGGAAATCAGGTGTCGCAAAAAATTTATTTGCCCTGGGGAGAAAAAATAAACAGATCCGGGATAAAGGTGTACTTGTTGGTCAAAATATTTAAATGCCCCCACACCGTTGGCTACATACACAATAAAAAAATAGTCGGATAAATAATCCGGAAATGTCTCTTTTGAACATCCTGTAATCATTGATAGGTCATGAACTTCCAGGTTTAAGTTGCATTTTGCCTCTTTAACGGTTAGCATAATTAGCTTTTTTGTAGTATAGATATTTGCAACATGCCTGCCATCTGTAAGTAACTAACAATTAATTAGTTACAAAAAATAATCTTTTCAATAACCACTGTATATCGTTGTTTTTATTTTCTTCAGCGATATATAGTGGTTATAAAGGCTGCATTCATAATAAGATTGAGCAAGGGTATTGCGCAATATAAATCCATAAGATCATCTCTACATGTCCTCTTCTATACCGTGCTATACAAATTGGATTCGACATAAATAAATAATAACCCGATAGTTTGGTGCTTGATCGGACATAGCAATTCACCTATCGTTGTAACCCCGTGCTTAAGTGATTATTAAGAATATTGTGGCAAGATTGATTTATAAAGTTTAGCAAGGCAGGATCCACATAAAGTATGTTACCCACACAGGGCTAATCTTATGTAAAGTTGTAATTAAATTAAACTATTAAAACTGAACGATGAAGTGATAGCGATTTAATTGGTCGCCATGAAAACCATATGCTCCATACCGCACCTCAAAGTAATTCCTCGCTCGTTATCCCTGGATTTAAATAGCTGTATGGTTGCAGCAGCTTTTGGCAGACATAACTTACCAAAATTTTTTATGATTAATCCCTTAACAACACAGTCGAGAATGAGCTAACACGAACAATTCGCATGAAAGTGGATGTTAACCAGCAAGCCAATGGCAAGCGTTTTAAGAAACATAAAAATGGTCATGAGATGATGAGCGGCAAGTTGAACACAGTAGGCAGTAGGAAAGCAACCGGGATGGGATTTCATTAAGAGAATTAATAAGTATAACTTTTTTGAATGCTGTTGCCTGCTTTATTCCTATTCTACAATCAAGCGAGGATAATTTTCACATTAGGATCCACAAACTCCAGTTATTAAAATTGCAAATACCTTCATTATATTTTAGATGTCGTCTGAGTATGAATAAGTAAGGTAAAGGTAGAATAAGCGTACCTTTATATTGATATGCTATTCTTTGGAAAGTTCTATAAGGGAGAGATGAGAAATTCGTTTGGGTTCGACTGAAAGTTCGACCCTGATATGTTAGTAATTGATTTGCAACACTTTAGATTTTTCTAAGTAATCCCTCCGGGACATGCTCATCATTCACGAAAAGAATAACGAACAAGGAACAAGGAATGCTGACAATGACGAAGCGGAATACCCCCACTCACCATTCACGAAATCCCCCACTCACCACTCTCCGTCTTCCGGGTGAGGGATTGAAGCGGTTACCCCGGTGAGGCCATCGCAGCAGGGCTTTTGTGCCGGAGTAATAGCGGAAAGCCCGGCCCGAGGTACGAGGGACACCCCCAAAAGAAATGAAATGCGAACGCAGTTCTGCCGGGCGCTTGCAATAGCTTATGGCATGCCGGAAAGTGGGCGAAACAGTGCAACCGTTAAGGGTAAAACCAGGACTTTTGGGGTGGGTGCATACTGCATTTTACATTATATGCCCGGCCCGCCCGGAGGTGGAAAACCACCACCCGGGGGCATACCTATTGGCCCATCGCCGCGGAAACGCATGCCCGGCGGCATATCGCTGCGCTGGCGCTGCTGTTGTTTAGCGCCGAAGTTGCGCAGGTTATACGTAAACGTGAGCAACACATAACGGGTAAGCACTTTTGTTTGTGTTTGCTGTATATAGTTATCCGTAACTGTTCTGTTAAGGCTTACATTCTGGTTAAGCAGGTCAAAAACGGACAGTTTTATTTCACCCTGTTTATTCTTAAATAACTGCTTGCCTATACTGGCATTCCACAAGGGTATGCTGGTGGCGCTGTAAGCAGAAGAGCCACTGCCGTAATAGGTATAGGTAAAGTCTGACGAAAGTATCCAGCCGTTTTTGGTGTAATAGGTAGGTTCGGCGGAAAGGCCCAGCGTAAAGTAATTGGCATTCTGGCCAGGCTGTACAGAATAGCGGGAAATATTATAAGTGGGCGAAGCGGAAAAATTCATGTCGAAGTTTTCTTTCAGGTTGGTTGTCCAGCGTATGGTTTCGCCAATGGAATAATTGGTGGTTACATTATTTTGAGTTTTTATTTGTTGGGCATTGGCGCTGTCTAAAGTGCTAACAAGTGCCACACCGCGGCTATGCGAAAAATTGGTGCCGAAGTTAAGGTTGGACTTAGGGTTCTTTAGCTGAAAACCATAGTTGAAATAGCCTGATATATTGTAATTACCATTAAGGTTTACCGGCTTTATGGTATCTACACCAGTAGAAAGGATGGTAGTGGTGGAATTAACGATATTGTTATTGATGAAGCTGGCATTAATAGAAGCGAATATGTTGCGAAACTTAACATTGTCAAACGAGGTGTACAGCAACCTGAACGAGTTGGTGAACGATTGCTTAAGGTTAGGGTTACCCACGCTTATGTTAAGCGGGTCGCTGTTGTCAATAACCGGTTGCAATTGCTGTACATTGGGTTGGGCCGTTCTGCCGGAATAGTTAAAGCGCAGGTTGGTAGTGCGGTTAAACCGGTATGTAAGGTTGGCCGTAGGATACAGGTTGGTGAATTTTTGTGTGAGAAATATTTCCTTCGAACGGTTTTCGCTGGTAAGGTTGCCAAACTGCACGCCGGAGCCTATGCTGAAGTTGAGCTTTTCTGCCTGTAGGCGATAGTTAAGCGTAACCCTGTTAGATGTATAAGTGTTATCGAACGAATTGGTAAGCAGAGTATCAATAATGCTGAACTTATCATCCAGCGGGTTATAGCTATACGTGGTTTTGGCAGATGTGTTTTTGTTCCGGGAGTAATTGTAATTCAACTCCAGCATTGAGTTTTTGCTGATGGGCTCTGTATAAGAAAACGTAGAGCCAAAACTCTTGCTGTTGGATTGGGAAAGGTATTGCTGGTTGATAATGCTGGTAGAATCGCCCAGCGGGTTAAAATATTGATTGGTGGAATAATTGGTGCCGTTACCGTCTTTATCGCTGCCCGCAAAATTCAACTCCAGCGAAACTGTTCTTCCTTTTTTTTGTGCAAACCTGTGGCGGAAAAGTATATCGGCACTGCCATTGTAGCCACTGTTATGAGAGCTGGTGCGGGCATCTGAATTACTTACCGGCACGCTTTTGCCCCTTGTGGCAGACGTAACAGAAGCTGAGTTATTGTCTGACTGCTGCCAGCTAATATTCGGTCGGATAATCATGGAATTCAGTGTATCGAACTTGGTTTCTATGTTCAGGTTAAGCCGGTGGTTAATATTGCGGTTTTCGCCTTTTTGTGTACGGTCATTAAAAAGTGATGAATCTCCGGGGTACAGGTTTTCTATTGTGCTAACCTGTTCTGTATTCAGTTTTACATTGTTGTAAAAGTAGCTGCCGTAAGCGTCTGTATTTTTCCCCCACACGTCCCGGTAGTTAATGCCGCCGGCCAGGGTATTGGTAATACCGTTGCTGCTGTTATTCTGCAGCAAAGCCCCGGCGCCGCTGCCACGCATGCCACCGCCGCCCCGGTTACCGCCACCGCCGGAGCCGAAAATATCCTGCCGGGTAAAGTTTTGTTTGTTGGTGTTATTGGCCTGGCCAATAATAGTAATCTGTTGGTCTCCGTTAAACCGGCTAAGGTTAACAGCTTCATCGTACAAGCCTTTGTCGCCTGCCCCCGCAACAACACGGCCAAAATATCCCTTGCGCATGTTTTTCTTGGTAGTAATATTGATGGTTTTTACCCTGTTGCCATCATCAAAACCGGTGAATTTGCTTTGGTCGCTCAGGTCGTCAAAAACCTGTATTTTATCAATCACATCCGGGGGCAGGTTTTTGGTGGCCATCTTGGGGTCATCTCCAAAAAAGCGTTTACCATCCACCAGTATGCGGCTTACCTGTTCGCCCTGCGCTTTTACATTCCCGTCTTTATCCACTTCCACACCCGGCAGCTTTTTCAAAAGGTCTTCAGCAACGGCATTGGGTTTGGTTTTAAACATACCGGCGTTAAACTCAACAGTGTCTTTCTTAATAATAATAGGTGGCGCCTGTACCGTTACATTGCCCAGATCGTTAGCGGTAGTATGCATGTAAACATTGCCGGCATCAAAAACATTTTTTTCAGCAGAAAGTGCAAAGGGCCGGTAAAAATTATCGTATCCCTGAAAGCTTACCATTAGCAGGTAATTGCCCAACGGCACATTGTCAATAGAAAAATTTCCGTCAGGGCCGGCTAACCGGTAAAGCACTACAGATGAGTCCGTCTGGTTCAGGATGGTGATGGTAGCTTCTTTTAATAGCTGGCCGGAAGCAGTGTCTTTCAAAGCGCCTTTAACAGTACCGGTGGTATTACTCTGCGCAAAGCCCGTATTGGCACAAAGGGAAAAAATAAACAGCAAGAGTGTAGAGCTTCTCATCATAAGGAGCGATTGAATAAATAATGCCCGTTTGGATGTTGAAGCTATTTTTTAGTTTAAAGCAGGTAGTGGCCAAATCGGCATAATGACGAAGGATGTAGGCAAAAGACGAAAATTCGGCGTAGCAGGTACAACGGAATCTGATTAAAAAGAAAGTCTTGGTACCCGGCAGCAGGAACTACTGTTGGGCGTCCCTTGCGTCGCACTCTTGTACTGCACCGCTTTATTCGGCAGCCCACATTATTAAATTTAGGCTGTAATGCCGGGTTGAGCATTGTCATGCTGAGTTTATCGCAGCATTGTCGAAACCGGTTGTACAAGTCACTTTACCCGTTTATTGCGGGCTCAGGCTGGCAGCTTAACTTAATGATATTATACTTCAGCTTAGGAAGCTACATTAAGCATAATACAACCTAAAACTGAGTACTGAAAGAGGGGAGGAATTTTTCTGTGTTAATGGCTGTGTGTATTAACCACGTCTTTTTTGCCTTCGGCGGTCGCGGTATTTAAGAATGGGCACTTTGCTTTCCGTGCCATTCAGCAACCTGTTGATGTTTTTCTGGTGGGTGAGTATAACCATTAACGCTACCAGTATGGAGAATATGCGGTAGAGCGTTACATCATCATTAAATATGAAAAGGATAAATACGGCAAAAGCTATACCCGATAAGATGGAACTTAAGGAAACAAACCGGGTAAGGTAAAGTACCAGCAAAAAAACCCCTACACAGCAAACAGCTACCAGGGGTTGAATCGCAACGATCATTCCAAACAGTGTAGCCACACCTTTACCGCCTTTAAAATTGGCCCATAAAGGAAATATATGGCCAAGTACAGCCGCTAAGCCCAGCCCTATCATCAGGTTGGTGCGGTGCAACTCGCTGGTTAAGTAAAAGGGGATAAAAATGTATAGTGAAGTAGCTATAACGCCCTTCAGCATATCCATAATCATTACAAATGTGCCCCATTTAGAGCCGAGCACACGGTAAGTGTTGGTGGCGCCGGCATTGCCGCTGCCATAATCCCTGATGTCAATTCCAAAAAATCTTTTACTTACCCATACAGAGGTGGGAACTGACCCAATAAGATAAGCTAATACGATAAGTAGGAGTTCTTTCAATGGTGATTGGTTAAAGCTGGATAACAAATATAAGGTTCCGGGTTTGCAAATCCAGCTTTTTGTGTGAATATTTTCTGGAAAAAATTAGCCATTAAACAGCATACAAATCCATTTATCACGGGAAAAACAGCCTTTATACAACACATTAAATTTTTCTATTGCATATAAGATGTCTGCTTCGTCTTCGGCCAACAGCCCGCTAAGTAACAGAAAACCTTTGGATTGCAGGTTTCCACAAAGGGCGTTTAGGTTATCCAGTATTACATTTTTGTTGATATTTGCCAGTATAACATCGAATTTTTCACCTGTTGCAACGTTACCTGCAAGCTCCACCCGGATATTTTCACATTGATTGCTATGGACATTTTCCCGTGAATTATTGATGCACCATTCATCGTTATCAATTGCCAATACTGAAGATGCACCCAGTTTTTCAGCGAGAATGGCCAATATGCCGGTACCGGTGCCAAAATCAAAGACCTTCTTTCCTGAAAAATCAATGTGGCGCATTTGATCCATCATCATGTAGGTAGTGGCATGATGCCCGGTACCGAAACTCATTTTAGGGGTAATTACTATTTCATGCTGCACATTGCTTACAGGGGCATGAAAATCTGCACGTACGGCTACAAAGTCATCCACACATACCGGTTCAAAAGAAGATTCCCACACGGCATTCCAGTTCTGCATGGGCACAATTGATTTTTGATAGGAAACACCCTGCCGCCCTGTAATGGAAGAAAGGGTTTCCTCATCAAAATTATCCGCGGGTATAAACGCTTTTACCAGGTTGTCCTGTTCTTCAAAACCTTCAAAACCGGCATGGCTTAATAAGGCTACCAGTATTTCTTTTTGCTCTTCAGTAACGGGTGTTATGGTAATTTGAACGTGGCTCATAAAGAGAATATATGACTATGATAAACTGGCGAATTTACAGGCTGGCGCTGTGCCGAGTAGCTGACAAAGCCCTTCGCTTTGCCCCGGGGCAGTCTATTGCATTAATTGCCCAGTAGAATTGTTGCCGTACAAGGGAGTGACACAACGGACGCCTCATAGTAGCAATAAAGCCCGGTAAATAAAAAACTTCCTGTTTTTTGCAAAGCAAAAAATAAAGCGGCCTCAACCCGGGTTGAGGCCGCTTATTTATATTTTCAAAATTGCTTATTGTGCAGGTTTGCCTTCGGGTTTAGGCAGCAATACTTTTCTGCTCAGCTTAAACTTACCGGTTTTCTGGTCAAGGCCAATCAGTTTAACCTTAACAATATCGCCTTCGTTTAAAACGCCCTCTACTGTTTCGAGGCGTTTCCAGCTTATTTCGCTAATGTGCAGCAGGCCTTCTTTTTTAGGCAGAAACTCCACAAAAGCACCATAAGGCTGGATGCTTTTTACCTTGGCTTCGTACACTTCGCCAACCTGCGGTACAGCTACTATGCCCTTAACCCAGTTAAGCGCTTTAACCACACCTTCTTTGTTGGAAGAGAAGATGCTAACCTCGCCAAAGTTGCCCACTTCTTCAATATTGATGGTAGTGCCGGTTTCTTTCTGTATTTCCTGTATAATCTTTCCGCCGGGGCCTATTACCGCACCAATAAATTCTTTGTCAATAATCAGTTTTTCCATTCTTGGCGCATGCGGCTTAACGTCATCGCGGTGTGCAGGCAGGCACTCGTACATGGCATCAAGAATATGCAGGCGGCCTTTGCGTGCCTGTTCCAACGCTTCACGCATTACTTCCATGCTAAGGCCATCTACCTTAATATCCATCTGTACGCCGCAGATGCCCTGGCGGGTACCGGTAACTTTAAAATCCATATCGCCCAGGTGGTCTTCATCGCCCAATATATCGGTAAGGATGGCATACTTGCCATCGCCACGGGTGATAAGGCCCATAGCCACACCACTTACGTGTTTGGGAAAAGGCACACCGGCATCCATCAGCGCCAGCGAACCGGCACAAACGGTAGCCATTGACGAAGAACCGTTAGATTCAAGGATGTCGCTAACTATACGCACGGTGTAGGCATAATCGCTGCCCGGCATCATTTGCTTAAGGCTGCGCATGGCCAGGTTGCCATGGCCAACCTCGCGGCGGCCCGGGCCACGCATCATTTTAACCTCTCCGGTTGAAAATGGCGGGAAGTTATAATGCAGTATAAATTTGGAATAATCAGATTTAGCAGCGCTTTCAACCAACAGCTCATCCAGCGGGGTGCCAAGGGTAACTGTGGTGAGGGATTGGGTTTCGCCCCTTGTAAATAAGGCAGAACCGTGCGGCGTGGGCAGCGGGTCAACTTCCATTGCCAGTGTGCGAACCTGGTCAAGCTGGCGGCCATCCAGGCGGATGCGGTCGTCCAGTATCATGTTGCGCACTATTTCCCACTGTAAATCTTCGTAATATTTTTTAGCCAGTTTTTTTGTGCTGTCTTCAACGTCTTCTCCCAGGCTTTCCACCAATGCATCTTTAAGCGCTTTAAAAGCATCGCTTCTGCTATGCTTATCAGTGCCTGCTTTGGCTATTTCATATATTTTTTCTTTGGTAAAAGCAGTTACTTTTTCTTTAAGGGCTTCATCCTGGGCAGGTTTAGCGTAGTCGCGTTTACCTGTAACACCTTTTTTGTCACGCAGTTCTGCCTGCGCTTTAATTTGCACCCTGATGGCTTCATGGGCAATCTCAAGCGCTTTTACCAGGTCTTCCTCGCTGCATTCTTTGGCTTCACCTTCCACCATCATCAGGTTTTTCTCTGTAGCTGCAATAATGAACTCCAGGTCGGCCTTGGCCAGTTCAGACCGCTTAGGGTTTACAATAAAGTTGCCGTCTACCCTGGCAATACGTACTTCAGAGATGATTTCTTTAATGGGAATGTCGCTTACCGCCAATGCTGCCGAAGCGGCCAGGCAAGCCAGCGCATCCGGAAGTATTTCTTCTTCACTGGATACAAGGGATATCAGCACCTGCACATCGCACAGGTAATCTTCAGGGAACAATGGGCGCAATGCACGGTCAATAAGGCGGCTGGTTAATACTTCGTAATCGTTAAGCCTTGCTTCACGTTTAAAGAATGAGCCGGGGATACGGCCAGCCGAAGCGAATTTTTCCTGGTAATCAACAGATAGCGGGAAAAAGTCCTGGCCTTCTTTAGGCTCTTTGTTGGCTACTACGGTAGCAAGAATAATACAGTTACCCTGGCGTACGGTAACAGCACCGTCTGCCTGGCGGGCCAGTTTGCCGGTTTCTATAACAACTTCCGCTCCGTTAGGTAAGGTAAATGCGGATTGAATTGGTTGAGTTAACATAATAAAATATTGAAAATAGAAGCACGAAGTACGAAAAGCGGGGAAATATGGCGTACACAGGTGCCGCTGGTGAACAGATAAGGAATCTATTTGCAGGCGTATGCAAAAAAAACTATTCCCAACCGTTTCAAAACGCAGTTGGGAATAGTTTCAGCATAATTGAACAATTTATTTTCTTAAACCCAGTTTTTCAATCAATGCGCGGTAACCGGTAAGGTCGTGCTTTTGCAGGTAGCTCAACAAACGTTTACGTTTGCCTACCATCTGCATTAAGCCGCGGTGGGTAGAATAATCTTTTTTATTTGCCTGCAGGTGGCTGGATATGCTGCTGATACGCTCTGTTAACAGGGCTACCTGGCCTTCTATAGAACCTGTGTTCTCAGCTTTGCCGCCGTGGGTTGCAAAAATTGTGGCTTTTTTTTCTTTTGTTAAGTAAGACATCTCAATTTCTTTTTAAAAACATCCAGAATTTTTCTTCTTCTTTATTTGGACGGCAAAAGTAGGGTAAAATTTGTGGAAAAACGCAATTTTGATAAAACTTAATTATTGTTGGTTGCTGCCATAGCTTGGCGAAAGCCGCAAACCGGAAATCTTGCCGCTTATAAACCCACGCCTTTTAAAGGTAACAGCGCATGTTAAATTAATTTTTTAATGAAAAAACTTTCCCCGCTGATAACTGATTTTCTTTTTAACCTGCACCTGCCTTTTGCGCTGCCGGAGGGGGTGGGCGTGCTGGATGTGCACAACAACCGGCAGGTAAGAAATGCCTGCCTCGCCTTTTACAGTAAATTTTACAACGATAACCAGGCCCGGCACCTTATGCTGGGTATTAACCCAGGCCGCTTTGGCGGGGGCGTTACCGGCATTCCTTTTACAGACCCCATCCGTCTGCAGGAAAAATGCGGCATAGAAAACGGGTTTGCAAAAAAGCAGGAGCTGTCGTCTGTATTTGTTTACGATGTAATTGACGCTTTTGGCGGGCCTGCCGCTTTTTACGGCCGGTTCTACATCTCTTCCATAAGCCCGTTGGGGTTTGTGCGGAACGGAAAAAACCTTAATTATTATGACGACAAAAACCTGAAACAACTCATAGAGCCATTTGCGGCAGATTGTATTAACCGCCAGTTATCCTGGGGCCTGAACAGGGATGTATGCTTTTGCATAGGTGAAGGTGAAAACTTAAAATACCTGCGGCAGCTTAACGGCAGGTATGGCTGGTTTGGCAATATAACGGCCCTGCCGCACCCGCGTTTTGTAATGCAGTATAAGCTAAAGCAAAAAGAGCTGTTTGTTGAAAAATACTTCAACTTGCTGAACAGCGCCGGCTAATGTTGGCCAGGTGGCAAAACTTCTGTTTTCTTGCCGGTATCAAATTGTTGTTTTTTGCCTTATTGTACTTACGGTAATGGCTGGATGGTAATGCCTGGTAAAAAATTAAACCTAAGGGATGCCGGTTTTTTTGTTGGGCAAAGCGGTGGCGTACAAGAGTGCGATCCCGAATCGTTCCTCTCGGGACAGGCTACAGTAAAGCCTCATGCTTGTTCCTGCTGCCGGGCCCATAAAAATCTTTTGCACGCAGCGTGTAACCAGCGTAGTGAAACTCTGTTTTTATATGGCTTTTGTTTAAAATACAAATTGTTGTGAGCGTATCAAGGGCGGTAGCAATAATTGTTGCATGGCTGTTCTTGCTGGTTAATTGCAGTAAGGAATACAGTTATGAAGGCGGGTCGGCAAGCCCGTTGCCTGCCATTTATTCTCTTGAGGGGTCGCCCCTTGCCTGCCCAAATACAGAACTGACAGGAAGTTATACGGAAGGAACCGCACTTACCCCATCCAACACCGTAACCTTGTGGGTAAATGTTAGCAGGCCAGGTAGTTACAGCATTTCTACAGCCACGGTTAACGGCATTGCATTCAGCTCTTCGGGCCATTTTACAGTAACGGGTTTGCAGCAGGTTATACTGCAGGGCAATGGCACGCCGGCATCCGGGGGTGTTACCGTTGTTCCTGTAAATGCTGCCGGCAGCTACTGCGTTTTTGAGATAAATGTAACGCCTGCGGAAAGCGATGAGCCGGAAAACATTAACCTGGCCGATTCTGCATGGATGTTCAGCCAGGGCGGCCGTAGTTATCATGGCTATTTTGACGGGGCGCTTACCGATACAGTAAACGGCTCATTAGTGGTTACTTTGGTAGGGCTTGTACCTTCAAAAGATACAGCCATTGCCGTATTAGTGGATATCCCCGGTTCCTCCACGGTACAAAAAGGCAGCTATTCCTCGCTAAACGCGGTCACATTTACTTTTTTTGACAGGGGTGGAAACACGCTCTACAGGGCAGACAAAACAACCCCCACAGCAGAATTAACGGTTGCCATAACCGCTTACAATGCACCCACCCAACTAATTGAGGGCACTTTTACCGGCACTGTTTTAAACCGTACCAACCAAAAAGTGCAGTTAACAGATGGAAAATTTAAAGCGGTGCTAAACCAATAGCCGGTCGGTCTTAACGCTCTCACCCTGTCATCATAAAAAAATACCTGATAAGGGCATAAATGCCCAGGCCAAGCATCAGGTAGCCCGGTATGCTGGCTATTACATGGCTTTTATTAAACAGCCTTATAACCCTGTTAGCCATATAGGCTACCGTAACCAGCAGGGTAAAAACCCCCAATGATACCCCCAGCAGGTAGGCATGCAGCCTCAAAGAACTGTCCAGGTTAATCCAATGCTGGCTTTTAAGGTAAGCCGTTATCCCAATCCAAAAGGGCATGGCCAGCGGGTTTAGAAAACCCAGTACCAGCCCGCGGCGAAAACCGCTGTTGTAAAAACGTTGCGAGAGTGCCGATGGCTTATTTCTTGTGCGGATATTTAAAATGCCCAATACCAGCATTACCAGTGCGGCCACCAGGTGAAAATTTTTAACCACCAGCGGCGAAGATGTTATAAACCCTTCAAAGGTTACAGCCAGGTAAGCATAAAAATACTCCGCTATGGCCGCGGCAGCAGCCAGCCGCCATGCCAGTTGGGGCTTGTTATCCAGCCCCAGTTGCACAGAACTGAGGTTAACCGTACCAGGAGGAAGAGAGCCAACAATGCTGAAGAAAAAAGACAAGCAAAAACCCGTAAATGCCTGCATAAACATAATTGGGGTTATGGCTCTTTCGTAACCGGTTTGCCTGCCTCTTTCCAGGCATCAATGCCGCCCTGCAGATTAATAACCCGGGTAAACCCGTTTTTAGTAAGCCAGTCCTGCGCCTTGCTGCCGCGTATGCCTGCCTTGCAATACACGTAAACAGGTTTCGTTTTATCCAGTTGGGCTACTTTTTGTTTAAACTGGGTTTCATTTTGCCAGTCGGCCAGTTTTGCGTTTTTAATATGTCCTTCCTCAAATTCATCCGGCCTTCTTACGTCCAGCAATTGCGCCTCAACAGGCGATGCAAGTTTTTCAAATTCTTCCGCAGAAACCTGCTCTTTTTGTTGGGCAGATACATTGCAGGCTGTAAAAAGCAGCAATAATGCTTTAAAGATATTCTTCATAAATTCTGTTTTTTAACTCTTCTTATTACAGGTAAGCCTTAAAGCTTTTACTTAGTAAAGAAAATTTTCAGGGGGTGCCCCCAAGCTGCGCAAGGGGTCGGGCTTTTCGCTATTACTCCGGCACAAAAGCCAGGCCGCAAAGGCTTCACCGGGGTAACCGCTGCAATCCCTCACCCGCGGGTGTAACAGGCATTTCTGCCGGTGGCAGATTTTATGCTTAGTTTTATACGAATATAACAACGCTGCGTTAAGCCTGGTAAATTAGGCAAAGGTAGGTTTGCCATCCGCAAATTTTTGTTTAACGCTATTGCAATTTTTATTTGTAAAGTTAAACATGCAAAAAAAGCTTTTGGTATTACTTTTGGCGATATGAGAAAACATATATGGCTACACCTGTAAATTACCCACATGAGCAAATGATGGCTGCCATCATTGATAGCTCAGAAGATGCTATCATCAGTAAAAACCTGGACAGCAGAATTACCAGTTGGAACAGGGCTGCTGAACGTATGTTCGGTTACACAGAGCAGGAAATGATTGGACGGCAAATACATATACTGATACCGGATGACAGGAAAAGCGAGGAAGAGAGGATTATAGAACAGTTGAAGCGTGGAGAAAGGGTAGAGCATTTTGAAACCGTGCGTGTTACAAAAGATGGAAAGCAACTGCAGATTTCACTCACCATTTCCCCTATACGCGGTGCGGACGGAAAGATTATCGGGGCTTCTAAAATAGCCCGGGATATTACCCAGCAAAAACTTAACGAAGAACGGCTGGCCATTATTAACGACCTGGCTCAATCCATTAACCGCAAGCTGGATACAGAAGCGATTTTACAGCTTGTTACCGATGGCACAACACGCCTTTCCGGCGCCGCTTTTGGCGCTTTCTTTTACAATAAAGTTGATGTAAACGGTCAGGCTTTCATGCTGTATGCTTTAAGCGGGGCGCCCAGGGAAGCTTTTGACCGGTTTGGCATGCCCCGTAATACCACCCTTTTCTCCCCCACCTTTGATGGAACCGGCGCAGTACGCAGTGATGATATTACCAAAGACCCACGCTATGGTCATAATTACCCGCACAAAGGGATGCCTGCCGGGCACCTGCCCGTGATAAGTTATCTTGCTGTTCCGGTTATTTCGCAGGATAACCACGTTATCGGAGGGCTGTTTTTCGGGCACCCAAAGACCGCCTGTTTTACAGAGGAACACGAAAAGCTGGTGGTAGCTATTGCCGCCCAGGCAGCCATAGCCCTTGATAATGCAAGGCTTTTACAGGAAGTGCAGTTTTTGAACAGGAAAAAAGACCAGTTTATCGGCTTTGCCAGCCATGAGTTAAGAACACCCCTTACAACGGTAAAAGGGTACCTGCAATTATTGAGCGCCGGTATAATTTCCGTTGACGATGCCCTTAAACGTGTTACCCCGCAGGTGGACCGCCTGGAAGCCATTATTGCAGACCTGCTGGACATATCCCGCATACAGGCAGGCAAGCTTGCCCTGGCGCCTGAAAAAATAAGCCTGCAAAACCTTATTAAAGAAAGCGCGGAGCTGGTAGACTTATCCAGCCATAATTTTCAACTGGAGAATGCTAAGCACGATACACTTGTGTATGTTGACAGGCAAAAGTTCAGCCAGGTGCTGGTTAACCTTTTATCCAACGCAGCCAAATACACCCCGGCCGGTAAACTCATCAAGGTTTCATGGAGCATAGTAGGAGAAAATGCACACATAGTTGTAGAAGATGAGGGCATAGGAATTGAACAGAAATACCTGGAAGATATTTTCAGCCAGTTTTACCGGGTTTCCAGCAGCGAAAACCAGGGTAAGGGTATTGGCCTGGGCCTATTCATTGCCAAAGAAATTGTGGAAGCACATTTCGGACAGATATGGGCGGAAAGTGAGCCGGGCAAAGGTTCTTTGTTTCATGTTACTTTTCCTGTTAACCGTATGGTGACGGGGTAGTTGCACAATAAAAAAGCCTGCAAACACTGTTTACAAGCTTTGAAACAATTAATATTAAAATAGTGGAGCTGGCGGGAGTCGAACCCGCGTCCAAACATAGTCACCATAAGTCTTCTACATGCTTATTCCATTATTGGTTGTAGGCGCGGGGCAGGAAATGAACAAACCAACCCTGTGCTTAGCTGGATAGTCTTAGGCAACGGTCACAGCCTTCCGTTGCAGCATTCTGTGTTTGTTTTTTGAGTCGGCGGCGGAGCCTGGCAACAGAACAACCTGCTCAACGCGGCCCTAATGACTAACTAATCACTGATTAGGCAGCCATGGCATACTGAGTATTGCCATTTATAGTTTGAACCTTCAGATTAAAGTGCTAATGATACAACGCACTGCATGCTTATACCTACCGTAACCTATGCTGTCAAAACCAATGCAGCCCCGTATTATGCGGTTAATAGTTTACAGTGTATGTAAACTCAAAGAACTAAAAGCCTTTTTTTAGGCAGGCTGCAAACTTACAATAAATACCGTTGCCTTCAATAACGGCAAAAGAAGGTTTAACTTTTGCTACAGCCAGGCTAATCCAGGTACCAGCGTTGCCTGCCGGTAAGGTTTACCATAACGGCATCGCCCTGTGAGAAAGTATTGATTTGAGTGCGTGCCGTTACGGTAATACGGCCAAGCTGCACTTCTGCTTCGTAGGCACTGCCATAAAACTTTAGTTGCAATATTGTTCCTTGTATGCCGCTGCCGCTAACAGACAGCACCAAATCTTCAGGCCGGGTAAAAAGTTTGCGGCCGGTTGGCTCTTTTACAGCGACCCTGGTAAAACCAGTAGCTATTTCAGCAGGCAACAGGTTGTACCTGCCCAGCAGGCCGGCAACATACTCATCAGCAGGATTGCGGTATACCTGTTCCGGCGGCCCGGTTTGTATTATTTCACCCTTTCTGAGTATTATCATTTCATCCGCCCAGGATAGGGTATCCAGCGGGTCGTGGGAGATGAGCATGCAGGTAATGCCCAGCTTTTCCCCCAGATCGCTGATGACCGATTTCAGGACGTTTTTGTGGATCATGTCAAGGTTAGAAAACGGTTCGTCCAGTAAGAGCAGTTTGGGAGAAGTGCTCAGCAACCTGGCCAGGGCAATGCGTTGTTTTTCCCCGCCGGATAGATGGTCTGTCCTTCTTTGCAGCAGGTGGTTAATGCGGCATACCTGGTAAAGTGTTTCCGCTTCCTCATCAGTCATAAGGTTGGCATATTCCAGTGCCTGGGCTACGGTTAAGTAGTTGGGCAGTTCAAATTGCTGGGATAAATAAGCTATCCCCGGGTGGCCGGGTACCAGTTTATAAGCAGGGCCCCAAACCCTTTCACCTTCGAATCTTATTGTTCCTGCATCTGGCTCTGTAAGCCCGGCTATTGTTTTAAGCAGCGTGCTTTTGCCCGAACCGGTTTCGCCGGCAATAGCTATTTTATGAAACTGCCGCCCGTTGAAACTGATATCTTTTATAGCCCAGTCGTTGCCCTCTTTTCTGCCAACCCCGTTAACCTGCAAAAAGCTCATGTAAAACCCTTTTTATTTAAAGGGGCAAAAGTAGGTATTTGGCGCATGTGCAAGGCATAGTGCTTTGTGACGCCGGAGGCGGCATAAGCATACACTATATTGCGGGCAAGCTGCATAGAGAACAGAACGTAGAAGAGTGCGACGCAACGAAGCCTCATAGTAGTCCATTCAGCCGGGCCCATAAAATTCTCTTGCATCTTAATCTTACGGCCAATATCTTTTCCCGCCTTAACAAAACGGCGCACCGCCGAATTCAGCACAGGTCATAACAGTTCTAAAAGCCAAAGTATTTATGTTTATGCCTTACAACTTTTGCTGTATGAAAATTCATCAATACCCGGCTGTCCGGCGCTTTTTATTTACCATGGCAGCCTGTATGTGGCAACCACAAAATTTATACTTCGTGAAAAATAATTCATGGATTAATTTGTAGAGGATTTCACATTGTTAACCACCCATAAAAGATGCATTAAACCTCCACCAAGTATTATGCTAACTAACTTTTTACGTATTTCATCGCCATTTTACCGGATGTATTCAGTGATATTGCTTATTGCCATAACCATGCTGTACAGTTGCGGCAACAATGCAGATTTAAAGCCAGATGAAACATCATCTGACCCTAAAGTAGCCAATCTTAAACTGCCGTCAGGCTTTCATGCAGACCACCTGTATGGCCCTTCTGAAAATGGCGAAGGCTCCTGGGTTTCTATGACGTTTGACGACAAAGGCAGGCTGATTGCCTCTGACCAATATGGCGCACTCTACCGGATGACGTTGCCGCCAATTGGTGATACCGCAACCAAAACCCAGATTGAACGGCTCATTATAACATCAGATACCGCGGTGCTGGCAGATACATCTAAAAAGAAAGTGAGCATGGGTTACGCACAAGGCCTGCTGTATGCATTCAACAGCCTGTATGTAATGATTAACCATGGCAGCGATGACGAGTTTAGCAAAGGCAGCGGCCTTTACCGCATGCAGGATACCAACGGTGATGACCAATACGATAAAGTAACCTTGTTGAAAGCGCTGGACGGTGAAGGCGAACATGGCCCGCACAGTATTGTGATGGCGCCCGACAAAAAATCGCTTTACGTTATTGCGGGCAACTTTACCAAAATACCTAAGCTGAACAGCTACCGCAATTTTCCCGACGGTAAGCTGGATAACATTTTACCGCAGATAAAAGACCCCAACGGCCATGACAATACGGTGCAGTGGCAGGGCGGCTGGATTGCCCACATAGATTCTACCGGTGCTAACTGGGATTTGATCGCTTCCGGTTTCCGCAACCCTTTTGATATGGCTTTTAACGATGCAGGCGACCTGTTTACTTACGACTCTGATATGGAGTGGGACCTGGGCACGCCCTGGTACCGCCCTACACGTATATGCCATGTAACCAGTGGCGCTGAATTTGGCTGGCGCCCGGGCACAGAAAAATATTCTCCGGTATTTCCGGATAACCTGCCTGCTATACTGAACATCGGCCAAGGCTCGCCCACTAATGTGGTTTCGGGCATCAATTCCAGGTTCCCGGAAAAATACCGTAAATCCATCTTCGCGTTCGACTGGAGTTTTGGTATTATCTACTCCATTCATCTTGAGCCCAAAGGTTCTTCGTATGAAGCAAAAGGCGAAGAGTTTGTGTCTGGCTCACCATTGCCTTTAACGGATGGTGTAATTGGTCCGGACGGAGCTTTGTATTTTCTTACCGGTGGCCGCAGGCTGGAATCTGATTTGTACCGGGTATATTATAAAGGCGGCAAAGAAAACACAGAGCCCGTTAAACCAACTGAACTTACAGAAGAAAATAAAATACGCCGCAAGCTGGAAGAGTATCATGGCGCCCCCAAAGCAGGCGCAGTTGATTTTGCCTGGCCTTATTTAAAACATGAAGACAGGTTTATCCGTTACGCGGCACGCATAGCGGTAGAAAACCAGCCCGTAGCTGAATGGCAGGCCAAAGCCCTGGCTGAAACCGACGCTATTACTGCAACACAGGCGGCCATTGCATTGGCACGCAAAGGCAATGCAGCAGCCAAGAACCAGTTACTCGCCAACTTATTAAAAGTTGACTATTCAAAACTTTCTGAGGCACAGCAATTAGATTTAACCAGGGCTTTCGAATTGGTGTTTGCCCGCATGGGTGCACCCGATGCAGCAACCAAAACGGCAGTGATTGCCTATTTTAACCCTCATTTTCCGGCAAGCGGTGGTAATGAGTTAAACAGGCAACTCAGCAAGGTGCTGGGATACCTGAATGCACCTGAACTTGCAAACAAAACAGTACCGCTGCTTGCATCTGCAAAAGACGACAACAGCGCAGGGCAGGAAACCTTTACCAAGTCATCAGACCTTATCATGCGCAACCCGCAGTATGGTATGGATATAGCCGGTATGCTGGCTAAAATACCGCCGGCACAGCAAACTTATTATGCCACCGTTTTAAGCCAGGTAACAACAGGATGGACGCCTGAGCTGCAGGATAAATACTTCAAATGGTTTTATGATGCCTTTGGCTTTAAGGGCGGTTACAGTTTCATCGGCTTTGTAGATGGCGCAAGGAAAATGGCGTTATCGCATGTGCCTAAAGACAGGTTCGCCTATTTCAACAACCTCTCCGGCGATTCTATTATTTCCGTTTCCGGTACAGACCTTGCAAAAGATGCTATGCGCCCTAAAGGGCCAGGCCGTAACTGGGAAGTGGACAGTGCCATGAAATATGTAGATAATGGCATCACCCACCGTGATTATACAAGGGGTAAAGCTATGTTCGCTGCATCGTTTTGTATTTCCTGCCATAGTATGAATGGCCAGGGTGGTGTGGCCGGCCCTGACCTTACACAATTGGGTACACGCTTCTCTTACAGGGATATGCTGGAAGCCATCATTGAGCCAAGCAAAACCATTTCAGATCAATACGGCGCAACGGTGTTTTATTTGAAGGATGGTTCGTCTATTGTAGGAAGAATGATTAACCAGGACAATGACAAATACATTATTTCACAAAACCCTTTTGCGCCGCTGGTTACAAGAGATATTGCCAAGGCAGATGTAGTACGTACCAGGGTGTCTGATGTGTCGCCGATGTTGCCGGGAATGATCAACAGGTTAAACCCTGAAGAGTTGAAAGACCTGTTGGCCTATTTGAAATCAGGCGGTAATGAAAAGGATACCATTTTTGTAAAATAGGTAAGAAAATTTTATGAGCCCGGCTGCACAAACTACTATTAAGCTTTGCTTGCGTCGCACTCTTGTACGTTTAGTTCTTTGTTCGGCATGTTGCTAACTTGTTGCTTTTGTGCCTTTTTTAAAATCTCTTGCTTGACCAACTGGAAAAACAAAATATCAAATCATACACAGATCGGCGGTATAGAGACCTCCGTGCTGGATAATGGCGCAGGCCGGGGCACACGCATCGCCTGGGTTAATACCGGTACAGGTCTTAGATACAAAATAGTGCTTGACCGTGCCATGGATATTGCCGATGCTTTTTATAACCAATATAGCCTTGCCTGGCTAAGCAGTACCGGCGTAGTGCCGCCACAACCATTCTCCAACAAGGGTGCAGATTGGTTAAAAACATTTGGTGGTGGGTTGCTTACCACCTGTGGCCTTACCCATGTGGGCGGCCCTGAAAAAGATGAGTTTGGTGAACGCGGAGTACACGGCGGCATCAGCAATACGCCTGCTGAGGTTATTTCTATTCAACAACCCGATCCCGTTATGGATAAGCTTGACATGAGCATTACCGGCATCATTAAAGAAACGCAAATATTCGGCCCGGCATTGGAATTAAAGAGGACCATATCCGGCACATTGGGTAAAGCCGTCATCAAAATTCATGATGAAATAACCAACAGGGGCAATACGGTTGCACCACATATGTTACTTTATCACTGCAATTTCGGCTGGCCATTGGTTGATGAAGGAACGGCTATCAACTGGAGCGGCAAATGGCAGTCACGTGATGGCGATAGCAATAACAGGATATTTAATAACAACAATGATTTTCATACATGCCCTGCACCGATGCAGCAACATAACGGCAGCGAAGAAGATGCCGTAATTGTAGATATTGATTCAGATGAACAAGGCCTATGTGTAGCCAGCCTGAACAATAAGCGACTGGGCTTTGCAGTAGAGATAAAGTTTGTAAAAAAGCAATTGCCCTGGTTTACCAACTGGCAACACTGGGGCTTTGGCGAATATGTTACCGGACTTGAGCCCGGTACAAATCCACCTACCGGCCAGGCAAAAGCAAGAGCTGATAAACAATTAATTTTATTAGAGCCCGGTGAAACGAGGCTGTATGATTTGGAGATAGGGATTGTGTGAACGGGGATTGGGGATGATTGAAGAGATTGCGAAGAAATAATTGTGGACGCTATTCGCGGCGTCCTCGCCGCGGATGTTTATTCTATCGCCTCCGGCGATGAAAATAAAGTCAGAGACTTTAAGCATAATACTGCGAAGTCCGGAGACTTCGCAGAGCGCCGTTACCAGCATGCTGTTTTGAAATAAAAGCAACAATGGCTATAGCCAAAGTTATACTGAACAAACATGCCTGAATATTAGGAGGTTGATTGCACATTGCCGAGTAAAGAACAAAGCGTACAAGTGTTCCAATCTTGCTGCTTTGACACGCAAGATTGCTCAACGAAGCTTTATAGTAGCAATACAGCTAAGTAAAAAAACTTTTTAATAAAAGCAGCACTTGATGCCTTTGTGCCTCGGTGCCTTTGCTACATCAAAAAATAACTAACGATTACCAATGGAAAAACAAAGCATTGCTCAAAAAGCGCTTGACCAGGGAAAAGGAATTGTAAGGCTTGCACCTACCTGGGTGCCCCGCTCATTTTGTGTTCCCGGCCGCAGAATTAAACTGCACCCTGATGATTATTATGTATTAGGTGGCGTGCGTGGCGGCATTGATGAACGCTGGCTGTCATCAACAACGCCGGCAAAGAATGGTCCCCTTACAGGCGAAAATGAAGGCTTGAGTTTTATTGTAGTTAATGATGGTGCTAGTGAAGAGCGTGTACTGCTCAAAGATGCGGTAGATGAATTGAAGGGTGCTTTGATTGGTGACCGCCTGTGGAATGAATATCAAAGCTGGCCGATGTATTCAAAGTTCTTCGATAACATGGGGCCTTTGCCACACCATGTGCACCATAACGATGAAAAGGCTGCATTGATTGGCCAGAAAGGGAAGCCCGAAGCGTATTATTTTCCGCCGCAATTGAATAACCATGGTGGCGATTATCCCTACACATTTATCGGTATTGCACCGGGCACTACCAAAGAACAAATACGTGAATGCCTGGTGAATTTTACCAAAGGCGATAACAAGATTACCAACTATTCACAGGCTTACAGGCTTGAGCCAGGCACAGGCTGGGATGTTCCTCCTGGCTTGCTGCATGCGCCTGGTAGTATGTGTACGTATGAACCTCAAAAGGCTTCTGACGTATTTGCGATGTATCAATCGCTGGTTAACGAAGCCATTATTCCGGAAGAACTACTGTGGAATGGTTCACCCAAAGAAAGCATTGGTGATTTTGATTCTTTGATTGATGTGCTTGACTGGGAATTGAACGTTGATCCCAATACGATGGTCAATCGTTTTATGGCGCCGAAGCCCGTTAAGCCTGTTGAAGAAATGCAGGCAGAAGGTTATGTAGAAAATTGGATATGTTATAAATCTGATGCGTTTAGTGCAAAGGAATTAACGGTGCAACCTGGTAAGACGGTTACCATAAAAGACAGTGCTGCTTACGGCATTATTGTAATGCAGGGACACGGAAAATTTGGTGTATGGGATATTGAAACACCTGCACTGATACGTTATGGCCAGTTAACCAACGATGAGTTTTTTGTGAGTGAAGCAGCAGCAAAAGAAGGTGTAACAATCGTAAATCCTTCCACAACAGACCCGATTGTAATATTAAAACACTTCGGGCCTGCCAACCCTGATTTGGTGTTGTAGAAAGGTGGCACGCAAAGCCGCAGGGACGCAAAGCAGTAAATAAAAGGTATAAAAACAAGAGCAAAGAACTTTGCGCCTTAGCGCCTTTGCGTGAAACTTCTAAATCTTAAAACATTTCAATTTGAGGGAAAATGGCACGCAAAACCGCAGAGACGCAAAGCAGGAAATAGAAAGTTTATAAAAACAAGAACAAAAAAACTTTGCGCCTTGGCGCCTTTGCGTGAAACTTTAAAATCTCAAAACATTTCAATCTAACGATATGCAAAGAAATAATTATCCCAAACTACACAACGCCACATGGCCGGGCATAGTAGGTAAAGGTTCCGATTCAGAGCCGCCGATATCTCTTGATACCTTGCTTGAATTGACGGTTAATGCGGAAGTAGATGGAATTAAGTTCGATGGTATTGACCTTGGTTTGTTTGAGCCACATTTTAATATTGATGAAAGTGATGATGGACTTAAAAGGCTTGCTGACAGAGTATCATCATTAAACCTGGAAATAGGCAGTCTTGTTGCCCCCATTTGGGGCGGCCCCGCAATGGGCAGTAAAGAAGACCGGGCCTTGTTTGTAGATATCGTGAAACGTTCCTGTCGCTTCGGGCAAGAGCTCAGAGAATTGGGTGTGCGCCCTAACGGCATTATAAGAATTGATTCAGCATGTAAGCCGGAAGCCTGGTCGCAGGATCCTGCAGGCAATACAAAATTGATTGCCGAGACTTTTCGTGAAGCTTGCGATGTTGCGGCCGATTATGGCGAACGTCTTGCCGCTGAAGGCGAGATATGCTGGGGTGGTATGCATAGCTGGAAAACGATGATAGAAACCATGGAAGCGGTGGACAGGCCCAACATTGGTTTCCAGGCAGATATGGCGCATACACTGCTTTACCTGTTAGGTTATAACCGCCCTGAAGACAGCATTTTACCAGAAAATTTCGACTGGAACGACCAGGATACCTTGTACGCCGGGCTTAAACAATTAACAGACGCATTACGGCCATGGACGATAGATTTTCACGTGGCGCAAAACGATGGTACCGTTCATGGTACAGGTTCGCATGATAAAACAGGCAGGCACTGCCTTGCAACAGATCCTAATGGCAAGCTGGATATTACCAAAGCCGCAGGCTACTGGCTGCGCAATGAAAACGGAGAACTGACCAAAGCCTTTAAACATATTTGCTGGGACGGCTGTATGTTTCCTAATGAAGTAATGACCAAACAGCAAACCTGGAATGATATTCTTGCGGCAATGATTAAAGTGAGAGATGCACATGGATGGTATGAAACCCCCAACCCCTAAAGGGGAGTTTAGCAAAGATGTTTAAAAGTCCCTCTCCTTTGGAGAGGGATTTAGGGTGAGGTCTAACAATACAAACCAAACAAACATGTCAACAAAAAAAGAACTACGCATAGGTGTTATTGGCTGTGGCTTTATGGGCCGTACACATTCCAATGCATATAACCGTATAGATAATTTTTTCCCGGCGCTGGCATATACACCCGTTTTAAAAGCGGTGTGTGCCCGCAACGAAAGTAAGGCGAAAGCATTTGCAGAGCAGTGGGGCTTTGAGTCTTACGAAACAGATTGGAAAAAGCTTATTGCCCGTGAAGATATTGACGCGGTGGACATTTGCACACCCAATGATACGCATGCTGAAATTGCTATTGCCGCTGCTGAAGCTGGTAAAATGGTGTTGGTAGAAAAGCCTTTGGCAAGAACACTGGAAGAATCTCAAACCATGGTGGATGCCATAGAGAAGGCCGGGGTTGCCAATACAGTTTGGTATAACTACCGCCGCATACCTGCGGTTAGTTTGGCAAAGCAAATTATTGATTCAGGCAAGTTGGGACGAATCTATCATTACCGTGCTAACTTTTTACAAGACTGGACCATTAATGCCAACCTGCCGCAAGGCGGCGAAGGTCTTTGGCGCATGGATGCCAGTGTTGCCGGCTCTGGTGTTACCGGCGATTTATTGGCGCATTGTATAGATACCGCGATATGGTTGAATGGTTCTATAAAAGATGTGTCTGCTGTTACAGAAACGTTTGTAAAAGAGCGTATGCACCAGCTTACGGGCAAGGTGGAGAAAGTTGGTATTGATGATGCCTGTATTTTTCATTGTCATTTTCAAAATGGTTCGCTGGGTTTGTTTGAATCTACGCGGTATGCCCGCGGACACAAAGCTTTGTACACGTTTGAAATTAACGGCGCCAATGCCTCTCTCCGTTGGGATCTGCATGACCTGAACAGGCTGGAGTATTTTGACTATGCCGATGAAGGCATTGTACGTGGCTGGCGTTCCATTCATGTTACAGACGGCGACCAACCTTATATGGATAAATGGTGGGTACCTGGCTTGGGTATTGGGTATGAACATTCTTTCATTCACCAGGCAGCAGATTTTTTAAAGAGTCTTGAAGATGGCTCACCCTGCTCTCCAACTTTTAGAGAAGCACTGGAAACACAAAAGGTTTGCGAAGCTGTAATAGAATCTGCTAATACCAAAACGTGGAAAGAGATTTAGTGAATGGTGAATGGTCAATGGTGAATAGTGGCAAGCAACTATTGTCAATTCGCACCCATCATTCACCATTGACCATTCACCATTCACGATTTATGAGCCAGGCCATAGAATATGAATTGAGCATCGTTGCGCAATCTTGCGTGTCGAAGCAGCAAGATTGGAAACTCTTGTACGTTCAATTCATTGAGCGGCTTTTCAGCCCGTATAGAACAGCCAGGAGTATGCAGCCTGGTACCTGGAATGCAGGTTCTGTTTCTGCCACCGGAGGCGCCGGAAACATTGCTATCCGGGCCTGAAAAGATGCCATGAAATACTGGACGTACAAGTGAGTGACACAACGTTCGATGCCATGAAATACTGTCGCTGGTAACCAAATTAATTCGCCGTTCAAAATAACTATTGACGATAAAACAAAATATATGCTACAAAAAAAATTCACTGCTGTTATTTGCACTGCTGCATTGGCTGTTGTATTAGCGGGCAGCGGTTGCCAATCCGCCACAACAGACGAAGTATCAACAGGGGCAGACAGCACTGCCGCGCCGGCGGAAACACAAGGCGGCTTTGTATCCATTTTTGATGGGCAGTCTTTTAAAGGCTGGGAAGCAGATACCGGGTTTTGGCGTGTGGAAAACGGCACGCTTGTAGGAGAAGTAACGGAGGCAAAACCTTTAAAGAACAACACATTTTTGATATGGCGGGGCGGCACCCCGGGCGACTTTGAATTGAAGGCCGAATACCGTATAAGCCCTGAAGGCAACAGCGGCATTCAATACCGCAGCGAAGAATTGCCGGATATTAAATATGCTCTGAAAGGTTACCAGGCGGATATTGATGGCGCTAACACTTACACCGGTCAGAATTATGAAGAGCGCAAACGTGGATTTTTAGCTATGCGTGGCCAGAGTGTTGTGCTAAAGCCAAATGAAAAACCCGTGATTACCGGCTCTGTTGGTAATACGGATTCGTTGAAAGCTTTGATAAAAGTAAACGACTGGAACGAAATTCACATTATTGCCAAAGGCAACAAAATGCAGCACTTTATTAATGGCACTTTAATGAGCGAAGCTGTGGACGAAGACAGCACCAACAGCAAAGCCAGCGGCCTGCTGGGCTTCCAGGTGCATGTTATGCCTAAGATGAAAGTGGAATACAGGAATATACAATTGAAGCAATAGCAAAAAAAGAGCCTGCGTTATTAATAGCGCAGGCTCTTTTATCAAGTGCCCAAGACTGGATTCGAACCAGCACGCCGGTTAAAGCACTACCACCTCAAAGTAGCGTGTCTACCAATTTCACCACCTGGGCAAACTGTAAGTCAAGTGGGTCATTAAGTCAAAAAGTAAAACAGGATAACCCGCACACACTTATTGACTTACTGTCTTTATGACTTTTTTTAAAAGAGCGGAGTGCAAATGTAAGAGATGATTTGAAAATTTGTTCAGGTAATTTAAAAAAGCAGCTATCCTTCTCCGCCGGTGTTTTGAGGTGCTTTTGGCCGCTTATTAAACTTTTGCGTTTTAGCCGGTTTATTCTTTACAAATACATGTTTTACGTTGCCGTTGCCTTTCTCTGTAAGGCGTTCATCAATTTCAAAAGCGCCGGTACTTTTTACCAGCATTACCAGTTTTTTAAAGCCGTAGTTGCGGGCATCAAAATCCGGTTGCTTCTTCAGCACCAGGTTGCCAAGCTCGCCCAGGTATGCCCAGCCAGATTCGTCGGCAAGGTCGTTTACAGAAGATGCTATCAGGCTAATCAGTTTCCTGTCAACTTTTTTAATTGATACCGGCTCAGGGGCTTCCTCCTGCTTAACATCCTCTTCTTTCGCCGGCAAAGTGTCGGCAGGTTTTAGAATTTCAATGTAAATAAACTTATCGCAGGCAGCAATAAAGGGCGAAGGTGTTTTGTTCTGGCCCATACCAATTACTTTCATACCGGCTTCCCTAAGGCGCAGGGCAAGGCGTGTAAAATCGCTGTCGCTGGATATGATGCAGAAACCCTCCACCCGGCCGGTATACAGTATGTCCATAGCGTCAATAATCATGGCTGAATCTGTGGCATTCTTGCCTTGTGTATAGCTATACTGTTGTATGGGTGTAATAGCGTTTTCGAGCAGCAGGTTTTTCCAGCGGGCCACAGTAGGCTTTGTCCAGTCGCCATAAATGCGTTTAAAAGTGGGCGTGCCGTATTTGGCAATTTCTTCCATCATCTCCTTCAGGTTGGCTGATGGCACATTGTCCGCGTCAATCAGTACGGCCAGCCGCATTTCCTGGTTATTCTGCATGGCTTTTTGTTTATGAAAATAGAGATAATATATTATTGCGGAGAAATAAAACATCTTGTGCAGACCCTCACCTGCAAGGTAAAACTACCCGGGTCTGAAAAGTTGCCATGAAAAACCGGACGATAAAGTGCTTGCGACGCAATCCCGAACTTTCGGGACCACAAGGCTATGCCGCTGGTATCATAATCGTGAGTAGTGAATGGTGAATCGCAAGTGGGGGAGAAGCTGACTTATATAGTACATCCCACATCTTGCATATTCCTCACGGTTCTACCCAGGCTTCATTTTCTTTCAGCAGGTTAACCAGTTCTTCAACAGCTATGTTGCTGTCAACGTTGCGTTTTACCACTTCCTTGCCTTTATACAGGGTAATCTTGCCCACGCCGCTGCCTACATAGCCAAAATCAGCGTCGGCCATTTCGCCTGGACCATTAACAATGCAGCCCATGATGGCTATTTTAACGCCCTTCAGGTGGTTGGTAACAGAGCGTATTTTAGCGGTGGTTTCCTGTAAATCAAACAGGGTTCTGCCGCAGGAAGGGCAGGAAATATATTCTGTTTTGGAAATGCGTGTACGTGTAGCCTGCAGTATGGAAAAAGCGGTGGAGTTAATGAACTGCTCTACCGTGGCATTGCTGCTGTAGTTGCGGCCACTGGTATTTTGATAACTGGTGGCCTGCTGTTTATAGGCTTCGCTGGCCATGCCCAGGCAAACACCGTCGCCAAAACCATCCAGTAACAGTGCACCGCATTCGGTGGAGTAATGAATGAGGTGCTCGTCTGTTGTTTGCCAATAGCTGTCGCACACAATAACTGCGGGGTTTTGAATATTGCGGGCAATAAGTTCCACGAACATGCGCCGTACGGATGACATAGCCTGTTTGTTAGCGCTGCTTAAGCACAATACAACCCGTGGGTCGTTGGCCAGGCTGTCCAGGTAAGTAAAATCGTTGGCCGGGGTATCGTCGTTAAAACAGTCAATCATTACAAAGTTCAGCAGGTGGCTTTTGCTTTCAGCATTCACGTAGCCGCTGTCCTGGTAAATGGGCAGGTATTTGGTTTTGTCTTCCGCTTCCTGCCACGCATCGGGGTATACAATCACTTTCAGCGTGCCCGGCAACGCAAATGACAATAGTTGGTGCCCGGTAAAAATATAATCGGCAGCCGCATCGCTAATGTTCCATTTATCCGTAGGTTCATCGTATTTGTACCCTATGCTTTCCAGGTGCCGGGGTGTTATGCTGTCAATCTTGCTAAGGTCTGCAATAACCACCGGTACATGGTGCCCGCCGATATTGTCCACAGCAAAAGTTTGCCTGCGCCGGTATTCAAAAGGTGAGTAGGGAACCTTTTCCAGCGCCGGAACCTTAGCCGGCACTTTTACCGCGGAGGTTTGCCGGCTAACAATAGAACCCTCTCCTTCGTAGCGTTTCACCAGGTCTTTACAAACGGGAATTTCAAATTCGGGGTCTTCCGTTAGCGAAACCCTAACCGTATCGCCAATACCATCTTCCAGCAGGGTGCCAATACCAGCGGCGCTTTTAACCCTGCCATCCTCGCCATCGCCGGCCTCGGTAACGCCCAGGTGCAGCGGGTAACACTCGTTAAACTCCTGCATCATTTGCTGTATCAGCAACCGGTATGCCTGCACCATTACCTGCGGGTTGCTGGCCTTCATGCTAAGTACAATGTTGTGAAAATTTTCACCACGGGCCACACGCAAAAATTCCATGGCGCTCTCTACCATGCCCATAGGCGTATCGCCGTAGCGGCTCATAATACGGTCGCTTAGTGAGCCGTGGTTGGTACCTATGCGCATGGCCGTACCATATTCTTTGCAAATCTTAACCAGCGGGGTAAAGCGTTCCTGTATGCGGTCAATTTCTTCATGGTATTCCGCATCCGTGTATTCAATCAGTTCAAACTTCTTTTTATCAATGTAGTTGCCCGGGTTAACCCTTACTTTTTCCACTATCCGTGCCGCTATTTCGGCAGCATTGGGTGTAAAATGAATATCGGCCACCAACGGCGTGGTATAGCCGCGTTTGCGCAGTTCATTCTTTATGTTCAGCAGGTTTTCCGCTTCTTTTTTTGATGGTGCGGTAATACGCACCAGCTCGGCGCCGGCTTCAATGCAGCGTATGGATTGTTCCACCGTGGCAGTGGTATCCATGGTGTCGGTGGTGGTCATGGTCTGCAGGCGGATAGGATGAAAATTGCCCAGCAGCAAATCACCAATCTTTACTTCTCTTGTTTTCAGCCTTTCGTATTGCGTAAGCGAGTTACAATATAATTGCATCTGCGTTTTTTAATAGTGAGAGTGCAAAAGTACCAAAACTGCGCCAATAGGCAGGCGTGGCGGCGTTTATTCATTTCCTGTTATCCTGTGCCGGTTATTGTAACGTAGTTGTGAAAAGCCTTCGGCTTTCAAGATAATTTTTATGGGCCCGGCAGACGGGACTGCTATGAGGCCTTCGTTGCGTCGCACTCTTGTGCGCCTTGTTCGCTATTCAGCTTTGCCCGCAGTGTAACCATTGTTTCTGGCGCCCAAGGCGCCAGAAACCTTTCGGCATTGCTTTATTCACTACATCCTGTTTTACAGATGTTTTGTAAAACTTGCAAAAAAAGTCATCTGGGCTTGGGGGTAACCCTCTTTTTACCACGGGCCGCCCCGATAGCATACGGGTTCCTCTTAAGTGCAACCAGTGCTATGGCTTTTAGGGTGGCTTTTATCATTAAAAAATCCGCGGCACGCACCCAACCCCAAAGCTGGCCTGTTAACGACCAAAGCAATGCAGTTTTTTGCACACCGGCAAACCCTTTTTTGCTGCTCCTGAAGTAATCCAGCGCCAGCACCCTGCGGTAATACTGCTGCACTTCGGAGATACGGTTTTCTGCCGCCTGGTGATGAAAAACATGGGCATTATTGCAAACATGTACCGGCCCCGGAAAACCAGCGGCAACGCCATAGTTGTCGCCAATGCCGTGGGGGTCCAGTACCTCATCATAGGGAGAGGCCAGCAGCCACTCCCGCAACACCAGCGATGCGCCCAACCCGTAAACAGGGGTAATAAAATATCCGCCCGAAAATTCTGTAACCACTGGCCAGCCTGACCTGGCTATATGGTTAGCTTTTTTTTGATACGCCGCTTTTATGGGCCTGGTCATCCAGGTATCTGCACATTGCAGCGGGCCCCATATACTTTGTTGAAAAATATATTTAAACAACAAAGAGCGGGCAGAGGTAAGCGGGTAGGCAGCTACCCATTGGCCTGCCTCCTGCTGTAATACCAAACCACTAATGGCCCCCGCTTCCGGGTGTTGCGCAGCATGACCTGCCAGTAATTGCAGGTAATCGGCCGGTACTTCTATATCATCATCGCAAAGAAAAACCCATTGGCTGCGGGTCTGTTGCACACCCTTGTTCCTTTGTATGCAAACAGATTTTTCGCTTTGCAGGTACTGTATGTCCAACTGGGGGTAAAGCGACAATTCTGCCGGCTGTAACCGGTCTTCGCCGGAATCCACAATAATCACTTCTTCTAAAGGGTAGACAGAGCCGCACAGGTTATCAAGCAGTTTTAACAAACGCTGTTTGCGGTTGCAGGTAGGTATAACAACGCTGATGGTCAATACTTCTAAGTATGAGTGATAAAATAAAGCCGGCAGTATTGCTCCGCCGGCTTTTCTTTCCGGGCTAACCAAATGTCTTATTTTTTTACCAGAGATGCGGTAGTGATGTTGGTATTAAGCCTATTTAACGCCTGATAGGGAAACGGTTACTGATTCGTTACCAGGTTCGCATAAAATAACCAGATCCGGCAGTCCATAGAAAAATATCTTTTCAGGAAGTGTGGCAGATACCACACTGCGCCGCATGAATCCGTATATTCATGTACCTGCAACCTGTTAAAAACCGGCTGCAAAACTTTATACTTACCGGGTACTTACAAAAGCCCTTTGGAACCTGTTTTTTGTCAGAACACTCAAAAAGAAAATAATGTACAGGCCGGTACTACTGTTAACGCTGTTCATTTTATTGAAGTTGGCAGGGCTTCCATCCACATCTTCAGCACAAACGGCAATTGCCGGATATACTTATTACCCACCCGTTAACGACAAGGAGTCCTGGCAACGGCTGAAGGCGGGTGGATTCGACCATACGGCAGACCAGGTGAAAGTAAGTGATTACGATGCGGTATTTATTCCGGGTGGTGCCTGGAACCCGGATAACTTACGCTATGATAAAGATGTGATCCGCTTCATACAAGACTTCAATAAATCAGGAAAGTTGATCGCCGCCATTTGCCATGCACCGGTTGTATTGGCATCAGCGGATATTCTGAAAGGCAGGAAACTTACAGGTTACTGGAATATACAGGTTGACTTGAAAAATGCAGGTGGCATGGTAACAGATGAACCCGTAGTGGTTGATGGTAACATTATTACCAGCAGGCACCCCATTGATGTTGCTGATTTTTCCAGGGCTGTTGAGAATTGGCTGATCAAAAAATAGCCTGTTAACAATAAGATGACGGCACTCTGTTTTTTATGCATTTTTCTTAAGCCTGTTTAAATTTATACATGAGGATTTTGTATAAGCCTGAAGCCGCCATTATAACTAAAAGATGAAGTGCTTGCGACGCAACGAAGATGCCATGAAAAACCTCTGCTGGTATCCAAATAAATGTTCTTTTGCATTCAGAGGTTCCCTCATGCTTCGGGTCGGGCAGACTACGTTCGCAAGCTTCATCAAGAGGCTGTCTCAAAAGTATTGAGCAGCCTCTTTTTATTCGTATCCCTGATGGAGTCTATTTTCGTTTCGGCTATTCTCAAAGCCTTCATTTTACTTTTGAGGCAGCCTCTTCCCGGTATGCCGAAGCGCAGTTTTTTCAGCAATACCGTTTTAATGGTGGTAACAGGCTTGGCTGATAGTTGTAGGGCCTTTAACCTCCCTGTTTGAACCTATCCTGACATTTTCCCTTGAATTATTTACAGCAGAAACACCATTAGCGCCAAGCCCGACGTAATGGCCGGCAATATTATTGCTGCTGAAGGTGGCTCACAACAAAAAAAGTGTTCTTGCGAACACCTTTTTTGTTGTGAGCAGTAGCCTCGACAGGAATCGAACCTGTATCTGGAGCTTCGGAAACTCTTATACTATCCATTGTACTACGAGGCCGTATTAGCCCGGCAAAAATAGAGGAATAACCATTGCTATGCAACAGCGGCAATTAATTTATCCAAATAACAAGTTGGGTATTACCGCAGCAGGTCGCAGGGTTTTAAGCCGGTATGCTTTTTAAATGCTGCGGAAAAATGGGAGATGGAAGAATAACCCAGCAGAGCGGATACGTCTGTAACGCTCAGGCCTTTTTCGTAGAGCAGGTATTTTGCATGCTCCATACGTTGCTGCTGGTAAAAATCGAAGATGGTGGTACCAAATACTTCTTTAAAACCTTTTTTCAGGTAGCATTCGTTCATGGCTACCTTGCGGCTTAATTCTTTAATGGTAATAGGGTCGCCAATGCGCTGCAGGAGTATCTCCCGGGCCTGGTAAATACGGTCTTTACCTGCATCATCGGCCAGGAATTTACAGGCAAAGCCTTCTTCTTTTTCATCCACCAGGCATTCCAGGCTGTACAGTAATAACTCATGTACTTTGGCATTGGTGAAAATATTCTCCATGGAGCCGCTATAGCTATGGTTAAGCAATGCATCCAAAGCCATTCTTTTACGGCTGCAAACCGGGAATAGTTTGGTAAAAGAATTGGGGTGTTTAAAGGCCAGCACTTCATCTTTACGGTTGCTCAGCTTAACATTGTGCACAAACTGGTGCAAAAAAGTAGAGGAGAAGTGGAAAGAAAAAACATCCACCGTTTCATGTTTGCCGCTGCAGTTCTGGGTGGGCAATTCGCTGCAGTTGGCACAGCTTTTTTCAAAACAGTACTTATTGCCACTGATGCAGTAACGCAGTTCCAGGAAATTCTCTTCCTGGTTACGGGTGTTGTAGTGGTATACCAGCATGCCGGTATCATCGCTGTTCCATTGCTGCTGCGCATAATAGCGGCGGATAACATACTGTATTGAACCAGGAATGTGCTGCTCTTTCATGTGCAACAGGTTCATGGAGGGCTCAATGGTGTTCCGGTGTGCCACTTTCAGTATGTCTAATGCCTTTAACATGAGGCTGCAAATTTAGTGTATCTACATATAAGTAGTTTGGCGGGTTGTCACGGCATTGTAAAATACCGCTTTTCGTAATCTGATATGTGGTAGCTTGCAATACGGCTGCCAGCTAAATATTCAGCCTATTACACCTATGGGTGAGGGATTGAAGCGGCTACCCCGGTGAGGCCATCGCAGCAGGGCCCTTGTGCCGGAGTAATAGCGAAAAGCCCGGCCCGAGGCACGAGGGACACCCCCAAAATACTCACCGCATCAGTATAAGAAAACAAAAGAAAAACAGGGGGCGTAAATCTTTAAATATTTATTTAATCGGTTACCACAAAGCCCTTTTTTAACTTTACTGCAATTTTAATCCAAATACGTATCCTATGCATGAAACTGTACTGCTCGATATTGAGCATGAAGTGAACTATGTGCCCGCTACTACCGGACAGCGTTTTGCTAATTACATTGTGGATTTCGTTGCTTTTGTAATGGTGTACGTTATTATTGCTATCTTTTTTCTATTGCCGAATGACCCCGTAAATGTGGAAGCCGAAGGAGATACTATCCTGGATTACCTGCTTGTATGTATCCTGCTTGTTCTTTATTACACAATACTGGAAGGCTTAACCAAAGGCCGAACATTAGGAAAGTTAATCACCGGCACCATTGCACTACGGGAAGACGGGGAAAAAATTACATGGAAAGATGCCATGTTAAGAAGCTTGACTCGAATTGTTCCTTTTGAGCATCTTAGTGCCTTAGGTGGCGTTCCCTGGCACGATACATGGACAAAAACACGGGTATATAAGCTGAGAAAACAGGGGCTGTAAAGCGCTTTTTTTGCCTGTAAAACGTAAACCCGGCAGTGGAAAAATCCCTTTTTTAATTAGCATGAAACCCTTGATTTTCGCTAACTTCGCCCCCTTGCCAAAAAATCATTAAACAAGTACTGATTTCCAGAGATATGAGCGAAGAAACAAAGCAGGAAGTTAATCCCCAGCAAAACGGTTACGGAGCAGACAGTATACAGGTTCTTGAAGGATTGGAAGCGGTTAGAAAAAGGCCCGCCATGTACATTGGCGATGTTGGCGTAAAAGGCCTGCACCACCTGGTATACGAAGTGGTAGATAACTCTATTGACGAAGCGCTTGCCGGTTACTGCAAAAACATTACCGTTACCATTCATGAAGACAACAGTATAAGTGTTGTGGATGATGGACGCGGCATACCTACCGGCATACACCCGAAAGAAGGCGTTAGCGCCCTGCAGGTGGTAATGACGGTACTGCATGCCGGTGGCAAATTTGACAAGAATACCTACAAGGTTTCCGGTGGTTTACATGGTGTGGGTGTAAGCTGCGTTAATGCTTTAAGCACTAAACTACACGTTACCGTACGCCGCGAAGGCAAAATTTTTGAGCAGGAATATCATACAGGCATACCCACTTACGCTGTAAGGGAAATTGGCAATACCGATATTACCGGCACCGAAACACGCTTTTGGCCCGATGGCAGTATTTTTCAGGCAACCGTTTACAATAGAGAAATACTGGAAGGCCGCCTGCGGGAACTGGCCTACCTTAACAAGCGCATCAGCATAACCCTTAACGATTTGAGGGAGAAAGCGGAAGACGGCACCACTTACTCCAAAAATTTTTACAGCGAAGGCGGCATTATAGAATTTGTGGAAATGCTGGACAAGAACGGCAACCGCAATTCATTGATACCTAAACCGGTGTACGTAGAAGGCCACGACGAAGCCACCAACGTGGCCGTAGAAGTAGCCCTTAACTACAATGATGATTTTAAGGAGCATATTTTCTCCTACGTAAACAATATTAATACTATTGAAGGCGGTACACACGTAAGCGGTTTTAGAACCGCCCTTACCCGTGTGTTTAAAGCCTATGGCGATAAAGAAAACCTGTTTGAAAAAGCCAAGGTAGAAGTAGAAGGGGATGATTTTCGTGAGGGCCTTACCGCCATTGTGTCTGTAAAAGTGCCCGAGCCGCAGTTTGAGGGCCAGACAAAAACAAAGCTGGGCAACAGCGATGTTAGCGGCGTGGTACAAACTACGGTTGCAAGGGTTTTGCAGGCCTACCTGGAAGAAAACCCCAAAGAAGCCAAAAACATTATTAATAAAGTAATACTTGCGGCCCAGGCCCGTGTAGCGGCTAAAAAGGCCCGCGAAATGGTGCAGCGCAAAACTGTGCTTAGCGGCAGCGGCCTGCCGGGTAAACTGGCAGATTGCAGCGAACGCGACCCCGATAAGTGCGAACTGTACCTGGTGGAAGGAGACTCCGCAGGCGGTACGGCTAAACAGGGCCGGGACAGGAGCTACCAGGCCATCCTGCCCCTTCGCGGTAAAATCCTTAACGTGGAAAAGGCCATGGAGCACAAGATTTACGAGAACGAAGAAATACGTAACATATTTACCGCCATGGGTGTAAGCGTTGGCACGGCTGAAGACCCCAAAGCATTGAATACCACCAAATTGCGCTACCACAAGTTGATTATAATGACCGATGCCGATGTGGATGGCTCTCACATTGCAACACTTATCTTAACTTTTATCTTCCGTTATATGAAGGAACTGGTTGAGCAGGGTTACGTGTATATTGCCCAGCCGCCGCTTTACCTGGTTAAAAAAGGCAAAGAAGCTGAATATGCCTACAACGAAGAGCAACGCAAAGCATTGATTGACAGGCTGGCCGGCGGAAAAGAAGACAGTGTTACCCTACAGCGTTACAAAGGTTTGGGTGAAATGAATGCCGAACAGCTCTGGGAAACCACTATGGATCCGGCCCGCAGAACTTTGAAAAAAGTAACCATTGAAAGCCTTACCTACGCGGATGAGGTGTTTAGCATGCTGATGGGGGATGATGTAGCACCGAGAAGGGAATTTATTGAAAGCCACGCCAAATACGCCAAACTGGACGTATAAAAGCAAAATACAGGGCATTAAGTACCCAAAATAAGACTGATTTGATTGAAATGCAGGTAAGGCACAGAAATTGTACTAAGTAAAACGCTTTTGGCCTAATTGAGAGTTAATAGGGCCAGGCAGCCAGGTTTAATATAAAAACCAGTAGCCGTGTAGCTAACCGTTGTATTCAATCAAATAAAAGAATAAATATGGACACTTCTAAATTCATTAAAGCATATTGTTTAAAAACAAAAGAGAAAGACGTACCCATGCATAACGCCGTTATTTCAAAAACCAGTAAAGGCGGGTATATTGCCAAAGGCGATGACGGTAAGGGGAATAAAATGAGTGCTATACTCGGTGAGTCAAAAGCTTTGCAGGCTATAGCCGATGGTGTTGCCAAACAGGATTTTTAAGCTATAATTATAAAAAAGGCCCGCAAATAAAATTTGCGGGCTTTTTTATGCGTTGTTGGTAATAGTACAAATAAAGAAAATTTATGGGGTGCCCCCAAGCTATCGCAAGGGGCCAGGCAGAAATGCGTTCGCAACCTTTGTCAAAGCAACATTCAGTTGCTTTTTCTTGGTTGTGCTATTACTCCGGCACAAAAGAAGCGCTGACCCTCCACGTTTAGGGGGAGTTGGAGGGGTTCCTCACCGGGGTAACCGCTGCAATCCCTCACCCACAGGTGACGCTTGCTGAGGCATTTGTACTTCCTGCATTAAACAATAATGCATAACTATTTTGATAAACGTATATAGGGTATTTTTGATTTACAAAACAGAAGATTGCAATGAAGTTATTTTTAACGGCTCTTTCGGTTTGCTGCTGTTATTGTTGTTTTGGCCAGTATTACTACAACGATATCCTTACCAATTACCAAACCTCTGTCCGTAATGAGTTGCTCAGGAAAAACAACATACGTTCTGTAACGGCAACGAGCTATGAAAGCGATAACTCGCTAAGTGAAAATTTCCGGGTGCAGCAAACAATTTCTCAAAACGGCAACCTGGTAGTTACCAACAGCACCGATGCAGCCGGCATAAGTACCATTACCCGCAGCAGCTTTGCCAATGGCAAAATACAGTCTAATACAGACAGTAATGCCAACGTGGTAACCAGGGTAAATTATATCTACAATAATGAAGGTAGTATTGTTAACATCTCATCTGTAACCGAGGATGCTTTTATGAACAGCCATTCTGAAGAACAACATCAATGGGTGTATGCGAATGGCCGTCCTGAGTACATGTTGCGCATTAAAGACAAGAAAGACACCACAAGGGTAGAGTTTGTTTACGATGAAAAAGGAAACGTTGCCGAAGAAAAATGGCGGCGGCGCAATTATACGCTTGAGCACTGGTTTTATTATTACAACAATAACAACCAGCTTACAGATATTGTACGCTATAACGCTAAAGCAAAACGCATGCTGCCAGATTTTTTGTTTGAGTACGATGCCCAGGGCAACCTGGTGCAAATGACACAGGTACCTTCCGGCGGCAGCAATTACCTGGTATGGAAGTATTCCTTTAATGAAATTGGGCTTAAAAATTCAGAATCCTGCTTTAACAAACAGGGCCAGCCTGTTGGTAAAATTGTGTATGTTTACCAGTAACCAAATTAACCAGCTTTAATGCCTCAATCTTTGCTAGCTGAATATATTGTAAAGCGGCTTAACAAGCTGCCGGGCATTAATATCCAGTCGCACAGCACCCACATAGTTTATGGTGGTGATATCAACCAAACGTTTATCATAAAATATCCGCAAGGCAACTTCTTTGTTAAAACCAACAGTTCGGAGTATACGGATATGTTTGAGAAAGAAGCCCGCGGCCTGGCCTTACTGAAAGAAGTGGCAGATAATTTTGTGCCGTCAGTTTTGCTGCATGGTGTTCATAACAAATCCATATTCCTGGTACTGGAATATATTGCTCCATCTGGCAGGCCGCCCGGTGATGATCTATGGAAAAACTTTGCGGTAAACCTTGCCAGCCTGCACAGGCAAACCCATAGCGGCTTTGGGTTACAGCAGTCTAACTATATAGGCAGCCTGCCACAAAACAATAATTTTGCAGCAACCTGGGCAGAGTTTTTTGCCGAGCGCCGGTTGTTACATTTAACCCGCCTTGCGGTTGACCAAAAGCGCTTTACTGCCGGTGAAGCTACAATGATGGAGAACCTTTGCAAACAATTGCCTGGTATATTTCCTGAAGAGCCGCCGGCACTGCTGCACGGCGATTTATGGAATGGCAATTACCTGGTTAATAAATACGGGCAGGCTGTTATATTCGATCCCGCCATATACTACGGCCACCGGGAGATGGATATAGCCATGACGCTTCTTTTTGGCGGTTTTGGCACATCGTTTTATCACCATTACAACGAAGCGTACCCACTTGAAAAAAACTGGCGGCAAAGAATAGAACTTTGCCAGTTATATCCTCTTTTGGTGCATTATCTCTTGTTTGGCGGGCATTACTACCAATCCGTTAAAACAATTATAGGTAAATACAACTGATTATTTATTTTAGCTGACCAAACGCTGCGTAATGATAAGCTATAACCCCAAAGACTGGTTTTTGTTCCTCTTTCGTTTTCATAAAACAGATACGGTACGCAAGCTATTTCCATTAATTGTTTTCATCAGCCTTTATTCCTGGTTTATAGCGTTTATTGAAATGGAATACCTGCAGCTTTCTCAAAATAGCCTGCTTAAAAATATACCGGTAATGCACAACCTGCTGGGTTTTGCTATTTCCATGCTGCTGGTGTTCAGGACCAATACCGCCTACGACCGCTGGTGGGAAGGCCGCAAACTCTGGGGCTCACTTATCAATAACAGCCGCAATATGGCCATTAAGCTAAACAGCTTCCTGCCCCACGAGGATACAAAGAGCCGCTCTTTCTTTAAATCGCTGATACCCCGTTTTGCAACAGAGCTAATGCTGCACCTGCAGGCTGATTCAACAAGGTATGAACTGGATGATGAACTACACCCTGAATTGCAGCAGCTTGACCGTAACAAGCATATACCCAACCAGGTGGCCGGCTTAATTATGAGCCGTATTAACAGCCTGTACAAACACAACGAAATAACCGGCGACCAGCTTATTGTGCTCAACAACGAAATGCTTTCCCTGCTTGATATTTGCGGCGCCTGCGAACGCATCAAGAACACACCCATACCCTATTCTTACAGCGCATTCATTAAAAAGTTTATTTTCTTCTATATTATGACGCTGCCCGTAGGTTATGTATTCTCCCTGGGTTACATGGTAATACCCGTAGTAGCATTTATATTCTATGTACTTGCCAGCCTTGAACTTATTGCCGAAGAAATAGAAGACCCCTTTGGCAAAGATGCCAACGATTTGCCCATGCAAAAAATGAGTGAAACCATCCGCAAAAACATCACGGAAATATTGGCATAATGCTTCGCTTTGTTTTTTTGAGTACAGAAATTTTTGATACCAGCAATAGTATTTCATAGCATCGCCTGTTGCGTCGCAATCCTTTCATCTTTCGGTTCATTGGGGGGCTTTTCAGACCCGGATATGGCCGGTGCGTAGGGACACGCACCAAAGGTTGGGGAATACGGAAATAATAAAGGCGGCTTGCAAGCCGCCCTTATTATTTTTATAAAATAGCAGTTACTCTTTCACAAACCTTGTTGACTTGTTGCCATTATCCGTAATAACCTGCAGGTAATAAATGCCTTTGGCCAGGCTGCTTATGTTAATCCTGTGCAGGTTAACATCATCGTTTAGTTTTTGCAGGTAAACGGCTTTGCCAGATATATTCGTAATGCTTATTGACGCTCCTTTTAACCGTGCCGTACCAAAAGAAACAGTGAGTATATCCCGTGCCGGGTTAGGAGACAACTTAGCATCTACGGCAAGGTTGCTGATACGTATGTCGACAACCGGCGAATACTTTGTTTGGCCGTCTTTATCTACCATTAACAGGCGGTAATATATTCTGTCAGCACCAGTTTGCAAAGCCTTTGCATCTGTAAAATTGTAACTGCGGCTTGTGTTACTGCTACCCGATGCCATTACCTTTCCAATAGCTTCAAAATTCTGGCCATCAATACTACGCTCCACAGTATAATGACTGCTGTTTGTTTCTGTAGAGGTATTCCAGCTTAGGTTAACAGACTTACCTTCTAACATGGCTGTGAAAGACATCAATGTTACAGGAAGAATAGTTTCTTCCAGCTTATAAAAGTCCGCATTATTCAGGCCCTGTAAACTGAAATATAACTGGTTATTGAATTTGAAGTTAAAAATCCCATATAGAGGCGAAGTGTTTCCTTCTTCTTCTTCTACAGTTCCCGCTTTTGAAGTTCCGGCAGCAGTACCATCTGATTTCCAAAAATCAAGTTTGGATGCAACGCCTGACTGGGCGGCGGAAAAATAAAAATGCGTTTGGGTAAAGTAGCCATTTGTATTTGTGTACCCGGCAAGCGAACTACCTTCTCCATACAATTTCTTAACCATTTTTGTATTAAAAGGGATGCCGTCTGTTGACCAAAGTTGCAAACCATTTACTTGGTCATTTATAAAGAAGTACACCTTTTTATAAAGTGATGAATGTATCTGGCCAGGATTAAAGTTGCCGGGGCCTTTAATAAATTGTAGCTGGATAGGGGTGGTGAAATTGTTTAGCATTTTCGTTTGACCCGCAGTACCATCGCTAACCCAGAGCCTGTAATCCAAAGTTTTTTCGTCAACCCCAACGTAAATAACCTTATTGTTTACGGTTACTGCATTTTCTAAATAAGTTGTTGTGGTACCCCCGTTAGGCCTTACGTTGTAGGTGCCTTGCTCTGTACCGTCTGTAACCCATAAATTAGGCCTTATATAGTCAACAGTAGTTGTAAAGAAAACTTTGTTGTTGCAAAGGATAAAATCTTTAGGGGCTCCTTCCGAAAAAGAGTTGGACTGCGGATACAAGTCTTTAACCATTACAGTACCTGCCGCAGTACCATCGCTTTTCCAGAGTTCTGTATTCCGGTTGCTGTTAGCGCCGGCAAAAAGAAAAACAGAACCATAATTAATAAAATAAGGACGGTTTCCTATTCCGCTGCCGGTTGGGTTAATATCTTTTAAAAGATAGGTGCCGGTAGTGCTGCCATCCGTTCTCCATATCTCATTGCCATGCGAAGGGTCGTATGCAACTACGTAGAGAATGTTGTTATGTATAAAGGTTGTATGGTATTCGCCTAAATAACTGCTGCCTGTGGGGTTAATATCTACCAGCATTTTAGTTCCAGCACCGGTTCCGTCTGTAACCCACCACTCTTTTCCGTGAACGCCGTCATCAGCAAAAAAATACAGCTTGTTTTTGTATTCTATGAAATTGGTGGGTAGGGAATGGCCTGTAGGATTAATGTCTTTAATAAGCTTTGTACCGGCATCGGTGCCATCCGTTGCGTACAATTCAACCCCTGCAGGATCATCAATTCCGGGAAAGTAGAATTTCCCTTTAAAAACGTAGCCACCAAAATTCGCATGTGGCCTTATTCTTTTTGTAAAATTCCTGGTGCCTTCCGGTGTACCATCAGTTGTCCACAAAGTGGTATCTGCATAACTGATAAGTACGGGCCTTTCTCCGGCTACAACGCCATAAAGCCATGTGTCGTCTGAAAGCTTGGTAACCTGGGAGTGGGCGATAGAAACAATAAAGAGCAGGATAACTGCTGAAAAATAGCGTAGAGCTTGGGTCATATATGGGGTGTTTTTTTAAGGTGTTTAGGATGCCAAAATACAGAAGGAAGTTGGAAGCACCGATTAAATTTTTGCGTCCTGCGAAATTTACAGGTTATATGAATGACAACCCGTGTAAACAAGTTTTTGTACTTCATGGCTGGCAATCAGTATTCTACCCGGGTCTGAAAAGCCGCACAATAAACTGAACGATGAACGGATTGCGACGCAAGGGACGATGCCATCATTACCATAGCCGGTACCCAAAAAATTCTGCTGCCGGCCGCAGGCCAGGCAAAAAATTCCTGCAAAGAAAGTTAATCAAACGTTTGTTTAATTCAAACAATTGTTTAGTTTTGTGTCTTCAAATACATTTTTAAAGAAGAAATGGACAAAAAAGACAATATTATCAATTCAGCTATTGAGTTGTTTGCATCCAAGGGTTTTGAGGGTACTTCGGTAAGGGATATTGCGGCGCATGCCGGTGTTAACCTGGCAATGATTAATTACTACTTCGGCTCCAAGGAAAAACTTTTTGAAAGTATTGTTGAATACAGGGCATCCGTTACCCGCCTGCACCTGGAAGAAATTTTAAAAGACCAGTCGCTGTCTGACATAGCAAAGATTGACAACATTATTGAGTTTCATGTAAATAAGGTATTTGCCAACCGTTTTTTTCACCGTGTTATTCACCAGGAAATTATGCTGAGCCAGCGTGACAGCCTGCAACTGGCCATTATTCAAAAACTGATGTACCCCAACAGCATGATTGTAAAAAACATTATTGAAGAAGGTATTAAACACGGTTCCTTTAAAAAAGTGGATACGGCGCTAACAATAGCCACGATGTTTGGCTCAATTAACCAGGTACTGCTTTCTAAAAGGCTTTGCAACAGCCTTATTGATAAAGAAGAAGATTATATACCCTACGAAGACGATACATTTAAGCAAAGGGTTATTGACCATATGAAGCAATTAATGCATGCACACTTATTAGCTTAAAAATTACTGCAAACGAATATGGAACAGCAAGAATCCCAACCAAAGAACAACAAAAAAATTATCAGGTTTATTGTAATAGGCCTGGTGGCGGTTATCGGCGGTTTTTACGGCTTCAAAAAAATTACTTACGCCCTTAACCACGAAACTACTGACAATGCCCAGGTTGAAACACAAATTTCCCCCGTATTACCCCGTGTAGCGGGCTACGTTAAAAGCATAGCGGTAAATGATTACGATACCGTTAAAGCAGGCCAGCTTTTGGTAGAACTGGATGACGCCGAGCTGCAAACACAACTGCTGCAAATGCAGGCCGATTACAGTTCAGCCGAAGCAGACATTATTAATGCCAAAGCCTCTTTAAACAACATTGTTGTTTCCTTCAAATCTAACAAAGGTGATATTGACCTGAACGATGTAAAAGTTCAGCAGGCTAAAGAAGATTACGAAAGAAACCAAAACCTGTTTAACGACCAGGCCATTACCAGGAAACAGTTAAACGACAGCCGTTTTGCTTTGGAGCAGGCACAGCAGGAGTTTTCTAACAGCAAAACAGAGCTTGGTACCGCACAAAGCCGGGTGGCTATCCTGCAGGCGGGCATAAAGAAAGCAGAAGCTGCTTTGGCATCTAAAAAAGCCGCTATAGAACAACAACAGTTGAAAATATCTTATACCAAAATTTATGCGCCGATGGCGGGAAAGATTGGTAAGAAAAATATTGCAGAAGGGCAGTTTGTACAGACAGGTACACCTTTGTTTTCCATTGTAAACGATACAACCTATTGGGTGGTGGCCAACTTTAAAGAAACGCAGATACGCAAGTTTCACCCGGGTATGCCTGTTGAATTTGAACTGGATGCCTACCCCGATACAAAAATTACCGGCAGCATAGAAAGCTTAAGCGAAGCAACCGGCGCAAAATTCTCGCTGCTTCCGCCGGATAATGCCAGCGGCAACTTTGTAAAAGTATCGCAGCGTGTGCCTGTTAAAATAAGCATCAGCGATATAGACAAATACAAAGCTATTCTCCGCGCCGGCCTCAGCGTAGATGTAAGCGTTCCCATCAACTAATTTTCATAAACCATTTTTATGGCCGCGAAAGGATTTGCGAAATTCATTATCGTGCTTACCACGGTATCTGCCGCCGTAATGGAACTGATAGATACATCTATCGTTAACGTTGCGCTGAGTGATATGGCCGGCAGCCTTGGTGTGGGTATTGAAGATATAAGCTGGGTAATTACTTCCTACGCTATCGCCAACGTAATTATCATTCCCCTAACGGGTTTTTTAGCGGAATACTTTGGCAGAAAAAATTATTACCTGGCCTCCATGATCATCTTCACACTCGCATCGTACATGTGTGCTGAATCAACCGGGCTGGTGGAAATTATCATCTGGCGTTTTGTACAGGGCGTGGGTGGCGGTGCACTGCTCTCTACTTCACAGGCTATTTTATTTGACGCGTTTGAGCCGGAAGAACGGCCTGTGGCATCAGGCCTGTTTGGTATGGGCCTGGTATTGGGGCCAACGCTTGGGCCCACATTGGGCGGTTATATCATAGAGCACATGAGCTGGCCCATGATATTCATGATAAACATACCTATCGGTATTATTGCTACCATACTGGCCTACACTTTTGTTGACAAAAAACCTAGCGAAGGCAAAAACCGCAGGAGTATTCATATTGATTATAATGGCATCATATTACTGGCAGCGGGTATAGGCTGTTTGCAGTTTGTACTGGAAAGAGGCGAGGCGGAAGACTGGTTTAGCAGTAACGCTATTAGGGTTTGTGCAGTGGTTGCGGTATTGGCTATTGTAGGGTTTATCATCTATGAGTTAAGAATTAAAAACCCGGCTGTAAACCTGCGGGTGCTGGGCAACCGTAACCTGGCCTTTACCACCATTTTTACATTTGTTGCCGGTTTGGGTTTGTTTACTTCTGTGTTTGTGTATCCTGTTTTAGCGCAGCGGGTATTAGGATATACCGCTTATGAAACCGGCGTATCCCTATTGCCCCCTACCTTGATCGCCGTTGCCATGATGCCCATTATAGGCAAAATGATGAGCAAGGGCGTATCAGCCATACCTTTTGTGGTGGTGGGCTTCTTGTTATTTGCCGCTTATGCCTGGCTAAGTGCGTCTGTTAGCCCGGATGTAAACAAATGGGATTTCTTTTTTCCGCTGGCGTTACGAGCCTTTGGTATTTCCATGGTTCAGCTACCGTTAATCAACCAGGCGGTAGCGGGTTTGCAACCTAAAGATTATCCTTCGGGTATTGCCCTTAATAATATGATACGCCAGTTGGGCGGGGCTTTTGGCATTGCTATGGCTAATAACTACATAGCCCACAATTACGCCCAGCACCGCACAGATATGGTTTCCAAACTTGGCGAAGGCTCCCAGGTATTAACAGAGCAACTGTCAACCATCTCCAATGGCATAGCCGCAAAAACCGGCGATGTTGCAGGTGCGGCCACCAAAGCTTATGCAGTTATTAGCAACTCTATTGACAGGCAGGCTTATTACATGGCTTACCTGGATACATTCAGGCTTATCACCATATTCTTTGTGCTGGTAATTCCATTGGTGTTTTTCTTAAAAACTAAAAAACAATCTCCGCAAGACCAGGCTGCTGCTAAAGCTGCTATAGCGGAGTCGCATTAATACTCAAACTAATAAAATGAAAAAGCTTACTTATATAGTGCTCTTTCTTGCAGCCCTGCAGCAAACCCGGGCACAGGTGCAGGCTAACAGCGAACTGAAGGGTTTGGTTAACCAATCATTCAGCTATTTCCCAAAAATAAAAGAGGTGCAGAATACCGTAGAAACAGCAAAAGAAAGGCTGGACATAGCCCAGACCAAACTGCCCACTGTTGATGCTAATGTGAGCTATAATTATGTACGGCCAAAAATTACGCTGCCGCTTGAAATAGATGGTAAAACGGAGGAGTTTCAATTTGCACCGGTACATAACGGTAATGCCAATGTAGGTGTTGACTACCTGCTGTTTGATTTTGGCAGACTTAAAGCCAATGTTGATAAAGCCAAAACTGAAATCAAGTATGCGGAACATAATGTTGAGTATGTAAAAAACCAATTGGCGTACCAGGTAGCCACCATTTATTACAACATTATTTATCTGCAAAAAGCCATTGCGATACAGGATACGGTATTGAATTTCTTGAATGAAAATAAACGCATTACAGAAAGTAAGCTTAGAAATGGTGACGCCATCAAAATTGATCTGCTAAACATACAATCACAGGTAGATATTGAAAACAACAGGAAAGTTGATCTGCAAAATTCCCTGCAAAAACAAATCAACCTGCTGGAATATTCTACCGGTGTAAAAACCTCAAACGGAACTTCATTTGATTTCGATATACCGCTTAAGGATGTCTATGACGGGCTATCAGAAGCGCAAAAGAACAACCTGGATTATGTATTGGCCAAAGACAAAATAAAACAGGCACTGGGTGATGTAGCTATCGCCAAAACTTCTGACAAACCAAGCCTGGGCATTGGTGCTGACGCAGGTGTAAAAAATGGTTATGTACCCAATGTAAACCAGATGCGTTTTAATTATGCCGCAGGTGTAACGCTTAAAGTTCCGCTGTTTGACGGTGGTAAAGCCAAACGCCAGGTAAAGCTGGCCGAAACAGTCGTTAAGCAAAACGAGCTGGCCGTAGAAACACTCAATAGTACGTATAAAAGAGATATAGAGCAGGCGCTCACAGACATACAATCTAACATGGAGCGTATTAAAAACACTGCCGGCCAAATTGAACAGGCCAGGGCCGCGGAAACCATAACAGCCAGCCGTTATAAAAACGGCGTTGCCACTAACCTTGAAGTAACAAGTACCAGCACCAATGTGCAGAAAGTATTATTAACAAGATTGCAATACGATTACCAGTTATGCCTTGCCAAAGTTGAATTATCAAGGTTGCTGGGCTACCAATACTGGTAATTGATAAATTTTTTTACAGTTGGTTTGGGTGAACAAGGGCCGTTTCTTTTTAAAGAGATGGCCCCATTTTTTTTAGGCAAATGCCTGCGGCATGTTGCTTATATTTCGGAACCCGGCGACGGAACAAGCATGAGGCATCGTTGCGTCGCACTCTTGTACGCCTGTTCCGTAACGCAGCTATGCGGAGTCATCGTCCTCAAACCGGCAATGGCAACATATTCTTCATTAATCAGTTTGCTGCCGAAAAATTACGCTACCGTTTAATCTTTATTTGCCTTGCCTATTGCACAATCAAACTTTGACCTTAAATTGTACACTCAAAACCAATCTGGTAACAAACGATTAGCCCCTGTATGAAAAGCTCCGGCAGTAACATTTCAAAAGTCATATTTGCATCGTCGTTAGGCACATTAATAGAGTGGTACGACTTTTACATTTTCGGCAGCCTTGCCCTCATTATCTCCGAAAAGTTCTTTCCGCAAGGCAACCCTGCTGCGGCGTTTCTTTCTACATTGGCCACATTCGCCGCGGGTTTTATCGTAAGGCCATTTGGCGCTTTGGTATTTGGAAGGTTGGGAGATATCATTGGCCGCAAGCATACTTTTCTGTTAACGCTCATCATCATGGGTGGCTCCACCTTTCTTATTGGCTGTATACCCACCTATCAAAGCTTTTCCTGGGCGCCTGCTCTGGTGCTTTTGCTGCGTTTGCTGCAGGGCCTGGCACTCGGTGGCGAATATGGCGGCGCAGCCACTTACGTTGCCGAACATGCACCCGCTAACAGGCGAGGTTATTATACCAGTTGGATACAAACTACCGCCACGCTTGGGCTGTTTGTATCGCTGGGGGTAATACTTATTATACGCACCCTGCTTACCAGCGAGCAATACAACAATTGGGGCTGGCGCCTGCCGTTTCTCCTGAGTATAGTGCTGGTGGTAGTTTCTATTTTCATCCGGCTTAAAATGCAGGAAAGCCCTTTGTTCAGCAAGCTTAAAAGCGAAGGAAAAACTTCCGTAAACCCCTTAAAGGAAAGCTTTGGGCACAAGGCCAATTTAAAAATGGTGCTGCTGGCATTGTTTGGCGCCACCATGGGCCAGGGTGTTGTTTGGTACACCGGCCAGTTTTATGCGCAAACCTTTTTGCTAAAAACATGTAACCTTAACGATGTGCAGGCCAATAGCTGGATAGGCCTGGCGCTTTTGTTTGCCACACCTTTTTTCGTGGTATTTGGGGCGCTTAGCGATAAGGTGGGCAGAAAGCCCATTATTATGCTGGGTATGCTGGCAGCCATCATTTGCTACCGGCCTGTATTTAACGCCATGTACAACATTGCTGATGTAAAACAAAAAACAGAAATTAAGGAAAAAGCAAACGTTTCAACTTCCGAAAAACAAAGTGAGGATAATGCTGCCAGCATTGTTACCACTACAAAAGAAGCCTTTTATACAGATGGCTCCGTTTACAAAGAAACAATTACTGCCACAAGTGCGGCCAACGTTAAACCTAAAACAGTTAAGGTTATTACACTTGGGGATAGTTATAAATGGAAGATCGTTGGCTACATTTTTATACTGGTAATTTTTGTTACCATGGTCTATGGGCCCATAGCGGCATTCCTGGTGGAGCTGTTTCCTACAAAAATCCGCTACACCAGCATGAGTTTACCTTACCATATCGGCAACGGTGTTTTTGGCGGGCTGGTACCGTTCATCGGCACACTGATTTTCGAGTATTCAAAAACACCCGGCAACCCGGGTGGGGATGTATTGGCAGGATTATGGTACCCGATTGCCATTGCCGGTATTTGCTTTGTTATTGGTGTGCTGTATGTGGGCAACAAAAGCCATAAGGAGGCGGCAAGTGGGGAGTAAGAAGTGGCAAGTAGGGGGAGGTAGCAAATGATGGAAATACCTGTTACAGAATGCTCCGTAAAGAACCGAACGTACAAGTGAGTGACACAACAAAAGCTTAATAGTAGCAATACTGCTAAGTACATAAATAATTAGAAAATGAATAATCTAAAAAAAATTATTGTTGCTGTTGTAAACAAAATAAGAAGATTGCTTGGCCTGTTGTGGATACTCACAGGCCCTGCTGCCATCTGCTTTCTTATCTACGAAGCCGCACAAAAAATTTCCGCCAATCCTGTGCAGGATGTCTACCTGCCATGGGTAATCATCATCACTATTTTTACGCCCATTGCCATCGGCTTCGTTATTTTCGGCTGGTATGCGCTTAAAGGCGAGTACGATTCATAACTTATCCTGTAAAAGTTAAAATCATGCTGTGGCATTTATAGCTTAGTATATTTGATTCTATGTCAATAGAAGTTAAGAACCTGGTTAAAATTTACGGACAGCAAAAAGCGGTTAATGATATTTCCTTTACAGTAAATAAGGGAGAAATAACCGGTTTCCTGGGCCCCAATGGCGCAGGCAAGAGTACTACCATGAAAATTATTACCGGGTACCTTACACCCGATGCCGGCACAGCGCAGGTTTGTGGAATGGATGTAAAAACAAATGCGCTGAATGTAAAGCGCAGTATTGGTTACCTGCCAGAGGCCAACCCCTTATACCATGATATGTACGTAAAAGAATACCTGCATTTTGTAGCAGGTGTTTTTGATATGGATAACAGGCAGGCAAAGGTTAACGATACCATTGAACTGGTTGGCTTAACCATTGAAAGTAAAAAGAAAATAGGCCAGCTATCCAAAGGTTACAAGCAACGTGTAGGCCTTGCTGCTGCACTCGTTCACGACCCCGAAGTGCTGATACTGGATGAGCCGGCCAGCGGTTTAGACCCCAACCAGATTGTAGAAATAAGGAGCGTCATCAAACAGCAGGGGCAGAACAAGACGGTGCTTTTTTCATCGCATATATTGCAGGAAGTACAGGCTGTTTGCGACAGGGCAATTATCATTAACAAGGGCACACTGGTGGCCAATGATTCTATTGCTAACCTGCAGCGCAATACCAGCGGCAATGTGGTGCTGGTTACTTTTAAAGAAGCGCTGGAACCTGCATGGCTGCAGCGTTTGCCCGCCGTACAAAGCGTAACAAAAGATGCAGGTAACAAATGGCGGCTTGGCAGTAACAATGCCAGCGCTGTGCGCAAGCAATTGCTGGAGCTTGCTTTGCAGGAAAACCTCAACATCGTTTCGCTGGAAACAGAGGGCGGCAACCTGGAAGAAGTGTTCCGGTCGCTTACGGTGGGCAACAAATAGCTGCGCTATTTGCCAGGGAAAAATATCATGGGCCCGGCAGAAGTTATTTCATGGCATCGCCTCTTGCGTCGCACTCTTGTGCGTTCTGTTTTTCATGGCAACTTTTAAGCGGGTATAGTATTGGCAAGTAGGGAATGGAAAGCTGTGAGAGGGTTAGCGGAATGCTTTTACCCTTTATCCTTAAACATCATTTAATCAGTGGTAATAAACACGTATCATGTTACAAAACGCAACGCTCAAATTTTTAAAGGATTTGAACAAAAACAACACAAAAGAATGGTTTGATGTAAACCGCTCATCTTATGAAAATGCAAAGACCGACTTCTCAGCTTTTGTTGACAACCTTATTGCAAAACATGGCAAAAAGGATGAAGATATTGCCAGCCTGAAAGCAAAAGACTGCATCTTTCGCATTAACCGGGATGTGCGCTTTAGCAAAGACAAATCACCGTATAAAAATAATTTCGGCGCAAGCATTAACCGCGGCGGCAAGAAAAGCATATTCGCCGGTTATTATTTTCACCTGCAGCCGGGTGAAAGTTTTGTCGGCGGCGGGCTTTGGCAACCACAGCCGGATGACCTGAAAAAAGTTCGCCAGGAAATTGATTACAGCCTGGATGAATTCAAAAAGATTATCAGCAGTAAAAAATTTAAAACGGTGTATGGCGAACTATACCGGGGCGAAGATGTTGCCTTAACGCGGCCACCCAAGGGATATGAAGAAGATAACCCTGCTATAGAATTCATTAAGTTAAAAAGCTTCCTGGCCATGCGCCGCATAACAGATGCGGAGCTGACAGACAAAAACCTGCTTAAAAACATAGCTGAAGCTTTTGATGCATTGCAGCCTTTCATCAACTTTCTTAACAGGGCATTGAAAGAGTAACCGGCTACCTTGCATTCTTCATCAAATTCTTATTCATGAAAAATATTATCACCATCACTCTCAATCCTGCAGTTGATAAAACAACTACCGTTAAAACCATTGTGCCGGATAAAAAACTGCGTTGCTCCACCGCCCGTTACGAACCCGGCGGCGGCGGCGTAAATGTATCCCGGGCATTGCAGCGCCTTGAAGCAGATTCAACCGCTTTATTTTTGGCGGGTGGCCACACAGGTAAATTCTATGCCAGCCTTGTTGAAAAAGAAAAGCTTGACTACGTGGCTATTGAGATAGCGGAAAATACAAGGGAAAACTTTACTGTAGTAGATGAATCTAATAACCTGCAATACCGCTTTGTAATGGACAGCCCGGTTGTTACAACAGGAGAATGGAAGAACTGCCTGAAAGAGCTTAAAGAGAATACCGGTTACGGTTTTGTTGTTATTAGCGGCAGTACGCCATCCAGCATACCGCTGGACTTTTTTGACGAGCTGGCTGAAGTGGTACACGCCCATGATGCCAAACTGGTTATTGATACTTCCGGTGAAACACTGAAGCAATTGCTGAAACGTAAAGTGTACCTGGCCAAGCCCAACCTTGGCGAACTAAGCAGCCTGCAGGGCAAAGACGAACTGCTGCCGCATGAAATTACCGGCGCTGCAAGAGAAATAATTGCAGCCGGCGGCTGCGAAATAATAGTGGTTTCCATGGGTGCCGCAGGCGCTATGCTGATAACAAAAGATGAAGTACACCAACTTGCCGCACCCGCTGTAAAAAAACGCAGTACCGTAGGCGCCGGAGACAGTATGGTAGCCGGGATGGTATTCGCACTTTCTAAAAGCCTGGGTATGAAGGATGTGCTGCGTTACGGCATTGCCGCCGGCACAGCCGCCACCATGAACCACGGAACCGAGTTGTGCCGCAGGGCTGATGTGGAACGCATTTATGCTGAGTTGCAATAAGAAATGGAGTATGGCGATAAACGCCCATGAAAAAAATTACGCTGTTACACTTTGCGCCAGGGATAGAAGCGGATACCCCGCTGAGGCTTTGTGCGCCGGCCCTGTGGCGGAGTAGCAGCGGATAGCCCGGCCCGCCCTGTATTTTGGCGGGGGCGCCCTGTGGCTGCTTTCTGTTGTATATAAAGGCTGCAAAATTTTTAACAATAGAAGAATGCCGGATAAAATAATTTTATTGCCTAATACCGGTTTATGAAAATAGTAGCCCTTTTTACTTTCGTGTTGGTAGGTTTAACCGCTTTTACCCCGGCTGATTTAAAGCCGGTGGATACGGAGGATGCCGTAACTTTTTCCATCAAAAATTTTGGCCTGAATGTAAAAGGCGAAATTAAAGGGCTTGCAGGAACGATAAAATGGGACCCCTCTAACCTGCAGGCGTGTTTGTTTAATGTTAGTGTAAATGCGGCTACCATTAACACCGGCATTACCGGCAGGGATAACCACCTTAAAAAAGAAGAATATTTTCACGTGGAGAAATACCCGGTAATCAGTTTTCAAAGCATATCTGTTACAAGCGCTAACGGGCAATACCACGCCGCCGGTAATTTAATTATAAAGGGTACGTCTAAACCTGTTGATATTGTTTTTTCCGCCGAGCCTTCTGGCAGCGGATTTGTTTTTACCGGCAACTTCACCATCAACCGCCGCGATTTTAATATTGGCGGTGGCAGCATGGTTATGGGCAACGAGGTAAAAGTAAACCTGAAAATTAACGCCCATAATTAACCCAGCAAATTGTATTGCAACACTTAACGGTTTAATCTTCTTTCCTGCTTCAATTTATTTTTTTGCACTAAATCCAAAACACTGCATTCTACGTTTCTTAACTGGCAGCAAAACTACCTGCTTTCATTGCTGCATTTCCGGTTAACCAGGCAACAGGTATTACAGCATGCGCTATGGCTTAAGCCTGCATGATTGTGCCCGCATTCAGCCCCCTTTTAAATAACAATTTATACCTCACCGCATAAAGTTTGCGATATGAAAAAGAACCATGCCTACCTGCTGTTTTTTATTGTTTTCATTTTATTGGCGACAGCCATAGTTTTCAATTACAGCAGAAAAACAAAAGCCGAACAAAACAAACAATACACCCTGGTTGCCCGCAAGGGAGTGGAAACGACGGGCCCCGAATGGAAAATGCTGCTGGATAAAGAAAAGAAACTGCTGGCCGATGCAAAGGCAAACCCGGCAGATGCAAAAGCACCATTGTACCTGGCCGCTTTGTACATACAGGAGGCAAGAGAAACGGGCAACCACGCTTATTATGATATAGCTGCATTAAGGCAGGTTAACCATGTGCTGTCAAATGATTCTCTCAACTTTAATGCGCTGGTGTTTAAGTCGCTCATCTGCTTATCGCAGCACCATTTTGCAGAAGGGCTTTCTGTTGCAGGCAGGGCGCAGCAGGTAAACCCCTACAACGCTTACGTATATGGTTTACTGGTAGATGCCAATGTAGAGATGGGCTACTATGATTCAGCCCTGGTAAATGCGGAAAGGATGATGAGCATACGGCCAGACCTTACCTCTTACTCACGTGTTTCTTACCTGCGTGAAATTTTTGGCGATTATACCGGCGCTATAGAAGCCATGCAAATGGCCGTAGATGCAGGCAACAAAGGCGACGAGAATACAGAGTGGGCAAGGGTACAGTTGGGGGGCCTTTACGAAAAATCGGGCGACTACAAAACTGCTGCAAGTATATACCATACCTCGCTTGAAGCAAAGCCGGGATATGCTTATGCCCTGGCTGGCACCGCCCGTATAGCAATGGCTGCCGGTGATTATGCAAAAGCCATTGCCAGCCTGCTACAGGCACAACAAACAATAACAGATAACAGCATACAGGAAGAGCTTGCAGAAGCTTACCGTTTGGCCGGACAGCCGCAAAAAGCTGATGCGGTTGTAAAAACATTAATAACCCAAATGGCCGCAGATGCAACCGGCAAAGATGACGGCAGTATTGGCCATTATGCAGATAAAGAGCTGGCCTATGCTTACCTGCACAGCAAGAATAACACTAAAGCATTGGAGCATGCCCTGATGGAATATAACCGCAGGCCGCAGAATATTGATGTGAACGAAACAGTAGCATGGGTATACTACAATAACGGCGACTACAAAAAAGCGCTGCCCTATATGCAGGCGGCTTTAAAAACAAATGCTCAAAACCCCATATTGTTATGCAGGGCAGCACTGGTGTATGCAAAAAACGGCAACAACGATGCGGCCAAAACACTGCTGGCTAAAACATCTGCAGGCAACCCTTACATAAGCGGCGCCCTTAAAGATGAACTGATGCGTGTACTGCCCAAGTTTATAGCAGGCCGTTAATATTTAAACATCACGAAAATGTTTACGGAAAAACTTGCATACAGGCGCACAGCATTGCTTATTACATGCCTGCTGTTTTTAACAACACCGCTGTTGGCACACACCATTAACTACGCCATGGAAAAGGCACCGTCGGGCGATGTAATGTGGTACTATGGCAGGCTGGGGTTTAGGCACATTATACCAGAAGGTTTTGACCATATACTTTTTGTAATGGGCCTTTGCCTGCTAAGCAATAAACTAAAGGCTATTTTATGGCAGGCAACCGCCTTTACCTTTGCGCATTCAGTAACGTTGGCGCTGAGCATGAAAAATATTATGGTAGCCCCCGGCGAAATAGTAGAACCTGTTATTGCCTTGTCTATACTATTTGTAGCGGTGGAAAACCTGCTATTGGCTGAGCTAAAGCCCTGGCGTATTGTGCTGGTGTTTCTCTTCGGGCTGGTGCATGGTATGGGCTTTGCCAGTTCGCTAAATGAAATTGGCCTGCCACTTAACAAATTTTTTACTTCCATCCTGTCATTTAACATGGGGGTAGAGTTGGGCCAGGTGGCTGTAATAGCTGCCGTGTTTGGATTGTTTGTATTACCATTTAAAAAGAATGCCAACTATCGCAGGCGGGTAGTATATCCGCTTTCTGTTGCCATCGCGGCCATATCCTTATACTGGACTGTGGAAAGAGTATTTTTTATGTAGAAAAAGATGTAGATACCGGCGATACAGTTTCATGGCATCCCAATTGCGTCGCAAGCACTTCATCTTTCTGTTATTATGGCGGCTGCAGCCTTGTATTGCAGTTAGCTGCTGAAATGCATAAGACAAGTGACGTTGCTTTTTTCGTACCGTTTTTTGTACAGCTTAGTCAATTCATTCATGGGTAAATTTTTAATGCGTTGTATAATTTCAAATGGCAGGCTCTCTTTAAACACTATTGGGTGCTTCTTCAAGCTTAGCTTCTCTAATACCTTCCTTCAAACCTTGTTTTTGGCACGCTCAATAATCATTTCTTCAATATCCACAGTTACTTATCTTTCTTTAGCTTAAGCGATAGTTTTTTCAACTCTTCATTATCCAATTCGGTATAGCGCTGCACGTCTGATAACGCTGTGCCATCTTTTATCATCTTGGTTGCAATTGCGATAGCGGCTTCTCTGGATGCCTGTTTTTTTGTTCGCTCAATAATCATTTCTTCAATATCCATAGATTTATTTTTTTCACTTAGAATATCTATTGTTTTTCCAAATTTAATATTTATGTCAGGATTGGCAAAGCGTACATACTGATGCAGGAACAGCAGCAGTTTCCTTACTTTCAGCAAAGGAATTTTTCTTTTGAGCAGGTTGCGTAATAGGGAAAGTTTCAGATCAAATAATTGATTGTCATCAAAATTGTTACTTTTTAATGCCAGCAATACCATTGCTATCACTATCGCAAAAGGATTAGTGTTCTGCAAAAGCATTTTCTCATCCTGCAGTATTACTTTGTACACATTATAGCTATAAGAAAGACTGGTACCTAAAAAACTATAACTAAACTGGGAGGGACAAAACTTTTTATTCCTGTCAGTAAAAATTACAAAGGCCGTAACCGGCTTTTGCCAGGTATCCCATATCCTATAGAAATAATTAAACATACGCCTTGGGAATTCCACTTCGTTATACCCCTGCACTTCCACATGAATGAGTATCCATTCTTCTGTGCCAGACCTGGTATGGGCTTTAACAAGTTTATCAACTTGTTTAGGTTCTTCAACTTCCTCAATAGCAATAACCTGGGCCAGTTCTTTGTCTAAAAACCCGAAGCCTTTCTGCATATCGAATATTTCGTCGGCGTCTTTGATAAAGAATCTCAAAAAATCATCAAATACGTTTTCAAGTATGCCTTTCCAAAGGGTATCGTCTCGTTTCATAAAATATGGATATGTAAATTGGATTATGGGTACAACATTCTATACGGCGTACTGCCCGGCACGCAACAAAGCGTTGAAGAGTTTCCAATTCTGCTGCTTCGCCACGCAGAATTGCACAACGATGCCTCATAATAGCTCCTCCACCCGGGGCCATAAAATTACTAATGGGCTTCCAGCCAATTGTCACCAAAGCCCACCTCAGCTTCAACAGGCACCCCATGTGGCAATGCCAGGGCGGCTTTCATGTTCTCCAGTATCAAAGGTTTTAAAGTATCCAGTTCATCTTTGTGCGCATCAAATACCAGTTCATCATGCACCTGCAACAGCATTTTGCTTTTCAGGTTTTCTTTTTTCATGGCGGCATGCACTTTAATCATGGCCAGCTTAATCATATCCGCGGCCGTGCCCTGGATAGGCGAGTTGATGGCATTGCGCTCTGCAAAACCGCGTACGGTAAAGTTGGATGAGTTAATATCCCGCAGCCAGCGCTTGCGGCCCATGATGGTTTGCACATAGCCATGTTCACGGGCATAATTAATGGTGTCATCCATGTATTTTGTAATACCGCTGAATTCTTTCTTGTAGTTGTCTATAATTTCTTTGGCCTCTGTTCTGCTGATGCCCAGGTTATCGGCAAGACCAAAAGCACCCTGGCCATAGATGATGCCAAAGTTTACACTCTTTGCTTTGTAGCGCATTTCTTTGGTTACTTCGGTTTCCGCAACACCGTATACTTTGGCTGCTGTAGCAGTATGAATGTCAACCCCTTTTTTAAAGGCTTCGCACATGTTGGGGTCTCCGCTTATACCGGCAACGATGCGTAATTCAATTTGCGAGTAATCCGCACTTACCAGTACATAATCGTTGTTGCGGGGTATAAAAGCCTTTCTTATTTCGCGGCCCCTGTCTGTACGTATGGGTATGTTCTGGAGGTTGGGGTTGTTGCTGCTTAACCTGCCGGTAACAGCTACTGCCTGGGCATAAGATGTATGCACACGGCCCGTTTTGCGGTTTACCAGCAAGGGCAACGCATCTACATATGTTGACTTTAACTTGGTAAGCTCCCTAAAGGCAAGAATATCGGCAACAATAGGGTTGGTATGGGCCAGTTTAAGCAACACATCTTCACCGGTGGCGTATTGGCCGGTTTTGGTCTTTTTAGCCTTGGGGTCAAGTTTCAGTTTTTCAAACAGTACTTCGCCCAATTGCTTGGGAGAAGCCAGGTTAAATTTTACTCCGGCGCCGGCAAATACATTCTGCTCGGCATCACGGGCATCGCTCTCCAGTTGTTTGGAATACACTTTCAGGAACGCTTCGTCAATCCTTACGCCTTCAAACTCCATATCGGTAAGCACTTTTACCAGCGGGTTTTCCACTTCGTAAAATACACGCTCTACTTCCTTTGTTTTCAGCAACGGGTGAAGGGCATATTTTAACTGCAGGGTAATATCGGCATCTTCTGCAGCGTAGTCTTTTATTTTCTCTACTTCCACGTCCCGCATATTGCCCTGGGCCTTCCCTTTTTTGCCAATCAGTTCTTCAATATGCACCGGTTCGTAACCAAGGTACTGGGCGCTTAGTAAATCCATGCTGCGGCGACCATCAGGCTCTACCACATAATGCGCCAGCATGGTATCGTATATGTCGCCCTTAAGTTCCTGGCCATACCATTTTAATACCAGCATGTCGTACTTAACATTCTGGCCAATCCAGGTAATATCGGGCTTGGCAAACAAACCCTGGAACAGGCTCAAAATTTCCCGGGTACGTTGCTGGTCGGCCGGGCATGGCACATAATATGCTTCATAAGCCTGGAAAGAAAAACTCATGCCCACCAGTTCCGCATCGTTGGCATCAAGGCCGGTAGTTTCTGTATCAAAACAAATCTCCTTTTGCAACAGCAGCTTATCTACCAGTTCTTTTATTTTTTCATCCGTATCGGCCAGTAGGTATTGATGGGGCGTATTGTGAATGGTTTTATCTGCTTTAAAACCAGCTTCGCTGCTTTCGTCTTCCGCTGTTACTGCTGCCGGTGTTTCTTTCTTTTCCTGTTTGGGTTTGGCGGCAGGGGTTTCCACCACGTTGCCAAACAAATCTGTCTGTACGCCCACCGGCGCGGTTTGAAACACATTAAACTCTTCTCCCAAAATGCGTTTGCCCAGTGTTTTAAACTCCAGCTCAGTAAACACATCCACCAGTTCTTTCTTATTCCATTCCTTCAGGCAATAATCTTCTTCATGAAACTGCACAGGTACATTGGTAATAATTTTTGCCAGCTTTTTACTTATTAAGGCACTCTCCTTACCATTGCGGACTTTTTCGCCCAAAGCCCCTTTAATATTGTCTGCATTGGCCACTACATTTTCTACCGTTCCATATTCCTTCAGCAGCTTGGCGGCTGTTTTTTCGCCTACACCGGCAATACCGGGAATGTTATCCACCGCATCTCCCATCAGGCCGAGTATGTCCACCACCTGTTCCACACGCTCAATATCCCATTTGGCACATACCTTTTCCGCATCCAGTATTTCAATATCGCCGCCCTGGTAACCGGGCTTGTAAATAAATACGTTCTTGTGTATCAGCAACTGGCCGTAGTCTTTATCGGGTGTAACCATGTACACTTCGTAGCCGGCATCGGCAGCCTGCCAGGCAAGAGTGCCGATAACGTCATCTGCTTCATATCCGTCCAGTTCAACCACTGGAATATTAAAGCCTTTTATGATGCGCTTGATATCGTCCAGCGAATCCAGCAGGTCTTCCGGCGCTTCCTGCCGGTTGGCTTTGTAATCGGCAAATTCGGTATGCCTTTCGGTTGGGGCATGTGTATCGAAACATACGGCCAGGTGGGTGGGCCGCTCCTTATTTATCAGGTCGAACAAAGTATTGGTAAACCCAAACTGTGCATTGGTATTCCTGCCTTTTGATGTGATGCGGGGATTACGTATCAACGCGTAATAGGCACGAAAGATGAGTGCCATTGCATCCAGTAAAAAAAGTTTCTTAGCCATGCGGCTAAGGTAATAAAACAGATGATAGCGGGCTGCTTATAGTTGACGAACCCAGATTTTTGGGCGACGGCAAAATGAAAACTATTATTACATATCGCTAAGCTTTGCCAGTGCGGCTTCCAGTTGTTCAAACATTTCATGAATATCCTCAATGCTACAGGTGCCTACGCTTAAACGGTACCAGGGAGATTGGTTACCTGCCCCAAATGCGTAAAAAGGTACAACAGCCAGGCGGGCCTCCTTTAAAATATAAGCTGTTACATCTGCCTGCGCAGTAAGCTGCCGGCCGTTATAAAACTTGCCTGTTAAATCTAATTTGATGGTAAGGTAGATGGCAGCCTGCGGCGCAACCGCGTCAACCTGGTAGCCTTTGTTTTTTAAGCTGGTAAACCCATCGTACACAAGGTGCAGCCTTTGCTCCAGTGCGGCTTTGTACAAGGCGAGGTATTGGTTTACCGCATCCTGCCGCAGCAGGTATCTGGCCACGGCTTTTTGTTCTGCCATGGGCGCCCATGCGCCAATATGGCTAAGCAAGGCCTTCATTTTACCAATTACTTTGGCAGGGCCAAAGCTCCAGCCCACCCGTAAACCTGTAGCGGCAAAAGCCTTGGAAATGCCATCAATAAATACCGTGTACTCCTTCATTTCCGGGCGTAGTGTAACCGGGTTATAATGTTGTGTACTTCCAAATGTTAACACCCCGTACATCTGGTCAAACATCAGGTACAGCTTTTTTTCATCCGGGCCCCGGCGTTTGTTTTCTTCCAATACCAGGTCGCAGATTTTTTCCATTTCCACTTTGCCCAGCGTAGTGCCGGTTGGATTTTGTGGTGTACACAGGCATAGCAGGGCCGCTCCTGCAACATGTGGGGCTATATCCGCGGCGGTAGGCATAAAGTCATTTTCGGGCGTTGCTTCAATAAGGCAATGCACTCCCTGGTTCATGTGTACATAATGGTTGTTGTTCCAGGATGGCGCAGCATAAATTACTTTATCTCCTTTATCAACAATGGCTTTAAAAAGGGTGTATATCAAAGGCCGCCCGCCCGATGCTACCTGTATTTCATTTACCGCGTATTCAAGCCCCTGGTTTATTTTGATAAAATGAGCAACGGACTGCCTTAACTCCAGCACGCCATCGCCGGGCGGGTAATTGGTATTGTGCTGCCGGTAAGATTCTATAATGAGGTCTTCAAGCTCTTTTGGAATGGGAAAAATGTTGGGGTCAAAATCCCCGATGGTATAATTGTAAATTTTTTCGCCCTGCCGTATGCGTTCATTAATCTCGTTGCCCATGCGCACAATTTCCGAGCCTATCAATGTTTCCGCGAGGTTACTAAGCCTGCTCATAGTGGTATTCTTTTCTAATAGCTAAGGTAGGGTAATAGGCAAATTGTCGTGCAGCTTAAAATTTTTTTGGTTACCGGCAACAGAATTATCATGGCATCGTCCCTTGCGTCGCATTACGTTCATCGGCATATCCCTGGGCGGCATTTCAGCCCGGGTAGAGAAACATAGCACTGCCTGGCAACGCTAATCTCTCATGCGGGCAAAGCTGAAAAGAAATTCGCCTGCTGAATGGCTGCCGGATTGCAATGGAAACCCCGCTGAAGGTATTGTGCGTGGGTCTTGTGGCGGAGCTGGAATGAAAAGCCGGAACTGCTGTTGCCATAAAAAACAAAACCCAACAGCCCCTGACAATTCCGGGCTGTGGCTTTACCCGTATAACGGAATATTAATACTATACTTTAACCAGGCCGTTCCTGATGGCGTACAATACCAGCCCTACCCGGGATGTGGTACCCAGCTTTTCAAAAAGGTTACTTCGGTGCATTTCTACGGTGCGGGGAGAAACGCTCATGGAATCGGCAATTTCTTTATAAGATTTTTCTGTACAGCACAGTTTCAGAAACTCTATTTCCTTATCGTTTAGCGCAACAGCTTCCTGTACTTCCTTGTTATCCTTCTCGCTCTGGGCCAGGAAGTGAACGAGCTTGCCCGTAACCAGTTCGTTTAAGTAAAAGCCTTTGTTAATTACATCAAACAAAGCGGTCCTTAAAAGCTGCGGCTTACTGTCTTTGAGAATATAGCCTTTGGCGCCGTGTTTCAGCATGCGTATAATAGCGGCATCGTTATCCATCATGCTTAATACGAGTACCTTAATATCGGGACGGTTTTCTTTTATCCATTGCGCTGTTTCAAAGCCGTCCATTTCGGGCATGGTAATATCCAGCAAAACCAATTGCGGCTCTTCGTGCTTTTTAAGTTGCTCTATAAAATGCTTGCCATTGTCTGCCTCAAACACCACCTGGTAATCTCCAAAACTGCTTATAACAGATGCAAGGCCGCTGCGCAAAAGGGTGTGGTCGTCAACAAGTGCCACTTTTGTCATGCCGGTAAAGATTTATTGTTGTGAATATGTATTTGAACAGTTGTGCCCTGGCCGGGTTGGGAAAGCAGGTTAACAGAGCCGCCAATTAATTCCGCACGTTGCTTAATGCTCTTTAGCCCAATGCCTGTTTCCAGGCTGTTTAGTTTTTGCGTATCAAACCCACAGCCGTTATCGGCTATTTTAATTTTGGTGTTTGATACATCCGCATCTATGTCAATATTTATTTGGGTAGCTTTTGCATGCTTAAGAATGTTATTAAAGCTTTCCTGGATCATGCGGAACACCACTATGGTCTGCTCGGGGCTAAGATACAACTCTGCACAGTTACAAGTAAAACTTGTTTGCATAGAGGCGGCCTTTTCTATCAGGTTAAGTTCATGCTTTATGGCGGCGGCTAATCCTATGTCTGTTATTTTTTCCGTATTCAGGCTTTTGCTTAAGTCCCGCAAATCGCCGATAGCCTTACCCAGCAGTTCTTCGGTAATAGCCACTTTTTCCGCTGCGGCTTCGTACTGTATGGTGTTTAAATTAAGTTTGGCCAGGCTTAAAACCTGGCCAATATTGTCATGGATCTCCTGGCTTATGTTGCGGAAAGTTTGTTCCTGTATTTCAAGCTGGGCCTTAAGAATTGTTTGCTCGTACTGCGTTCTTAAATCGAACATTTCTTTTTGGTGCAGTATGCGGCGGCGGTGCAACTGAACAATGAACAGGTAAAAAAATATGATGAAGAATAGAATTACAACGGAACCTACAATAACAAAGTACGCGGTATTGAATGTCGGCGCTGTTTGTAGTAGCATAATAAGCCAATTGAAATCATGATAAATTTAGCAATAATTGTAAACCGCATTACCCTGAAGATACGCCGCCCTTCTTCAATACCATACTTTGTGTAATAAGCATATACCGCGAACACCAGTATGCTTACGGCACTAAACACCAGGAAAGCACTGATAATCCAGAATGTTGGCGATGTTTGAAAGTGAAGAATTTCATCTCTTTTAGAAAGTTGCAGCATATAATACATACAAAGCAGCAGTATTAGAAAACCAGAGAGCGTTGCTGTATTGCTGTTAAAGCCATGCAGGTCTTCCAGGTACAATATATCTGCCAGCCAGAACAATGTAAAAACAGTGTTGATGATGATATACAGCCTGCTGAATTTTTTACCTGTTATCTTGTAAAGTATGTAACCGGAAATATACAATTGCTCAAACAACGTATAAAAATGGTAAAAAGAAAGGTTGTTGATGTTGTAGTAGCCCATATAATTGGTTACCCCGGCAAAAACAATGTTTATTACCAGGTACACCAATACCAGGTTTTCTTTATTGCCAATACGCTTATATAGCATTGCATATACCAGTAACGCTATCAGCGGCATCAGGGCATCGTACCTGAATATATGCTGAAACAACCCGAGATTCATTCTTAACTGTTTAAAATATTACGCTTGCTGCATTCTGTTGGGCATGGCAGTGTTGTAGCTGTTTTAGACATGCCTTTGGCTACTGCCCCTGAACTTTCCAGGATAAGTGTTTTAAGGTTCTTTTCCGGTATGTTGTAATCGTTGTACTTGCCTTCCTCATCTTTCTCGCAGCCAACAACAACAATGGTAGGCACCATAAAATCTTCTACAACGTCGGCGCCAAAATAAATACGTATGCCATCCAGTTTGCCCTTTTTCTGTTTTAAAATGCTTTCAATTTCTTCCCGGGTAATCAGGTAGCCCTTTTTGTCTTTAACGGCTTTTGGCGCATTCTTCATGTAGCTTCTGAATGCTTTGATTTTTTTGGTGGCTTCGTTCCAGTTCGTGATCATAAGTAAGAGTTTTTCAGTTAAAAGATTTGCTTTGGTGAAAGAAAGCAAATTTAACTTACCAAAATAACAACCGGCAAAGCTTGCAGAAATTGTATTTTATCACCCCAGGTACTGTGATTTTTCACAGTCCGCCGGCCAATACCCCCAACTGAACAGCCTGCTACTAAGTTTTTTTAAAGCGCCCTTTCTTTGATTTGAACAATTAATGCTCTGAAAAGAACAATAAAAACGCCGTAGCTTGTTTCTACTTTTACCCCTAAAATTTTCAGACTATGAAATATAGGAAACTGGGGAATACGGGAGAAGAGCTTTCGGCCATTGGCCTGGGCTGCATGGGCATGAGCTTTGCCTACGGCCCCAGGAACGATGAGGAATCCATAGCCACTTTAAACAGGGCGCTTGAACTGGGTATTAATTTTTGGGATACTGCCGATATGTATGGCTACGGACATAATGAAGAATTAATCTCAAAAGTTTTGGCGCCCAACAGGGATAAAGTATTTATCGCCACCAAATTTGGTTTTCGCCAGCGAGAAGGGCAAACCGGCTTTGTAGGTACTTCCGCCACCTACTTCGACGGCTCTCCGGAATACCTGAAATCCGCGGTTGAAAAAAGCCTGCAACGCCTAAAAATTGATACCATCGACTTATATTATGCCCACCGCATAGACCCCAACGTGCCGGTGGAAGATATGGTAGGCGCCATGGCGCAACTGGTTAAAGAAGGCAAAGTAAAATACCTGGGATTATCCGAGGCTTCCCCGGCATCCATACGCAGGGCCCATGCGGTACACCCGGTAACAGCCCTGCAAAGCGAATACTCTTTGCTAACACGGGACGTGGAAAAAGAAATACTGGCTGTTTGCCGGGAACTGGGCATTACTTTTGTTCCATATAGTCCTTTGGCAAGGGGATTGGTTACCGCTACAGTAACGGATGTTAATGAACTGGCTACTGATGACTTCAGGAGAACACTACCCCGTTTTGATGGCGACCACTGGAACAATAACAGGCAACTGGTGGATGAATTTGCTGAACTGGCATCTACCAAAAATGCCACCGCCGCACAGCTTGCCCTTGCGTGGGTATTGGCACAAGGGGATGATATTGTACCCATACCAGGCACCAAAAAAAGAAAATACCTGGAGGAAAATGCCGCCGCCGTTGACATTGAATTAACCACTGATGAACTGGCCGCTATTGAAACCCTTGTAAACAGGTACCCCGATACGGGCCAGCGCTACAGCGATGGCGCACTAAAGCTGGTGAACCATTAGTTACACGTAAATGTTATTATTACCCAACAACCAAAAACATAACAAATCAAAAATTTATGACAGCAGTTAACGCCTATGCGGCCCAAAACGCCACCACACCATTAACGCCGTTTAATTTTAACCGCCGGGATGTAGGCCCGCACGATGTACAGATAGAGATTTTATATTGTGGCGTGTGCCATTCAGATATCCACCAGGTTAAAAACGAATGGAACAACGCTATTTACCCCATGGTACCGGGCCACGAAATAGTTGGCCGGGTTATTAAAACCGGTAACCATGTTACCAGGTTTAAAGAAGGAGACCTGGCCGGGGTAGGTTGCTTTGTAGATAGCTGCCGCGAGTGCCCAAGCTGTAAAGCCGGCGATGAGCAGTATTGCGAAGAAGGCATGACTGGTACTTACAATGCCTATGAAAGGGATGGCAAAACGCCTACCTATGGCGGCTACTCCACACAAATTGTGGTAGATGAAAATTATGTACTGCACGTGTCTGAAAAACTGCCGTTGGAAGCAGTTGCACCATTGCTGTGCGCAGGCATTACCACTTACTCGCCGCTGCGTTATGCAGGTGTGGGCAAAGGCCATAAAGTGGCGGTACTTGGCCTGGGCGGACTGGGCCACATGGCCGTTAAATTCGCCTCTTCTTTTGGCGCAGAGGTAACCATGCTCAGCGGCAGCAAATCAAAAGAGGCGGATGCCAAAAAGCTTGGCGCCAACCATTTTGTGCTTACCAGCAACAAAGAGGAACTGGATAAATTTCAAAACCATTTTGACTTTATTATAGACACTGTTTCTGCACTGCACGATTACAACCTTTACCTTAACCTGCTTAAAACAAACGGCAAGTTGTTAATTGTGGGTGCCCCACCAGAGCCGGTACCGGTATCTGCCTTTGCCCTGCTGATGAAAAGAAAAAGCATTATGGGTTCTTTAATAGGCGGCATAAGAGAAACTCAGGAAATGCTGGATTACTGCGCGGAGCACAACATAGTTTCTGATGTGGAAGTAATTGATGCCAGCTATATTAACGAAGCTTACGAACGTATGCTGAAGGGTGATGTGAAGTACCGGTTTGTGATAGATATAGCATCGCTGCGTAACTAAACTTTCAAGGTGAACTTCTGTGAGATGCCGGGCATTGCAATATATACCCGGCATCTCTTTTTTTGTGGGTTATACTATTTGCAACGTGTCTTTTTTAATACCGGCGATATAACCCTGTAGCATCGCCTGTTGCGTCGCAATCCTTTCATCGTTCATATCATTGGGCATCTTTTCAGACCCGGGTAGATTACCCCACAAGTTTTGCCGGGTGCCTATTAATGGTTCGCAGTCCTCTTGCAGGGTTATGTGTCTGGCACCTATGGGTGGCAGACACTGCGGGTAACGTCCGTTTTTGCCGCCAATATTAACGTGAAACATCCCGATGGTTCGCAGTCCTCTTGCGGGGTTACGTGTCTGGCACCTATGGGTGGCGGACACTGCGGGTAACGTCCGTTTTTGCCGCCAATATTAACGTGAAACATCCCGATGGTTCGCA
>NZ_VVIP01000067.1:94333-102514 GCF_009650435.1 Foetidibacter luteolus
ACACTGCGGGTAACGTCCGTTTTTGCCGCCAATATTAACGTGAAACATCCCGATGGTTCGCAGCCTCCTTGGGGGGTTACGTGTCTGGCACCTATGGGTGGCAGACACTGCGGCCTGTTTAGGCTCTAATCGCACAGTCCACAGGCAATGTCATTAAAAAGAAAATCAGGAGTTTTCATCATTGCCCGGAGGGCATAAATAATAATAGCCCCGGGTGTAACCCGGGGTTAAAGAATGAATCACCCGGCAACCCTGTAAGCGTTGAATACGCAAGAGATTCAACCCCGCAGGGGTTGGGCAGCCTTCGTGCTTTAACCCCGGTTTGCAACCGGGACTATTCATAGTAAAGCCTTTAGTTCGTGAGTGGTGAGTGGTGAGTAGGGGCATTCCGCTTCGCCCTTTCATCATTCAAAATTCCTTGTTCCTTGTTCGATATTCCCTACCCGGGTCTGAAAAGCTGCCCAATGATATGAACGATGAAGTGCTTGATTATTATTTGTTCTTTCACTGAAAGACCAAATAATAACAAAACCATGTTTGCAACAGGCGATGCCATGAAACTCCATAGCTGGTATCATAAAAAATTTGGCGCAAGCCAAAGGCTTAACTGTTTATTCTGCCACCTGCTCCATGTGTACAAAACGGCCATCTTTGGTTACACCTTCCACAATAACGCGGAACCTGTCGGTGATGTCGTTATTATAAAAGCTAAGGCGTACCCTGTGATTTTCTTCAGTGGTTAACACGTAAGGGTTCCAGTAAATGGTAGAACGCACATCGGGCAAGTCGTTCTTTTCGTTAAAAGTGGCATAGTCCGGAGAATAAAACTCCTTCATGTTAGAATAGCCCCAAACCAATTTGTATGGCAGGCCTTTACCGGGTTCGCTTTTTGTTTCTCCACCCTTTTTGGTGTAAATAGCGATGGCGCCGCCGGAGCCGCCGCCAAAACCGCCAAAGAACGGCGGCGTAAACACTTTTACATACGCCACATCATTCATATTAATGGAAGAGATCATGCTGGGGTCTGTATTCATTTCGTTTAAGAATAGCTGCGGTGTGCCGCCACGCCAGGTAAGACTGGGCTGGCCGGTGGGGTTGCTTATCTGCAGGCCGGCAACCCTGCCCTGCAGGTAAGTAAATATATTCATAGAGCTGCGGGCAACGGGGTCGTTACTGATATCGAAATCCCGGGAGTTACCACCCCTGAACAGCCCAGAAGTGTACTGCTCATCCAGTATTTGCAATGCAGATTTTGTTTTGGCTTTTACCGTAACCCCTTCCAGTGTAGTGCCTTCCAGCAGTTTTTGCAGGCGGTCCTGTTCATCCGCAAAATATTTGGCACGGGCACTGCCGGTAGTATCGTTCATCAGGTAGGCAAGGCCACCTTTATCCAGCTTAATCTTTTGCGGAGATGGCAGAAAGCCACCTTCAAAGCGCACTTCGGCCGCTGTTTCCAGCCTGCGCCCTTTGCTAAACTGGTAGTAAAGCTTCAGGGAGTCGAAGAATATAAAACTGGGGTCCTGGAAAGTGCCATCGCTTTTTACAGGCAGCATCAGCAACTGGCGGGATGAATCTTTGCCCTGGCTTATCACGTACAGGTCGCCGGCTTCCCTAAGTTCTGAAGGGGTGGCGCCGTACACTTTACCGCGAAGGCTCATGTAAGCGGTATCCTGCGGGTACTTAATAGCAGGCAGTTGGCCTTTTACCAGCTCATCCCATTTAAACCTGCGCCAGCCGTTGGTAAGCATAACATAATCCAGGTTAGCCGCCAGGGAATCGGTATTGCCGTTACCAAAATAATACCAGGGGTTATGGATATAGCCCTTTAACTCGCTGCCCAGCAACAGGTGGGCCACCAGGTTGCTGCTGCTGTCTGGCGTTACCCCTGCATCTGTTACTGCAACGGAAAGGTTAGCAGTAATTGTATCGGGCAGGTCAATTTCAAGGGTGCTTTTTCCACGCTTGCCAAGGTCCAGCAGGTAAAAATCAAGGCCGGGCGTAAACACAGCATCGTTGTTGCTTACAAAGCAAATACGTTCTGCAAGCGGGGTATAATTATCATCAAACAGTGTTATTTGTAAAATACCGCTGGGCAGTTGCTCAGTAGGTATGGCGCCGCCGATGGCCGTTGTTTCCTCCAGCTTTACATTGGCTTTGTACACCAGGTTTTGGTGCATGGTACCTATTATGTGCAACGCCTTCATGGCAGCAGGCGCATTTTCTGACCGCTTAATTAAAAAGTTCTTTTTGCTGCCACTGCCTGCAATGGTAAGCGTGGCACCGGCAGGTTTAGCTGCAGGCAGGCTGGTTTCGTAGGCATTGTTTTGCTCGTCAGTCCACCTGGCTTTGTAAGAGGCTCCCGGCGCAACGTCAAGCATAAAGGTGCCCATACCATCGTGAACGCTGTTAAACCTGGCCACAGTTTCGCCCTTTGCGTTAACAACCGTGCCCTTTACCTTAACCGGCAGGCCATAATCGTTCACCGCTTTAAAAGCAACCTTGCTCTGGATGGTTTCCACCAAATCTCCCCCTTCAGGAAAAAAGCGCAACGTGGTTTTTTGTTTAACAACGGCTGGCGTAGCGGCAGCTATCGCTTTTTTAGACGCTACCCGTATGTCTTTATTAAAAAGGAAAGCGGTATCAAAATTCAGCATCCATTTGGTGTAGGCACGCACATGAATTATTTTGCCGGCAAACGTTGCAGGTATATCAAACTGCCCCCTGGCGGAAGCTTCAATAATGGGGGCTGTACCATGCAGCAGCACATTACCGTCGGCATCCGTCCAGTCTATATAAAAGTTTTTGCTTAGCTGCGATGGTTCTATGCCCGCCATCAGGTAAGCTTTGAACCAAATAGTTTCGCCGGGGGAGTACAAACCTTTGTCAAACTGCAAATACATGCGCTCCTGCTGGTATTCAGTGCCATACAGGCTCAAAGCTGTATCCAGTGGTGTTTGGCTTTTCAGGGTATTAAAAACGGCGGAAACGAACAGCAGGATAGCAATGATTGTAAACTTGCGCAACACAGGTTTCAGCATACTATATTATTTGCAAGGTTTTAGAAAGCAATAAAAATAAAGCGATTAGCTTTTAAAAGCGCAAACTTAACAAAACAACAACCTATTATTGCTTGTGCAGGCCAAAACAAGATTTGTACGGCAGGCTAAGAGGCTGTTATAACCTGCTGAGGTAAGATTTTGGGGATGCACCTCGGGCCGGGCAGAACTGCGTTGGCAATTACTTCGCCACAGGGCCGCCGCACAAGGCTTCAGCGGAGTAACCGCTTTAATCCGTTACAAACAGGCTTTGCAGACATCAAAGAAACCAAAACAGCCCTGTTCATATACATAACACTGCCCTATAAAGCTGAATATCTTTGGGTAATCAAGAATTAATTTACCACAATTTTGCTGTACAAACCGAAACCCTTACTTTTGCCACCCGTTAACCAAAAACGGCCCGGGAAGTAGCGCAGGCCGGTAGCGCACCTGGTTTGGGACCAGGGGGTCGCAGGTTCGAATCCTGTCTTCCCGACATTTATAGTTTTACCTTAATGGCTATCAATACATATTGATAGCCATTTTATTTTGAGCGTAAAATAATCCATTCCTAACCGTTTAATCAGTAAGTAGTGGTCACGGGCACATGTAAAGCTTTAAGCGGGGTGACCCAGTAAAGCCGGGCTGCTGCCGGAGCAACGTAAGAGGCTTGCATAACATGGTTGGCCAAGGTAAACCTGACTTCGTTTCTTGTAATTTAGTGACATAATTGAGCCACTGTAACCGAAAGCAACGCAGGTTTTTTTCAGATGAACAATTTTAAACGATACAAATACACAGTTTAAAGATGAATCTTTAAATGTTTACCGCACTATGCCGAATAGCATACAAGGCCATGAAGAGTGCGACGCAACCTGGCCTCATAGTAGTAATTCAGTTTGGCTCATAAAGAAAATAAAACACAATGCAATGCTAATGGTAAGCAGTAAATTGTAAGTTGGAATGAGTACTGCTAAAAAGCTCATCCAGGTAGATTCTCAAAGCTTTGCTGATATTCTTTCAATAAGACAATCTCCATTCAGTCAGCAGCCTTATGTAAAGTAGCTGCTTTAAAAATTTCTGCTGTGATCGTTTTACAATTGTCGGCCAATTCCGTTAATGTGCAGCCTATCACTTTAAGGTTTACAGGCAACCCGTTACGTGTTTCCATAAGTTCCAGCAGTAACATGTAATCTTCTTTTACTTCGGGATCTCCTTTCAGTTTGTTGAAAACCTGTTTTGCTATATCGGCATTACAGCCAATATAAAATTTTCCGAAGCTCTCAAAGCCTTCATCTGTTTTGGCACTTATCAAAATGTAAAATGTTGTTGTCATATTCCATTTTGGAGTCGGGTTAAGTTGTGCATTGTTATATAGGCCCACACGTACAAGGCTATTCTGCAAACTACACTCAAATGCCGGAAAACGGCAGCGGATAACAGCCTATGTAGGGCAAAAATCAGGATGGTGAATTGTTTGCTTAAGGAAACTTTACCCATGCCGGAGAAACATTAAATAAGGCGGGATGCATATCCCGCCCGGGTAAGTAAACCTGCAAACTTAATTTACAGTAATGTTCCGGGAGATTTTCCGGCTTTTTTCATTTTTGGGAAGGCTGATATAAAGTATACCGTTGTCGTACCGGGCAGTCAGTTTCTCAGCATCCACACTGTCATCCAGGCTAAAACTCCGGCTGAACGACTGCTGCCGATATTCTCTTTTTAGCCAGCCATCGTCGGCTTCCTTTTGCTGCTGCTCTTCTTTGTGTTCAAAGAATATTGTAAGGCTGTCTCCTGTAACCTGTAGATGAAAATCCTGCTTGTTCAGTCCCGGAGCAATCAATTCCATTTCGTAAGCCGTTTCAGTTTCCCGGACATTCACGGGAACCCGCTGGCTAACGTTTAACCGGCCAGCGCCCCAGAAGTCATCCTCAAAAAAACGGGCGAGATTGTTTTGGAAGATTTCGTCAACAACACTTCCAAAAGTTGCCGGTTGGGCATTTGTTTTTTTCATGATGTTTGCCATAATTCCTCCTTTTTTAGTGAAAATATTTCAACAACCATGGTACCAAACTGAGCAGCCAGGATTTTTTGACATTTTACCTGTCCCAAAGTCAATCCAACTGTAAAATTTTCAGTAACCTTAATTACATTCTTAACCAATCTGATGGTGCTATTTAAGTGCTTGACTGATTACTATAAATAAGTTTGCGCTTTGTATACAGGATTTCGCCTGACTTTTTATCTCGTTTATACTTTTTAAGAATGAATGCGTTTTAACCGATACCATTATATCGTTTCGTCTCATCAGAGCTGAAACTTTGTCTGCATTTAGTTGTCTTTATCAATTGAACGCCATAATAATACACAGTAATTTAATGCATGACAAAGCTTGAACAATAACTGACAAAAAGTTCTATTGTAACCCTCTGGCATAGCAGTTGACCGGGCGAAAAATGTAGTGTAATCACTGTGATTACGCCAATTTTTTGTAAACCAATTCAATTACATTTTATGGCCAACAATCTGCAGACAACACCACTTCATGACCGGGTTATTGTAAAGCCCGCACCCGCCGATGAAAAGACAAAGGGCGGCATCATTATTCCAGACACAGCCAAAGAAAAACCTCAAAGGGGGATAATCCTGGCAGCAGGCCCCGGTAAAAAAGATGAACCGCTTACCGTTAAATCGGGCGATACCGTTTTGTACGGAAAATATGCCGGTACAGAATTGCAGATAAACGGAGAAGCTCTGTTAATCATGCGGGAATCGGACATTCTTGCCATCATTTAACCAAATGTGTTATCACCACAAAAAATTAAATCATGTCAAAGCAACTTTTCTTCCAACTTGACGCAAGAAACAAAATGAAAAGAGGCGTTGATGTACTCGCCAACGCTGTTAAAGTAACGCTTGGTCCCCAGGGACGCAACGTAGTAATAGAAAAAAAGTTTGGTGCACCTGCCATCACCAAAGATGGCGTTACTGTAGCCAAAGAAATTGAACTGGAAGACCCGATAGAAAATATGGGCGCCCAGATGGTAAAGCAGGTAGCTTCTAAAACAGCAGATGTTGCCGGCGACGGCACAACGACGGCTACCGTTCTGGCCCAGGCCATCATTCAGGAAGGATTAAAAAACGTGGCCGCAGGCGCTAATCCCATGGACTTAAAGAGAGGTATTGACAAGGCCGTGGAGGCCATTGTTAACAACCTGAAACAGCAATCTCAAACTGTAGGTAGCGATACACAGAAAATTCAGCAGGTGGCCACTATCTCCGCGAATAATGATGAGACTATTGGAAAGCTGATAGCTGAAGCTTTTGCCAAAGTGGGTACGGAGGGTGTGATAACCGTGGAAGAAGCCAAGGGAACTGATACCACAGTGGAAGTAGTGGAAGGGATGCAATTTGACCGGGGTTATATTTCTCCCTACTTTGTCACCAACACCGAAAAGATGCAGGCTGAATTGGAAAATCCGTATATCCTCATCTATGACAAAAAGCTGTCAGCAATGAAAGACCTGATCGGTATCCTTGAAAAGACTGCGCAAACCGGCCGGCCGCTCCTGATTATTACCGAAGACCTGGAAGGCGAGGCCTTGGCGACACTGGTGGTCAACAAGATCCGCGGTACTCTAAAGGTGGCCGCAGTTAAAGCCCCTGGCTTTGGCGACCGCAGAAAAGAAATGCTCCAGGACATTGCTATTCTTACCAACGGAAGGGTAATAAGTGAAGAGCAGGGCTATAAACTGGAAAGTGCAGATTTGACTTATCTTGGTTCAGCGGAGTCTGTTACCATTGACAAGGACAATACTACCATTATCGGTGGCCATGGCGACAAAGATGCTCTCTCTGCCAGGGTTAGCCAGATTAAGGCCCAGCTTGAAAATACCAGTTCGGATTACGATCGGGAAAAATTGCAGGAAAGGCTGGCTAAACTTAGTGGCGGTGTAGCAGTACTCTATGTGGGTGCAGCTACAGAAGTGGAGATGAAAGAGAAAAAGGACCGTGTTGATGACGCCCTGCATGCCACCCGTGCGGCAGTACAGGAAGGTATTGTTCCGGGAGGTGGTGTTGCCTATATAAGAGCCATTGAAACATTGAGCGGGCTAAAAGGCCTGAACGAAGACGAATCCACCGGTATAGCCATCGTTAAACGTGCAGTAGAAGAGCCCTTACGGCAAATTGTATATAACTGCGGCATCGAAGGCAGCGTGGTGGTGCAAAAAGTTCGCGATGGAAAAGGAGATTATGGCTTTAACGCCAGGACTGAACAATATGAAAACCTTTTTGAGGCTGGTGTGATTGACCCAACAAAAGTGACCAGGATAGCCATTGAAAATGCCGCATCCATTGCAGGCATGCTCCTCACAACAGAATGCGTGGTAGCTGACAAACCTCAAAAAGAACAACCTTTGGCAGCCTCACCGGCAACCCATGGAATGGACTATTGATAGCTGAATAATGCCACCGGCATTGCTATTTTATAAAGGCCCGCACAATGCCAGGTGCGGGCTTATTTATTGGGCGGCGGACGCGAAAACCGCCAATTAACAGGTCAATCATTTAGCTGTACCGTGAAAGCCATACCACTTTATTGGCTCATCGTAAAAATGCTTACCAGCATTACATAAAATTATTGAAAGAAGATATGGGGCTTTCGGTTACAGTATTTCATTCGGCTATAGTCCCGGCTTTTCACTGCAACTCCGCCACCCGCAGCGCTGCATTCCCATTCAAGGCCCCAGGGCGTGGCGGGGTTTCCGTTTCAATCTGGCAGCCCAATGTCATTAAGTTAAGCTGTCAGCCTGAGCCTGTCGAAGGCGGCTTGGTGAAAAAGCGGCTTGCATAACCCGGTTTCGACAAGCTCAACCTGACATTCGTTCCTTAACTTAATGACATTGTCCGGCAGCCAGTCAGGCTTTACCGCGATACCCCGGTTATGGCTTTACGGTCATCCCTGATGTTTTGGATGGCGAGGAAAGTTAAATGGAGATGCCTGACATGTAGAAATTTAATATCGTATACGCTGGCTATGGGCAGTGATTAAATGAAAACAGTATAGACCGGAGATATTGGGGGTGCCCCCAAGCTATCGCAAGGGGTCGGGCTTTCCACTGCAACTCCGGCACAAAAGCCT
>NZ_VVIP01000067.1:102564-182015 GCF_009650435.1 Foetidibacter luteolus
GGCACAAAAGCCTTGCACAAAGCCTCACCGGGGTTTCCGTTTCAATCCCTCACCCGAAAGCCCCTTTACTTCAATCATTCAATGCTTCACAATCAAGCGATTGTTACATTAAACTTCAACAGCCTCCTTTATTGATTCAACAGCGGCCAGTACCTCATTCAAGAAAATGGGCGGCACATCTTTCAATGCAACAAGCCGGTCATCATCATCTGTTGATGGCGGTGAAAACCAGCGCCCGGTAATTTTGTTTTTGTCAATAATATAGAGGCGGCCAGTCTTCTCTTCTCCGCCCCAGCCATAGCCTGCCCCAACGCCTTCAACTTCAAGTACTGCTTCCATTTGCTTTTCCGAATAAAGCAAGTTGAAAGATTCAAGGTAACCGCCATCGCCTGTTGGCCCTTTATGCCACCCGTTTTTTTCGAGCACAGCCCTGATAGAACCTTCCTTTCTCTTCTTTCCATCAAATTTGCGAATGATCTTTTTACCTGGTTGGATATCGTCCATTGATGGCATTTTTCTTTCTAACTGGGGAAATACAGGTTCAACAGAAAGATCATAAAAAACCTGCTGCCACTGTTGCAGCAAAGTTTCATCCAGTTGCGAAGGGTGTACAATGCCAATTATTCTGTTATCGTCAATAGTAATTTCCTCACTCTCTTCATTCATCAGGCTGGTATCTTCATTGCACACAAATGTTTGCAGTAATCCGCCATCATCATAAATGCCCCACAAAATCCGGGTAGCATAAATAAACATAACAGGGTTATGCAAAAAGAATTGCTGCCATTGTTCAAAAGTCCATTTACGCTGTATTACCAGGTAATATTCAAGCCTCGGCGATTGTGATTTAACAATATCCCTTATCTCTTTGCCGATTGCCTTAAATTCTTCTTTCAAAGAAGTATCGACAGCAGCGGGAATTGCTTTGAGCTTTTTATTATCCCCGTTAAAAAAAGCAATCTTGAAATTGGTGTCTATAAATGCCCTGTACTCATCCCCATCCACCGCAAAGTGCTTAAATAACCCGTCAAACCCAAAATCCGGTACAATCCTGTCGCCAAGCTCCTGCGGTGTAATGCCAAGTTCTTCAGCAGCGTTTTCCAGCGCAAGCGTAGCGGCTGCGCCAACATTCGCCTTTTTTGTTTTGTACTTGCGGCTATACCACTCCACCCAGCGCAAGGCTTTATTGCTGCCGTGCAATGCAAGTGCGCCAACACCATATTCTGCCATCTTGTACCTGTTTTCGTCCATCCAACGGTTAATGGTCAGGCGTATTCTATCAACCACATCATCGTTGCCCAGCAGGGCGGCAAGGGCCATAAGATATTTTAATTCCGGTTTGGCGCCATGTTCTGTATACAACTTAATGAGTGCATTGGCAAAGGGGGCACAGCGGTCCTTATCCAGCAGGCGTATTACATAGCGTGCCTCAATTTCTGAACGCATCTCCTTTACACGGCTCATACGGTACAACAGAAATCTCAACGTATATACGTCCGCACTGCCGCCGGTTTTATAATAAAGCCCGGGAAGCTCTTCTTCATTTAGCCAGGGGTACAGAGGCTTATCAAGTTTTCCCCTGTTTTTTGCACCCTCAACCATTTCATGCACATATTCCTCTCCCACTTCTGCAGGAAGCCTGTCCTCAATAGTTTGCAGCAGTATATCACGGGCATTGTCATTGGCTTCTGCATGCAATACTTTTAATATCGCCTGCATGGCCGTTTCTGTGGAAAGATTATTTAAAATCAACGCAGCGGTCTGCCTTGCATCCGCACTTTTGTTGCCAAGCAGTAAAACGGCTTTTTGTTCAGCCTCTTTGTCATTTTCTGCTATGATTTTTGCAACGAGTTGCTTAAGAGGTTTCGACTTGTTGCTCACCAAACCCCATATAAGCGGCAGGTAAGTACCAGCATCAAAATTTTCGGTTAAGATACCTATGGCATAACGATACTGTTCTATACCGCCCGGCAGGGTATCTTTTTTTATCGCTGTTTCAAAATAAGGAAGTGCGTTTTGTTTCAATTGAAGCCACAGTACCAGGAATGTTGCTTTATCAAAGTAAATACCCTGTTCAAGGAATGCCTGAAGGGTCTGTTCCGCTAACGGCTTATCAAATACGAACAAAAAATGGAATGCTGCGGCAGTATAAGGAACATAGGAATGATGTTCATTGTTTTCTAAGGACAAATGAAGGCCATTTTCCCAGGCATCTTTTGTTTTCTGAAGAAGCAGGTAGTTTAGATAATGTACGGATATATCCCTGATGAGCAATTTATACTTTTCCGTATCTGACTGGTAGATTAAGGAGGCTGTTTTGAATTTAAGCGAAAGCTCGTTACGATTGCCGTGTTTACCGTTTTGTAAAAAGTTAAGTAATGACAACAGATGCTTGCTATCCTTATTGGCTTCAATAAATGAGTGCAGTAAACGATCATCACTATAAATGATATCCTGCAGGTATTCTTCCGCAAACTCCGGCCTGGCTTCCTCCAGCAATAAAAAAAAGCTTAGATACCAATTTTCGGTTAGGTAAGAATGTGTGCTGGCTGGCTGGAAAAATTTGGTGGCCCTCTTTAAATAGTCAGTGCAAAACTCTCTGGTACTCCCGGAAAAGAAATCTTCAAACTCAGCCTGGCTGTTTACGTGGAATCCTGATATCAGCCAATCGAAAACGTTTCTATCACTTAACCCGGATGCATGGCATTCTTTCAGTACTGTTTTAAAAAATTTATCCTCCTTATGGTCACGGATATACCTCAGCAACCATTGAAAGTAGATATAGTTGGTATAGGGCCGGAAGGTAGCATCGTGAAAAATGTTCAATAACAATTGATCATTGGCCGAAGGCGATTCAATGTCCTTCAATAAGTTGATGAATGGAAAAGAATAACCAAACTTATCATCTTGTTGAAAAGGCTGCAAAACAGTGCTTTGCCCCGTTAGATAGGATACAATATTTGCATAATTAATGCTGCTTTTAAAATTGTCGAAAAACGTTTCTTCATAAGCGATGTTTCGATCCCGGGTAAAAGCTTCCTGTATTTGTTGTAGCGTAAAGGCCATGCTATTTTATTTTTTTAATACTATATCTTCTTTTGCCGCCCACATCGCAATGTCCTGTTTGGTTAGGGCGGCAGCCATAAGGTCTGGGAATTTATCGGGTGTGCATGCAAAAACAGGTACACCAAGCGTTGAAAAGAATTGTGCATTGCCATGGTCGTACATGGGTGCGCCGTCATCGTTAAGCGCCAGTAATACAATTACCTGTACGCCAGCCTGTGTAAGTTCTGTTGCCCGTTTTCTCATGCCCGCCACAGATCCCCCCTCGTACAAATCGGTTATCAGCACAAGTACGGTATCAAGCGGCCTTGTAATAATTTGTGCACAGTAAGTTAGCGCTGCATTGATATCTGTACCGCCGCCTAACTGAACACCAAACAACAATTCAACCGGATCCTGCAGTTCGTCTGTTAAGTCAACTACGGCGGTATCAAAAACAACCATTTTGGTTTTAATAGCCGGCAGGCTGGCCATTACAGAACCAAAAATACCGCTGTAAACTACCGACGTTCCCATAGAGCCGCTTTGATCAATGCACAGCACAACATCTTTCAGCGAAGACCTTTTTCTGCCATAACCAATCCTGGTTTCCGGGATGATGGTTTTATATTCCGGCTGGTAATGCTTCAGGTTTTTGAGAATGGTACTATGCCAGTTTATTTCATTATGCCGTGGCCGCCTGTTTTTCGTACTGCGGTTAAGGCTTCCGGTAACAGCCTGTTGCATGGGCTGCGCCAGCTTACGCAACAGATCATCCACTACCTTTTTTACCACCTGTCTTGCCGTGTCTTTTGTTTTATCAGGAATTACCCGGCTTAATGTCATCAGGGTTGCCACGAGGTGTACATCGGGCTCAACATTTTCCAGCATTTCCTTTTCAAAAAGCATTTGTGTTAAGTTCAAACGCTTTAACGCATCCTGCTGCATTACCTGTACAACCGTGTTGGGAAAAAAAGTCCTGATATCGCCCAGCCACCGGCTTACATTGGGCGATGAAGCTCCCAGCCCTCCCCTCCGATCACTGTCGTACAAAGCGGAAAGCGTATTATCAACCTGTAGATCCAGTTGGCCAAGGGGAAAACCGGTACCATCATTTTGGTCACCACCTAAAATGAGGCGCCACTTTCTTATCTGTTGCTCATCATTCATATTTATTGTTTTGCCTGGCAAAATCTATGTGCCTGTTGCTGCTCAATCAAGTTTGTATCCCATTAAAGACATCACGACGGGGATAGCTTTTTTTGCCCGTTCATTATCAAAATCACCTGAAGAAATAACCTGGGATTTTTTTGCAATTCCACCTGTTTTTACTTTCTCTCCCATCTTCCTTTTTTCCGCCGGTGTAAAATTGCTGAAGGTTCTTCTCAACAGGGGCAATACCTGCATAAAGGCTTCGTCTTCCAGGTGCTGCACATACCCGTTTACCATCTGCCACAGATCATCGTCAAGTAACAGCACAGTGCCGCTGCCTTTTAAAAAACCCTCCAGCCAGGCGGCGGTTTCAGCCACCGGAAGGGAGCGGCTAATGCTGCTGTAAAAAAGCTGGAACAGAATATCGCCCTGCAGCCACTTTGCATCCATCAACTGCCTTGCCGCAAACCCCCGCATTAATGCCGTTGCCTGTATTTGGTAGGCTACCTGCTGCAGGCAGTTGTGCCACTCGGTAAGATATTCCTGCTCCTGCAGCAACTGAATGCTTTGATTGATGCTTACGCAGTCTTCCGTAAGAGAAGCGGCAGTGTCTTCATCAATGCCACAGCATGCGGCAGGCAGGCCGATGCAAACCCTGGTAATAAGGCTTTCGGCAACAGCCCGAACCATCTCCGCATCTGTTTTTCTAACGTTGCCATAACGCATGATACCAACCAGGCCCGGCAGAATTGCCACCATTTCAATAATATCATTGCTAAGCGCGGCCATGTTGTTGATCCGTTGCGCAATAGATGCGGCTGCCCGTGATAGTTCGGCGGGTATTACCTGCTCGAGAAGGCCGGCAATATGTTTAAGCGAGGTTTCTTTTTCGCATTGCTGTATAGCCCATGAATTGGCGGCTTCTTCCAGCGTATTTCCCAATGCGCCTTTTTCAATAATCGTAATGGTAAATGCCGGATCCCACTGCAGGCGCCACTGCTCTTTAAAAGTTCCCTTACCACTCACTTCGCTTTTAGTACCCCAGGATATGTTTAACAATAACAGGCGATGCAAAAAAATACTGCGCTCCAGGTCATTTTCTTTTCGCAGATCCAACAGGTAGTCTTTCCAGTCCGCCGTGGGTGGCAGCCGTAGTTTTTTCTGTTGCCTTTCAATATCTACCTGCAGTGGCGGCTTTGGTATATCCACAGGTACCTCTCCAATGCGGTTGCTTACGATCAATTCATCATGCACCAGTTGCATCAATACCTGTTCCCCGTTACACAACACGCTCAAGGTAGCTTCATTCAATTCTTCAAGGCCAGCTTTGGAAAGGTTACGCAGCGAAGCAAGCGCCCCTGCCAGCCGCACAGCTTCTATCACATGCGCAACTGAAGTGTCCATCTGCCTTTCACGAAAAAGCTTTGCCACTTTTGCCATCCATCTTGTACCATCATCGTTTGGATGGCGCCAGATGTGGTGATACCAACCCGGAGAATGAATGCCTGCGCCATAGCCGCTGTAGTAACTAAGGCGGCTGTACGTCCAGGGTATCCAGGTGCAATCTACTTTTACCTTAGGCAGGTTTTTAAGCAGCTCGTTATCGTCTTTTTGTTTGGGCATATTGCTTAATGCAGGCGCATGCCATGCGCCACATATCACTGCAATATTTTGAAACATTTCTTTTTCCGCCTGCCTGATAATTTTCCGCATATAGGCTTCACGGAGTTGCTCCCGCCTGTCTTTCCGGGCAGGCAGGCAACTTCTCAATTCCGCCATTGCTTCCTGCACGGCTTCAAACACTTCTTCATTACTTACGCGGTGCTCAAAAGTATGTTCCCACCATTTTTCCGGGTCATCATATCCTGCAGCTTCAGACAACCAGGAAATAGGATTTCGTTTTATTTGTTCAACAATTTCTTCCCCTTCATTTTCTCCCGGCAATCCATCGCCGGAATTATTGAGCTCTTCGTTAGCAGGTAATTCCGTGCCCTCATCATTTTTGTTTTTTGCAGCCTCATTCTCCAACGCGAAATGATGCGCCAGTGGCAAATCCATAAACCTTACATGCACTTTTTTCTTCTGTGCATATTGTACGGCCTGCCATTCCGGAGAAAATTCTGCAAAGGGATAGAATAACGATTGTTCTATTCTGTCTGACTGATACGCAAGTATGGCAACAGGAGGTTTTATTTCCGCATGCCCGGCCCATTGCAGTATGCCATCTGCATCCGGGGGGCCTTCTACCAATACAATATCCGGCTTTACCGTTTCGAGGAAGCGCTTTACATTGGCGGCAGAACCAGGGCCGTGGTGCCTTATTCCCAGTATATGAACCATTGTTGATTAGTACATTGAAATTTCTAATAAAGACTGACCGGAAGTTGCAAAAAGCTGAAACCTGAATTTGCCGTTAATACGAAGCGCAATGCCTGCTGAATAGCGGACAGAACGTACAAGTGAGTGACACAAGTAAAGCCTCATAGCAGCAACAAAGATGGCCACCAAAAAAATTTGCTGCCCACTTCACTAATTCATCAAATCCCTGCAGGCCCTGTAAACATCTTTCCAGTCTTCCCTGGGTTTAACCACAGTTTCCAGGTACTCTTTCCAAACAATGCTATCCTGCACGGGATCTTTTATTACAGCGCCCAAGATACCAGCGGCAAGGTCGGCTGCCTTCAATTGCCCGTCGCCAAAATAACCAGCCATTGCAAGACCATTGTTAACCACCGAAATAGCTTCGGCTGTGCTTAGGGTACCGGACGGAATTTTGATCTTGGTTTTACCATCCAGCGTAATGCCGCTCCGCAGTTCGCGAAAGATGGTAACAATGCGGCGGATTTCGCTTAAGGCGGGTGGCTCGGCAGGCAGTTCCATCACCTTTTCAAAACTTTCCACCCTGCGCTTTACAATATCAATTTCTTCATCCATGCTATCCGGCACGGGTAAAATAACCGTATTGAAACGGCGCTTTAATGCGCTGGATAACTCATTTACACCTTTGTCGCGGTTATTGGCAGTAGCAATTATATTGAAGCCCCTAACGGCCTGCACTTCTATGTTCAGCTCGGGCACCGGCAACGCCTTCTCCGACAAAATGGTGATCAGCGTATCCTGCACATCGGCCCCAATCCTGGTAAGCTCTTCTATACGAACGATCTTGCCTTCCTTCATACCGCGCATTACCGGTGTTTCTACCAATGCTTTTTCACTGGGGCCTTCAGCCAGCAGTTTGGCATAATTCCAGCCATAGCGTATGGCTTCTTCACTTGTTCCCGCAGTACCCTGGATGATCATCGTACTGTCGCCGCTGATGGCCGCTGACAGGTGCTCGCTTACCCAGCTTTTGGCAGTGCCGGGCAGGCCATACAAAAGCAATGCCCGATCTGTAGTAAGCGTGGCCACGGCAATTTCCATCAGCCTTTTAGCGCCGATATATTTAGGGGAAATTTCAAACCCGTTTTTCAGCTTTCCTCCCACCAGGTACAGCACAACGGATTGAGGGGAAAGCTTCCAGTTGGCTGGCTTTTTATCGTTGTCCTGTTTCTTTAATTCGTCCAGCTCCTGTTGATAGAGCTGTTCGGCATGACTGCGTAAAATGGTTGACATATCTGTGATTTAAGATTGTTTAAAATACCTGCCCTGCCTGGTATTTCAGGTAAAGCAGTTTATGTATGTATTCGCTGATGTTATTCCATAAGTTGAGAAGGTATTCTTCCTTTGGTGCAAACTGTTGTAATTCGCCGCCTATTTGCGTGGGCAGCAGGTGAATATGTTCTTTGTAGAATGAACGGTTATATTGGTAGGTGTTTTTGGCTGTGTATTGCAACAACGCCCTTGTAATATCAAGGCTCCATTCCTGCTGCGTGCCGGAAAGAAAAGTTACCGCTTCTGCTGCCTCCTTCTCAAAATGTTTTAAGAGGTACTTATCTCTCAGGGGTGCATCCAATAAAGGCAGCAACTCCGGATAATAAGCGCTGCCGGTATCAGCTATAAGAGCAGCCCAGTTTTTATTTTTAAAATTAGCCGTTGCCGCAGCTATGGCCGGCACATAGAAGGCGGTTGCTTTTTCTTTTTCAAAAATTTGCAATACCTGGGTTGGTGGCTCATTAAAATGGGCTTCCCAAAAATCTGGCGGAACATGGCTGATGAGTTGCTGAAGAATATGCTGTTCATCCGTAATTTTTGACTGGCTGCTAAGCTTTTCTATGCCTGAGGTAAAAATGGTTTCATCAACGGCGGCAGGCAGTTGAATTTGCAAAACTAATTTTGACGAAAGCCCCAGTAACGCCTTTTCTTTTTTTAGTACTACGGCTTGTTGTAACACCTGCTGGTATTGCTGAACAATACCTGAAGAAGGAATTTGTTTAAGCTGGTTTAGTGCTTCTTCTTTAATTCGCTGGCTTTTTTCGGTTAAAAGGCTTTCAAGCCATTCAACATCCTGGGAAGTAAGATTAACCGCAAAGGCTTTTAGCAGTTCAAGTTTTCCTGCTGCGTTTTCCTGTGGCCATGTTTGCCGCAACCATTCGCCAGCCTTCACCGCATCCGTAATTTTAATGCGTTGCAATACCTGCCTCCTTTGTTCCGGTGTGCCTGTTTGCCAAAGCTCTTCATCATTTAAGGTGCTTGCAAAATTCCAGGCCGGGTTAAAGCGGGCAAGCCATTCCCCTCTTTTGCCGCAGCATTGTACTATTAATTCACGCAGATTTTTTTGTTGTTCTGCCTTTTGAAGAAGCGGAGGTACGAGCCTTGGCGTTACCAGCAGGCCTTTTTCATTACAGCGGTTAAGCCATAAGTACAGCAGGCTGTTACTTTCCTGCTGCAGAATATCTTTTAACAACTGTAAAGCAGTGGTACTGCAATAAGTTTTTTCTTCCTTTTCCGCAACGGGTAAAGTAACTTCTTGTTGTTGCATAGCCGTGGCCCCGCACTGCCTGTAGTTAAGTACAAGTGCCGCGGTTTGCAGAAACCGTTCTTCCCTGTCAATGCCTGCATTCTGGCTAATTGCTGCTGCCGCCACATTCAAATCCTCATTAAAAGGTTCGGGCACTGAAGACTTTTTCTCAGTACCCAGCATGGCGGTTTTTATAATATCGTCCCAGTATTCCATAAGTACAAACCGTAATTCAATTCATTAATTAACGCTGATATAATCATTACCCTGCCAGATGCCCAGCGGTTCATACACATTCTCTTTACCAAGTACAGCCATGTTCAACGCATCACCGCCGCTTAAAGAAAGTAATGTGTAAATACCTGCATAACCTTCTTTCAGGCGTACCAGCCTGTTATCTGCGTCTGCCAGCCACCATTGCTGGTTATAATAAACGGGTTTTATTTTTTCCATTATAAAAACACGCTCACCCGCAAAAGGCAATTGTGAGAATACAGCCGTTTCATTAGCAGCCACCTGCTGCCAGCCGGTTAATGCCTCTAACGTACCAGGGGTCTTTGTACTTACCTGCTTCTTAATAATGGCCCTTAACGGGTGCACGGAAGCATAAAATACAAGCTCTGCCTGTATCCACATGCCGGTGGTAAGGGAGAAGGTAATGCCCTGCCCACGCACACTAAACTGGAGCACCAAAGCATACTGTTTGGATTTGGCCCCATAAAGCCAGTTGCGCTCTGTGGTTAGGCTTTCTTCTTCAGCAACCTGTTTGCCTATTACCAGCCAGTAATCGTCAATGCCCGGTTGTTCTTTTAACTCTTCCTGGCTTTGGGTGAACCCTATAAATGTTTTGAGATCTTCCTGCAGTAGAGGGGATTGCATATCCCTGTTCCTGAAACCAATAGCAACGAGGTATATACGCACCAACTGATCAAGAAAAATACTTTGCCAGCCCTCGGCAAAAAAATTTACAGCACCAAGGCTTTTCACCATGCCGGCCAGGCCAGGCGCCTGCGCATCTATCATGCGTTTGCTAACAGAGTTAAAGAAACCGGCATCTTTACCCGGTATGTCCAATATGCCGTTGCGTACAATATCCTTTATCCAAAGCAGCAGTTCTTCTATGCCTGCCAACACATTTTCTTCCCTGGCTTTTAACCGTTTTGCCTGTGCGGCCGTATCCACAGATTTATCCGCCTTCTCCGCTTTTTTTTCTTCTTTGTCTGCCCGTTTACTAATCCATTCCTGTACCCATGCAGGTTCTTCGGTTAGTGCAAAACTTTGTGTATTGCGGCTGTATTGCAACAATAAGCCCAGCCCGTGCTTGCAGGGAAATTTTCTGCTGGGGCAACTGCATTTAAAAGCGAGGTTTACAATATCTACCTGGGTTTGGTATGGTTTGCTGCCGCTACCCTGGCATTCGCCCCAAAGGGCTTTATCGCTAATGCCTTTACTTACCCATTTGGATGGCGAGGAAAGTTCTTTACCGGCTTTTTTACTGCTTTCATCTGGCGCCAGATTAAGTACCTGTTCTTCTAATAACTGCAAGGTATTAAGGTTTTATTTTCCGAATATAGGGGAAAGTTAAATGGAGATGCCTGACATGTAGAAATTTAATATCGTATACGCTGGCTATGGGCAGCGATCAAATGAAAACAGTATAAACCGGAGATATTGGGGGTGCCCCCAAGCTATCGCAAGGGGTCGGGCTTTCCGCTATTACTCCGCCACAAAAGCCTGCACACAAATCTTCAGCGGGGTAGCCGCTTCAATCCCTCACCCGCAGGTGCGACCTGCTACTTTTTCGCAGGCTTGTTTAATGCTGGTACAATAGCATTGCGCGGCCTGCAACTTTCTTACACCAAACATCCTGTAGCTATCATTGCCAGCATTCCTTATTCTCTGTTGCTTCTTAACGTCATCATGTATAGCGCCGTGTATTATTTAATAAATTGCACACATGAAAAACATAACCGGTTATAAAGAATCGCTCACACAGGCTACACCACCCGCCGGTGTATCTGTTTATCTTCAGTCTCTTTGGTACGATGGCAAGGGGGATTGGGATAAGGCCCATAGCCTTGTAGACTCCCTGGAAGATAAAACCGCCTGCTGGGTGCATGCTTACCTGCACCGCAAAGAAGGAGACACCTGGAACGCCGATTACTGGTATCGCCGTGCCGGTAAGACAAGGCCATCAACAAGCTTGCAGGAAGAATGGGAAGCTATAGCCTCCGCCCTGTTGTAACAGCATCAAACTATGTGAAAAGTAAAGGGGTGGCTTTCCGGAAGGAAAGCCACCCCTTTATGACTCTATGACTTTATGACTCTATGACTTTTATGACTCTATGACTTTTGTGACTCCGTGACCCTATGACCCCCCATGACTTTTTTTACTTCTCCCTTACCTGCACAGAAATCCTCCTGTCTTTTTGTTTTTCAGCATCCGGGGCATCAGCAGCGGCTTTGGCAAACTGGGAACCATAACCTTCCGCGCCAACCAACTGGGCGGCATTGGCTTCATGAGATTTAAGGGCTGCCAGCACCGCATCGGCACGGCCTTGCGAAAGCTTCATGTTGGCAGTGCTGTCGCCGGTTTTGTCTGTATAACCGCCAATTTTTATTTTCAGTTTGGGGTAGGCCTTTAAAATAGCGGCTATGTTCTGCACCTGTGCATGGCTGTCGCCGGTTAAAGTGCTGCTGTTGGTTTCAAAGTTCAGGTGGTCAAAATCAAACCAGGCATCTTTCCCGGCCTGTGCGGCATGATCGTTTAAAAAAGCAACGAGCTTATCTTCTATGCCGCCTTTATTGGCATTAAGTTCAGTACCATCGGGCAGCTTTACTTTTATTGATTCAGGTTTATGCTCTTCAACAGCGGCATGCGCTTCACCATGAGCTTCGTGTTCCATTGCTTCTTCATGATGGCCACCAGCAGCACCATGACCACCAGGCACAAACTCGCCCTTGCAGTTCATCATAATCATCAGCAGGAAGAACACTGTAACAAACGCCAGGAATGCGGTAAGCGTAAATTTTTTTGTATCTGTTGTATCGTACTCGTGGTGTGACATAACTGTTGTTTTTAGTTAAAATGAGCGCACTAAAATAATAAGAAACTGGTTATGATTATAACCCGGCAAATATTACCTGCTGATTATTTGATTTTGAATTAAATAAAATAAGCACATTACGCAACGGGGGAACGCTTTGTGTTTGTAGTTGCGGCATGGGTGCAAAATGCTGCTGCGGAACAACACCCTTATTCTATTAAGCCGCAAACAGGATATTTTATATACAACAGCATTGTTCAACCCCTTCGGGGTTGGGTATTCTATCATTAAGCCAACCCCGGATTTTAATCCGGGGCTATTCACATTTAGCCCTTCGGGCTATTGCATAACTCTATCCTGTACCCCCTGTAAAAAACCTTGGTGGCTTTAGTTACAATAGCCCCGATTGCAAACCGGGGTTACCAGCGATAGAACAACGCAGCCCTATAAGGGTTGAACCTGTGGCCAGGAAACGAATGGATAGCAAATGCTTGTTTAAGCCTTACCCGCATACTGCATCATACCCAAAACCAAATCAGGATTGGGGCAGTTGGCCAGGTATTTTTCCCTTTCTTCTACAGCGCAAACGCCTGGGTAGTCGCCTTCCTTCATTTCCATGTCAATGATTAACTGAAAGTGAAGGTGCGGCGGCCATTGGCCGTTTTCGTCCGGCAGGCCAAACCGCCCGACCTGCATGCCGCGGCTGATATACTGCCCTGCATTAAGGCCCTGCAAATCGTTAAGGGATAAATGCCCGTAAAGGCTGTAAAAAGAAATGCCTTCCACCTGGTGCAGCAGTATAATAGTGGCGCCGTAATCTCCATGGTTGTTGTTGAATGCAAAGCTGTGTACCATGCCACCAAGCGGGGTAAAAACAGGTGTGCCAGCATTACCCCATATATCAATGCCCAGGTGCAGGCGACGGTCCTGGCTTTCTCCGCTGGCGGAATGTTGCAATGCATTAAAAAGTGCGCTGCGCTTGTAAATAGTGCGGTGCTCATTGTAGCCGCCAATGCCATATACCGCCCCGGCTTCCTGCAACGTTTGGCTGATGTAGTTGCTGAAGAGGGGCAGGTTGTTTAAAATATCGTCTGTAAGATTTTTATTGGTGGCAGTAAAGTTCATCAGCAACAGCTTATCAACGGCTGGATTAAAAGGAATGACAGGATGATAAGATGGCTGGTTTTTCTTAAGCAGCCCGGCTAATATTTGATGCGGCATCATACGCAAAAATAAAACGAAGCAAATGCCTGGAGAAACATGCTGATAAAAACATTGCTGATTAGCCAGAATAAGCGTAAAGATTTATTTATGTTTCAGGGGAACATATTGTGGGTAAAATAGCCATCCGAGTTCTGTTATGTTTCTGGGGAACATTTTGTGCCCACCCCCGCAGATACAGGCACAAAGCGTTCCCCTGGAACGCGGGCAACAACCTGTAATTGTTCTACCTACAAAGTGTTCCGCAGGAACACAGGTTATATGATGCGCCTATTCTACTGAATCTTAAAAACAATGTTTGCCGCTTTGGCACCGCGACAGCGCCCTATTTAGTTATGCTGTTACACATTGCGCCAGGGATTGAAGCGGATACCCCGGTGAGGCTTTGTGCAATGGCTTTGTGCCGGAGTATGAGCGGAAAGCCCGGTGCCTTCGGCAGGCGCCCTGAACTTTAAAAAAAGCCACGGAGGCACAGAAAATACGCTCCGTGCTTCCGCGGCTGCTACTCAACATTAAATGAAGTTTATCCGCCTTCGACAGGCTCAGGCTGACAACCTTAAGTGTTACTTCAGTTGCTTCATTATTTCGCTGATAGCGGTGTCTAACTGCGGGTCTCTTCCGTTAAGTTTATCTTCAAAAGTATTCACCACTTTTATATCGGGGGATACGCCGGTAATTTCAAGGTCTTTGCCATCCAGGGAGTAGCAGCCCCAGGCGGGTATGCGTACAAAAGAACCATCCACCAATCCGGCGCCGGTGGTGAATATTATCCAGCGGTAGGTTTCGTTGCCTACAATTTTGCCCAGTTTTAAGGCTTTAAAACCTTGTGCCGTCATTTCAGCATCGCTAAGGGATTGCTCATTAATAAGCAGTATAATTGGCTTATCGGCCGGGGCAAAGTTGGACTGTTTTGTTAACTGTCCTTCGCGGTACTTCCACTGCAGGTAAGAGCGCTGAGAGAGGAAACGCAGCACTTCATCATGCACGTTGCCGCCGGTGTTATAGCGCAGGTCCAGTATCAGCGCATCGGTATGGGTAAGCTGTTTGGTCATGTCAACCAGGAAGGTTTCAAGCTCGCCCTGGCCCATATTTTTCATATAACCGTAGGCAATGCGGTTGTTGCTTTTTTCTGATATGGTTTTCCTGTTCTTTTCAATCCATTCATCGTACAGGTTACCGTAAAGTGAATACTGCGGGTGTACTTTAACAACAATCTCTTTTTCGCCCCTTTTAAATGTTAGCAGCAACTCTTTGTCAAGTGAGGGGCGGGTAAAGTACACATAGCGGTCTTTTTGCGGGTTTACAGTAGTATTGCCCACTTTAACCAACACATCGCCGGGTTGTATGGTTACATCCTTGTTATCCGCAGGTGATTGTGCTACTACGTACTTTACTTTATAAGGGTTGGCATTATCGAAGATGATGCCTGTTTCCATGGTGCTGCTGGTAAGGGATATGTTTTCATCGCTGCCATAGGAATAAAAACCCTGGTGAGAAGAGTTAAGCTCGCCCAGCATATCGTTAAGCACCACACGAAGGTCGTTACGGTTATTGAGGTAAGGAAGAAACTGCTCATAGTAAGCACGGGTTTTATTCCAGTCAATACCATGAAACTTTTCATCGTAATAATTCTCTTCCAGTTGCGCCCAGGCTTCGTAAAACATTTGCCCAAATTCTCCCGAAAGATTGCGGCGGAAGGTGTAGCTGATGTTTATAGCATCGGCTTTGTTGCCATCCAGGTTAAGCTTTTTAACCGCCCCATTGGAAAGGATAAAATACTTGCCGTCGTTTTCAACAAAATCGCCGCCCTCGGTGCCGGTTATTTTTTCTGTTTTGGTTTCCTCGAAAGGCTCCAGCACGGTTTTGTACAAGGCGCCCCTGCCTTCGGCATGGTCGCTTTCGTACAGCACAGTTGTTTTATCATCTTTCTGCACAACGGCAATAAGGTTTTGCGAGCCAAACGAAGGGCCTATATGCTCCAGCCGTTCCATAATCTTTTCCGCATCTATCACCAGCGGGGCCGCGGCTGTATCTTTTTTAGCATCACTGTCTTTCTTTTTATTTTCATCTTTTTTCTTAGCGCTGTCATCCTTAGCCGTATCCTTTTTTTCTTCTTTAAACAGTTCATTAAACTTATCAATACGGTAAGGTTCATCAAACTTTTGCAAGGCCACCCTGTAAATGCGGGGCTCCTGCATGCCCGTTGGGTAAGACGGCTTTAACCTTGAAGACATGAAATAAATATACTTTCCATCAGGCCCCCACAAAGGCGAGGTTTCTGTAATGGCGGTATTGGTAAGGTTAAGTGTTTTATTGGTTTTGGTGTTGAAGAGAATAATATCCTGCTCAAAATTGCGGTAAGCCGTAAACATTATATACTCATCGTTGGGGGAGAAAGAAGGCGCTGCATTGTACAGGCCCCAAAGCTCATCTTTAACCAGTGTTTTGCTTTGCAGTGTTTTTAAGTCTATCATACGCACTTCATCCCTGCCGCTGTAATAAACGCCCTGCGTTCTTTTACTATTGAACACTATGGAGCGGTTGCTTTTTTTATCAAAGGTTACCTGCTTCATATTACCGGAGCCATTGGCGTTTATGGTAAACCAGTTTTCATAGCCCTGGGTGGTTGCGCTAAAAAGCAGGGTTTTATTATCGCTAAGCCATTTTACTTCTTTTACACGCTCCGCATTGCCGCGTTGCAACTGCTCAATAAATTTTCCTTCTATATCGCTTACAAACAATTCTCCCCGGCTGCTAAAGGCCAGCTTTTTACCATCCGGAGATACATCAAAAGCGCTGATGTTTTCCTTAACATCAAAATCTTTTTCTTTATCAAGCACACTGTTGCGGGCTATGGCTATGTTAAGTTTATCTGCCTTGCCGGCAGCCACATCATACAGCCATAGCTGGTAGTCTTTTTCAAAAACCACTTTGCCGCCATCCGCATTAACAAACGGGTTTTTAATGGACGACGTGAATTTTGTTAACTGTGTTTTTTTATCAGCTTTAAAAGTGTACAGGTTGTACTCGCCATTGGCTTCATCAGACATGAAATATATATTACCGTTTTTGTCTATGCTGGCCCCAAAATCTTTGCCCTGCCAGTCGGTGTAGCGTTTGTATTGCTTAGCGGCAATATTGTAGGATTGTATGTCTGGGTTAAAAGCCCCTTTGTACCGTTTGCGCTGGGCCTGGTTGCTGCTTTCCCAGGTGTCGTTAAAAAACAGTTCTCCTGTTTTGGGGTGTTCAACTACATTATGGTCGTACAGGAAAAAATAGTCGCCAAATACCCGTTGCGCGGTTTCACCCTGCAGGCTTACCTTGTAAGTAGATGACTGGCCCATGCGGCCGCTGTTAAAGTAGATATATTTTGAATCCCAGCTCCATGAGGTTACATCATCCGTACCACCATAGTAGGTAAGTTGTTTTATCTCACCGCCGTTAACCGGCATTATAAACACATCGGCATTACCATACTGCCTGCCGGTAAAAGCTATCCATTTGCCATCCGGCGACACTTTGGCATTGGTTTCATAACCCTGCATGGCCGTAATACGTGTAGCTATACCATCGGCTACAGCGGCTTTCCACAAATCGCCTTCAAAACTAAAAATAACGGTTTGCCCATCGGGCGTAAGCGCCGGTTGCGAAAGAAAATAGGTAGCGTTGGTTTGTGCCGTAACAGTAATGCCTGCCAGCAACAGCAGGCAAAAAAAGGTTCGTCTCATGTATCTTGTTTTTGGGAAGGTACAGAACAAGGCATTATACAGCATGCCGTTTATAAAAAACAATAAGATTTTTTGGTGGCGGGGGGTTTGACTTTTTGTGTAGCATAATGTTTCTGGCACCTATGGTGGCAGAAACATATAAACCGTAGCGGGATATGTTAACCATTCTCCCTCACTTAAACAAAGCCTCTGCTTTCGCTATACTTTCCGGTTTACCTACATCAATAAACTTACTTGCAGAATGGTCAAAGCATTGAATGTTTTGACTGGCGCAGATGTCAAGATAAACATCCACCATAGAAAACTTACCGCTGCGCTGTATTAAGCTAAAGATATTGCTGCTTAGCACATGCAGGCCACTAAAAGCCTTTTGTTCAAGTTGGCCAGGCGGAAGAGGGTTTGGTTTTTCCTCACCTTTCTTTACGTTACGCCAGCCGCTTAACCTTCCCTGCTCATCAAACAAAAAATAGCGTGATGTTTCCCTGTCGCTCACAGCCAGCGTAGCCAGCGCTCCGCATTGTACATGCCGCTCTGCCATTTGCCCAAGGTTAAGGTCGGTAAGCACGTCAGCATTCATCAGCACAAAGTTTTGTGGCCCCTCAAAAAACCAGGCAGCTTTTTTAAGCCCGCCGCCTGTTTCCAGCACTTCATCGGTTTCGTCGCTGATGGTTATGCGGCTGCCCCAGCCTTTACTTATGGTAATGGCATCAATAACCTGTTCAGCAAAATGGTGAACGTTTACAATAATATCTGTAATGCCGTACTGTTGCAGGTATTCAACATTTCTTTGCAGCAGGCTTTTGCCATTTACAATAGCCAGGGCTTTGGGGTGATTGTCCGTCCACGGTTTAAGCCGGCTGCCCAGGCCCGCTGCCAGTATCATTGCTTTTTTAACCATCTGCATTAATAAGTTAGCGGTTTATTTTACCCAGTTTAGCTGGTTGTTATGGCTAAGCGCCACTTTTACCTTGTACTTGTTTCTTAAATGCCGGGCGGTTTGCTCAGCGGCATATACGCTGCGGTGCTGGCCACCCGTGCAGCCAAAGTTGATGGTAAGGCTGTCAAAGCCGCGCTGCAGGTAGTCTTCTACGGATATATCCACCAGGTCAAACACACTGTTTAAAAAGTCATTCATGCGGGTGCGCTGCTCCAGGAAATCTATCACGGGCTTGTCTTTGCCAGAAAGCTTTTTGTATTCATCAAACCTTCCGGGGTTAAGAATGCCACGGCAATCAAACATAAAGCCGCCGCCATTGCCGGATGCATCCTCAGGCAATGCCCTTTTGTAAGAGAAACTGTTGATGGTAACAGTGAGTGGCGTATGTTCATTGGCCTGTACCGGTTCAAAACGTTGTATAATTTCATCGCTTACCACAATTTTCAGCATGCGGTCAAATTCCGGCAACGCCAAACCCGGGCGGTTGTTTTCTAGAAATTGTTTCATGTTGCGCAGGGCCAGCGGTATGCTTGCCAAAAAATGCGCCTTTCGCTCAAACAATCCCCTGAAACCGTAAGCCCCCAAAACCTGCAATAAACGTATCAGTACATAGCCGTTGTATTGGCTGGTAAAAATATTCCTGTCAACAGGCTGGTTCAGCAGTTTTTCCACTTCTGTTATGTAATAATCCAGAAGCGTATTTTTCCATTCGTCACTTAATTCCGCTTTAGCCTGCCATAAAAGGCTGGCCACATCATATTGTAAAGCACCCTGCATTCCGCCCTGGTAGTCTATAAAATAAACTTCATCATTGCTTACAATTATGTTACGGCTCTGGAAGTCGCGAAACATAAAGTATTTGTAATCTGTACGGGTAAGGTAAGTACTCAGTGCTTCAAAGTCATCCAGCATGGCCTGCTTGTCGTAAGGCATGCGCAAAGTATCCAGGAAGTAATATTTAAAATAGAGCAGGTCGCTCATAATGGCCTGTTTGCCGAACTCTTTGGCGGTAAGGCACCAGTTATAATCCAGCCCGCTATGGCCGAGTATTTGTATGCGTGCCAGTTGCTGCAGGCTTTTCTTAAAAAGGCCATACACGTAGTCGCCATGCCCGTGTTCTTCAAGTTTGTTCAGCAGAGATACTGTACCAAGGTCTTCCTGCAGGTACACTTCTCCGTCATTGTTCACGGCGTATATATCGGGCACATGCAGGCCTTTTTCTTTAAAATGCCGGCTGAAATTGATAAACGTGTTGTTCTCCTTTACGTTAAGGTTATGCGTGCCAATATAAGTTTCATTATTGCTGTATATGCGAAAATAGGTTCTGTCGCTGCCGCTTTGCGGCAGCTTCTCAATCCTGTCTGCGCCTGTGTTATTAAACGATTTAAACAACCCTTCAATTGCCTGTACTACCTGTTGCATGATGAAATAATTCGGGGCACGAGTTTACAGCTTTATTTGTAAAGCATGCAAACATTTTAAACAAGCGTAATCAAGGCTACTGTATTAAGAGATAGTAAGCATTTAAGGGGGTGCCCCCAAGCTATCGCAAGGGGTCGGGCTTTCCGCTATTACTCCGGCACAAAAGCCCTGCTGCCAGGGCTTCACCGGGGTAACCGCTGCAATCCCTCACCCGAAAGTGCAACACGCTGCGGTTTACTTTATAAACCTTATAGTAAAAGGATAACGGTACAATTTCCCTTCACTTGCACGTATGGTGGCAAGAATACAAAGCAATACAGATAGTATGTAAATGGGCCATATCAGTAGCCAGCCAATAAGCGTTATAATACAAATAATATAAACAATCACTAACGTTATTTGAAAATTGAGTGATTCCCTGGAATGGGCAGCTATAAACGAAGACTCATCTTTTTTTACCAGGTAAATAATTAAAGGAGCAAAAAACGGGATAAAAATGGCGAGTACGTGAGAGATAAGCGCCAGCGTTTTTTCATCCTGTGTTGGAGGAACTATCGGCGTTTCCTCCTTTCCTATAAAAGATTCATTAGCCATAGTGTCAATATTTTACTGTTAAGTTAATTAATAGTACTGCAAAATGCAACCGGCTTTCAGCATGCTGCTATCTGTTAGTGCGCCAAATACCACAAAACCTTACAAATACTGTTTGAAATTTTTGCATAGCCTGCTTTGCTTATTTCAGATAGTATATATTTATACTGCAAAGCCATATAAACTTCAAAACTTCTTATGTCTCCATTTATCAGCGAGCTTGCCGGAACTGCGTTATTAATTATTTTAGGCGATGGCGTGGTAGCTAATGTAATACTCAATAAAACCAAAGGCAACAATGGCGGGCTTATTGCCATTACATTCGGTTGGGCCATAGCTGTATTTGTGGGCGTGTTTGCATCTGCAAAAGCCAGCGGGGCGCACCTTAACCCAGCGGTTACCATTGCTCTTGCCTACCTGGGAAAGTTTAACTGGGCCGATGTGCCCTCGTACATAGGCGCCCAACTGCTGGGCGCCATGCTGGGTGCATTTTTGGTATGGGTTGCCTACAAGCAACATTTTGACGATACAAAAGATGCAGATACGAAGCTGGGGGTGTTTTGCACATCGCCATCCATTCGCCATCCGCTGCACAATGTGTTAACTGAAATAATCGGAACATTTGTACTGATACTTGGCGTATTATTTATTGTGGCCCCATCTAACAGTTTGGGTGCGCTGGATGCTTTGCCGGTGGCTTTGCTGGTGCTGGGCGTAGGCCTTAGCCTGGGTGGCCCAACTGGTTACGCTATTAACCCGGCCCGTGATTTGGGGCCACGCATTATGCATGCGCTGCTGCCCATTAAAAACAAGCGTGACAGCGACTGGGGCTATAGCTGGGTACCGGTAGCGGGACCTGTGATAGGCAGCTTACTGGCAGCAGTGGTTTTTAAAGTGTTGAATGGCGGGTAAAACAAACGGCGAAGACTAATGATGATGGCCGAATAGCGGACAAGGCCCTTCGCTTTTCTCAGGGCAGGCTACTGCGGCAATTGGTGAATAGGATTGCTGCAGTAGAAGAGTGCGACGCAACGGCAGCTTCATAGCAGTTCCCGCTGCCGGGCCCATAAAAATGTAATGGGGGATGTCATTATACGATGCGAAGCCATAACCCCATTCACCATTCACTACTCACTTCTTAAACTTTTTGCGGGGTTAGCGATGGCCGCTTTTATTGTATGAAACATTACCGTGCCCATAGTGATGAGCAATACAGTAAACGCTGACAATAAAAACGGCACGGCAGACAGCCCTGTGTTGTAAGGGAAAATTTTTAGCCATTTATCCATAAACAAATACGCCACCGGAAAGGCGATAAGGCAGGATATGCCAACCAGCAACACAAAGTTTTTGGTAACTAATGGCACTATCTGCGCAAGGCCGGCGCCCATTATTTTGCGTATGCTTATTTCTTTCTGCCGCTGTTCTGTTGTAAAGGCGATAAGGCCCAATAAACCCAGGCAGGTAATGAGAATGGTAAGCACGGAGAAAGCTGTAAATATTTTTCCACGCTTTTGATCGGCTGCGTACTGCGAATCGAAATCCTGGTCAAGGAACGTATATTGAAAGGGCAGTTCGGGAAATGCAACTTTCCAGGATTTTTCTATGCCCGCAATGGTAGCCGGGATGTTTTTTGCATCCAGCTTAAGCTGCATAATGCTGTTATTAGGCCGGTAGAACAAGAGCAACGGCGCTATGGGGTTGTACAATGATTTCTGGTTAAAGTCTTTTACCACGCCTATCACTTCAAGCGTAAAGCTGGATGTATCGCCCGGAAACTTAACCCGCTTGCCGATTGGGTTATCGCCCCACGCAAATTCCTTCACCATATTTTCGTTTACAATAATGCTTCTGAGCGTATCCGAAAGGCCTGAAAAATTGCGGCCTTTTTTTATCTGCATGCCCAGCGTTTTAAAGTAATCTTCATCTATCGCATAGCAATCAACACCTTTATCAACAAAGCCGTTTTTTGACTCTACCGTAAACAGGTTAAAGTTAACATTAGGCCCGCCTGGCGTACTCTCTGCCGTACTTACAGACAGCACCTGCGGGTTCTTACGCACATCGTTTTTAAAAGCCATTACCTTACCGCGTATATCGTTATTGGCACTGGCTGTTAGGGATAATACCTGGTCTTTACTAAAACCCAGGTCTTTGTTGCGCAGGTATTTTAGCTGCCCATAAACCACCCAGGTGCATATAAGCATAATCATTGAAATAGAGAACTGCACCACCACCAATACACGGCGCAACGCTACATTGCTGGAGCTTTTGGAAAGGCTGCCTTTTAATACGCTTACGGGATTAAACTTTGACAGGTAGAAAGCCGGGTAACTGCCGCCGAGAAAACCAACAAACAATACTATGCACAGCAGTATTACAAATGTACCTGGCTGAAACAGGGTACTGAAAGAAATAAACTTGCCGGAAAGGTTATTAAACATGGGCAGCAGCAGCAATATAACCACCATGCTTAACAACAAGGCAAACAGGGCTGTAAGCATAGATTCAATAAGAAACTGTGCCACCAGTTGCGGCTTTGACGAGCCCGTAACCTTGCGTATGCCTATTTCTTTTGCACGCCTTGCAGAACGTGCCGTGGTTAGGTTCATATAATTTATGCAGGCTATAATGAGCATAAAAAATGCCACGGCCGAAAAAATGTAGATATAAGAAACACTGCCCAGTTCTTCGGGCTCGTTAGCCATATCAGAATGCAGATGGATATCTGTAACACGCTGCACGCCGTAACGTATTTTAATATTGTACTGCGCAAATATGGATGCCATATATTTATCGTACATGGGCTTAAGCTTGTTTTCAAAAACAGCGGCGCTGGTATTCGGCTTCAGCAATACATAAGTGTAAAAGCTAAAGCCCCCCCAATTGTCAGCAAAGTTTTTAGGCAGGGATGTTACTGAGATAAGCACGTTAAAAATTATGTGCGAGTTTTTAGGCACATCCTTTATTACGGCCGTAACCTTATATACATCCCCGTTATCGTTGGTAAGAGATTTGCCCACATAAGCTTTGCCCTTTCCAAAAAACTTTTCGGCTACAGATTGTGTAAGCACCATAGAGTTGGGCTCAACCAAAGCAGTTTTTGGATTGCCTTCAATAAACTCATGCGTAAAAATTCTGAACAGGCCGCTGTCGGTAAAGTAAACTTTGTCTTCGTACAGTTTTAAGTCGCCCACTTTGTACATGTTGCGGCCATTGCCAACAAAACGTACGGCCTCCTCAACCTCCGGATAATCTTTTTGCAGCGCCGGCCCCAGGGGAAACTGTGTGATAGCCCACTTCAGCGTGTCCTTATCCGGCTCTTTAATGTAGGATGTGATGCGGTAAATACGATCTGCCTTTTTATTATAGCGGTCGTAGCTAAGCTCATCCTTAATATAAAAAATAAGCAGCAGGCTAAAAGTAATACCAATGGTAAGGCCAAGTATATTTAGCAGGCTGTACCATTTGTCACGCTTAAAATTGCGCAACGCCACCAGCAGAAGATTCTTTATCATAGCAAAACGGTTGTATTGTAAAGGGTCAATAAGTAAATTCATTAAGTTGGTTTGGGGGTGCCCCTCGTGCCTCGGGTCGGGCTTTCCGCTCATACTCCGGCGCAGAATCCAACACACAATGCCTTCACCGGGGTATCCGCTGCAATCCCTCACCCATGGTGCAACACGCGGCTTCTTTTGCTGTCATATTTTTTGCGAAGCCCTTCAGTAAAATACATTCCCGGCCTGCTGTTAATAACGCAACTTATTCACTTCTCAAACTTTTTACAGGGTTGGCTATTGCCGCCTTTACTGACTCATAGCTTACCGTTATTAATGCAATAAACAATGCCACCAAAGAAGCAACAAGAAAAACCAGCCAGCCAACATCAACACGGTAGGCAAAGCCGTTAAGCCAACTGCCGATGGCCAGCCAGGAAATGGGTATGGCTATAGCCATAGCGATAACTATCAATTTTGTAAAACTGCCCGACAGCAAATACACTATGTTTAACACCGTTGCACCTAATACTTTGCGTACGCCTATTTCTTTTGTACGCTGTTCGGCCATATAAGCAGACAGCCCATACAAACCCAGGCATGAAATAAAAATGGCCAGCATGGCAAAAAGGTTAAATATGCTGCCCATTTGCTGCTCGCCGCGGTAAAGGTTGTCTAAGTCCTTTTCAAGAAAGCTGTAAGCAAGCGGGTAAGCCGGGTTAAGGTCGTGGCTGATTTTCTCCAGCACTTTAATAGCAGCTTCTGTATTGCCGGCAGGTGTACGTACTATCGCTATGCCACCCCACTTGTTAAGCCGCAACACCAGCGGCTCTATGGCATACTGCAGAGATTTAAAGTTGAAATCTTTTACCACGCCTATAATAGGTCCCTTGGTTCCACTGAAATCTAAAGTTTTTCCTACGGCGGTATTAACTTTCATACCCATTAAACGGGCGGCGGTTTCATTAATAACATAGCTGGAGCTGTCTCCTTTAAACTCTTTTGAAAAACCGCGGCCAGACAGTATGTTCATTTTAAAAACATCAATAAAATTTTCATCCACGTCCATAGAAGGAACCACCACCTGGGAGTTGGGGTCTTTCCCTTCCCATGAAACTTCTATTGTACCGGTGGTAAGGCTTGCAGGCAAATCAGAGATGATGGAAAATTCACTTGTTAACGGGTTTTGCTGCAGGGCTGCTTTTAAAGCCTGTTGTTTGCCCCAAATTTCTCCAGCCATAGGTACGTACAAAAGGTTTGATTTATCAAAGCCCAGGTTTTTGTTTTTAATAAAATTGAGCTGCCGGTAAACTACCGCTGTGCCAACGAGCAACAGGATAGCTACAACAAACTGCGCAACAACCAGCGTATTACGGAAAACAAGATTGCCCACTCCCAGCTTTAATTTACCTTTTAAAACCTTTACGGGTTTAAAACCGGAGAGGAACAAAGCGGGGTAACTGCCCGATATCAAACCGGTAAAAAAAGCGATGGCAAGTAATGTAAACATTAGTTTGCCATCCAGTAAACTTATGACCAGTTTCTTTTCGGCCAGTAAATTAAAGGCTGGCAATAACAGGTACACTAGGCCAATGGCTATTACCAGCGAAAGGAAAGAAACAATTAAAGATTCGCCCAGGAACTGCAGCACCAACTGGTACCGTTCAGCCCCAACTACTTTGCGCAGCCCTACCTCTTTTGCCCGGCGGGCAGAACGTGCCGTAGCCAGGTTCATAAAATTGATGCAGGCAACAGCCAGGATAAAGATGGCAACGATGAAAAAAATGTTTACATATTGCGTATTGCCATGGCCGGGCAGGTCTATTTGCCAGTCTGATTGTAAATGAATATCGGTTAGCGGCTGCAAATGAAACTCAACTTTCATGTTGGGAACATGCGCCTTATATATCTTGAGTATGCGCTGGGTAAGGCTTGATGAAACGCTGACCGTTTTATCAAGTTTTAAATAAGTGTAATAATTGTAATTGCCCCAAACTTTGTTTTTTAAATCGTAATCTTTATTCGCAATAGATGAAATAGGTAAAATAAAATCAAACTGCAAATGCGAATTGGATGGGGCATTTGCCAGGATACCGGTAACTGTATAATTCTCCGCATTATCCTTTCGTATAACCTTGCCTAAAGCCTCCTCGTTTCCAAAATACTTTTTGGCCATGTCTTGCGTAATCAATATGCCATCAGGGCTTTGCAGTGCTGTGGCACGGTTTCCTTTCAGCAGTTCAAAAGAAAATTCCTGCAGAAAATTAGAATCAGCAAAAAAAACACGCTTTTCTTCAAACTTCCGGTTACCAACTTCCAGCAGGTTAGTACTGGGTTTGCTTAACCTTATAACGGCTTTTATTTCCGGCATTTCTTTCTGCAAACCCTCCCCCATGCCTGCGGGGCTAACGGCTGCCCTAAAATCTCCCGCATTGCAGGTAAGCCGGTAGAGTTGGCCGGCATTAGCATGAAACCGGTCGTAGCTTAACTCGTTCTGCACCCATAAGAATATAAGTATACTGCATGCCATACCAATAGCCAGTCCGGATATGTTTAGCAGGGAGTAAGCCTTGTGGCGCATAATGTTCCTCAAAGCAATTTTCAGGTAGTTTCTTATCATACAAAAATCAACTTGTGTTAAGCATTACAACGCTGTAAGCAGGCAGGGGCGTTACCCCCTATATGGTACTACTCTGTCCTCAAACTCTTTACAGGGTTGGCAAGCGCAGCCCGCATGGTATTAAGGCTTACTACCAGCAATGTAAGCAGCAACACCATGCCCCCAACCGCAATAAACAGCCATATACTTATGCTGATATGATAGGTGTATTTCTGCAGCCAGCTATGCATGGCCCACCAGGCAATTGGAACAGCGATAATAAAAGCAATAAGTACCAGCCTTAAAAACTCACGGGATATCAACAACAGCACCTGCTGTACAGATGCGCCCAGTACTTTGCGTATGCCTATTTCCCGGATACGTTTTTCTATGGTAAAAGAAGCCAGGCCTGCCAGGCCAATACAGCAAATAAAAATGGCCAACCCAGCAAATATGTTGGTTAGCTTCCTGATTAACTCTTCAGCAATGAATTTTTTACCAAACTCTTCATCAGCAAACTGGTACTCAAAAGGATAAGCCGGGTTATATTTTTTAAATACTGTTTCCAGTAAAGGCAACACTTTTTGTAGCTGGGCTTTTTCTGAAAGACGCAGACTTACGATATTGTTATAATTGGGGTTATAGAATACCAGCATGGGGTCAACGGGTTGAAAGGGCGATTCCATAACAATATTATCGGTAACGCCTATTACAGTATATTTCTCATCGCCAAAGCGCATTTCCATGCCAATGGGTTTTTTCAACTGCATGGCTTCAACGGCGGCCTTGTTCAGCAATACATTAGCGGAATCAGCGGGCATTCCCGAAAAATCATGTCCTTCCAGCATTTTAATGCCCATGGTTTGGGTAAGGCCAACATCTGTACGCAGACCTGAAATAATCAGGGACAAATCAGCCGGCTTGCCATTCCAGTCTGGCGCCCCAGACTTCCACCACACCTGGGTAATGGGAGAGCTGGTGCGGGTTACAGCGCTTATTGATCCGCTATTGAGCAATTCCTGTTTTACAACAGCATAATTCTTTTCCAGGTCGCTTGTCATGGGTACCATGAGCAGGTTTTGCGCATTGTACCCAATATCCCTGTTCTTAATATGCTGTATCTGCATATACACAATGATGGTAGCGGATATTAATAAGATAGATATAACAAACTGCCCCACTACCAGCACCCTGCGTGGCAGCGCTGCTTTTTTACCTGCCAGGAATGTACCTTTTAGTACCGTAACCGGGTTGAAAGACGACAGGTACAAAGCTGGATAACTGCCTGCTATAACACCTGTAAACAAAATGATGGCGGCAGCCGCCAGCCAGAAAACTGGTTGCGTTATACCAAGTACAAGATGTTTGCTTACCAGCAGGTTAAAAGAAGGCAGCAGCAGGTAAACACTTGCAACAGAAAACACAAAAGCTATCAGCACAAGAATCATAGATTCAAAAAAGAACTGCAATACCAACTGCTTTTTACCGGAACCCAACGTTTTTCTTATGCCCACTTCTTTAGACCTTCTTTCTGACCGTGCTGTAGAAAGGTTCATAAAATTTATACAGGCTATCAGCAAAATGATGATGGCGATAATGGTAAACAGCCTTACATACTCTATCATGCCACCTGTATTAATGCCGTCTTTAAACTCACTGTAAAGGCGCCACCTGCTCATGGGAAAAGTAAAGTAGGTACTTATTTTATCATTATTGTCATGCGATTTTTTTATATCATTAACCAGCTTATCCACCTGCTTCATATTGGCGCCTTCTGCCGTTTGCACATACAGCCGCCAGGATGAATTCACCCAATTTTCCATGGACCGTTTGGTATCCGGGTCGTTGTAGTTAAAAGGCCTTATATAATCGAAAGTAAAGCTGGAATTGCCGGGTGGGTCTGCAACAACAGCGGTTACTTTTACATCTTCAGAGTTATCTATCCTGAGTACTTTATTGATGGGGTCTTTATCGCCAAAAAAAGCTTTGGCAGCGGATTGTGTGAGTACAACCGAAGAGGGATCTTTAAGCGCTGTGGCGGGATTACCCTTTATAAACTTCCAGGTAAACATATTGAAGAAATGCTCACTAACCGTATAGCCGCTTTTTTTAAGTTTGGCATCTCCATAGCCAACAATCTGCTCATAGTTCTGCGTGGTTACTACAGCATGTTTTACCTGCGGGCTTTTACCTTCAATTGCCTGTGCCAGGGGAAGCACCATATTATAATCTGTAAATACCCGATTCTTAAAATCCCTGTTGGCAATAACCACATGAATGTTGTTGTAGTTGGCGTGAAATTTATCGTAGGTAAGTTCGTCCCTTACCCATAATAAAATAAAAATGGTGCAGGTAATACCAATGGTTAAACCCAACAGGTTGGTTAGCGCAAAACCTTTGTTACGAAAAAGATTGCGCCACGCAATTTTCAGATAGCTTTTAATCATGGCTATGCTTTAATTAAATAGAATGCAAAATTTTAACAGGCGGAACACACATTTCATTATCGCATAAAAAAGGTGCCGAAATCAATATAAGTGATTTACAATAAGATAGTTACGGCCTTGGTACGAAGCTGTTCGTTTTCGTACAGTTGTTGTACGTTTTTGATACATGTTTGCCAATTACACAGTACGCAGTATACTCCACTTCATCGCCTGATAAGCTTGCGTAACATTTTTTGGTGACCAGCTAAATTGCTACTATCATCGCCTGTTGTGTCACTCACTTGTACGCTTTGTTCATTACTGTACAATGTGCTGCAACCTGCTCATTTATTCAAAAGTTGCCTGCTGCTGAATGGCTAATTTAAATGTGCCCACAATGTTGCGGGATGCCGGATTTGTTGTTGCGTAAAGCGGTATAGTACAAGAGTGCGACGCAACGATGCCTCATGCTTATTCCTCCTGCCCGGCCCCAAAAAAGTCGTAGGCATAAGGTCAATTCGTCAATGAAGTCAATAAGTAATTTAAGGATTAAGGCTACTCACTCCTTAAACTCTTTACCGGGTTCATCAACGCGGCCTTAATGCTTTGAAAGCTTACGGTTAACAATGTAATTAACAGCGCACCTGCGCCTGTAACCCCGAAAATCCACCACGACAAATCAGCACGGTACTCGTAGTTCTGCAGCCAGTTGTGCATAAAGTAATAAGCAACCGGCGCCGCAATGAAAAACGAGATAAGAACAAGCGCTACAAATTCTTTTGACAGTAACTGCCACAGGTTATAAACAGATGCACCGAGTACTTTACGCACGCCAATTTCTTTGGTACGTTGCTCAGCCATAAAAGAAGCCATCCCGAAAAGGCCAAGGCAGGAAACAAAGATGGCAAGTATAGCAAAGAATGCAGCCAGCTTGCCAATACGAACTTCGTTGCTGAACTTTTCTGCATACTTGTCATCCACGAAATTGAAATTGAAAGGACTTGACGGATTATACTTTTTAAATACTTCCTCTACCTGCAGCAACGCTTCATGCACACTTAACTGTGGCGCAAGCTTAATGTTAATAACATTAACCCCTTTGTAGTTGAGTAAGAAGAAAGACGGCTTAACAGGGTCGAAAGGAGATTCCTTAATCATGTCTTTAGTAACAGCAATAACCTGGTAATTTTTACCGCTGCACCTAATTGTTTGGCCTATGGGTTGTTTAAAGCCCATGAGTTTTGCCGCCGATTCATTTAGTATTACAGCCGCTGTATCTGAACGGAAGCTTCTGGAAAAGTCCCTGCCCTGCACTATTTGCCAGCCTACTGTTTTTCCATAATCATGTGTTATCTCGTTTGACATTACCAGCGGGTGTTGATCGGCCGTTTTGCCTGGCCATGAGATATCTGTAGTGCCGCCATACTGAACTGTTACCGAGCCGGAAGACTGAGACATTTCTGCTACGGCCCCGGTGCTGATAAGGTCGTTACGTAAAGCATTATAATGGCCGTATAAATCGGGCGTATTCATGGCCACTTCAATTAACCCATTGCGGCTATAACCCACAGGCCTGTTACGGGAGTGCTGCACCTGCCTGTAAACTACTACGGTACCAATAATTAAAGCGACAGAAACAGTAAACTGCAGCACCACCAATACCCTGCGCGGAACAGCCGCCAGGCGGCCAGCTTTAAAAACACCTTTTAAAACTTTTACCGGCCTGAATGAGGACAAATAAAAAGCCGGGTAGCTGCCTGCTATAAGCCCGGTGAATACGGTGAACGCAATGGCGACAATCCAAAACAAAGGTTTATCCCAAAACATCAGCATCTGTTTACCTGCTATTTCATTAAAAAACGGAAGCATCAGCCGGATAATTACAAGAGAAATTGCAAAACCAATAAAAGTTACCAGCAGTGACTCACAAAAAAACTGGGCAATTAACTGCATACGCATAGAGCCAATGGCTTTGCGGATACCCACTTCACGGGCCCTTTTCTCAGACCGTGCGGTGCTCAGGTTCATAAAATTGATACAGGCCAGCAACAAAACAAAAATGCCGGTAACACCAAAAAGCCACACAAACTTGATAAGCCCGCCCGTGTTAATGCCGTTCTTGAAATCACCATACAAATGCCAGCGGCTCATGGGGTGTATAAAGAACTCAGGTTTATAAGCAGGTGGATTATCCCTTTTCATTCGTATATCCTGAATTTTAGCGGATACCTTTTTAAAGTCTGCACCTTCTTTCAACTGCACATAAATAGGATATGAATTGTTATCCCATACATCTGCACCATTCTTAGCATTTTCATCCATCAATAAATTTAACTGCCAGGGGGCGATAAAATGTACATCCTGAAAACTGCTGTTCTTTTGCAAGTCCTGGTAAACCGCCGTTACCTTAACGTTTTGCCGGTTATCAATTTTCAGAATTTTATTAATAGCGCTTTGGTTTCCAAATATCTTTTTTGCCAGGCTTTGAGACAGCATGACAGAATTAATGTCCCGTAAGCCATTGCTGCTGCCTTCGGTTATTTTAACGGACAGCATATCTGCAAATGCCGGCTCGGCATAATTACCGGTGCCGGCAATTTTTTTATCGGCAAAACCAAAAACAGCATCCCTGGTATAGGTGGAAACGCTTACGGCTTCAAATTCAGGATACTTACTGCGCAATTCTTCCGCCAGCGGGATGGGCATGGAATTGTATGAAGATTTCTCCTCTCCAAATTTTACAAACTGCCATACCTGGCCAATGTGGTTATAATGCTGAAAGCTCCGGTTAAAAGATACTTCATCATATACCCAAAGGCCAATAAGCATTGCTACAGCCATACCCACGGCAAGGCCGGTAATATTGATAAAGGAATGCGCCTTGCTTTTGCGGAGGTTACGCCATGCAGTTACAATGTAGTTGCGAAACATATTGATGTGTTTAGTTGTTGAATGTTCGTTTGTTCAATGTTTAATGCTTGCTACGGTGCTGGATTGCTGCCATAGCGAACTCAACAGTATCCCGAAATTTCGGGACGACGCAAGCAAAGCCCAATAGCAGTGCCTGCTGCCCGGTACCAAAAAGTCATAGACATAAAGTCAATGCGTCATTAAAGTCAATACCTACTTTCTGGATGAGGGCTACTCACTCCTTAAACTCTTTACCGGGTTCATCAATGCGGCCTTAATGCTTTGAAAACTTACGGTTAACAATGTAACAAGCAACGCACCTAAAGCAGTTGCCGCGAATACCCACCACGATATATCTGTACGGTAGGTATATTTTTGCAACCATCCATGCATGTAGTAATAGGCCAAGGGCCCTGCAATAAAACAAGAAATGATAACGAGTAAAACAAAATCTCTCGAAAGCATGCTCCACAAACCAGCTACTGATGCGCCCAGCACTTTACGTATGCCTATTTCTTTGGTACGCTGTTCAGCAACAAAAGAAGCGAGGCCAAACAGGCCGAGGCAGCTTATTAAAACAGCCAGCGCGGCAAAGAAGGTAGATAGCTTGCCCACACGTTCTTCAGCAGCAAATTTTTCAGCAAAGCCAGCATCTGCAAACTGGTATTCAAACGGGGCAGAAGGAATATTCTTTTTAAAGGCTGCCTCTATTTTGGCAAGCGATTCAGATACACTTTTGGTACCATTCAGCTTAAGTATAATCCAGTTAACATTGTTGTAATCCAGGAAGTAAAAAGTTTGTTTTACTTCCTCGTATGGCGATTGCATCAGCATGTCTTTAATAACGCCAATTACTTTGTAGCTACGGGCACGTTCATCGCTGCCCCACCTGATGGTTTTTCCAACAGGCTCCCTGATACCCATAAATTTTACCGCGGCTTCATTCATTACAACAGATGCCGAATCTGTAGAAAACTCACGGGACATATCCCTGCCTTCCTTAAACTGCCAGCCCACTGTTTTACCAAATTCGTGGGTTACCCAGATAGTTGCAAAATCGGCATCCAGGTTAGGGTCTTTACCCTCCCAGTTAAAGCCGCCGTTATTAGACCATACGGCTGTAAGCGGGCTAGATGATTCTGACATTTCTTCTATAGCTCCATTACCCTTAAGCTCTGTACGCAGCACATCAAATTTGCCATAAAAATCCGGCGACTTCATTTCAATCATTACCACGCCGTTTTTATCATAACCTATCGGCCTGTTTTTGGTATGCTGTATTTGTTTGTACACAACAACAGTTCCTATAATAAGCGCAAGAGAAATGGTAAACTGCACCACCACCAAAACCTTTCTTGGCAATGCTGCAAAACGCCCAACCCTAAACGTTCCCTTCAACACTTTTACCGGCTGGAATGATGACAGGTACAAAGCCGGGTAGCTGCCGGCAATGATGCCTGAAAAAATACCAAAAGCCAATGCCGAAAGCCAGAACCATATATTGCCCCAGGGCACAGACATGCGTTTATCCGCCACCTGGTTAAACCATGGAAGCACAAGCATTACAACAGCAAGCGACAGTACAAAAGAAAGGGCAACCACCAATAAAGACTCACTGTAAAACTGCCCTATCAGTTGTGTGCGTAAAGATCCTACCGCCTTGCGTATACCCACTTCCTTTGCCCTCTTTTCAGACCGTGCGGTACTTAGGTTCATAAAGTTTATGCACGCAAGTACAAGCACAAAAATGCCAACTATCAAAAACAGCCAAACATATTCTATCAACCCACCTTTTTGTTTTCCTTCTTCCCACTTCGATCTTAGATGCCAGTCCTTCATAGGGTGAAGAAATATTTCAGCTTTATAACGCTTATCTTCTTCATCTACTTTTGTGTATTTAACGTTGGCTATTCTTTTATTAACGGTTGCCAGGTTTGCCTTATCTGATAACTGAACAAAGGCCTGGAAAGAATTGTTGCCCCATTCGGTTTCAGACCTTTTTATCCAATCTTCTGAAGACGCATACAATTGCCAGGTACTTATAAAATCAAGGTCTCTGAAAGAGGTATTATAAGGCAGGTCTTCATAAACACCTGTAACCTTAACATTAAGCTTGTTATCAAGTTTCATCAGCTTGCCCATAGGGTTGGCATTTCCAAAAAAGGCCTTTGCTGTAGAGGCTGATAACAGGATAGAGTTAGGCTCTTTAAAACTTCCATAAGCACCATACAACATTTTCAGGGATAACAATGCGTCGGCGCCATTGTCCATATATATGCCTTCTCCGGATAGCTTTTTGTCACCGGCAGACAGGATATGACTTCCTTGCCAGGATGCCATTACCACATGTTTAAAATCGCTGCCGTACTCCATTTGAAGCGCTTTGCCCAAAGGAAAAGGCAAGGCGTCCTGGGTATATCGTCCACCATTAAATGTTTGCTTTTGCATTACCCGTGCAAGGCGTTCATAATTTTTATGGTATTTGTCAAACGACAGTTCATCATAAATCCATAACCCAATAAGAATGGCAACAGCCATACCTATAGCCAGCCCGCCAATATTTATCAGGGATGATGTTTTATTCCTGAGCAGGTTGCGCCAGGCAACTTTTATGTAATTCCTAATCATAAACCTGTAGTGTTATATTTTGACAATTTATATCGAAAGAATTATGTACTAAGCTTTACTGCTACTATTAAGCGCCTGTTGTGTCACTCACTTCAGGGTTCTGGTCTTTACTCAGCATGGCGCATCATGCTAATTATTGTGCACAGGTTTTATTGCATCCACAGGGTGCAACGGTTGTGTCAACTGATTGTTACAACCCTTTTGCATTTTTTTCAAAAACTACCTGTGTTTATACATTTTTGCATCCCCCCTTTCCACAAGTGGAGAGGAGTTTGGGGTGAGGGGCTTACTCACTTCTTAAACTCCTTACGGGGTTAGCCGCCGCGGCTTTAATAGCCTGAAAACTAATGGTGAGAAAAGCAATAGCGATAGCCGCGATGCCTCCAATGCCAAACATCCACCAGGCAATGTTGGTACGGTAAGCAAAATCCCGCAGCCAGATACTCATGATATACCAACCAGCAGGCACAGCGATAACAAAAGCTATTACAACAAGTTTTAGAAAATCCAAAGACAGCAAATTCACAATGTTGGATACACTTGCACCCAGCACCTTACGTACGCCAATTTCTTTCGTTCGTTGAATTGTACTGTAAGAAGCAAGGCCCAGCAGGCCCAGGCAGGAGATAAAAATGGCCAATACAGCGAAATTAAAAAACAGGCTGCCAAATTTTTCTTCAGCCTTGTATTGACCATTGAATGATTCATCTAAAAATTTATACTCAAACGGCCTGTTGGGGATAGCCTCATTCCATTTTTGCCTGATAGCCTTTATTGTAGCGGCAAGTTTATTGCCCGATACTTTTATGGAGATCATACCAAAGCCAAAAGGCTCTATGCGCATAACCAACGGCTGTATGTTCTGTTGCAGCGACTTATAATTGAAATCTTTCAATACGCCGATGATCTTTCCTTTTCTGCCCCATTGGTCAAAATTCCTGCCCACGGCCTCCTGCGGTGAAATATACCCGAAAGATTTAGCGGCGCTTTCGTTGATGACCATTGCCTGTGTACTATCCGTAAGAAATTCATGAGAAAAGGCACGGCCGGCAACAAGCTTGAATTTATACTGGCTAATAAAATCAAAATCAACAAAGTATAAATCCAGATTGGTTTTCTGCATTTCGCCGGCTTTGTTTTGTATTTGCGAATAGGCTGAGTTATTTCCGTTGCCCGGAACATGCGATGAGTAGCATACTGACAATACACCAGGCACAGCGGCCACAGCTTGTTTAAATACATCTTTGTTACGGTCGTAATTTGTATTGATGAAGATCATTTGTTCTTTACTAAAGCCAAGGTCCCGGCTTCGCATATATTTTAGCTGCGTATAAACAATGATAGTACCAACAATCAAAATAATAGACACCACAAATTGAAACACTACCAGGCCCTTTCTCAGTAACAAACCTTGCGTACCTGTTGAAAAACGACCTTTCAGCACATTCACAGGCTTAAAAGAAGAAAGTACCAGTGATGGGTAAAGCCCCGCGATTACGCCAATACCAACAGACAATAGAAACAAGCTTACAATATTTGAAGGGTTACTGAAGATGCTGCTACTGATTACTTTACCGGCAAGTTGGTTGAACAACGGCATGAGTATTGAACAGAGCAGAAGGGATAATACAAATGCGATTAAAGAAATAATGACAGATTCGCCAATAAATTGTTTGGCAAGCTGCATCCTCGCAGCGCCCACTACTTTACGTATGCCAACCTCTTTTGCCCGCTCTGTACTTCGCGCCGTAGTAAGGTTAATGAAGTTGATAGCCGCTATCAGCAAAATAAAAGCGGCGATGATGGAAAATATATATACGTTGTTCAGGCTGCCGGTTACAAAACCCTCACGTTTGGATTTTAAATACACATCCCGCAAGGGTTCAAGGCTCAACCAGTCCTGCATCTGCAATTCTTTTGCCTGCTTGCCATGGTGAAATTCCATGAAAGCGGGAAACTTTGCTTCAAGACCGTGGGCATCGGTGTTTGGCTTCAAAAGCAGGTAAGTATAATACCCGTGATTCGTCCATTCGCTGTCTGCTGTTGGCTGGCCATAGATTTGCTGGAAGGATGACATGGATACAAGCATATCGGCCTGTACCTGCGAGTTCTCAGGAATATCCTTCATTACGGCAGTAATGGTGGCAGGTATGGCTGCGCCGGTAAGCAACACCTGCTGCCCCATAGGATTACCGTTACCAAAGTATTTCTTTGCTGTGGCTTGCGATAGTATGATGCTCATCGGCTCTTTGAGTGACGTGTTTTTATTACCGCTTACCAACGGGAAATCAAATATGTTGAAGAAAGTAGAATCAGCAAGCACCACATTCTGCTCCTGGAATTTTACATCTCCTTTCCTCACCAGGTAGCCATCGGTTGCAAGCCGTACAGATTCTTCAACTTCGGGAAAGTCTTTTTTTACATTACCTGCAATAGGCGCCGAAGTATAAGCCTGCTCAATGGTTTCAGATGGGGTTTTGGTATCAGTAATAACACGATAAATCCTGTTTGCTTTAGAATGAAAATTATCATAGCTTGTTTCAAAGCGTACATATAAAAAAATGAGAAAGCAGGCGGTAAGGCCAACAGCCAATCCTGTTATATTAATAAATGAAAAAGCTTTATGCCGCCAGAGGTTCCTGGTTGCAATCTTGAGATAGTTTTTAAACATGGGATGATATTTTGTTATTCACGTTCTGTTGCTTAATATAAGAAAGTGTTCTGCTGAACGCTTGCTCAGTAATGTTGAGAAAGCACACGAGTGCGACGCAACAATGTTACATGCTTGTTCCATCGCAGGGCCTATAAAAAATCCGCAAATACAACCGGTAAATGAAAGCCCGTTCATTAGACCTATTTAATAAAATATTTTTGTCATTTCGACGAAGGAGAAATCTATTCATCATCCAATATCAGATGCCTCATTCTTCGGAATGATAAAACCTCTTATTTATAGAAAAAATGATTTATGCAAGAGGTCTAATTGACTATTGTCGCTACTCGCTCCTTAAACTTTTAACCGGGCTAATCAATGCCGCTTTTATGCTTTGATAACTTACTGTAAGCAGTGCAATACCAATAGCCGCGAAACCAGCCAGCAAAAACACCCACCATTCTATGCTTACTTTATAGGCAAACTCCTGCAGCCAGCTATTCATGGCAAACCATGAAACAGGAAATGCTATCAGCATGGCGATAAACACCAACTTTAAAAAATCAGACGCCAGCAAGGAAACAATGGTTGATACAGATGCACCCAGTACTTTACGCACACCTATTTCTTTGGTACGCTGTGCCGCGGTAAATGTTGCCAGGCCAAATAGACCGAGGCATGAAATGAAAATTGCCAGGAATGCAAAGTAGCTGGAAAGGCTGCTAACCACTGCCTCACTGCGATACAGGTTATCAAACTCTATATCGGAGAACCGGTAAGTAAAGGGCACTTTGGGGTTAAGTGATTTGCAGATTTTCTCTAATGCTTCAATAGATTGTTTTGTTTGTCCCGGGCGTATTCTTACAAGTATAGTGCCCCAGGGCCAGTTTTCATCAAGCCGTACAATCAACGGCTCAATAGACTGGTGCATGGAGTTAAAATGAAAATCTTTCAGCACGCCGATAATTGTTCCCTTACGGTTTCCCCAGCTAACAGTTTTGCCTACGGGATTTGTATATCCTATCCTTTTAACCGCTTCCTCGTTAAGCAGGTAAGCGGCCGAATCTGTTCCATAACTTTCTGAAAAATCACGGCCTTCTTTTAACTGCAGTTTCATGGTTTTTGTAAAGTCGTAACCAACAACCGCATCTGCAAAAGAAATTGTTACGCCAGGATCTTTACCCTCCCAGGATATGCTGCCGGTATGATGCTCAATAACAGTAGGTGAATTCCTCATTTTGGAGATGGCCTGTATGCCTGGAACTTTCTTAAGTTCCTGCTTAAACGCACTGTAGTTCTTAATCAGGTCTCCTTCTATGGGAACGTACAAAAGGTTTTCGCGGTTATATCCTATGTTGCTGCTTTGTATATAATCAACCTGCTTGTATATCACAATCATGCCGACAATAAGCATAATAGAAAGTGCGAACTGGAAAACAACAAGCCCTTTTCTAAATAATGTCGCCTTCCAGCTAAACTTTAGCGTGCCTTTTAACACCGTCACGGGGTTAAATGAGGAGAGAAACAAAGCAGGATAACTGCCCGATACAAAGCCCGTAATAACCAATAATGCTGCAACCACCGCCCAAAATGCCGGTTGTGCCAGCGGCAACGAAAGCGTCTTGCCTGTAAGATTATTAAAAGCCGGTAAAAGCAATGCCGCCAAACCAAGGGCTATCACTACAGCAAAAAAAGTTATCAGCATTGCTTCGCCTATAAACTGGCCTATTAAAACAGAACGAATAGCGCCAATAACTTTTCTCAGCCCAACTTCTTTGGCCCTGGCTGATGAGCGTGCAGTAGCCAGGTTCATAAAATTGATACAGGCTATGAGCAAAACAAAAATGGCCAGCAGTGTAAAAAGTTGAACATACTCTATGCGGCCTCCATCAACTTTGCCGTTCTTAAGGGTGGAGTGCAGGTACTTTTCCGCGTAGGGCTGCAATGCAAGTTCTGTAACGAAAGATTTGTCTTTCTGCTGGTAACGGTAAATAAAATCTTTAATCCTTGCTTCTACCGCAGCAGCGTTTGCGCCAGCCTGCAACTGAACATACGTGTTAGGGCTGGTATTGCTCCAGTTGTTTACCCATTTGTTTTCTTTTACAAAATCAGCCCAGCTTCTTAAGAAATCAAATTGCTGAGAAGAGTTGGCTGGTACATTTTCAAATACGGCGGTTACCTGGAGGTCTTGCTTATTTTCAAAACGTATGGCCTTACCAATAGCATTTTCGGGAGTACCGAAAAACATATTTGCCATTCTGCGGGATATAGCTATGGCATTTGGCGTACTTAAAGCTGTCTGCATTTTGCCTTGCAGCAATGGATAGCTAAACATGCTAAAGAAATCTGCACCGGCAAAAAAGCCTTGCATCTTGGTAATCTTTCCACTTGCTTCAAATGTGCTGCTGGTACCGGGCGGGGCTACATATTCCATTCCTGATGCATACTGCACTTCGGGTATTATTCTTTTTAGCTCATCTGCCAGCAAGCCCTGGGTGGAATAGCCCGCCTCTACTTTCCCGTCATAATAGTTACGCTCGTATACCTGGTATAACAGGTTACTATTGGTATGGAATTTATCTACGCTGCGTTCATCATACACCCAAAGCATAATAAGCAGGCTGCAAGCCATGCCCAGCCCCAGCCCCAGGATATTAATGGCAGAAAAAGCCTTATTTCTTATCAAATTTCGCCATGCGATTTTTAAATAACTTTTATACATGGTCAGGTTTTTTGTGTTGAAGTTTATTTGTTTGCTGTTGCCACGAAGCCGGATTGCTGCATAGCGGACAAAGCGTACAAGAGTGCGACGCAACTATGCTTCATAGTAGTACCTCCTGCCGGGCCCATAAAAAAATCCACAAGGCATGGGCAAAAAGGTAATAAGCAAAAACAATACATCGTTGCGGGCCGGAGTGATGGCTACTCGTTCCTTAAACTTTTTACCGGGTTAACCAATGCTGCTTTGATTGCCTGGAAACTAACCGTTGCTACCGCTATTAATATAGCTGCTGCGGCCGCCAGCAGAAACATCCACCAACTCATATCAATTCTATACGCAAAATCCTGCAGCCATTTATGCATCACGAAATACGACAACGGAAACGCGATGACGCAACCTATAGCTACCAGCTTTAAAAAATCTCCGGAAAGCATAGTGGTAACCTGTGCCACACTTGCGCCCAGCACTTTTCTTATGCCTATTTCTTTAGAGCGTCGCTCTGCCGTATAGGTAGCCAGGCCAAACAATCCCATGCATGCTACAATAATGGTAAGAGCCGTAAAGATGTTAAGAATGCGACCGGTTTTTTGTTCAGCAGCATAAGTTTGGTTGTACAGCTCATCCATAAATGCATAGCTAAAAGGTTCTTCGGAAGTAAGTTTTTGCCATTGCGTTTTTATACCCGCAAGCAAATCACTAATATGCTCAGCCCTCACTTTTACAATAATGCCAGACTCCGGCTGCAACACCATCAACAACGGTGTTATGGCTTCATGCAGCGATTTAAAGTGAAAATCTTTTACAACACCAACAACAGTAAATGCAACATTTTTTCCCCGGTGGCTGTTCTCTCTTATAATTCTTTTACCCACTGCATTATTGCCCCAGCCAAAAGCCCTGGCAGCGCTTTCATTAATAATCATGCCTAAAGAATCTGTAGGAAATGTGGCTGAAAAATTCCTGCCTGCCGCCATTTGCATACCCAATGTTGGAATATATTGTTCATCAATTTTATATTCCAGTGTTTTCATCATCATATCTTCTCTGCCCTCTGGGTACGCTAAAGAATTGTTGTTAAAGCTTGGGCCGGCCGGTTTATAACCAGACACGGTGATGTTTATAACCCGGGGGTCTTTCAATAGCTGCTCTTTAAAATATTTTTCATTTTTACCGAGCGCCCATGAATTGTTCAACACCAGCAAATGTTCTTTATCGTACCCCAGTTTAGCACTGCGAATGAAATTCATTTGCTGGTAAATAACAATGGTTCCTGTAATTAAACTAACTGAAATAAAGAATTGGAAAACCACAAGGCTGCTTCTTAAGCCAAAGCTCTTTTTACCGGCAGTCAGGTTGCCTTTGAGGGTAGTTATAGGTTTAAATGAAGAAAGAAAAAATGCCGGATAAATACCTGCCAGCAAGCCAACCAATAAACCAAGACTGAGAAGCACTGCCAACGGCTTAAAGCTAAAACCGAGCGATAAATTCTTGCCCGATAAATCATTAAACACAGGCAAAGCCATCTGTACAAATACGGTAGATAAAACCAGGGCTACACATGTTATCAATACAGATTCCAGTAAAAACTGTTGTATTAATGCGGGTTTACCAGAGCCCATTACTTTGCGCAGGCCTACTTCCTTTGCTCTTTTAGAAGCCCCGGCGGTAGAAAGATTAATAAAATTTATACAGGCTATCAGTAACATAAAAAAGGCCACCGCACTAAAAATGTATATATATCTTATATCCCCACTGGGGCCTAATTCAAAATTACTGTGAGAGTAAAAATGTATATCTGTTAAAGGCTGCAGAACAAAACCAAGCTCGTTTCCTTTTGTTCTAAACTGTGCCAGGCTTAAACCCATTTCCTGCTGTATTTGGGGGCCCATATATTTCTCTACCATGCCGGGCAGTTTGGCTTCTAGTTTCTTATAGCTAAAGCCCTTTTTTAAAACCAGGTATGTAAAAAAGTTGGATGCCATCCAGGTAGGTTGCCGGGCCTCATCCAGGGTTGCCATAGACCCAAACATATCAAAGTGAAAATGAGAATTAGCCGGTACTTTATCTATTACACCTGTTACTTTTAATGGGTTGTTATTATTAAAGATCAGCACTTTGCCAATGGGCTCTTCATCACCAAAAAACTTATGCACCTGTTCTTTTGTTATAACCACAGCGTCAGGCTGTAATAATGCTGTTTTTGCATCGCCTTTTATAAACGGCAACGTGAATACATTAAAAAAGTTAGCGTCAACAAAAGCAAGTTCCGCGTCTTTAAAAGACTTGTCTTTATACGCAACCTTTGGCCTTCCATCAACATGCAGGCGGGTAGCTTCTTCCACTTCCGGGTAGTCATTCATTAACGCCTGGGCTACCGGTGGCATTACATTAGCCTCATTTATTTTTCCCCCATTAATACTTGCATTAAAAACAATACGGTATGTCCTGTCTGCTTTTGTATTAAAACGATCGAAGCTTAATTCATCTTGCACAAAAAGCATGATAATAAAGCACACGGAAATTCCAATGGATAGGCCAAGGATGTTAATCAACGAGAAAGCTTTGTTTTTCAGAAAGCTTCTGTAAGCAATTTTAAAATAATTCTTAAGCATGCCTTTCAATTTATTACCAGTTACCAGTTGGGCAGCTTCCGGTATGTTTTAATAATTATGAACTTAGCAGCATTGCTACTATTAAGCTTTTCTTGTGTCACTCACTTGTACTGCAACAATTCTATTCAACAGTTGCAGCAGCACGCCCCAGGTACAAAAGCGCCGTTTGTTACCACGCCATGTACATCCCTGGTATATTATTCCGTCCTTAAACTTTTAACAGGGTTAGCAACCGCTACCTTAAAGCATTGCAAGGCGATAAGCCCAAAAGCTATCACTGAAATAAAAACCAACACAAGCAGGTAAGGGAAAACATCCTGGTTAATACGATAAGCAAAATTTTGCAAAAGGTTTTCTGTAACCATATAAGCAAGTGGCCAGGCAATAATGTTTGCCAGTACAATAAGCACGGCATACTCTTTTAAAAATAGGAAAATGATATTGCCGGCATCTGCGCCAAGTACTTTACGAACTGCTATCTCCTTGTTTCTCTTATTAAGCATAAAAGCTACTACGCCAACAATACCCAGCAAAACAATTATCACGTTAAGAATAGTAGCAATATTCGCCGCTGTTCGTAACTGCAGTTCCGCTTTATAGAGGGAGGCAAACTTATCATCCATAAAAGTGTATTCAAATGGCGCTGATGGCACAAAGGATTTCCATTTACTTTTTATATCGTTGATGGAGCCGGAAATATTTTCCGTGTTCAATTTTACTACTAGGTACCGGTAAGCATTACCACTGTTTATATGAACATAGCCTATGGCCCCAATCTTTTCCTGCAGCGAAGAGAAATTGAAATCCTTCATTACGCCTGCAACGGTAATGGGAGCGCCAGCGGCACCGGTTTCTATTATGCGCCCTACCGCGTTTTGTGATGTAAGCCCCAGTTGTTTCGCGGCCGTTTCGTTTATTACTATCCCGTTTTTGCTGTTGGCAAAGAAGGAGCCTGCCATCATCTTTATACCGAACGTTTTGGCATAATCTTCATCGGCTGCCGCCACTGGTAAGTTTAGCTGGTTATTTTTATCACCGGCATTTTTGAGAGGATAAAGAACAATACGCCCAAAAGGGGTGCTTTCAGGAAGGTCGAAAACCAACGAAGCATTTTTTACTTCCGGCAACTGGAGCAGGCCCTGTTTAATGCTTTCCATTCTTGCTACGCCGGCGCTATCCCACTGTTTGGGAAAAGCGGTTATTACCAGCAACTGGTCTTTGCTGTAACCGAGGTCTTTTTGAAAGATAAATGATACCTGTTTTGACAGGTTTAAAGTGCAGATAAAAACCACTATAGCCAGGGAGAACTGTACTATCAGCAGCCCACGTTTTAAAACAAGCCCTCCGGTTGAACTGTCTATCTTACCCTTTACTGCATGCAAAAGATTTTTTGAACTTAGCACGAATGCGGGATAAAGACCCGCCAAAACGCCAATCAGTACTGCGAATGACAGCAACAGGCCAAACTCGGCCAGGCCAAAGCGCCAGAAAGATAAAAGCTCTGCATTTAACACCTGGGAGAACACCGGGCGGCACAACTGGTACAGCACAATGGAAATAACAGCGGCAATCATGGAAAGTATCAATGACTCAGTAACAAACTGAAATATGATTTGCTTCCTGGCGCCTCCAAATGTTTTACGCAATCCTATTTCTTTAAGCCTGTAAGAAGACGTACCGATATTTATGTTGACAAAGTTGATGATAACCATCAGCAGGATAAATACCGCGATGATAGAAAGAACCATTATCATCTTTCGCACAGCACCGTTATTGTCATTAAGGTAGTAATCTCCTACGGGCACCATAGCGGCGGAAAGGTTCTTCCAAACAAAGTCTGCACTGTTCTTTTTAAGAAGGCTATTCAAAAGCGGCTCAACAGTTTTGGGGTTAACACCGGGCATTAATTCCAGGAAGCTTATTTCATTGGTATTATCCCAGCTTAAAGAGGGGTCTTGTACGGAGAAAAAGCGGCTGCCTGTTGTTGGTATGTACACACTGTATTTGCCGCTGATAAGGTTGGTTACTGAATTATAGGGTATATCCTTCAGTACCGCAGATACCATATAATCCTGCGTAACACCTGCAACCGTTGTTTGGATAGTTAAGGTTTTGCCGACGGCATTTTTTGTTCCAAACAATTTTGCGGCAAAGCTTTCCGTAATTATGGCAGAGCTGTTATTGGCAAAAGCCTTATTCTTATCCCCATACAGCAGGGGGAAACCATACATACTTACCAGCGTAGTATCGCCTATGGCGATATCTTCTTTAAAATGTTTATCCCCGGCAGATACAACATTGGTAACCGGGTTATACCTGAAATAATTTTTAATAAGGCTGGGATAATTTTCTTTGGCTGCCTTTGCCAATGCCGAAATGCTTACTATTTCAAGCCCTAAATCTTTTTGCTTGTAGATGCTTTTAAGAAAATACTGGTTTTCTATGTTACTCAGGCTTTTATTTACACGCTGCTGGTTTAGTACATATACAGCAATGATCATTGAAAAGGTAATGCCGATGGAAAGGCATAAAATGTTGATGAACGAAAACAATTTATGCCTTTTGAAATTTCTGATAGCAACGGTTATATAGTTTTTCAGCATAGTTTGATTTTCAGATTATACAATAGCCAAACTCAGTATTCTCTTATATAGCCAACCTATTTTAAATGCCGGAGCGAGGTAATCATTTTACGGCCAGATTGCTGCGTAGCGAATCCAACAGTACAAGAGTGCGACGCAAGTAAAGCCTCATAGTAGCACCTTCTGCCGGGCCCATAAATAAAACCATAGTCATAAGGACAAAAAGTCACAAAGGCAAGCAAGTCTTCAAGGCAATGAGTCACTAAGTAATTTTGCTTAAAAGCATCACATAACACATCGCTACCGCCTTACTCACTTCTTAAACTCTTAACCGGGTTAACCAGTGCTGCTTTAATAGCCTGAAAGCTAACTGTTGCCACAGCAATAACTATTGCCATCAAACCAGCCGATACAAACATCCACCAGCTTATGTTTACCTGGTAAGCAAAACCTGCCAGCCAACGGCTCATGGCATACCACGCAAGGGGGCAGGCAATAACAATGGCTATTAATACCAGCATTACAAACTCCCTGGAAAGCAGGGTTGTAATGCTGCCTACAGATGCACCCAACACTTTACGTATGCCTATTTCGCGGATGCGCTGTTCGGCAGAAAAAGCTGACAGCCCAAACAGGCCAAGGCAAGCTATAAGTATGGCTACAATTGTAAAGAAGCTTACGATGGTTGATGCCCGCCTGTCTTTCTCGTAATTTCTTTGAAAATCACTGTCAAGAAAAGAATATACGAATGGAGAACCGGCATTGATGGTATTCCAGGTTTGTTCTACTTCTTTCAGCAACCGGGTGTAATCACTGGTTGATGTATTGGCAATTACATAGCTATTGGCGTTACCAAAAAACCGGTTGAACCCAAATGGTTTTATGGAGTTATACAGGCTTTCGAAATTGAAATTCTTTACCACGCCGATGATTTGCATAAAGCCGTTAACATCTTTAAAATTGAAATAGATTTTTTTGCCCACCGCGTTATCAACAGTATACCCCAGTTCTTTAAGGGCCACTTCGTTAAGAACGATGGCATTTGAATCGGCAGTAAATTCTTTTGAAAAACCACGGCCGGCAATCAGCTTAAAGCCTAAAGTTTCAAAGTAATCATGTTCAACATTAGCCAGGTGAACATCTACCACATCTTTGTTTGTTTTACCTTCTGCATAAAACAGCATGTCTTCCACATTAGGTATACCGGGATAGGTAGAACCGCTGGTGACTGTTTTAATAGCCGGGTTTTTCAACAGCTCATTTTTTAACGCTGCGTAATTCCTGGCTGCGTCCTGGCTTTGCAGCGGCAGTACCAGTTGCTTTGATTTATTAAAGCCCAGGTGTTGCTTTTCCACGTAATGCAGTTGGCGCACAATAACCATTACACCGAGTATAAGGCATACGGAAATTGTGAACTGGAATACTACCAACCCCTTGCGAATGGCTACTGCCGAAAAATGATTTAGCAACCGGCCCTTTAACACGGCAACCGGCTTAAAAGCTGACAGGTAAAATGCCGGGTACAGGCCTGACACAATACCCGAAACTATAGCAAGGCCAGCGATGGCAAGCCACATTGCCGGCTCATCAAACAAACCTATGCTTTTGCTGGTAACCGGGTTAAAATATGGCAACGACATTGACACAATCAACAACGACAAAGACAAAGCCATTAAACTCATCGTTACAGACTCGCCTAAAAACTGCAGCACCAGCGATTGCTTTTCTGCACCCAGCACCTTGCGGACCCCTACTTCTTTTGCTCTTTTCGAGGAACGGGCGGTGGACAGGTTCATGAAATTGATACAGGCAATCAGCAATACAAACAAGGCAATGCTGCCCATAATGTAGAGATAATTAATGCTGCCGTTGGCGGCTATTTCGTTATCTAAATCTGAGTGCAGGTAAATATCCTGTAAGGGTTGAAGGAATAATGATTTGGAAACGCCCAGTGCCTTCATATCCTGTCCGCCGCGGCGCTCAATAAATGGCTGTAGCTTTTTGGCAAATGCATCCACATTTGCACCGGGCTTTAACTTCACATAAGTATGAAATATATTGTTGGTGGCCCAATTGGTTTGCCCGTCTACCCATGTGCCAATATCTCCATTGCGCATGGAAAGAAAGAAGTGGGCAGGAATATGTGATTTGATACCATCATCCTCAAACACCGCTTTTACGGTATACGTAAAATTTCCGTAGGGCATGCCTATTTCAACCGGCTTGCCAACAGGGTTTTCATTGCCGAACATTTTATGAGCCACACTGGCGGAAATAACCATGCTGTTGGGTGCATTAAGCGCCGTTAACGGGCTTCCATACCTGAACGTATAGGTGAACAAACGGAAGAAGGTAGAATCAACATAGTAACCATTGGTTTCGTAAAACTGTTTTTGTTCTTTGCCCTGTTTCCAGGTAAGCAGCATTTTCTCAAGCCCGGGAAATTTCAGCAGCCTGGTTACCTGTTCTACTTCGGGCATATCCTCTTTTAACCCCCAGGCAACAGGGCCGGCTGCAGCTGCCCAGGGCTGGCTTTTTACCGTACCCAATTGCGCAGCTTCTGAAGCTATACGGTATGTGCGGTCTGCACCCGCATGCTGCCTGTCGTAGCCCGATTCGCTGAATACATACAACATAATCAACATGCAGGTAGCAAGGCCAATGGCCAGGCCAAATATGTTGATAAAGGAAAATGCCTTGTTCCTGCCAAGGCTTCTCATTGTTATTTTTATAAAATTTCTCAACATATCATCAGTTTACAGTTCGTTTGTTCAAGGTTCAATGTTGCTACGGAGCGGGGTTGCTGCACAGCGAATCCCACTGTACAAGAGTGCGATCCCGAATCGTTCCTCTCGGGACAGGCTACAGTAAAGCCTCATACTTGTTCCTGCTGCCGGGCTCATAAAAAAACACAAAGTCGGAAGACAAGAAGTCAATAAGTCAAATAAATGCTCCGCTTCACCCCTCTCCACTCCGTGGAGAGGGGCTGGGGGTGAGGGGCCTACTCGCTCCTTAAACTTTTTACAGGGTTTGCCAGTGCCGCCCTTATTGCACGGTAGCCCACCGTTATCCACGCTATTACCAGCGACGCCACCATGGCCAGCACAAAAATTCCTGCGCCGATGCTTATGCGGTATTCAAAATTCTGCAACCAGTTGTTCATAAAATACCAGGCCACAGGCACTGCTATAACAAAGGCAATGGTTATAAGAACGGTAAACTCTTTAGAGAACATAACAACAATGTTACCTACGCTGGCGCCCAGTACTTTTCTTATGCCTACCTCTTTTGTTTTTTGTACCGCCATAAACGAAACAAGGCCATACAAACCAAGGCAGGATATAAATACGGCAATACCTGCAAATATTTTATACAGCAGGGCAAGCTGTGTTTCCTGCCGGTAAAAACGTTCTATCGTTTCATCTACAAAATGGCTGGTAAAGGCATATTCCGGATAAGTTTTCTCCCAGAGTTTTTGTATGTCAGCCGTTGTTTTTGTAAGGTTATTGGTGCGCAGCTTAACCGCTATGGTATAATAAAAATCGTTGCGGCTGGCAATAGTAAGGGGCTTAATATCTTCCCGCAAAGAGTTGGTTTTAAAATCTTTTACCACGCCTACCACCGGCAGCCACAGGCCACCGCCAATACGAAGGTTTTTGCCAACAGCGTCGGCCGCTTTTTGCAGTTTTAATTTTCTTGCCAGCGTTTCATTAATTACAATTTCACGCAGGGTATCGCTGGGTACAATATCCCTGCCGGCAATTAACTGCAGGCCGTAGGTTTTAATATAATCAGCATCGCCGTATTTATGAAACACGGCAAAGTCCTCGTCTTCCTTGTTGTTAAAGGCAAAGTTAGAAGCCCAGTTATTGTCTGATGAAGCTTCGTCGCTGGCAAAAGAAACGCTTACAACGTTAGGGTTTTGCAGCAGTTGCTGCTTCAGTGGTTTCATGCGGGCCTGGTTTATGCTATCGCTGTAGGCAGGCAATACCAATAATGCCTCTTTATTAAAACCCAAATCGGCATTGCGCACAAAGTTCATTTGGCCAACCGCCACTATGGTTCCTATAATCAACACCTGCGATATGGCAAACTGTGTAACCACCAGCACCCTGCGCAGCGATATGCCGCCCACGCTGGCCAGGTTTATTTTATTCTTTAATGCAAGCGCCGGCTTAAAGCCCGATACAATTAACGCAGGATAAGTACCTGACAGCAGCGTAACCACTATTACAACAGCGGCTAAAAACAATACGCTGCCGGTGTTAAACAGCGATATACCTTCCGGTACGCTTGCCACATGGGTAAGGTAAGGCATGGCCAGTTTAGCAATGCCCATAGCCAGCACAAGAGAAAACAGTACTATCAAAAATGTTTCGCCCATTACCTGCCCAACCAGTTGCCCGCGGCCGCTGCCCAATACTTTGCGTATGCCCACTTCTTTACCCCTGCCTGCCGCCTGTGCCGTGGATAAATTAATAAAATTGATGGAAGCCATTACGATAATCAGGGCGCCTATTAAAGCCAATGTCCACAATACTGTTTTGCTGGTACTATGGTCTCCCAGGTTTTCGTAGCGGCCATCAAAATGCATGTCTTTTAACGGTTGCAACACCTGCATGCGCTTATTGCGCCCGTCATTATGATAATGTTTCTTTACAAAGCCAGCCATTTGTGCCTGCACGCTTGCCACGCTTACATTGGCGGGCAGCATTACATACACCTGGTGGTTACTGCTAAGGCTGCCCCATTCAGGGGAATAGTTGTAAGAATCGGGGTGTGCTTTTAAAGTTTCGTAAGCGGCAAACAGCTTTATCGGAAAATCAGAGTTCTTTGGCGTTTCTTCAATAATGCCGGTTATCTTAAGCAGTATGGTGTTATCAAGTTTAAGGTATTGGCCGGTAGCTGTTTTCCAATCGCCAAAGTATTTTATAGCGGTGGGTTTATCTATCACAGCGTTGCCTGGCTCACTCAGCGCTTTTGCGTTCCCCTCCAGCCACACAGCATTAAACATGTCAAAGTATGCAGGGTGGGTAAAGGCAAGCGTTGTTTCCTCTAAAAATTTCTTGCTTACCGCAACATCACTGTTAGGGTTATTGCCCAGCACGGTAACCTGGTTGCCCGATGTGGCGGCCACTGCGGCTATTTTTTCAAACTGCGGAAAATCCATTTTCAGTGCATCGTAAGCTGGCGATGGTATGCCGGGGTTATGTCCTTCGCTGCCATCGTTGTTCTTTGTGTTGGTTACAACGCGGTAAATACGGTCGTAATTTTTTTGAAACCGGTCATAACTTAATTCAAACTTTACCACGGTAAAAATCAACAGCGAGGCGGCAATGCCTACGGCCAGGCCTGTAACGTTAATGGCGCTGTAAGCTTTATGCCTTAAAAGGTTTCTCCACGCAACTTTAAAATAGTTTTTAATCATTTTGTTTGCTTTGGTTTTAGCCGGCGGTACCTAAAAAACAAACAAATGGTTCAACAGCTATGCCAACAGCCTAAGTGGTTAAAAACAAATACATTACGAGTATTAAAAACAAGCAACTGTACGAAAACGAACATATTTTGTACGCTGGCGCACAAAAAGCCGCGCCGGGTTTTTTATTGCTCCGCAATAAGGATTTCTTCTTTGGGTACGGACTGCATTACTACTATGAGGCTTCCGTTGTGTCACTCACTTGTACGGCTGGTAATACTACTCAGCATTGCTCAGCAGGTTTACAATATGCTGCCGCTTAATTTCAGTACTGCTCCAATCATAACAAACCTGCTGTTAAGCCATAACCCTGCGTATAGATTAATTGCCAGGTGCATAATTTGAAATTCTGTTGCAAAAAGCTGTCAATTAACCAGTTAGGCTACCATTCCAGGTACCCATTTGCAACATTGTTCCAAATATACGGCGCCACTTAAACCCGATATCTTCCGTTCACCACATCCATAATTACCGCCTATCATACATACTTTACCATTTGTGAAAGCGCAAGCCCCGCTGTTCCCACATTCCCATACGGTATACTTGTCCCGTTATATATCTTTACTCCATCAAATCAAACGGGAGGCAAGTTCTCCATCGAATATGAGCAACAAATATCTGGATTCTCTTTTTGCCAACTTCCGCCAGAGAGTTAAACCACCGGAAATCTCCATCCTGTAATCCTCCAGAGTAAAGATTCAACTACATTAACCATGTGTTGTCAACCGGAACCAGGTTTCGGAACTGACAGGTACTCCATTTAACCATTTGCGAAAATGAAACCTATCATTATCGTGATTATGGCTGCCAGTGCTATTATGCCGGCTATGCGCCATACATCATCTAAGCCTGTAACCCACACTAAAAAAGTGCAGGACAGGCCTAAGCAACCAGAGAAAAAGAATGACAGCAATGTTCTTTTTCACGACGTGAACATGAGGCACCTTATCTTCTAAAAATCCCTTCCGCAAATACAGAACAAACGGATGTGAACATAGGCACAACTATGTACTGGAAGAGGTATGCGCAAGAAGCTGCGGGTTAATAGCTACGAGCTGCGGGTAACAGAGGTGATATACACACTTCTGGTTGCTCACCACTCACTATTCACCATTGACCATTCACCACTCACCAATAAAACCAACAACTATGGCAAGTTTAGGAAAAAGGATCCTCTCTGCTTTTGTGGAAGTAACAGACGATGAACAACCTGTTACAAAGCCGGAGGACGCACAACAGGTTTCCACAACAACAGGTACGGGCAGTCCTGCTTATGCGCCCAGGTCAAACGAAAAGTTCAGGGCCTATTTCGATAAGCTATTCAGCGAAGCGAATATACCGGGACCGGACTACTTCGAATTCTCAAAAATGACCGAAGCCATGCAAAGTATGCCTGATGAAAAAACCAGGTACACCGTGGCCTTTGCCGGCCTTAGTGTGCAGGGGCTCGACAGGCAGAAGCTATTGGCTACCGCGGCCCAGTACCTGCAGGTGCTGGACAATGACGCGGCCAATTTCGACTCAACAGTTGATGCCGCACTGCAGGAAAAAGTAATCTCCAAACAAAAAGAGATTGCAGCTAAACAGCAGCGCATCAACGATCTCACCAGGGAGATTAATGACCTGCACAACCAGGTTGCCGTATTGAACAATGAGATTAAGGAGAATGAGGAAAAGATTGAGAGCAATACCGGCGGCTATAAGGCAGAACTGGAAATGATGAGGAATAGGATTTTGTACGATATAGAAAAGATTAAGCAACTGATATAGTAAAAAACGAAAAGTAAAAACAATCAATAACAAATGCTCATCGTCTGGCTCCATTTGAGAGGGCGGGGGTGAGGTTTCAAACAACTTAATATGACAAACTTAATTCAGCAAACAAAAAAACCGGGCTGGTTTTCAGAGCCTAAAAACATTGCCACTGCTATCATTGCACTGTCTCTGTTTGCCGGCCTTACCTATGCCTTTGTAACATTCGTACTGCCTTTTCTTATTACTGTTACATGGAGCCTGGTAAACCTTATCATAGGCGGTGTGGTATTGGGCTTTATACTAATGCTTATTACCAACCGTAAATTCTGGAGGGCGATAAAATACTTTTCAGAGTTTATTGCCAACTACAGCATTGGCATTGCTATAGAGCTAAACCCATTCAACATTTTGCAGGCAAAGATTGAGCAGGGTTATGAAGACAGGAATACCTTACTGAAACAGGCCGTAAAACTTAAAGGCAAACAAAGCGAACTGACAGATAAGCTTTCAGAAAAGGAAAAGGAACTGCAGCTTAACATTCAAAAAGTAAAAATACTGCAGCAGGAAAAGGGTAATAACAGGCAGGTTGATTTGTACGCCAACAATGTATTGCGTTGCAGGGAATATATTGATAATGTAACCCCCATTGTTGGCGACCTGAACAAGCTTATTTCCTTTGCCGATATGGCTTATGAAGAAAGCGGCATTATGCTGGAAGATGCCAAGCTTGACCTGGAGGCCAAAAAGGATTTATACTATTCTGTAACCACAGGGTTATCCGCGGTATCCAGCGCCATGAAAGCCTTTAAGGGCGATGATGAATTGAACCGTGATGCAGAACAGGCGTTGGCGATTTTGAAAGTAAAAATAGGTGAGAAGATAGGCCACATTAAATCAGCCATAGATGTTACACAACGTTTTATGGATGACAAAGTGCTGGAGGATAAAGCCAAATCTGCACAAGCCATTGAACTCATTAACAAATTTGACGTGCATACAGATTTCAACTACACCAACAATGCCCTGGACAAACACAAAGACAGCGGCAAGCTGAAGGGTGTAACCATCACCGATAAATACAGGGGCCTTCTTGATTAAGCAAACTCCCGGAAACAAATAATGCTACGGAGCGCAATTGCTCAGTAAAGTTCTGAACGTACAAGAGTGCGACGCAAGCAAAGCTGAACAGGGCCTCAACCGCCGGGCTCCAAAATATTGCCCAAACTAAACAACATACATACAACAAGTAAAAATTTACAACTATGTCACTTAAATTAAAACCAGCAGGTAAAGTATTTATTATAGCAGCGGTAATTGCCGCAGGTATCCTTAGTGTAAGATGGTACCAGGCACGCCCTAAAGAAGCTGCACAGGCCGTTGAAGTAGGCAAGGTAACGCTGCCCGATGCGCCTGAAGCATCCTTAAACGCAAACGCGGTGCAGTTGCCTTTGCCATCGGGCGAAAACGCTGTTAACGGCGGCACCAAAATTACGTGGGAACGCATGGCGTGGAACAGCCAGTTTTCCGGCATGTACGCCAATGGCGGCGTGCATACAACAAAAGGCTCTTTGTTTGATAAAGCACAACTTGACGTTACCTACATACGCCAGGATGACTGCAACAAACAAATGGCCGACCTGGTAAAGTTTGCCAGCGATTACAAAAGCAATCCCGCTACGCCCGCCGTGCTTATCACTTTCATGGGCGATGGTATGCCGGCCTTTATGACTTCGTTATCCAAAGAACTGGAGCCATTGGGTGCAGAGTACCAACCTGTCATTATACCTGTTACGCACGGTAAATCTTACGGCGAAGACCAGGTGATGGCCCCACCTTCCTGGAAGCAGGACCCACACAACGCTTTAGGTAAATGTGTGGCTGGTGTAATGCGTGACGGAGACATTAATATATTGCTGAAATGGGCTGGCGATAACGGCTTAAAAGTAAACCCCGATGAAACCACCTATGATGCCAATGCAATTAACCTTATTGCTGCGAATGATTTTTTGGATGCACCCAATAAGTACATTACCGGCTACAGTGAAAAAAGAAAGATTGTAGTGAATGGTAAAACCACCGGCACAGATACTACCGTTACCGTTGACGCAGTGGCTACCTGGACACCCGGTGACGTCAACATAGCTACCAAAAAAGGTGGCCTGGTTACCATTGCTAATACAAAACAGTATGCATCGCAAATGCCCAACCAAACCATCGCGATTAAAAAATGGGCCAACGATCACAGGACAGATATAGAAAATATGATCATCGCTTTGGCGCAGGCTGGCGACCAGGTGCGCTCTTACAATGAAGCCAAAGCTTTTGCAGCTAAGGTTAGCGCCGATGTTTACCAGGAACAAACAGCAGAGTACTGGCTCAAGTATTACAATGGAGTAGAAGAAAAAGATATTCAGGGCATGAAAGTTAACCTTGGCGGCAGCACGGTATTTAACCTTGCAGACATGGCCAATACCTTCGGGCTTGGTGATGATAAGGTTGACCGTTACAAAGCTGTGTACAACACTTTTGGTAACCTGATGGTGAAAATGTATCCATCTTTAATGCCTGGCTTTATGCCTTACGAAAAGGCTGTTGACAAAAGCTTTTTGTTCAGCGTTATCTCCAACCACCCGGAACTTTTGCAGGGCAAGGCCATTGAAGCAAAGTACGCGGATGATATTACCAGCGAAGTGTCTTCCAGGTCTTACAGCATAGAATTTGAAACTGGCTCTGCCAACATTAAGCCAGCATCTTACAGGTTGCTGGATGAAATCTTTGAATCTGCTGTGGTGGCGGAAGGCCTGAAGCTGGGTGTGTACGGCCATACTGACAATAGTGGCTCAGATGATGTGAACATACCCCTGAGCGAGCAACGTGCAAATGCAGTTAAATCGTACCTGCTGAAAAAAGGTTTGAAAAGCCAGCGTATTGAAACAAAAGGTTATGGCTCAACAAAACCCATAGCGGATAACAATACAGCAGCCGGCAAAAGCAAAAACAGGCGTGTGGAAATTGTGCTGGGCGAGTAATGTAGTGAGTGGTGGGTAGTGAATAATGAGTGCCTGGGAATGTGAAAATGATAAGACATTTTATACAACCAGGCACTCACTTACCCGCAGCAATCATTTAATCATCAAAATCAGTATAATCAGTGGTACAGATTTTTAAACCCTTTGCTTCAATCAGCAGGAAAACAGTCGCCATGCTTATTGCCATTCAGGTGGCTATAACCTTACTGGTATGGCAAACAGCATCCAACGGTTTAATACCTAAGCCCGGTAATGTAGCAGCCGCGTTTACGCGGCTGCTCGCTACCAAACAATTTTGGGATAACATGCTGGTAAGCCTTGGGCTTACCTTAAAAGCCATGTTATACTCTATCATCATCACCCTGGTATTTGCCTATTTATCAGTGTTGCCTTTTTTTAAAAGCATCGCACAGTTTATGGTCAAATGCCGTTACCTTACATTAACCGGGCTCATCTTCATCTTTACCCTGTTAACCAGGAACGGCAGTGAGCTTAAACTATCGCTGCTGGTGTTTGGCATTGTGCCGTTTTTTGTCACATCTTTTTTATCAGTAATCACCAGCATCAACAAACAGGAGTATGACTTATGCAAAACGCTGGGCTATAACAACTGGCAAACTTTGTATGAGGTAATCATCGTTGGCAAAGCAGACCAGGTATTTGAAATTCTCCGCCAAAACTTTGCCATATCCTGGCTGATGATAACCATGGTGGAGGGCCTGAGCATGAGTGAAGGCGGCATAGGCACCCTGCTGATTAAATACAACAAGTACAATGATATTACGGTAGTGGTAGCGCTGCAAATGGTAATATTCCTTACCGGTCTTTGCTTCGACTGGCTGCTTGGTTCAATAAGAAAATGGCTATTCCCGTATACTAAGTATAAGTAGCGGCACGGCCTAACCAACTTTACATAGGTTAAAATTTTAGCCTGCTGCCCGTTTTGAATCCGTAAGAATAAAAGTCCGGCAATTGGTGTTGCATTAAACTTTAGAAACATGACAGTTTGCACAAAAACAACAACCTTGTTACAGGCAGAAAATATTGGCCTGCAATACGATGATAAAATCATCCTGAGGGATATCAATTTTTGCATCAGGGATATTCACAGGCCAGGCATGCAGCAGGGCCAGGTAGTATCGTTAATTGGCCGCAGCGGCATTGGTAAAACACAACTATTCAGAATTTTATCCGGATTGCAGCAACCCACAAACGGCAATGTATTTATTAATGGGCGGCAGCAGGTAAAAGCCGGAGATATGGGTGTCATCTTCCAAAACTATTACCTGTTTGAATGGAGGACTATTTACCAATCGCTAATGATGTCGGCCAAACAAAACCAGCTGCTAAAAGGCGAAGAAAAACAGTACATAGAAAAATACGCGGCTGACTTTCATTTGAAAGAGCACCTGCAGAAGTACCCGCAACAGTTATCTGGTGGGCAAAGGCAGCGGGTAAGCATTATACAACAGTTGCTGAAAGGTTCTAAATTCCTGCTGCTGGACGAGCCTTTTTCCGGCCTGGACGTTTGCATGCTTGACAAAGTAAGCGACCTTTTGCTACAGGTTTCCACATCGGATGAGCAGAATACTTTAATCATTGTATCGCACGACATCAGCACCGCGGTGGCTATTTCCGACACTGTATTCATTCTCGGCAATGAAGAAGGCCAGCCAGGCGCCATCATTAAAAGAGAAATTGATTTAATTGAGCGTGACCTTGCCTGGCAACGCGATATCAAAAGCAACCCTGCCTTCATAAAAACTGTTGAAGAAATTAAATCATGCTTATAAAACGCCCATACAGGGCAAATAAGAAAAGTTGTAAAGAAAGAAACAGCAATTTTGCGGCAATTGTTGTACGCTGGCTTTTTACCACCGGCTGTTGCATTTTGCTGCAGTAGCATTTTTAGGGGATGTCCCTCGTACCTCGGGCCGGGCTTTCCGCTCATACTCCGGCACAAAAGCCGACACACAAGGCCTTCACCGGGGTATCCGCTTCAATCCCTCACCCGAAAGTGTAACACGCCGCTGCTTTCGCAAACAGTTTTATAATGGTAAACCAGGCGATAAACAAAATGCTACAGGATTAACATGAAAACTGCCGCATATACCATAACCTATCTTAAACACTCAGGCTTTAAAAAAATTATTTAACTATTTTAAAAACGTTTCTATGAATCTTTCAGCCCTCTTATCACATTATTGGTGGGTGCTCCTCATTCTCTTCGCACTCATCTTCTACAAATTTATTTTGCGTGTATTTTTTGGCATGGTCATAGTGCCGGAAAACAGAATTGGCCTGGTTACCAAAAAGTTTGTATTGGTAGGCGCCAACCGCGAACTGCCCGATGGCCGTATAATCGCTACCAAAGGAGAAGCCGGCTTCCAGGCTAAGACATTAGCGCCAGGCTTGTATTGGGGCATGTGGCCCTGGCAATATGGAGTAGATATGCAATCATTTACTGTAATACCCGAAGGTAAGATTGGACTGGTTTTGAGCAATGATGGCGCAGAACTTCCAACCGGTAACATTCTTGGCCGCAAAGTGCCAAGCGACAATTTCCAGGATACAGAGTCCTTCTTAAACAATGGCGGGCAAAAGGGCCGTCAAACACATTTACTTACACCAGGTACCTACCGCATTAACACGTTCGCTTTTACAGTAACTATTGCAGACATGAGCGTGATTCATGAAAATATGCTTGGTATTGTAACCTCGCTGGATGGTGCACCTATCACTGCGGGGCAAATTGCAGGTAAAGACGTGGCCGGCCATAACAACTTCCAGGATATTGATACCTTTTTGGTAAACGGAGGTAACCGTGGTTTGCAACCGCAAATAGTATTGGCAGGCAGTTATTACATTAACCCATGGGCTGTACAGGTAGAGGAAATACCTATGACAGACGTGCCTATTGGCAATGTGGGCGTGGTAATTTCTTACATTGGAGAAGATGGCACAGATGTTACGGGAGACAGCTTTAAACATGGTAACATTGTAGCAAAAGGATATCGTGGCGTATGGATGGAGCCACTTGGCCCCGGTAAATACCCTGTCAATAAATATACTACAAAAATTGAATTAGTGCCCACTACCAACCTGGTACTTAACTGGGCAAATGCCAGGAGTGAAGCGCATGCGCTGGATAAAAACCTGTCAACCATCACCGTGCGCAGTAAAGATGGCTTCCCTTTTAATCTTGACGTAGCGCAAATTATTCATATACCAGCCAATGAGGCGCCTAAAGTAATAGCACGCTTCGGCAGCATGAACAACCTTGTATCGCAGGTGCTGGAACCAACCATTGGCAACTACTTTAGAAACAGTGCGCAGGATAGTGATGTAATTTCCTTTCTAAGCACCCGTAAAGAAAGGCAACAGGCAGCGAGGGAACACATACGTGAGGTATTGGACGAATACAATGTGAATGCGGTAGATACGCTGATTGGAGATATTGTTCCACCGGAAGCTTTAATGAAAACATTAACAGACAGGAAGATCGCGGAAGAAGAGCAAAAGACTTACCAAACGCAGAAGATGGCGCAGGAGCAACGGCAGGGCATGGAAAAAGAAACAGCCATCGCCGATATGCAGAAAGAGATTGTAAAAGCCCAACAAAGCGTGGAGATTTCGCAACGTACCGCTGATGCCACCGTTAAAAAGGCAGAGGGTGACGCTACCAGCTTGAAACTACAGGTAAATGCAGAAGCAGAGGCTACAAAAATGCGTGCCAATGCAGAGGCAGAAGCTACACGTGCAAGGGCTGCGGCCCAGGCCGAAGCAACCCGTTTAAATGCCAGCGCCGATGCCGAGAAGATATCCAAAACAGGTGTTGCCGAAGCGGAAAAAATTATGGCGATTGGTAAGAGTACGGCAGAAGCGTATGAACTGCAGGTGAAAGCAATGGGCGGCGATAATTTTACCAGGTTTAAGATTACTGAAGAAATAGGAAAAGGGCACATTAAAATAATTCCTGACCTTATTGTTAGCGGTAACAATGGCAGCGATGGCAGCTTAAGCGGGTTAATGGGGCTACAGCTACTGCAGATGCTGCAGGAGAAGAAAAAAGAGCCAGAGAATACCAGGCAGGAATTACAGCACCCTGAGCAGAATTAAATACAACAGCCGCTTCAATGAAAAGCGGCTGTTTGTTTTATAATAAGGATGGTTACATGCTCCTCCTGTATTGCCCCCCGGCTTCATACAGGGCATGGGTTATCTGCCCCAGGCTGCAATACTTCACGGTTTCCATCAGCTCCTCAAAAAGGTTGCCGTTGTTAACAGCGCAGCTAACAAGCGCCTGCAGCTTTGTTTTTGCTGTTGCTTCGTTGCGCTTATGAAAAGCCTGAAGGTTTTGTATCTGCTGCTCCTTCTCTTCTGTACTGCTGCGTATAACTTCTTTTGGCACCACGGTAGGGCTGCCCTTTTTGCTCAGGAAAGTATTTACGCCTACAAGCGGCAGCTCCCCGGAATTTTTCTGCATTTCATACAGCATGCTTTCTTCCTGTATTTTGTTGCGCTGGTACATCCGCTCCATAGCGCCCAGCACACCGCCACGCTCTGTAATGCGGTCAAATTCTGCCAGTACAGCTTCCTCCACAAGGTTTGTTAGCTCTTCAATTAAAAAAGAGCCCTGTATAAAGTTTTCCGTTTTGGCGCTGCCCAGTTCCCGGTTAATGATTAGCTGTATGGCAATGGCACGCCTTACGCTTTCCTCCGTAGGCGTGGTAATGGCTTCGTCATAAGCATTGGTATGCAGGGAGTTGCAGTTGTCATAAATAGCGTATAATGCCTGCAAAGTGGTGCGTATATCATTAAAATCAATCTCCTGCGCATGCAGGCTTCTGCCGGAGGTTTGTATATGGTACTTCAGTTTTTGAGACCGTTCATTACCCTTGTATTTGTACTTTATCGCCTTGGCCCAAATGCGCCTGGCCACACGGCCTATCACGCTGTATTCGGCATCCATGCCGTTGCTGAAAAAGAAAGAGAGGTTTGGTGCAAAATCATCAATATGCATTCCCCTGCTCAGGTAATATTCGACATAAGTAAAACCATTTGCCAATGTAAAAGCCAGTTGGGTAACAGGGTTAGCGCCGGCCTCGGCAATATGGTAACCACTGATGCTTACACTGTAAAAATTGCGCACCTGGCGCTGAATAAAGTATTCCTGTACATCGCCCATTAGCTTTAAAGCAAACTCAGTAGAAAAAATGCAGGTATTCTGTGCCTGGTCTTCTTTTAAAATATCCGCCTGAACGGTACCACGCACCTGTGACAGCGCTTCAGCTTTCAACTGTTCATACACTTCTTTAGGCAACACTTCATCGCCGCTTAAGCCCAGCAGCCTAAGCCCCAATCCGTTATTGCCTTCTGGTAAACGCTCCGGCGAGGCTGGATTGTAATACAAAGGTTGCGGCAGGTGGCCGAATTTTTTCTTAATAACCGTTTGCACTTCCTCCCATTTGCCATTGGCTTCAATCCATTTCTCACAAGCCTGGTCAATAGCCGCGTTCATAAAAAAAGCAAGTACCACCGGTGCAGGGCCGTTAATGGTCATACTTACAGAAGTTTTTGCACTGCACAAGTCAAAGCCGCTGTACAATTTCTTGGCATCATCCACTGTAGCTATGCTAACACCGCTGTTACCTACTTTGCCGTAAATATCCGGACGGTGGTGGGGGTCTTCGCCATAAAGGGTAACAGAGTCAAAGGCAGTACTTAACCTTACAGCCGGCTGCCCGAGTGATACATAGTGAAAGCGCTTATTGGTACGTTCCGGGCTGCCTTCCCCCGCAAACATCCTGGTGGCATCTTCGCCCTCCCGTTTCAGGGGAAATACACCTGCTGTATATGGAAACTCCCCGGGTATGTTTTCCTGCAACTGCCAGTGCAGTATGTCGCCCCAGTCTTTATACGCAGGCAGTACTACACGGGGTATACGTGTACCGCTCAGGGTGGTTACAGCCAGTGGCTGCCGTATGGTTTTATCCCGCACCTGGTATTCAAATACGTCTTTACCGTATTGCTCCTGCAACTGCTTCCACTGTTGCCGTAACTTCCTGGTATCCGTATGCAGTTGCTCTTCCGTTTGTTGATACAGTTTCTGTAGATTATCTATGCTCATCTGCTGTTTTATCTTTTGGTATCAAAGTGAGTTGATTGTTTGTTCAATGTTTAATTGTTCAAAGTTTTATGTAGGATATGGTAGAATAAGCGCAAAATCTACTATGTCCCAGAGGGACATGTTGTAGGTAGAATAGCCATTTACGTTCTACTATGTTCCGGAGGAACATTTTGCGCCTGCCCATCCCCGCTAATACAAACACAAAGCGTTCCGCCGGAACACATGCTGGGTAAGGTGTTTATTCTAGCTAATCCTGTATTCAATATACTGTTGGGGATTTGCCACTTATGTGCTTTTGAAAGAAACAACCTGTGTCACTTTCGGGTGAGGGATTGAAGCGGATACCCCGGTGAGGCCGTTGCAGCAAGGCTTCTGTGCCGGAGTATGAGCGGAAAGCCCGACCCGAGGTACGAGGGGCACCCCCAAATACAAAATACCAAGTTTAAAGCACGAAGTGCTTCGGTGCAATGAACACCCCAACATTAAACATTAAACTTTGAACAAACATTAAACATCTTTCATCATATCCATGGCACCCCGCAGCCTGTACAATTTAGAAGCCAGTTCACTTTGTTCTTCAGCCCAGTTATTATAGCCCCGCACAGCATCCGCTATTTCAGAAAGATAACGCACCCTTTTAGGCGGTATAATTTCAGACTTGCTGTGTGTATCTTTCAAATGGCCGCTGATGCTGATATCGCCAAAATGCAGGCCCGTTTTTTTCTCCACGGCAATCATCAGTTGCTCAAATAATTCATTAATGCCGCTGTCGTTAAACTGTGCGGCAATGGTTCCTATAACGGGCAGTTCTTCAGGTTTGGTTGTCCATAAACCATGGTTGCGCATGTACTGCCTGCGCACTGCATCCAGGGCATCCAAAGCGCCGGCCTTATCAAATTTGTTGATGCATATTACATCGGCATAGTCAAGCATATTTATTTTCTCCAGTTGCGATGCGGCGCCGTATTCCGGCGTCATTACATACAAGCCAACATCGCAGTAATCCATCACGCTGGTATCGCTTTGGCCAACACCTGCGGTTTCCAGCAATATCAAGTCAAAACCTGCCGCTTTGCAAATGTCAAGTACAGGTTTTACGGACTTGCTCAAAGCCATGTTATCATCACGGGTAGCCAGGCTGCGCATATAAACCCTGGAGTGAGAAACAGCATTCATCCTAATCCTGTCGCCCAGCAAAGCGCCGCCGCTTTTCTTTTTGCTTGGGTCAACGGAAATAACGGCAACTGTTTTGTCTGCAAAACTGTTCAGAAAACGCCGTACAATTTCATCGGTAACGCTGCTTTTACCAGCGCCGCCTGTACCTGTTATGCCAATTACAGCCACCTGGCCATTGTGCGGCGTCACATCCGTAGGCTGCCCGTTTTCCACAGCCGTAATCTGCGAAGCGATGAGGCGTACATCTTTTGCTTCTCCCCACGAAACAGGCTTTATAAACCGCCGCTTGTCGGGCGTAGCTACATCACATTGCTGCAGCACTTCCGCTATCATGCCTTCCAGACCCATTATGCGGCCATCATCCGGACTGTAAATTTTTGCAATGCCATAGCTATGCAGCGCCCTTATTTCTTCGGGGAGTATGGTGCCGCCGCCGCCACCAAAAATCTTAATATGGCCACATTCATTTTCGTCCAGCAGGTCTTTCATGTATTTAAAAAATTCCATGTGGCCGCCCTGGTAGCTGGTTATAGCTATGCCCTGGACATCTTCTTCTATAGCGGCTTCCACAATTTCCCGTACGCTGCGGTTATGGCCCAGGTGTATCACTTCCGCGCCTTTGGCCTGCATAATGCGTCGCATAATGTTTATGGCGGCATCATGCCCGTCAAACAACGAGGCTGCTGTTACTATCCTTACCTTATGTTGCAACTTTTGTATCATCAGCATTATCTCCTTTTACAAAAATAGCCAAATGGGTTAAAGAGTTAACAATTGTTAGTTTTAAGCCAGTATCTTTAATTTCGGGCCTACATAATCATTGCTTATTTTCAGGGATTAATGCGTTAACAAAACCGCTATATGAAAAAACTGGTAACTGCGTTAGCCCTTTTGGCCGTACTTGCATCATGCAAAAGCAAGCCCTCTGAAACCCATACTTCCAAAGATAGTATTGCTGCTGTAAAAGACTGGGCCTTGCTGCCTTTTGAAAAAATTGATTCTGTAAACCCCGTGCTTACCGCGGGCAGCAATAGCTTTACCTGCCCCATACTTAAAAAGCAGGTAGCATGGGAAAGCAAGGATGTATTTAACCCTGCCGTTGTGGTGCGCAACGATACTGTATTTATGCTGTACCGGGCCGAAGATACCATCGGCAAATATGCAGGCACATCCCGCATAGGGCTGGCATGGAGCACAGATGCCGTACACTTTACCAGGCTACCTGCCCCGGTATTTTACCCGGATAATGATGCCTGTAAAAAATATGAGTGGGAAGGCGGTTGCGAAGACCCCCGCATTGTGCAGGATAGCGCCGGAACCTACTACATGACTTACACTGCCTACGATGGCAAAATTGCCAGGCTGCTGGTAGCATCTTCCAAAAACCTGCTGCAATGGCAAAAGCATGGGCCTGTGTTCGCCAAAACTATGAATGGCAAATACAAAGACCTCTGGGGTAAATCCGGCTCCATTGTATCTGAGTATAAAAATGGCAACATAACCGCCGTAAAAATCAATGGCAAGTATTGGATGTACTGGGGCGATACCTATATTTTCGCCGCCACTTCCGATGACCTTATTAACTGGCAACCGGTTGAACTGCCTGCAGGCCAATCTATTGCAGACGATTCTATGGTTGTAGCGCTGAACCTGCAACAGTTGCAGCCCGTTATTAAAACACGTCGCGGTAAGTTTGACAGCAACATTGTGGAAAGCGGGCCGCCTGCCATGCTTACCGGCAAAGGCATATTGCTGTTGTACAATGCCCGCAACGTACCGGCCATTGGGGATACCTCGCTGGTTGAGGGCACTTATGCGCCATCGCAGGTGCTGCTCGACAAGGCAAATCCCACGGCCATCATTGACCGGATGGATACCTACTTTATGAAACCCGAAAAGCCTTACGAAACCACAGGCCAGGTTAACCAGGTGTGCTTTATAGAAGGCCTTGTTGAGTTTAAAAATGCCTGGTGGCTGTACTATGGCACAGCCGATTCTAAAATAGCGGTGGCCGTGCATAAATAATGCGGCAGTAAACTGCTGGCGCAGTTTGTGAAAAATTTTTATGGGCCCGGCAGGAGGAGCTGCTATGAGGCATCGTTGCGTCGCACTCTTGTACGTTCTGAAGATTATTCACCTTTTTTCCTTCTCCTTCAGGAGAAGGCGCCCAAAGGGCGGATGAGGCGCTATGCGGCTTTTCCCGCAGGATAGATTCTACCGCCGCCTCCGGCGGCAGGGAGCATAATGCCACCGAGGCACAGAAAGAGAATGTGACGGTTGAATATAAATTCTTCTGGATTTTATCATTTAAAAACATTATCAACCTTTACCCTATCAACACACTGGCAACCTGTAACCGGTAACTGGTTTCCTGCTTTACATACTTTTCAGCACATCTGTTTATAAAATTTCCCTAACCAATTACCTGCTTATTGGCACAGTAAGTATGTTTGCCGCTGCGAATTTTTTTTGGACAAACGAAATTACACAACGTGTCAAAAGCCAATTCAAAAGCAGCCTTATTGTTATACCCGCAAAACCTGTTGCGGGGCAAACCGCCATTGGCCATACTGGAAATAGAGAAGAAGAACAAAACCATTGAGTACTTTGAACGTGATGCTGACACAGCGGTATTAACTACACTTTTTCCGGCTTTGCCAAGGCCCGCCAAAGAGGCCCTTGCCATGTTGGGCAAAAAAGGGTTCGACAAACTAAAATTTCAAATAAAAGACCAGTTCAGCAAACTGCAGACAAGCAATGATTATATAGTTTACTATAACAAAACGCTGCAGAGGTTTTTACACGAGGCTTTTGACCAACTGAAGCCTTTTGCCAATCTTGTAAAATGGTACAGCAAAATAGAAGTAGGTAAAAAATTCCTGCTCACTCCCTGCAGCTTCAGTTCCTTCAAGCCGCAACTTAGCTTTGAAGTGCTTGCCGAAAACGGGCAGGGATTGCACCTTGAAACAAACCTGCTGCTGAACGGCAACAGCTACCGGTTAAGCACGTTTAACCGCATATCTTTCTTACTGGAAGGCAGTAACGAATATTTTATTCCCGGCTTTAAGGATTTTAATACGCTGGAATGGCTGCAGCAAAGCAACCCTGCCCAATATGCACACAATGCCGCTGCGTTGGCCAAAAATATATTGGCTGTACTGGAAGCAGATTATACGGTTAAGCGCAACAACCTGTTTGAGCAGAACCAGGTAGCTGCCCTGCCCACCAGCCGTGTAATGCTCAGCGAGCTGAACAACACTTTTTTAATGCTTACACCGCAATGGGTGTACGATGGTTTTTTGGTGGAAGGGCCGTTTAAAGAGCAGGAACAGATCATCCGCAATGGCGAGACCTATGCTGTTAAACGCCACAAAGAAACGGAAGACCAACTGCTGCAACTGCTGGTATCCTTATATCCAACGTTTGAAAAACAGCGTAACGGGTATTACTATCTTTCCTTCGCGGATGCGCAGAAGAAACAATGGTTTTTAAAAACCTATCACAAACTGCTTGACCTGGATATTGAGATTGCAGGCATGGATATGCTGCGGCATTTCAGGTATTCTCCGTTTAAGGTAGAAACCAGCATTAACATAGTGGGTGAAAAGGAAGAAAGCATCATGATGGAAATGCAGGTAAGTTTTGGAAAAGAAACTGTGCCGCTGAACGAACTGCAGAAAAACCTGCTGGCCGGCGCCAGGGCCGTGCTGCTTAAAGATGATTCCCTGGGCATACTGGATGATGAGTGGCTGCACCGCTACAGCGCACTTGTAAAGCATGGCAAAGTAAACAAGAAAGAAATAGCCGTTCCACGCTGGCTGGCCATTACAGAACACAAGACCCCGGAAGAGCAACGTGTGCTTACCCAAACCATACAACAGGAGTGGTGGACAAAATGGAGCCGCTGGCAGCACAGCGATAAAGAGGTTTACCCGCTGCCGGCAAACGTACAGGCTACCTTAAGGCCTTACCAGCAAAAGGGTTACGAATGGATACGTTTGTTGGCCGAAGCAGGCGCCGGCGCCTGCCTGGCAGATGATATGGGGTTAGGTAAAACCTTGCAGGCCATCTGCTTTCTTGCACACTATGCGGAGAAACACCCTCAATCAAAAAGTATTGTTGTTTGCCCGGCTTCGCTTATTTACAACTGGCAGCAGGAAGTGGAGAAGTTTGCACCGGCAGTTAAAGCGGTGGTGTACCATGGCAATGCCCGGTCTAAGGAAGAATGGCAGCAACCCGGTGTGCAGTTGGTTATTACAACCTACGGTACCATGCGTTCTGATGCTGATTTGCTTTGTGAAACTTTTTACGGCGTAGCCGTTATTGATGAAAGCCACAACATTAAAAACCCGTCTGCCTTAATAACCCGTGCCGTGGTGCGGCTTAATGCCCATACACGTATTGCCTTAAGCGGTACACCGGTAGTAAACAATACTTTTGACCTGTACGCCCAGCTAAGCTTTGTTGCGCCAGGCCTTTTTGGTTCAAGGGAGTTTTTTAAACGGGAATACGCGGACCCCATTGACAAAAATGCCGATGAGGAAAAAGTGGCTGCTCTTAAAAAACTAACCGACCCGTTTGTTTTGCGCCGCACCAAGCAGCAGGTGGCCAAAGACCTGCCGGAAAGAACAGAAACCATTCTCTGGTGCGATATGTACCTGAAGCAACGGGAACTGTACAATGAGATTAAAGACCAGGTACGCAACAATGTATTCCTCGAAATACAAAACAGCGGTTTCTCCAAAAGCAAACTGGCCGTGCTGGATGGCATGCTGAAGCTACGGCAGGTATGCAACTCCCCCCTGTTGCTGAAAGGTTATGAACACGATGTAAGATCTTCCATCAAAACAACGGTGCTGATGGAAGAACTGGCCAACATTCTTACCAGCCATAAAGCCCTGGTGTTTTCGCAGTTTAGCAGTATGCTGGATTTACTTGCCGCCGAATGCCGCAAAACAGGCCTGCCTTTCTATCATTTTGACGGCCAGACACCACCTGCGCAACGGGCGGAAATGGTAAATGCTTTCCAGGAGCCGGGCAATACCACCAACCTTTTCCTCATTAGCCTTAAGGCGGGTAATACCGGTCTTACGTTAACCGCAGCCGATTATGTCTTCATCTTTGACCCCTGGTGGAATACAGCCGTGCAAGACCAGGCCATTGACCGCACCCACCGCATAGGCCAAACCAAAAACGTGTTTGCGTATAAAATGATTTGCAAAGACTCCATCGAAGAAAAAATTATCAAGATGCAAAGCAGGAAGAAGAAGCTTTCGGAAGACCTTGTTTCGGCAGAGGAAGGCTTTGTAAAATCCCTTACAGAAGAGGATGTGGAATACCTGTTTAGTTAGTTTCAAGATAGCAGGTTGCAGGTTACCGGTTGATGGCCTGTTGACAGGTACAAGGCGGGTAGTATTTTGAGAGAGCAAAATGCTTACTTCGCTACTTCGGGTATGCTGCCACCATCTGAAAGTATTGCACGCTAAAAACAGGCTATTTCACGTTGAAGGCCTTTTTGAAGATTGGTCATGAGAAAACAGAGCAGCGCCTGAAATGTAAAAACTCTATCTCTGGTAAAGGATGTGTCAATGTCATTATGTTTGCTATATAATCTTCAATGGTGATATATATTGTGTTTGCAATTTTCTCTAATAATGCGGAATTTGTGGTTTTCCTAACCCCTATCTTTATAAAGTGGCAAAAAATATGATTTTTGTCTTTAGTCAATGACATTGCATTAATGATTGTAATACCAGCAACCTTTTTCATAGCGTCATCGTTGCATCGCAATCCATTCAACGGTTGTAAAAATGGCATCAGTTGGTTTCAAATTCCAGGCCGCAAACTAAATTAAATGGCTTCTGAAAATGGGTAAAATTAAAACCAATAGAGAATTTGAACAAGTTGCCATTCTGATCGAAGAAGCCAGGATGAGGGCTTTTCAAAAAGTGAATGAAGAACTGGTGCTGTTATATTTTAAGGTTGGCGGTATTGTTTCCATAAAGGTAGCTGATGGCATTTGGGGTGAAAATACAGTTGGTGAATTAGCGGTTTTCGTTCAGAATAAATTCCCCGGCTTTAGTGGATTTACCCGTAGAGGGTTATACCGGATGAAACAATTTTACGATACATATTCATCCACCGGATTTGTGACACCACTGGCGACACAATTAGAAGCTTATTTCGCTGGTACCAACGAAAATGCAAAAGTGTCGGCACTGCCGACACAAATTCAGGCTTCAAAACCAGGAAGTAAAAAAGTGTCGACAGTGCCGACACAACCCGGACAGTTTAAGGTTCTACAAGACCAGTTAGTATCATCCCTGCTCTGTAAAGTAACATGGTCAAATCATCTTGAAATTCTTTCTCAAACCAAATCACCGGAAGAGAAATTCTTTTACCTGCTACACTGTATAAAAGAAAGATGGTCTATGAGAGATCTAAGAAGGCAATTAGCATCCGGCTATTTTGAAAGAACGATGCTCTCCAACAAGAAAGTGTCGACAGTGTTAACACAATTACCACAAGATCTTTTTAAAGACCCTTACATTTTTGAGTTTCTTGATTTACCGGATGGACATTCCGAAACTGACCTTGAAAAAGCATTGACTTTAAATTTGCAAAAATTTATCCTCGAAATAGGCAAAGGGTTTACCTACATGGGCACTCAATACCGGTTGCAAGTTGGCAACAAAGATTATTATACTGACCTGCTTTTCTATCACCGAGATTTGCAATGCCTCGTTTTGTTTGAATTGAAAATTCAGGAGTTTGAACCTGAATTTTTAGGTAAGCTAAATTTTTACCTTGAAGCCCTTGACAGAGATGTAAAACGGCCATTTGAAAAGAACAGCGTTGGCGTATTGCTTTGCAAGGGAAAAGACACAGAGGTAGTGGAATATGCCATGGCCCGTAACACTTCCCCGGCAATGATTGCCGATTATGAAACCAAACTGATACCCAAAAATGTGCTGGCAAAGAAACTGCACCAGTTGGTAGAACAGCTGTCAAAAGAAGAAACCGACTAGTGGACAAAAATACATTACAAACCAGCATATCTGGAAAAAACATACCAGCCCGAAAAATGGCTGGATGTGTTAAAAGAATATAGTCGCGATGATGAATATTCATGTTACTGAAGCGACATTGTAGTACTACATAACAGCAAGCTCCACAGAGTAGCTACGCCGCTAATATTAAACAAGCGCACCAGGCTAATCCCTAAAATCCGTCAAATCGTGGTTCAGACAATCTACAAGGGCTGAAAAGATGCCATGAAATGCCAGACGATGAAGTGATTGCGACGCAACGAAGCTGCCCATGAAATACCGTAGCTGGTACCATGCAAATGATGTACGATGTGAGATGTTACATGTACGACGTACGGATAAACAAAAAGCCCGGCGGTTTTTACTCCGCCGGGCCTGCAATTGCTATGTAAAACTATTTAGAACCTGTAGCTTACGCTAAACCTGGCATTGGTGCCGGGCTCCGCCTGCCAGTAGAAATAGCCGCCCCATGTATAAGGGGCGCCTGAATACAGGTATTTGTTAAGGAGATTGTTGAGCACCAGGTTAAACCCAATCTTTTCTTTCTGGTAAGAAAGGCTGCCATCCAAACGGAAGTAGTCGGGCAGGCTGTTTTCAGAGTTATCAAAGGAGTACCAGGGGGAACGTTTGGCCTGCACCTGGTAGCCGAGTGAAATACCAAAACCATTTAAAGCCCCCCTGTCAACACGGTAGTTAATCCAGGCATTCTGCACATGGCGGCTGGAGCCGGCCACCTGGTTGCCAATAACTTTAGGATCGCTGTCTTTGGTAATTTTTGCTTCGGTAAAAGCATAGTTAACAACCACATCCAGGCCTCTTGCTATCTGGCCGCGAATGTCAACTTCTATGCCTCTTGTCCTTTGTTCGCCGGTAGGCCTCTGAAACCATCCAATAGTGTCTCCATTAACAACTTTAGCATGTTCGTCATCCTGAGTTAATACATTGTTCCTTGTAATCTGGTAAAAAGATATTGCTGAGTTCCATTTGCCGGCCATCCAGTCTTTTTTAAGGCCAAATTCCAGGTTGTTGCCGGTGATGGGGTCAAAGCTTTTACCCTGCCAGTCGCTGCCATAGTTCTCCAGGAAAGACTGGTCGAACAATGCATAAAAGGCGGTGTTTTTATCCAGTGAAACGCTAAGGCCCAGGCGGGGCGTGAATTTACTGTTCTTATAGTCACCGTTATAAACGTCGCCGCTTTTAAGTGTGGTATAGCGGCCGGCAATGGTAAGGCGTACCCGTTCATCAAACAACCCAATTTCATCCTGCGCATAAAAGCCGGTATAGGCATTGTAGTAACGTACACCACGTTCCCGCAGGTCTTTGCTGCGGTCAAATACCGGTGCGGTAGCCAGCCCGTACTTAGGTGCGTAAACATTAAAGTTAGAGTCGCCCAGTGCGGCGCCCTGGTTCCAGTCGTGGTAGTATTCTTTATTGCTCATGTCCAGCCCACCCAGAATTTTATGCACCACATTGCCGGTTTGTACTTTGCCATTCATAAACATCTGGCCAACTTTGGTAGTACCCAGCACATCCCAAATGCTTATGCCACGCTGCATAAAACTGTCGTTAGCCTGCTGAAACTTTATGGGCCACAGTGAAGCGCCTATTTGCTTGTAATTAAAATAAGCCACCTGTGCGGTAAACTTCCAGTCATTATTCAGCTTATGGTCAAAAATGGCCAGTATGCTGCGGTCGTTCATGGTAGTGGGGGAAAGATTGGCCTCCGCGGTAGTCATACTTTTAGGCTGGTCTGCATAGCCACGCTTTGAGAAAAGGTAGTTGGAGCCAATCACATTCACCTCAGAAAACTGGTGTGTGTATTCCAGCGTTACCGAGGTTTTATCATCTACCAGGTATTTTAATACCGGCACAATGGAATAACGGTTGTTATAATCAAACTGGCGGTGATAGCCTTTCATCTGGCCCATTACATTAAGCCTGTACAGCAATTTGCCGTCTTTGGAAATTTTGCCATCCAGGTCGGCAGTGGCCCTGTACAGGTCAAAGCTGCCCATAGAAACACTTACTTCTCCTTTGTTACGGCCGCTCGGTTTTTTGGTAACTACATTGTAAAAGCCGCTGGGGTCTCCGTTGGAGAGCATAAAGCCGGCGGGCCCTTTTACAAATTCAATGCGCTCAACCATGCTCATGTCCTCGGTAAGCGGCCCCCAGGTGGTAGATACGTTCATACCGTTTCTAAAAGCGGCTATATTGCTGCCACGCATGGTTATACGGGCGTAATTATCCCAGTGTTCAATTTTTGTGGCGCCGCTAACATTGCGGGTAACGCCTTCCAGCATATCGAATATCTGCTGGTCGTTAATCAGTTTGGCGGTTACTACCTGTATATTCTGGGGCGCTTCCAGTATAGGAGTTTGCAGCCTTAACGAACCGGACATGCGGTTGGATTTAAAACTGCTTTTGTTGGCTATTACCACTACCTCATTTAGTTCCTGGTCCGAAAGCTCCAGCTTAAAATCTACTTTGGCTGTCTGGCCTGCTGTAACAGTTACCTGTTCTTCCACATCCTTATGGCTAACCAGGCTAACCACCAGGGTGTAAGTGCCGGGCTGTACTTTCTGTATGTTGAAAATGCCGTTATTATCAGCTATAGCAATCCTGTTAAGGCTTTTGATTATAAGGGTTACACCTTCAGCGGGTTTACCGTCTACTGTAACTACTTTACCAGCAATGTTACCGGTAGGCGACTGTGCCGAAACAACGGTACACAACAAAAACGCCAACGAAAAAAATACGCAAAGCTTTCTCATGAATTCTTAAGTCTTGATGATAAAAAAATCCTGGTGGGCAACTACTGTCTCTTTGGAGGCTGGGTTAGCTACCAAATGTTCAGAACGGGCCACTTTTACCGGGGATTTAACCGGGTGCGAAATTACCATGCCGCAAAACCGGGCATTTACATAATCGGGAAACTGATTTACGGTATGCGGAAAGAGAATAAGGAGGCAGTATTACCCCCATCCCCTGAAGGAGGCAAGCTTTTGTATGATGAAAGCATTTTTTATAGGCCCGGCCGCAGGAACAAATAGGAGGCTTTGCTTGCGTCGCACTCTTGTGCTGTTGGATTCGCTATGCGGCTTTTCCCGCAAGGTAGCTTTTGTTTCTGCCGCCTTTGGCGGCAGAAACTTTTAGTAAGCACAATATTTTCTTACTGTGTTAATAATCTTCCGGTTTAACCCTTGATGGGGTGTCCTTGCCGCTTACAATGCTGCGGCTGCTGATGGCGATGGCTTTGATGATTTCGGCCATATTGTTCATGTCCAGCGTACCTATTTCATCGCTGGGTTTGTGGTAGTTGGGCTCGTTATCCATTTTAGAGGTGGAAATGGTATGTGCCGGCACGCCCAGTTTTGCCAGGGTTGCATTGTCTGAGCGGTAGAATAATTGTTCTTCGGTATAAGGGTCAGCATAGAATTTAAAGGATGAGCCTTCCAGGTTCTGTTCCAGAATTTTGCCCATGTCTGTTTTATCATAACCGGTCAGGTAGGCGGAGTTCTTGCCCCACTTGCTTTCAGTACCAATCATTTCTATGTTAAACATGGCCATTACATCGGCCGGTTTCAACTGTTTTGAAAAATACTGGGAGCCAAAGCCGCCCATTTCTTCTGCTGTAAATGCCGCGAATACCAGTGTACGTTCATTGTTGTTAAGCGCTTTAAAGTATTTGGCCAGCATAATAACAGCGGTGGTGCCGGCAGCATCATCGTTGGCGCCGTTGTAAATTGAATCGTTGTTTACGGGCTTGCCAATTCCTATATGGTCGTAGTGGCCGGAAAAAACAACCAGTTCACTCTTTTTGCTTTTGCCGGGCAATACGCCTACTACATTAGCCAGTTTAAGCTGGGTAAAACTATGCCTGGCAGTTATGCTAAAACGGGATGGCTTTGCGGCAGCCAGTATAAACACCACACTGGTTTGTGTGGGGGACAATTGCTGTTTAAAATAATCAAGCCGGGCAAAATTTTTACTGAACGATGTATCAACTATCACCACCACTTTTTTGCCTGACTGTACATAGCCATACGCTTTCTGAAAAAGGTTATCGCCTTTGTTTATTCTGCCGGTGTCAAAACCGGATTTATTGGTTACCGTAAGCAAAGGCTGGGTAGTAATTACCAGTACATTTTTTGCAGAACGTTTTACTAAGCCGGTACTATAGCTGGTGCTGATAAGCTTCGGCTTCAGGTAGTGAAACCGCTGCATATAACTTTTTAAACCGGTTAACGGCACAAGGCCCGCCGCTTTAAATTCGGCAGCGATAAAATCAGCGGCCTTATCCAGTTCCGGGGTAAAAGTAAGCCTGCCTTTCATTTCATCGGAAGAAAGCGTTTTTTCTATGCGTTCCACTTCCCGGGCATTGATGATGCTGTTGATATCCTGTGCGTATAAAAAAGAGGTTATTGTTGCCAATAACCCCGTAACAATTATTCTTTTCATTTGAATCTATCTTGTTGAAATATCTTTAAAATGAACAGGCCACTTAATACCCGCTTAAATGCCGCCATGAAAAACCGGACGATGAAGTGATTGCGACGCAATCCCGAACTTTCGGGACCACAAGGCACTGTCGCCGGTATCAAAAAAAATGCGGGGCTAAAAGCTCATCATTTCCTTAAACTTCACGGTTTGCCGGCGGCTTACTTCAATTTTTTCGCCACCTTTTAGTTCAACCAGCAGGCCGCCGTTAAAGTAAGGTTCTATCTTTTCAATCCAGCGCAGGTTAATGATGTGTTTGCGGTTGGCACGGAAGAACATGCGGTCATCCAACCTTTCTTCCAGCGCATTCAACGATTTTAGAATAAGGGGTTTGTTGGTACCAAAGAACACTTTGGCATAGTTGCCCACACTTTCAAACAGGCGTATTTCGCCCAGCTTAACAAACCAGCAGCGTTCTCCGTCCTTTACAAAAACCTGGTCGTTATCGGTAAGCGGGCCGCGGTTGGCCATGCCGTTAACGCCGGCATTTTCTTTCTGAATTTCAAACTGCACTTTTTGTATGGCGTCGGCCAGTCGGCGCGGTTCTACCGGCTTTAGCAGGTAATCCAACGCATTTACTTCAAATGCCTTCAATGCATAATCATCGTAAGCAGTGGTAAACACTACATGCGGGGCCTTTTCCAGCTCAGTCAGCAGGTCGAACCCGGTTTTACCGGGCATTTGTATATCCAGGAAAATAAGGTCTGGGTTTTGCGTTTCAATTTTTTCAATACCCTCATCTACATTGCCCGCTTCGTCAATAACTTCAATGTCTCCAAAGTCCTGCAGTAGTTTTTTTAACTCATTTCTTGCCAAACGTTCGTCATCCACAATAATGGCTTTAATGCTCATAATTACAACGTTTATATTATAAAGATTGAACCGGCAAAATTACTTTTGCTTCTACCAAGTTACCATTCAGATTTTTAATTTCGAAATTGGCTTTTGCGCCGTAGAGCAATTTAAGGCGGTTGTAGGTGCTTTGTATGCCGAAACCCTCGGGGTTAATTTCGCTGTTAAGGCGGCCGGTATTTTGAACAATCAGTTCGTGGTGGTTGCTCCTGAAATCGGAGATAATCTTTACAATGCCGCCATCTACCTGCTTGCTGATGCCATGCTTAATGGCATTTTCCACCAGGGTTTGCAGCATCATGGGCGGTACCTGCTGGTCAAGCGTATCTTCATCAATATCATATTCTATGTGCAGGCGGTCTTCAAAACGTATATGTTCCAGGGCAAGGTAATCTTTTACAATGTTCAACTCACGTTCCAGTGGGGATGTTTCCAGCGTGTCGGCCTTCATGCTGCTGCGCAAAATATTGCTGAGTTCTGTAATGGCAGTGCGGGCACGTTCAGGGTTTTCATCTACCAGTGCCCGTATGCTGTTAAGGGCGTTGAAAATAAAATGCGGGTTAATGTGAGAGCGGATGGTTTTTAGTTCCAGTTCTTTTACCAGCCCTTCCAGCCTTACCTTATCCATCTGGCTTTCCCGGGTGGCATCTATGTAGTGCCAAACATAATAGATGGAGGCCCACACAATAACAATGGGCGAGTTATAAAATATTTCTGAGGTTAACCTTTGCGCAAAAGAGGCCTTCATTTTACTGTCGTACAGTTGCAGCCATTCTACCAGGGAGCTGGTGATGAAGCTGTAAAGGCCGCAGATGGTAATTACCAGCAACAGCAACTCCGTCCATTGCTTTTTACTTAGCGGGGGCAATAATTTACGGTGGGTAATTATTTCACGAAGCAGGTGTGTAAAAAACAAGCCCATAAAAAGCCAAAGTAATATCCGCCTTATAAAAAGGCCCGATATGGTATAATCGAACACCTTGGCAAGAAATATGAGGGCTGCGCCATAAAACGTCCACCCAAGTAGCTGGCACAGCCAATATGGGGATAATCTTGTTTTCATTCAATTAGCAAAATTATTGTACAATGCTGACGGCTGCCGCCCATAAGTGATTAAAGGCAAATACAACAGCTTAATGGTTCAATTTTGTGTTAAATATATACAACACAGCGTAAGTATCATTTGCCTTTAAAAAATAAATGAAAGTTTGGTTACTTAATGATGTTTTTGGGGGTGTCCCCAAGCTATCGCAAGGGGTCGGGCTTTCCGCTCATACTCCGCCACAAAGCCCTGCTGCAAAGTCTTCAGCGGGGTAACCGCTTCAATCCCTCACCCGAAGGTGTAACACGCTGCTGCTTTGCGGGCAATGGCACACATTAAAACCGGCATTTAACCCTGCCGGTTAATAAAACATATTGCCGCTATCCTTGCCGGTTATAACTATCTTGAAGTACATTACCATAACAATGAAATTTTACCTGGCAACTATATGTTTACTGGCACTCTGCCTGCACACCGCAGCGCAAGACAGTCTTAACAGCGACGAGAAAATATTGTTTAATGCCCGCATTTTTACGGCAAACGCACAAATGCCCTTTGCAGAAGCCGTTGCCATTAAAGGCAATAAAATAATGGCTGTGGGTAATTTGTACGAAGTAAGCAAGGCGGTAAGTAGCGCGGCCGTTAAAATTAACCTGGATGGTGGTTGTGTGCTGCCGGGGTTTATAGACAGCCATAACCATGCGGTAGATGGCGGCGAAAGCCTTTCCCGGCCCAATGTAAGCGACACTCTGTTAACGCCGGGGCAACTTGCCGAATACGCAAAGCAGGTAATAAAAAGCGGTGAAGGCATGACGGGCAATTTCCTGGTTATCTATGGCATGAACATTTCCTCCTGGTCTGATATCGGCGGATTAAGCCGGGTATTTAACGCACCGGAATTTGAAAACCAGCCGGTGTTGCTGGTAGGGTCTGACTGGCATACGGAATGGGCCAACCTGCCGGTACTTAAAGCAGCCGGAATTAACAAGGAGTACATTGCGGGGCTTTCAGAAGACAAAAGAAAGTACTTTGGCTATAATAGTTCCTTTGAGCCTAATGGCTTTGTGGCAGACAGCGGTTTTGAAAAAATTGATGCCGTGCTGCCAACCGGTACCAGCGATTATAAAAAGGCGGGACTTAAAGCGATGGAATACAACAACGCACTGGGCATAACCGCCTGGTTAGACCCCGCCGCGGGTAACGTTAAAAACAAGGAATTTCACATACTGGATACCTATGCCTGGCTGGCAAAAGAACAAAAGCTGTCCGCGCATGTTGCCGCTGCCGTTGTGGCCGATGGCAACGGAGATGCGCCGGCACAGGTAAAGGTATTGCGCCGGCTGCAGGCAAAGTATAATACCAATGCCAACCTTAACGTATGTGGGTTTAAGATATTTGCCGATGGCGTTATAGAGCACCCTACGCAAACAGCGGCTCTTTCTCAGCCGTATATTAACAGTGGCTCCAAGGGGGTGCTGATGTTCAACCCGGCCAAATTTGCCCGGTTTGCAACTAATGCGGACAAAGAAAAACTGCTGGTGCATGTGCATGCCATTGGCGACCGTGCCGTTACGGAAACCCTCAACGGTTTTGAAGCCGCCCGTAAGGCCAATGGCTTTAGCGGCATACCGCATACTATTACACATATACAGGTGGCAAAGCCTGCGGATTTTGCCCGCTTTGCGCAGTTAAAAGTGTTGGCATCTTTGCAACTGCTGTGGGCGTTGGGGGATGTTACTACCATTGATATTGTAAAGCCTTATATAGCGCCGGAACTTTACCGCTACCAGTACCCCGCACGTTCTTTATTGCAGGCTGGAACAACCATTTGCGGCGCCAGCGATTGGCCTGTGAGCACCGCCAATCCATTTGAAGCCATGTATGAAGCAGAAACCCGCAAGGGAAAAATGGGCGTACTGGATTCAACCCAATGCATGCCGCGGCTGGCCATGCTGTATGCCTATACCAGCAATGCGGCCAAAGCTTTAATGCTGGATAAAAAAACCGGCTCTATAGTGCCGGGTAAATACGCTGATATGATACTTGTGGACAGGGATGTGCTTACCATTAGCCCCGAAGCCTTCAGGGATACGAAAGTTAGCTGGACAATGTTTGAGGGAAAGATTGTTTACAAAAACAACGAAGCGGTAAAGTAACGTTTCTTTACCGCTTCATCTTATTGGCGTGTATATCACACCTGTAATAATCTTAATTCACTGGTACCATCTTAAGGCACACGGGCTGGTCAACACTAATGGTAACCCCGGTATCTTCCAGCAGGCCGTAATTTTTATTGATCACGAATATCTGTACCAGGTTGCTGTCCTTATTGGCCACCAGCAAAAAACGGCCGGTAGGGTCAACCATAAAATTGCGTGGGTGCAAACCCACCTTTTTATGTTCGGCTTCGGTAAGCTTGCCATCGCTGCCAACGCGGTAAACAGTAATATCGTTGGCGGCGCCACGGTTGCTGGCATAGGCGAATTTACCATTGGGCGTTACATGAATATCGGCACTGCCTTTATCATCTTTGCCACCGGTATTGTCAGAGGCAATGGTTTGTATTTCTGTAAGGGCGCCGTCATTGTACTGGTAAGCTATTATTTGCCCGCTCAGTTCATTCAGCAGGTAAGCAAACTTTTTATTGGGATGAAAAGTAAAATGCCTGGGACCAGAGCCATCGGGAATTTCATAATAAGGCGGGTCAAGGTCTTTTAAGGGAGCAGCGGCATCAGAAGCATTAAAAGAATAGCGGTAAAGCCTGTCGTTACCCAAGTCAGCAGAGAACAGGTATTTTTCATCCGGTGAAAAAACTACACTGTGCACATGCGGCTGTTCCTGTCTTTTTACATTTACGCCATAACCATCGTGTGCAATGTTCTGTACCGCCGGCTGCAGCGAACCATCGGCATTGGTTTTAAAAACTGAGATATTACCACCGCTATAGTTGGCTACCACTACATTTTTGCCTGATGAATCTATGGATACATAACATGGTGCATCACCGTTGCTGGGTTGCTTGTTTAAAAAAACCAACTCCCCTTTCTTTTTATCAAGTGCGAATGCGCTGACAGCACCCTGGTCATTTCCGTTTTCGTTAACGGCATATACAAATTTCTGGTCTTTGGAAACAGCCAGGTAAGAGGGGTTTTCTACGCCCGATGTTTTACTAACCAGCGTAGCTTCTGTTCTGTTGGGGTTAAAGCGGTAAACATAAATACCGTCTTTTTGGTTTTTTGTATAAGTGCCCACCAGCAGGTAATAAATAGGGTTTTGCGCCTGTGCGCCATAGGCAGCCATCAAAAAAAATAACACCAGGTATTTCTTCATACTCATTGTTTTTTATAGAGGTTTAAAGGTAATGGCAAATTACCCAATGAAAATGTAAAGATTTAATGAAAAACACCCGCCCTGCAGGCGGGCGGGCTTATCCCTTTTTCACCATAAAGAATTTTTATGGGCCCGGCTGCAGGAACAATGATAAGGCTTTACTTGCGTCGCACTCGTGTACTGTTGGATTCGCTGCGCAGCTTTTCCCGCAGGGTAGTTTTCCTTGTGCTTTGCTGTTCAAAGTTCATTTGTTTAAAGTTTAATGTTAACAGCAGATATTAAAAAGCTTCTGCACTTCATCATTCAAACAAATTATAAGCCTTTTAAACTTCAACAGACCGGTAACCAGGAACCTGTAACCGGCAACATCTACTGTTCAATGTTTGCAGCAGATATTAAAAAGCTTCTGCACTTCATCATTCAAACAAATTATAAGCCTTTTAAACTTC
>NZ_VVIP01000067.1:182065-211014 GCF_009650435.1 Foetidibacter luteolus
TTTAAACTTCAACAGACCGGTAACCAGCTACCTGTAACCGGCAACATCTACTGTTCAATGTTAACAGCGGATATTAAAAAGCTTCCGCACTTCTCATCATTCAAACAAATTATAAGCCTTTTAAACTTCAACAGACCGGTAACCAGCTACCTGTAACCGGCAACATCTACTGTTCAATGTTAGGAGCGGGTATTACAAACCTTCTGCACTTCATCATTCAAACAAATTATAAGCCTTTTAAACTTCAACAGACTGGTAACCAGCAACTGGTAACCGGTATCTGTTTTTCGGGTGAGGGATTGAAGCGGTTACCCCGGTGAGGCCATCGCAGCAGGGCTCTTGCGCCGGAGTATGAGCGGAAAGCCCGACCCCTTGCGCAGCTTGGGGGCACCCCCTGAAAAATACACTATGTCAAAACACATCAACCTTGGGTTGCCTTATAACTACCGGCATAAACTTTACTTTTGCAGCAGACTTAAACAGCAGCATGGCGTTACCTTATTTTTACGAGCCACAGGTTACCGGGGCACACAAAACGTTTTCATTAAGCCAAGAAACAGCAAAGCATAGCATACAGGTATTGCGTATGCAGGCTGGTGAAAAATTACAGCTAACCGATGGCAAAGGCGGCCTGTTTACTTGTATTATTAGCCATGCAGGCAAAAAAAACGCGGAAGTGGAAATAATTTCCGCAAACTACCAGCCTGCGCCACCCCGCAAAATAAGCCTGGCTGTTTCCCTGCTAAAGAATGCCAGCCGTTTTGAATGGCTGCTGGAAAAAGCCACCGAACTTGGGGTAACCGAAATTATACCGCTGCTTTGCCAGCGCACAGAGCGGCAGCATTTCAGGCATGAAAGAATGAGCAGCATTGTAGTATCAGCCATGTTGCAGAGCCAGCAAGCCTGGTTGCCCCACTTGTACGAGCCTTTAAAATTTGAGGCTGTGGTGCAACAATCTGTTTATCTTCAAAAGCTGGTTGCGCACTGTGAAGAAAATGGCACAAAACATGCACTTAGTCAACTGCGGTTTACTCAAAATGTCCAAATGTTAATCGGCCCTGAAGGCGATTTTTCGCCGGCAGAAATAGAGATGGCCCTTAAACAACAATATGCGCCTGTAAGCCTGGGCAACACCCGGCTTAGAACTGAAACAGCGGCTATTACTGCCGTTGCGTTGCTTGTAAATTTATAAGCGGGATACGGATGATGGTAAATGGTTAGGTTTTACAGGCACAGTGAGAAAACAATAAAATACAATAACGGTAATGTAACCTGGCTTATAAATTCCGGCCACAACCGTTAAATTGCAGTTACCAAACACGCAAAAGATTTAGTACACATGATGAAAAAAGGCATTTGTATTTCAACCCTGGCCCTGGCGTTATTCTGGATGGCCTGCGGCAATAGCCAGGGCGGTAAAAAAACCGTGGTGGCAGATACAACCATTACCAAAAAAACTTCTTTTAATAATCTTTTTCTTGACAGCTCTATACTGGTAAACTTTCTTAAAACATACCCTAAGCTTGACAGTTTTCATAACCAGTTCTTCGATTTTTATAAACAGCGCAATTACGAATATGCCTGGTTTGACACCAGCGGCCTTGGCGAACAGGCTATTAACTTTATGAACCTGCTGAACAGTACTATCTACGAACTGCAGGACAGCTCGCTTTTTAACAAGGAGCTTGACAAAACTTTTAAAACATTTATGGAGGATAGCCTGCACCATCTTGACAGGGATGGCTTGTTAAAAGCGGAATTGCAGTTTACCGGCCAGTTTTTTACCTATGCCGCCAAAGTGTATAAAGGTATTGATGTGGATGCGCAGGAACTGGGATGGTTTATACCACGCAAGAAAGTTAACCTTACAGCCGTACTGGATTCCGTTATACAAAACAAAGGGAAGGCAACAGATAAGTATGTGCCGCTGAATGAGCAATACCGCAATCTGCAGGCCATGCTTACCACTTATCTTGATATACAGAAAAAATATCCCTGGGATTCTATACCCTACCCGGAAAAATCCATTAAGAAAGGCGATTCCGCGGCTATTATACCAATGATACGGCAAAGGCTTTTTGCGCTTGGCGATTTAAAAGAGCAGGATTCTTCCAAGGTTTTAGACAGCACTTTATTTAAGGGGGTAAAGTCATTTCAATACCGTATGGGGCTTGCTACGGATGGTGTTATAGGCAAAGGTTTTTTAAAAGAGCTGAACATACCTGTTAATGAACGCCTTAAGCAGATGCTGGTAAACCTGGAACGTTTGCGCTGGGTACCCGCCCGTACAGACTCTGTTTATATTCTTGTAAATATTCCGGAGTACAGGCTGCATGTGTACCGGGATAGTGCCCTTTACCACAGCATGCGGGTGATTGTAGGCACATCTGCCAACAGCACTGTTATTTTTAACGGCAACCTTAAATATGTAGTCTTTAGCCCTTACTGGAATGTACCTGCCAGTATTGTAAAAAATGAAATAATGCCTGGCATAAAACGCAACCCTAACTACATTGCCCAAAAGAATATGGAGATTACCGGGTATAGCGGCAGCATGCCTATTGTAAGGCAAAAGCCGGGGCGGGGCAACTCACTGGGCCTGGTAAAATTTCTTTTTCCTAACAGCTATGATATTTACCTGCACGATACGCCCAACCGTGAGCTGTTCAGCCAAAGCAACCGCAGTTTTAGCCACGGTTGCATACGCATATCAGAGCCCGAATGGATGGCACAGTTCCTGCTGCGCCATGATACTACTTACACCAAACAAAAGATTGACAGCCTGGAACATTTACCCAAAGAAAAGTGGGTAACCATACCTAAACCTGTGCCGGTATTTATAGGTTATTTTACCGCCTGGGTTGATAAGGATGGGCAGCTTAACTTTAGAAAAGACATTTACGGCCACGACGCTAAAATGGCGGAAAAACTGTTTGCAAAACAATAAAATGGGACGCTATGAGTTACGGGCTACGAGTTGTGAGCGTAGAGATAAAATCAATCCTTTTTAATCAGGTTTATTAATATGAGTTTGGCAACCCTCGGGTCAACAATAACACGGTCATGCTCAAAATCCAGCTTCAGCCTCCATTTCTGCATAGTGGCGGCGCCGATAATTACTTCTTCACTTAAACCAGGCACAACCAAAAATTCATCCGAAAGACGCACATCATCGTGGTAGAAATCCAAAGTTGCCCTGCTGGTTATTTCCATGTAAGTCGCATTACTTGCTGTTGCTAACCGTAAAGGGGTATGTAATGAAGACGGTTGCTCAAGTTCTTCCACCAACTCATCATTAATACAAGAATAAGTTGCGCCGCTGTCGAACAAAGCGTACAAATTTTTTTCGCCTTTGCTGCCTTCAAATCTCAATGGTAAACGGATAATCATTGTTTCAATACGTTTTCTTAAAGGTAATTCTTTTACGTTGCCGGAAAGTTAATACCGTTTTCCCTTAAGTAAATCTCTTGTTAGAAAAACAGCCATCTACCGGGATGCAGATGTTGCAATGAACAGTAAACAAAAGAATGCACCGAAGTGCGTGCCCCGAATCGTTCTTCCCGGAACATACGCAAACAGAGCCAAACATTTGCTCCTGCTGCCGGGGCTCATAAAAACTTTTCTTTTGCGGAGCGAAGCGAAAAGTTATTTCATAGCTTCCAGTTCTTTTTGCAGGCGGAACATTTCATCCCGCAGGCGGGCTGCTTCAATAAAGTCAAGGTCGCGGGCAGCTTTTTCCATGTCTTTCTTTACTTTGGCAACAGCTTTTTCTACCTGCGGTATAGTGCGGTATTCAGCCTGTTCTTCGGCAGCGGTATGATGCACGATATCTTCGTCTGACTGTATGGCGTAGGGGCTTTTTGTATTGAAGCCTTTAATGTCTAAAACAGAGGTTTGCGCAAAAACCTGCTCTTTGCTTTTTTTAACGGTAGCAGGCACTATGCCATGCTCCTGGTTATAAGCAATTTGTTTTTCACGGCGGCGGGTGGTTTCATCTATGGTACGTTGCATGCTCTCCGTCATCTTATCGGCATAAAAAATTACCAGGCCATCTACATTGCGGGCTGCACGGCCGGCTGTTTGTGTTAAAGAACGTTCGTTGCGCAGAAAGCCCTCTTTATCCGCATCCAGTATAGCCACCAGCGATACTTCCGGCAGGTCGAGCCCCTCACGCAACAGGTTTACGCCCACCAGCACATCAATTTCGCCCAGCCGCAACTGGCGCAGTATTTCTACCCTTTCCAGCGTATCTACATCGCTGTGTATGTATTTTGATTTTATGTTGATGCGGGTAAGGTATTTATCCATTTCCTCCGCCATACGTTTGGTTAAAGTGGTTACCAGCACACGGTCGCCTTTGGTAACACGTTTGTCAATTTCATCCAGCAGGTCATCAATCTGGTTAACAGATGGGCGAATTTCAATGGGCGGGTCAAGCAATCCTGTGGGCCTTACTACCTGCTCTACCACTACGCCCCCGGTTTTCTCCAGCTCATATTCGCCTGGCGTGGCGCTGACAAAAACGGTTTGGCCAACAAGGCTTTCAAATTCATGGAAATTGAGAGGGCGGTTATCTAAAGCACTGGGCAGTCGAAACCCATACTCCACCAGTATCAGTTTTCGGCTACGGTCCCCACCATACATACCCGCTACCTGCGGAATGGTTTGATGGCTTTCATCAATTACACATAAAAAATCTTTGGGGAAATAATCCAACAGGCAGAAGGGCCTGGTGCCGGGTAAACGACCATCGAAAAAGCGGGAGTAGTTTTCTATGCCGTTGCAATAGCCCAGTTCCCTTATCATTTCCAGGTCGTATTCCACCCTTTCTTTAAGCCGTTGCGCTTCTATGGGCTTATTAGTAAGCTTAAAGTACTCTACCTGCATGCGCATTTCGTCCTGTATCTCGTAAATAATCTGCTGCAGTTTGTCTTTAGGCGCTATATATAAATTAGCAGGAAAAATAGCAGCATTTTCCACGGGGGCAAGGCGCCTGCCGGTATTTACATCAATACTTTCTATTTCTTCAATTTCATCGCCAAAAAAGGTAACCCGGTAGCCATAATCTACATAGGGCAGGTTAATATCAACAGTATCCCCCTTTACCCTGAATGTGCCACGCTTAAATTCTATTTGTGTACGGTTGTACAAACTATTTACCAGCGCATGTAAAAAGCCCTGGCGGGATACCACCTGCCCACGGCTGATGCGTACAATACCATTCTCAAAATCAGTAGGGTTGCCAATACCATAAATGCAACTTACACTGGCCACCACGATAATATCCCTGCGGCCGCTCAGCAACTCACTGGTAGCTTGCAGGCGCAGTTTGTCCAGCTCTTCATTAATGCTCAGGTCTTTTTCTATATACACATCACGTACAGGCATGTAAGCTTCCGGCTGGTAGTAGTCATAATAACTTACGAAATAGCCAACAGCATTTTCCGGGAAAAACTGTTTAAACTCGCCATATAGCTGGGCAACCAGGGTTTTGTTGTGCGTTAAAACAAGGGTGGGCCGCTGCGTATTCTGTATAACGTTGGCCATGGTAAAGGTTTTTCCGCTGCCTGTTACCCCCAGCAGGGTTTGATAGTTTTCACCGTTATTCAATCCTTCGGTTAGCTGCCTGATTGCCTCCGGCTGGTCGCCGCTGGGCACATAAGGTGCATGTAGTTTAAATGGCATTTTGCTAAGATATGTAGTTTGTACGGCATATTTTGTGCCACTGGTATATAAGAACAGCGGTAGCAGATAACGGCAAGTTTGTTTTTAAGACACTCTTTTTATACAGGTGCCCGCAAGAGGTATCTGTTTTCTTAAACCAAAACAACCAACAAAAAAGGCATTACAACCGTTTCCGGTTCATAATGCCTTTAGACTATATTTTGGATAAATTTATTTAAAGCGCTTCTTAAAGCCCTGGTTACGGTTATCGCGGTTATTATTATTGTTGCGGTTATCGCGGCCACTGCCACCACGCATATCCCGGCCGCCGCCACGCATATCGCGGTTGTTATTGCGGTTGTCCCTGCCGCCATTGCCACCACCACGGTTATCTCTGCCGCCAAAATTCCTTCTGCCACCGCCCCTGTCGTAGTCGTCACGCTCAAAATTCTGGTTGCGGTGCTTTATGTAAGGTGTGTTGCTGAATTCCAGTGCACCGCCGGTAATATTGTTCAACTCTCCGCGTATGGCATCATCATGCACCAGTTCTTTATGCCAGTTGCTGTAAGACAGTTTCATGTAGTAGGCTATGGAGTGCGCAAACCCGGCTTTCTTTTCTGGGTTTTCCTCTTTAAGGGCTTTATTAATTACCAGCTCCAGATTTTTACCCAGGTGCGAGTAACGCGGGTAGCGCTTGGGATACTTTATAGGATCCGGTTTAGCCTTGTAGGTTTCTTTCTGCGGTATCGGGTAAGGGCTGTCAACATCCAGCCTAAAATCACTCACATAAAAAAGGTGATCCCACAGCATGTGCCGGAAATCCTCCACATTTTTCAGGTGCGGGTTTAAAAATCCCATCAACTCAATTACCGTCTTGGTTTGCAACTGCCTTTTCTCACGGTCCTCTACAGTAAGCAGGTATTCCACCATTTTCTGAATATGCCTTCCATATTCTCTCATCACAAGATGGTTTCTTGTGGTATTGTATTCCATTGCCATCATAAGGCAACAAATGTAGGAAAGGTTTTGTTAATGAAATATTTTATGTAAAAGGGTTTTAAGGGGTTATATGACTATTTAAGGTATGAAACCGGGTTATGCCACCTGGGCGGGTACATTATGGCTTAAATTTTAAAGCCAACTTTTTAATACAGCAGTGCTGGCACAAATGTTTTGATGAATAATCTTTACTTTGAGCCCCGCTAAAACAGGTGCTTCTTTTGGGCCGCAGGGCTGCCCTATAGCCTGTAAACAAAAGAAGCAACATGCTGCACCACCGGGTGAGGGATTGAAGCGGTTACCCCGCTGAAGGCATCGCAGCATGGCCTTGTGGCGGAGTAATAGCACAACCGAGAAAAAGCAACTAAATGTTGCTTTGACGAAGGTTGCGAACGCAGTTCTGCCCGACCCCTTGCGATAGCTTGGGGGCACCCCCTAAACTTTAGTCACCCGCAGTGTAATAACTGTGACAAGAAAAGGGCGCAAAACCGGGATAAAAACAGTATCATCAAACAATCCGTATGCTTGTAAAAACATTTGGCAGTGCCGTTTATGGTGTGGAAGCAATTACGATAACGGTTGAAGTAAACGTAAGCAATGGCCAGAATTATTTTATTGTTGGCCTGCCGGACAGCGCCGTAAAAGAAAGCCTGCAGCGTGTGGAAACCGCCATTAAAACCAACAACCTGCACATGCCGCGTACCAAACTGGTAATAAACCTGGCCCCTGCAGACATAAAAAAGAGCGGATCTGCCTTTGACCTGCCCATTGCCATTGGCGTACTTGGCGCCAGCGAACAAATTGATGAACCGGAACGCCTGAGCGATTATGTAATTATGGGTGAGCTTAGCCTTGATGGCACCGTGCAGCCGATAAAAGGTGCATTGCCCATTGCCATACAGGCCCGCAAAGAAGGGTTTAAGGGCTTGATTGTACCCAAACAAAATGCCCGGGAAGCAGGTATGGTAAATAACCTGCAGGTATATGGCGTATCGCACATTAAGGAAGTAATTGATTTTTTTGCCAACGAAAACAGCCTGCAGCCCGTTGAGGTGAATACCCGTGACGAATTTTTTAGCAGCCAATACGAATTTGACATAGACTTTAGCGATGTTAAGGGCCAGGCCAATATTAAAAGGGCGCTGGAAATTGCCGCTGCCGGTGGCCACAATGCCATACTGATAGGCCCGCCCGGCGCAGGCAAAACCATGCTGGCCAAACGGCTGCCCACTATATTGCCGCCACTAAGCCTGCACGAAGCGCTGGAAACCACCAAAATTCACAGCGTGGCAGGCAAACTGCCCGAAAACAGTTCACTGGTAAGTAAACGGCCATTCCGCTCTCCGCACCATACGGTAAGCGACGTGGCACTGGTAGGCGGTGGCGGTGTACCACAGCCCGGAGAAATTTCACTGGCCCATAATGGTGTGTTGTTTCTTGATGAATTGCCGGAATTTAAGCGTACCGTGCTGGAAGTGATGCGGCAGCCCATGGAAGAAAGAAGGGTAACCATTTCCAGGGCAAAAATGGCCATAGATTTTCCTGCCAATTTTATGCTCATCGCCTCTATGAACCCCTGCCCCTGCGGCTTTTACAACCATCCCGAAAAAGAGTGCACCTGCCCGCCAGGCGCCGTGCAGAAATACCTGAACAAAATATCCGGCCCGTTGCTGGACAGGATTGACCTGCATGTGGAAGTAACGCCTGTGGCATTTAGCGAACTGAGCAATTCCAACAGCAAAAGTGAAAGCTCTGAAGCGATAAGAGAACGTGTAATAAAAGCGAGGGAACTGCAAAATGAGCGCTATAAAAACAGCCCGGGCATGTACGCCAATGCCCAAATGAGCAGTAAACAGTTAAGAGAAATTTGCGCCATTAATACAGCCGGCGAAGCCCTGCTTAAAAAGGCCATGGAAAGGTTAAACCTTAGCGCCAGGGCGTATGACAGGATTCTAAAAGTCAGCCGCACGATCGCCGACCTTGCCGCCAGCCCCGATATAAAAGCCGAACACCTTGCCGAAGCCATACATTACCGCAACCTTGACAGGGAAGGCTGGGCAGGGAATTAAGTACGAAGTTAGAAGTACGAGGTACTTGGGTGTGACACGATGATTGATTTGAGGTGCTTGCGCCTAAAATCGTGCATCCAAAATTATTGATGGCAAGTGGGTGAGTGGTAAATGGTGAGAGGGAGAGGCGGGCAACTTTTTTCTATCGTATTCCTAACATCTTAAATATTTAAGTACTGCGTACTTGCTACATCGTACACCCCACATCATACATCTAACATTATCATGGGGTGCCCCCAAGCTGCGCAAGGGGCCGGGCTTTCCGCTATTACTCCGCCACAAAGGCCATGCTGCGATGGCTTCAGCGGGGTAACCGCTTCAATCCCTCACCCGGTGGTGAAACCTGTTGGGTGTTTGTGGGCAGGTTTATGTGCCGCTGCCGTAGAAAAACAAGTGATAAAAGAGCAATGGGTATCTTTAAAAACACTGATTATCTTTATTATCAGCACCACAGCCGGCTATCAAAAAAAGAATTATTATGGATATAACAGCGCTCTTTAAGAAAACATTGGCCCTTATACAGGAAATACAAAAACGTTTTCCTGTTGCCGCCAAAACCGCCGCATTCAAAAAACTGGTGAAGGAGTTTAATACGCTGTTAGGTAAATATTCCGCTAATGAACTGGCTGCAGAAGCCGCAGCGCAGGCCCTTTCAGTTTTTCAGAAAGCTTTTGCCAATTATGTTTCAGTTAACCTGTTAACAGATACCGGTACAGGCGGGGTTTCTAAAGAAAAAGTGCAGGAACTGATAAAGGCTTTTCAAAAACAACAGCGGCTTTCAGGCGTAGAAACCGCATTGCCGCAGCCCGCAGGCGCTGAACCGCCGGACGATACAGTGACGACTAGAACGGGCGGCGCCGACGGCAAAAAAAACAGTATAACAAGAGGGGGCACCTCTGCAAAACCAAAAGCATCCCGGCCAAAAAAAACAGCCCAAAAACCACTGCTGGACGAAGGCAAAATTTTATACGATATACCCGGCAGCATGGTGGTTAAAAAGCAGCAAAAATGCATAGTACGCATTGGCAAAGATGAAGCTACCATAAAAGATGACGATACATTTACAGAAGATGCAAAAGTTGACCGCATTAAACTTGCGGGCCTGATGCGTGTAGAACTGATTGACCTTGCGGATAGCCCGGCATTCGCCATTAAATCAGTCAGCGCCACAGAGCAACCGGTTGATGCAGACAGCTTTACTGAATGGGTGTTTTATGTAACGCCGTTGGCAAGCGGTACTTTTCCGCTGGTGCTTAAAGTGTCTGCCATAAGAACTGTTGATGGCAAGGAAAGGGTAAAAGACATTGTTTTTGAAAAGCCCATCACCATTGTAAGCCCCCAGGAAAAGCCCGCTAAAGAAGCGCAGCAAATGAAAGATTTAAGTGGCGAAAAAAATGTGCTGCAAGCCGGTCCGCCATCCGCATTTATATCCTATGCCCATAAAGACAAAACATACTTTGACATCTTTAACGAACAGCTTGACACACATTCCCAATGGCAATTGTGGACAGACCGCCATATTGAAACCGGCAGCGGTTGGTTTGACCAGATACAGGGCTCGGTAGCCCAAAGCGATTTTGCCGTGCTCCTGGTAAGCGCCGCTTTTATAGATTCGTCTTTTATTAAGGAGCACGAAGTAAACCGCTTTTTTGAGCTGCAAAAAGCCAATCCCGGCTTTTCATTTTTGCCCGTACTGCTGCGTGATGTTGATTTTATCCGCTGGCCTGAACTGGCTGCCCTGCAGTTTTTTACCGCTTACGGCGATGAGTATGGCGTACCGGAAAAGAAAGGCCAACTGATACCATTTGCCAAACTTTGCCGCTTTGATAACAACGGCCAACTGATACCCAACGATAACATAGACACCTACATTAAAAACTTTGTGAAGAAGGCCGAAACCGAGCGGCTGAAGAGGCTGCTGAAAAAAGATGCAGCGTAAGCATGCACACTTAAATTGAATAATCGTTTAAAACCGGCAATAGCCGCTGTTTAAAGCATTTACCTGTTACTTGCCAACTACTTACCTGCCACGTTGACTGCCCTGTGAAAAATCACAGCATTTTTCCTGAAAAATACCATTTGCTGCGCCTGTGTGCGCTTGTAATTTGCACCCGGTTTCCTTGCTAACATATACAAAAACACACTATGGCTACAGTTGAAAAACAGATGATGCAGCAGCGCTTTACGGCGTTGCTGCGGCCACAGTAAAGCAAAGGCACTAACCGGCGCAGGCACCGTGAAAAATCACAGTAAAATTTGAGGAAAAACACATTGCCTTCCGCTTCTGAGGTTTTTATCTTGCACCAGGATTTAAGAATGACAATAAAGACGCTAACATATAAAAAACACCCATTGTTTTGGGCAACCAACCAGAATTTTCAACCTTAACCTTATTTTCAACCTTAACCTGGATTTTTCAACCTAACCTTAAACACCCTAACCCTAACAGTAACCCTTGAAACTATAATATATATGCCGCCGGGCCCGTAAGCCCGGCGGTTTTATTTTATGCATTAAGGCACAATGCTTTCCTGGCAAGCTCAAACTCCTGCCACATTTGGCTAACAATATCCGAGGCAGGTTTAATATCGGCTATCAGGCTGCTGGCCTGGCCTATTTCCAGTTCCCCCTCGTCAAGATTGCCTTCAAACATGCCTTTTTTAGCTCGCCCCCGGCCAAGCAGTTGCACCAACTCCTCATTGTTGGCCCCGCCAGCTTCGGCTTCCTTAACAGCCTGGAAGAACTTATTTTTTAGCAGGCGCACCGGCACTACTTTTTTCATGCTTAGCAGGGTATCGCCTTCTTCTGCTTTTACCACCGCATCTTTAAACTCCGGGTGAGACGAAGCTTCATTACTGCACACAAACCGGCTGCCTACCTGTACAGCATCTGCGCCCAATGCCATAGCCGCCAGCATTTGGCTGCCGTTGGCAATGCCGCCAGCCGCAATTAAAGGAATAGTTATAGCTGCTTTTACTGCCGGCACTAATACCATGGTGGTGGTTTCTTCTCTTCCATTGTGGCCGCCCGCCTCAAAACCTTCTGCCACCACAGCATCACACCCGGCGTCCTGCGCTTTCCTGGCAAACCGGCTGCTGCTTACCACATGTACAACAGTTACGCCCTGGCTTTTCAAAATGCCCGTCCAGGTTTTGGGGTTACCGGCAGAAGTAAACACAATCTTTACACCTTCCTGTATAATAATGTCTATGTGTTTTTCAATGTCAGGGTACAGTAAAGGCACATTAACCCCAAAAGGCTTGTTGGTTGCCGCCTTGCATTTTTGAATATGCTCCCTTAATACATCGGGGTACATACTGCCGCTGCCTATTAGGCCCAGGGCCCCGGCATTGCTTACAGCGCTGGCCAAACGCCAGCCGCTGGCCCAAACCATACCGGCCTGTATTATTGGATAGGTAATGCCGAATAGCTGGGTAATACTGTTTTGAAGCATAATATTAAATGTACGATGTAAGATGTGGGATGTACGATGTAAAAAAACGAAGTTAGAAGTACGTTGGTGCAAGTACAATTTTAGATGAAAGATCTGCAAAAAAGCTGTGGCCGGGCTGGCAAGGCTGCTGAATAGCGGACAAAACGTACAAGAGTGCGACGCAAGCGAAGCCCAATGCTTGTCCTGCTGCCGGGCCCATAAAATTTTCCTGCTTAATTCAGTTGCGGGTCTATAGGATAATTGATAAGCTGCTCATACTCGCCACCCAGTTGCCGCAGGGCATCCTGCCAAATTAAATCTGTATGGCGGTGAAACACCAGCTTTTTGTTGCCATCGGTGGTAAGCCAGCTTTTTTCTTTTAACTCGCCGGCCAACTGGCCTTCACCCCAGCCACTGTACCCAATGTAAAAACGTATCATATTAGGCTGTAACTGGTTGGTATTAATGTATTTTACCACTTCCTCAAACTCGCCGCCCCAGTAAATGCCATTAATAATTTCTACGCCGCCTGTTATCAAATGCGGGCATTGGTGCAAAAAATGTACAGTATCCTGCTGCACGGGGCCGCCGTAAAAAACAGGAAAATCGCAGCCCTCAAGGTCTTGTACCAGGTCTCCGATTACCTGCTCGTATTTGCGGTTAACAACAAAGCCAAAACTGCCTTCCGGCTGGTGATCGCACAGGAAAACAACGGAACGCATAAAATTCGGGTCCTTCAGAAAAGGGTCTGCTATCAATATTTTTCCGGGGAGAATTTCTGCCATAGTATTAAATTACCAAATTTCGTTTCAACGGTGAAATTAATTATACTGATATTTATACCTGTTAAAAAGAAGACAAATAGCACCCAACGGCTGCACTGCCTGTAAGCCATAAATTATTTTTGCCCACGATGAAGAAAATTTTACCGGTAATTGTTTTGCTAATCACACTTTCGCTGCTGGGTATTATCGCCATTCAGATTTCCTGGTTTAAAAACCTGTTACTGGTAAGGGAAGAGCAGCTTTTGTTCAGTGTAAACAAGGCCGGTTTTTCTGTAATGCAGGAGTTAAGCAACCAGGCTTCCGGGGGGCCATCTATGCGGCTGAAGCGAAAGAATAACTTTGGGCTGCTGCCGGAAGATTTAAGGTTTAACCTGATTAAACCACCCACCATTTCTCAACGTTATACCGATTACGAGATCTACGAAAAAATAAAGAATGCCCTGGCCGTTGAAGGTCTTAAATACCTGCGTTTTGAATATGCCATCACATCCAACTCCGACGATTACCTGGTGGAGTTGCAATCGAAAAATTTTAAAAGTGAATACGGCGATACACTGAATAACCGGCAATGCCTTATTCCCATTGTGCCGGAAACCGGATCGCTGATGGAGGGCCTGATGGCTTATGAAAACCTTTGGATTATTATACCGGACATAAAATCGCAACTGTGGCAATCGCTTACCTGGATGGTTATTATGGCCGGTATTTTTACACTGGTTATTATAGCAGCCTTTTACCTTACGTTACGTACCATGCTTAACCAACGCAAACTTAGCGAGGTAAAAAGCGACTTTATCAATAACATGACGCATGAGTTTAAAACGCCCCTGGCCACCATATCGCTGGCGGTGGATGCGCTGAAGAATGAAAAAGTGCAGGCGGATAAAGAAAAGATGCAGTACTTCAGCGGCATTATTAAAGAAGAAAACAAGCGCATGAACAAGCAGGTGGAAACCATTCTGCAGGCGGGCTTAATGGAGCGGCAAGACATCAAAATGAACATGCGGGATATTCACGTGCATGAAATTATCACCAGGGTAATGAGCAATTTTGACCTGCAGTTGCAGGAAAAGAACGCTTCCGCCGAAATGCTGCTGAATGCATCCAACGACCTTATTATTGCCGACGAAGTACACTTTACCAACCTGATAAACAACCTGGTGGATAACGCCGTTAAATACTCCAAGGAAAGCCTGCACATACGCGTTTCTACCCACAGCACCAGCAAAAACCTGGTGATACGCATTGAAGACAATGGCATTGGCATGAGCAAAGAAACCGTTAAGCGTATTTTTGAAAAATTCTATCGTGCCCACACCGGCAACGTGCACAACGTTAAGGGTTTTGGCCTGGGCATGAGCTATGTAAAAACCATTGTTGACGCCCACAAAGGAAAGATTAAGGTTGACAGTACCCTGGGCAAGGGCAGTACATTTACCATAGAAATTCCGCTGGCTAAAAAGAGTTCGTAAACCAGTTGCTGGTTACAGGTTGCTGGGTTAAGTGAATTTTTATGGGCCCGGCGGCAGGACAAGCATTGGGCTTTACTTGCGTCGCACTCGTGTGCGTCTGGATTCAATACGCAGCTTTTCCCACAGTATAGGTTATGGCAATTCTGCAAATACCATCACCAACACGCCATCATCAAAAAGCTTATTAAAATCTGCAGCTATGGTCTTAACCCGGTAACTCAATTTTCCATTTCTGCTTCTCTCTCTTCCAGCTTTTTATACGCCATAATGAACACTGCACCCAGGTTTTTATACGGTGGAACATAATCTGCAAACAGCGGGTTATTAAGCCTTTGCTCCAGCCCTTTCCACATTACAGGCCAGTTAAGGTCTTTGCTGCTACGCAGCGTTTCGATAATCACATCAATCATGGGGCCGTTTATTAAGCCGCTTCCTGTTTGTTTGGATGAGATAATTTGCGCCGAAGGGCAGGTATTTAATACAGTGCTAAGGCTCTGGTAACCACCGCAGCTACCCAACAATATTACCCGTGCGGAAGGCTGCAGGTATTTAAGCGTGGTATTAAGGTAATAACTGTGCCCACGGTGTATTATCATGCTGGGTTGCAAATCATGGTCAGACATGTAGGTGCGCATGGCAGTTTGCGCTTCTTCATCAAGGCCCTTTTCCTCATCTAACGCCCTGTTGGAAAATATGGTTACCGGCGTTCCTTTTAAAGATCTCACTTCAACCCATTGCGGGTTGTTAATGATTTTCCAGTTGCCATTGCTTACATGCCCGAGAAATGCGTTAAATACGTTTTTTCCATCCTTATCCCCATAAAAAAATTGCTGTATTATAATTCTTCCGGCGGTATCCTTCATCAACTTGTTGGGCATGGTATAAACAGGAGGAATGCCCAGTGAAGCAGTAAGGTCTATTTTACTATCCGGCTCGTTTGACAGGAAAATGGTATTCAGGATGCTGTAAATGCGTTCCGCCTTTAGGTTATGTGTTTGCTTCGCCTGCTGCAGGTTATAACCTACCTGGTTTAAAATAAGGCTTTTCAGTTTGTTATCGTAGATACTGGCAAAAGAGTTGGCCACATCTACGGCATCTTCCAGGCTATCTACACCCGTTTTTTTATCAAGCCTGTTAACAAACGCTTTCATCAGCAATTCAGCGTTCTCTTGTTCCATCTTTCCCAAAAAATCATCCAGGGTATTATAATTGGCTGCAACCTTAATAAACTTCTTGAAATGATCAAAAGAGACACTCATTAATAAGCTGTCTCCTTTTTTCAGTTTAGCCTTCCACAGCCTGGGATATACGCCACGTACGTAACTGGAAGTGTAAATCTCTTCTTCGCCCAGTACGGCCAGGTAATACAACTCCTGCGGGCTAAGTTTATCTATCTTTTTAAACCTTACATTATCCGGTAATTCATGCAGGCCATTTATTTCATTAATGTACACTTCCTTGCCTTTTATGGCCAGCTTATTGGTTAGCGTTTGCATGGCCATGGGTGTATCTCTTTTTACCAGGCGGCTGGCATAATCCAGCTCGGTTTTAACCAGCAGGCTGTAATATTTTTCATCGTCTTCCATTACGGCGTCAATCTCTTCAAAAGTTACCTTGCCCTTGTACAGGTTATCCAGGAAAGGAAAATACTGGCGGCCTGTTTTCATCCTGGCCATTTTGCTTATAATGCGTACCAGGGGCTCATCCACGCCGGCAATTTTGCTGGCGAAAGAATTAGGGGCCGCGGCAAAATTGTACAGGTTTTCCTGCTGGGTATAAGCGGTTTTTATAATCAGGCTGTCCCTAAAGGGTACCTGCTGGTTATTGCTCAGGGTGACTAAAATACGATCGGGGTGCCGGTCGCAATACTTCAGTAACAGTTCGTCTTTGCAATCCGCTGCGCCAACATTCTCCTTAAAAGCAAAGCACTTCATCAGTATTTCGCCTGTTTCCATCTGGTTCTTTTTAATCACGGGCAGCAAACTCTCATTGTTCCGCTGTAGTTGCATACTTTCTTTAAAAGCTTCCACAACGTCAATAAACAAAGCCCCTTTTAGCCGCCTGGATTTGAAATCTGAGGCGAATGCCGCCAGCAAATCCCGAAGGCTGCGCAGGTATTTTATTTTTTCATTGTTGTCAAAAGTTGAGTCTGATTCCAATAAATCCTGTAACTTATCTATCTCTATTGTGGCCGCATGGTTAATCTGTAGGTTAATTTCTTCATCGGCGGAGGGCTTAAACATGTCGTCTTTAGTGCCATCCAGTGAGAATATTTCCTGTTGTGATTTATCAATATTCTGGTGATATATCTGCCGCATCAGCGGTATTTCACTTTTTTCAGTGGCGGCGGATTGGGATACGGCAGCAGTTATCTGGCTTAGGAAAAAGGTCGCGGTTAAAAGTGTTCTCATTCTAACGTTCATATATTTCTTTATACTTTGCAAAAAGTTTACCAAAGCTACGTTTACTACGCTTAACAATTATATAATGAAACGTTAGCTATCCGCGAGGGTTGTAAAATTATTTTTGTGTAAACATATTGTTAATGGAAAACAAGGCTAAAAAGATATTAATTGCTGACGATGAACCGGATATACTTGAGATAATTAGCTATAACCTTGCTAAGGAAGGCTATGAAACTTATACAGCCAAAGATGGCAACGATGCTGTGGAACAGGCCCGCAAACTACAGCCCGACCTGATAATACTGGATATTATGATGCCTTACAAAACGGGTATTGAAGTTTGCCAGTTGCTGCGGTCGTTACCAGCCTTTCAGGATACCTTGATTATTTTTCTTACAGCCCTTAGCGATGAATCTTCGCACATTAAAGGCCTTGATACCGGCGCGGACGATTATGTAAGCAAACCCATTAGCCCTAAAGTGCTGGTTAGCAGGGTAAATGCCTTGTTTCGCCGGATTAACAAGGAAGATGGTAAAACTGTTACTGTTGGCAACATAACCATTGACCCTGTACGCTTTATTGTTGCCATTAACGGCAGTGAAATTGTACTGGCCAAAAAAGAATTTGAGCTGCTGTACCTGCTGGCTTCCAAACCCGGCCGTGTGTTTTTACGCAACGAAATATTAAGCCAGGTATGGGGAACTGATGTAATTGTAGGCGACAGGACCATAGATGTTCACATACGTAAAATACGCCAGAAACTAGGTGTTGATTGCGTAACAACAGTAAAAGGAGTGGGCTATAAGTTTGAATTGTAAAGCTACCCGGTAAATGTTAGCCTGAGCAGGTGTTGTTATACCACTGTTAGCTACATAGTTCTGTAAAGCGGCGCAGCCGCTAACCTTGAACGTTGAACAATAGAACATTGAACAGTTGAAGCCTGCTGCACAATGGCGAAGAGAAATACAGGACGTACAAGAGTGCGACGCAAGTAAAGCCTCATAGTAGTTCCAGTCGCCTGGCCCATAAAAATTCTTGTTTATAACAACGTGTACTACGGGCGGAACAATTGATCCTTTGGTAAGATGATTTGCTAAAATGGTGCATCGCCTTCAAAGCCATCGTCAAATTCGCCGCTGTTCATGCGGCTGCCTTTCTGTATAAAGAATTTGCCCCCACCATCATCTGGGGCGCCACCGCCAAAATTAGACGGTCCCTGTGCAGGTGCAACCGGCTTCCAGCTACCGCCACCCATCATGCCGCCGATACCATTGTCCGCATCCCATTCTTCAAATTTCTGAATATGCAACAGGGCCCTCAGCTTAATGGTTTCAAGGGCGCCGTTACGGTGTTTGGCTATACGAACATGGGTTTCACCTTTGGTGCTTTCGCCCATTTCATTGCTCATGTTTTCGTAGTATTCCGGGCGGTAAATAAACATTACCATGTCCGCGTCCTGCTCTATGGCGCCGGATTCACGTAAGTCGCTCAATTGCGGCATCTTGCTTTCTTTACGTGTTTCTACCGCACGGCTTAACTGGCTAAGTGCCAGGATGGGTATGTTAAGTTCTTTGGCAAGGCCTTTAAGGTTTCTCGAAATAGTGCTTATCTCCTGCTCACGGTTGCTGCCTTTATCGTTGCTGCCGCTCATCAACTGCAGGTAGTCAATAATAATGATGCCTACCTTATGTTTGTTTACCAGCCTTCTGGCCTTAGCCCTGAATTCAAAAATGTTCAGCGCCGCGGTGTCATCAATGTAAATGGGGGCGCTTTCCAGCCTGGCAATACCTTTCTTTTGCAATTGCTGGTATTCGTGTTCTTCCAGCTTGCCACGTGCAATTTTTTCCATGTGTATTTCACTCTCCGCACTAAGCATACGCTGCACTAACTGCGAGGCGCCCATCTCAAGTGAGAACACCGCAACGGGTGTGGGCTTGGTAGGGTTCATGGCAGCATTGCGGGCAAGGTTTAACGCGAAGGCTGTTTTACCTACCGCGGGCCTTGCGGCAAGAATGATTAAGTCTGTTGGCTGCCAGCCGAAAGTAACTTTATCAAGCGATGGAAACCCGCTTGGCACGCCGGAAATCTCGTCGCTCTTCTTACGAAGTTCGTCAATACGGTTAAGGGTTTTGGCCAGTACATTACCCACTTCCTGGTAATCTTTTTTAAGATAGTTGTTGGTAATGTTGAACATTTTTGATTCCGCATCGTCCAGCAGGTCAAACACGTCTGTGCTATCCTCGTAAGCATCGCCGATAATCTCTCCGCTGATGCGTATTAACTCACGCTGAATAAATTTTTGCAGCACTATTCTTGCATGCGCTTCAATATTGGCGGTAGATACAACCGTATTGGTAAGCTTGGTAACAAAGTAAGGGCCGCCAATCATTTCAAGCTCTTCTTTGGTACGCAATTCTTCTACCACGGTAAGTATGTCAATAGGCATACTTTTTTGCGCCAGCGATTGAAAACATTTGAAGATTTTCTGGTGGGCATCTACGTAAAAGCATTCTGCCCGCAGTATTTCCACCACGGTATCAAAAGCGCTTTTTTCCAGCATAATGGCGCCCAGCACGGCCTCCTCAAGTTCTTTGGCTTGGGGCGGCACCTTGCCGTACATCATCGTGCTAAGGTCAATTGAAGGCTTCCTTCTGTTCTTCCGGTCTTTATTTAAATTGGTCAGGTCCATTATACAAAAAAATCTTCGGGTTAGTAAACTTCAGTTCACCATCCTCTCAGGGTTATAAGCCACTCTTAATGTTAAGAAATTATAGCCGCAACGTTTCTAAATTGTTATCCCATTGAGTAAGGGAGGGCGAATATAAACCCTGCCTGCTGCCGAAAAAAGCTTTTTTGATTTTTATATTTATTCTATTTCATTTCACACCCGCTACACACTAAACACAGGTATTTCCACATAAGTTGGCTTTCATTAACAAAATACGGCCATTTATACACAGTTGACAAAAGTTTTCAGATATTAATGCACATCTGTTTGTGCAGAAAGAATTTGAAATTTAATTTCTGTTTTCTTAGCGTTTTTCGTAAATGACGGATGTCAAATGTTGGTCGTTTTTGCAGAAACAGTACGCTTAAAAAATGGACAGATACCAACAGCCTTTTAGATACCAGCGACATATTTTCATGGCATCATCGTTGCGTCGCAATCCTTTCATCTTTCTGTCCATTGGGCGGCTTTTCAGCCCGGCTATAGTTAGAGTATGTGTATCAAATTTACCCTACACTGCACCTGTAAAACATATCACCAAAAGATAATGCCGCATGGCTTACTTTAACTTTTGACATTTGGCAATCTCTTTATCTTGTTACTTTTGCAACCTATAGTATGGCGGAAGAAGTAAAAAAGAAGATATTTGATTTCTCAGTACTGCACAGGGTGTTTCATTTTGTAAAGCCTTACAGGCTTGCCTTTTACAGCAGTGTTATTATGGCCATCGTACTGGCTGTTTTTACACCGGTAAGGCCCTATCTTATACAGCTTACAGTAGATAAATCAAGCCCTGGCAGCCATGCAGAGGCGCCGGCATGGCTTAAGCTGTTTCTCTTTAATACAGATACCGGCAACGCATGGAATTTTATAATGGCCGTTACAGTTTTTCAGGTAGTTTTTCTGCTGGTTGAAACCATTGTACGTTTCCTGTTTTCTTTCATTACATCGTGGATGGGGCAGGTGGTTGTGCGTGACATGCGCATTGCCATATTTGAAAAAATTCTCGGCCTTAACCTGCGCCAGTTTGACAACACACCTATCGGTACACTTACTACCAGGACCATCAACGACATAGAAAGCATAAACGATATTTTCTCCGATGGCCTGCTTCCCATACTGGCCGATTTGCTCTCTATCATTATTACGCTTATCACCATGTTCTGGATTGACTGGAAGCTTACCCTTATAAGCCTGGTACCTTTTCCGGTAATGCTGATAGCCACCTATTATTTTAAGGAGAGCGTAAATAAAAGCTTCATTAAAGTGCGTAACGCGGTGGCAGCCCTAAATGCTTTTGTGCAGGAACACTTAACAGGCATGTATGTTGTACAGGCTTTTGCCGCGGAAGAAAGAGAGTATCGCAAGTTTGAAAAAATTAACCGGCAGCACCGCAATGCCAATATCAAAGCAATTTTTGCTTACTCTGTTTTCTTTCCGGTGGTGGAAGTTGTGCTTGCTGTTAGTATGGGGCTTTTGGTATGGTGGCTGGCTGGAAAGGTTACCGGTAATGCACAAAACATAAGCCTGGCTGGCAAGCTAACGGCGTTTATACTGTTCCTAAACCAGATATTCCGACCGCTGCGGGTAATAGCTGATAAATTCAATGTAATACAGATGGGCATGATTGCGGCTGAACGTGTTTTTAAAGTAATGGACAATACAGACACCACACCCGTACAGGATGCTTCCACGCTTGTAAACACTCCGCATATTAACGGAGCGATAGAATTTAAGCATGTGTGGTTTGCTTATGTGGAAGACCGGTATGTACTTAAAAACATCAGTTTCAATATTCAGCCAGGCGAAACTGTTGCGCTGGTTGGCCATACCGGCAGCGGAAAAACTTCTATCATTAGTTTGCTGAACAGGTTATACCATATACAAAAGGGAGAGATAAAAGTTGATGGGGTTAACATCAACAATTATGTAATTGATACGCTAAGGGGCAGTATAGGAGTTGTGTTACAGGACGTTTTCCTTTTCTCGGGCTCTATTATGGATAATATTACACTGCGTAACCCTGCCATTACCAAAGAGAAAGTTATTGAAGCCGCAAAACTTATAGGGGTACATGATTTTATCATGCGGCTGCCTGGCGGCTACAGCTACAATGTAATGGAACGTGGCAATACCTTAAGCCTTGGCCAGCGGCAGCTTATTTCATTTATAAGGGCGCTGCTGTTTAACCCTTCCATTTTAATTCTTGACGAAGCAACTTCTTCCATAGATACAGAAAGCGAGCAACTGATACAGCAGGCCATTGAAAAATTGATCTCGGGCAGAACAGCTATTGTTATTGCTCACCGTTTGTCTACCATCCGCAAAGCAGATAAGATTATTGTATTGGACAAGGGCGAAATAAAGGAAACCGGCACACATGAAGAATTACTGGCCCGCGGTGGCTTTTACAGCACTTTGCACAATATGCAGTTTGAAAAAAAGAAATTGCAAACCGTTGCAGGCGGCAGGTGAAAATATGTACCTCTTCTTTTACAAGTTTTCGCAACTGCTTTAACCGGCATGTCCATTACTGGCGCCTTCATTCTTAAGATAATGCACTAACCTGCTTTTCAGTTCTGCTTCTTTAAAAGGCTTTGTCATTATATCGCTTATCCCAGCCTGGTAATACATGGCAAAGTCATCGCTAACAGGGCTGGCGGTAAGCGCAATAATAGGTATGCTGTTTTTTTGCGGGTCCTCATCCTTGCGTATGGCATAAGCCAACTGGTAGCCGCTTAGCTTGGGTATATGGATATCGGTTAACACCAGGTCGTAACTATTAAGATTGTAAAGGTTAAGCGCATGCTCTCCATCTTTGGCCACATGAAAATCTACCTGGTACCTGGTAAGCAGCAGCGAGATAAGCATGATGTTAAAATCAGAATCTTCCGCCACCAATATTTTCTTTCCTTTCAATACTTCAGCGGCGTGGGGCATATCTTCATCCTGCATCTGCGGTACAAGCGATGGATGGCTTAATTTGCAGGGTATGCTAAACCTGAATACAGAGCCTTTTTTAAGTTCACTTTCCGCGGTAATACTGCCTCCCTGCAGCTCGACCAGCTTTTTACAAATGGCTAAGCCAAGGCCTGTTCCGGAAAGGCTTCTGCGTATACGTTTATCATAATCGGCCACCTGGGCAAATTCCTCAAAAATATAATTCATTCTTTCTTTAGGTATGCCAATGCCCGAATCTGCCACGCTGCACTGCAGCAATGCATTTCCATCCTTCAATTGCTGTACAGAAACAGTAAGTGTTACAAAGCCTTCCTGTGTAAACTTAACAGCATTGTTAAGCAGGTTATAAAGCACCTGCTTTAACCGGAAAGCATCACCGGAAATAGCCAGGTCATTATCAAAATTGCGTTGGGCGATTAAACGCAGCTTTTTCTTTTTAGCGGCCGGTGTGTATAACGAAATTGTTTCATCCACCACGGTTTTCAACAGGAAAGGCTCTTCCCGCAGTATTATTTTGCCTGCTTCCAGCCGCGAGTGGTCAAGTATATCGTTAACAGTGGAAAGTAAGTGTTCTGAAGCAATTTTGATTACACCAAGGTATTCCGGAGAATCTTTATTAATGCCTGTTGACTGCAGGTATTCCGTAAAGCCGATGATAGCAGTTAACGGGGTGCGTATTTCATGGCTCATGTTGCTTAAAAAACGGCTTTTAAGCAGGGCCATTTCGTCCGCTTTTGCTTTAGCGGCCAGCAATTCTTTTTCGTATTTAACTGCCCTGTAAATACTGTAAATCAGCAAGGCGGTAACCACACCTATAATTACAAACGATATATAAAACAACCGGTTACTTTGGCTGCCGCTTTTTCTTAGGTTACCCGCAGCGTTAACGATATTGCTTTCATGAATGCTTTGCAGGCTGTTTAACAGGCGGGATGCTTCTTTTTCCATGCTTTGCAGCATGGAAATACTTTTTTCCGCGGATTGCTTTTCTTTTTCATCAATTCTTTTGCGAAGCTCAATTTCGCTGTTAATAAGCTTTTGGTAGTAGTTTGTAATGTTAGCAGATAATGCCCTTATTTTCTCCGAGGGTTCAGTAAGCACACTATCCCTTTCCATGCCCTGCGTGCTGTTACTGTTATGTATCACCTGCGTGCTGTCTGCACTTTTGTTTCCGCCAAACAATTCTCCCACCCGTTTAAAAAAGCCTCTTTTACGCCGTAACGGCACAATTCTTACCGTATCGGTAGTATTTTCAAAATACTTTTCCAATACCTGGGAGCTGATGGGCCTGTTAAGAACGATACTTTCATTAACCGGCCTGAATGTTTGTGAGTCTACAGAGTTTAACAAAGAGTCCGCGGAATGCTTTAGGTTGGAAATAAGCAAGGCCATATCCAGCTTTTCCTGCAACTGTTCCTCCAGGTTAGTAATATAACCGGGGGAAAGGGCGGAAATACCATTAAGGTTGGTAATAAAGTTATCCAGGTGGCGGGTAAACGCTTCCCTATCACGGGGTTGCCGTGTACTTAAAAAGCTTCGGTACTCAATTTCTGCAAGCAACAATTCACTTTTGCTTTTTTCCAGTAACAGCAACCCTGAATCCTTTGAAGATAATGTGGTTATTGAACTGTTATAAATACCTGATTTGTCTGAATAAAAAATGTTCAGAATAATGAGGCTTGCCATTACTGCCATGCAGATGCCAAGCAATACAATATTGGGGACGGAGAACTTCATTGTTGGAGCTGACGGAGTTAATAACCATTAAAGTACGTAAATTTCTTTATGCTTTAATAAAACATTTGTGAAAGGGGTATTGCAGGTTTATACTTCGCTGTAATGTTTTTTTGCAGTGGGTTCAGCATTCGGGAAGGTAGTTAAATCAGGGGGTGCCCCCAAGCTGCGCAAGGGGCCGGGCAGAACTGCGTTCGCAACCTTCGTTAAAGCAACATTCAGTTGCTTTTCCTCGGTTGTGCTACAAGTCCTCGCCACTCGTTCCTCGTGGCTGTGGGCTTTACGCTTCAATCCCTCACCCGGAAGAAAGTTACCAGTTGCCGGTTACAAGTTACCAGTCTATTGATGTGTAAAAGGCTGATGATTTGCTTCGTTGATGATGCGCAAGAGAAAATTCAATGCTTGCCGTTCTTGTTTATCCGGGTCTGAAAAGCCGCCCAATGAACCAGGCGTACAAGTGAGTGACACAACGAAGATTCCATGAAATACTGTAGCTGGTACCCACAAAAAAAAGATTTGCCGTCGGGCAAATCCTGTACTTCTTTTATTAAAAGGTTATAAATAAGGCCAGCATTATGGCTGCGAAGCTGTTGTGGCAGCAGCGCCGCCGCCCAGGTTTTCTTTGTAACGCAACACAGCCCGCATGATGGCGTAAACAATTTCATTTTGCCCTTTATCGCTGTTAATGTAATCTTCTTCCTCCGGGTTTGAAATAAAGCCAATTTCTACCAATACACTCGGCATTGCCGTAGCCGCCAGTACAAGAATGCCTTCCTCATTACGCTGCTTTGCCCCGCGGGAAGAACGGCCACCTTTTACAAATTCATCTTCCACCAGTTCCGCCAGCATCTTGCTTTTGTCAAAGTATTTTTTTGTGCGTAAAGAGGCAAGTATTTTGGCTTCCGGGCTGTCGAAAAAATTGGCTATGGCCAGGCTGTCTTCCTCACTCATGCCTTCCGTGTCTTCCGCCATAGACCCTACATATTCTTTCTTTTGATCATTCTTGTTTACAGCCCATATATAGGTTTCGGTGCCTTGTACTTCACTCGGGGTGGTCCAGCTTCTGTAAATGGGCACCCTTCGGGTATACTTTTTTCTCTTCTTACCCTTGCCCTTATAATATGTTTCTTTACGGGTGCCAATTTTTTCGCGGTGATAGTTGGCCCGTGTACTGTTGCAGTGTATGGCTATAAACAGGTCGCCGCGGTTATCGTTGGAAAATTTGGCCCGCCACCTGTTGGCTTCATTTTTATTGGTAAGGCCATTGGGCAGGTTTTCGTCTGTACGGGTATAGAGTATTTTACAGCCGGGCAGGTTTTCTTCCAGTTGTTTGCCCAGTTTTAATGCCACAGCTAAGGCTACCGCAGACTCATGGCTGTATTTACCCTTAGCGCCAGGGTCTGGCAAACCATGCCCGGCATCCACAATAATAGTCCTTAAGGTTTCCTGCGGTTTAGGAACATCTTTAACTTCAATAAAAGAAGACAATGTAGCAATTACAGCAAGGCTGAATAAGACAAGAATTTTTTTCAATTTCATAATAACTTTTCTTAGCTTATTTCTTCACAAATCATTTATCCAAATCCCCCTACTTTTGTTTCAACCAATTACTTGATGCGTTATAAAGTTAAATCAAAAACCATTTTAGCCGGGCTTGTGTGCAGTTTGTGTGTATTAATAACGCTTCAAAATACTGCTAAGGGTAAAACCCACAAACAGTTTTTCAAATTATTAACAGATCAGCAGGATACCACAAAGGGCAAAAAGGCAAAAGATACCGCTGAACTGGCGCGGAAAGATACTTTGCTAAAAATCAAAAGAGATACCTCTCTTAAACCTGTTACCGATACAAGCCTTTTACTTACCGATAGTTTAAGACTGGCTGACAGCCTGAAACCTACAATTGACACGCTTACCATTTCCCGTGACTCGCTGGATGCACCGGTTAACTACGAAGCAGAAGACTCGGCCGTTCTTATTATACCTACCAAACAATTTATATTATACGGCAAAGCAGTTACCGATTACAAAGACATGAAGCTGGAGGCAAATACCATTGCCTACGACCAGCAGACACATATTATTAAAGCGTTTGGCGGGTCGGATACATCTAAAGGCGCCTTAAACCTGCCTAAGCTAACGCAAGCGGGTTCCACTTCCATCAGCGATACCATTTATTTTAATATGGATAACCAGCGCGGCCTGGTTAAAAACACTTATTACCAGGAAGGAGAGATGTTTGTGAAGGCCCAGGTTTTAAAAAAAATAGATAAAGATGTTGCTTACGGTTACCGCACCCGCTTTACCACCTGCAACTTGGATACGCCGCATTTTGCCTTTAAAGCCAAAAAAGTAAAGATCATTAATAATAAAATGGCTATTTCCGGCCCCGCATTCCCGGAGTTTGAAGGCGTGCCATTACCGGTAGGCCTGCCATTTGGCATATACCCGCTGTATCGTGGCAGGCATGGTGGGCTTTTGCCCCCTCAATTTGTAGAAAGCCAGGATTTTGGCCTTGGCCTGGAGGGGCTGGGATATTATGTAGTACTAAACGATTATGCGGATGTTACCCTGCGCAGCAACATTTACTCCTACGGTGGCTGGAGCCTTAATATTAACCCTAAATATTACAAGCGCTATAAATATACCGGTGCCCTTACATTGGCCATTCAACGTACCAAACTGCTAAACCGCAGCAGCGGCACCAGCCTTTCCAAACAGGAATTTACCATTAACCAAAGCTTTAATATTACCTGGAGTCACAGTATGGACAGCCGGGCAAGGCCGGGTACCAGCTTTTCTGCCAGCGTTAATGCCGGCAGCACCAAGTATAACCAGTTTGTAACCAATAACGCGTTAAGAAATTTCCAGAACCAGCTTAGCTCTTCCATAACTTACGGCAAAACCTGGGACCAGGGCAAATACATCCTCAACGTTAGCGCCAACCATAACCAAAACAACAGCAGCGGCATTGTTAACCTTAACGTGCCTACGGTAAATTTTACCGCCAATACGTTTTACCCGTTTCAGAAAAAGGAACAGGTAGGCACTCCTAAGTGGTATGAGAAAACCGGCATATCCTATAATGGAACACTGTTAAGCCAGATTTCTTTTTACGATTCCGCTGTTAATCTTAGCAAAATACTGGATACCGCCCAGTGGGGTGCAGAACACAGCATACCTATTTCTTTAACCCTGCCGCCGGTTGGGCCATTTTTAATTACACCTTCAGTTTCTTACTCTGAACGTTGGTATGGACAGCAGATTGAAAAACAATGGCTTGCAGACCAGGACACTATTACAACCAAATACACCCGTGGCTTTTTTACAGCAAGAGAAGTAAGCTTTGGCCTTTCCGCCAACACCCGCATATTCGGTACGTTTAATTTTGGCAGCACCAAAGTAAGGCATGAAATAAAACCCTTTATCAGTGCCAACTACAAGCCAGACCTTGCAAAAGCCTATTATTATGATGTTGTTGTAGGAACAAATGGCAAAGACACCATTAAACAAAGGCTCTCCAAATTCCAGGGCGGCGTGGTCGGCTCCTATTCCGAAGGCCGTTTTGGGGGCTTCAACTTTGGCATTGACAACCTTTTTGAAATGAAGGTGAAGGACAAGAGCGACACCACCAAGGAAGATGGCGGCGCCAAAAAAATACGGCTGATTGACGGTTTAGGCATTACCGGCGGCTACAACTTTTTTGCAGACAGCCTAAAATGGTCTGCCATGAGCATTACTTTCCGCAGCACACTGTTCAACAATGTAAACATAACCGGCAGTACTTCCATAGATCCATACGATGTGGACAGCCTTGGCCGCCGTATTGATAAGTTGCTTTGGAAGCGTGGCAACATTGGCCGCATTACCGGTGGCAACATTGCCCTTTCCACCTCGCTGAAAAGCAAAAGCAAAAACGAAAAAAAGGATGAAGACCTGCCTTACGATGAAACGCTTACACCCGATGAGCAGCAACGCCAGCTTGATTACGTGAGACAAAACCCTGCCGAGTTTGTTGACTTTGATGTGCCCTGGAACATACAGATGTCCTTCGCGTTAAGTTTTTACCGTACGTTAACCGCCAACCTGCGCAGGTATGTAACACAAACCAACGCCAACGTAAGCATCAACGGAGATTTCAGCCTGTCCCCCAAATGGAAAATAGGTGGCAACACCTACTTCGATTTCAGGACTAAGAAAATACAAACCCTCAGCATGTTTATTACCCGCGAAATGCATTGCTGGCAAATGGCCATCAACATTACGCCCATCGGCCTGTATAAATCTTTCAGTATCATTATAAACCCCAAATCGGGTATTCTGCGTGACTTAAAAATTAACCGCTCCCGGTTCTTTTACAATCAATAACCCAGTATTATTTAGATACCAGTGTCCGGTTTTTCATGGGGTCATCGTTGCGTCGCAATCCTTTCATCGGTTGGTTCATTGGGCGGCATTTCAGACCCGGGTAAGCTGGTGCGGTGAAGCCACGCAACAGGGGCGTGGCACTCACTTATATTGTATGCGTAGGGACATGCACCAAACTAAAGCCGCGAAAGTTTAAAAAAGATGTTCAACCGTACAAAATTCAAACTTGATTTCAATATCAATGGCCCGGTTTATCTTCCTAACCTTAAAAATCTTGGTTTATACCAACATTTTTTAAGGCAGCCATTCGCAGTTTTGCCTTAAATTTATT
>NZ_VVIP01000068.1 GCF_009650435.1 Foetidibacter luteolus
AACGGTTGGGCTTTGCGAAGTACGGGACTTAGAATTCCGTCCGCCCGCTTGGCCGTACCTTTTTGTTTTACACGGCCAAGGTACAAAAGCCGGGCAGAATTACAACAGTATTTAAGGCGATATTATGTCGCCCGTATTTTGCAAAACCCCTGTTGTGTGCAGTTATTTTGTTCTTACAAATCGACCTTCATTAACAGTTATGTGCACATTTCCTGTGTATGTAGTTCTAAAGAATATGGTGTCTTCTGTTGAGTTTTTTAATTCGAAGCAGTGTTCACCAAAAGAACGGTGAAGTAACTTATTTAATTCGCTACTAGTGTCAGGTGATATTCCGTCAACCTTAAGAGTAAAATAGCAATCATAGATCCAATTAATTTGGCCTCTAAGTGTATCACGAAAACTGCAGCATTTAGAGAACCTATCTTTTGATATTGATATTATTGAGGGTTTTTCTGTGGAGTTGAAAGTGTATTTAATCTGATACTTTCCATCAGGCAATAATTTGCATTTGAATTTAGAAGTTTGTGTCGTCCAAGAGAGGGTACAGAGAGCGAGAGCCAAAAAAAGTAATTTATATTTTGTCATTCTCAATAATCTTTGGTCAGGGTATTTGTACTTCGATGCAGAACTGTACGAAATTGCACACAACGGCTACAGCTTTGCGTTCGGCAGGGCATTTGGAAAACGTCCAGCCCGGAACTGCAGCCGATTAAAGTTACAAAAGTTGAAAATATATTCTATTGTTCATCCGTGTTCGGTCAGCCGGATATGTAGCTGATAGTAGCATTAAGGTGAGGATTTATTCGTTGCCCCCTGCTGACGCAAAACTGCCTGTTGTATGCTGCTTTTTCTGTGCTGCTAAAAACCATCTGCATAATAGTCAACTTTTCCGTCTGAAGTACGGGCAAACTTTATGTCATATTTTTTTTCGTATTTAGTTGCACAGTCTTGTGAACAAAACCAGCCAAAATTTGGGACTGGAACATTTCCGCTTTTATAACATTCTTCTGCCGATGGAATCATTGCATCTTCTGTTAGTTTAGCAACAATTGTGTCGCAAAACTGGCACTTACAATTATCCTCTTGTTTATATTCAGTTACAACTATTTTCATTGGGGTTGCTGCTTATTGATGAGTTTCTCCAAAGCCCTATCATAAACGTCAAAGAAAAATTCATTGTCAACAATGTCTTTTTCTGTATCAATTCCAAAAGAAAGTGTTGACATTGCTCGTCTGCATTTTTCACCAACTAGAACAACAGTTTTTGTTGGCGCTGCTTCCTCAAAAGATAAATCCAGATTGTCACCCCAATTATATTCTAAGTCACTCAAGTCAATTAACAATGCAAAAGGGTCAAATACAGAAACTCCAGTTTTTATTATGCCTTTCATTAGTCCTGCATCTGGCGAACCAGCCGCCCCCTCTCTATAAGTCCCGTGAAAAGAAATAGCTAATATGTCGACAACGTGAGTGTCACGAAGATTCTTAATCTTAAAATCGTAAGTAATTGTCGGGCAGTATTCGTCAATAGTTACAGATTTAAAAACTATAGGGTTTTCTCTTTTAAATAGTTTCCACATAGAAGCTTGATGGTCGTTTAAAGTAGCATACAACGTTAAAGCATTGGCGATGTGGCGGTATTCCATGTTCCATCTGCCCGTTGCCGCTGCTGATTAAAGATACAAAAGCTCATGGTTTATTCCGATGCTCGGCGTTATTCGTCTGCCGAAACTGATGCTGATTAGTGAACCAAAAGCTGAGAATATATTCGTCGCCCCGCCATATTGCCAATGCAATGTTGTGCGTAGTTATCGCTCAGGGTTGTATGACATTTCATTGTACAATGTTTCCTTTGCTATGCCGAATAAAATGTTTCCTACACTTGCGTAGGATTCATATGCTACTCTTTGAATCAATACGTGAGCCTCATTTATTTCGTCTCGTGTCAAAACAAGTTGCTCTCCAACCTTAAAAGATGAAGTCGGATTAAGAGTCAAGTAGTCGTTTGATATTCGATTGCCGTTATGCAAGATCAAGTTTCTTATGGCAATGAGTAAGTCGAGTTTTTCAAGTTCCTTTTTCTTAATTGAAATTTTGAAGAGAAAGGGCTTATTATTCAAACGCTCTATCTGATAAGTAAGCTTGTCATACCCCGATTTTTCAAGTTGTTTATTAATTATAAAGTCTAAAATTTCTGTGACAGATTTCTTGTCGGAAATTTCTTTCCATTTTACTTCCTTTTCTTCTGGCAGTAATTCTGGTTTGTTAGTAAAAATAAACCTCTGTATATCCTGCATTACGGCTTCAAGATGTGCCAAGTAGTTTATTAAATCTTGCCGCAAAATCACTTGCTGAAAGTCGGTTTCCTTTCCTTCTGAAGGCAAGACATGAATTAAAGAGCCTAAAAAACCATAGTCTTTAAAATCCAGTTTCATTGTTTCTTTAGGATCTCCTGCAAAGATTATTTTTTTTGTTTTTTCTCGCCAACTATCTTTTACTATTTGGGGCAAGTTTGCTGGAAAATTTGCAAATATTTCGTCACTGATTGTCCCTAAAAGATGAATCTTTGAGACTGCTTTTGTAAATTCTATTAATATATATTTTAGCTTTTCCATGTAATTACGCACAACGGGCAGGGCTTGCTGCTGTGCTGGAATTTTATAATGTCCAGCCCGGAACCGCTGCTGATTGAAAAACTGAAGTTGAAGTTAACAACAAAAAGCCAAATAGAAATTCGTCTGCCCGATAATAGCTGATAGCGATTTGCAGCCGATTGTTATTCCGTCAGCCAGCATAGCAGCAAACCCAATGATGCCTGTAGTTTTTGTCACACGACATTTAAAATCGTGTCAATTAATTCGTCTGTGTTGTAACCATTAAATGAAAGTGTCCTTGGATGAATAGTCCAGATTACTTTTGTATTTGTGTCGTGCAAAGTATAGACCCAAAACTGATTTTTTACTAAGTCTAACTTTTCTTCTTTATAGTTTAAACCGTCTAAAAACAATTTCTCGTTGCAAGCCCAATTAAAAATAAAAACTAAGTCTGGTTGATATGCTTTGATTGAATGAATTAGCTTGTCAAATATTTTTGATTTGTCTTTTACTTGCCGATATTTTGATTTGTCAAGTGTTTGCCAAATTCCTTGATTTTGCAAACTTTGTTGAACTTCAATTGCATTTGTATTACCATAGCCAAAGTCATTTAAAAGGTCTATATGGTCGTGGTCATAAAATGTTTTGTCAATACTTATGTTGTCTGTAATGCCTTTTAGCCTTAGATGCAATTTCATAGTCAGTGTCCAAAAGCCATAAGCGGCATTTTTATTGTAGTCAAGGAAACCGTAGTCATTTATCCAACTCCTTGTTTCGTCAATATAGTTATCAAACCGTTGGTCTTTGAAGTTTTGCATTAAATTCTTTGTCGGTAACCAGCCGTTGGTGTCCCTGCCAAAGTAAAATATTTTTTTATCGGCTTTGTCATAACCACTCATTATATGCGGTAAAAAAATACTTGAAAAATTTTCGTCAATCTCTATCTGCTCTGTGTCCTGGCAGAACTGTCGAAGTAATGGGTCAAAAATGCTTTTAGCGGAATGTCGGGTCGTCATAAAATTACAGGCAACGAGCAGGGCTTTATGCAGGTTGGGAATTAGTATTTCGTCTGCCCACAACCGCTGCTGATTGAAAATATAAAGTTGAATTTAAGAACTAAAGTTGAAAGTTGTTTGTTCAGCCCGAACCACAGCCTGGATTTGCAATTGGCTGATGTTTGCTGGTCAAGCCCAACTTGCATAAAATCCAATGTTGTAGGCATGTGCTTCAGTGTCTCACTAAAGTTGTTTTAAAATTTGTTCTGCGGTGTCAGCCGTCTCCTTAAAAAACTGTACGTCTTTTTGAATTTCTGAAAAATGTTTTCCTATAACCTCTCTTTTGTTTGTTCTGTCAGTAAGGTGTCCGTTTAGAATAATAGTTTTAATATTTTTCTTTTCCTCTGTGTCAAGTTGTGAAATGTCGATTTTTTTTAAACGCTCAATAAGTGCTGGTCTAAAATCTATTTTTTCATCCTCTTCCTCTATAAATAGTCTATGGACAGCACCTTCAACTTCGTCATTGTCTGAAGATGTAAAAGCGATGTCAATCATTTCTTCTGTCGTGGGCTTTGGGGTGAGTAGCATTAAATTAAAATATCGTCCATTGTCTCTGTCAATCATATATTTTAACCAATGTCGTCCTGTGTTTGGGTCTAAATATTTTTCTGTCCACCCATGATTGGATGAGTCAAGGAGAGTAAGTCCCTTGAGAAAGTTTGAAGCATTTCCCATTAGTCCAAAAAACTTCTTGTCTGTCATGATTAATTTAAGTGAAGTGTCGCATTAGCATTGCCTACAACGGGCAGGGCTTTATGCAGGTTGGGAATTGTTATTCGTCCGCCCACAACCGCTGCTGATTAAAAATATAAAGTTGAATTTAAGAACTAAAGCTGAGATTTATTCGTCCAGCCCGAACCACAGCCAGGAATTGCAATTTGTTGATGTTTCCTGGTCATGCCCAACTTGCATAAAACCCAATGTTGGTAGCTGTGCTTCTTTGTCACATGAAGCTTGCTACAATTTATTTAAACTCTTTTGTCACTTCTATTTGTCCAACGATGTTGCTATTAAATTCTTCAAGTTCTTCTGCTGGCACCCATAATTCATTATGAATTTCGCCACCAACATTTTGAACTTCAAATTTGCTTGCGTAGTCTGTCTTGACAGCAAACTTTGTCACAAAGCCTGAACCCGAAGCAGGGACATTCCAATCTCTTGCAATTTGAATTGCATATTCTTCATTCATTACTGGATAAAAAATTGGTTGCTCTGGAAGTCGTGGTGGAAACTTTGTCCAACCCGATTGTTCAATCAATTCTAATTCTTTTGGTCCAACTGGTCTATAAAGTATTGTTAAGCCGTTTGTTTGCATTGGAATTCAAGTCTGTGTCTGATGTAATCATTTAATAAACGAAGTTCTTCTTTGTCTGTCGTGTTTGCTCTTTTGTTATCAAAGAAATCTAAAAGCTCTTTTGCTCTTTCTTTAGTTAAATTTATTCGCCCCGAACTAATTCCTGTGTCCATAGTGTGAGATGCACCTTTGATGTAGTCTAACAAATACTGCGTCCCACCACGTTGCAATAATTGCTGTGCAAAAAGATGGAAACTGTTGTAAACACCAAAAGTCATTTCAGATGATTTGGCTGTTTCGCAATAAAGGTCTTTGATTAACTCAAGTTTTACCGTGTCAAGTTGAGGAATTAGAAACTCACAAAGCTGCACCCGAAAGTTGTAGTTTTTGTCGTCAAACTCGTTACCATACTTTCCGTTCCAAACCATTTTAATTCTGTCAAAGTCGGCAGAAGTATAATTGTCAGCAAAGGTTTGAAATTCTTGTTGTGTCATAGTTAGAGGGCTGTTGTCTTAGCATAGCTACCAACGGCTACGGCTTGGCGATGTGGCGGTATTTGAAAATCGTCAGCCTGTAACCGCTGCTAAATTTATAACTAAAAGCTCATAGTTTATTCTATTGCCCAGGGCAAACGCATCTAAATATAATGCAGCTATACACAATTGTTAATAAAGATGAAGTTTGTGGGAGATAGGCCAAAAGTTATCCCCGGTTGATTGTTGAGCAGGAATAAAGCAGGAAACTGCATT
>NZ_VVIP01000069.1:0-58315 GCF_009650435.1 Foetidibacter luteolus
AGGATGATATATAACGGCAAGATGAACGGGCCCTGATGCAAAAGGCTGCTTAACATGCCGCCTCTACGAGCCTTTACAAAATTGGCCGCGATTACCTTTTTGCCACTAACATACCGCTCCTACGGAGCTTTGCAATGGGTTGTGGGGGAGACCCGAAAGGCGGTTACCGGTTACAAGTTGCAGGTTACCGGTCTGTTGAATGTGTAGAAGGCTGATAATTTGTTTCGCTACAGAAGCGCAAAACACTACCCGCTAGTAACAGTAAACTTTAAACAAACGAACATTGAACAGTTGCCGGTTGCCGGTGAAGAGAATTTTTTTGTAAAGCTGCTGAATTTGCAGGTACAAATCGGTTCATTGCATAAACAAAATTGAACAATAGAACATTGAACAATAGTTGCTACGCATTGGTCGCCATCATTTTCACCACCAGCTCTTTCAGCAAATCGGCATCGTCGGTGCCTGCATCATTAATGCCAATGCTGCGCAGGTTGTATTGGTGAAGCAGCAGCAATACCCTTTCCACACCGGCATAACCATAAGCCTGCGTAGCCTGCAGCCCGGTTCGGGCCGCAAAAGGGTTGCGGTTAAACAGCGGAATTAAAGCCTGCTCACTTTTATTATCCATGCCAAAAATGGAGTACACCTTACTAAAAAAGCCGTAGATGGTGGGTAAAATCAATTGTATGGGTGCAGCTTTTGGGTTGGCCTTAAAATATTGTATTATTCGTATGGCTTTGGCAATGTCTTTTTTGGCAATGGCATCCTGCAGCTCAAACACATTAAACTCCTTGCTAACGCCAATATATTCCTCAATATCGTCCTCATTAATATTCTTTCGGTTGCCCAGGTTTACCGCCAGTTTCTCAATTTCGTTCTGCAGCCGGTTAAGATCATTGCCAATATGGTCAACCAGCAGGGCCAGCGCCTTTTGCTGTATCGTTAAGCCATGCCGTTCTACCATACGCTGGGCCCACTCCGGCAATTGGTTTTCGTAAAGCTTTTTGGTGCTTAGTATTTCCCCCTTTTTTTTAACCAGGCCGGCAAATTTGGTGCGGCCATCCAGCTTTTTGTCTTTGTAGCTAACCACAAAAACGGTAGAAGGCAGCGGGTTATCAATGTAACCTTCCAGCTTTTCTATATCCCGCATTTGCTGGGCTTCTTTTAAAAGTACTACCTGCCTCTCGGCAAACATGGGGTACCGCCTGCAGGCATTTACCACCGATGCCCAATCTGCATCCCGGCCATAAAAAACGGTAAGGTTAAAACCGGCTTCGCTTTCGGTAAGAATGCTGTGCTCTGCATAATGCATTACCTGGTCAATAAAGTAGGGCTCCTCTCCTTCCAGCCAGTAAACGGGCTTGTAGGTTTTATTTTTCCAGTCGGTAATAATTTTTTCGGCAGACATGCGGCAAATATAAAAATCCGGTTTAAGGTATGCGCCGTTTATCTTTTGGTGAAGTTTAAAAAATTGAGGGCGGCCCCGGCCTGTTTTTAAAGAAAAATCAGTATTTTCAGGTTACGAACCGGCGCAAAAAGCAATTATCAACCACCAAATCCATGTAAAATACCTAAACTGTTCAATTATCTACCCCCCAAGTACCCTGCAAAACATCAATAATATTCCCGATTGTTTGCAGTGGTTTTGCATCCATCAATTGGTTACAAAACTTTACGGAATGCTTTGGCATTCAAGGCATAGGTACAGCTTTACGGGGCGGTATGGATAAATAAACAGGCTTAAAGAGGAAAAGATTTTGCATTTTTGCAACGGCACATATTAAAATTTTGCATGAAGAATACGCTATACCAACAACTTACAGAAAGAAAAAGGCAGGGGCGTAAATCATTTTCAGTACTGATAGACCCGGATAAAATTGAGGTTTCGGCTATTGATCAACTGGTTTCGCTGGCTGTAAATGCTAATGTGGACTACTTTTTTGTGGGCGGCAGCCTTGTAATTGCCGATAACCTGGATGAAAGCATACAAATTATCAAGTCTTCCTGTAATATACCTGTTATACTTTTTCCCGGATCACCTTCCCAGCTAAGCAAATATGCCGACGCATTGCTGTACCTGTCATTAATCTCCGGCCGCAACCCTGAGTTACTCATTGGCCAGCATGTTATAAGCGCACCTTTTGTAAAACACAGCGGCCTTGAAATTATACCAACAGGTTATATGGTAATTGATGGCGGGGCCCCCACCACGGTTTCTTATATATCCAATGCGGCGCCCATACCGGCTGATAAAAATGAAATTGCCATGTGTACAGCGCTGGCCGGGGAAATGCTGGGCATGAAGCTGATTTATATGGATGCCGGCAGTGGCGCCAAAAGGCCCATTACTGAGCACATGATAGAAAAAGTTGCCCGCCATATAGAAGTGCCCCTGGTAATTGGGGGGGGTATAACAGACCCTGAAAAAGCTTACCTGAATTGTAAGGCCGGTGCAGACATAATTGTAGTAGGCAACGCTATTGAAAAAGACCCTTCCTTAATTGCTGAGATGAGCAATGCCGTACACTCTGTACCGGTAATAGTATAAGCACAAACAATAGTTGTATAAAGCAATAAACCCGGCCATCAAGCCGGGTTTGTTTTTAATAAGCAGTTAGTTTTAGTTTAAGGTGAGTTTTGGGTGCCGCACAGACCTGTATTGAATACCCTTATTTACTTTTTTGTACCCGGAACAAGTCCGGAACAGGCTCGACACAAAAAGGCAACAAAAAAGGTCAAGGAAAGAAACGATATACAGCACGTTTTAAAAGATCCAAAACTTGAGTTAGTTTACTTTCTAATGGTTACTTTGGTACCCACAGGTACCAGCGAAAACAACTCCTGTACATCTTCGTTTTTCATGCTTATGCAGCCCAGTGTCCAGTTTTCATAACGGTCAACAGCATAATCTTCGTGCGGCCAAACGCCATGTATGCCAACGCCGCCCCCAATTTTTGCATTGGCCGGAATAACACCTTGCGCCTTACGCTGGTTAAATTTGGCATAACTGTCTTGTGTAGGATAATCAAGCAGCATAAACCTGTTCCATTTAGTATGCACTTTTTTATTAATAATGGTAAACGTGCCTTCCGGTGTACGGCGGTCTCCCTCCATCATTTTATCGCCCATGTCTTTGCTTCCAAACACCACGGGAAATGTAACCAGCCATCCCTGCCTGTCAAAAACATGCAGCTCAAAATCGCTCTTGTCAATAACAATGTAATAGTTGGATGCTTCCGGTTTACCGGGTATGTAAGAGGTATTGCATAGTAATATTGCGCAAAGTATCACCGTTGTGATAAGCCTGTTCATAACCACAGAATGTTTGTATAAAGTAAACGCAAAACAAAACAGAACAGGTATGTAACAGGGCAAAAAAATTATGCACGATGGTTAATAACCCTTTGCGTATTTATTTGGCAACTATAGGTTTATGCTGGCCGCTAAGATGAACTTTGGACAAAAGAGGATACAACATTCGAAGCCCGCTGCACATTGCTGCATAGCGAACCCAGCCGTACAAGTGAGTGACAGAACGATGCCTCATAGTAGCATTACCGTTAAGTCCATAATAAAAAAACAAAGGCCCCGAAGGGCTTTTGCCTGAAGCATTTATACATTTACCGTTTTCCATTTGCCACGCATAAATAACACGATGGCTATAAGGGTAATAAAGCTTTCCGCGGTTACAATGGCTATGAATACGCCTTTGGGGCCAAGCCCTAACACCATGGCCAGCAGGTAGGCCAGCGGTATTTGCAATGCCCAGAAACCCACCAGGTTAATATAAGTGGGTGTTTTGGTATCGCCGGCACCGTTAAAGGCGCTTACCATTACCATGCCTACTCCATAAAACACGTAACCCATGCTTACTATGCCCAATGCGCTGATGGCAATTTTTTCAGCGGCAGGATCTTTATTAATGAAATTGACAATGGGCGTTGCAAACAGGTAAAACAACACTGTTACCAACGCCATGAATATGGCATTGTACTTGGCCGTTTGCCAAACGCTTTTTTCTGCACGTGCCGGTTGCTGCGCCCCCAGGTTTTGGCCTACCAACGTTGCCGCGGCATTGCTTAAGCCCCAGGCAGGCAACAAAAAGAACAACAAAATGCGTATAGAGACCTGGTAGCCTGCCACGATGGAATCATCTTTAAACTTCGCTATTATCATTGCCAGCACAATCCAGCTTGCAGAACCGATAAGAAACTGTAAGGTACCCGTCCACGCAATGTTTAACAGCGATTTGATTACCGTGAAATCCGGCACAAAATGCTTCTTTTTGATATGCAGCACCCCATTGCCCCTAAACAGGTGAAAACACTGGTACAGCACACCTACAGACCTGCCGGTAGTGGTGGCCACCGCCGCGCCGATAAGCCCCATTTGCGGAAAAGGGCCCCAGCCGTTAATAAGCATGGGGCAAAGAATAATGTTGCAGATGTTGGCTATCCACAGGCTTTTCATGGCCATGGCCGCATCGCCTGCGCCGCGAAAAATACCGTTGATAAGAAACAGCAGCATTACCGCCGCGCTGCCGCCAAAAATGATGCGGGTATAGGATGTTCCTTCGGCAATTACTTTGTCTGTACCGCCCATCAGCCGCAATACATCATCTGCAAAAATCATCCCTGCCAGGCTGATGAGAACTGTAAAAGCAAGCCCTATTAATATGGACTGCATGCCGGCTTTGGACGCTTCTTCAGGATTCTTTTCACCCACACGCCGTGCTACAGTAGCGGTAGCAGCCATGCTTAGGCCTATGGCAACAGAATACACCAGCGTAAGCACAGATTCCGTTAAGCCTACAGTGGCCACGGCGGCATTGCCCAGCCGGCCTACAAAATAAATATCCACCACAGCAAATACCGATTCCATCATCATTTCAAGAATCATGGGTACGGCCAGCAGGAAAACAGCTTTGCTGATGCTGCCCTGCGTAAAATCCTGCGGCGGGCCGCTTACAGACTGTTTAATAAGCGATAGTATATCCCCAATACGTTTGGGTATAGAAGTAGTAGTCATTACTAAAATGAATAAATGTTGAAAAATACAGAACGTGAAAAAATCAGCCGGTGTTGGCTGACAACGAATAATCCGGAAAATGTGCGTTTACATCCGTACGATGATAAACGCGGCAAAGCTTTTCATAAAAAGAAAGTTTGATACTAAATAACGCTTTTTACAGAAGATGTGAAGCGATAAACACGGCAGCAAAAGTAGAGATATTTTTAAACGATGCAAGAGCAGAGGGAATTTAAGCCGCTTTTTTATGATGAGCGGCGAAATGGGGTAACCACGGCCACAGAGGCACGGAAATATTAAGGAGGAAAAAGCAGATTACCAGTGAGGCATGCAAGAGGAAAAGTATTACCAGCGTACTTTTATTTTTCCTCTGTGTTTGCGTGGCAATCTCTCTTTTACAAATTGCGATTGGATGCTAAGCTTTAACGGCTGCATCAAAACACAATCATTTCCACAATAGCTTCCAGGTACTGGCGGTCTGTTTCATTAAATTCCTCCAGGTTTATGCTGTCTGCATCCAGCACGGCTACTACTTCTCCGTGGCGGATAACCGGCACCACAATTTCGCTTTTGGATAAACTGCTGCAGGTTATATGTCCGGGAAATTGCTCTACATCGGGTACAATCAATGTTTGTGCTTTTTCCCAGGCCGTGCCGCATACACCTTTGCCTTTGCGTATACGGGTGCAGGCTACCGGCCCCTGGAACGGGCCGAGTACCAGCTCGTTGTTTTTAACCAGGTAAAAACCAATCCACAGCCAGCCGAATTGTTCCTTTAAAGCGCCGGTAATGTTGGCAAGGTTGGCTATAAGGTCGGGTTCACCTTCAATTAAAGCGTTTATCTGTGGTATTAAAGATTGGTATTGCTCTTCTTTAGTGCCTTGTTGTATCAACAGGTCTTCTGCCATAGTCTGCTCCGTTTATGCTTTAAAAAATTGTTTCCAGTTCTTTAAGGTGTTGCACAGTGTAGGTTGCCTTTATATGAGGCTGTATTTTAAGGTGGTTTACAAAAACCGTTTCAAGGCCTGCATTGGTGGCGCCCTGTATATCCGCATCCAGGTTATCACCAATCATTATGCTGTGTTCTTTCAGGGCATCGGCTTCCCGCAGGGCAAATTCAAAAATGTCTTTATGCGGTTTAAGGCTGTTGCTTCTTTCTGATGTTATCACTTCCCTAAAGTATCCTTTAAGGTTGCTGTGCTGCAGCTTAAGGTGCTGTACAGATTCAAAGCCATTGGTTACCAGGTGCAGCACATATCCCTTACGGGTAAGGTATTCCAGTATTTCGATGGTATAAGGAAAGAGGCTCTTTTTATACGGCAGCCTTTCCAAAAACTGCAGCGACATTTGCCTTGCCAGCGGCTCGTTGGCCACTTTAAAATCCAGCAAAGCCAGCCACATTCTTTTCCAACGCAACTCGTCCTGTTTAATAAAGCCCTTGGTGTACCTGTCCCATAACCGCTCGTTGTGAAAACTATACCGCGAAAAAAACGCTTCAAAATCCTGCACACCCAATGTATGTAAGGCATTAAGCCCGTGTAAATCCAGCAGGGTTTCTTTGGCATTGGCCTCAAAATCCCAAAGGGTATGGTCAAGATCAAAAAAGAGATGGCGGTATTTCATCAGGCAAATGTACGAAGTACTTGTGCCACATTGTGTATCATTGGGCAAGTGGTGAGTGGCGAATGGCGAGGGGGGCGTTGTTATTTACATCGCTCATCCATGATATCTCTAACATAAAAAAGTACTTCGTACTTCAAACTTCGTGTTTGTTTTTGGGGGTGCCCCCAAGCTATCGCAAGGGGTCGGCCTTTCCGCTATTACTCCGGCACAGAAGCCCTGCTGCAATGGCCTCACCGGGGTAACCGCTTCAATCCCTCACCCGAAAGACAGTTGCCGGTTACCAGTTGCCGATTACCGGTCTGTTGAAGTGAAAAAGGCTGATAGCTTTTTTAGCTAATGACGTGCAGTAGCTTCTTGATACCCGTTAAAGATGGTAAGATACGGTTGCCGGACACAATGCTGACATTAAACATTGAACAAACGAACATTGAACAGTTGGCGGTTGCAGGTTACCGGCATCTGTGTGTAACAAATGGTATTCATTACAAATCACCCAACTGTGGCCGTAAAACAATGTCTTCCACACAAGCCTGTGGTGAAAGTGCCGCGGTGGCAAAAACCATTTCTGCTACGTCATTGGCCTGCATAATGCGGTTAGGGTCAACGCCACTGCCGCTCCAGCTATCAGTATATGCCGCACCGGGATACACAGCCGTTACCTTAATGTTATAGGGTTTCATTTCCTCCCTCAGGTTTTTACTAAAACCAGCCAGTGCAAACTTGCTGATGCTGTAAGCGCCACCATTAGCATACGCCTGCAGGGATGCGATAGAGCAGATATTAAAGATGTGGCCGCTGCGTGCCTGCATCATTGGTGGCAGCAGGTAACGTGTAAGGTGGTAAGCGCTGTAGAGGTTTACCTCAATCATTTTTTCCAGCACACCTTGTTTCTCGTTATGCACACTGCCGGGTATAAACTGGCCGGCATTGTTGACAATAATATCGGGGGTGAAGCCACTGTCGAGCACCCATTGTGCAAATGCTTTAACCTCACCAGCAACACTCATATCAACCGGACGAAAGTTGATGGTACAAAACGGGTAGGTGCGCAATAATTCCTCCGAGGTTTGCTTTAGCTGCTGCTCATTGCGGCTGCATATAAAAAGGTTATGGCCCGGGGCGGCAAACTTTTCAGCTATGGCCCTGCCCAGCCCTTTGGAAGCCCCTGTTATAATGATGTTCATGTAGCATTAGAAATTAGGTATCTGCGAAGTAAAGGAATAACAAGCTAAAACTGCCTAAGTACGAGTTACGAAGTACTTTTTTATGTAAGATGTTAGATGTGGGATGTACGATGTAAAACAATGTAAGATGTTAGATGTGGGATGTACGATGTAAAACAATGTAAGATGTTAGGTGGGTGATGTACGATGTAAATAAAATGACCAGCCTGTTACACCTTCGGGTGAGGGATTGAAGCGGTTACCCCGGTGAAGCCATCGCAGCCGGGCCTTGTGCCGGAGTAATAGCGGAAAGCCCGACCCGAGGCACGAGGGACACCCCCTAAAATGTTAGATGTACGATGTGGGATGTACGATGTAAAAAGTACGAGTTACGAAGTACGAAGTACATCTAACATCGTACACCTTACATCACACATTTTTAAGTGCCTGCATTACTTCTTCCTTACGGCGGCGGGAGACTTCTACCACAGAATTATCTTTCATAATAAGCCCGCTTTCGTTTTTATAGCTTATTACATGCTGGCAGTTTACCATGTGTGATTTATGGATGCGGATGAAATTGTGGCCTGACAAAATTTCCTCGTACTCTTTTAATGTTTTGGAAGTAAGCAACGGCTTGCGGTTAATAAAGAAAAATTTGGTGTAATTGCCTTCGCCTTCCAGGCGTATTATGTCATCGGGCTGCAGAAAATAGGTGCCTTCTGTAGTAGATACAGCCAGCCTGAAATCTTTTTTCTGCGCCTGAATGTTGTGAAGAAAATTGTCGTAAAGCGCCTTCCTGTCCTGCTGGGTTTGCTGTTTTTGAATGAACCTTTCTATCGTAGCCCTTAGTTCATCCGCATCAATAGGCTTCAGCAGGTAATCAAGTGCGCTGAAGCGGATGGCCTGAACGGCGTATTGATCGTGGGCAGTGGTAAATACCACTTCAAAGTTAATGGCAGGTAATTTTCTAAGCAGTTCAAAACCGTTGATAACGGGCATTTGTATATCCAGGAACAAAATATCCGGCTGGTATTCGGCAACTAAAGCATTCACGCAGTCAAAGTCTGCGCCGTTGCTTGCCTTTACCGATGTAATTTCCGGAACATACCGTTCCAGCAACAGTTGCATGGTGGTTATGGCAGAAGGTTCATCATCAATTACCAGTGCCTTAATCATGCAACTAATTTAATGATACATTTTGGGAGTTGAATTTAAATTTTGAAGAATGCGTTGCCGCATCAATGGCAACAGGTTGGGGTAGTTTTAGTTGCCCGTATGCATAACAAGCTTTACGGAAGTGCCCAGGGTGTTGCCGCCAATATCCCGCATGTCTGATATAGAGGCTTCAAAGGTTTGGCGGTAATGTTTTTGCAGTACATCCAGCCTTTCCAATACCAGTGCAAGGCCTTTGGACTTATGGATGCTGCCGTTGTGGCCGGGTATAAGCTGCTTAAGTTTTGCCGAAGCTTCGCGGCCAATACCATTGTCTTTAATGGTGCAAACAACCAGGTCATCTTCCTGCAGCATAAAGTCAATAGCAATTTCCTTGTCGCCCTTTTTGGGCATAAGGCCGTGCCAGATGGCATTTTCCACAAAAGGCTGCAGCATCATGGGCGGTATCTTTATTTCGGATGGGTCAATATCATCGCTGAACCTAATGTTGTAAACAAAGTTGTCATTAAAGCGCAGTTGCTCCAGTTGCAGGTACAGGTTCAGCATTTCAATTTCTTTTTCCAGCGAAATAAAGTTCTGGTCGCAATGTTGCAGCACCTCTCTTTGCAGGCGGGAGAATTTGGAGAGGTAACGGTTGGCTTCGTCCACATCGCCTTTTAAAATGTATTGCTGCACAGAGTTAAGGGCATTAAAAATAAAATGCGGGTTCATCTGGCTGCGCAGGGCGGTAAGCCGGCTGGTGGCCAGGTCCTGGCTAAGTTTAATCAGTTCTATTTCTTTTTGGTGGGTTTGTTCTTCCGCTATCAGTTTGTCAATCTTATCAGCGCAGAGCGATGCGATGGTAGACAAAATTTGCTGGTGGCGCTGGGTGTAAAAATTCTTTTTAGGGTGCTCACTGTCTATAACGCCCAGTATTTTGCCGTTAATAACAATGGGCAGCGTTATTTCAGATAGTCTTCTTTTGTCATCAATGATGTAGCGTTTATCCGTTGAGGTATCGTTGATGATTTCTGGTTTTCCCGTTACGGCCACAGTGCCAACAATGCCCTTGCCTGCGGGTATTTCAATAGGGTTTACTATTTTGTTTTGTTCCGTTGTTTTGGGGCCCCATGCTGCTTTTTGTACCAGTACCCGGCGCTGTTCGTCCAGCATATAAATAACACAGTCTTCAAAGCCCAGTTTCGAAATGCAGTTTTTGGCTACGCCCCATAAAATGCCGTCAATGGTTTTCTGTTCCGAAATGTTGGAAACAAAGTAATTGATGACCTGTTCAATTTCCAACTGGTGCTGGTAACCGAGAGCTTTCAGTTTTTCAATTTCTGTTTTTTGTGCTTCCCGCAGTTTTATTTCATTCACAATACGCCGCAACAGAAAATAGATGATCAGGGCTAATATCAGTACCACCGCCACAATCAATAACAATTCTTCCCCGAAATCAATTTTCAGTAATGTACAGGCTAAGGGGATATTTGTAGTAGTGCTTGCCAATCTGCGTGAGTTATATGCCGTAAAAAAAGTAAACCTAATTTATACCCCGTTATCATAAAAAAATAAACCGATTACTTAACGGTTATTTTGCTTTATCTATAAAAGTAAATTCTGGGTGCAAAGGGCTGGCTGTACAACGTAACCACATTTGCTTATCTTCGCCGCATGGAACAATTGCTGCAAAGAATACAGGAGTTAAAACAGGAAATAAGCGGCTTTGAAGCAACAGATGCAGCGGCTGCAGAGAACTTCAGGATTAAATACCTGGGCACAAAAGGTGTAGTTAAGGCCATGATGGGCGAAATGAAGAATGTGCCTGCGGAACAACGTAAGGAGTTTGGCCTGGTGCTGAATGATTTTAAGCAGTTTGCCGAAGCACGGTACGAATCGTTTGCACAACGCAACGGTACTCAAAAAGCGGCTTCTGCAGGTATAGACCTTAGCCTGCCCGGCGATGCCATACCTGTAGGTTCCCGCCACCCCTTAAGCCTGGTACGTAACCAGGTGGTTTCCATCTTTAAACGCCTGGGTTTTGCCGTGGCTGAAGGCCCTGAAATAGAAGACGACTGGCACAACTTTGGCGCCATGAATTTGCCCGAAGACCACCCTGCACGTGATATGCAGGATACATTCTATATCAATCAAAACCCTTCCTGGTTGTTGCGCACACATACCAGCAGCGTGCAGGCAAGGGTAATGGAAAAGCAAAAGCCGCCTATACGCGTTATATGCCCCGGCCGTGTGTACCGCAACGAAACGGTAAGTGCCAGGGCGCATTGCTTTTTTCACCAGGTAGAAGGTTTATATGTAGATGAAAATGTAAGCTTTGCGGATCTTAAACAAACCCTGTACTTTTTTGTGCAGGAAATGTTTGGCAAAGAGGTAAAAGTGCGTTTCCGCCCCTCCTATTTTCCTTTTACAGAGCCCAGTGCCGAAATGGATATCAGTTGCCTTATCTGTGGCGGCGATGGCTGCACGGTTTGCAAACATACCGGCTGGGTAGAAATACTTGGCAGCGGAATGGTACACCCCAAAGTGCTGGACAACTTTGGTATAGACAGCAACAAGTACACAGGCTTTGCGTTTGGTATGGGTGTTGAACGCATTACCCAGCTAAAATACCAGGTGAACGACCTGCGTCTCTATTCCCAAAACGATATCCGGTTTCTTAAGCAATTTACTGGTGCTGTATAATCCTTGTTGCTATAAGGGTATAATTAGCTACGCTAATTATACGAGCATTTTTATGGCCCCGGCTTTAGAACAAGCATGAGGCTTCCGTTGCGTCGCACTCTTGTACTGCTGTAATTCTCTTCAACAATTGCAGCAGTAGCCTGCCCTGAGCAATGCGAAGGGTTCTGTACATTATTCGGCTTTTCAGCCCGGGTAGGTTTTAGCCCGCTATCACCAATAGCTCATAACTCATAGCTCATAGCTAAAGGCTCACAGCTCGTTACCTGTTGCTTCACTGCTAATTCTTGGCTTTCCTCTGCCAACCCTTTACCTTCGCCGCTTTATTTTTTAAATTTTCTTATATGGTCAAAAAAATCACCTGGGTACTTGCCGCGCTTGCGTGGTATGGTACGGATGCCGCAGCGCAGGACAACCTTGTAAATTCCCTTAGTAAAAACAACAGCGACAGTGCCAAAGCCAAGTTCACCTTTACGCCTGTCATCAATATTGAAACCACCTCCATTAAAAACCAGGGCAGCAGCGGTACCTGCTGGAGTTATTCCGGCAACTCTTTCCTGGAAACAGAAATGATACGCACCGGCAAACAACCTGTTGACATTAGTGAAATTTACACTGCCCGTTGTGTGTACATTGAAAAAGCCAAAAATTATGTGCGTATGCATGGCGCTGTAAGCTGGGGCGATGGCGGCGAACTGCATGATGTTATCAATATCTATAAAACTTACGGAGCATTACCACAATCTGTGTACAGCGGCTTAAACTATGGTACCAGCATTAATAAGTTTGGAGAAATGCAGGACGCTTTAAAAGGTATGCTGGATGGCATTATTAAAAATGCCAATGGCAAACTTACCCCCAACTGGATTAATGCCTTTACCGCCGCGCTGGATGCTTACCTGGGCAAAGTGCCGGAAACATTTGAATACAAAGGCAAAACATACACGCCGCAAAGCTTTGCCAAAGAAGTGGTGGGGCTTAACCCGGCCGATTATGTAGAAATGACTTCACTTACAGACCAGCCTTATTACAGCAAAGTGTTTTTGCCCGTACCGGATAACTGGAGTTTTGACTATGCCTGGAACATACCGTTGAACGATATTATTACTGTTATAGACAACGCTTTGCAAAAGGGATATTCCGTTGGCTGGGCTACCGATGTAAGTGAAAAATACTTTAGCTGGAAGAATGGCGTGGCTTATGTGCCGGAAAAAGATTTTGATGACATGACGGAGGAAGAAAAAAAGGATATGTTTAATGGCCCCAAACCCGAAAGAGCTATTACACCGGAACTAAGGCAACAAGGGCTTGACAACTACAGCACTACCGACGACCATGGCATGCAGATAGTTGGCCTTGCCAAAGACCAGGGCGGAAGAGAGTATTACATCATCAAAAATTCCTGGGGCGAAAAGAACGATTACAAAGGCTACCTGTATGTAACAAAAAATTTTGTGCTGTACAAAACGACCGGGTTAATGGTTCATAAAAATGCTCTGCCTACATCAGTAAAGCTCAATTCCTGATTCAGTATACAAGCTTATAAAAATAAAACCGTGGAGCCATCCGCGGTTTTATTTTTTATAGTTAGCCGGCAATACAATTGTTGGTGCTTTAGTGTAACACTACTCACCAAAAAGTTTACGGTAAATAGTCTTTTCCGGCAACTCAATCATGTCGCCTGGCTGCATGTTGTCAAGCGTAATTTGCCCGATGCGGTAACGTATAAGCCTTAGTGTTGCAAAGCCAACTTTAGCGGTCATTTTTCTCACCTGCCTGTTCTTACCTTCAGTAAGTACCAGCTTTATCCATGGCGCAGGTATATTGGCCCTGTAACGTATTGGCGGCACCCTTAACGCTACTGCCGGCTCTGCCTGAAAAAGCGATGCTTTACACGGCCTTGTTTTGTAAGCTTTGCCTTCAATATTTATGTCAACACCTTTGCTTAATGCATTAATAGCGGCGGCAGTAATGTTGCCGTCAACCTGTGCCCAATACTCCCGCTCATGTGCAAAAGATGGGTTTAGTAAACGATGATTAAGCCTGCTGTCATTGGTTAATATCAGCAGGCCTTCACTATCGTTATCCAGCCTGCCAACAGGATATACATCCACCGGCACGGTAAAGAAATCTTTTAGCGTTGGCTTACCTTCCTGCGATGTAAACTGTGATAAAACAAGATATGGTTTGTAGATAATAAAGTAGCGATGCATAACAATCAAAAATCCCGCCGAAGCGGGACTTTGTTATATGGATGGGTTAGTAAGTACCGGGAAACAAAATTCCCGACACAATATTAAAAAGAGTTTTCACCAATACAAAAAAAAATTCAAACATTTTTATTCACATTTTTTGTGCTGATGTGAATTAGCTGATGACAACAACAGCAAACGCTTAATGCGCATTGCTCAATTGCATAGCGTACAGTTTGTGCAGCCTGTTGGCAAGCATGGCTGAAACATTGATGAATAAAGGGTTTCAGGCGTTATGGTCAGAAGCGCCTTGTATGTACAGTGCATCAGCGTGTTTGCCAATGTAGCGATTGTGCTACATGCATGCATGGAATGCAAGGCTATATTAAATTTTACAAAGCATGTATGCACTTGTTAACTTTGACCGCGAAAAAATCTGAATCGTTATGCAGTTCACGTCTCCTGTAACGTTGCAAACAATAGCTGAAATGATAGGCGCTGAAGTTATTGGTGATAAGCATGCGCTTGCCCGTGGTATTAATGAGCTGCATAAAGTGCAGGAGTATGACCTTTGCTTTGTTGACCACCCCAAATATTACGATACCTGTTTAAACAGCGCGGCTACACACATCATCATCAATACAAAAGATGTTACTGTTCCTGCGGGTAAAAACCTGTTGTATGTAGACGACCCTTTTGAAGCTTACCTGGCTATCGTTAAGCACTACCGTCCTTTTACCCCCGCTGTTAAGCCTGTAAATGATTCAGCCATTATCGGCAGTGGCACTGTTGTTATGCCGAATGTGTTTATCGGGAAAGATGTTGTTATTGGGGATAACTGCATCATTTACCCTAACGTAAGCATTATGGACTATACGCAGATTGGCAACAATGTAGTTATACAGGCCGGGAGCGTAATAGGCAGCGATGCTTTTTACTACAATACCAAAAAGAACCGTGATGTATGGTACAAACGTATGCAAAGCTGCGGCAATGTTATTATTGAAGATGATGTGGAAATAGGTGCAGGATGTACGATAGACAGGGGCGTTACGGCCTCAACCTTTATAGGCCGCGGTACCAAGATGGATAACATGGTACATATTGGTCATGATACGCATGTAGGCCGCAACTGTTTGTTTGCGGCGCAGGTGGGTATTGCCGGCGCCTGTGTAATTGAAGATGGCGTTACGCTATGGGGCCAGGTAGGTGTAAGCAAAACATTGACGATTGGTGAGAATGCCGTTGTACTGGCGCAAAGCGGTGTGCCTTCTACGCTTAAAGGCGGCAAAACATATTTTGGCTACCCGGCGGAAGATGCTTCTGTTAAGAGAAGGGAGCTTGTGTGGGTTAAGCGCATCCCTGAAATGTGGGAGAAGTTGAAGAAGATGTGAGTGGCCTGATGGCTTAAGTAGGTAGTTCATTAGAGCTTTAATATTTTATAACATGCAATGTGTTGTAAAATTATTGAAGCTCATTTTTTTGGGTTAAGCTTTAATTCCATGTTTTTATGCTCAAGCCGCATGGCTTCGTCCTTGCAGCGGCGCTGTACCGGCTTCTTTGCTCCGATAACGCTGCGCTATCGTCGCAATTCCACCTTACGGTGGAACCGAAACCGCTAAGGCGCCTTCCCGCAACAAGTGCGGGACAAGTTATGCAAGGACTGGTGTAAAACGTACGAGACACAGGAACTGGTAAAAGCTTTTGTCTATTTTGTGCTGTTGTTATGTAATTTTTGTACCTATTCTTTATAGCATGATGCAATGCGTGTTCCGGCGGAACACATGGTGGGTAGAACATTTCAGGATGCTGCCAGCGTTCCAGGGGAACGCCTTGTGACTGTATTATGAGCATGGGCACAAAATGTTCCTCCGGAACATAGCAGAACGTACATGCCTGTTCTACCCATAACATGTCCCTCAGGGACATATCCTTGTTCAATATTCTCTATCCGGGTCTGAAAAGACGCCCAATGAACCGAACGATGAACGTAGTGCGACGCAACAGGCGATGCCACGAAGCATCTGCAGCCGGCCACCAAAAAATGTTCAGTTGTTGGATGTTCAATTGTTTAATGCTGGTTATTGCCTGCATTAGATTTTTTCCATATCCATTTAAATATTTCCATTACCAGCAATATACCTGCGGCGGCAGGCAACAATACCAGCCATTCATTGAATGTTATAGGCTCTAACTGCAATGTGTTATTGAGGCCGGGTATAAACGCGGCGGATATATGCACCAGTTGCGCCAACACAATGCCCACCAGCAACACATAATTGTTTTTAAGTGGCAGCTTAAAAAGACTTTTTGTTTCTGACCGGCAATTGAGCACATGAAAATTTTGCAGTAACACCATTAACATCATTACCACGGTACGTGCATGTTTTTCGTTGTAACCCGCGTGGTTAATAAGGTAATACCAAACACCAAAAGCCGCGGCCGCGATAAATACGCCTGACACAATTATCTGGCTGTTCATCAGTTTATCAAAGATGCTTTCATCGGGTTTGCGGGGCGGTTTTTGCATTACCGCTTTATCGCCTTTTTCAAATGCAAGGGCTATATCCTGTATGCCGTTGGTTACCAGGTTTAGCCATAACAACTGAACAGCCAGGAAAGGTTGCGCCACATTTAAAATAATGGCCAGCGCTACAGCCAGCAGTTCAGCCACGCCGGTTGATATGAGCAGGTAGATAATCTTGCGCAGGTTATCGAAAGTAAAGCGGCCCTCTTCAACACCGGCGGCGATGGATGCGAAATTGTTATCGGTAATAATAATAGAGGAAGCCTCTTTGGCAAGATCTGTACCGGCGCCCATAGCTACGCCGATATGTGCAGACTTTAAGGCAGGCGCATCGTTGGCGCCATCCCCTGTTACCGCTACAAAATGCCCCAGCGATTTCATGGCTTCTACAATGCGTTGCTTTTGCAGCGGCGCCACACGGGCAAATACCCTCTTGTCTTTAATGTTGGCTGCGAGGCTCTTAACGTCCAGCTCTTCCATGCCGGAAAGCTGAGTGCCGGTAATAATTTCTTCTTTTGTTTTTGCAATGCCTAACGAGGTAGCGATAGCCAGCGCCGTTGCCGGATGATCGCCGGTTACCATTACCACCCGTATGCCCGCCCGCTGGCATTCCTGCACGGCATCCTTAGCTTCTGGCCGTAAAGGGTCAATCATTCCTATTAACCCGAACAATTGCAGTGGCGGTAATTTATCTATGCCTGTGGCTTCAACATCCACACCTGCAAGGGCCAGTACCCTAAAACCTTCTGCCGCCATTTGCTCTGATACTTCATTTACTTTTTCCCGCTCATTTTCCGGTAAATGCTTCAATACAACTTCCACAGCACCCTTCATGGCAAACTGAAGCCGGCCATCCTGTTTGAAATACACGGCGGAATATTTTCTTTCCGATTCATAAGGTATCATCTCCACCACTTCGGCCTGCTCTTTAAAAAACTTTGGCTCCTTGCCAATTTTATACGCCAGTGCCCTGAAAGCTACATCCACAGCATCGCCGGAATGCTCCCATCCGTCAGCCGTTTTGCGCAGTATGCCCTCGTTGCTAAGTATGCTGGCCAGCATAAAGCGCTGCATTTGCCCATTCATTTCAGTAATCCTGGCGCCGCCGTCTAAAATATCACCTTCGCCATTGTAACCCTGGCCGGTAACCTCATAAAACTTGCCATCGGGCAGGTAAAGCTTTTGAACAGACTGCTGGTCCATGGTAAGCGTGCCCGTTTTGTCAGACGCTACCAGCGTACAGCTTCCCAATCCTTCCACGGCCGGCAGCTTGCGTACAATTACATTGCGTTTGGCCATGCGCCGGGTACCTATGGATAAGGCCACTGTTAACGCCACGGGCAAGCCTTCCGGGATGGCGGATACGCCTACGGCCACCATTAGAAAAAATATTTCACCAGCGGGCATGCCTTCCAGGTATCCTATTATGCCCAACACCACGCAAACGCCCAATACGATGATGCTTATTTTTTTGGAGAATGATTCCATACGGCGTACAAGCGGTGGCTTTTCAGACTCCGTGGTACGCAGCGAATCTGCAATGCGGCCTATTTGTGTGTTTTGCGCTGTAGCAGTAACAACGCCAATACCACGGCCTTTTTGTACGGTAGTTGCCGCAAACACCATATTCAGCCTGTCGCCAAGAGATAGCTCATTGCCGCCCTGCAGCGGATTTGTATTCTTGTTAACAGCTACAGATTCCCCGGTAAGCAGCGCTTCTTCCACAGAAAGTTCGTTTACTTCAATAAGACGTAAATCGGCGGGCACTTTAAAGCCAGATTCCAGCAACACTATATCGCCGGGCACCAGTTCTTCCGAGTCAATTTCGTTAATGTGGTTACCACGCTTTACACGGCATTTAACCTTTACCATATTGCGCAAGGCCTGGGCGCTGTTTTCGGCACGCCACTCCTGGTAGGTGCCCAGCACAGCATTAATAACAATAATGGCGGTAATAAAAATAGCATCCTTTACATCGCCGGTGGCAACAGATATAGCCGCTGCGGCTATCAGTACATAAATGAGGGGGTTTAAAAACTGTTGAAAAAATATAACTGCCAGCGATTTTGACCTGGGCTGTGGTATGCTGTTCTTTCCATATTGCTGCAACCGCTTCTGCACTTCTTCGCCGCTTAAGCCCTGCCTGCTGGTTTGCAGTTGCGCAATTACTTCCTCAACCGGCAACTGGTGGTAGATTGCATCCATAGATTATGTTGTGTGGTTAAACATACTGCCAACAAAAGAAAGGCCAGATAGTTGGCAGGTTGTATGTTTACGAATGTAAACATTTAACGGGCAGGAGGGACAGTGGGTAGCTATTACCCGGGTTTTATTTTTATGGGCCGGGCAGTGGTGCTACTATGAGGCCCAGTTGTGTCACTCACTTGTACGTTCGGGAATACTATGGAGCAAAGCGAAGGGTATTTGCAAATGTGGTTGTATGCTACGATTTCCAATCTTTAAAAGGCAGGATTGTCAAATTAGAATTATAATATTTTTCTTCTCCGGTAACTTCTTTACCCACCCAAACGGGAACGTAAAACTGTTCATCTTCACTTGTTAATTCAATTTCAGCTATAATAAGCCCAGTGTTATTCCCGAGAAATTCGTCAACCTCCCAAACTTTGTTGTCAACCTCAAGTTTGTACCTGATTTTTGATAATTCAGTAGCTGAAAAATTATCTATTAACTCCTTTGCTTCATCAACAGGAATTTCATATTCGTATTCTGGTCGTGTAGCGCCGATTGAAAGTCCTTTGATAGTGAGGAAGCCCTTTGTTGGCGTAATTCTTACCCGAATTGCTTTGTTAGGATCTGTCAACAAATATCCTTGCCTGTAAAGCTGTCCTTCGGGCTTACTTAGTTGTTGCCATCTATAGTGGTCAACTAAATATCTTCTTTCTATTTCCTGTGCCATAATAAGGTTGTTATGTATTTACTCGATTCAGCATAAGCTCAACACCAAGATAAGACCTTAAACATTTTTTCACAATCTACCGGGGCCTGAAAAGCCGCCCAATGAGCCAAACGATGAAGTGCTTGCGACGCAACAGACGATGCCATAGAATACCATCGCTGGTATCAAAAATATCTGTAAAAAACAAAGGCTGCCACCGGCAGCCTTTGTTGCAAGTAATAGTTAATAGTTGTATGCTTTATTCTTTTACAAATTTGATGGTTTTAGCGCCATCGTCTGTTACTACCTGCAGGTAGTAAACACCTTTGGACAGGCCGGCTACGTTGATGCGTTGCTGGTTGCCAGCATTGTTAAGTTTTTGCAGGTAAACGGGCTTGCCGGAAATATCGGTAATGCGTAGTGACAGGCTTTTTGCACCGGCGTTGCTTAATGAAATATTGAGTACATCTTTTGCCGGGTTGGGCGACAGCCTTGCCTCTACCACCAGGTTGTTAAGCCGTACATCCGCAATTGGGGATAGCTTGCTGCTGCCGTCTTTATCAACCATCAGCAAGCGGTAGTACAACCTGTTAACGCCTGTTTGCAGGGCTTTGCCATCAGTAAATGTATAGTGGCGGGCTATGGTGCTGTTGCCGGCGGCGGTTACTTTGCCAATGGTTTCGAAACTTTGTCCATCGGTACTGCGCTGAACAGTAAAGTGGCTGCTGTTTATTTCGGTGCTGGTGCTCCAGCCGAGGTTTACAGATTTACCTTCGAGAGTGGCCTTGAAGGAGAGGAGGGTGATGGGTAGTGTTTCTTCATCGCCATCGGTGCGAAAGAGGTCGCCATCGGTATCTGTTACATTATCTGCATCGCGGGCCATAAAGTAGAGTTTGCTGTTGTAGATAAACAGAAACTGGGGTCCGGAATCTTCCGCACCGGTATGAATATCTTTTACAATCTGGGTGCCTGCAGAAGTACCGTCAGACTTCCAGGGTTCTACACCGGTAGTGCCGTTGGTGGCGGAAAAATACAGCCCGGATTTAGTATAGAAATAACTCAGGCTGCTCATGCCATCTTCCGTACCTGGATTAATATCTTTTACCAATACAGTACCTGCGCTGGTGCCATCGGTAATCCAAAGTTCCTGGCCATTAGCAGCGGTGGTTGCCTGTATAAACATTTTGCCATTAAAGAGGGTTTGATGCTGCTGATCCTGGAAGAAGCTGGAAAAGTTAGGTAATACAAATGCGTCAGAAGATTGTGTGCCGGGGTTGATGTCTTTCAACAGCGTGGTACCGGCGGCAGTACCGTCTGAACACCATAATTCAGCGCCATGGTCTGCATCTGTTGCGGTAAAGAAAAACTTGCCATTGATTACAGGTGGAAAAAGCAGGTATGGCATGGAAGATTCACCATCTGGATTTATGTCTTTAAGCAGGTTAGTGCCAGCGGTTGTACCATCCGTTACCCAAAGTTCGCTGCCATTGATGCCATCATCGTAAGAGTAATAAATTTTATTGTTGAATTTGTACATGAGGTTCGGGAAGAAGGAAGGTATAAGTGAAGTGTTTGCATCTTTCACCATACTGGTGCCTGCATTGCTGCCATCAGACTTCCATAACTCAAGCCCATTGGTGCCGTTGTCTGCAAAAAAGAAAACGTTATTGGCCAGCGATTCAAACGAGAAATAAGAGGAAATAAGAGATGTAGAACCTGCCGGGCCGGGGTTAATATCTTTTACTAAAGCCGTACCGGCCGTGGTGCCGTCTGTCTTCCAAAGCTCAATACCGTTGGCGCCATTGTCAGCGGTAAAAAAAGCAATACCGTTTAATTTATAAGTCTGCAGGCCAGAATTGGAAATACTGCTGGGGGCGCCTGGGTTAATGTCCTTGACTAACGTAGTGCCAGCGTTGGTTCCGTCAGTTTTCCATAACTCTTTGCCGTTTGCGCCGTTATCCGCCCAAAAGAACAATGTACCGTTTAATTCAAAAAAGCTTTCGGGGGAAGAGCTGGCAGCACCCGCGTTGATGTTTTTAATAAGGGCGGTACCGGCATCAGTGCCATCGGTAACCCAAAGTTCATTGCCCTCGGCAACGGTAGAACCACCAAAGAAAAGTTTGTTTTGAAAAAGGTAGCTTTCCGGTGAATCGCCATCTGGTGAAACCACTTTGGTAGTGTACCTGGCAGTGCCGCCGGGTGTGCCGTCGGTAGTCCAGAACTCGCCGGTTAACTGGGTTACCAAAATGGGCTTGCCATTAACCACCACGCCTGAAAGGCCTGTATTGTTGGAGAGCTTGGTAACCTGTGCCCCCGCCTGTAAAGCGCCTGTTGTAAATAAAGCAAACAAGGGAAGTAAATGTTTTTTCATATAAGGTGTTTTTGGTGTTTATATCAAATGCGGCTGTTAAAGTACAAAATAGAACCTTTGAGAGGTAGCGGTTAAATTTTTTTCCGGATGAATTGCAGAAAACCGTGGTTGAATTGTAGGCCCGGTGCATAGCGGCCAACCTTGATGTTTTGCTGTTAAGATGCAGAAAGTCAGTTACTTGTTTTGGTTAGGGTGGCTGCCCGGGGTTAATAAAAGAAAAAAACGGTGATTAGAAAATCACCGTCGTGTGTCAGCATATAACCCCCAATGAAAAAATTGTTATTGTTATACAAGCATATCGCTTGCTATAACAGTACAAAATTGCGGCAAGGCAAAAGCGTAAACAATGTGAAAAAGAACGGGGTGGGGTGTGATTTTTCACGGAGGGGTTATTTACTTTTGAAAATGTTATAGGTAAGGCCGATAAAGAAGTGTGATTTATATAAATTGTCATAATTAATAGTGTTGTTGCCGGTGTTGCTGAAGGCAAATTGATATGGCCCATTATCAGAGTCGGGAATAGGCTTTAAATTACCTGTATTAAGTGTTTTTGTCTGGATAAAGGATATGCCTGCGGAAAAAGCAAGCCGGTTTTTTTCAAGGAAGAGAAGGCTGGGGCCAAAATAAAATCCAACAGTGCCGGTATTGGTGATGCTTATGCCCCCGGATAATGCCACATTAACGTCTTTGTCAGACCTAACATATACATGCCCCAATGCGCCTATGGCATGTGTTATTTTGTTGGTGGCCTGTTTTTTTACGCCTAATACTGTATCGCCATCTGTGTATATGGCGTAATTATCATCGCCCGCAAAAGACATCAGGTAGCCGGAAGAGAAGTTTACCTTGATGCCTCCTTGGGAACGAAATGTTACCTTGTTAAACTCCTTTACGGTTTTTCCGTTGCTGTCTTTCAACACGGGTGACAGCTCCATAAAGTCATCGTTTATCTGTTCGGCATCAGTATATACTTCAAAATGGCTGTTGCAGATAAGTGTGTAAAGGTTTACAGCCAGGTTGGCCTTGTTTATCAGTTCTGTGCGTGTCTTGGGCTCCGATAATTCTTTCTGAAGTTTGCTGGCAAAAGCAAATTCCTCTTCAAAGAATTTCTTCCGTTTAAACTCAAGTTTGGCGTCGGTTATTTTTATGGATATTTCCCCGCCTTTTGTTTTTAACTCACCGGAAACTGTACTGTTTTCATTGTCAACAAGTTTTGAAAGCGTTTCGTACGTTTCTTTGAGGATGGTGTATGAACTGTTGACCCTGTTAAAAACATCTATTACCTCTTTAGCACATGCAGAATCATCAGGGCTACCAAAAACAGCATCTATATAATTTTTGACGCTACGCTTTAATGCGGCAGTGTCAGCAATAAAAAGCGGGGGTACCATGCTGTCAATATGCTCCTCTGCTTTTACGTATAACGATATCTTCTGAATATCAGCTATAAAAGCGCTGAACTCTTTTTTGAATACCTGCCGCAATGAATCCTCCTTTTTTTCTTTCTGTTGCTGCTCAATAGCTTTTGTGAGTTGTTCTATTTTTTTATTGATGGCATCTATAGCCTCTATAACTGTATTGAGCTTTTTTTGAAGGGCCGTAATGGCAGATGACTGTTTGTTGGATTTTTTAGCAAGCTCGTTTATTTTTTGCACCAGTGAATCTTCCTCTTGTCTAACGCCTTCGGCCTCATTTATAGCAGCTTTTTTTTGTTCTTCCAAAAGTTTAGTATCAGCCCAGGCGGATACCGCGTTTTTGGAAATACCGGATGTTTTTTTTTCGGCATCTTCCTTTCCGGCTGTTTCTTGTTGTCCTGCTTCTGAAAACTGAGTAGGAATAGTAAAATCTATGGTAATAGGTTTGCTTGTAACATAGCCACCCAGTTTCAGGCTGTTTACATTTTTGATGCGGAATTTTACTGTTTCCCCAAACCGGACACTTGTTTTATTGTTTTTTTCTTCGCCCACCGGGTTAATGTTATAAACAGTTTGTGAGTAGCCAGCAAGACTCAAAACGGCCGCCAGAATGATAAAGGTTGCTTTTTTCATAGTAAGAGTTGTTTGATAGCGAAGTTTGGAAATTGCTCCATCAGGGGCAAGCGTTGTTTGACTGGGAAGTGGCTTGTGTAAAGAAGGATTGGCATACCGTGTTTTTCACGTATTTGGTGAGGGAAACACCAAACTTACATCTTAGTAAAAAGATGCAAACCCCTTGACTGCGAAGGTTTAATGCAAACAAGCATAGTTTAATTTTGCTTCATCTGCTGTTGACCATATTGCAAATGACAGTATCGCATCCTACATTGTATGAGATAACCATTTTTAATTTAAAAAAATAACAATGTCAATCAACAAAAAATTTGCTGAAGTTAACAGCTTGCAAGGCTGCGATATTGAGTATCTATCGTCACAAAACCTTGCTTATGTCAAGGATTTGAAGCAAGCCCGAAAGGAAATTGAGGACTACCGGACTACTATCAAAGATATTTCCGATTTTCCTTTTTCTAAGGATCAAAAAGGGTATTTTATTCCTAAGGATTCTATTGATGAATTATTTGCTCAGGATCAAGGAGTGGGATTTACTGGCCTAAAGGTTTACTTTGGAAAGTCTGATGATACAGGCGATGATGGAAAAGCTTTGTTAGACATTATCGTAATAGCCACAATTAAAGAGGAGCAATACGAGGCAACTGACTATAAAGTTCCAGGAGAGTTGCCTGAAAATCCTGGCGCCAATGAGCCCAAAATTGCTAAAGCACGCCCATGCCCCTCTCAATGCGGTAAAGAAAATGCGCTAAACAAGCCTATATCAATTTAGCTTATCGAGGAATGAATATTCAATTAATCCTTGACTACTCAGATACATATGCTCCAGGAATTACATTGGTAATGTATGTATGGCGGAGAAGTTACGTGCCAAAAAAATTCAATTTTTTATATAGTTATTTTATCATAGCATTACTAACATTTGCCTATAGTAATTATTTAGCAGAAAAAAAATGCTACAATTTGTTTTTGTATCATTTTTTTATAGTCTTTGATTTTTATGCATATTCATTCCTTGTTTTTCATATTCTGGAAAGTAATAAAAAAAGGAGATATATTATCTATGGGGCATGTTTTTTCTTGGTCTTTTTAATTTTTGATTATACTTTTTGGGAAAATTTAAGCAGGATTAACAGGATAGGTTTTGTGACAAGCGGGTTATTACTGTCTCTTTATAGTATTCTTTTTTTTATAGAGTTAATCGAAAGTGATTTACCCATTGATATTAAATCGAATTTTTCTTTCTGGCTCGTAGCAGGTTTTTTTGTGTATGCCACAAGCTGTTTTTTTGTTTTTTATTTTTATGATCAAGGATACTTTAAGTCACAGAAGATAAAAAACATACTCTGGTTAATTCAGGACGTTGCTTTAATCATAAAATATACATTCATTGTTAAAGCCTTACTATGCCAGCGGAAGAACTTGAGACCTCCTGGTTAGCGATATCGCTGATACTCTTAATGATACTCTTCGCTTGGGGCATCATCTCTTTATTCATGCGCTATCAAATCAAAAAGAATCAATTAATACAGAAGAATGCCCTCCTCCAATCCCAATATCAACAGGAACTCCTCAAAACCCAACTCGAAATACAGGAACAAACCTTCAAAAACATCAGCCAGGAAATTCACGACAATATAGGACAGGCCCTCAGTTTTGTTAAGCTCAACATCAACACCATCAACGTTTATCAGCCCGAAGACACCAAAGAAAAACTGCTGGAATCAAAAAAACTCATCACCAAAACCATACAAGACCTGCGGGACCTTTCCAAAACCCTCAACACAGATTTCATTGGCGATATCGGCCTCGTGGCCGCCATAGAGCAGCAACTCTTCTTCCTGCAAAAAACCGGCCTTTACCAAACACGCTTCCTGGTAGATGGGGAGGCATCTAAGCAACCCATGCAAACACAAATTGTGCTCTTCCGCATTGTGCAGGAGCTGCTCAACAATACCGTAAAACATGCTGAAGCTACCGAAGTAGCTGTAGAAATTCGTTTTCTGCCGCAGAAAATGAGTATATTGGTTAGCGATAACGGTAAAGGCTTCCATGTGGCAGAAACCACTAACGGCAATAATACCCCGGGCCTGGGCTTCCGCAACATGCAAAACCGTATGGCAATGGTGCGTGGCTTTATCACAATCAATAGCGAACCTGGCAAAGGCACCCTTGCCCTTATCGAATTACACAAATAATCCCATTCATAAATGAAACCCTTTTCTGTTGCGCTTGCAGACGATCATGTTCTTATCCGTAACGGGCTGGCCGGCCTTATCAACACCTTCGATGGGTACCATGTATCCATGCAGGCAATAAACGGCCAGGAACTGGCTGATAAAATAAAAGCCGGCCAGGTGCCCGATGTTATCCTGCTGGACATCAACATGCCCAAAAAAGACGGCTACGAAACCGCCCACTGGCTTAAAAACAATTACCCGGATGTTAAGGTGCTGGCCCTAAGCATGTACGATAACGAAACCGCCATCATACGCATGCTTAAAAACGGCGCCCGGGGCTACGTGCTTAAAGATGCGGAACCGTCAGACCTTAAAAGGGCGCTTGACGATGTGGTGCACAAAGGCTTTTATTATTCCGAGTTGGTTACCGGCCACCTCATCAATACCATCCACAAAATGGGCGATGACAATGGCAACGGCAAAAACATACTGCAGCTTAACGACCGGGAGGTGGATTTTCTCAAGTATGCCTGCACCGAGCTTACGTATAAGGAAATAGCCGATAAAATGTACCTGAGCCCCCGCACCATAGACGGCTACCGCGATGCGCTGTTTGAAAAGCTTAATATCAAAACCCGTGTAGGCCTGGCCATCTACGCCATCAAAAACGGCATCGTAAATATTGACGACATGAACTGAAGCTTTGCTTCAGTTTTTTATGCTGGGGGCGGACTGCAGCCTTTCATGGCATCGCCTGTTGTGTCACTCACTTGTACAGATGGTTTTTCATGGCATCTTTTCAGACCCGGGTAGAAAGCAAATAAAAAGAGGCTGCCCGTTACTTTTGAGACAGCCTCTTCTGTGCAAATAAAAATATATTAAAGCTTAAAAAACAACTTGCTCTTACTGCCGTAAATAGTGGTTACACGCAAGTAATAAGTGGCCGTGGTAAGCCCGGTGGCGGTCATATCCAGGATGTTCACCCCTTCGGTTAAACGTACGCTCTTGTTACGGCGTATGCCGCCAAACGCATCCACAACAGATACTTCGCACTTAATATTATTTATTTTGCTCCATACTACTGCCTTAAATGGCCCGGCTACAGGGTTGGGAAATACTTTCAACAGTTTAACCCAATCGCTGTTGTCGGTGGTACTGTCCCTAATATTCAACACCTGGCAGTATTGCTTTGTGCACCCCTGTGCAGTTCTGATAGTTAAGCAAACATTGTAAGTGCCATTGATAGGCAATTCCTTTACAGGGTTTATGTTGTTACCATCCAGGTAGCTGCTGTCGCCAAAATTCCAATAGCGCTTAACAATTTGGTCTCCGGGTGCTGTTGTGCTGCCGGCGCTGTTAAAGCGGTATTTACCAGGGCCAAGTTTTTCTACAGTAAACACCGGAACACAAGCTATGGAATCAGACACATTAATGTCTATTGTAGTGCAGGTTGTATGGGTACAACCACTGGCCGTGTAAATGGTAAGGCAAACCTTGTAAGTTCCCGGGTAAGCATAATGGTGCACGGGGTTTGCTACGCTTATCTCTGTTAACGCGGTGCTGCTGTCACCAAAATTCCATTTATACATAATGATGCTGTCCCCCAGTGCGGCTGAACTATTGCCGCTGTTAAACCAGGCTGTATCGCTGCGCTGGTAACTGGTAAACGCTGCAACACACTGCGCCTGCCCCGGACGAATAGTGAGGTTAATACAGGTACTGTCTTTACAGCCGCCGGAAGTTTCAATAAATAAACATACCGTATAGTTGCCTGCCTTATAGTAATGGTATGGTTGCGCATCATTGCCGCCAAGTACCGCACCATCCCCAAAATACCAGGTGCGGTATAGGATAGAATCGCCGGAAGGGGGCTGACTGCCATTGCTGTTGAATTGTATTTTTTGCCCTTCTCCATCTGTTAACACCGTATCATAGTACAATGTCGCATCACAATAGGTTTGCGGTATGCTGTCGGCAGCTACCCAACCGCAAACAGTACTTTCACAGCCGCTTGTGGTTTTGATGGACAAGCAGACATAATATGTGCCCGCATGTTTGTACACATGCAAGGGGTTAGGGTCGCCGGTTAGTATGGTACTGTCGCCAAAGCTCCAGGATACATGAACGATGCTGTCACCGGCTCCTGCATAAGAACTGTCGGCGCTATAAAACTGTATAGAGGTACCCCTGGCTTTGTAAGAGAATGCTGCCCTGCAGTTTACCTGTATCGGCGGTATAGTAATAATCCTGCAAATGCTATCCACACAACCACCGGAAGATTGTATGGCCAGGCAAACATTGTATTGCCCCGGCTGGTTATAGTAATGCACAGGCTCAATAGTATTGCCGTAACCGGCAGTGCCATCTCCAAAGTGCCAGGTGCGGTAAATAACAGAATCTCCATTATAAGCATAGCTGTAGCTGCTGTTGAATTTAACAGCGTAACCTTGCTGTGATTGCTGCCACAGCGTATCAGTGAAGGCTGCATGGCATTCGCCGGGGGTTTGCTGATGATTAACCCTTACAACATTGCAAAAGGTATTGGTGCAGCCTGATGCGGTTGTAATAGTAATGCATGTATTATACCAGCCTGTATCGATATAATGATGTGAGGGAGTAACAATATTACCATCAAGATAGCTGCTGTCGCCAAAGCTCCATTGCCGGTTAATGATACTGTCGTAAGTGCCTCCATGGCTCGCCGAACTGTTGAAGTACACCATACTGCTATCAGCGGTATAAACAAAGTTAGCGTAGCACTGAAAACCGTTTACAGGTACTGGTACATCCATGCGTGCAGTATCACTGCATCCTCTCTTTGTTTTTATAACCAGTGCTATATTATAAGTGCCTGTTTTGTTGTAATAGTGCGTGGCATTGATGCTGTCTTTGCTTTCGCTTTTAGTTCCATCGCCCCATAGCCATATTCTCTTTACAATGCCGTCGCCCGGCGGGGCAAAACTTTGCTGGCTAAATGTTCTGACGCCGTAACCATTTGACGAATCGGCCAATGAAGTATAATAAAATTTGGCCCTGCATTTTGAATAAATCTCTACAGAATCACAGGCATAGCTGCTACAACCTTTTACAGTTTTTATTCTCAGGCATACGGAATAGCTGCCATCCTGCTTATATGTGTGCGATGCCTGTGCAGCCTGGGTTTTGGTGCTATCGCCATCACCCCATATCCACAGGTATTGCTTGATGGAGTCACCGACGGAGGTGTTTGCAACAGCATGTGCAACAATACGTTTTGGTTTAGAAGAATCCTTAGTCATATAGAATGCTGCATAGCACACAGGGGCAGCAACACATATTGTAAAATTACTTTGAACAACATTATTGCCGTTTGGTTTTTCAACATGAAAAAGTGATTGATAGTTACAGTCATAAGTAGAGATGAAGACCTGCTGAATAGTATTACTGCAGCTTATAGTATCCGCATAGTGTCCGGAAGAATCGGTATAAACCGTATGATGGCCGATGCAGTTGGCGTTAAGGGTTGAGTCTACAGAAATGGTTACAGGCCACCAGGCTTTTGCGGCGCCTTCTTTGTCTTTTATACGGCCCTTTACAATAACGGTATTGGCGAATAGCTGCAGGCAAAATAATAGCAATGAAAGCAGCATCAAAGGTTTCGGCAAATGTTTCACAATACAGATTTTAGGTACAGTTAATTAGAGATGACAATAACTGCAACCGTTGCCTGTATGCAAAAAATTATTTTTTGTTGTTGCTGTCTTCCAACATCCGCATTTGCTTGGCATCCTGCAAAAACTCTGATGCGAAGATGAAGTCGTTAAGCTTTTCGTCTTTGCTGTAGATGATTTCTTTATTGTTGCCTTCCCACTGCTTATAGCCCTGGTGCATGAAGAGAATGTTATCGCCGATTTCCATTACACTGTTCATATCGTGGGTTACCACGATGGTAGTAATGTTGTATTCTGTAGTTATCTCCTTGATGAGTTTATCTATAAGAAGAGATGTTTGCGGATCAAGGCCGGAGTTGGGTTCATCGCAAAACAGGTATTTGGGGTTTAATACAATAGCCCGTGCAATGCCCACACGTTTTTTCATGCCGCCGCTTATTTCGGCGGGAAATTTTTTGTTGGCATCCTTCAGGTTTACTTTTTCCAGCACTTCATTTACCCGCTCTTTGCGCTCTCTGTAACTGAGTTTTGAAAACATATCCAGTGGAAACATCACGTTTTCTTCCACAGTCATAGAATCGAATAAGGCAGAGCCCTGGAACAGCATGCCAATTTGCTGCCGCAGTTCTTTGCGATGGTCTTCATCCATGTTCAGCATGCTTTCGCCTTCGTAAAGTATATCGCCCTCGTCTGGCTGAAAAAGACCAACCATGCATTTGGTGAGCACGGTTTTACCACTGCCGCTGGCGCCAATAATGAGGTTGCACTTGCCGGTTTCCATCACCGCGCTGATATCGTGCAGGATGGTTTTTTCGCCAAACGATTTTTTGATATTCTTTATTTCAATCATGAATGCTCGGTTCTAAATGTGATGATTCGATGTTCAAAGTAGCACAAATCTTTTGTAACACTAATTAAACCAGGTTTGATGTTTGTTAAAAGGTTGCCCCTGATCAAGAGGCGGTAAGGTGTGCCCCATAATGTTGCGGGACAATGTGGCTAAGTTAAGCTCTGAATGTCAGGTTGAGCTTGTCGAAACCGGGTTATGCAAGTCGCTTTTTCATGAATCCGCCTTCGACAGGCTCAGGCTGACAGCTTAACTTGATGCTTTATGCTGCCGGATGCTGTATTTGCTGCTCAGTAAAGTGATACAGTACAAGTGAGTGACACAACGAAGTTCAATAGTAGCAGTGGACGATCGTCCCATAACCTTGAACATTAACTTTTGTGCAGCTCAACTTTACTACAACACTTCCACCTGGTTTTTTAGCAAATCTTCAAACACATCACGTTTCCTTATCAGGTGTGCTTCGCCTTCTTTTATCAAAACCTCGGCGGGTTTTAGCCGTGAGTTAAAATTGCTGCTCATTTCAAAACCATAGGCGCCGGCATTATAGAACACCAGCAAATCACCTTCACGTACTTCATTAAGCTTACGGTCCCACGCAAACGTATCGGTTTCGCAAATGTTACCAACAACGGTGTAAATACGTTCAGCACCATTGGGGTTGCTGATGTTTTCTATACGGTGATACGCCTCATAAAACATGGGGCGTATCAGGTGGTTGAAACCGCTGTTAACACCCACAAAAACAGTGGCTGTTGTTTGCTTGATAACATTGGCTTTTACAATAAAATAACCGCATTCGCTTACCAGGTATTTACCTGGCTCAAACCACACTTCCAGCGTTTTGCCGGTTTCTTTTTCGTAAGCGGCAAATGCTTCGCAAACTTTTTTACCCAGGGCATGCACATCGGTTTTTACATCATCATCCTGGTAAGGCACTTTAAAACCGCTGCCTAAATCTATAAACTCAAGATTGGGAAAATGCGTAGCCATTTCAAACATTACTTCCAGGCCCTGCAGGAATACGTTGATGTCTTTTATTTCGCTGCCGGTATGCATGTGGATGCCGGTAACATTGAGCTTAGTTGACTTTACAATACGCTCTATATGCCGCATCTGGTGTATGGAAATACCGAACTTGCTGTCTATATGGCCTGTTGAAATTTTAAAATTTCCGCCAGCCATAATGTGCGGGTTAAGGCGTATGCAAACAGGATAGCTGTTGCCATACTTATTGCCAAAACGCTCCAGTATGGAGATATTGTCTATGTTGATGTTTACCTCTAAAGACTTGCCCGCTTCAATCTCATCAAAGTCAACACAGTTGGGTGTAAAGAGTATTTGTTTGGGTTCAAAACCCGCTTTGAGTGCCAGCATTACTTCGTTAATGCTCACACAATCCACATTGGCGCCAAGCTGTTTTACCAGCTTAAGTATATTGATATTGGTTAAAGACTTACAGGCATAAAAAAACTTTGACTTACAGCCTGCAAAAGCGCTTTGTAACTCGTTGAGTTGTTCTTCAATTTTTTCGGCATGGTACACATATACCGGTGTGCCGAAACGTTCTGCTGTTTCAATCAGTTGCTCTCTTGTTAATTTTTGCGACATAGCGACGAAGATACGATTTGAATAATGAGAATTTAGGCTGTTTGATAACTGTACTACTCTTCAAAAGGTTTGAATAGCCGGATGCCGTTATACTTTTCAATGGCTTTTCTTACTGGCAGGTCATTGGTCCACAATGGTGCATTCAGTTCAAATGCGAGTGCCACAAATGCAATATCATCCATGTCTGTTTCAGCAATAAGCCTGTGGGCAAGATAATAGCTGCGAAAGGAAATATCAGATTGGGGAACCAGCCGTATGTGAGCAAATATTAATTCAAAATGTTCTTTTTGCTCTTCATCCTTCAGCTTGCTATAGCTCAATAGCCGTTCCTTATGATTGAAAATCTCGTATATGACATAGTTAACACTGGTATATTCAAAACCTGGCTTGAAAAGCTGCTTAACAATCCTGCTGTTTTTATTAAGAAGGGCCGAAAAAATTATGTTAGAGTCAATAATGACTGTCATTCTGAAAGCCCGTTTTGCTGTTTATAATCTTCAATACCCTTGGATATCCACCACTTATTCTTTTCCCACCAGGCCTGTTTTATTTCTTTTTCAAGCGCCATTATCTTTTCTTCGTCGTAATCAGCTTTCTTCGAAAGCTGCTCCACCCTTACCTGGTCAACAAAATTCATGATAGTGCCGGCCTCAACAGAGTCTTTATCTATGCTGATAATATACCTGTTATCCTTTTCTTCCAACAGAATATTTTCCATAAAACCGATTTTTTCAAAATTAATCAAAAAAGAGAGTGTACATAAAAAGAAAGTCCCCCGTGGCGGAGGACCTTCAAATATCTTGTGATGTTGGCGGGTTATTCTTCTTTCTTTTCATCGCCCGTTTCACCGGTATCTGCATGGCCATCCGCAGGAGTTTCTTCTTCCTTTCGCTTCGTTGTTTCATCCTCACCTTCTACGGTAGATTGCGCATCATCTTCTACCACTTCACCCTGCTGTTCAGCAGCTATTTCACCGGAAATTTCTTCATCTTCTTCAATAGAAGACTCAATGGAAAGTTCTTCCTCACTAAATGCAGGTTCACCGGCGGTATTTTCATCCCCGGTAGTATTTTCCGCATCTACAAGCACTCCGCTGCTGTCTACATGTAATAAAGTTTCGTCCGCTGTTTTTTCAACCTCTTCCTCATTAAGGTTAGAGCCTTCACGCATAACGGTAGGTTCAATCAACTGGTCGGCCAGCACTTCTTTTATCTTTGGCAAATCATCGGTTGAGTTAATGCCAAAATAGTCCATAAAAGTTTTGGAAGTAGAATATACCAGTGGCTTTCCGGGTAAGGTTTCACTGCGGCCGGTAATAACAATCAGTTCTTTTTCCAGTAATTTCTGGATGCTGTAATCGCTGTTAACACCACGGATGGATTCAATTTCGCCTTTGGTAATGGGCTGCTTGTATGCAATAATGGATAGTGTTTCCAGTGCCGCTGTGGACAGGCGCTTTAAAAACTTATCGCCATTTAACTGGGCTATGGTTTTATGGAAATCTTTTTTAGTGAGGAACTGCCAGCCGCCGCCGCTTTCTTTAACTTCAAAAGCGTAAAACTCCGCACTGTATTTTTCACGGATGCCGTCAAGGCAGCTTTCTACCTGGTCAAGCGTAATACGCTCTTCCATAAAGCCAAATGCATTGTTTACCAGTTCCACTACATCCAATGCGGTTAGTGGTTTTTCACTGGCAAAAATCAAGGCTTCAATGTGCGGTATAATTTGGGAAAGCTCCATGAAAATTAAGTCATAAAGTCAATGGGCCATAAAGACAATAAGAAGAGAAACTACTTATTGAACAGCTACTGAATTTACTGTTTATTGCCTATTGATTTTATATATGGATTTATCAAAATGAAATAGTAATTAATTTTTGTTTCTAACAGCGATGAATCTGTTTCAGACAGCAATCCTCTTTTTTTTTGCCTTAACAACAGCAGTTTTAGTTTCAAAAGCAGATCCCCGGCTATAATAACAAAAATTACGGTTTTCCGCATAATGAAAGCTTCCATAACCTTCACTAATATTAAAGGCAATCGAATCAGCAGCCCTGGTAAACTGTTTTCCTAAAGTATCTTTTGCAAAGAACTCCCACTTATCCACTATTGCCCACACCAAATCACCTACCTCAAGCGCAGCTTTATACACTTCTAAATCTTCAAGTTTTAACATCGTACGGATATTGAATAAAAATCCCTCTCTTTATCTTACGCCCCATTAACTTATCGCCTTTCTGTCTTTATCGCCTTTCTGACTTTATTGACTTTTTCTTTACCCCTGCAATGCTGCGGCGCCGCTCACAATTTCTGTAAGCTCGGTGGTAATGGCAGCCTGCCTTGCACGGTTATAGGATATTTTGAGTGTTTTGAGCAATTCGTTGGCATTGTCGCTGGCTTTGTCCATAGCCGTCATACGGGCGCCATGTTCGCTGGCGTTGGCATCTAATACCGCCTTGTACAGTTGCGTATTAAGAATTTTTGGCATCAGCTCGCCAATCAGTTCTTCCTTGGCAGGTTCAAAAATAAAGTCGGCTTTTTTGGCGCCTTCTTTTTTGGCCACTTTAGGAATGGGCAAAAACTGCTCCGCACGAAAAACCTGTGTGGCAGCGTTCTTAAATTCGCTGTACACAATTTCCACAGCATCAAACTCCCCGTTTTCAAAAGCCTTCATGGCTGCCTGTGCCGCGGCCTGTACCGATTCAAATTTCAGGTTAAGAAACAGGTCTTTAAACGTATCAGAAGTTTTATAGCCACTGCGGGTTAAGCTTTCCCAGCCCTTTTTACCAATGTTCCAAACGGCAACATTGCCTTTTTGCATTTGAGCCGCGTACCGGGCCGCTATAATAGATTTTGCTGTTTTTACCACGTTGGCATTGTAAGCGCCGGCAAGTCCGCGGTCGCTGGTAATAACAATCAACAATACCTTTTCAATGGTACGTTGCTCGGCCAGTTTAATATTTATATCGCCTTCCACATTGCTTACAATATTGCTCAGCATTTCCTGCAGCTTCTGGGCGTAAGGCCTCATTTGAATAATGGCATCCTGTGCACGGCGCAGTTTGGCGGCACTCACCATCTTCATCGCTTTGGTAATTTGCTGGGTATTCTGAATAGACTTAATGCGGTTACGAACTTCTTTTAACTGACCGGCCATTGTTGTTTAGTTTGTAGTTAGCGGTTCACCTGCAAAAATGGTAAACCATACGCTTTTGGGGTGCAAAAGTAGCGGAAAGCCGCTGAATTTCCATTTGCCGGCGGAAAAAAGATAACCCATCTATCTTTTTGTATTTAAGCAGTTGAAAGCCAGCTACTAATAAAAGATTTCGAAACGTGTTCAGGGGGTGTCCCCAAGCTATCGCAAGGGGTCGGGCTTTCCGCTCATACTCCGGCACAGACCCCAGCACAATACCTTCACCGGGGTATCCGCTGCAATCCCTCACCCGAAAGCACGTTGCCGGTTACAGGTTACAGGTTACCGGTCTGTTGAAATGTAAAAGGCTGTTTTGTTTAGCTGCGTAAGCGCAGAAGCACCTACCCGCTGATAACATTAAACTTTAAACAAACGAACATTGAACATTTATCGGATACCACTTACCGGTTACCAGCCTGTTAATGGGTGTGCTATTGAGGTTATTTTGGGTTGATGAAGTGCAGGTCTTGAATAGCGGCAAAGCCGATAACATTGAACTTTGAACAAAAGAATTTTGAACAAACCGGGATGACATTAGCCGCAGGGCAAAACTATACTGTGGGCAAAGCCGCATAGCGAAATCAACAGTACAAGAGTGCGACGCAAGTAAAGCCCAATTCACGATTCTTCTGCCGGGCCAATAAAATTGTATTTATTCCAACGCTTAAAAAGTACGCTGCTTAGTACCGGCAAGCAGCCCTGCCCGTCTATGCCTGAAACACTTTAGGATGATGAAATTCTTGGCAACCCTGCTGTTTACGCTGGCAGCCTGGGGTGGTTATGCGCAGGACACTTTTACAAACCCTCTTCTGCCATCTGGCGCTGACCCCTGGTGCATTTACAAAAACGGCTGGTATTACTACACAAATACAACTGGCCGTAACATTACCATATGGAAAACAAAAAGCATTGCAACACTGGCTACAGCGGAAAAAAAAGTAGTGTGGACACCGCCTGGAACCGGCCCTTATTCAAAAGAAATATGGGCGCCCGAAATTCACTTTCTGCAGGGTAAATGGTATGTGTACTTTGCGGCAGACAGTGGCCATAATATTGACCACCGCCTGTGGGTATTGGAAAACACATCCGCAGACCCCTTGCAAGGCGAATGGATAATGAAAGGGAAACTGGAAACACCCGATGGCAAATGGGCCATTGATGGTTCTGTTTTTGAAAACAAGGGACAGATGTACCTGATATGGAGCGGCTGGGAAGGCGATACCAACGGGCAACAGAATATTTACATCGCTAAAATGAAAAACCCGTGGACGACAGAGGGCCAGCGGGTACTGCTTTCCGCCCCTACTTATGACTGGGAGAAGAACGGTAAAATTTCCAACGACCCTACCGGCGTTACACAGGTAAATGTTAACGAAGGGCCGGAAGTGCTGAAGCATGGCAACAAACTGTTTTTAATTTATTCAGCCAGCGGCTGCTGGACGGATTTTTATGCGCTGGGCATGTCATCTGCTACCGATGATAAAGACCTGATGAACCCTGCATCCTGGGTAAAGCACCCCCAACCGGTATTTAAGCAGTTGCCGGAAAACGGTGTGTATGCACCGGGGCATAACTGTTTCTTTACCTCGCCAAATGGAAAAGAAGACTGGATATTATACCATGCCAACAGCAAGCCCGGCCAGGGCTGTGGCGGCCACCGCAGCCCCAGGGCACAAAAATTTACCTGGAATGCTGATGGTACACCCAACTTTGGCGTGCCTTTGCCTGCGTGTATAGAACTGGATGTACCATCGGAAAAATAAAAGGCGTTAGCGCTGCATTGCTGCAAAGTGGGATACCAGGCGCAACACCAACAAATACCTAAATAACAATCTACAAGCCGGAAAACCTTTGGCATATAATTACCTGGAAGCTGCTATACTGCCGGGACCTGTTGAATGCAAAAATGTGGCTGGTATCAGTAAAAAAATACCAATACGGAATAAGAGAATGATTATCTTTTCACACTAAAAAAATCACAACCAAAATTGTCGTATGAACGTACTGCACTCTAAAGACTACCTGGTGTTTTTGTTCTATTTTATTGTTGTAGCAGCCTATGGCTTATGGATTTACAGAAGAAAAAAACAAGCCCAAACCAGTACCAAAGATTACTTCCTGGCAGAAGGTTCATTAACATGGTGGGCCATCGGCGCATCGCTCATCGCTTCCAACATTTCCGCGGAACAGTTTATTGGTATGAGTGGCAGCGGCTTTAAAATGGGCCTTGCCATCGCCACCTACGAATGGATGGCCGCAGCCACGTTAATTATCGTGGCTATTTTTTTTATACCCGTTTATCTTAAGAACCACATATACACCATGCCGCAGTTCTTGCACCAGCGGTACAATGGTACGGTGGCCATGATTATGGCGGTTTTCTGGCTTATGCTGTATGTAGTGGTAAACTTAATGTCAATACTATACCTTGGCGCATTGGCCATAAGCGGCATTTCAGGAATTGATATTTACACCTGCATATTCGCATTGGCCGTCTTTGCCATCGTTATTACGTTAGGCGGCATGAAGGTTATTGGCTATACGGATGTTATACAGGTGTTCTTTCTTATTCTCGGCGGCCTGGTTGCTACCTATATCGCACTTAACCTGATTGCAGAGCTGTCTGGCAAACAAGGGATTTTAAATGGCTTTACGCTGCTTAAAAAGGAAGCAGACGACCATTTTCATATGATATTCTCCAAAGACAACCCCAATTATATGGACCTGCCCGGCCTTACCGTTTTAATAGGCGGCATGTGGATTACCAATCTTAATTACTGGGGTTGCAACCAATATATTACACAACGTGCATTGGGCGCCGATTTAAAAACAGCACGTGGCGGGCTCCTGTTCGCGGCGTTTCTTAAAGTACTTATGCCCGTTATAGTGGTTATTCCGGGCATTGCAGCGTATGTATTGCACCAACATGGCTTCTTCCAGGCAGAGATGTTAGATTCCAAGGGCATTGTTGACGTAAATAAGGCTTATCCATCGCTGCTCAATTTACTACCCGTAGGGTTAAAAGGGCTGGCATTTGCCGCATTAACTGCAGCCATTGTAGCATCACTGGCAGGCAAGGCAAACAGTATTGCCACTATCTACACGCTTGATATTTATAAAAAAGCCATCAACCCCGGCGCCGATGAAAAGAAGCTGGTATCGCTTGGCAAAAAAACTGTTATTGTTTCCATGCTAATCGCGGTGGTGCTTTCTCTTATCATTGGTGAAAAATTAATGGGGGAAGGCAAGCAGGGCTTTCAATATATACAGGAATACACCGGCTTTGTATCCCCGGGTATCTTCGCTATGTTTATACTGGGTTTCTTCTGGAAAAAAACAACCTCCAATGCCGCACTGTTTGCTACCATCGGCGGTTTTGCATTATCCATTTTCTTTAAATTTCTGCCCTATTTTGCGAACCTCTCATTCCTTGCGCCCTTTGGTTTTTCTAAAGACAATGGAAAGGGTGTTTACGAAATTCCGTTTCTTGACAGGATGGGTTTCGTTTTTGTTATCTGCATTGCCATGATGTATTTCATTAGTATCAGGGATAACAAAAAAGGCATTAAACCCAATGGTCTTGAGATAGATTCCAAAATGTTTAAGCTCAACCCAGGTTTTGCCATTGGTGCTTTAATTATCTGTGCTTTACTTACGGTGCTATATACCATTTACTGGTAGTTTTTATGGGCCCGGCAGAAGGTGCCCCATCCCCTGAAGGGGAGTTTAGCCCCTGCGGGGTAAACGCTTTTTATGTACCCGGCAGTAAGAACTGTTATGAGGCTTTACTTGCGTCGCACTCTTGTAGAGTTTATTCGCTACGCAGCTTTTCTCACAGGGTAGGCCAGGCATTACCAAACGGCAACTTAAAACAATGGCCCGGGTTTGCAGCAAGCATAACCCGGGCCATTCATTTAAACCTGCTTTTCTACAGGCATTTCCACGCTACATTTATCCCTGCTTCATCATCCTTTGCTTCATGGCTTCGTACAAAATCATTCCGCTGGCAACAGAAACATTCAGCGAATCAAAGTCGCCTTTCATGGGAATGGTAAAATGTGCATCCGCAGCTTTGTTCAGGTACTGTTGAATGCCCTTTTCCTCGTTGCCCATAATAACGCAGCAGGGTTCTGTAAAGTCAAGCTCAAACAGTTTGTTGGCAGCCTTCATTTCGCTGGTAAAAACTTTTATACCATTCAGGTGCAAGGTATCTACGGCTTTCAGCAGGCTGTTCTCCCGGCATACCAGTACTTTTTCCAGGGCGCCGGCACTGCTTTTCATGGCATCTTCGTTTAAGGCGCCCACTCCTTTATCGGGTATTATAATAGCCTGGGCCCCACAGCAAACAGCGCTGCGGGCAATAGCGCCAATATTGCGCACATCAGTAACGCCGTCCAGCATCAGGAAAAGCGGTATTTCCCCCTGGCTGTTTACCCAGTCAATAACCTGCTGCAGGTCCTGATAAAATACAGACGATTTATACGCCACCACACCCTGGTGGCTAATATTGGTAAGGCTGTTCAGTTTTTCATTGGGCACATACTGTATGGGCACATTCATCTGTTTAGCCAGTTGGCGTATTTCATTAACGGCATCGCCACCCGCGTTTTTAAACAGCAAAATCTTATCAATGGTTTGCCCGGCTTTTAAAGCTTCCGTTACCGGGTTACGCCCCGCTATAATATTTTTCTTAGACTGAAACATGGTAATAGTACCCAACAGGTACTGGTTTTATGAACCAGCAAAAATAGCGGGCTTATGGTTATTTGACAATTATCAAAAAAAGATGGTGACGTGTTGCTTAATTTCATTGCAAACATGTAATCCGTAAAAAAGTTTATTGAAGCTAAGCAGTAACACTTTATTTAAGCCTTACAAGATCAAAATCTCAAATAAATGCCCAAAGATTACAAAGCGGTACTCATTTCCATGAGTGGAGTGAGAGTATATAATAAAAACTTGCTGGAACTTGGCTTAACACTTCCGGGTTTTGTAGAAAGAAGCCAGGTTATTGCAAGCCTGCCTAGCCTGGGTTTGTTAACCCTTGCCGCCCACTCCCCTGCTAACTGGGAAATCATCTATCAAGAACTGGATGTTGTTTGCGATGACGATGTTCAGAAAATAATCAACCTGCACCCGGATATCGTTGCATTTTCTTCATTAACTGCAAGAATTAATGAAGCCTATAAGCTTGCTAAAGTTTTCAGGGCATCCGGTATTACCGTTGTTATTGGCGGGCTACATGCTTCCGCTATACCTATGGAAGCCATACTACATGCAGATACTGTAATACAAGGTGAAGGAGAACTTGCATGGCCAGATCTTTTGAAAGATTATGAGCGGGGTAATTGCAAAAAATTATACAGCTCCTTAACCCGCCCGGCTTATAGTTTTAATTTTAGCTTATCCAAAGTGCCCAGGTATAATTTGCTGGATATCTCAAAGTATAACCGCCTTACCATTCAAACTACCAGGGGGTGCCCGCTGAATTGTAATTTTTGTGCCGCTTCACGCACCATCAGCAGGTATAAAAAGAAACCTATTGAACAGGTAAGAAAAGAACTGGATGCAATTTTTGAAGTATGGAACCGGCCTTTTATAGAGTTGGCAGATGACAATACTTTTATTGATAAAACCTGGTCTAAAGAGTTGCTGAAACTTTTTGGCCGCTATAAAATGAAATGGTTTACAGAAACTGATATTTCGGTGGCATACGACGACGAACTCCTGGAACTGTTGGCAGCTTCAAACTGTGCACAGGTTTTAATTGGTTTTGAGGCCTCGCAGGCAGCAACACTGTTGGGTGTAGACCGCAACAACTGGAAACACAGGCAGTTTGATAATTACTTAAAAGCGATAGATAAAATTCAATCTTACGGCATTTCTGTAAATGGGTGTTTTATATTAGGCTTTGACACAGATACCGAACAAACATTCTATGAAACAGAAAAGTTTATTAAAGGAAGTAATCTGTCAGAGGTACAGGTAACCTTGCTAACGCCTTTTCCCGGCACGGATTTATACAGGAAATTAAAACACGAAAACCGTTTGTTAACTGATAACTATTGGGATAAATGCACACTATTCGATGTAAACTTTATGCCCAAAAATTTCTCAGTTCAGCAACTGGAGAATCATTTTGCAAGCCTGATGGCTTCAGTATACGCTGATGATGCGGTAAAAACCAGGAAACTTAAATTTAAACAAACTTTAAAAAACAAATTAAACCAATACCCTCATGAACATCTTTAAAACAATTGCACGTATTTTATTCTTTCGCTTTACCTGTGAAGAAATGGGCCAGTTAAGCACTAAGCACCTTGCAGCCGGTATTGCGGGTACGTGGCTGGTCGGCATGGGGCGTTATTGGGATGACCCTGGGGCAAGTGTTTTGCAGCATCTTGGTTTGGGCTCAGTAATTTACATTTTTGTCTTAGCCTTCCTGGTATGGCTTATTGTTAAACCGCTTAAAGTGAATGGCTGGAATTATACAATAGTCCTGACCTTCATTAGCCTTACATCTTTTCCGGCAATTTTATATGCAATTCCTGTGGAAAGATTTTTTCCAATTACTACCGCCAATACAATTAATGTCTGGTTTTTGGCGGTAGTGGCTGTATGGCGATTGCTGCTGCTATACTTTTTTCTAAAGCGCTTTGCCGGGCTGGTGAGCGGCGAAGTACTAACCATAACCTTAATGCCAATTTGCCTGATCATAGCAACGCTCACTTTCCTAAACCTACACAGAGTTGTTTTCAATATAATGGGCGGCATCCGAACACAAACAGCACATGACGATTCTTATATGGTATTGATTGTGTTAACCGCCGGGTCTGTTATCCTTATAGGCCCGTTACTGATCGCTTACGGGGTTATTATTTATCTCAGGAATAAGAAACTAAAGCATATAGATAAGAAACCTTGCCAACTATTATAGTTTGACACTACGCAAAATCATATTACCCCTTTTACTGGCTGCCCAAACAGTTTATTGCTGGACTTGTTTTTATAAGGCACAGTTCCTACAATATGATGACAACTATGGCCTCCTTATCCATAGCTTTATTATGGCATTGGCTACGCTAACAATTTTGATAATTGTATGGTTTTACAAGCAACAGCTAATCAGGGATAACAAGGTACCAGTCATCATCTGGACTGTAATTGGCTCGCCTGTTACATTTGTTATTGCAGCGTTCTTTTATGAGAAACTTTTTGGGGCAACACTTGCAAATTGACGGACGCAATAGAATAGCATCAGACCTCATCCATTGTCGCATTCAGCCGCTAACATTGTCACATTTACACTGGAGCAGCAAGGCCTTTCCTGGCGAAATTTGTACAATAACAATAGAATTTTAAAAACTTCAAAAAAGTAAAACGGAGGCAAACCAATATGAGAAAAATAGTTGTTTTATCGATGATCACATTGGATGGGGTTATACAGGCGCCCGGTGGGCCTAAGGAAGATACATCCGGAGGTTTTAAATATGGCGGCTGGGTGGCGCCGTATGGCGACAAACTTTACAACAAGGTAGTACAGCAGGAGATGAAACCTGCAGACTATCTTTTGGGACGAACAACCTTTGAAATCTGGGCCCCCTATTGGCCTGAACATGGGGACGTATGGCCGGCTGTTAACGAGGGTACCAAATACGTGTTCTCCAAAAGCATGAAAAAATCTGACCCGCTGATTGCCGGCTGGAAAAACTCGGCAGTGATAAAAAACCTGGCCGCTATCAAAAAACTAAAAAACTCTAACGGCCTTGATCTTCACGTTTGGGGCAGCAGCGGGCTTGTTCAGTTGCTGCTTAAGAATGACCTTGTAGACGAACTAAGGCTTAAAATTCATCCTTTGACGTTGGGTAAGGGCAAAAAGCTTTTTGACAAGGGAACTATTCCTGCCGCGTTTACTTTAGCAAAGAGTATGGTTACAACAACCGGAGTTATTATCGTTCATTACCAACGGGCCGGAAAAGTTAAGACAGGCGCCATCGGCTCCTAAGAAGAAATAACTTTTTTGTTCCCCATAACAGCAGCCTGCTGCACCACGGGTGAGGGATTGAAGCGGCTACCCCGCTGAAGCCTTGTGTGTGGGCTTTGCGGCGGAGTAATAGCGGAAAGCCCGACCCCTTGCGCAGCTTGGGGGCACCCCCAATTGGCTTTAACTTTCATCTCATCAACACAACATCACTCCTTTTTTAACGTACCGGGATGAAATTGCTGCCAGGAATGCCAGAACTCCTGGTAGGCCTGTATGGGCTGCAACTGCTTACCCTGCAAAGGGCCGCTGGTACATGTGCCCTGCAGGCTCCAGGTAGATGCCGTGTTATCCGTAAGGCTGTCAACACCTGCCTGCTTGCTAAAACGCAGCGACTGGCCATCTACTATGCGGCTGAATACATGAAAAGAAGCTGTGTCTTTTTCCAGTGCTATTACCAGGGGCAGGCCGGGCAAAGTGTCCTGTATCAATTCTGTTTTTACCAACTCATTCCAGTCGTAAGCCTTGGCGGTGTTGTTGTGTACCACACCCACCACCCACGATTTAAATTGCCAGGAGCCGGAATCTCTTTTCTCCAGGCTGCTTTCAATAGTGCCTTTGTCAAAACCGGCCAGGTCTTCGTAGTCTTTTTTATATACGGTATCCGGCTGCATTACTGTGGATTGCGGGTACTGCTTTAACCATGCCGCCCAGGTTAGCTGCTGAGATGGTATTTCCGGCAACTGCTGCCCTTTTAATTTACCTGCAATAGCCTGGCCGGTGGCCTGCCGCCACCAGCTTTTGGTGGTAGCATCTTCAAACATGGCATTAAAATGGTCCATGCCCACCAGCCTGAAGGTTTCAGGCTTTCCGTTAACCGTTGGGCTAAACACCCTGCCCGTTCTGCATACAGTACAATAGGTTACCATAACCGGTGTATTGCCAACAGTATCACGCACCTGGTGGTGATAACCGATAATTTGTATGGGATATGCCTTGGCCTGGCCGTTAATGGCCACGCCTATCACCAGTTTGTCGCCGGCTATAGTTGTATCCGCGGCGCCGGCAAAATGCTTGTGACCGGGCTGGTAAAACATTTTGTCTGCCTCAAACCTGTAGTTGAATTTAAAGAACACAAAACCGTAAAACAACAGCAGCAGTGTGGCTACTACCTTTTTCCATTTCGCTGAATGCCTGAACAAATGCAGCAGGCCTGGTATCATCATCGCTATGGCCAGCAGGCGTACCCATACAATATTATTGGCTATCCAGTAAGCGCCATCAATGGTATTGGCCTTTTGGCTGCCGGGAAAAGGCATGATAAAATAAATGCGCAGTATTTCAATGGCAAACAACAGTATAAATCCTGCAAAGAATAAAAATTTTTTCATGTTGACAGGTTTGTCTTATTAAGTTTGAGTGTAGCTGAATTATAACCGGCAAAAGGCAATACTATATTGCACAATCTGTGCTGATAATCATTTACGCACAGGTTCCGGTATTTTAGATTTATCAATAGGCGCCGGTGTTATTACAGGCGGTACAAAGTCACGGTCTATCAATTCGCTCATGGGTATTTTCTTTTTCAGCAGCCCCATCTGCAACCCAATATCCTGTATGCGCTGCAGGTCAATATCAGTAGGCGTAAGCTGCACATAGCTCACCCGCCGGGGATTGGAGGTTAATACAAAATTCAGCACTTTTTCATCCTGGCGGTAGTAAGGTGCGGCCAGTTTTGCGGCTTCGGCCCTATGTGTTTCGGCCCATGCGCCAGACTGTGCAATGCCCCGCACCAGGTCTGCAACCACTTCCCTGTTTTCCTTTATCAAATCTTCATGCACTACCAATGCGCAGGATATAAAATTGGGCCATATATCCCTTGCGTAATACAGCACACGGCCCGTGCCATCCAGTTCGGCCTTGGCGCAAAAAGGCTCTCCTACAAAATAGCCGTCAATAGCGCCGGATGCCAGCGAGGTAGGCATATCCGGTGGCGGCAGTATCACAAAGTTGATGTCGCCCGGCTGCATGCCGTAGTCGCCCATCAGTTTATTCATTACAAAATGCTGGTTGCTGTAGGGGCTGGGTATGGCCACCGTTTTCCCTTTAAGGTCGGTAAGGCTTCTCACTTTGCTGTTTTTGGCCACCACAATCTCCGATCCATCCCTGTGGCCCAGGTAGCATATTTTTACAGGCACGCCCTGCTCACGCAGCTTCATGGCCAACGGTACTATCATAAATGTAGCCTGCACCTGTTTGGCCTGCAATGCGCTTACCACTGTTGGAAAATCTGTAAAAACCCTTGAATTAAAGTTGGTACTAGACCTTGTTGTTTTAGATGCAAAATCTGTTACCGGGCATGTTAAGTGGCAGGTTACCGGCAGGTAGCCCACCGTTAAAGACCGCTCCGCTTTTTTGTTAGCGCCCTCGTGTATAATATCCCGGGCATCAGCCGGGCCATCAGTTTTCCAGGGCTGGTAACGCAACAGGCCCAGTGTTGTAATGATAACCACAATGCCCGCAATAAGCTTTGCTATAGTTAGTTTCATAAAGAATTTTTTATAGGCAACCCAAATGCCAGGTTGAATATTGTCATGCTGAGTTTATCGAAGCATTGTCGAAACCAGTTATGCAAGCCGCCTTTTTACCAAACCGCCTTCGACAGGCTCGGGCTGACAGCCTAAGGGTTCTAATTTTTATGGGCCCGGCAGGAGTAGTACTATTAAGCATCGTTGCGTCGCACTCTTGTACGCCACCGCTTTACTGAACAACAAACCTGCATCCCGCAATATTGCAAACGTGGCAATTCAGCATTCGTCAACCCTACTTTATAATGCCGCATGTGCATTTAACCCCAGCTCCTGCAAAATAAGTTTCATAGCATGTATCACCGCGTCATCGGCCAATTCCCTAGGCTTGGGCGCTTCAATCTTAAATTCACGGCAAATGGTGGCCGGCCTGTTGGATAATACCAGCACCCTGTCTGCCAGTTGTGCCGCCTCTTCAATATCATGCGTAACAAACACTACGGTACGCGGCCTATTTTCCAGCAGCCGCACCAGTTCTGCACGCATTCTTAACCGGGTTTGATAATCCAGTGCTGAGAAAGGTTCATCCATCAGCAATATATCTGAATCGCCGGCCAGCACCCTTGCCAGCTCCACCCTTTGCTTCATACCGCCGGATAGCTGGTGCGGGTAGTGCTTTTCAAAGCCCTGCAGGTATATCAGCTCCAGCAAAGCTGCCAGTTCCTGGTTACGCCGGGTTTTGTCCTGCTCATCCCTTAAGCCCATCAATATGTTTTCAGAAACAGTCAGCCAGGGAAAAAGCCCATCGTACTGGTAAACGGTACGGATAACGCCTTCCCGCTCCACCTTTCCCGATACCGGCAGAACATGGCCGGAGAGCAGGTTAAGCAGCGTTGTTTTGCCGCAGCCCGAAGGCCCCACCAGCACCACAAACTCACCCGGCTGTACTACCAGGTTAAGGTTGCGCAGCACAGCCAGCCCGCTATAGTCATGCGAAACTTTTTCCAGCGTTAACCTGCTTGCAAACGGTTTATCTTTCATAGCCCCAGCGAACATTAGGAAGTTTAGATAACTGCGCCAGCAGGCGGTCCATTGCCATGCCCAGCACACCAATAATAATCATATAACAAACAGCCGAATCAAGGCGCAGGCCATTGCGTGCCTCCCATATACCGTAACCCAGCCCATCCTGGCAGCCTACCATTTCCGCCGCTACTATTACTACCCACGCTATGCCATAACTTACACGCAAGGCCGTTATTACCTGCGGCAGCACTGCCGGCAAGGTTACTTTGTTCAGCAATTCACTGCCTTTGTAATGGTAATCTTTCGCTACGCGAAAGTATATTTTGGGTATCGTGGAAACGGCTGACATGGTAGCCAGCACCAACGGAAAAAAGGTTGCCATAAATATCAGGAAGATGGCCGGCTTATCCCCTATATGAAACCAGAGGATGGCAAACGGTATCCAGGCAAGCGGCGACAGGAACCGGAAGAAATTAAGTACCGGCACAAATGCCTGCCTGCCGGCAAGATGTTGCCCCAGCCACAAACCCAAAGGAATACCCAAAACTGCCGACAGAACGAACCCTACCACCACACGCCACAAAGAAGCAATGATATCGTTTACCATGCGGCCGGCGGTAAATTCTTCTTTAAAACTTTTTGCCACGGCCAACGGCGAGGGCAATGAATAAGCCGGAAATAAATTGAAATAACTTACAGCCCACCACAATAAAAACAAAGCTACTACCACCCCTGCGGGAAGCAGTAGCGCTGCACTACCATTACGCTTTTGCGGTGCAACTGCCTTTAGCAGAGAATTGGGCTGGTTTTCCTTCATCAACGTATGTATTTTCTTACAGCCAAATTAAAACTTATAACCGGCATGGTGAAATTACCGGGCAGTTATGCTGTTAGTGGCTATTACACTCGACCAGCTTGCGAACTTATACCATTACTTCCGTGACACAAAAAAGACGGACAATATTTACTATTTTTGATGAATGAGTATGGACAAAAAAAATTTACAACCTTTAGGCGAAGTTTTCGGATTTCCTATTGAAAACCAAAGCGATAGAGCCAATCGGTATCGGGACAATAAATTATGTCCATATAATAACATTGTTTCAAATTGTACTAAAAACAGCATTGAATTTCCTTTAGGAGTTTGTAGCTTAAACTACAAAGGCAAACAGGTAATTATTTGCCCTATAAGATTTCGTGAAGATTGGACAATTATTAGCGATGCCGCAAACTTCATTTTTGATGGAAAAGCGACATGGACACACGTAGGTGAGGTGCGGCTTAAAGACAAACATAGTAAATCAGCAGGAAATATTGACTATGTTTTAGTTTCGTATGACGACAAAGGCAGAGTTTTAGATTTTGGTTCGCTTGAAGTTCAAGCAGTTTACATATCAGGAAATTTGACAGGGCCTTTCACAACTTATTTGGAGAACCCGACACCAGACTTTAGTTGGACACCAGCTTTTAAATTTCCCAAGCCTGATTATCTTTCTTCGTCACGGAAAAGACTTATTCCTCAAATAATTGCCAAAGGCTCAATCTTGAAGCAATGGAACAAAAAGCAAGTTGTTGCATTACAAACGGGCTTCTACAATACATTGCCAGCACTTCCCGAATTTGACAAAGCAGAATCTGATTTTGCTTTCTTTCTCTACGACCTTGTTCATCACAAAAAAACTAAAGTTCTTTCGCTTAAACTTCAACGAGTAGTGTACACCAAATTCGCAAGCGCCTTAGAACATATCGCAAAATTTGAAGCAGGTTCTATCAACCAGTTCACAGAAATACTACAGAAGAAACTTGATGCTAAAAGAGCAGGCACTTCTGACATTGAAAATATTGAAAACATAGTTGTAGAATGAAAAATCAAATGACTATGTTCGACTTAGGCGAACAGTCCATCGGGCAAGCTATTATAAATGTTGCGTCAGTACCGCAACGTAGCCCTTTTCGTTATCCAGGCGGAAAAACATGGCTAATCCCAACTGTTAGACAATGGCTAAAACAAGAAAACAAAATTGTACAAGAATTAATTGAACCTTTTGCTGGCGGTGGTATTGTAAGCTTGACTGCTGCATTTGAAAAAATGGCTGAAAAAATTACAATGGTTGAAATGGACGAAGAAATTGCAGCGGTTTGGGAAGTTATTCTAAATGGCAAAAATAAGTGGCTTGCAGACAAAATCTATTCTTACAATTTGACACATGCAAACGTAAAAGCTGAATTAGAAAACCCAAACAAAGAACTCCAAGACATTGCATTTTGTACTATTTTAAAAAACAGGGTTTTTCATGGAGGTATTCTTGCTAAGGGTTCGGGCATGATTAAAAATGGCGAAAACGGAAAAGGAATTGCTTCACGCTGGTATCCTAAAACTTTGCGTGACAGAATACTTGCGATTAACTATGTAAAAGATAAAATCAATTTCATATTGGGGGATGCATTTGAAGTTTTAGAACATAACTTAAAGAATACCAGTGCTTACTTTTTTATCGACCCACCGTACACCATTGCAGGTAAACGGCTTTATACATACTTTGACATTGACCACGAAAGACTTTTTGAATTGACTTCGCAGCTCAAAGGGAAATTCATGTTGACATATGACGACACGCCAGAGATACGACAACTTGCTGACAAATATCATTTGCATTACAGAACCATTCCAATGAAGACAACTCTTCATTTTGAGAAGAACGAAATCATCATCTCTGACAACTTTTCATGGTGGTCAGATAGCAACAGCCTCTAGTAAGGCTGTTGGCATTATGTGCAATTGGTTGCTTTACAAAAGCATAAGCTACCTTGCGGGAAAAGCTGAATAGCGTATCCCACCGTACAAGAGTGCGACGCAAGTAAAGCCTCATAATAGCTCCTACTGCCGGGTACATAAAAAGCGTTTGCCATGCAAGGGCTAAACTCCCCTTCAGGGGATGGGGCACCTCCTGCCGGGCCTATAAAAATGTCTTACCCAGGCTAACAGCATGGGCAGCATTTAAAAACATGGCCTGCCGCTGTGCAGCAACAGGCCACATCTTAAGTTCTTAAGCACATTAACGCATTGCTACAAAGGGGTAGGATCTGCCAGGTGTGGTTTTACGGCAGCCTGTATTTCGTTCTTAAGGCCTTCCAGGAATTTATTGGTCTCTTCCTGAGATTCTGCCTCGCCGCCAGCTTTTCTTACAGCATTGAGGATATAACCCTGCGTTTTTGCAATAACATTCAGCAATGCCTGGTTATCAACAATCTGCTTTTGATTATCAATTATGCTGGATTGGTTGCCGGCAATAACAGCCTGGTTGCTTTTAATTTCCTCCTGGTTTTTAAGAATGCCTTCCTGGTTGCTGATAATGGTTGACTGATTTTTTAGAATGGCTTCCTGGTTTTCCAGGATGGACTTTTGATTGTCAAGCGTTGCTTCATCTGACATAGTAACCTCCTTTATTTTTTAATGTTAGGAAATAAATTTAATGCAAAAAAAAGCGTGTTCCTATGCCTAATTCTCACTAACCGGTAAGGGAAATTTTGTCCAGGTATCATCTGCCGGCCTGTCAAGCGGCAGTTGGTTTAACCGGTTGTAGCGGCGCATATCAATCCAGCGGTGCCCTTCGTAAAACAGTGAGTAACGGCGCTGCTTAAGCATTTCCGTAATTAACGCCGCCTGCGTTACGGCCCCGGCATAGTCATTTAGCTTATGGCCTTTCCTGATAACATTAATGGCTGTAACCGCATCTGCCAGGTTGTTTTTTTGAATATTAGCTTCTGCATATATCAGTATCAGCTCTTCGTTACGGATGATGGGCATACTACCCGTGGCAGATGTGTATACCCAAACATCCCTGTTGCTGCTTAACCCGTTGAGAGAGGCATTGGCATTGCGTAAAGTGGCTTTGCCAATCCTGTCGTCACCAGCTTCAATATCCGCAGCGTAAGAAGGATGCGCCACCCTTACTTCACCGGTTTGATTCTGCGGTATGAAGGCCGGGTTAAGCTGGTCCCCGGATCCGGTGCTGAATACATGGTTAACACCTGTTGCAAATGCACCATCCAGGCTAAAGAAGGAAGCATTAAGCGAGGCCAATGCTTCATCCCACTGCTGGCGGTACACCGCCACCCTTGCAGCCAGTGCACGGTTTACTTTCAGCAAACCGCCGGCATCGCTAAAGCCGGCAAAACCAGCCAATGGAAACGCCACGGAAGCACCCGACAAGTCTGCTTTGGCTTCATCAAGCAAAGCCGCAATGGCGGCTAAGGCATCGTTTCTGTTAACGATGGGGCCAAGGTTATCAGGGTCTGCAACGTCTATCCTGATGCCATTGGAGTCTGTAAGGTTAAGGTTGAGCAATAACTGGTAGGCTTTAATTGTTTTTGCAAAACCAGCATAGCCAGCCTTTTCCGCAGCCGTAATAAGGGATGAATTATTGACTGCCTGCAGCAGGATATTACAATTTTTCACTACCCTGTACCTTGATGCCCACGGATTGGTAATATAGAAATTGCTGTTGCTGAGGCCGCCTTCGTTAGCGCCCAATAAATCGGTTACATACCTTGGCTCCGAGCCGGAAAAACGGTAACCTTCCCGGCCGATGGTACCTACATCATCCAGGTAGAGCGCAATATTGTTGCGCATGCCTGATTCGGCGCCGCTTACCAGGTTGTTTAATTCGCTTTTGGTAGCATTGTTTAAAAACTGCTCCACGGTGGGGCTGTTAAGGTTGCCGTAATCTTTTTTGCAGGAAGACAAAAGCAATATGTTAGCAAGCAGCACAGTGAAAAATATATGAATTACTTTTTTCATGTTTGTAGTTTTTAAAAATCAAATGACAGGTGAAAGTCTGCACGCTTGGTTGCGGGATACGGTAATACATCCACACCAGTTGAAAAACCTGTTCCAAAGTTGGATACCTCAGGATCGTAGGATTTGTATTTGGTAATGGTAAGATAATTGTTGAGCGATATACCTACCCTTATACCTTTTACAAAGTTTACAGGCATTTTGGGGATGGAATAATACAACCCTATTTCACGAAGGCGCAGGTAACTGGCATCTTTTACAAACTGGTCTGCGGTTGTACCTACCTGCATAATACGGTAAATGCCATCGGGTACGCCCAGCTTGTTGGTTACCTGGTCAAAGTCGGCACTGGTGCCGCCAAAATCATTTTGTAAAGAAGTAAGGTTAACATTCTGGCCGCCTTTTTTCCAATGCATTAAAAAGCGAAGGCTCAGCCTGTTCCTGAAAGTAATCTCATTGTAAGTACTCATCTGGAAGCGTGGTTCGGCATCGCCCAGCACACCTACGCCCATGCCGTTAAGGCCAACAATCTGCGTGGCAGGCTTACCCTGCTCAACCTGGAATGAACCCAGCACATACCCGAATGAGCCTTGCGGTATGGGTGGTATTACGAATCTTGTTACCAGCGACCGGTTGCGCCAGAAGTTAACAGAACTGTTCCAGCTAATTGTTCTTGACTGGATGATCCTGGCGTTAACCCCAATTTCAATGCCCCTGTTGCGCAGGTCTCCCGCATTAAGCCATTTTGTTGAGAAGCCAGAAGAAGCGGGCAGGCTGCCAAGCATCAAAAAGTCGTTGATTTTTTTAGTGTAGTAAGTAAACTCAAACCCAATCCGGCCTTTTAGTACACTAAAATCCAGGCCCGCTTCAAATTCTTTCTGGCGTTCCGGCCTTATAGAAGGGTCGCCTTTCTGAATATTGATAATAGAACCCGGGTAGCCGGCAATGTTAGATACCACTGCCGAAGTAAACTTACTGCCATAGGCGGGTACGTTGGTGGCTTCGCCATAAGCTGCCCTCAGCTTCAGGTTGTCAAAGAAGCTGTTTTGCAAAAAGCCCATCCTGGTAAGGTTCCATGATACGGCAGCTTTTGGATAAGCATAGTACTTTTTAACATCGCCATTATTGCTGGAGCGGTCAAACCGCATACCGGCAGTTAAGGTAACAGCATCAGCAATAGTGGCTTCTTCCTGCACAAAAATGCCATCGTTCTGGTATTTGGTCCTGAACTGCGTAGCAGTTAAGGAGCCCGCCTGGTCTACGTTAGATTGACCGGAAATAATTTGTGTAGCCACGTTAAGCAGGTTGTTGTAATCGCCTCTTTCCTGCGTAATACCGGCTGAAGTAGTAAGGGATAATTTATCAGAGGGCGTAAAAGCATTTACCAGGGAGAGTATATAGTTTGTGTTAAGGTTTTTGGTAAAGCCTTGTATGGATGTACCCTTGTTAACCGCCTGGAACTGCAGCGTACCGGGGAACAGCGCATTGGTTTGCAGGTTGTAAAAATCAACGCCGCCTTTGCCAATAAACCTGGTATTGCTCTTGCTGCCCTTTTGCAGGGTAATATCTATGTTAGCGCCAGTGATAAAGCGGTTAACAGATTCATTGTTCCGCATCAACGCGATGGTTTGAAGCGGGTTGGAAGCAGCAAAATTATTGTTGGGATAGTTACCGTCCTTATCCGGGTGAAGCTCTGCAAACGAAGGTGTGGAAGACAGGGCGATGCCCAGCGACACACCGGCATTATCGTTGCCGGAAAGCCCCCTGTCTGCAGATGAGTTGATGTAGTTGGAACTTATCCCTATCTTGATATTGTCATTTATCCTGTGGTCAACATTCAGCCTTACGGATGTATTGCTGTAGCCGGTGTTTTTTACAATACCGTTTTCTTTTTTGCTGGAAACAGAAAAGTAAAAACCAGTTTTCTCTCCACCACCGCTCATGCTCAATATGGTATTCCTGGCAAAGCCGGTATTACCGTAAATTTCTTTCTCATAGTCATAAATACGGCCTGCTGATTGTGCATCAATAAACTGTTGCTTCAGGGCCTCGCTGGTAGCCGGGTCTGAGGAAAGGCTGGCAGCCCTGTCTGCAGTAAACTCTCTAACACCAAGCAGCTTCCTGGCACGTATCTGCCCCAGGTCCTGCGAAACAGTAATGCTTGTTTTGCCCTGCCGGCCTTTTTTAGTGGTAATGATAATAACACCTGCAGAGGCTTTGGAACCATAGATTGCCGCAGCGGAAGCTCCCTTCAGTATCTCTATGTTTTCAATGTCTTCCGCACGTATATCAGAAACACGGCTGGAGGGGTTATCCTGGTTAGAGGTGGCTGCACCGCCGGATGCAGCAACAGTAACCGCATTTAGACCAGCGGAGGTAGCCGTATTATCTATAAACACGCCATCCACTACATACAATGGTTGCGTATTGCCATATACAGATGTAACGCCACGCAGTTTTACAGAACTGCCGCCACCCGGCGCACCTGAATTGGAGTTGATAAACGCACCCGGAATTTTACCTGACAGGGCACCATCCAGCGTTTGTGCCGGCGCTATGCCCGATAATTGTTTGCTGGATATGGTGGCCACGGTATTGGCCAGGTTTCTTCGCTTTACGCTGGTGGCAAGGCCTGTAACCACCACTTCATCCAGCCGGGCCGCGTCTTCTTCCAGCTTAATGTCAAGGGCAGCAGTACCGGCTTCCAGCGAAATATTTTGAGATTTGTAGCCTGTGGCATTCACTGTAATGCCAGTGGCGCCTGCCGGCACCGTTAAAGTAAATTTTCCGTCAGCATCTGAAATAGTGCCGAGGTTAGACTGTTTTACCATAATAGTTACACCGGCAACAGGGCCGCCGGTAGCATCGGTAATTTTGCCGGTAATAACCCTGCTTTGGGCAAGTAATGCCAGTGGCATAACCAGCAGCCATAGCAGGCACATTACAATTGGCTTGCATTTTCTCATACAGCAAGTTGTTTGGTTAATAAAAAGGGTAAAAAAATTGTTAATGAACTATCGTTTTCAAATGTGTATGTTACTGTCGTTAAACTTTATGCAGTTAACTTCATTCTCCTCGTAATTCTTAGCCCCGTAAAGCTGTTACAGCAATTTTATGGGGCCGACGCCCCATCCCCTGAAGGGGAGTATTTTTATGGGCCCGGCAGTAGGCTACTAATTAAGCTTTACTTGCGTCGCACTCTTCTGCGGCTGGATTCGCTATGGAGCTTTTCCCGCAGTATAGCCTTGTTTCTGTTGCCTCCGGCAACTGATAAACAGCCTTACACTGCTACCGGCGCAGGCTGCGTGTACACATGGCTGCCATAGCCTTTCTCGGCTATCTGTTTTGCCCTTGCGGGGTAGGTGGAAAGGTCTTTGGGTGTGTTGGCAGCAAGGCCATCCACATACCTGTTAAACATGCAGAACAGTGCCGTTATCAGTACGGTATCGTGTATATCTTTATCCGTAGCGCCTTCGCTTTTTGCGAATGCTACATCTTCTGCTGTTACATACTTACCGCCTTTTTGTGCATGCCCGGCTATGTTCAGTAACGCTTTCAGCTTTGCCGGAATATTGGCCTGCGTATAATCGTTTCTTACCTGGTCAACGGTGGCCCTGTCGCCATCCAGGTAGCAAACAGCTATTTCCCCGTGGGAGTGGTGGCAGTAAAAACAATCGTTGAGGTAAGAAACATAAGTAGCTATCAGTTCACGCTCGGCCATGGAAAGGCCTTCGTTGCTGCGCAGCAACAGGTCTGCAAGTTCACCAATAGGGGCCGCTGTTGAAGGGCTAAAAGCCAGCAGGGCACGTATGCCGGGCAGGTCTTCGTTTACTTTGATATGTGGCATAATCGTTATTTCTCTAAGTAATTGTTTCAAAAACGTTTCTATTGAGCTTATTTGCCCAGCTTTTCTTCTGCCAGCCTGGTACCATCTATACGGGCTTTGATTTTGGCAAACGCAATATCCCTTGCAGTAGAAGTATCATCGGCAAAGGGTGAAAACCCACAGTCGTCGGTGGTTCCAAACTGGCTTACAGGTATGTATTCCAAAGCTTCCAGTATAGTATCCCTTATTTCTTCCGGCGTTTCTATGCGAGGGTTAAGCACATCCGTAACGCCCAGGAAAATGGTTTGCCCGGGTGCAAGGCTTTCTTTGATGGATGCCAGTACAGATAGCTTATCTTTTTCCCCGGCATACTCCAGGTAAAAACTCCCTGCCTTCAATTGGAACAACAGTGGTAAAAGGCCGGCATAAGGTATGTCTGCACTGTGCGTGGAGTCATGGTCCCCACCAGGACAGGTGTGTACACCAATTCGTTTTCTTTCCTCTGGATTAAAGCGTTCCAGCACCAGGTTGTTCAGGTCTATAAAAGATTTGAGCAATCCACCCGAAGGGTCAAGCTTCAGCGATAAACGGGCTTCGGTAAAGTCTACCTGTACATTATATGCGCCGTTGGTTAAGCTCTTCCTGATGTCCGCTTCCGCTTCGTTCAGCAGGTCTTCTGTAAACTGCTGCCGGGTATAGCCTTCAATACCTTCCGCCGGGTACAGCAGGCTGATAGCCGAAACTGAAATAACCGCCTGCTTAACCGGAAGACTTGTAAGTGTTTTTGCTTTTTGCAGGTAGCTGCCCGCATAAGCCTGGTACCTGAACGGGCCGGCAGTTAGCTTAGGTAACTGGCGGGTATGGCCATCCGCAAAAGGAATAACAACGCCGTTGGGGTTAAGGTGTGGATACCCCGCTATAGGATAAGTGGCAAAGCTTGGCTTAGTTTGCTCTCCATCTGTTATTACCGGCGAGCCGGTAGCTTCAAAACGCCGGATGGTATCAACAAGTGCCGCGTTGAACAAGGCATCCAGCTCTTTGTCTTTGATATCGCCTGCCGCATGCGCCTGCATGCCCTGGATTAATTCAACCGGCCGGGGAATGCTGCCTACAGGTTCTGTTTGAATAGTCATAAGGAGTACTTTTAAATTTGTTTAAATGGTTTTGGTTATGATGCTATTTACTTGCTCAGGTCAAAATCCACGTAACCTTCCGCGGCACGGGACGGGGCCCGGTTTACATAAAATTGCCTGTCTTGCGGAGCCCAGGTGGCCAGGCCATCCACGTAACGGTTATACATGCAAAAGGCCGCGGCAATCAATACGGTATCGTGTATTTCTTTATCGGTAGCACCGGCCGTTTTGGCTGCTTCAATTTGCTCCGCAGTAACATGTTTACCGCTTTTTTGCACGCTTGCCGCAATGGGCAACAATGCTTTCATTTTGTCAGACAATTTATCGGCCTGCAGAAAATCGCGTTTAATGCCGTCAATTTGTTCTATGTTACAATCAAGGTAATGACCAGCCAAAGCCCCATGCACATTCTGGCAAAAGAAACAATCGTTCAGGTAAGAAACATACGTGCCGATAAACTCCCTTTCTCCACGGGAAAGACTGTTGTTATCGTCCCGCAGCAGCACTTCGGCCAGTGCATTTAAAGGCTTTGCGGTGGCAGGGCTGTAAAGCATTGGCCCGCGAATACCGGGCAGGTCGTTTTGTAAATCTATGTGTGCCATTTTTGTTGTTTATATTTTTATTAAAAGTTAATACCAGGAATAAGGCTGCCGGGTTGAGCCTGTCGAAACCGGCTTCGACAGGCCTTCGACAGGCTCAGGCTGACAAACCTGGTTAAGAATTTTAATTGCGCCTCACCCCAACCCCTCTCCGCCCGGAGAGGGGCAGGAAGCCGTTGGCTTTATTGTGCTTTCAATCATTTTTATTACTGTCAGCTTGCAACCGGCGTTGGCAATACATAACCTTTCTCCGTCATGCGCTTGCCCATTTCTTTATAAGCCTCAGGATCTGTGGGTGTAAAGCTGGCCAGCCCATCCACATACCTGTTGAACATGGAGAAGGTGGCAGCTATCAACACAGTATCGTGCAGCTCCCGGTCAGTAGCGCCGAGCAGTTTAGCAGCGTCAATATCCTGCTGGGTTACCTCTTTGCCCAGCACCTGTACTTTGCCTGCAATGTTGAGCAATGCTTTCAGTTTATCGCTGATGTGCGCAGTAGTTACGTCTGCCAGTACTTCGTCAACAAGGTTGGCTTCATCGCCGTACAAACACCTTGCCGCAGCAGCATGGCTGTTACGGCAGAACATGCAGTTGTTGCGGTGCGAAACGTAAGTAGCAATGAGTTCCCTTTCTGCTTCGGAAAGGGTTGACTCACCACGTAATAATACCTGGGCCAGTTCGTACAGGTGTTTACCTGTTTCGGGCCTGAACATTACAAGGCTTCTTATACCGGGTACGCCTTCTAAAACTTCTATATGTGCCATATCGGTTATTTTATGGTTTGTTGTTAAAATGTTTGAGGCCTCACCCCAACCCCTCTCCGCCCGGAGAGGGGCTAAAGAAGGAATGGAGAACCAGTTGAAACTAACACCCCCCTGAAAGCGTCGCCCATTTCTTCTCCGCCCGGAGAGGGGCTAAGAAGGAATGGAGAACCAGTTGAAACTAACACGCTCCTGCAAGCGTCACCCATTTCTTCCCCGCCCGGAGAGGGGCTAAAGAAGGAATGGAGAACCAGTTGAAACCAACACCCTCCTGCAAGCGTCACCCATTTCTTCTCCGCCCGGAGAGGGGCTAAAGAAGGAATGGAGAACCAGTTGAAACTAACCCCTCCTGCAAGCGTCACCCATTTCTTCTCCGCCCGGAGAGGGGCTAAGGACGAAATGCCCATGTCTTCGCTTTGCGTGAGGGATTGAAGCGGATACCCCGGTGAGGCCATCGCAGCCTTGCCTTGTGCCGGAGTATGA
>NZ_VVIP01000069.1:58365-75407 GCF_009650435.1 Foetidibacter luteolus
CAGCCTTGCCTTGTGCCGGAGTATGAGCGGAAAGCCCGACCCCTTGCGATAGCTTGGGGGCACGCCCTGAAAAAAATTTAAACAGTATTGTGACGTGTTGTGTCTTTTACAAAAACCACCAGCAACAACCCTACAATAAATACCAGTGAAAAAATAAATATAGCGTTACCATAACCGCCCAACGCCGCTACCAATACCCCTACAAACAGCACCGCGGTAGCTGTTACCACACGGCCGGCATTGAAACAAAAACCAGTTGCCGTTGCCCGTATGGAACCCGGGAATAATTGCGGTATATAAGCAGATAACACACCCTGGCTTACACCAAAGAAGAAAGCCAATACACCAATTTCGATATAGATAATGGGGCTAAATGTGCTGTTGGTTTTAAAAAGTATAAATGACAGCCCTGAACACACGGTGAAGCAAAGCATCATAGCACGGCGGATGGTTAGGGCATTGGCCAGCCAGCCTGAAACGAAGCCGCCGGTAAGCCCGCCCATACCCATGAGCATCATGCCGAGGCCGCGTTCTTTGGCGGCATCCCTGCCGGGAATTAAACTTTGTATCCAGGTAGGCAGCCATGAAAAGATAGCCCACAAGCCTATGAGCATAGTACCAAACAATACGGCGCCCATGAGCACTTTTTTGCGGTTATCATCAGAGAACAGAGACCCGATGCCCTGCCTTTCGTGATGGCTGGTTTTGCTGGTTTGCTCATTTAGCAACCATATACCGAGGAAGGCAAGTGAAAGCGGTATGATGCCTACCAGGAAGCCCTGACGCCATGAGCTGACTACGTAGTTGATTACACCTGCGGAAAATATACCCACGGGTATACCGATGGATAATATGCCGATATAAATGTTCCGGCTGCTTTTGGGCCAGACTTCCGTCATGGTGGTAAAAGCAACCACCAGCACGCCGCCCACACCAAAACCGCTGAGGAAGCGGCAGATAACAACCGCCTCCCAATTAGGGGCAAGACCTGTTAAAACAGTACCCAAGCCATAAAAAGCGATAGCCAGCAGCAAGGCTTTTTTACGGCCGACACGATCGCTGATAACACCCCAGCTAAAACCGCCGATGGCCCAGCCAAAAATGAATACCGCATTAATGTAAGCGCTGATGCTGTTAAGCTGCTCCGTATTCTTGCTGCCCAATAAATCCTGCACGGCAACAGGAAGGTATACGGACATTAAAGTGGATACTGTACCGCCAATAGCGATACTGAAAAAAGAGATGATGAACAAGGCTACATGCGCACCCGTTATACCGGAGCGTGCCACAGGGATGTTTGTTTCGGGGATTGTAATTGTGCTCATACGTTGTGTTTTTCTAAAAAGGTTTTAAGTATTATGGCAATGTTAGTTTGGTGAGCAGCCGATGGCTGCCTGTTTTGAAAATGTGTAATCGCTTTTGTTGAGCTTAACTTTCGTAATAGCGTCGCTGCCCTGGCGTATAAGTACCTGGTCTCCGGCTTTGAGGTTTTTTACCACCTGCACATTGTTATTGCCCGGCCATTTTATTTCAACCGTTTCAACAGCGGTTGCCTGGCCGATACCAATATGCTGCAGGAGTGGGTTGGAGCCGAAGCTGCCGCCTGAGTTTACATGCCGGTAAATGGTTCTTGTTTTACCATTTTCAGTAAAAGTTAGTTTAAGCCTTGCGCCGATGGCGGCCCTGTTGCAGTTAACGCCCTGCAGAGAAATATTAACCCAGCGGTTGTTGTTCTGGCCCGGGTTTACATACAATGAGTTCTGGTAAGCGTCGCCGGAATAAGCCCCGCCCATATCAATATAAATATCCTGGTCTCCATCATTATCAAGATCAGCAAAAGAAACGCCATGCCCTTTTTGCAGGTTACCTACCCGGGCAGAAGTAGTAACATCCACAAAGCTTTTGCCATTGATGTTTTTGAACATTTTATTGGGCACCAGGGAAGTGTATTGCGGATTACCGGTTCCAAGGTACATATCCAGCCAGCCGTCGTTATCAATATCCCCAAAGTTGCAGCCCATGGTAAAGGCTATTTTGTTAAGCCCTATTTTAGTGCCTACTTCCTCAAATGTGCCATCGTGCTTATTATGGTACAGGAATATTCTGCCCCCATTGCCCGTGGGGATTTGTAATGCCTCCGCGGCAGCATACCATGCCGGCGGCCTGTTGAACTCGTAGCTGCAAACGAATATATCCAGCCAGCCATCATTATCATAATCCCAAAACCAGGTGGGAAAAGTACGCACCGTATTGTTGCTTACCCCTGCCTGCACACTTACATCTTTAAAATGCGGGATACCATTTTGCGACCCTTCATTTTTCAGCAGCACTTTAAGGCCGTTTAGGGTGGAAATGAAAATATCAGTAAGGCCGTCATTATCATAATCTCCGGAGGTTACACCTTTTACAAAAGCGGTAACACTGCAGCCTGCCTTATCTGCCATGTTGGTAAAAGTGCCATTCTTGTTGCTGATGAAAAGTTCACAGGGGTTTACATCATCCTGCGTAGAGGTTTCGTTGCCGATAAAAACATCCAGCCAGCCATCGTTGTTAAAGTCTGCCCAGGTAGCGGTTTGGGTAGGGTAAAAAGAAAGCAGGCCGCTTTCTTTGGTAACATCGGTAAAAGTGCCGTTACCATTATTTTTAAGCAAGGAGTTGGGTTCTTTGCCAAAACGTCCCTTCCAGGCGCCACGCAAAACAAAGATATCCTTTAGGCCATCATTGTTATAGTCAGTTTGCATAATATTAAGGCCACCTGTAAACTGCTGCAGCCCGGAGGAATCGGACATGTCGGCAAAGCCGCTGCCCGATTTGTTGATGCAGAAGTGCATGCCTTCATCCAGCCCCCAACTGCTGGTTACAATATCCAGGTAGCCGTCATTGTTAAAATCTTCCACAATGCTGCCGCCAGCCATATTTTTTGTATTAAGGCCTGTGTTTACAGCTACATCCATAAAAGGTTTTACAAGAGAGGACGTATCAGCGTCAAGACCTTTGATAAGCCACTCCGCAGGCACCTGTTGCGGATAGCCTGCGATAGTCATGTACGCGATATTAAGCAGCCACCTTGTTTCAAGGTCAGAAGGATCTTCTTTCAATAGTGACCGGTAAATTTCAATAGCCCTTTCTGAACCTGCTTTATCCCTGTGTACACCATTGCCTTTAACAGGAAATATGCAGGATTCTGTACCATGGCCGGTTATACAGTTTGTTCTTTCGCCCACCCTTAACCACGATAGGGCAAGATCTTTCATCACCCTTCTTTTTTTGTCCGTCTCGTATAGCGGTATGGTTCTCAGCAAATCTTCAAAAAGTGGTATTGACTTTTGCTCCTGTCCCATTTCAAGAAGAACATTAGCCATAAAATACTTGGCAGCGGCAGAATCCTGCGGCCTTTCAGCAGCTTTTAGCGCTGAATCATAAAAATTCAGTTTTGCCTGGGATGCAAAAGAATTGTCTGCCACGGAAAAATTTTTAGAAACGGTGGAGAGCAGGCCCACCATTTCTGTATTAGCAGAAACTTTTACCTCATTCCGGCACGAGTTGAACAAAAGAATTACTGGTATGATGAGTAAATGTTTACATTGTTTCATTGTGCTTTTTTTGTACGGCTACCATGCTTACCGGTTTTACCGCAAAACCAACCTGGCACCCGGCAAAGAGGCCGGAGGTCAAGGGTTTTACCCGGAGTTATACCCGGTTAAGCGGCGCTGTTTTTAGCTAAGCCCCGTGCAAAAAACAACAGGTTTTTGCAGGCGCATTAGTTTTACTTTATTGCTTAACCGCAGTATCGTTAGCCTTTACATTATTCTTCAGGTGGTCGTAACCCTGCGGCAACCTGGTGTAGCCATGGTTTACCAACCGGTCTGCCAATATGCTGTAATAGCCGGCATCTTTGGGAAGGGCTGTGCCCATACCGTCCACGTACCGGTTGTACAGGCAAAACAGCGCGGCAATTAAAACAGTATCGTGTATCTCCACGTCTGTAGCACCCTGTGCTTTTGCGTTGGCGATGGCTTCAGCCGTTACTGATTTGCCGCTTTCCCTTGTCATAGCAGCGATGGTGAGCAGGGCTTTCATTTTTTCACTTACAGGCGCTGTAAGGATATCCTGTTTTGCTCTGGCGGAAGTTTCATTTTCGCCCAACAGCAAGTCCGTGGCGGCTGTATGCGCCGTTGTACAAAAAGTACACTGGTTGCCACTGGATACAACCGTAGCTATTAACTCACGTTCACCTTCCGTAAGTGTATTGGGGCCTCGCAACAGGAACTGGGTAAGCTCACGTATAGGCTGGGCAGAATCTTTACGGTATTCCAATAAACCGGTAACGCCCGGCAGATGCTCTTCAAGAGGTATAAATGGCATAAAAAAGTTTGAAGTAATGCTTAAGAATGATCGGTATACAGCCATTACTAACGGCTGAACACCCCTGAAACTATTGCTGCGGGTTATGCTGCAAGGCATAACAAAAGCGGCATTAAGCCGTAAGAAAATGTTTCAATAAATCACTAAGCTACTTCGGGAGGCTGTTCGGGAGAGAGGTGTGGTGCAGATGCAAGCGCTTCATTTTTGTTGGCCGGCGGGCAGGAGGAGTTGATTTTTAAAACCTGGACAGTTGATAACTGGTTGCCGGTTTCAAACTCGCTCAGCAAATTCTTAAACGCGTTGCTTTTGGAGTTGTCTGATTTCTTGTTTTCTGTGGGCTGGTTAATATCGCTGCTGTATTTAATAAAATCATTCTTGGCGGTTAGCAGGCGCATTTTTTGATGGTTGGGCAAACATAGTAATACCAGTTCTCCGTTAAACACTTTGCGTTTTACATATTTATACAGCACTCCATTCAGGTTAATTTCGCCATCCACCCGTTCAAAATCTGGCCGGCTTACCTGGTAAGGGTTGGATAATGGTATGGTGACTGTAACAAGATCTGACTCGTTATAAGCTTCTTTATCAAGTGCAAGTTCAAGTTGTATATCCGATTGGCGCTGGGCAGCATAAAAGAAAAGCCTGTATCCAACAAGGTTGAACAGGAATAGCAAAAGCATTAATATGGCAGCCAGTTTTTTCAAAAGTGGAATCCAAGATACAGTTTTTTATAAAACAAAAATTTCTGGTGTGCGTGGCGGGGATTGTTTTTTCCATTCACAGCAGTTTCCGGAACCCTCTGCAACCCGGAGAAAATTTTTTGGGGCCCGGCAGAAGAATAAGTATTTGGCTTTCGTTGCGTCGCACTCTTTTACGTTCTGTTCGCTATGCAGCTTTACCGAAGCGAAGGGTAACCCCCCATTTTTGACAATGCTTTTTAAAAAGAGCTTTGCCAAAATGGTGAATAGTGAATGGTGAATAGTGAATAAAAGAATACCTGCCCGGGCCGGGGTAGCCGTATTATCCGGGCGCAAAAAATAATATCGCCACAGGCAAAATGAATATTAGCCGTTACCTTAGCCGCTTTATTTACTTATCAGAGCTATTACATGAAGTTGAATTTTAAACCGCTAACCGCTGCCGCATGCTTTGTGTTCATGTTGGCATGCCCTACCGCTTACAGTCAGAAACCCGCAGGCTTTTCGGGAAAAGTAACCGGCGCCGCATCGCAGCCGCTGGGTTTTGCATCGGTACATATTTTAAACAGTAATTACAGTACGCTTACAAATGCCGCGGGTGAGTTTAGCTTTCGCAACATAAAGGATGGCAACTACACAGTTTCCGCATCGGCAACAGGGTATGCCACCGTTATGGTTAATGTAAGAATTGGCCAAAATAATGAGCCACTTGTAATACACCTGCAGGATGAAGCTGCCAGGCTTAATGAAGTAGTGGTTACATCACAAAAAAAAGAAGAAGCATTGCAACAGGTACCGGTTAGCATTACTTCTTTGTCATCAAAAGAAATTCAGCAATACCGCCTTTGGAAGAGCAACGAGTTAAGCGGCATTGCCCCCAACCTGTACTCCACCAATTCAGGCGATGAGCGGAATGTAACTTCTATCAGGGGCATTGCCACTACCTCATACGACCCCGCCGTTAGCACTTATATTGATGGCGTTAACCAGTTTAGCCTGGATACCTATATTGCCCAGTTGCTGGATATTGAGCGCATTGAAGTGCTGCGCGGCCCCCAGGGTACCCTGTATGGCCGTAATGCCATGGGCGGCGTTATTAATATAATTACCAGGCAGCCTACCAATAAAACAACCGGTTTTGCGGAGCTTAACTACGGCAATTACAACCAGCAGCGTTACAGCGCCGGTGTACGCACACCACTGATAAACAACAAGCTTTTCTTTGGCGCCGCTGTTATGTTTAACAAACGCGATGGCTATTATGATAATGAGTTTACTAAAAGCTCTTTTGATAAACAGCAGGGCATTAGCGGTAATTACTACTTAAAGTATATTCCTGCGGAAAGATGGAATGTTACCGTAAACGTAAAGCACCAGAATATTAAGAACAACGGCGCTTTTCCTTTGGTAAATGGTATGGAAGAAGCTTTTGGCAACCCTTACAAACTAAGCCAGGATGCCGTAGGCAGAATGATTGACAACACGCTTAATATGTCCCTGGTAATTAACCATGCCGGGCCTGCGTTTAACTTCAGTTCACAAAGCTCCTGGCAAAGTAACCACCGCTATTACCAGTCACCACTGGATGGTGATTTCTCCCCGCTGGATGCGGTAACCGTTATTAACGATTACGGCACCAAATGGAACAATGTAAAAGTGTTTACGCAGGAACTGCGGTTTACTTCACCGGCAGGCAATAATTCTCCGCTTAAATGGACGGGCGGCGCTTATTTCTTTCACCAGGATAACCCTGTAAAACAGGCTACACATTACGGTAAAGATGCCGGCATACTTGGCCCTATAGATCCGAATTTTTCCACCATTAATACCAGTAAAGGAAAGAATACCGGCATAGCCTTTTTCGGACAAATCAATTACGCCCTTACCGAAAAGCTGGAATTGATAGCCGGTCTTCGCTATGACTATGAAAACCGCAGGTTATCTGTAGAAGGCGCCTATCAGAAAGATGGCGAAGATGTGTTTGTTACCAGGCCCGATACGTCTGCCAAAACTAATTTCAGCGCATTATCTCCCAAGCTTGGCTTAAGCTATCACGCAAGTGGCAACAGCAACCTTTTTATCACTTACAGCCGTGGGTTTAGAACAGGCGGTTTAACACAATTGTCGCAGGATCCCTCGCAGCCGCCCTTGTACCCTTATAAACCTGAGTACAGCAACAATATTGAAGCCGGTATTAAAAACAGCTTCTTTAACAACAAGCTGCGTGCAAACCTTACGGCTTTTGTTACACTGGTGAGGGATGCGCAGGTGCCCACCCTTGTTTTGCCCGATGCCATTACCGTTACCCGCAATTACGGCAAGCTTACCAGCCGCGGTATTGAACTGGAACTGGCAGCAACACCACTTAAAGGCCTGCAGTTTGATTATAACCTGGGTTACACACGTGCTACCTATAACACGTTTAAGAATGCGGACGGCAGCGATAACACAGATTTTAAAAATAAAAGGCAGGTGTACACGCCGGATGTAACATCTATGCTCGCCGTACAGTACAGTTACACGGTTAACAGGCAGCAACAGGTAAAGCTGGTGGCCCGTGGCGAATGGTTTTATACCGGCGCCACTTATTTTGATGTATCCAACAACATCCGCCAATCACCTTACGGGTTGATAAATACACGTGTAGGCGTAAGCAGCAAACGCCTGGACGTTTTCTTCTGGGGCCGCAACCTGGGCGGCTCGAAGTATATAGCTTATGCTTACGATTTTGGCGCCATACACCTGGGCGATCCCAAGACTTATGGCATAACTGTGGCGGCTAAGTTTTAAACAGCGCAATTATTAAATAACGCGGGTTTTGGGTGTTGCAAGTACCTGCATTAAATACTCCTACTTACTTTTTTGTCCCCGTAACAAGTCCGGGACAGGCTTGACACAAAAAAGTAACAAAAAAAGTCAAGGAAGAAACGATATACAGCACGTTTCTTCCATTTGCCCTGATTAAGCTTTTGTACTACTGTGACTTCAGCAGTAGAATGTTATTGTACAAGGCATACTAAACTTGATGATGCAGTTAGAATGAATGATCCTATCTGATTTTTTGTATGTTTATATCTTAATGTCAGTACAAAAGATCCAAAACTCACGTTAAATAAGTAAAGCGGCTTTATCTTGTAAGGTAAAGCCGCTTTTTTTTGCTTTAGGCTGTGAAAAAGTACAAAGCGTTTTCGCTGCTGCTTTTTGCTTTGCAGCATCACAAGATGTGTGCGAAAAAACAGCGTGTTGCACTTGTGGGTGAGGGATTGAAGCGGTTACCCCGGTGAGGCCATCGCAGCAGGGCTTTTGTGCCGGAGTATGAGCGGAAAGCCCGGCCCGAGGTACGAGGGACACCCCCTGAAAAATATTGTAAAAAGCAGGATAAGACGGCCGCCCCGGCTGTTACCCTGTTCCATTTAAAGAACCCGGTTCTTTTTTGTTTTCCGCAACATAGGCTGATGGGGCCATATTATACTCAGCCTTAAAAAACCTGGCGAAGTATTTGGGATTGTTAAAGCCTACTTCGTAAGCCACTTCGGCAACAGTTAAATTGGTTTCCCGTAACAACTGTGCTGCTCTCTGTAGCCGTATAAAACGGATAAAGTCCAGCGGGGCTTTCTCTGTAAGCGCAAACATTTTTTTATACACCGCCGTCCTGCTCATAAATAACTCCTTGCTCAGGTCTTCAACTGAAAAATCCGGATCAGAAAGGTTTTTTTCTATCACCTCAAGGGCGTTTTGAATAAACTTTTCATCAGCAGATGCAATACTGGCATCGGAAGCTTTGGCATCAACCTGCCGTACATAAGTTTGTTTCAAGGTTTTCTGCTCAGAAAGTATGTTGCGTATGCGTGACAGCATTATCTCAAAATTGAAGGGCTTGGTCATAAAATCGGCAGCGCCTGTTTCCAGCCCCTCTAAATGTTTATCATCACTTACCAGGGCTGTTAACAATATAACGGGTATATGTTTGGTACGTTGGTCTTTTTTAATCCGTTTGCATAACTCTATACCATCCATTACCGGCATGCTGATATCGCTTACCACCAAATCAGGATGAGAAGCCAGTACCCTTTGCCAGCCCAGTTTGCCGTTAGGCGCCTCAAGGATATTGAAGTAGCTACGAAGATTATCTTTGAGGTAAAACCTGAAATCGTCGTTATCTTCCACCAGTAAAATGGTTTGCTTTTTACCGCGTGGCGCCTGGTTACGGGATGCGGAGACATCAACATCATCCGGAACAGTTACAGGCTGGCCGTTACCAGGTGTACCCTGCATTTCAAAAGCGTCTGAAGGGGCATCATCGCTAAGTTCATCAAAAGGAAGCTGAACGGTAAAGCAGCTACCCTTGCCCACAGCACTTTCAACCGTAATGCTGCCACCCTGCATCTTCACAAACTCCCTGGTTATGGAAAGCCCGATACCGCTGCCCTGGTTAAGCATACTTTCCGGCACATCGCTTTGAAAGAAATGTTCAAAAACAGCAGCTTGCTTATCTTCTTCTATGCCTATGCCGGTGTCTTTTACTTTTATCTCAACAAATGTTTTACCTGTTTCGATAACCCGCACATCTACATTTACCGTTCCGTTTTCATGTGTAAACTTAAACGCATTGGAAAGCAGGTTGAACAGGATACGCTCAATTTTATCATGATCAAAACGGGTGATAAATTGGTTACGTTGAGCGGCGTAGAAAAAACGGATGTTCTTCTTTTCGGCAAGATCTGTAAAGGAACAGGAGATTTCCCTGATGAAAAGGAGCAGATCTCCCTGTACGGGGTTAAGCTTAAGTTCCTGCACTTCCATCTTTCTAAAGTCCAGCAACTGGTTAACCAGGTTAAGCAACCTTCTTGCGTTGCGGTGTATTAATTGAAACTGTTTCTTTTGAGCGGTATCGGCTGAGCTTTTCAACAGCTTGTCAACAGGGGCCAGTATAAGCGATAAAGGTGTTTTAAACTCATGGCTTACATTGGTAAAGAATTTTATTTTCAGCATATCCAGTTCATGCAGGCGCCGGGCTTCCCTGCGTTCATTGGCCAGCTCAAAACGCATTTTGGCGCGGTTCATATCCACCCGCCGGGCATACAGGAATACAAAAGCGGCCAGCAAAAAATAAAACAGGTACGCCAGTGGCGTTCGCCAAAAAGGTGGCAGCACTTTTATCCGCAACAGGATGCCCTGTTCATTCCAAACGCCATCATCATTGGAGGCTTTTACCTGGAAGGTATAGGTGCCGGCATCCAGGTTGGTATAGGTAGCACGCCGGTTACCGGCCGGTGCAACCAGCCAGTTTTTATCAAAGCCATTTAACCGGTAAGCATACTGGTTTTTTTCAGTGTTATCGAAGCTTAAAGCTGCAAAGCCAATAGAGAATACGTTCTGGTTATGCCGCAGCACTATTTCCCTGGTTTCTGCTATGGACTGGTTAAGTATTATTTTGCCGTTTATCTTTTCATTTACAGCAATGTTCCTGTTAAACAGGTAAAACTCTGTAAAAGCAATCTGCGGCAGTATTTTATTTTCTTTAATGGCAGCAGGATGAAACAGGTTAAACCCATTTGCCCCGCCAAATATTAACTCTCCTGATTTGGTTTTGCAAGCAGCATTCTCGTTAAAATCCCTGCTTTGCAACCCATCCAGTTCGTCGTATTTCTTTACGGTTATGCTTACACCTTTAGCGGTAACCGCAGGTTTAATACGTGCCAATCCTCCGGGTGTGCTTATCCATATATCCCCTTTGTCATCCTGCAAAATATTCAGCACCGAATTATCGGGCAGGCCATCCTTCATATAAAAGGAAGTGATTTTCTTTGAATCTTCCTGGTATACATTCAGGCCATAACGGGTGCCTATCCACATATTATTGCTGTTATCTTTCAGCAGGCAGATAACATCGTTATTACTAAGGCCGCTGGTAACAGTAAGGTTTTTAAACTTAGCGCTTCCCTTTTGCAAAAGGCTTATACCGCCATCCGTGCCCACCCACAAGTTACCCTGCCTGTCTTCAGAAAGGGCGGCTACATAATTTGAAGGAAAGCCGTTTGCACCTTTTTTGTAATGAATAAAGGTATTGCTCTGCCTGTCGAATCTGTCCAGGCCTCCTTCATAAGTACCCACCCAAAGGTTCTTTTCGCGGTCTTCATAAATTTCCCAAACCCTGTCTTCAGACAGGCTTGCGGTATCTCCATCCTTGTGACGGTAGTGTATAAACCGGTTACCGTCATAGCAGTCCAGCCCACCGTAATAATAACCAATCCAAAGCTTTTGCCGGTGGTCTATCCAAAGGCTTACAATAACATCGTTGCTGATGCTGTTGCTGTTACCAGGTTCATGCCTGTATTGGTGAAAAGTATTGGTTTTTCTATTAAAATAAATAAGACCGCCGCCATTGGCGCCTATCCATATATTCCCGTTCGCATCCTCCACAAAACGGTTTACATCATCGTAGCTTAAACTGTTTTTGTTTGTTGCCAGGTGGCGGTAAACGGGGAAACGGGTAAGGTTTTCATGATAGTAATTAACCCCCTTTTTGTAGGTGCCCAGCCACACAATACCCAACCTGTCTTTATACATGCAGGTGATTACATTTTGCGATATGGTTGTATGATCGTCATCTTTGTTTTTAAGATACGATACGGTCATCGTTTTTTTGTTAAGCAGGTTAACGCCGCCATGGTCGGTACCCATCCATATTAAGCCGTTATCATCCTGCACGATACCATTAACAATATCATTGTTAAGCAGCCCTGGTTTATTATAAAGATGCGTGGCCCGCCCCGTTAATTTATGGTAGTACATGGCTCCAAAAGGAACTGTGGGACAGTATAGCCAGAGATCGCCGTCTATATCCTCATATACAGAAAAATCCTGCGACCTATTACCCAGTTTATCTTTTACTGCGGCAGTACGGAAAATAAGGCTACCCGAGTTTGCATCCAGCTTTTCAATGATGCCATTACTGTACACCCTTACAAGGGAACCATCCCGCGAAGTTTGAATATCTGATATGAAATTACCGTCCCCGCCCGGTTGTTTGCCGGCGCATAAAGTTTTTCCTGCTTCATCCCTCCTGTAAAGGCTTCCATCGCGGTAAAGCAGCCACAGGTTTTTACCGGCCTGCGCCAGCGACCGGATGCTGCCTTTAGGCATACCAAGAGATTCCAGGTAAGTGTTTCCATTCAAAAACCGTTCTGTAACCGGGTCGTAAACACTATTGCCATTTCTTGATTGCACAAACATTTTATTACCCGGCAGGCCAAAAATTTTAAGCACATAGTTGTCCATTAAGGAAAAAGTGTCTGCCGCGTTGTGTGTAAACACCTTAAACGCGTAACCATCGTAACGGTTAAGGCCGGAAATAGTTCCGAACCACATAAAGCCTTTGTGATCTTTATATACAGATGTGACCCTGTTGTGAGAAAGGCCTTTTGAGATATCAAGACAGGAAAACGGGTACCCGGTTTGTTGGGCAATTGAAGGATGCGCCCAACAACATAATATGAAAAGCAGGTATACTTTTCCCAGGTGACTTAGCATAGCAATCAATTCAGTGTTACGAATTAAAGATAGCATTATTAATTGTACTATTCACAATTAATAAAGACATTTTCTCCCTCCATAATATTTTATGCACCCAGCCCAGGCCTGGAAGAAGTACAGATTATTCAACAGTATCACAATTTGCAGGGATGTGCAGAATGCAGTTGCCCATAGCGGTGGCGTACAAGAGTGCGACGCAAGTAAAGCCCAATACTTGTTCTTCTGCCGGGCCCATAAAAATTTCATTTAGCTGAAAGCTACATATTGCCTTTCTTTAATTCATTTACAGCAAAGTCTGCCGCCCGTGCGGTTAATGCCATGTATGTAAGAGAAGGGTTCTGGCATGCGCTGCTTGTCATACAAGCGCCATCCGTTACAAAAACATTTTTCGCATCCCACACCTGGTTGTTGCCATTGAGCACAGAAGTTTTTTCATCCCGTCCCATGCGTGCCGTACCCATTTCGTGAATGCCCTGCCCAACAGCATACATGGGGCTATCCCAGGTAGAAATTTCCTTGATGCCGGCTGCTTCAAACATGGCCACCAACTCCTTGACAATATCTTTACGCATCTTCAATTCATTATCTTTCAACTCCGCATCCATTGACAACACCGGCAAGCCCCATTTGTCTTTCACATTTTTATCCAGCGAAATTTTATTTTCATGGTAAGGCAATATTTCTCCAAAACCCGTGGCGCCCACATGCCATGCGCCGGGCTCTGTAAGCGCATCTTTGTATGCTGCACCAATATTAAGCTCAGCTACATCTCTGCTCCAGCCATCTCTGCTGGCACTGCCCTGGTAGCCGTAGCCCCGCAAAAAATCACGCTTATCTCCAAACAGGTTGGCAAAGCGGGGAATATAAAAACCATTGGCCCTTCTGCCGAAATAATACTTGTCTTCAAAGCCTTCCACCAAACCTTTTGCACCAAGCATATAATGATGATCCATTACGTTGTGGCCAAGCTCTCCGCTGCTGCTGCCAAGGCCATCGGGCCATACATCTGTGGCGCTGTTCATTAATACCCATGCGCTGTTTAATGCGGAAGCATTGAGGAAAACAACCTTAGCATAATACTCGTAGGTTTTATTGGTTTCCGCATCCAGCACTTCAACACCCTTTGCTTTTTTGGTGTCTTTATCGTACAAAATTTTTGTAACAATAGCCCAGGGCCTTAGCGTTAAATTACCTGTTGCCATAGCTGCCGGCAATGTTGAAGACTGGGTACTGAAGTAGCCGCCAAAAGGGCAACCTTCCCAGCAGCGGTTACGGAACTGGCATTGCGTTCTGCCCGGTATGGCCTGTGTTAAATTGGCTACACGCCCAATGAATAGGTGCCTGTTTCCCTTATAATGCGCCTTTATTCTTTCTGCCATATCTTTCTCCACGCAATTCAATTCCATAGGTGGCAACAACTTACCATCCGGCAGTTGCGGCAACCCTTCATTAGAGCCGCTGATGCCTGCAAAAGTTTCAACATAATCATACCATTCCTGCAAGTCTTTATAACGAATCGGCCAGTCAACGCCATGCCCATCTTTGATATTAGCCTCAAAATCTATATCACTTAACCGGTAGCTTTGCCTGCCCCATAAAACAGAGCGTCCACCTAACTGGTAAGAGCGCCACCAGGCAAAAGGCTTCACCTCTACATAAGGGCTTTCCTTTTCATTCACCCAGTAATCCGTAATGGCTTCCTGCGCCGCTGTGCCATACATGGCCCAGTCCCGGGATATAACAGGATTGTCTTTTTTATACTGTGTTGTTGCACGGCCGCGGTGCTTAAAATCCCAGGGATTGTTATTGGCTGTTTTATAATCTTTAACATGCTCAAAATTGCGGCCCCGTTCCAGCATTAACACCTTCAGGCCTTTTTGTGTAAGCTCTTTGGCAGCCCATCCTCCGCTAATGCCGGAACCGATAACAATTGCATCATAGGTATTCTGGGCAACGGCTTTGTTGTTTACGTTTAAAGAATCTCCCGGCATAAATTTTCTTTTATTGGTAAGTAATTTAATGTACGAATTATGAAGTACGAAGTACGTTGGTGCTTTATACTTTCGCTATCTGTTGTTGTATTTTTTGCCTCAATGAAGGCCGCGATAATTTATGATACCGGCTGCGGCCTTTCATGGGGACTTCGTTGCGTCGCAATCACTTCATCGTTCTGTTCTTTGGGCGACTTTTCAGCCCCGGTAGAATATCACCACCGCAACATCTTATCAACCTCTAACCCTTCAACAGACCAGTAACCAGTAACCAGCAACCTGCAACTACTCCACCTTCACCATCTTCACCGCCTCATTGTTCATCGCTACCAGCAGCCTCTTCTTTTTACCATTCTTTATCGTTACCATATCTCTTACTGCCCCCCTTATGTTAATGCCGCTTTGTTGCGCACTCATGGCTTTAAAACCTCCCTTGCCATCCCCTCTCATAAACGTTCCGTAGCTGGCATCATAAATGCCCACTTCCGGTTTACTCTCGTAAAAGTTGCCACCCATCACAATATCCACATGGCCATCTCCATCAAAGTCTTCCGCAGCTATGCCATACATCGGTGACAACTGCGCGGCTGTTGGCAAAGCCTGTACGCTGAATGTGCCGTTCTTATTGTTGATCAACACACTGCTCTGCATCATGAAAGCTTCCAGCCTCACAGCCTTTTTTAACTGTTCTTCCGTAAACATCTTTGTAATCGTTTGCTCTTTGTAATTCTCGTATTTCAGGTATTTCTTCTTCAGGTATGGCAATACATTTACCAGGTCATGCCTTAACACCATCGGGTAAGCGCTGTCTTTGTTGTAACAGGTAATGATCTGTTCTATGCTGCCGTTGTTATCAAAGTCGCTTACATACATACTTACCGGTTTCTCCGCTGTTGCCTTAAACCTGCTGTTAAGCCCATGGTTGCCCGCTATCATATCCGCGTAGCCATCATGGTTAACATCAGCTATTATCAGCCGGTTCCACCAGCCGTTGGTTTTGCCTAATCCTGCCGCTTCGGTTACTTCTGTAAGCTTGCCGCCTTCGTTGTGGAATATCCTTACCGGCATGTATTCGCCGGTTACGGCCAGGTCGGGCTTTTTGTCGTTATCATAGTCCAGCCACTGCGCATCGGTGATCATGCCTGCCTGTTTAAGTGCAGGGGCTACCGTTTCCGTTACATCTGTAAAAAAGCCTTTGCCATTGTTTTGCAGCACATAGCCTTTACAGGGGTACCCATAACTAAACGATTTAAGCCGTACCCCTACAAACAGGTCCATATCGCCATCGCCGTCATAATCAGCCGCTCTTACACAACTGGTGCTCTCAAAAATATAAGAAGGCAATACCTGGCCGGATTTTGTGAACCGGCCCTTGCCATCATTTGTATACAGCCGGTTCATCAACGCGGTTGAATTGGGTGAAAACTCGTTTCCTCCACTGCATACATACAGGTCCGCATCGCCGTCATTATCCGCATCAAAAAACAGCGCATCGGTGTCTTCGCTCAGCTTGTCCTGTTCCAGCAGGGCCTCATTGGTTCTTTTGAATTGGCCGCCTGCCGTTTGTATCATCAGTGCACCGGCCTGGTCTTTGGCGCCGCAGATATAGATATCTTCCAGGCCATCCCTGTTAATATCTCCTTTGGCTATCCTGGGCCCCTGTGTGGAGAGCATGTGAAAGATCAGCCTGTCGCGGTCGAAGTCTATAAACCCGTTCTCCCGGTGGGTGAAGGGAACAGTGGATGGTGAAGCCTCTATGCGGAATGGCGAGTGATGAGCGGTGAGCGGTGAATGGTGAGCAGTGAGTAGTGAGTGGTGAGTGGGCTGTAGGGGTGTACCCTCTTTATATACTGCCGGCTTTATAAGTTTTAAAGTATTTTCTTTTGATGTTTTTTGTTTAACAGTCATTGCTTTGCTTACCGGCAACTGGTAACCGGCAACCGGCAACCGCCCTTCCCCCTGCTTCACCACCAACTGCTGATTTACCTGCACATGCCTTATCACATTTTGCCTGCCATCGGGCCATTGCACCGTGACGGAATCTATCTGGCCTGTTTTACCCAGCCCAAAATTCAGCCGCTCATCCACGGTGGATTCAAAACCACGCATGGGCATCTGTTCCTGGTAGGCGATGGTATTGTTATGGTACACCGTTACCTTGGCACCTATCCCGAATTTGTTTTTGCCTTCTCCCTCTAAAGCCACTTTCAGGAATTTGTTTTCCGGGTGCTGCTGCATGCTCTGGTTACGGTAAATGCTGCACGGCATGTTTACATTGTTCACCACCAAATCCAAATCGCCATCATTGTCTAAGTCCGCATAGGCGGAACCATTGCTGAAACCCGGTTCATCCAGGCCCCACTCTTTGGCTTTATTCGTAAACGTTAAATCGCCATTGTTGCTAAACGCATAGTTAGATACCGGATTGGAGGGAATTAAATCTATCAGCTTC
>NZ_VVIP01000007.1 GCF_009650435.1 Foetidibacter luteolus
GCGGCGCTGTAAGTACGCAGGCTGGATACCGGTGACGCAGGAAGTGAAGCAACAGGCCGCCAGGTAGCCCCATCAGCAGAACGTTGCACTACAAATTGGGCGCCGCTGCGCAGGCCAGCCGCCTGCCAGGTGATTATGACTGCGTTGCCGGACCAGGTTGCCTTTATCAGCGGTACCCCAGTTGCCAGTACGGGAAATGTAGTGGCGGCCACTGTAAAAAGGCGGGTTGTATTGGGCGCAAAAAGAGAAGCAGTGGCCAAAGGGTCTAACTGCAGGGTAAGTATCCTGCCGGTTCTGTTGTAACTATAACCGGCAAACCCATTTGAACCCGGCGAAACCACGGTAGCGTTGGTGAAATCGCCGTCCGCATTATCATAACTTCCTCCGCTGTTGCGGTCCACCAGCAGGCGCAGGTTATCATCGTCCCCCACACTGCAGTTCATGACCAGTTCAATGGTAAATGCCATCGTAAACCCTGTATTTTGTATTTTAAATTCCCGGTCAATACGGCTACCCGGCGTATTAGGCGGTAAGAGAACAGCAGGGAGTTCGGATTCGGTGGTTGCTGTTCCGCAAAGGGGCCCTGAATTGCTGCCCAACATCAGGAAGGTTTGGTCTGTGTAGGAAGAAGTATTGGCAGCATTAGTAGTTTGCAGGGTGGACGTATAGATCCTGACCGAATCACTAAGCAATTTTGACTGCTTCTGATACAGTCCCGAACCGTACAAAAAGGCACTGTCTCTTGCCAGCCCAATGATATTGTTCCAGTAAGTTGTTCCTGTTACCCCCTGGCTAAAGACGGATACTGACTGGGAGCTTACATAGCCCGCCGTTGCGTCTAGCCCGGACGGATCCAGGGTAACAGCATTTTTGATGGCCAGGTAACTCTCCACTCTCCTGGTCTCTGCCAGGCTGAGTTGCCTGTTGTAAGCGATGGATTCAGATAATTTGTGGTTCAATCCATAGCTGTATCCCATAAAACTGCCGATGCGTACCTGGTAAGTAAAACCAGAAGAGAGGGATGAAATAGTGGTTCCTGCAACCGTTGCCCTGCTGCCATTGGCGGCGGCATAGGCTGTACCTGATCCGGCGGTACCCTGGATGGAATAGATATTTGGACGTGTTGTATTCTGCGCCGGAAAGTAGGCGGATGCAGGGTAGTAGATATTGTACCCGTATAGCTGGGCATAGGAAGGACGGAAACCGGAGCAGCAACGGTCGGCGCCGCACGGAGATGTGGTTGACGTGGCTGGCATGACGGTTTGTTGGTCACTGATTGTTCCTGTACCAAATATGCTCCCGGCACCGGCACTCACCGGCAACGCATTATTGGCAAAGCTGTTGGAGGACGGGCCGAAATAGATGTCCGCTGTCGCTGTAGTCCAGCGCATCACCGGGTTATAGTTAAAGCCTGTATTATCTCTTGTTATGGTCGTACTGTTGGGAACTACAGAAGGTATTGAGGAAAGTAAACCCTGGTTTGCCCTGGAAGAGATATTACCCGAGCTAAAAGAAACATCTTTGTCAGCTTTCAACCACAGGTTAAGCCCTGCTGCTACCCCACCCGGCGCAAGAATCGATGAGCCGAAAGTAAAATAACTGCCATCGGTAAGGTCTACGTCAAAGCTTACCCGGGTTCCGGATACGGAAACCGGGCTTATCCTTGTAGCCGCTGCAAATGTTGTACTGCTGCTCACAAGCATCTGCAGGTTAGCCGCTGAAAATAAAGTGGTAAGCCCAGCAATGTCGAAAGACAATTTTACGGTTCCCACAGATCCTGTCTCCGCAACCTTCCACAACCGGCTTAGCCGAAAGGCTAAATTGGCCGGCGCATCAGTTACCTGGGTGGCAGTGACAGCAGTTGCGTCATGACCAATCATTTCAAAATTGTTATTATTCAGCCCCGTGGCCGTTGCATCCAGGATAATATTTCCCAAACCGCTTTGTCCCGTTCCATCACCAGACCCTGTGTTCATGCTGTTGGAACGCAGTTGTGACAATCCGGAGCCGGCATCAGCTCCTATACCAAAAACATCGTACTGATACCCGGCATTGCCGGGCCAAAAGGTTGTACCGCTGCTGGAAACATAATTCACCGCGGTACCGCTGCCCAGTGTAAGGCCATATTTGAGTGCCAGGTAGCTCTCCACCCTATTTTGCTGTGCCAGGGTAAGTTCCTGCCACCAGGTAATGGTTTCAGCAATATCCACGTCTGCGTAACCCAATAATCCAAGCAGGCCTGCGTTGTTGATACCGATGGTACAGCCGGAGGATGTTATTGCAGAGGTATTGGTTGTTTGGGAAGAGGTAACTCCGTTGAGCCGGATAATTTTTTTATTACTGCCGGTTCCTCCTGCTACAGTGGTTGCCGTTGTATTGGCGATAAACGATGTAAGCGATGCAGTTCCGTTAGTCACCGTGGCCGCAAGCGATCCGCCCACAACTGCCCCAAAAGTAAACCCTACTGAATTATTGGACTGGTTGGAAGCCAGCCTGCCCCCGAGTGCAGCACAAAGCGTTGTACCATCATTATAAATTGCGCTGACGGCAAGCGTTGAATTATTCACGAGTACCTGGTAAACAGATCCAGCCGTTCTTGTGGCGCCTATGAGATCAGTGGAAGATGTCATATAATCTGCAGTACCAGTGCTGGCAAAACGGAGTACCGGGTTAAAATTTATAAGATTTGTGCGGTAAACAGGCCGGGCTCCTGAAGATGCCTGTGTGAAGACGGGAGCATTCAGGCCATTGCCTGACCATGTTTGTACACCAGTACCATCGTTGGTAGTGGACGTTCCTGAACCTGCCCTGTGCCACTGCTCAAAACCGGTAATACCGCCAGGGTTTTGACCGGTAATGGTTTCAAGGCAAGAGATAAAAATAATGAACACAATCAACGGCTTCATGACCCGGGAAGTTTGTGGTTGAACAAAACTTAAGCCGGGGGCCGGGATAGAATGCTGATTTGATTTTCAGAGGGGTTGATTAAAGACGTGATGAAATTAGTGCAGTAAGAGTGGTTTTTCCAATTAAAATTCTATTCTTCCAGGTATCCTTGATTCAGAATAAAATTTGGTTCATCGTAAAAATCCGTTCTTAACCGGTTGACCAGTCAGGGGCGCTACACCAGGAGTGAACGTAAAGCCATAAGCCGGGTAACGCGGTAAAGCCTGACTGGCTGCCGGATTGAAACGGAAACCCCGCTGAAGGTGCTGTGCGTATGGTGTTGTGGCGGAGTTGCAGTGAAAAGCCGGGACTGTAGCAGAAGAATGAACGAAGGCCGAAAGCCCCAAAATAAAAGTTACTCCTTTAAGTTCAGAAAAGGCGTAGCCGCTGCATTATACCCTCAATAAAAAGTGCCATGATTTATTGAAAAAATTTGTAGTAAAATTACTACATAAGGTGAGGGCCTACGGCAGGGTTACCAAATAGTAAATCATCTATTTTTGTCGCTGTATATTACTGTTCCCTGCAAGATAAACTAACGCGGCTTTTTAAATTTGGCCGCGGCCTTCATGCGCATTATGAAAAAAAGCACCGGTTTAAAGTTTAGCCATACCCTTATCATTATGCTAAGTACCGTAGCGCTGGTAACCGTATTTGCATTCAACCGTATTAATAACAGCATTTCCCGCAATTTTAGAACCACCATACTGCGGCTGGAAAGCAAGGATACTAACCTTGTTTTACTGCAGCAGGCTAAAGACGAAGTAACACTGGCTGATAACCAGTACCGCTATTTTTTATACGCGGGGGATACGGTGGCCCGGCATGCCTTTATAGCGCATGTAACCAATACGGTTAACATTCTTAAGCAGGTGCAGTATTTTGATAACGCGTACATAGCAGACATTAAAACCGAGATTGGTAAGAAACTTTCTGTATCCAAATCTTTGCTGCTGTTAAAAACCATGTCTGACAGTTTGCTGCGCCAGGCATCGCTGAATGCTGAGGATTATACACCCATTGCAAATGGCCTGCTTAACGGAGATGATATGTTAAGCCTGCCTGCTTATCCCGGCCTGTTGGTAGATACCGTGGTAATAGTTAGAGAGAAAAAGAAACGAAATATTTTCGACCGTATCGGCAGTATTTTTTCCGGGAAAAAAAGGCCGCAGGATAAAGTGCAGCAGTCTTACCGCAAAGCCACCGGCGCCGGCGCTACTGAAAATGAAAAAAACGTTGCCGCCGCCGGCCATGGCCAGCAGGCCGATAAAATTCACGAGTACTATCAACAGATACTTAACCGGCAGCGCAAACTGCGTAACGATGTAGCTGCCAAAGAACGGGAACTGGCCCAGCTAAACCTTTCGCTTATCGGCAATATCAACCAGGGTATTTCAATTTTGCTGGAAGACTATAAACTGGTTGAGCAGCAGGTAAAAGCGGCGGCGCAACAAAAGCTGGGCAAGTTGCAGCGGCAAAAAGATTATCTTGTATGGGGCTCTGCCGCCTGCATTTTGTTGTTTGCTTTTCTGTTAACGCTTGTGTTGCTGAAGCTGGGCAAATACCAGCGGCAGTTGGTGGAAGCCCGTGAAAAATCTGATGGCCTGGCATTGCTTAAAACACGGGTGCTGAGTACGGTAACCCACGAAATACGCTCGCCATTAATGGTAATGCTGGCCTATGCTGAACAAATGAAGCAGCAGCCGGCTGACGATAACCAGGCTGCTTTTACGGATGCTGTTACCCAGTCTGCCGGCCACATGCTGGGCATGGTAGACAGTATTCTTGATTTCAGCAAGCTGGAGGAAGGAAAAGCCATATTGCATAAAGAGCCTTTCAGGCTTAAAAATGTTACTGACCATATAGAACAGGCTTACCATGTTGCGGCAAATGCCAAAGGCATAGCTTTAAAAGTGGTAACAGCCTTTGATGAACAGGTTAGCGTAATTGGCGATGAGCGCTGCCTGATGCAGATTTTGTATAACCTGGTTAGCAATGCCATTAAATTTACTCACAAAGGCTGGGTTGAGGTACACGTATCCTTCAACAACACAGAAGCTAAACAACCACAACTAACCCTTAGGGTAAAAGACACCGGTGAAGGCATACCTGACGGTTTGCTGGATACAATATTTGAGGAATATACACAGGTAGGCAGGCAAGCTTCAATTACATCGGCAAGGTTTAACCGCGGCAGTGGGCTGGGCCTTTCCATTTGCAGGAAGCTGGTGCTGCTGCATGGCGGTAAAATATGGGCAGAAAGCGTTGCCGGCAAAGGTTCCGTTTTTAATGTAACCCTGCCTTACGGCCTGGCAGCTACAGCAGTATTATAAAAGAAAGTTCAATGAAGAATCTGAATATTTTGATTGCAGAAGATCATGTTATCGTACGCAATGGTTTAAAGCTTACCCTGCAAAACAATTTCAGCATCAGCAGCATTAAAGAAGTTGATAACCTGCAGGAATTGCTGGTTATGGTGCGTATGCACCCGGCAGACTTATTGATACTGGATGTATTTCTTACAGATGGCAACAGTGTGCCGCTGCTTAATGTAATAAAATCGCACCAGCCGCAGTTAAAAGTGCTGTATTTTACCATGCTGCCGGAAACCATTTATGGCAAGCGGCTTATCAGTATGGGGGCGTCGGGTTTTTTAAACAAGCAAAGCCGTATTGAAGAAATCATCACCGCCTTTAACGATGTGCTGGCTGGCAAAATTTACCTAAGCCCAACCCTTACCCGCAGGCTGGCCGAAGAATCTTTAACCAAGGAGCCGCTTAACCCTTTTGAACACCTGTCTCACCGCGAGTTTGAGATAATGCTGATGTTGCTGGAAGGTAAGCAGATGAAGGAAATAAGCGCCGAGCTTGGTGTACAGGTAAGCACGGTAGCCACATATAAAACACGGCTTTTTGAAAAGCTGAATGCCCAATCTTTGTTAGACGTTAGTAAGCTTGCCACTGCGTACAACGTTATTTAGGGTACCTGTCTTGGCAACTGTACCGGTTGCGGCCTGTCATATTTTTTTTACAGCAACTTGTCATGTGTGGCTACACGCAAACCCGCTGCACTATCTCACATTTGTAATGTCATCCTGGAGCTTAAACCTATTTGATTGCACAATGCAGTCTGCAGCCCGTTATTTGACCGTTGCCTTATGTTTGCATCGTACCCTTTATTTATATATCTAACACGAAAACCGGTGATAGCAGGGATTATCCGGGGCTGTTCTTAAAACAAGTTTTAAGGCAGCCCCTTCTCCATTGAATAGAATAATACAAAGCATTTTTATGAGCCCGGCTTAGGTCTTTCATGGCATCGCCTCTTGCGTCGCACTCTTGTACTTTTTGTTTTTTATGGCGGCATTTAAGCGGGTATTAGGTAACTGCTGTGAGATGTATGTATTTAGTGTAATGTAATGCAACACATCGCACATAAGATATGATAGATTTTTTGATAGCCCGAAGGGCTAAAATGTAAATAGCCCCGGATGAAATCCGGGGTTGGTATTTGTAATTGCAATCCAACCCTAAAGGGGTTGAATAATATTTTTTGTTAGTGCAGCATTTCTCCATCAGCACCAACACAGCGTTTTGCCCTGGGTAACTGAAGGCTATAACAAGGGTGGGGCGCCGGAACCCATTCGGGCCCATCTTCAGCGATGCAAGTAATGCTTACTATATCCGGGTTACCATTTTGCCCGTAATTAAATACGATGTTCTTCTTTTTCACGCCCTTTGCCCATAGGTACTTAATAACAACGGCGGCTTTATCCCAACTTATTTGTTGTGCCCCTTCACTGGAATTTCCCTGCCCCTTAACAAGTATTTTTGTCAGGGGGTAGCGGTGTATTATTTTGCTGACAATGTCTAGCCTCGCTTTGGCTTTGTTTGATAACCGTATGCTGTTTTTTGCCAAGAATATTTCTGTTGTTATTAAGGTGCAGCTATCTGTAGTTTCCTGGGCTGCAACCGGCAGCGATGCAGTTATAGATGATAAAAGAACAACGGCACAGATTAGGAATATCTTCCGGGTCATGTTTAAACTGTTTACGGCTTCAATGAAATAAAGATAAGGCAACAAATTTCGTTTAGTTAAGGATGTTAGCACGAGTTTAGAAACTTCGGAATCAACCTGCTGATACTGGCGATAATTAAGAAACGCAGCACAAAAAAAGCCGGTACAATAATACCGGCCCGTTTTTATCATTATCATTTTTCTATTAAGGAAATATCCCCAGTTCAGCATAAGAAGTACCTACCTTGTTAATAGCTACCACATAAGCCGCGGTACGCATATCAGGAATGGCGGGGTTGCTTCTCCAGGCATTCACTATTTCCCGGGTAGCTTCTACCATGGTTTCTTCCAGGCCGCTGTACACAAGGTCAACTTCATCAGGGCCATGCTCTATAAATTTTCTCTCCACGGCGTTTACCTGTTTGCCGGTAAGCTCTTCCATCTGGCCGAGTATATGCCTGTTCAGGTTTTCTGTAAAGCGTTTTTCCATGCGGCCGTAACGTACATGGCTCAGGTTCTTCAGCCATTCAAAATATGATACGGTAACACCACCGGCGTTCAGGTACATGTCCGGAATAACCAGTACGCCTTTGGCTACCAGTATTTCATCCGCTTCGGGTGTTAACGGGCCGTTGGCCGCTTCACCTATTATTTTGGCTTTTACATTGGCCGCATTGCTGCCATTAATCACATTTTCCAAAGCCGCGGGTATCAGTATATCGCATTCCAGTTCCAGCGCATCGCCGCTTTTGGCAAGGTTAACAGCACCTGGAAAATTAAGTATGGAGCCTGTGGCTTTCCTGTGCTGGAATACCTCTTCTTCATTAAGACCGTCTTCTTTAAAAATAGCGCCTTCATATTCGGCTATGGCCACCACTTTTGCGCCATGCTCCCTAAAGAATTTGGCGGTATGGTAGCCCACATTGCCCAGCCCCTGTACTACTACGCGTTTACTAACTACGCCGGTAGTAAGTCCCAGTTTTTCCATCAGGTGCGGCATGTTGCATACTTCCCGTACGCCGTAAAACACACCCAGGCCTGTTGCTTCCTTGCGGCCACGTACGCCGCCCTGCGATACCGGCTTACCGGTAACGCAGCCCATTGCATCCACTTCGCCGGGGTGCATGGATACATAGGTGTCCAGTATCCACGCCATTTCTCTTTCCCCGGTACCATAATCGGGGGCCGGTACATCGGTGCCCGGCCCGATAAAGTTTTTGCGGATGAGTTCGGCCGTATAACGGCGGGTTATTTTCTGCAGTTCAAAAGCTGAGTATTTGCGGGGGTTAATTTTAATGCCGCCTTTGCCGCCGCCGAAAGGCACATTTACAATGGCGCATTTGTACGTCATTAACGCGGCCAGGGCCATTACTTCGTCCTGGTTTACTTCATCGCTAAAACGTATGCCGCCTTTGCACGGAGTTTTGTGGTGTGAGTGCTGCACACGGTAGGCTTCCATTACTTCGATGGAGCCGTCATCCCGGCGTATGGGAAATTTCATCTGGTAAACGGCATTACATTCTTTTATCTGTTCAAGCAATCCCTGTTCCCAGGTGGTAAATTTGGCCGCTTTGTCAAAGCTTTTGGTCACGCTTTCGAAGAAACTGTAAGTCTGTTCTGACATAACTATGAATTTAATATGATGATTCCAATGATTATACTGAAGCGCCTCACCCCAGCCCATCTCCGCCCGGAGAGTGGTTTTGAGTTTTTATCAACAACAACATGGCTGAACGCAACAATCATACGGCAGCCGCAATGGTGAATAGCGGACAATCAGTACAAGAGTGCGACGCAAGGGACGCTCAATAGTGCAACCTCCTGCCGGGCCCATAAAAATTTTTTACCTATTTTACTGTTGGCCAGGTTATAAAACTGTAACACTACAACAGCAACCAGCAACTTATAACCGGTAACCGGCAACTGGGTTTACTTTTTTTTGTCTTCCTGCTCCAGTTTTTTAATTTTTTTGTCAAGGCTAACCAGGTAAATAAATATGCCCGCAACAATGGTAACAACCACTGCCACTACAACGTAAATTTTACCGTTGCTTCTCATAAAGTCAGTTGATTCGGTGGGGGACTGTGCGTATGTTAACACATACAGCATGCTCATAACAAGTGAAAGAAAAAAATATTTATAATTACGCATTCGCTAATCGCTTTTCGGTTAATAAACGCAGCCTTATTCTAAGGGTAGCAATCCAAACGCCCAGTAACGTCCACCCAATAACGGCCGGCCAAAAAACCAGGCGCATGCGTGGGTCAAGGTCGCTGCCATTAAGGCCGGGGTTGCCTTCGCTGCCCTGTCCGCCAGGGTGCAAAGATTCGGTTAAACGTGGTAGTATGAACAAGGTTGGAAAAAGCAGGCAGTAGGCAAAAATGTTGTAAACCGCGCCGATGCGTGCCCGTTTTTCTTCGTCCTGCACAGCGCCGCGTAATACAAAGTACGCAAAGTAAATAAGCAAAGCAATAGCGGCGCCGTTTTGTTTGGGGTCGCCGCTCCAGGGCTTACCCCACTGGTAATTGGCCCAAATGGCGCCGGTAAGCAGGCCCAGCAAGGCAAACAACGAGCCGATAGCCGCGTAAGAGCTTGCATAAATATCGTGGGTAGCATTGTGTTTGTTAAGGTATTTTATGGAGTAGATGACAGATACGGTCATCAGTATCGTCATACCAAACCACATGGGCACATGAAAAAAGAGGTTGCGGATAGATTCCTGCATACGGTCGTCAAGTTTGGGCACCTGTACCAGGAAACCGTAAGTGCAGGTGTACATAAGCAGTACAAAGGCTAATATCTTCCACCAGGCTTGTTTCATCATTGTGTTGTTTGTCCAGAGGCTGTTTGTTTGCAATTGGCCGGCAAGGCCGCAATCGTATAGATGCGCGGCAAATTTAGGGGAAACAAGTATGCAAACGTGTGTTAGTTTTAAAAAATATACTGTTAAACAATGTTTTAATTCGGTTACGGGCTGTAGTATTCCATGGCATCGCCTGTTGCGTTACTTGTGACCCAATGCTTTGTGTTTTACTGCCTTAACTTTAAACATTGAACAAATCAACCAATTATGCGTTATCAGCGGATGCCTATAGAGAAGGAGTCGCCGGAAGAACTCGGGTATGGCAACATCCGGTACAACCTGGCAGAAAGCTCTGTAAGTGATTTTGTACTGAAAGATATACAGCTTCAGCTAAGTGAGCTTACGCTTTGCTATACTGATCACAAAGGAAAACCGGAACTGCGTGAACTGCTTGTACAGGAATATGCCAACCTGCATAAAGAAAATGTATTGCTAACCGCCGGAGCAGCCGCTGCATTGTTTATTATTGCCACAAGCCTGCTGGAAAAGGACAGTCACATTATAGTTGTGCGGCCCAACTACGCTACCAATATAGAAACACCTAAGGCCATTGGCTGCGGCATCAGTTATATCGATTTACGTTTTGAAGAAGACTGGAGCATAGATATAGAGGCCGTGGAAAAAGCTATACAGCCAGCCACAAAGTATATCAGCATAACGCATCCGCACAACCCTACTGGAGTTTTGTTGGCAAAGGAAGAGCTTGAAAAGCTGATTGATATAGCGGAACGATACAATATTTATCTGCTGGTAGATGAAACTTACCGCGACCTGAATTTTAAGGAACGGTACCCGTTGGCAGCATCTTTCAGCAGCCATGTTATCAGCGTATCGTCTGTATCAAAAGCTTATGGGTTGCCCGGGTTGCGCCTGGGCTGGCTGGTTACCGGGAATGAGCACCTTATGGAAATATTTCTTGCTGCTAAAGAGCAAATTTTTATCACTAACTCCGTGCTGGATGAAGAAGTGGCCTACCAGTTTATGGTGAACAGGCAGCAATACTTTCCTGTTATTCAGCAAAGCGTTAAAGAAAAGTTTGACATCCTGGAAGCATGGATAGAGCAAGAGGCCCGGCTGCAATGGGTAAAGCCGGGCGGGGGAGTCGTCTGCTTTCCGAAAATTAAAACAGCCGGTACGGTTAATATGCAACGGTTTTACCAATTGCTGTTACATAAGTATGGTACCATGGTTGGCCCGGGCCATTGGTTTAATATGCCGGATACTTACATGCGTATTGGCTACGGCTGGCCAACTGCTGATGCCTTGAAAATGGGATTGAGCAATATTTCTTTGCTGCTGGATGAAATGGGGATGTAAGAAATGCTTTTTCCTGCAGCCTATATCCCCAACACCTCTTTCATTTTTACATACCCTGCTTTACTTACCGGCAGCCTTGCCCCCGTGCTTAGCAATACCAGGTGGCTGTCTTTTTCGTAAGGGTCTATACGGGTGATGAGTTGAGTGTTCACAATGTATGAGCGGTGAACACGGATGAACTGTTGGGCAGGAAGGCTCTGCTCAAAGAAGCCCATGGTTTTCTTTTTAAGAAAAGAACCTTCCGCCGTAAATATTTTCACATAGTCATCCGCGGCTTCCAGGTATTGTATAGTTGGTACGGGAATGATTTTTATTTTGCCGCCATCTTTTAAAACTACCCGGTTGCTCTGTGCCGGCGATTGAGACGCCGTTTCCAGGAAAGCTTCCGTTTTTTCGGTTGTTGGCTTTTGTTGCTGTAAAAGCTTTTGCATGGCTTTGTCAAACCGCTCTTTGCTAAAGGGCTTCAGCAGGTAATCAACAGCATGTGTTTCAAACGCCTTTATGGCGTATTCTTCAAAGGCTGTGGTAAATATTACCTGCGGCGGGGTTTCAATCAGCTCCAGCATTTCAAAGCCGTTTATCTTGGGCATTTGTATGTCCAGGAAGATAAGGTCGGGCTGGTGTTGCTGAATGGCTTTTACGCCTTCAAAACCATCGTTGCATTCCTGCACCACTTCTATGTCTGTGTAGCTTTGCAGGTATTCTTTAACCATCATTCTTGCCAGCGGCTCATCATCAATCAGTATCGCCTTCATATAGTTTGTGGAATTAAAATTGTGGTAATGAACTGGTTGTCTTCTCTCGCTGTTTTTAATAAATCGTGGCGCATAAACAGCAGGAACAGCCTGCGCTGTATGCTCTTTAAGCCGAAGCCTGTGCCTTGCAATGGGGTGGCCGTTTCCGCATCGTAAGGGTTTTTTACTGTTACCCTTAAATAGCCATCTTCCTTTACCGCGTTAATGGAAATAACCACTTCACCAACTGTATCGTACAGGCCAAACTTAATGGCATTTTCCACAACCGGCTGCAGCAACAGCGATGGCAGTTTTAAATGCAGTGTATCTTCTTCGTAGCGAATCTCTGTTTGCAGGCGGTAGCCAAAGCGTACTTTTTCAATATCAAGGTATAACTGCAGATATTGTATCTCTTCTTCCAGTGTGCTCCATTGCTGTTCATCTTTTCGTAAAGTGCCACGCAGAAAATCGCTGAGCTGTTGTATCATATGCCGGGCTTTCTCAGGCTGGGTGCCTGTAAGGGCGCTTATTGAGTTTAAGCTGTTGAACAAAAAATGCGGCTGTAGCTGCTGCCGCAGTTTAAACAGTTCCGCTTCTTTGGTTAATTTTTCCGCTTCTGTTTTTCTTGCTTCCATCATAGCCTGTTCCTCCTGTGTATGCCATAAAAGGCTTATCATGCTCATACAGCTAACCATTAAAAAAGATATCCCGAACCGGATGGGCAAAGATTTGCTTAGCACCAGCATGTAATTGTCATCTGTATGAAAAAGAAGTTTAAGTATTAATCTCGATACAGCCAGCCAAACGCCGCTTAGCGCAATGCTGATAATAAGTACGTACCAGTATTTTTCCCGCCGCGGTAGGTAATACCGCATGTTATTAAATATCAGCATACCGCTGGCAGCCAGCAGGCAATAACTTATAAGGCTGTCTGCTATTATCTCAGCATTGCTAAGGTTAAAACCTGTAAGCGCAATGGCATGTATAATGCATGCTATGGAACACCAGATAGTGTTAATTAGCTTAAGCCTTTTGTGAGACGGTGTAGTTACAGCATTGTTCAAATTGCAATCAGTTTAGTTTTATGCATTGGTGGGCGCTGTTTTCCAGCAGGTGTGCCGCTTTCAACTGTGTAATGCGTATATAAATATCGGCATCTTCTTCTTCCCTTATGCGGCTGTACATTTCAGCGCCGTCAATCAGTTCGTCAAGCTTGTAAATTTCGGGCACATCAATAAATTTCCAGTGCACCGGTTTATGGTATGCGTTTAAAAAATTATCCTGCTCTCTTTCGCCCAGGCTGCGTGCCTTTTGAAAGGCATGTAACTCATCATCTGCTTTTACCAGGCGCAGTTGTTCATCAAATTGCGGGGTGTGAGAGCCATCTCCACAAACAATCCTGTAAACGAGTTTGGCGAGGTACCATGTCATGAGTAAAATATTTTTATAAGTCAGTTGATTGATTATTGTAAGCAGTTTACATACCGCGGCTACCAGAATATCTTTTTCAGCCTTTCTGTTATACCCTTCTTCTCAATCTTTGAATTTTGAAAGTCGCTTATCTTCCATTCGCCTTGTTGCCTTACTAATACTGTGGTGTTGATTTTGTTTTTCAGGAATGCCGGCCTCCAGCGGGATGATACGCCTGCCACGCTGTGTACAACGGCCACATCGGTGCTAACAAACTTCACTTTCTGTATGTCGCCGCTAAGCACCGTATCTTTCAAAAAACTCTTAAAGAATTTTTCATGCACTTTACGTGTAGCTTCCCGGCCTTCTATGTGCTGGCCGCTGTAAGTAATATAGTCGCTGTCTTCAGTAAAGCAAGAAGCGAAAGCGGTAGCGTCGGCATTGTTCCAGGCGTTCATAAGTTTGTCAAAAACGGCCCTTACGTGTTTTTCATCGTCACTCATCAGCATATCTTCCAGGGTAACCGCGTAATACCTGAAGGAAGGACGGTGAACTGATGGTTGCATTACAAGTGTCATAGTCAGCGGTTTTAAATATTTTTTGAATGGATGTTTGATTGTGTATGGCCGGGTTGCTGTTGCTTTGCCGCGCAGGGAACAAACCGTACAAGAGTGCGACGCAAGTAAAGCTCAATAGTATAGTAAAGGCCGGGCCCATAAAAATGCATTTGGTTTGTTGTTGGTTTCATTCATCGCTGCCCGCAGCTATCCGCTCAAAGCCTTAATAGCTATTTATCTCTATCCCCCCGAAAATGCATGTGCCGTTAAGTATAAGAATCTTTGCGGGGTCTGTATTCAGGTATTGAATAGGCCTCTTGTCTTCCACGCCGCCAAAGACTGCTGATATTTCACTCTTTACGTCCCAGTTGCTGGGCACATTTAGTTTAGTGCCACCGAATATATTGGTCAGGTTCATAACCGTGCGGCCCTGTATGTCGGCCTTGCTCAAATCAATTTCAGCGCCGCCCATAAAGCAGGTAATTTCGCCACCTTTAAAATTCTTTGACATAATTACTTTTTTAGCGCCGCCAAATATGTTGGTTGATTCAATAAATTCCGCATCAGTTGAGTTTATTTCATAGGCGGCATTGCTGGTTGTTTCCATGTTTCTTTGCCATTTTTCCGCAAACACCTCTTTATCGTGGTGCCTGCGTTTCAGCAGGAACATGATACCTACGCCAATGATGGCAATAGGCGCTATGTAGTTGCCCATGTTTACTTCCGGTATCAGTTTGTCAATTAAAAAAAGGCTGCCTATGAGTATCATGATGTAAGCGCCGCCATTTTTAAAGCGTGACTGTATACCCATTATTAAGCCGATACATATCAATATCATGGGCCAGGAAAAAATCCATGAGGGTATATCGGCGCCCATTTTGTAGGCCAGCAGCAAAATACCGCCGGCAATAAAGAATATGCCTGTAAGAAAACCATTGTTGCGTGGGTTTCTTCTGTTATGAGGTGTCATGCAAGTCATTTTTATCATTTGTTTGATAACTCAAAACTAAGCCGCCTGTTGCGCCTGCACCAGTGCATATAGGCGGTAACGGGTAAAACGGTAGGTAAGTGGCGGTAAACAGTCGGTAAAAATTTTGGGTATGTATGCTGCCTGTGGGCAGCCGGTAAAAAACAGCGGCGAAGATTAAATAAGCAGGTGCGCAAATAAGCATTTGGGCCCGCATCATTTTTTGGATACCAGCCAGGGTTTTTCATGGCATCTTCGTTGCGTCGCAATCCTTTCATCGGTTTGATCCATTGTGCATCTTCAGGCTGTAGTGCAGTCAGCATACAGGGTAGCTAAGCCACTCATGTTATAAAGCAAGTATTGCACGTTTAATGACTATTTTTAAATCATCAACACCAATTTTAAATTAAGATGATGGGCATGCACCCGGATGAAGTGTTTATTGATGAACCGCTTGTAAGAAGGTTAATAGCCAGCCAGTTTCCTTCATGGCGCCGCCTGCCTTTGGTTAAGGTAGAGTCTTCCGGCACAGACAACAGCATATACCGGCTGGGCAGGCACATGGCCATAAGATTACCACGTATTAGCTGGGCTAAAGACCAGGTACAAAAAGAATGCAAATGGTTACCCCTGCTGGCGCCGCAACTGCCATTGACAATGCCCGTTCCTCTGGCTATGGGCATACCCGCAGAAGGCTATCCTTGGTACTGGGCTGTACACCCGTGGATGCCCGGTAAAACAGCAGTTATAAATCGAATTAACAACAAATTGCAGGCCGCGGAAACATTGGCTGGTCTTTTGAATGCCCTGCAGGCAATAGATGCTTCAGATGGGCCTTTGGCTGGCTCGCATAATTCTCACAGGGGTATTCCGCTGGCTGAAAGGGATGAGCAAACAAGGCACGCAATCATCGCCCTGCAGGGTTCAGTGGATAGCGATGCAGCTACCGCGGTATGGCAGTCTGCATTGGATGCACCACCCCACCCGGGTAAACCGGTATGGGTTCATGGAGACATACAATCCGGTAACCTGTTAGCCGCTAAAGGTAAAATAACAACGGTAATTGATTTTGGCTGCTTGGGCGTTGGAGACCCCGCCTGCGACCTGATGATAGCCTGGAACCTGCTGCCTGCCAGGGCCAGGAAAGTGTTCCGTAAAGCTGTTAACGCGGATGATGCCGCCTGGGCAAGGGGCAGGGGCTGGGCTTTGTCTGTAGCATTGGTAGCTTTGCCGTATTACCGCGATACCAACCCCATACTGGCGGCAATGGCCAGGTATACGATTGATGAAATACTTGATGATTATAAAAAACGTTAACTAATTAGTTATGCCACAGGAAAAATGGTTTAACCGCAAGTTTGACTTTACTTCAAATCAAAATATTTTCCCCTCTATCATAGAGCGGCTTTCAGGTACGCCCGCCCGGCTGGAGGAGAAGCTATCTTCCATTGCTCCGGCTATATTGACGGTAATGGTAGACAATACGTGGACCATTAAAGAAAACATCGGCCACCTTACAGACCTGGAGCCGCTTTGGCAGGGGAGGCTGGAAGATATTCTTGCCGGCAGGAAAGACATGCGGCCCACTGACCTGCAAAACAGGAAAACAACAGAGGCTAATCATAATGCAACGCCCATTGAAATGTTGCTGAAAAACTTCAGGGAAATCAGGATGCAGACCATGCGAATGATAGAGCCCCTTAATGAGGCGCAAATCTTTTCTTACGCTTTGCACCCCCGCCTGCAAACGCCTATGCGTACCATGGATTTATTTTTATTTACAGCAGAACACGATGATCACCACCTGGCGAGGATAACGGAGCTGGTAAGGTTGATGCCGTTATAGGTGAATAGTTTTTATGGCAATAATTCCCAAAGAAATGAATATCTGGCATGTAACAAATAGAGAATTCACAAGTTTGCTTCTGTGGAGGACATCTGAAAATTCTTTCCGCATCATTCAGGATGGCTGGTATGCTCCTGTATTGACTAACTCACCTTATACTTTAATTGATAAGATGTACGCTGAACTATTTAGCCAGTACCCGGATCAGCTAATTTATTGGCCTGTAAGAATACATGACTACAGTTTGAAAACTGAAAACAAAAATTATGTTGAATTGAAAATTAAGAATTCGATCAGTCCATCTTTGATTGCCGGAGTAGATTCTTCAGGAAAAAAAATGTGGGCTTACGGTGGCTATCTTTTTGTGTCGGAAGATTTAAAGAATGAGATGATAGCTTTGGGTGATACAAATCTTTCATTTGAAGAGGGATTTTCTCATTTTTGTCAGTAGCTTTCGTTCATAAAGTAGCGTTTCTCACTATTGAAGTTTTTGTTTTGACGGGTCTTGGAACAGGTGCAACAGGTGGCCCTGTTTCAGTTGTGAATCTTAGTATAACAACTAAGGGACTACCTGAACCATTGTAGCTGAAAACAAACCGTTCTTCGCTTACTCCTTTTTTAACCAGGTATTTAATAACTGCAAGAACCCTGTCCCATGAAATAGCGCCATCTGATTGACCGCATCCTGACGAGGCTGAGCAGACAGAAATATTATACTCGGGATATTGGGCTGCAATTTTAGCCGCACTATCCAAAGCCACTTTCGTTCTTTCATTAAGACGGGTGCTTCTGCCTTTGAAGTGAATTTCCGGCAAATCGGGAAACGGGGCTGGGGTTGATTGTGAGTATGAAGTGTTGGCTTGAAGCACTAACACCAGAAGAATGGAATAAAACGCATACCCCTTGCTCATCTTACGGATTTTATGACAATATACAAAGCCGTCTGAATTAAAGTGAACATCATCTGCGTTATTGGGCGTAGGGTGTAATTGAATCCCAACCTTATCCTTAATGGTTGCAGTACAAATTAAACGCTCACGTGTTCCAGCAGAACACTTTGTGGGTAGAAAAATTAAGACAAGAGAATTTGCGTTCCAGGGGAACGCTTTGTGCTTTCCGCCTTTACATTTTTCACTGATGCGGAAACTGGTTGAGCAGAACTTAGCCCGACTAAGATGTGTATATGATCAGGCAAGCTGTTAATCTGTAAGACTTTGTGCCTATTTCCTGAATAATGCCAGTTATATATTTGTGGGTTTCTTCTTTCCATTGCTGAAGGAGTGCGGTAGGTATTTTACCGCAAATACAAATTGAATATGCAATTGAGTATAGGTGCCTGCCATTTGATACGAATTGAAAATGAAAACTAAACGCACAAAAGTTGAAAATGAAATTTGAGAAAATTGGTAAACGAGAGATAAAGCACAAAACGTTCCTCCGGAACGTGGTATGCCTTATGTTTTTAAGCTACCCACAATATGTTTCTCTGGAACACATAAGCAATTTTTTCAAATGGGAGTTAGTTGGCGTTTATAGACTGAAATGAATACATTTAAACCTGCTGCACCATGGCGAATAGAAATACCGTACGTACAAGTGAGTCTATATGTAAAAGGTTTCGGTGCAGCGGCAGTCCTAAAATTAGGCTGCAAAGAAGAATTTTGCTAAAAAAAACAAATATGAAACAGCAAACTTCAGCCACAACCGAAACCTTGGACAAAGGTAGAAGCCTGATTGATTTCAGCGGCAAAATCATCTATGTAGGAATAGATGTACATCAAAAAGATTACCAGGTTGCCAAATTATTAAATGGGATTTGCCTGGGTAATCACCGTATGGGCAGCAACAGTGAAGACCTTATTAAACACCTGAATAGCCACTATCCGGGGGCCACATTTAAGTGTGTGTATGAAAGTTCGGCCTGGGGTTTCACCCTTCAGCGTTCACTGCAGTCCGCAGGAATGGAGTGCATCGTGGTTCATGCTGCCGATGTATCCACCAGTGATAAGGAGAAGAAAAGGAAGACCGATAAGGTGGATGCCTTAAAGCTGGCCCGCAACCATGCAGCCGGTGAGCTTAAGGCCATCCATGTACCGGGGGAGGATATTCAAAAAGACCGCAACCTGATAAGATTCCGCAAGAAACTGGTAGGGGATCTAAACAGGAGCAGGAACCGGTTGAAAAGCATATTGAAATACCAGGGCATCCAACTGCCGGCTAAATATGAAAAGACCAACTGGAGCCATAATTTTCTGGAATGGGTGGAACAGGAAGCTCAAAAAGACGAACGGCTGAAAAGCACTTTAGTGCTGATGTTGGAACAAATCAGGTTGCTGCGCCAGTTGCTGTTAAAAACGGAAGGTAAATTGCGGGAACTGAAAAAAAGCCGGTACCAGCAAAATACCAGCCTGCTGTTGAGTGTTCCGGGAGTAGGCCCTACAACAGCCCTGTGGTTTTTGCTGGAAGTGGGCGATATCAACCGGTTCAAAGGATTTGACGCATTGAATGATTTAATAGGTTTCTGTCCTGATACGGACAGCAGCGGCGATAAGGAAAAAGATACCGGTATTACCACCCGGCGCCACAAACAATTGCGCAGCCTGCTGATAGAAGCTGCCTGGCAGGCCATAAGGATAGATCCGGCTTTAATGGATTGTTATCAGGCATTAACCAAAAGAATGAAAGGCAACCAGGCCATTATCCGTATTGCCCGTAAACTGCTGCGCAGGATAAGGGCTGTTTTGATAAGCGGTGTGCCTTATCAAAAAGGTGTGGTAAAGTAACGGGAACAGAAATGAGTTTTTTTAAGCCATCCGGCTTACCGATAGTAATACAAAAGGAGCCGCCATGACGGCCCCCTCTATACTATCGTATAAGCACAGGCCCTATCGCTGGCAGGTTGTCCTCCGGCAGAGCCCGCTTCCTGTTCAGGCCGGTGCACAAACTTAAAAATCTAATTTTGAAGCAAACAGTATTATTCATATCACAGAAAGGTAATATCAAACAGTTATAAGGACTGCTTTTTGTGTCCTGCAGTTGCAACATACTGCTCAAGTGAGTCTGCAGCCTTATACTTTTACTTTATGGGATTAATAAAGATTTGCAGCGGCCATGTGCCGACTGCTGATAGGAGTTTCACCACCTGTGATAAAAATCTTTTTTCCAATGACTTAAAAAAACACAACATATTAACCTTGTTTTGCAACCTTTTTCAGGATGGCAGGCAGCGTATTCCTTTACATAGGAGT
>NZ_VVIP01000070.1 GCF_009650435.1 Foetidibacter luteolus
GGTAAGAGAATCAAAAAACGATAGCATTTTTTTGAATGCAGTTTCCTGCTTTATTCCTGCTCAACAATCAACCGGGGATAACTTTTGGCCTATCTCCTACAAACTTCATCTTTATTAACAATTGTGTATAGCTGCATTATATTTAGATGCGTTTGCCCTGGAGATGTACCAGACGTTAGAAACATACCCGGTGGGAAAAGCCGCATAGCGATACGGCAGTACAAGAGTGCGACGCAAGGGACGCCTAATAATTGTTCCTCCTGCCGGGCCCCATAAGAAGGAAAAATAAGCGGAACGCTTATAAAGCGGCATAATTTAAACAGTATTGCCCGGGGTTGTTTATTCTTCCGGAATGAACAGCACGGCATCGGCCACCACGGCGCCATCTGCATTCCTGTTGTTTACTTCTACATAAACATCCCTGCCTTCGTTGAGGTGATAAACGCCCAGGTCAATCCATTCGCCACTGGTTTGCCCCTCTACCTTTAAACCTGCCGGCGACACGGGTACCGGTTTTGCCTGTTTACCATCGAAAATGGTAAAGTTTATCTGTGATGCCATGTTGCTTATTTTAGGCAGGTAAGTGTAAACATGGTAGCGCCCTGCCTTTACTACCTGGGGAACAAAACGGATGAATTTTGTGGTGGCCCCATTGCTTTCATCCACAAACATGGAAGGGCCATAAGTTCCCTTTGTTTCACGCTTCCAGTCACCCTGGCTGGTTACATGCAGCGAGTCGTCATTGTCAACTAAAATTTCGGCGGTACTGCCATCGGCCAGCGGGTCTTCGGCCAACATTTGCTGCACTTTTTTAATGTTTACCTGTTGCACCGTGGTGTTGCTGTTGATGGCTTCCACTGCGGCTGTGGCAGCCGACTGGGCCAGTACCATAAACACCGGTTCCATACGGATGGAGCCATACGCTATATGTGTGGCAGAAAGACAAACCGGCACCAGCAGGTTGTTGCATTCCTCTTGCTTCGGTACCAGGCACTGGTAGGCAATAGGGTAGGGGCCAAACCCGCCAACCTGTACATCGCCCTCATTTTTAACCTGGCCATTTACTACCAGGCGCTGGCAGTTATGAGAGTCCATAGTGTAAGCGGCCATGCCAACGGCGTCTTTGGCAACTTCGCGGCCTTCGCAGTTAGCCTGCGTCATTATATAAGCGCCTTTCATGCGGCGGGCTTCCCTTACATACATCTGTGGCGACCAATGATTGTTGTTCACATACTCATCTTTAGGATAACCCCACTGCAACATCTCTTTGCGTAAGTGTTCGGGCATCCTGCTGTCATGGCCAATAAAATAAAGAAAACCTTTTACATAGTTTTCGTGAGCGGTAAATATTTCTTTCCGTTTGGCATAATCCGCCTCGGGAAAATCATAGTTCATGCCAATCATATCTGTAGAAAAAGCGCCATTGTTGTTGATGTCGGTTTTATGGTTGGGCATGTGGTCAATCTTCATCACCGCATTAAGATCTTTGGCGTTAATTTTTTCCAGAACACGCAGTAATAAATCGTAACGGGTAGAGTCATAATCTGCCGGGCGTGTAACAGGCACGGCATTTTCAGGCTGGCTGGTCAAACATATCCTGAAGTTATAAGCCTGCACTTTTTGGTCGCCGGCACCCTGTGGCGCCAGCGTTTCATTACTGATGCCCCACAATAACCCACTTTCCGGTTTGCCGGGAATTTTATAAGGGTCAACACCTTCCGGAAACTGGTGTTTGTTTCTTAGCTGCACGCCGTTGTAGGTTTCACCATATTCACTATTGGCTTCCCTGCCAACAGTATAGGATACGCCGGCTTTTGCCATCAGGTCGCCTTCGTAGGAGCAGTCAATAAACATGGCTGCTTTCACTACCTGTGTTCCGGTGCTGTTGGCTTCTTCAGTAATTATTTGCTGTATGTTTTTGCCAACCTTTACAACAGTTTTTAACTGGTGGTTATACAGCACTTCAACATCTGCCTGTTTAATGTATTGCTGAAAAGTTTCTTCCGCTACATGAGGCTCAAAAATCCACTGTTCAAACCGGCCATAATATTTGCCGATACGGCGGTAAAAATTTCTTGATAGACCGGTAATAGCATACTTATTGCCAATATCCGTATAGCCAAGTCCACCCGTTGTAAGCCCGCCCAGGTTTTTGCCCGGTTCAATCAGCAGTACGGTTTTGTTTAGTTTTTTAGCAGTGTAGGCTGCCATAACGCCTGCGGAAGTGCCGCCATATACACATACATCAACCGTTACAGATTTTTGTGCAGGCAATACGGCTGTAATCATGATAGCAAAAACAAAGAGTGAGATTCTGTTCATCGTTAGCATTTTGTTGTTGAGTTGCCCAAAGTAAAACACTTTAAGTTAAACTACTCGCCGAAGAGTTTCCAATTCTGCTGCTTCGACAAATAGGATTGCACAACAAGGTTTCATAGTAGCAATCCAGTTGGGCTCATAAAACATGCAAGATTAAGTGTTGCTGCCATTGCAGCAGCCGAAATAGGCTGCTTAAAATTTTACATTCCATGTTACGGATGGTATTATGGGGAACAACGCTACTTTTTTGGGGGTAACTTTCAATGTTCCTTCAGTAGCCCCGCCTTCCTGGTCGTAAAAATAGAAGTAAGGGTTTAAGCGGCTGTAGGCATTGTACAGGCTAAATACCCAACTGCCTGTATATTTTCTTTTCTTTTTTTGTACCGGCGTATAGGTGGCTGAAAGGTCAAGCCGGTGATAAGGTTGTACACGGTACGCATTAATTTTGCCAAACTCCTGTGTAAGCACGCCATCCACAAAATAAAAACGTTCCGGTAAGGAAGTGGCGTTGCCTGTGCCAAAAACAAAAATGGAGCTGAGTTTCCACTTCTTGCTCAACTGGTACATGGCCACCACAGATAAATCATGTCGTCGGTCGTATTTGCTGGGAAATTTGTTGCCGTCATTCAACTGGGTAAATTTCCGCCATGTCCAGCTAAGGGTATAGCCCACCCAACCTGTAAACCTGCCCTTTACTTTGTTAACGAATATTTCCGCGCCATAGGCCCAGCCCTTGCCAAAAACAAAATCTTCTTCCACATCGCTAATGTTTTGGGTGTAGCCTTCGCGGTATTCAATCTGGTTGCCCATGTCTTTATAGTACACTTCCAGCGATGTTTCGAACATATTGTTTTTAAAATTGCGGAAATACCCGGCGGCATACTGCCATCCAATTTGGGGTTTTACCCTTACGGTACTGGGTACCCATATATCCGTAGGCAAAGTGGTGCCGGCATTGGTAACAAGGTGTATGTACTGCAGGTTGCGGGTAATGCCCAGCTTAACGGAGCTTTCGTCGTTAATGGCATAGCGCAGCGTGGCACGTGGTTCAAAACCGCCATAGGCTTTTACCACATCGCCCCAGCCATAAAAAGTACTGTCAAGCTTGTTGCCGTCAGCATCTTTTTTATATTGTGTGTATTTGCCCACCTGTATAAACCGGCTGTACCGCAGGCCGGCATTCAGTTGAAGCTTGTGCGTAATTTCCCAGTCGTCCTGTATGTACAAAGCAATTTCGTTGGCATACTTTTTAACAGCGTTGTTGGGGGAGAAGTTGGTAGTATCCTGCGAGCCGCTGGCCACACTTGGCAAAAAGGTATGAAAAGTGGTTTGCCCGCCAAACTTCAGTTTATGTGCGGGAACCGGGTAGTAGTCAAAATCAACCTTCGCGTTTATATCCCTTATACCGGAGGAAAGGCCGATGTTAAAATCGTTTTGAGAGCCGGTGAAATCAAACTTATAGTCATTGTAAACAGCCGTAAGGTTGGCAAACATTTTACGGTTAAATACATGGTTCCATCTAACGGTGGCGGTTGAATTGCCCCATGGTATCTTTAAGCTGAAAGAGCGTTTGGTATTGTTATACCTAAACACATCCTGGCCCAAATAACCGCTTATGTACAGGCGGTCTTTCTCTGAAATTTTAAAGTTCACTTTGGCATTAAGATCGTAGAAGTAATAGCCGGAACCATGGAAGGAACTGCTTTTGGTAATGAACGGCGATATCAGCAGATCAATATAGGTTCTGCGTGCCGAGATCATAAAGGATGATTTCTGTTTTTTGATGGGCCCCTGTATAGAAAGGCGGGACGCAATCAGCCCAATACCGGCATCCACTTCCGTTTTGTTCAGGTTGCCTTCTTTCATGGCTATATCAATAACCGAGGCCAGCCTTCCACCATACTGCGCCGGCATGCCCCCTTTAATAAGCGACAGGCTTTTGATGGCATCGGAATTAAACACAGAGAAAAATCCAAACAGGTGGCCGGTATTATATACAACAGCATCATCCAGCATAATCAGGTTTTGGTCTGGCCCGCCGCCGCGTACATAAAAACCAGAGTTGCCTTCGCCGGCATTGCGTACGCCGGGCATTAACTGCAGTGTTTTAAGAATATCAGTTTCACCAAAAATGGCAGGCAGAGCTTTAACCGTATTAATGTTCAGTTCAATCTTGCCCATTTGCGCCGTCTTTACATTGCTTTCCCGGCGGGAGGCTGTAACAGTTACATTGTTGATAAGTGAGCTGTAAGAGGTAAGGTCAATATTCAGTTCGGTATTTTTATCAAGGGCCAGCTCTATCTGCCTGCGTTGATAGCCAACAAAAGAACACAGCAGGCTGTAGTGGCCACTGTCTAATGTAAGAGAATAAAAGCCAAAGTTATTGGTAGCAACACCCCTGCTTTCACCGCCTACGGTAATGTTGGCCCCTATAAGCGTTTCCCCCGAAGCGGAATCACGTACATAGCCGTTAATGGTGAATTTTTTTTGGGCATTCACAGCAGAGCACATACCCATTACCAGCCATAAAAACAAAACAGTCCTGATCATACAATAGTTTTTGCATCACATTTTCACTTTCAAAAGGCAACCAAAAAGGTATTGCGGTGTTTAGGGCAGAATGGCGGGCTGTTACAGTTGGAAGGTTATTGCAAGCTATATCAAAATGGTAAAACAGAAAAATAAGAGTTAGGAAGTATGTAAGATGTATGGTGTGGGATGTACGATGTAAATGTCATCGTACATTATTTGCATGGTACCAGCAGCGGTTTTTCATAGCATCGCCTGTTGCGTCGCAAGCACTTTATCGTTCGGTTCATTGAGCGGCTGTTCAGCCCGGGTAGTCTCTGAGTGTCTGCCAGCTCCGCTGCCAGACACGTAGCCTTGCAGGGTCTATATAATCTACATCCATTACCGGATGGATTAAACCGCAGTGGTTGTGTATGCTTCTGGCACCTGCAGGTGGCAGAAGCGGGTGCAGCAGGTTTTGGTGCATGGTTTTTCCACGAGGCTGTCTCAAAAGTAAAATTTTGAGGCAGCTTCCTAATTTATAGGGTGGGCGTATGGTAATGGCTTCGTGTGGGGATAATGAGAGGGATGGTTTTATAACTAATTAATTAGTTATAAATTGTATGTTATTATCATTTTAATCCTTTTTCAGGCGGCTTTCTTTCTTAAATTATGTGCCAGTGCCAGTAACCCGGTTTCAATGCTCACTTTTTTGATGCCCCTGAGCATAAATCTTTTAAAATGATGGTTGTGTTTGATGTTGGCAAACACTGGTTCTGTATCGTGGCAGCGTTGCTTTCGCTTGTTAATGCCCTGTTCACTTTTTAATAACCCTTCTGCCTGTTGTTTAAGCCGGTTAAGGTTGTGATTTATTTCAATAACCCTGTTTCCTTTGCCTTTATGGCAAACACCTCTTAGCGGGCAGCCTTCACAATTTTTGGCAGTATAGCTGGTAATGGTTTGTTGGAAGCCGGCAGCAGTTGTTTTGCTATAACTGCCTGTGTTCATCATCGGCTGGCCCATAGGGCGGTAGTAGCAATCCTGTTGTTTGTTGTAATGCAGCTTGTCTGCACTGAAGGGCTTTTTGCTTTGCAGCAAATCACTTTGGCTGCGGTCAAAATAATTGTGCTTTACAAAAGCCTGTACACCCAGGTCTTCCAGCTTTTGATAATTCTGTTCACTGCCATAGCCCGCATCTGCGGTAATGCTCTGTGGTATTTGCCGGTAGTCGTTTTGTATTTGTTCAAGATGCGGGGTGAGTGTATTGGTATCGGTAGTGTTTTGATGGATGCTGTAAGAAGCGATATACTGATTATTGGTGCTTACCTGTACATTGTAGGCGGGTTTTAACTGTCCGTTTTGCATATGGTCTTCCTTCATGCGCATGAAGGTGGCATCGGTATCTGTTTTGCTGTAACTGCTCCTTTCCGTACCCATCACCTGCTCCTGCTGTGCATACTTATCAAGGGCGGCAGGCCATTGTTTGCCGGCATAGCTGAGCTTTTGTTTTACCTGTTTGGGCACCGGTTTGTCTTTTAGGGCCTCATTAATCTTCTCAATAGTGGCTGTTACCTTCTGTGCATCTATCTTATCAAAACCCGATGGGTCAGTATCGTCCATTTCCGCGGCGGCAACCCTTTGGGCATATTGCCATAACTCATTCAACTGTTGCTTTATTTTTTCTTTATTGGTTTTAATGCTGTTGCCCCATACAAACGTGTAACGGTTGGCACTCGCTTCTATCTTAGTGCCATCAGTATATAAATCCCTGATACTCAACAATCCTTCTTCGCAAAGCAACTCTACCACCTGGGCAAAGATGGGGCGCAGGGTCTCCTGTAACCTTTTGCCACGGAACCGGTTAATCGTATTATGATCGGGAGTGCTCATACCGCTCAGCCACATCAAATGGATGTTTACCTGCAGGGCTTCTTCTATTTTACGGCTGCTGTAGATATTGCAGATATAGGCATATACCACTGCTTTTAACAGCATGCGGGGATGATAACTGCTGGTACCACCGGGTTTGTATTGCTGTAACAGTTTTGTGATGTCCACCTTATCCAGTACCTCATTGACTGTGCGTACCGGATGGTTCTTTGCAATCAGTTCATCCAGCGTAGGGGGTAATGCCATCAACTGGTTTTGATGGTTTTCTTTAAATACTACCTTCAGTGTGTTGCCTCTTGCCATACCTGGCAAGACAACTAAAATCAGCTGTATGATGGATATCATGTACGTTTTATTTATCCACCTCTACTGTTTATAAACCCTCACTAAAAACTAAAACTAAAAAAACATGGTGGATAACCCGTACCCTAAAATTGAAAACAAAAAAAAGGCCGCCTCTTTTACTTTTGAGACAGCCTCTTCTACCCGGGCTGAAAAGATGCCATGAAAAACCGACCGATGAACGGATTGCGACGCAACGAAGTCTCCACAAGGCTATGCGGCTGGTACCATAATCGTGAATGGTGAGTGGTAAGTGGTGAGTAGTGAATAGTGAGTGGTGAGTAGTGAATAGGAGTGTTGCAAATTCATACTTCGTACTTTGTATTTCGTACTTGCTTGAGCCTAATATCCAATAGCTTTAAGGAACTCCGTTTTCTTTCGCTTGGATACATCCAGCGTAATGCCATTGCTTAGTACCACCTGGCCGCCGTCGCCGCGTATATAACGTTCAACAAAATCTTTGTTAATGATGTAAGAGTTGTGGATGCGGAGAAAGGTATCGGCGGGCAGCAATTCCTCGTAGTCTTTGATGGTGCGGCTTACCACATATTTTTGCTTGTTGGTAATATGGATATGGGTGTAGTTTACATGCGCTTCCAGGTAAATAATGTCTTCTATCTTAACAAAATGAAGACCGTCGTACGAGGGCACAGCCAGGCGTTTAAAAGATTTTTGCTGCAGGGTAATGTTTTCCATCAACAACTCAAACTGCTGTTTGGAAGTTGAGGAGTTGCGCTTTTCCACAGCCCTGTCAACAGCGCTTTTCAGTTCATCCGGTTCTACCGGTTTTACCAGGTAATCCAATGCGCTGTAGCGTATGGCTTTGATGGCATAATGGTCGTATGCGGTTACAAAAATAAGTTCAAAGTTTTTGTGCTGCAGCTTTTGCAGCAGGGTAAAACCATTCATGCCGGGCATTTCAATATCCAGGAAAAGAATATCGGGCTTGAGGTTATTGATGGCCTCTATGGCAATGGCGGGTTGAGATAGCGCCGAAATAACCTCAATACCATTGCAATGCCGGTTTATTTTTTCGTGCAGGCCGTTCAGGCTGTTTTCTTCATCATCAACCAGGATGGCTTTTAACATGGCTGGTACTTTTTACTTGTTTACAATTTTGATTCAATGATCCGGGTACTATACGGCTATCCACATTTCAACCTTTGTTCCCCTTGGTTCGCCGTTTTCTTCAAGGTCTGTAATCTGCAATTCGTAGCTGGCTGCATGATGGTTGTTGTGCAGCTTAGCCCTTTCCTGAGAAATATTAATGCCGTAAGAAATATGGCCTGGCTTATTAACCGTGTTAATTGCGGCGGATGTTTTTCTGCCCACGCCATTGTCTGTAATAGTGTACCGTATAAAATCGTTTTCAAGCTGCATCAGCACGGTTAACTTTCTGTCATCGGTGGCTTTGTTCATCAGGCCATGGTGTATGGCATTCTCTACAAACGGCTGGATGATCATGGGCGGCACTTTGTAATCCGCGTGCAACAGTTCATCATCTGCATGCAGCTCGTAAGAAAATTTGTTGCTGAGCCGGAATTGTTCCAGCGAAAGGTATAACTGCAGGGTTTCCACATCTTTGTTAAAGGGTACAATGTTGTTTTTAGAACTGTCCAGCACATTGCGTATCAGTTTGGCAAAACGGGCCAGGTACACGGTTGCCTTGTCTTTCTGGTCTGTTTGTATCAGGTTGTCAATGGCGTTAAGGCAATTGAAAATAAAGTGTGGGTTCATTTGCGCCCTTAGCGCCTTCATTTCGGCCAGGGTGCGCATTTGTTTTAACTGTTCCTGCTTTCTAACGGAATTGATGCGCCAATAGACAAACCAATAAACCAGTACGCATAAAACACCAATGGCGAGTATTTTAAACCACAGGGTTTGATAAAAATGCGGTTTTACCACTATTGTAAGGATGGCCGGTTTTGTAAGGTTTATGCCTGCATCTGCAGAAGCAGTAACCATCATACGGTAAGTGCCCGGGCTAAGGTTGGTATAATTTGCACCATTGGCAGGCCCGGCACTTACCCAGCGTTTATCGTAGCCTTCCAGCCGGTACTGGTAAGTTATCTGCCTGGGCGCTGAATAATTAAGCAATGCGAATGACAGAGAGAATTCATTATCGCCGGGTTTAAGTACCAGCACTTGTTTTGTTTCAATAGCGCTGTCGCCGCCATACACTTTGCCGGCAACAGTACAGGCTGTAAACACAATTTTTCCGGCAGTGCTTATGTTAGTGATATTACCCGGAGAAAAATAGTTAATGCCGTCTATGCCGCCAAAGTATATTACCCCATTGCTGTCTTTAAAGTATGCGCCGGTATTAAACTCGGTATTTTGAAGACCATCTTTTTCATCGTACAGGCGTACGTTAAAAGTTTTGTTGCCAGCAGGCGGTGCAAAGCTGGCCAGACCTTTATTGGTACTTAGCCAAAGTAAACCCGTTTCATCGGGCACTATGCCATACACAACATTGTTGGGCAGCCCCTGCTGCGTATTATAAAAGGTAAGTGTACCTGTAGTATGGTTGTATGCTGCCATTCCGTTGCCGTTGGTACCGATGTACAGGATGCCAGCTTTTTTATCGTAATACAAACACTTTATTTTAAGCAGTTTTTGCCGGTGGTTTCCAGGAAAGACAGGTGCTGCAACGGTGTTTTGTAAAGTATGGTAGCTGTACAATCCGTTTTCATCGGTGCCTATCCACAAAATAGTATCGTTCATTGTCTCTATACAGCGTATGTTTTTAACCGGGGCAGAATTGTGATTATCCGTCTGGATATCCACCTGTTTCAACAGTTTCCTGTTTTTGTCAAGCAGGCAAAGCCCTTTGTTTTCCGTACCGGCCCATACACGGCCACTGTCGCCGGGATAAAGGCACCAAACGGTGTTATCAGGATAAGCCTGCTCATGCTGGTTATTGAAAAAGATAAAACGTTCCTGCAACTTGCTAAACCATATAATACCGTTGCCCCTGGTTCCTATCCATAACAAATCATCATAATTGTTATACAGGCTCATTACCCGGTTGGTGCCGTTGCCATTACGTTCAATGTCTTTTTCATATAGCCATGTTTTCCATTTGTCTGCAGCACCGGGGTTATATCTTGTAAGGCCTTTTCCTGAAGTGCCCAGCCAAATCTGTTTATTTTCCACGTAAATGGCCCTTACGATATCTACAGCTATGCCCGTAGGTACCGAGTTGCTGGTAAAGCCCTGGAAACGGGTATAATTCTTATCGAAAATATTAATGCCGCCACCATCCGTACCCAGCCACATTACATCGTCCCTGCTTTTAAAAATGGTAAGTACATCTTTATAGCTAAAAGAAAAAGGGTTGCTTTTTTCCGGCAGGTATTGTGTGGCCGTGCTGCCGTTTTTTATTACTATCAACCCGTTGCCATAAGTGCCGGCCCAAATGTTGTTTTCTTTATCAACAGCCAGGCTCTCAATAATAAGCCCGGCTTCGGGTGGCAGGTTAGCTATTCCGGTTTTGTAGAGCGTGAATGTATCGGAGTGTTTGGTTTTATAAAACAGCCCGTTGCCGAGTGTGCCTGCCCAAATGGTATTGTTGTGATCTTCTGCAACACTGTACACATTGGTTAGTGCTGCTTGGTTTTTTACCGGCGTAAAACGGTTGGTAATACTGTTGTAAATATATATACCTGTAGAGGCCGCTACCCACAAATGCCCGCCGCTATCTTCGTGAAGCTGGTAAATAACGCTGCCGGGTAAAGCAGCTTTGGCGGTAACGGTATTGTTGTTTTGGAGTAGTAGCAGTTGTCCTGCAAAAGAGGCAAACCAGTAACTGCCCTTGCTGTTGTGCAGCATGCAGCTTACATCCTTTAATCCCGCCACCGGGCTAAAGGTTTTTGTGAAACTGTTGTAGCGTTCCGGTACATGGGTGTTGGGTATTATCCATACGCCGCCCTGCCTGTCAATATAAATTTTGCCCAGGCTGTTGTTTTGGGTGTTGGTTTTATCGTCGAAATATTTTTCGTAATAAATAAAACGGTGGCCATCGTAGCGGTTAAGGCCATCCTGGGTGGCAAACCACATAAAACCGGTGCTATCCTGGGCAATAGCCACCACACTGCTCTGGCTGAGCCCGTTTTTGACTGTGAGGTGCTGAAAAGAAAGCATATTATCCTGGCATAGCGCCACACGTGGTGCTATAACCACGCAAATAATAAGCAGTACTTTCTGGTAAGGTGCCACATGCTGAAATTATCTTTTTTACATTAATAATGCAAGTGGTATGTTAATGGTGAGGGGTGAATGGTGAGTGGTGAGTGGGGGCATTTCATTCTTACTTCAAAATTTTGTGTTCCTTGTTCGATATTCTTACCGTGAGTGGTGAGTAGTGAATGGTGAGTGGGGGCATTTCTTTCTTCATTCAAAATTCCTTGTTCCTTGTTCGATATTCATTTCGTGAATGGTGAATAGTGAATGGTGAGTGGGGGCATTCCGTTCTTCCTTGGGCGTTCGTTGTTCCTTGTTCAATATTCCCTGGCTTCTCTTTTTCTTCCGTGCTTCCGTGGCATTTGACCTGTAGCCGGCAATGTTTCTGGCGCCAAAGGCGGCAGAAACCCATCTATCCGGGCTGAAAAGCAGCCATGAAAAACAGAACGATGAAAGTAGTGCGACGCAACAGGCGATGACATGAAAGGCCTCAGCCCGTCCCCAAAAAAGTACGTTTGTTAGTATGCATATCGTGGGGAAAAATAAGATATGGCGCCCTAAAGATTACGGTGCATAATAAGGGTAAGTATGTTACTATTCCCTTTACTTTGCGGCACGAAAAAACCTTGTATGGTAAAAGAAAAAATACTGGTGATAGGCGCCAGCGGACAAATAGGAGTGGAGCTAACCCTTGCTTTAAGAAAAATTTATGGCAACACCAATGTTGTGGCAAGCGATTTACGCGAGGAGAATGAACTGCTGAAAGGTACCGGGCCCTATGTATCGCTGGATGTGATGAACAAGGAAATGCTTCATGTGCAGGTGATAAGACAAAACATAACGCAGATATACCTGCTGGCCGCTATACTAAGCGCCACAGGCGAAAAAAATCCTAACCTGGCCTGGCACCTTAATATGCAAAGCCTGCTGAATGTGCTGGATATAGCCCGTGAAGAAAAGCTGCACAAAGTGTACTGGCCTTCGTCCATAGCCGTGTTTGGGCCCACCTCGCCAAAGCTTAGCTGCCCGCAGCAAACCATTATAGAACCTATTACTGTGTATGGCATCAGCAAGTATGCCGGCGAATTTTGGTGCAACTATTATCACCAGCGTTATAATGTTGATGTAAGAAGCCTGCGCTACCCGGGTTTGATAAGTTATAAATCGGCGCCCGGCGGCGGCACTACCGATTATGCGGTGGAAATTTTTCATGAAGCGCTGGAAGAAAAAAAATATACCAGTTTTCTGCACGAAGATACCTACCTGCCCATGATGTATATGCCCGATGCCATACGGGCAACGGTGGAACTGATGGAAGCGCCGGAAGAAAGGATATCCATACGTACCTCATACAATATTGCTGCTATGAGTTTTTCGCCAAAGCAGATAGCGGCGGCCATACAGGAGCACATACCCGAATTTCAGGTTAATTACCAGCCCGATTACCGCCAGGCCATTGCCGATAGCTGGCCGCAGAGTATAGATGACAGTGTTGCCGCTAACGACTGGGGCTGGAAACCTGAATACAACCTGTACAAAATGACCGGCGATATGCTGGATAACCTGCGGCCGCAGTACACTTAATACCTTACCGGCAAGGTGTAAAAGTTTTTTACCAACCCGCATCTGTATTCTGTTAGCGCATCACACGGGGTTCATTAATCGTACCTGTTTTTCACTTATCTTCATTCTTATTATATTACTGTAAAGAACCGCATGTTTGGCGTAACTATACTTGGAAATAATTCTGCTCTCCCCGCATATGACCGGCATCCATCGGCACAGATAGTTACGTTGAACGACCAGCTTTTTTTAATTGACTGTGGCGAAGGCACGCAAATGCAACTGGCCCGTTACAAAGTGCGCCGCAGCCGCATTAACCATATCTTTATTTCGCACCTGCATGGCGACCATTACTTTGGCCTTCCCGGACTTATTACCAGCATGGGTTTGCTGGGCCGCGACCACCCCCTGCATTTATATGCACCGGCGCCATTGAACGATATTATCCAGTTGCAGTTACAGGCAGCCGATACGGTTCTGCCTTTTCCCCTTCACTTTCACCCGCTGGAAGGTGAGGGTGTTATAGTGGAAAGCGAAAAATTTTCTGTGGAAAGTTTTAAAGTAGTGCACCGCATTGCCTGCTGGGGCTTTATTATACGCGAAAAGAAAAAGCCCCGCAGGATAGACCGCGACAAAGCGGTTGAATACGATATACCCGCCACGTTTTATGAGCGCCTGAAAGAAGGGGAAGACTACACCGCCAAAACCGGCAGCATCGTAAAAAATGAATGGGTTACTTTACCCAACAGCCCCGGCCTTAGCTATGCCTATTGCGCTGACACGGTTTATACCGAACCCATAGCGGATAAGGTGAAGAATGTATCGCTCATGTACCACGAAACTACCTACTTAAAAGGCCTGGAAGACAGGGCGCTGGCCCGCTTTCACAGTACTACCGAACAAGCCGGCAACATAGCCAGGCTGGCCCAGGTAAACAGGCTGCTTATAGGCCACTTCAGCAGCAAGTACGAATGCCTCAACGAATTTCTTGATGAAACATGCGCTGTTTTTCCCGACACGGAATTGGGCCTGGAGGGCGTTACCTACATAGTTAAATAAATACTTTTTTGGGGACGGGCTTTGGCCTTTCATGGTATCGCCTGTTGTGTCACTCACTTGTACGCCTGGTTTTCATGGCGACTTTTAAGCGGAGTATTTGGCTTAAAATATACTAAAGCCGGCAGAAATTAGGCAGCTACAGGTAACCCATGCATATTTCATGCATTAATTTTGTCAGTGCAGGTAAATATGAAAATACCGGTTTTGCATACCTGTTTAAATATCCTGTTTATGAAAACAATCCTTATCCTTTGTTGCCTGTTTTTATCAGCAGGTTCTTACGCCCAGCCAACAGCGCAACCAAAGGCAGATACCAGCCACAGCAGCCCTGTAAAAGATTCTGTTATTTACTGGAACAGCAGCCACCGCCTGGGTTTTGAAGATTTTCAGGGCACACCAGCTATTGAAGATACCAGCCTGCGTACTTTGAATTTTACTACGCTAACACATAAGCTGGGTTCCGTTACTACCAGCGTGTATGTGCAGATTAAAAAAGAGAAAGGCAAAACGCTGTTTACCGTGTATGCCAGTATGAAAAAGAACCAGTCCTGGATAAAGGATGTTGGCGACCTTATCACCCTGAAACATGAGCAGGGGCATTTTGACATTTGCGAAGTGTATGCCCGCCTGCTAAGGCAGGAGCTCAAAAAAGCACAATCCATTGCTGAAGCAAAAGACATCTACAACAAAGTAGCCACAGAAGAAGAAGCTGAACAGGCGGCTTATGAAAAAGACAATACATTTGAGGCCGGCGGTATAACCACCGAATGGCAAAAGAAGATTGAGCGCAGGCTGAAGGAAATGGCTGAATATGGGGAGCCTGTGGTGGTTTTGCCGTTTGAAAAATAGGCTGATTGCCTTTTTAGTCGCTGGTCCACGTTGATGAGCTGTCTGTGCTGCTGCCTGAGTCAAAACTTGTTGAATCTGTAAAGCTGGTGCAATCCTGACCCGTGTGATGATTGGAATGATGGTATGCCGGCTCATGGCAGCCACTTCCGTGATTATCGTAGTTACCAACGGTAGTATCTATGGGTATTGAATAGTTACTATCATTTTCGGGTAAAAAAGGAGTAAAACTATCCGAAGTTGTACTGTGAAAAGAGCCGCTGTCTGTGACCGGCTTTAGTTTGCTTTTGGTACTTTTTTGAGCGCCAAATAACCAGCTAAAAAAATTCATTCATTCGGGTTTTTAGGTAACTAAAAGTAAAGATATCAGTTTTGCTTTCCATTTAAATACGCTACAAAAGATTTAATCAGCGCATTAAGGTCGTTGATTTCGTTTAATGGCAATGTGGCGGACTTGTCGAAAACATCGTGGTAGGCTTTGATACCACCAAGCGTATAAAAAAAGAAAGCTGGAACGCCTTTTTCTGTAAACCAATAATGGTCGCTGTTGGCAGCTTTGCCCCTCGACTTCACATCGGACAGCAGGCCTTCCATATTGTTTAGCTTTTGCAGCGCCGCAAATTCATTCGGGAACTCGGTGGCGTTTACCACCATAATACCTTCCTCACCCGTTCCTGACAGGTCTGTGTTCAGCAGGAAACGGATATTCTGCAAAGGCAGTAGAGGATGCTCAGTATAATATTTTGAGCCCACCAGCCCTGCCTCTTCACCGGCGAAACAGATAAAACCAATGGAATATTTTTGCGGGTGCGCCGCATAGTATTTGGCCAGTGTTAAAAGCAGGCTTATACCACTGGCATTGTCATTAGCGCCGGGAAAATAGATTCCGCTGCCCATGCCGCCAAGATGATCGTAGTGGGCGGTAATGAAAATTAAAGAATCGGGCTGCTCCTTTCCTTTTACCATGCCACAAACATTGGATGCTTTAAACGATTTGATGACCTTATTTTCAATGGCCACTTTAACCGAAGCGGGTGTTTCAGTAAAACGGTGTTTATCTACCATTATAATTGTATAGCCCTCCGCCTTTTGGGCTACAGACCATGTGAGCTTATCCTGCAATATGATAACCACCCGGTTTTCAGGGTTTACAAACTGGCTGCTATCCTGCTGAAATAATTGGCCCTCCATTTTAACGCCGCGGCTGTCTGGCGAAACAATAAAATCTTTACCGGGCTCCAGCACTTTATCATTAAGGGTTACTTCCATTTTACCGGGGAATGTGTTGGCAGGGTAGGATAACTGCTGAAAATAATCTTTACCATCTAATGGTTGCAGGCCCAGTTGCTGAAACTGTTGCTTCAGGAAAATGGCGGCTTTTGCCATGCCGTCTTTTGTATAGCCGCGGCCCCAGAAGGCTTCAGAGGTTAAGGTACCTACTATATTCCTGGCAAAAATGGAATCCTGTGCATCGGCTTTGCTTTGTAACAGCAGAAATGCAAAAGGCAGCAATAAAGATTTTTTCATGGGATGGTTTTTATGAGCTTACCAGGCGAAAATAGCTTATTAAACATTTAAAACTTTGGCTAAAGCCATGCTGCATGCTATTTATTAACCCAAGCCTTAAGGCTTGGGTTAATGGCGATTAGCGGAATGGCTTTAGCCTGAGTTTTACTGCCAGCTATTTTAATAGATACCTGTAGCCCTGAAATGTTATTCTTACTTGCAGCGGCCTGCCAAACAGCCTTACCATAAAAGATGCAGCCTGTTGCACTTTCGGGTGAGGGATTGAAGCGGTTACCCAGGTGAGGAACCCCCTCCAACTCTCCCAAAAGGTGGAGAGTCAGTGCTGCCTGTGCCGGAGTATGAGCACTACCGAGTTAAAAGCAACTAAATGTCGCTTTTGGCGAAGGTTGCGAACGTAGTTCTGCCCGACCCCTTGCGATAGCTTGGGGGCCCCCCCGCAATCACAGTTAATTGCCCCGCATCAACCACTCGTAAAATGCCGGGAAATATTTGCGCCAGGCTTCTTCGTTATGACCGCCGGTAGGGTAAACAATTTCGCTGATGTCGTAATTATGCTTGCTGCTGATAAGGTTGTACATCTTTTTCATGTCGGGCACCATGGAAGTGCTTTCCTTGCCGCCTGCATAGAAAAAGAAGTGCCGTTGTTTATCCCAGTTAACGGTTTTTACATCGTCGTAAATTTTGGGGGCTACCCAAAAAGCAGGGGAGAAGATACCGGCATAACCAAACACCGCAGGATATTTTACCACAGCATAAAGACTAATTAAACCGCCCATACTGCTGCCGGCTATGTAGGTGTGCATGGGGTCTTTTATGGTGCGGTATTCTTTGTCAATGTATGGTTTTAAGGTTTGGGCCAGAAAATCAACATATTGGTTGCCTTCGCCCTTGCCGTATTTGGCATCATCATAAGGGTTGTATTCGGTCATGCGCTTGTCGCCGCCGTTGTCAATACCAACCACGATGCATTCTTTTTTCAGTTTGGCCTGCAGGCTGTCAAGGCACTCGTCAATGCCCCATTCACCAAAAGCGGCTGTACGTTCGTTAAAAAGGTTTTGCCCATCGTGCATGTACAATACAGGGTATATTTTGCCCTTGGTAGAGGCGTAGCTTTTGGGCAGGTAAATCCATATCCTGCGGGTTCTTCCCAATTGCGGTATGCCAAACGCGGTATCAATAATTTTTACCTGCGCTGTGGCGGTGTAAGGTTTTGGTTTATCGGGGTAATCATCCTTCCAGCCGGGTATGGATATTTCAAGAGAAGTATCGGCTGTAACCTCCACCTGCCTGTTGGCAATATCTTCTCCTTTGGCCGTGGTTTCTACTTTTTCCCAGGCGCCACGTGTAAACTTAAACTCGTACTTGCCGGCTGCCAGGTTTTTAAGCACAATGGCTTTGCGGGTGCCGCCAAAGGGTTTTAGTTTATAGTTGAAATCATGCGGGTTCCAGTCGTTAAAATTGCCTGCTATATAAATGTCGTCCAGCTTTTTGGCGCCTACTTCTTTTACAATAAGCCGCACCGTATACTGGCCAAAGCTATACATGCTACACAGGCAAATGGCCATCAGTAAGATTGACTTTTTCATGATGCGGCAATTTAGAGAAATTATTTTGAGTGCGGTGAGTGGTGAGGGGTGAGTGGTGAGTGGTGAGTAGGGGGCATTTCATTCCTCCTTCAGCATTCCTTGTTCCTTGTTCGATATTCGTGCTGTGAATGGGGAGTGGTGAATGGTGAGTAGTGAGTGGTGAATGGTGAGTAGGGGGCATTTGGTTCTTCCTTCAGCATTTCTTGTTCCTGTTCGATATTTATATCGTGAATGGTGAATCGTGAATGGTGAGTAGGGGGCCATTTCGTTCTTCCTTCAGCATTTCTTGTTCCTGTTCGATATTCCCGGGTTTATCTTTTTCTTCCGTGCTTCCGTGGCATTAAACCTGTTGCCCGCAACGTTTCTGGCGCCAAAGGCGGCAGAAATATTGCCGGTTGACATAAACTGCCTGCTAACGTGTCTGACAGCGTAGCTGGCAGACACTACCCTGGGCTGAAAAGCCGCCCAATGGACAGAGCGATGAACGGATTGCGACGCAAGAGGCGATGCCATGAAAATATGTAGCTGGTATCTAAATTCTTCCGCTCAAAAAAGCCGCCCGAAGGCGGCTTTGCGGGCAGTTATTTTGTAAGCAGGTAGGCTTTTATTCTATTGTAAAGATCTTCGCTAACGGGCGTTACCGGCAGGCGCAGGTTATTGCCTAAAAGGCCCAGGTGGTTCATAAACGCTTTTACACCGGCGGGATTGTTTTCGGCAAACATCAGCTCGTAGGCTTCAATCAGTTTATCGTTCATGGTTTTGGCTTCTTCAAAATCGCCACGCAGGCACTCCCGTACCATTTCAGAAAATTCGGTGGGTAAAGCATTCGCAGCCACACTTATTACACCTTCAAAACCACAGGCTATCTGGGGCAGTGCCAGGGCATCATCGCCGCTTACCACCAAAAAGTCTTTTGGTTTATCACGCATTATTTTCATGCTCTGCGCCATATCGCCACAGGCTTCTTTAATGCCGGCAATGTTTTCTACCTCTTTTGCCAGGCGAAGGGTAGTAGCAGCTTCCATATTGCGGCCGGTGCGGCCGGGAACATTATACAACAATACAGGCTTAGGTGATGCCTGGGCTATCGCTTTGTAATGCTCGTAAATACCCTGCTGAGAAGGCTTGCTGTAATAAGGCGAGGCGCTTAAAACAGCCACTGCTTCATCCAGCGGAAAAGATTGGATTTCGTTGATGATTTCTTTGGTATTGTTGCCGCCAATGCCTACTACTACCGGAACGCGGCCAGCCACTTTAAGATACGTGTATTTGGCAATGCTGTTTTTTTCGGCTTTGTCAAGTACGGGTGTTTCGCCGGTGGTGCCAAGCGATACAATGTACTCTACCTTGCCATCAATAACATGATCTATTACTTTGCCCAATGCGTCATAATCTACATCGCCATTTGCCTTAAATGGTGTAACCAATGCTACACCTGTTCCCCTTAGTTGTGTTTGTAAAGACATTATTGTAATATATTAATTTCCGGTTGCGGGTTACGGCTGCCGGTTCCACAGGTAATATAAGCACAGCACTTGTTGTTAATCGACCACTTCATCCCAAAAGCCCATTTTGCTGAATTTGCGGATACGCTGGTTTACTCTTTGCTCCGCTGAAAAAGGCTTTATTTCGTTAAGAGTTTTAATAATATGCTTCTTTAAAATGGCGGCGGCTTCAGTATAGTCCCAATGGGCGCCCCCAATAGGCTCGGGCACTATTTCATCCACAAGTCCAAACCCTTTCATGTCGGTGGCCGTAAGGCGCAGTTGTTCGGCTGCTATTTCCTTTTTATCCCAGCTACGCCATAATATAGAACTGCAGCTTTCCGGGGATATTACGGTGTACCAGGTATTTTCCATCATCAGTACCCTGTCGCCAACGCCAATGCCTAATGCACCGCCGCTGGCTCCCTCGCCTATAATAACACAAATTACCGGTACCTTAAGCCTTACCATTTCGTAAATGTTACGGGCAATAGCTTCGCCTTGTCCGCGTTCTTCCGCTTCAAGGCCCGGATAGGCGCCGGGGGTATCTATTAAAGTAACGATAGGTTTATTGAATTTTTCGGCCAGCTTCATCAGGCGAAGGGCTTTGCGGTAACCTTCCGGGTTAGCCATACCAAAGTTGCGCAACTGGCGTGTTTTAGTATTTATGCCTTTTTGCTGTCCGATGAACATTACTGTTTCTCCATCCAGTTGGGCAAACCCGCCAACCATTGCCTTGTCATCCCGTACATTCCTGTCGCCATGCAGTTCAAGGAAGCTGGTAGTCATTTTATCAATATATTTAACCGTGTATGGCCTGTCTGGATGGCGGCTTAGCTGCACACGCTGCCATGGGGTAAGGTTAGCCGTTATTTCCCTCCTTTTTTCAACAATCAGGCTTTCCAGTTGCTGAATGTTGGAGGTATAATCAATCTTCGGATTTTTTTCAGCCATTTTTTTTGTCTGGTCAATCTGCTCGTATAAATCCTTGATAGGCTGCTCAAAATCTAAAAACTGTCTGTTTGGGTATTGAGGCATACTCGATTCTCAAATGTTGGGGGGTAAAATTACAGTTTCAGAACATACGGCGCATAAAATTTCTGCACACAGAAGTTTTTGTACGGATAGCGATGAATTATACCCCGATTATTTGTTTTTTGGGGTAATAACGGGCTTTTTTATGGTTCCGGCAGCGGTTTTTCATGGCGGTCATCGTTGCGTCGCAATCCGTTCATCGTTCGGTTCATTGGGCGGCTTTTCAGCCCGGATAGGCTGGTGCGTGGAGACACGCACCAGGGAAAAGAATATCGAGCAAGGAACAAGGATTGTTGAATGAAGAATGAATGCCCCCCGCTCACCAAATGAATATTGAACAAGGAACAAGGATTGTTGAATGAAGAATGAATGCCCCCCGCTCACCAAATGAATATTGAACAAGGAACAAGGAATGCTGAATGAAGAATGAAAGGCCCCCACTCACCAAATGAATATTGAACAAGGAACAAGGAATGTTGAATGAAGAATGAAAGGCCCCCACTCACCATTCACCACTCACCACTCACGATTCACCACTCACGATTTGATAAAAGGTAACCGCATTGTTATTGTAACGCTTAATTTCATCGGAAATAATTTGTATGAAAAAAGCTGGCCTGTTGCTACTGATAGTAATGTTAGCTGGAGTGGTTAAGGCACAATCTCCCGAAGATTCGGTTAAAGCAGTCATTAACCGGTTGTTTACTGCCATGAAATCATCTGACAGTAGCCTTCTTAAGACCTGCTTTACAGATAGTGCATTGTTGCAAACCATCGTGAACATGAACGGGCAGGTGCAGCTTAAAAATGAAACGGTAGCGGAATTTGCAAAAGCCGTAGCCGGCATGCCCAAAAATGCTGCCGACGAGCAAATTGTTTTTGACGTTGTAAAAATCGACGGGCCGCTGGCCATTGCCTGGACACCCTACAAGTTTTATTATACAGGAAAATTTAGCCACTGCGGGGTAGATTCTTTTCAACTGGTGCGCATAAACGGGCAGTGGAAAATTGTGTACCTGGTGGATACCCGGCGTAAAACGGGCTGCGGTAACTAATTGGAGAACAAATTAAACTTATGCCTGCCCTCGTAGCTAAAGGGAACATTTACAAAAATTCCGGCCTTCCCCACCTTGGTATTACCCTTTACCTGCACCAGCACATCGTTAGATAAAAGGGTATTAAGCGCATTCTTATAAATATTACGCATGTCTACTTCCATGCGGGAGGGGATGGAGAATTCCGATTTCCGGGAAATGTGCATCAAGGTGTCCAGTAAATATTTGCCCACATAGTTTTGGTTTACGTACACATCGCAATCCACATGCTTCAGGTTAACCCCAAAATTGTTGGGGTTAAAATATACCAGTTCCATATAAACGGTAGTCTTGTCAAAGCCCAGTTTGTCAATCTTAAAATTGCGGGTATCACGGTATTCAAATCCCTGCGGCTTTTTGCAGGCTAATAGGGCGGTTGCTAAAATGAGGGGCAGCCAATATTTCATTCCTGAAAATTTTAAACGCAAAATAGCAGAGAAAATCGGAAGTAAAATTTTAAACTCTTTCCCCACGCTCTGCAGCTTATCATTTTTATTGAAGTTTAACAGATAACCATACCCCGGCGAAAAATTGAAAGGGACTTACTTACAAAACAGCGTCAGCAATTTTGTCATTACCTAAAATTAAAATTCAAGTAATAATTTTCAAATGAATTTTTGTAAACAACAGCCTCCCATAAATATTCATGCTAAGAATTTGGGTATTTTTTAGATTTGGAATGAAAAACATGAGCTACTAATAAAAGTAGTACTAAATTTATTTTATAAATAATAGAAAAACAATTTGTTATATTGTTTAATGAAATATTTTATAATAAAAATATATCGCAAGCAAGATTTAATTAATGTGCTAAATAAATTGCTAACAACTTTATGGACAACAATAACAATTTAGAATTGTTACTTATTGATTTGCAATATTTTCCATGTATTAACTACATAAAAATTTTGTCTTCTTTTTCAAATACTACAATTTTTTTATGGGACAGCTATAAAAAGATGAGTTTCAGAAACCGGTGCATCGTTGCAGGCAGTAATGGTACCGTCAACTTGTCGGTACCAATCGAAAAAGGTCGTAACCAGCGGCTACCCTACCGGGAGGTAAAAATCAGTTACCGGGATAACTGGCAACAACAACATTGGCGAACCATCGTGTCCTGTTATGCCCGTTCTCCCTGGTTTGAATATTATGCCCATAGCCTTGAAAGAATCCTGGATACCCGGTTTGAATATTTATTTCAATTAAATCTGGAAATTCTGGAATGGCTTTGTAAGCTGCTGAAAATGGAGAAACCTGTTTTATTGGAGCAGGAACAGGCGTTAGGGCAAAATTTTATTGATAAAAGAGATTTATTTCTTCCAAATAATTATAAATCATTTAGTTATATACGTTACCCGCAATTATTTGAAGACAGGATAGGTTTTCAGCCCAATTTGAGTATCCTGGACATGTTATTTATGGAGGGGCCTGCAACTGCGCAGATACTGGGCAATTTTAATAACCGGGATTAGTTTAACCGTTAACGTATTATCAAGTACCTTGTAAGCTTATTTTAATGCTTTTAAAAGTCCGGCCCAGCCAGCGAATGGTTGTCATTACTTATCTTTACTCAATCCAGCATGAATTTTGGAGGAACCAATATCTAACTATATCAGCAGCATGAAACTGAAGCTAACTGTTCTCGTGTTTTTCACTACTGCCTTTTTTGTCAATGCCCAACAGCGGCCACATTATACGCAATACGTTTTAAATAACTTTATTATAAACCCCGCCGTAGCCGGTATAGAAGATTACTGGGATGTTAAAGCCAGCCACCGTCACCAATGGGTAGGGCTGGAAGGTGCGCCGGTAACAACTTATGTTACCGTGCAGGGCCCGCTTAGAAAAAGTGCAGGCCAACGGGAAAACGCTACTACCATCAAATCCCCGGGCGAAAACCCCAGGGGGCAGGCCTACTGGAACGATTATACAGCTACTGACCCACATGCCGGCATTGGTTTTACCGTTATTAACGACAGGGCCGGCCCGCTTAACCGTTTTGCCGCCTACGGCACATATTCCTACCATTTGCCCATTGCCGCCCGTACCAGCCTTAGTGCCGGTATTTCTGTTGGGTTTCAAAATATGTCGCTGGACAACAGCAAACTTGACTTTGGCTCCGGCAACCCGGTTGACCCCGCAGTAGCCAGTTCCGGGTACCTTAATAAAGTAAGGCCAGATATCAGCGCCGGGCTTTGGCTGTATTCCAGGGATTATTTCATTGGCCTGGCAGCCCAGCAAATAGTGCCCTCCAGGCTTACTTACGCAGATGAAATGGTAAAAACAACCGAGGGCAGGCTTATCCCACACATGTTTCTATCTGCCGGTTACCGGTTTTTACTGGGCGAAGATTTTAGCTTCCTGCCCTCTACTATGATAAAATACATTTCCTCCGCCCCGGTAAGTTTTGACCTGAACGCCAAACTGCAGTACCAGGATTTTATATGGGCCGGCGCTTCTTACAGAAACAAAGACGGCTATGCGGCCATGGTTGGGGTAAATGTGAGCAGCAAGTTTAATTTTGGTTACTCTTACGATATTACCACCTCCGCCTTAAATACCATCAGCCGCGGTACCCACGAAATCCTTATCGGCTTTTTAATTGGCAACAATTACGATGACTGGTGCCCCCGCAACCTGTGGTAGGCTGTCACCCTTTAATGAATTACCTAAAGTTAAAAGCTGCCAATGCAGCGTGTAAAACCATGCACTAAATTTTGTTGGCAGCTTCCTCTCAACTTCTCTCATGCGTTTACACAATAATGCCATTTCTTTGTTGCAAACAGCAACCGTATGGCAACCAGGTTCGCCAGTATAGACTGGGCAAAAAGCGCTAACATTTACGAGGTAAATATTCGCCAGTACACCAGGGAAGGTACATTCGCCGCTTTTCAGCAGCATTTGCCCCGCCTTAGGGGTATGGGCGTAGAAATATTATGGCTTATGCCCATTACCCCCATAAGCGTAAAAAAAAGGCTGGGTACCCTGGGCAGCTACTATGCATGTAGCTCTTATACGACCATTAACCCCGAGTATGGCAACCTGGACGATTTTAAAGGCCTGGTAAACAAAGCCCATGAACTGGGCTTTAAATTAATCATTGACTGGGTGGCCAACCATACCGGATACGATCACCACTGGGCAACCGAACACCCAGATTGGTATGTTAAAAACGAAAAGGGGGAGTTCTACGACCGCAACGGCTGGAACGATGTTATAGACCTAAACTATTACAATGCCGAAATGAGGCTGGCTTTAATTGATGCTATGCGTTTTTGGGTGAGAGATTGCGGCATAGATGGTTTTCGCTGCGATATGGCGCACCTGGTACCCCTGGATTTTTGGGTGGAAGCCAGAGCGCAGTGTGAAAAACTGAAACCGCTTTTCTGGCTGGCTGAGTGTGATGTGGAAGCTTATCACGAAGTTTTTGACGTAAGCTATGCCTGGGAGTGGATGCACGTGAGCGAAAAGTTATTTAAAGGCACTGCATCGTTGCAGCACTTTAAGGATGTTTTGCATAAATACGGAGCATACCCCGCCGGCGCTTCCAAGCTTTACTTTACCACCAACCACGATGAAAATAGCTGGAACGGTACCGAGTATGAAAAGTATGATAGTGGCGCCAAAACATTGGCCGTATTCTGTGTTACCTGGCCGGGCACGCCGCTATTATATAGCGGGCAGGAGTTGCCCAACCTCAGAAGGCTGTCTTTTTTTGAAAAAGATTTTATTGACTGGCAGGAGAACTTGGCCCTGCACCAATTCTATAAAACGTTGTTCAGCCTTAAAAAACAAAACAAAGCATTGCATTACAATGATAACCTTGCAGAGCTGCCTACCGGTTTTGATGATAAAGTGCTGGCTTATTTACGGGTAACCGGTACATCTAAGGTTCTGGTGCTGCTCAACCTGTCTGGTGCTGAGCGGTTAAAGTTCAGTATTAAGCACCAAAACCTCGCCGGTACTTATACTAATCAGTTCTCCGGCTTAACTTATTCATTAAAAGGGGAGGAGCAGTTTGAATTACAGGCCTGGGAGTATATAGTGCTCGCAACAGAATAATGCTGTAAAAGCAGGCGTACTTTTGTATATAATATTATGTCAACCAGTTATATCAATATAGGAAAGATTGTTGCTTCTTTCGGGCTTAAGGGAGAAGTGATAGTGCAACATGCATTGGGCAAGAAGACTACATTAAAGGCGGCAGAAGCATTATTTGTAGAAGAAATAAAGGGCTCTTACCTGCCCTATTTTATAGAGGAGAGCAAAGCGAAGGACGAAACGGAAATTTATGTAAAACTGGAAGGTATTGACAGCAAAGAAGCTGCCCGCAAGCTTAACCAAAAACAGGTTTGGCTGCAGGAAGAAAGTTTTAGAAAGCTGGCTGGTAAAACGGCGCCCATTGCCCTTATTGGTTTTACCATGATTAACGAAGGTAATGTGTTGGGCAAAGTGGAAGAAGTGATAGAGCAACCGCACCAGGTACTGTTGATGATTAACTACAAAGGCAAAGAAGCCCTCATCCCGCTTCATGGAGAAACCCTGAAAAAAATAGACCAGCAGAAAAAAGAAGTGCATGTAAAGCTGCCGGATGGCCTGTTGGATATTTATGCATAACACAACACCGTCCATTTGTTTTATAATACCAGCGACATATCCCTGTGGCATCGCCTGTTGCGTCGCAAGCACTTCATCGTTCTGTTCAATGGGCGGCTTTTCAGCCCCGGGTAGAGAATATCGAACAAGGAACAAGGAAAGTTGAACGAGGAATGAAAAGCCCCCACTCACGGCACGAATATCGAACAAGGAACAAGGAATGCTGAACGAAGAATGAAAAGCCACTCACTATTCACCACTCACCATTCACAATTCCCCACTCACCATTCACCACTCACGATTCACAACTACTCACCACCTATCCGGGTCTGAAAAGATGCCATGAAAAAGCAGCCGATGAAAGGATTGCGACGCAACGATGATGCCATGAAAATATGTCGCTGGTATCTTAAAAATATTGGTCTAAACATTGCCGCAAGGCAATACCAAAAAGCGCAGGGCTGAAAACTGTGCAACTAAATTGCATTGGTATTAGTTGGGAGCCACAGGAGAATTGTTGTTAACAACAGGCCATATACCCGGCCTGGGAAAACTGATGCCTTTGTTGCTTCCCCGTACCCCATTATCCTGGCCAAAATAATAGAGCGGCCATCCCTTAAATGTCATTTGTATTTTGCCGTGTACATGAATGGTATCAAAATCTGTCCTGGTGAGTGTGGACGGAAGGCCTTTTATTTCGCTGCGCTCATACATAGGCCATACGGCATTGTTGCTAAGGTCTGGCTTGGTGAATGTATTGGTGTTGAATTTATCTGGCGCAAAAGCGTATAAAGTGCGGCCATGTTCGTCGGTTAAATACTGGGTAACGCCATCGCCTTCGGTGTAATCGCTTTTGTAGTTTTTGCCGTCGTGCCCCACCAGTTGGGCGTTTACGAGCATTACACTGTAATCCGGTTTAGCGGCAAACCAAACGCTGTTAACAGCTTCGCCATTAACATCCCCCGACTTTTTATCATTCACGAAATAGTACAGCGGCCATCCTTTATAAGTGGTTTGTTTGGCGCCATCCGTACGGGTAATAACCGCGAAATCACTATCGTGCAACCCATCGGCCAATGTTGGGTTTTCCTGGTAGTAAACAGGCCAGTTGGCAATGCAGCCGCCGGCGCAGGCAGAGGCGCCAGAGCCATCCAGCGTAAAATAATAAAGTGTCATACCGTTTTTATCGGTAAGGTAAGCGCCCAGTGTAGCGTTGTTGGCAAGCTGTATGTCTTTGGGCGGTGTGGTGTCATCATCTTTAGAACAGGAAACGGTTAGCATGCAGAGTGCAATGGCAGCGCATAGCAATCCCCTTTTATAAATAAACATAATAAACAACTTTAGGTTGATGGAATTGATTTAATAAGGGAAGTGCACTTCTGCATTAACTATACGCTGGCCGGCAAAATACAGTTGCCTGCATATAAAAAATAAGTGGGCAGCAAGGTAAAATGCTGCCCACTTACAAGTTTGGTTTGCTTGGGAAGAAACAGTGTAGCTATTGTATTTTTAATGCTTTAAAAACAGCCCTTTTGCCCATTAGCCGCCATTGAGCCTCGCCGTCTGTTATTATACCATCGGCCTTTTTTATCAGCACTGCGCCGCTGATGCCATCCTTAACGCATTGGTAGGTATAAGCGCCTGCATACACCACTTCGCCTTTGTGGTATTTGGCTTTTGCAGACCACCTGTTAGCGGCAGCAAAACCACCTTCCACCGCAAGCCAGGCATAAATGCCATTAGATGGTTGGGTATTGCGTATAATAGAGCCTTCTGAATAGTTGCCATAACCGGGCTCTTTGTTGCTGAATGTTTCGCTGATGATGGCTGGTTTTTCTGCCTGGTTAAGCCCGGGAACAATAAGGCCTGTGTTATCATCTGTTGTGCCTGTATAATTTTGCCCGAAGCCGGTAATGGGCGAGTTCTTGCCTTTTACCACAAAAAATTCAGATACACCTTCGGAGAAGCCGATTTCATCCTGCAGGTGACCGGTTACCTGGTTGTCTTTTACAACAATGTTATTGAAGCGTGCAAAACCACGGGCATTAAAATAAATGCCGTGTGTGGTAGATACTTTGTCTTCTCTTGTAGCATAACTTTTTCGGGGGGTATTACGCAGTTGGTTACCGGATATGTTCAGTTGCGTTACCCAGGCATCTTTGCCTTCAAAATAAATATCCGCAGCCACTTTGTTGCCAAAATGGTTGCGGCCATCCAATACAGTATTGTGGTGAATAGTGCTGAAAAGATTGGTGGCTACAGCACTCATATAGATGCCATGTACGCCAAAAAGGTTAACATAGTTGTTACTTATTTTTATTTCGCGGCTCTGGCCATTGGCATAAATGGCGTTGGCCTTTATGTTAAAGAATGAATTGCCGTCTATCAGCACATCTTCACTTTTGCCTTTGGCGGTGGTTACAATCATAATGCCGTTGCCATCTTCCCTGGAGTTGATGGTATCAGAAATATGAAACGGTACACCTATATTTTGCAGGTTGTTATTTACCACTTTGGCCTGCTGTACATCTATCAGGTAAATGCCGCAGTTTTGGTATTCGGGAATGTCTGGCACGGAGCCCTTGCGGAAAGTGAAGGAGCCTTTGATAAAATTATTGCTGATAACAACGTTGTTGGCTTTTTCCGTACCATAATCATCACCAAAGAATATGGCCGCGGCAGAGCCTGCATGCCCGGCATTTTTATCGCCGCTGTTAATGAAAAAATTATCGCTGATAACTACCCTGTTGCTGCGCTGAAAATCTACGCCGTTATCGCCGGTATTGTTAATGCTGTTGCCAGCAAACTGTACATTGCTGCACGCCTGGTTGCCGCAGGCAATACCGGAAATATTGCTGAAAGTATTGTTAAGTATTTTAAGGTTTTCCGTATTGGAGGAAGATATGGCATGTGTACCTGTAAACGAGAAAACATTATCGCGTATGGTTACATTGGCGCTGCCATAGCGGCCAAAATTTGTAATAGCGCCATCAACAGTTTCAAATTTTGTATTGTACCTGCCAATGCGCCTGAAATCGCAGCCTTCTACGGAAAAGTTTTCTACTTTGTAAGCAATGCCGCGACCATAAGAATCGCTGAATGCGCAGTTTTTAATGTGAATATTCTTTAATACGCTGCTGTCAAAACTTATATTCAATAAGGTATGTCTTCCTTTGGCCGCAGTAGATTTTTGTGAAGCATCATAAGGCCTGCCGCCACTGAAGCCAAGATTTTCTATTATAACGTTGTTATCTGTAACCTTAACCAGCGATGGGTGTGCCGGAACAAACGCCGAATCTGTAATTAACCTTGATTGTTGCGGGTGCATGCCACGTAACGAACTATTGCCTGGAATATAAAGCGTTACTGACGATGGGATGAAATAATTGCCGGGAGGGATGATAGCCGTATTTTTTTGCCTGGCTGCGGTAATAATGGCCTGCTGAAGTGCGGGTGCGTCGTTGGTAATGCCATCTCCAACAGCGCCAAACCACTGTACATTAATGCCTTTTGTAATATCATATTCCCTTTTCCAGGTGCCGTTGCCAACAGCGGTGGCCTTAAAGCTTGTACCGTTATCAGCAAGTGTATCTGCACTGTAATAAAACAGTCCGGATATTTTACCATGCTGCAGTAAAACAGCCGCAGCAGTATCTTTCACCTGCTGCATTTCTGTAATATGTTGTGCTTTAAAAGTTTTTGTTTCCTGCTGTCCGAAGGCTTTCAGGACGGTTGTAAAAAAAAATAATATTATAAAACCCTTAAAAATATTTTTAACCATCATTGTCAACAGGTGTGTTTTAGGTGTACATCCCTTCCATAAATCATGCCTGATGCCTGCAGAAGTGTTTAGTTTATAACATCTTGAAAAATAGGCACAGTACTTGTTTATGGTTTAGCAGGATTTTTTACGCTAACCAGGTAATCTTCAAGTTTAATCTATCCGGAAAAACACGAAGTATGAGTTCTAGATTTGATTTTTTTGTTAGGGTGGGGCTTCTCCTATTTGATGTTTTACTGTTAAACGGGGCACTATTCGCAGCTTTTTACATATTTGAGTCTTTTGAAAACATGCACATACAAACAAGGGTTAACCTGTTGTATGTGGTTAATTTGCTATGGCTTTTGTTTGCCGCGGTTTTCAAAATGTACGACCATAAAACTTATGGCCGTTTTTCGCATGTAAAGAATACCACCATCAATTCACTGTTTATATTCACCTTGTTCTTTTCTTTTTACCTGGCGTTTGTTAAACAGCCTGAAATAACCATTGGCTTTTCACTGTATTTTCTTTTACAATTTATAATCACCGTATGCCTAAGCCGTATTGTATTAAAGAAAATCGTGCATCACTATGTACGTAACACCACCAAGCGCAAAAAGATTGCAATCATCGGTTTTAATGAAACAGCACGGAAGCTGGCTCAATATTTTAACGACCAGAAAACCGCTTTTGAATTCAGCGGTTTTTTTGATGATGCATCTATAAAGAGCCAGGTAATTAACGAGCAGATTGAGCATACCAACAATGCCTTTGGCGGCGGTAACCTTAACAATTTTGTAAAAGGCCCTGTAAAGGATATTATTAATTATGCGTTGCACAATGACATCAAAGAGATCTACTCTACTTTGCTGCCGGATGCTGCCGGAATAAAAAGTTTGGTGCAGGAGGCTGACCAGCATTGCCTGCGTATTAAATTCGTTCCGGATTTTTCCAGCATCATCAATCCATCTTATTCTGTTAATTACTTAAACAACCAGTTGCCTGTTATTTCCCTGCGCAGCGAGCCGCTGGAAGATATACGCAACCAGGTATTTAAAAGAATGTTCGATATTTTCTTCAGCCTGTTTGTTATCATTTTTATTTTAAGCTGGCTTTACCCCATTATCGCTATAGCCATCAAGCTAAGCTCAAAGGGGCCGGTTATGTTTAAACAACTCCGTTCCGGCCAGGATAACAAATCTTTTCTGTGCTACAAGTTCCGGACTATGAAGCCGAACAGTGATAGTGACAGCAAGCAGGCTTCTGTTAATGATGACAGGGTTACCACCATCGGTAAAATACTGCGCAAGACCAGCATGGACGAACTGCCCCAGTTTTTTAATGTGCTTAGTGGGGATATGAGTGTAGTAGGACCACGTCCGCACATGTTATCTCATACGGCCCAGTACAGCGCCATCATCAGCCGGTTTATGGTAAGGCATTTTGCCAAGCCTGGCATTACCGGATGGGCCCAGGTAAATGGCTTTCGCGGCGGTACGGAGACCAATGACCTTATGGAGCAACGTGTAGAACACGATATATGGTATATGGAACACTGGAGCCTTTGGCTGGATATAAAAATTATCTTCCGTACGGTGTGGAACGTCTTCAAAGGCGAGAAGACAGCATACTGAGCGATTATATTATTTCCCTTTTTTGTTTTGATGCTTCCGTCTGCAATGTGCATTTTTCGACTGTAGTTCCCGTAAAGCTTCGTTCGTAAGTTTCTTCAAAAGCCAGTCAATTGTTTTTGGCTGTTTTGTGCTTCAACCTTACGGTCCAATGTTGTTAGCTTAAACTGTCGACCCGAGACTGCCGGAGATGATTGCTGAAAAAGCCACTACTTGTATTGCCCGGTTTCGACAAGCTCAACCTGACAGCCTTTTCCTTAACTTAATTCACATTATCCGGCAGCCAACAAGAGTTCTTACAGCAATGCATCAGTGATGGCTAATAAGCATAATAAAAATAATAATTGGCGCTATCAATTTCCCTGCGCTACAGAAGGTTTGTTTCTCTGGTAGAAATAGGGAAAAGCAAGCAATATCCACAACGACAGGTAGGCAAACTCCGGCACGGCAACCATCATAATAAGATAGGTAGCAAACAAAGCGGCTATGTAAAATACTTTTATATCCCTGGGCTGCAATGCTGCAAAAGCATGCTTAAAATAGAAGAAGGTAAAAGCAAGCAGCCCTATAATACCGTTATTAACCAGCAGGGTAGAGAAAAAATCGCTGGAACGTACATAACCAAAGCCCACACCAATAAGTTTTCCGCTAAAATTCAGGTCGTTTTTCCAATAATTTATTTGATGCGCAAAATAACGGCTGCGCTCTATGCCAGAGCGGTTTTCCCCGCTCAGTTTGTCCAACAGTAGATTGTTCAAAACTGTTTTTATGTTATCGCTTACCAGGTATAACAATAACACCACCAGCACAATACCTAATAAACTAAAAGCAATTTTTTTACGCCACGCAGGGTAAGCAATAAACATGGCTGGTATTAAACAGGCAAAGCCTATAAATGCCGAAGTAGAAAGGCTTAAAGCCAGTGTTACACAGAAAAGCACCAACGGTTTATACTTTTTCAATGGTATGCAAAGCATCATAAAAGGCACTACTGAAAACGCGTACATAGATGATTCCCCCGTAAGGCTTTTCAGCCGTTGAAAGGCATGGCCGGAAATGGTAATGGTTTGAAAAAGGCTGCCGGTACCAGGCTTGTTGTTGAACATTTTGTTGCTGAGAAAATCTCCATTGCTGCCGGTAAACTGGTAAATGATAATTTCCAGCAAACCATACAAGGCAAGAAGTGCAAGGCTTATGTAAAAATATTTCAGGTGTTTATTTTCCGCGTAGTATTTAAGGTACAGGTATAACAGGAAGCCTGCATACCAGTACAGCGATTGTGTAATCATCGTCTTGCGGAACATAATGTTGTTCCTGTCAACTTTTTCCACAAAATCAAGGTCGCCGCAAAGGTGCAGGTTGCTGTAATGGTTATTGGCCTGCGCCAGCAGGTTAAGTAAAAGAAATACGGCAGTAAACAACAACAGTTCCCTTAGCAACGGTTTGCCGTTGTTAAAATCATAAAGCACCATTACCGGAAAGAAAAGATAAATGAGCAGGTAGGAGGGAACCGTGAAAGAATTAGAAGGCATTACCACAATAGAAACAAATGCCGCTATAGACAGCAGTACACACAGGTAAGTGTTAATAGCGGGTTGTAAAGCCTTGTTCATATTTACCGGTTAATAAGGAGATATTTGGGCCTTGCCTGCTACCTGCATGGGCACTACAGTTTTGCTGTAAATAAACTCTTTCAGCTTCTGTATAAAAGTTACTTCCTCAAATTTTTCAGCATGCCGCCTTATAAAATAAGGGTCAAAGCTAAGCTGTTCAAATTCGTTTATAGCATCGGTTAATGCCCCGGGAGTCTGGCTGTTAAAAAATACCGCGGTAGCGGTTTTACTGTTGTCTTTGTAAGGTATCATGGTTTCAAGCACACCGCCCTGCCCAAATGCAATAACCGGCCTGCCCGAAGCAGCAGCTTCCAGCGGTGTAATACCATAATCTTCATATTGCGGAAAAATTAAAGCCTTGCACTCTGCATACAACGTAGCCAGTTGCTTAGCGTTAAGTGAATGCTGAAAGGTTGTATTAGGCGCCGCCATCTGGTGCAGCGCCTCTTCCATAGAACCCTTGCCCACTACAATAAGTTTGCGGTTCGGCATGCTGTTAAATGCTTCAATAACCAGGTCAACTTTTTTGTAGGCTTCCAGCCTGCACACCACCAGGTAGTAGTCTTTTACTGTGTCTGTAATATAAAAATTGTCAAGGTTAACAGGCGGGTTAATAACTGTTACCGGTTTGCTGGGGTGGTAGGCATTTTTAATGCGCTCAACAACCTGCCGTGCATTGGTGATAAACCAGTCGGTGTTTTCGGTGGCGGCGCGGTCAAGGCTGCGCAATATCCACGACGCCGTTAAAAAAATTCGCTTTACCAGCCAGTTAGAGTTAGCCACACTTTCATATGAATGCGGCCTGAACGCAAAACGGAACGGCGTATGGCAGTAGGTAATAACCGTTGCTTTCTTATCTGTGCGTATAAATTTGCCACAGTGCGTAGTCGAGATTAACACCACATCATAGCCCTTTAGCTTAATAGAACGCATTGCCAGTATGGCAAACGGGAAATACAGCATCTTTATAAGCTTTTCGCTGCTGCCTATTTTTTGAAACCACGATGTAACCACTTTCGCTTTCTTAAACTCCGGGTAGGTTTTAGCCGGGTCGTAGCAAAGCGTATAAACCGGCGCATCAGGAAACGCCTTATGCATACTTAAGGCAACCTGCTCCCCACCGCCGCGTCTTACCAGTTCATCATGTACTATGGCTATCTTCATAAGTTAGCATTCTAAAACAACATTCAAGCCAATGTTTGCAATTTAACAACGATTGGTGCTGCTTTGTTTGCAGGGCTGCAACACCGGCATTATTATGATACCAGCGATGGTATTTTATGGCATCGCCTGTTGCGTCGCAAGCACTTCATCGTTCTGTTTTTCATGGCGTCTTTTCAGACCCGGGTAGGGCTGGTGCGTGGAGACACGCACCAGGGAGAGAAGATGAGTTTCTGCCGCCTTTGGCGCCAGAAACGTTGCGGGCAAAACTCCGAATGCCACGGAGGCACGGAAGAAAAGGAAAAGCCGGGGAATATCGAACAAGGAACAAGGAATGATGCCCCACTCACGATTCACCACTCACCATTCACGATAAAATATCGAACAAGGAATGCTGAATATAGTATTAGGTAGAGTAAGCGTATTCGCAACCTGTGTTCCGGCGGAACACTTTGTAGGTAGAACATCATAGGGTGTTGACCGCGTTCCAGAGGAACGCTTTGTGCTTGTATCTGCAGGGATGAGTACAAAATGTTCCTCTGGAACATAGGAACCCGAATGGCTATTCTACCCACAACATGTCCCTTTGGGACATAGTAAGGCCCTGCCTCTATTCCTTTCCCCTGGTGCGTGTCTTCACGCACCAGCTACGGCACCACATCCTGCCGTCAGTCTTTTTTTTGTTTTAAAAAAAGTTGGTGAGTCCAAAACAATTTTTATACACAACCAGCAGCAACGTGTCTGGCGCCAAAGGCGGCAGACACTGCAACCATCAGCTCAATCAGTAATATCAGATGAAATCCTGGTTAAGACATCCTATCCGGGTCTGAAAAGATGCCCAAAGAACCGAACGATGAAGTGCTTGCGACGCAACCGGCGATGCTGTGAAAGGCCATAGCTGGTATTATAATGCTTTATTCAGGCATACTGCTCAATAAGCGCTTTCAGTTTTTCCGCTGACTTTGCCCAGGAATATTTTTGCTGTACCTGCAATGCTGCCTGGTTATGCTGTTCTCTTCTGGTGCCTGTTTCCCGTAACAGGCCGGCAAGCTGGTCAGCATCCTCCGGGTTAAAATACCTGGCGGCCCGGCCAGCAACCTCTCGAAAGGAAGGAATGCCCGACGCCAATACCGGGCACCCGAATGACAATGCTTCAATTAACGGAAGGCCAAAGCCTTCATAAAAGGATGGCGCTACCATTGCTACCGCATACGCATACAGGTTGCACAGCATGGCATCATCAACATTTTGCAGAAAAATAATACCGGGTTTATCGCGGTAAGCAGCTATTTTTTGCGCTATACCGGTGTTGAATGATTTGTGTGAAGCGCCAACAACCAGCAGGTCAATATCTTTAAGATTAGCCTTTGTATAAGCTTCCAGCAACAGGGTTAAATTTTTACGTGGGTCAAGAGAACCTACGAACAAAAAATAAGGCCTGGCATGCGGGGGCAAAATACCTGTTTGCTGCCTGTTTAAAGAGCTGGCATTGGGTATAACAGTAATTTGATTTTCCTTCAATTTGTAATGCTCCATCAGCTCGGCTTTGGAAAATTGGCTTACGGTAATAAGATGCCGGCTTGTTTTAACCACCAGCGAAATAAGTATTTTATAATACCAGTAAAAGCTTTTTGAAAAGAATTGCGGGTAACGTATAAAAGCGATATCGTGAATGCAGGATATTTTGTTGCTGTACAATACAGGTGCGGCATTGCAAAGATTAACCAGCAGCGGCCTGTTGTTGCGGCGCAGGTAAGATGGCAGTTTAAACTGCTCCCACAAGATAGAACCATTGGTGCCAGTTGTTTGAAAACCGTATGCGGTATTGTAAGCGGCTGCATTGTTATTGCCCGGCGCAATTACTGTTGTGTGTGTGGGCAGGTGTGTTACCAGTTCGTGTGCATAACGCTGTACACCGCTTAATTTTTGCGACAGGTATTTGCCGTTGATGTATGCGTTAGCCATGCCGCTTTTTTTGAAGGTTAATAATTTCAGTTACAAAACGGGTGAACTGCTCAGCGGTATAAGCCGGGTTAAATTTTTGGGCGTATGTTTTACAGCCTGCTGTTTTCTCCTGCACCTGTGCAGGCTGGCCAATGATGGCGGCAAGTATGCCGGCCAGGCTGCCTTTAACCATGCTGAACTGCCACATGCAGGAACTATCATATAAATCCTGCAGGCCGCCAACGTTTGCAATGCATACAGGCCGGTTAAAGTTAGCAGCTTCCACGGGCACCCTGCCAAAAGGCTCGTTCCATAAAGAAGGAACGATAACAACATTAACCTGGTTATAGAAGTGAGCCGCATTCATTTTACCGGCAAACTGTATGTTGTCTGCCACGCCATATTGCTCATCAAGGTACTTTTTGTAAGCAGGTTCGTAAGCGCCTGCTATCAACAGTTGGTAGTTGCTGCCAGCGGGCAGGCTGCGTATTTCTTCAAGAAGGTATTCAATACCTTTTTCCGGTATTACTTTACCAATAAACCCGAATACGATGTTATCGCCTGGTTGATTGGCGGTAACCTGCTGCTGCGGCAGTACACTGTTGGCTATTACCTGTATGGGCTTGTTGTTGATTACCTTGTAAGCTATATGCTGTTGCGCGGTAAAACGGCTGATGGCAATAAATGCATCCGGGTATTTAAAGAAGCCTTTTTTTAACTGGTAAGTAAGGTTGCACATGGTACAAAGGCCGTTGCAATTACTGTTGTTTTTAAACAGCGTTGTACGGTAACACATAAGGTAATAATCCCGCATGGTATGCACAAGCGGCAAGCCTTGCTGTTTTATAACACGCCATATAAAAGGGGAGAAGCCTTGAATGTTGTTGCTGTTAACAACATCGGGTTGTATTTGAGCCAGCAGGCTTTTTATTTTTCTGCGGTATAAAAAATTGAAGGAATCCAGTAAATGCCAAACTAGTTTTTTCCAGCCGTGCTGCTGTTTGGCTTCGGTTATGCTGTAAAGATTACTGGTACGGATAAAGTAACAGTTTACGCCATTGTGGCTGGTACTGTATTCTTTTGAACCGAGAGACAACACAAAAACTTCATGGCCCTGGCCAGCCAGTGTTTCTGCCAGGGTTTGCACCGATACCTCAGCCCCGCCAATATGATTGGGGTAATACAAGCTGTTAATGAATAGCAGCCTCATAATTTTTGATTGGGATAAATAACCGGTGGGTTAAAAAACAGGCCAGCCCAAAAACCCTTGAGGTATATGCCAGCTTTTTTTAAGCCTTTCTGCAGAAAAAGACAATAGAAGATAATCTTCCAGCAATGCAGTACATCCAGCAGCATTTCTTTTTTTGATTTGTATTTGCGGCTGATGTACAGGTTGTTCCTTACGTTGAAGTAATGCATGGATATCCGGCGTTCATCCTTTTCTGTTAGGATGCTGGGAAAGGATGGGTCGGCCCTGAAATGTGTGGCAATGCTGTTGCCGATAAAATAACCTGGCGCTACACGGGAGAGCCGGTAGGTAAAATCCATATCATCGCCCCAGATAAAAAAATCTTTAGCTGGCAGCCCTGCCTGTTGCAAATAAGCCGCATTGATAAATACAGAAACGAATGTTGCATTTTTTACCCTTATAATGCCATGCTCTGCAAATTGCCCCCATACCGGGTAATTGTAAGCCGACATCTTATCATCAATATTGGGCGCATTAATAAACACGCCGTCTTTGCTTATTACTTTGCTGCAGCCGAAGGAAAAGTCGCCCGTTATGTTTAAACCTTCCTGGAGATTTTCAAGGGCCGTGGCGCTTACCATTACATCGTCATCCATCAGCCATATATAATCGTACTCTTTTTCACAGGCATATTTAACACCGGTATAAAATCCGCCGGCGCTGCCCACATTTTTCTGGTGAATTACATCCAGGTCGCCCTGGCTGTCAAGCCAGGCGGGTGTTTCATCCGTGCTTCCATTATTTACGACAATCAGCTTTTCGTAAGCCGTTGTTTGCGAGCGGATGGCATTAATGCAGTCTTTTAATAAATTAAGCCTGTTATAAGTAACTACTACAACGGCTATTTTCTTATTCGTAAAAATTGACAAAGCTTAATTTTTTGATAGTTTCATTTTGCTGCTGAAAACATTCAGCAACTGCCGGTTTATTTTAACCAGGTATTTCCAGTTGAAAAAATTCCGGTCGAAAACAGAGATGTGATACTTATGCAAAGTAAATGCCATTGCGGCAGCTATGCACAATTCGGTTATTGCCCATGATATTGCTGTGCCTGTATAGGAATACAGGTTTGTGAGAAAAAGATTAAGTGCAATATTGATGACAGCGCCCAGGCAGGTAATCCTGAAATATTGCTTATCCATTTTAAGGTTAAGCATGGTTTGAATGCCCATAAGGTTGCTCATGCAGATGATCAACGGGTTGATAGCCATAATGCGCATGACCATTACAGATGAATTAAAGGCATCGCCAAAGATTACATGTATAATCAACGGGGCAAAAACAAATAACAGGAGGCTGGTAATAAACATGAAAAACATAACAACGGGAAAAACTTTTTTTACTTCCAGCAGCCCATTTGGTTTACCTGTGCCAAACGCGGTGCCAATATGCGGGAAAAGTGTTTGGCTTACCGGCATAAGCGCCAGGGTTTGCACTACGGAAATAATACGTGCCGCGGCGGTGAAAATGCCAACATCCGCATCGTCTTTCAACAGGCCGAGCATTACAGTGTTGCTGGTTGTGTAAAGGCTTATCATAAGGGTGGAGATAAAGATCATCCTGTCTGTAAAAAGCGTTTCCTTAACCTTACGGAACGGCACTTGTATCATGCGCAGGTGGAAGCGTTTTTTGGCATAGAAGAATAAAGCCACACCAGCCAATACCTGCGACAATGATGACAGTACCGCGAACCACCAGTAATCTTCTTTTTGCCTTATTACCAAAAAGATGGAGACGCAAAACAGCAGTTTGGCCACCAGGTTAAAGATGGTTGCCTTTTGCAACTGCTCCATACCCTGGAATAACCAGTTGGTAAAAAATACGTTGGCAAAACACCCTGCAAAACAAAATACGCCTACCCACAGGTTTTCCTTTATCTGCGGTACAAATAAGGCGCATACAAAGAACAAAGCCGCCGAAACTGCAAAGAGCAGGAGCTTGGCATAAAATATTACCGAGAAACTTTCTTCTATTAAGGAATGGTTATGCCTGTTTTGGGCAACTTTGCGGGTAGCGGTATAATCGAAACCGTAATTGATGAGAAGGGTAAAATAAACAACAAAAGCGGTTAAAAAATTCAGCACGCCAAACTTATCCGGCCCAATTACACGCACTATAAAAGGCAATGTGATAAAAGGAATAAAAAAATTGGCAGCCTGTATTACAGACAGTGAACCAAAATTTTTTGTTAATGTGCGGCTTTTAGACATGGGGGACAAAAAGTGCTTTCAGGTTAAACTGCAATGTATAAGCAAAAAAGTTGCCATTTGATAATTATTGCTGAAAAAAGAAAAACCAACCTGAATGTGAAGCGGTTGGGCATAAGCCGGATAATGTATATATAAACACCGAAAAGCCCAGGGAAGGGCGATATGTTGATTGCCGCGTAAAGAACGGGCCCTTCGTTCTGCTCAGGGCGGGCCACTGCAGCATTGCTGAATAGAATTGCTGCAGCACAAGAGTGCGACGCAGAGGCTGTAAAATAAACTGTGTCAAGGTTAAAAAATAAGATAACCTTTAACACATCAAGATGAAGTCAAAAACAGAAACACCGTTCGGGTTTGATTACGAGGCCGTGAAGAACAAGGCCCTGGAACAACTCAAGAGTGGAAAGCCACTATTAGGAAAAGAAGGTGCTTTGGCGCCG
>NZ_VVIP01000071.1 GCF_009650435.1 Foetidibacter luteolus
TTTCGCTATCTGTTGTTGTATTTTTTGCCTCAATGAAGGCCGCGATAATTTATGATACCGGCTGCGGCCTTTCATGGGGACTTCGTTGCGTCGCAATCACTTCATCGTTCTGTTCTTTGGGCGACTTTTCAGCCCCGGTAGAATATCACCACCGCAACATCTTATCAACCTCTAACCCTTCAACAGACCAGTAACCAGTAACCAGCAACCTGCAACTACTCCACCTTCACCATCTTCACCGCCTCATTGTTCATCGCTACCAGCAGCCTCTTCTTTTTACCATTCTTTATCGTTACCATATCTCTTACTGCCCCCCTTATGTTAATGCCGCTTTGTTGCGCACTCATGGCTTTAAAACCTCCCTTGCCATCCCCTCTCATAAACGTTCCGTAGCTGGCATCATAAATGCCCACTTCCGGTTTACTCTCGTAAAAGTTGCCACCCATCACAATATCCACATGGCCATCTCCATCAAAGTCTTCCGCAGCTATGCCATACATCGGTGACAACTGCGCGGCTGTTGGCAAAGCCTGTACGCTGAATGTGCCGTTCTTATTGTTGATCAACACACTGCTCTGCATCATGAAAGCTTCCAGCCTCACAGCCTTTTTTAACTGTTCTTCCGTAAACATCTTTGTAATCGTTTGCTCTTTGTAATTCTCGTATTTCAGGTATTTCTTCTTCAGGTATGGCAATACATTTACCAGGTCATGCCTTAACACCATCGGGTAAGCGCTGTCTTTGTTGTAACAGGTAATGATCTGTTCTATGCTGCCGTTGTTATCAAAGTCGCTTACATACATACTTACCGGTTTCTCCGCTGTTGCCTTAAACCTGCTGTTAAGCCCATGGTTGCCCGCTATCATATCCGCGTAGCCATCATGGTTAACATCAGCTATTATCAGCCGGTTCCACCAGCCGTTGGTTTTGCCTAATCCTGCCGCTTCGGTTACTTCTGTAAGCTTGCCGCCTTCGTTGTGGAATATCCTTACCGGCATGTATTCGCCGGTTACGGCCAGGTCGGGCTTTTTGTCGTTATCATAGTCCAGCCACTGCGCATCGGTGATCATGCCTGCCTGTTTAAGTGCAGGGGCTACCGTTTCCGTTACATCTGTAAAAAAGCCTTTGCCATTGTTTTGCAGCACATAGCCTTTACAGGGGTACCCATAACTAAACGATTTAAGCCGTACCCCTACAAACAGGTCCATATCGCCATCGCCGTCATAATCAGCCGCTCTTACACAACTGGTGCTCTCAAAAATATAAGAAGGCAATACCTGGCCGGATTTTGTGAACCGGCCCTTGCCATCATTTGTATACAGCCGGTTCATCAACGCGGTTGAATTGGGTGAAAACTCGTTTCCTCCACTGCATACATACAGGTCCGCATCGCCGTCATTATCCGCATCAAAAAACAGCGCATCGGTGTCTTCGCTCAGCTTGTCCTGTTCCAGCAGGGCCTCATTGGTTCTTTTGAATTGGCCGCCTGCCGTTTGTATCATCAGTGCACCGGCCTGGTCTTTGGCGCCGCAGATATAGATATCTTCCAGGCCATCCCTGTTAATATCTCCTTTGGCTATCCTGGGCCCCTGTGTGGAGAGCATGTGAAAGATCAGCCTGTCGCGGTCGAAGTCTATAAACCCGTTCTCCCGGTGGGTGAAGGGAACAGTGGATGGTGAAGCCTCTATGCGGAATGGCGAGTGATGAGCGGTGAGCGGTGAATGGTGAGCAGTGAGTAGTGAGTGGTGAGTGGGCTGTAGGGGTGTACCCTCTTTATATACTGCCGGCTTTATAAGTTTTAAAGTATTTTCTTTTGATGTTTTTTGTTTAACAGTCATTGCTTTGCTTACCGGCAACTGGTAACCGGCAACCGGCAACCGCCCTTCCCCCTGCTTCACCACCAACTGCTGATTTACCTGCACATGCCTTATCACATTTTGCCTGCCATCGGGCCATTGCACCGTGACGGAATCTATCTGGCCTGTTTTACCCAGCCCAAAATTCAGCCGCTCATCCACGGTGGATTCAAAACCACGCATGGGCATCTGTTCCTGGTAGGCGATGGTATTGTTATGGTACACCGTTACCTTGGCACCTATCCCGAATTTGTTTTTGCCTTCTCCCTCTAAAGCCACTTTCAGGAATTTGTTTTCCGGGTGCTGCTGCATGCTCTGGTTACGGTAAATGCTGCACGGCATGTTTACATTGTTCACCACCAAATCCAAATCGCCATCATTGTCTAAGTCCGCATAGGCGGAACCATTGCTGAAACCCGGTTCATCCAGGCCCCACTCTTTGGCTTTATTCGTAAACGTTAAATCGCCATTGTTGCTAAACGCATAGTTAGATACCGGATTGGAGGGAATTAAATCTATCAGCTTCTTAAAATCAGCCTTACCAGAGGCCACTTCTTTGAAAAAACTCTCGTTGGAGATGTATTGAATATAATCTTCATTGGTTAGGTCCTGGTAAATGCCATTGGCCACATAAATGTCCTTTCGGCCATCATTGTCAAGGTCGGTGATCAATGCGCCCCAGCTCCAGTCCGTGGCACAAACACCTGCCAGCCTGCCTATTTCGCTGAACGTATTATTGCCATTGTTTAGCTGAAGCATGTTGCGGGTAAACTGGTGATAATAATCATACTTCAGGTCAAGCTGGTACTTGTCCCAATTCTCAAAGGTTGTTTTGGTTTTAACACTTGCATCATCCTCAGGCAGCATTTCGGTAACAAAAATATCCGGGTGGCCATCGTTGTTAACATCAGCCATATCTGCACCCATTGAAGCATTGCTGATACTCATCATTTGTTCTTCCAGTACTTCTTTAAAGCTGCCATTGCGCTGGTTGATGTATAAATAATCCCTTTCAAAAAAATCGTTGGAAACATAAATATCCTGCCAGCCATCATTATCCACGTCGCCTACCGTTACACCCAACCCAAAGCCAATAATGCTGCCGTAAATACCGGCCTGCCCGCTCACATCTGTAAAGTGGCTCCCATCGTTACGAAACAGCTTATCGCCTCCTTTGGCATCACGTATGCCGCGTTCATTTTGCTGCAGGTTAAAGCTGCCAATGGCTTTAAAGGAGTTATTCAGCAAAAACATGTCCAGGTCGCCATCATGATCGTAATCAAAAAAGGCGGCATGCGTTGATAACCCTTCATCGGCAAGGCCATACTCCTGCGCTTTTTCAGCAAATGTCAGGTTGCCGTTATTAATGTACAGTTCGTTGTGTTTGCTGTCGCCTTTTATGTCACCACTGTTGCAAACGTAAATGTCAATAAACCCGTCCCCGTTTATATCGGCCATGCTTACACCGGTTGACCATTTGCCTTTTTTACCAATACCTGCTTTCTCTGTAATGTCTTCAAACTGCATGTTGCCTTTGTTCAGGTAAAGCCTGTTTTCCAGCATATTGGCCGTAAAGAAAATATCGGGCAGGCCATCATTATTTATATCGCCGGTAGCTACGCCCCCACCGTTATAAAAATTACGGTAAGTATAAATATTAAACTTCGCGTCGTAAGACAAATCGTTCCTGAAATCAACACCTGTTTCAGCGGCGTCCATCTTTTCAAAGAGTGTTACAGGCGCCACCTGTTTACCCTTGCAGGAAAACAGGAACAACCCAAACATCAATAATATGTTTCTTAACAGCCTCATTTATTATTCAGTTGCTGCTCCACCAGCAGGTCAGTATAATCCACCTTTACATGCATATCATCAAACCGCCCAATTGTAATGCGCCTGTTACCATCCAGCTTTACATAGATGGTGCCTTTCTTTTCATCCTGCACTGTTATAAAAGGGTTACCTTCTTTGTACCATTTACCATACAGGTTCCGCACATCTTTTATCAGCGAGTCTGAAAAACGTTCTTTATTCCACGGCGCCCAGGCTTCATACTGAAAAGTAACTTTCATTTTATATACTTTGTTCTCATAAAATTCCGGGTAAAAATTCATAAGGCCGGGATGTTTCATTTGATTGTTATTCAATTTATACAATACCGCGGTATTATTTTCTCCATCTGTAAATAACCCCTTTTTATTCATTTCCCAGCAATGGGCATAAAATTGTTTATCCGTCATGCCGAAGTAAATGCCAAAGAAAAGACTATCCACCCTCTTACCAGATGAAAGCTCCTCCGCTTTTAACTTACTATACATATCAATACCTTGCCGGTTGCAGCCGGCCACTCCAAAAGTTAAGATTAGTAAAGCACAAACAAACCGCATAACCTGCTTATTCTGTTTTTAATTTTTTATGGTACCAACGACATTATTTATTTCGCTATCTGTTGTTGTATTTTTTGCCTCAATGAAGGCCGCGATAATTTATGATACCGGCTGCGGCCTTTCATGGGGACTTCGTTGCGTCGCAATCACTTCATCGTTCTGTTCTTTGGGCGACTTTTCAGCCCCGGTAGAATATCACCACCGCAACATCTTATCAACCTCTAACCCTTCAACAGACCAGTAACCAGTAACCAGCAACCTGCAACTACTCCACCTTCACCATCTTCACCGCCTCATTGTTCATCGCTACCAGCAGCCTCTTCTTTTTACCATTCTTTATCGTTACCATATCTCTTACTGCCCCCCTTATGTTAATGCCGCTTTGTTGCGCACTCATGGCTTTAAAACCTCCCTTGCCATCCCCTCTCATAAACGTTCCGTAGCTGGCATCATAAATGCCCACTTCCGGTTTACTCTCGTAAAAGTTGCCACCCATCACAATATCCACATGGCCATCTCCATCAAAGTCTTCCGCAGCTATGCCATACATCGGTGACAACTGCGCGGCTGTTGGCAAAGCCTGTACGCTGAATGTGCCGTTCTTATTGTTGATCAACACACTGCTCTGCATCATGAAAGCTTCCAGCCTCACAGCCTTTTTTAACTGTTCTTCCGTAAACATCTTTGTAATCGTTTGCTCTTTGTAATTCTCGTATTTCAGGTATTTCTTCTTCAGGTATGGCAATACATTTACCAGGTCATGCCTTAACACCATCGGGTAAGCGCTGTCTTTGTTGTAACAGGTAATGATCTGTTCTATGCTGCCGTTGTTATCAAAGTCGCTTACATACATACTTACCGGTTTCTCCGCTGTTGCCTTAAACCTGCTGTTAAGCCCATGGTTGCCCGCTATCATATCCGCGTAGCCATCATGGTTAACATCAGCTATTATCAGCCGGTTCCACCAGCCGTTGGTTTTGCCTAATCCTGCCGCTTCGGTTACTTCTGTAAGCTTGCCGCCTTCGTTGTGGAATATCCTTACCGGCATGTATTCGCCGGTTACGGCCAGGTCGGGCTTTTTGTCGTTATCATAGTCCAGCCACTGCGCATCGGTGATCATGCCTGCCTGTTTAAGTGCAGGGGCTACCGTTTCCGTTACATCTGTAAAAAAGCCTTTGCCATTGTTTTGCAGCACATAGCCTTTACAGGGGTACCCATAACTAAACGATTTAAGCCGTACCCCTACAAACAGGTCCATATCGCCATCGCCGTCATAATCAGCCGCTCTTACACAACTGGTGCTCTCAAAAATATAAGAAGGCAATACCTGGCCGGATTTTGTGAACCGGCCCTTGCCATCATTTGTATACAGCCGGTTCATCAACGCGGTTGAATTGGGTGAAAACTCGTTTCCTCCACTGCATACATACAGGTCCGCATCGCCGTCATTATCCGCATCAAAAAACAGCGCATCGGTGTCTTCGCTCAGCTTGTCCTGTTCCAGCAGGGCCTCATTGGTTCTTTTGAATTGGCCGCCTGCCGTTTGTATCATCAGTGCACCGGCCTGGTCTTTGGCGCCGCAGATATAGATATCTTCCAGGCCATCCCTGTTAATATCTCCTTTGGCTATCCTGGGCCCCTGTGTGGAGAGCATGTGAAAGATCAGCCTGTCGCGGTCGAAGTCTATAAACCCGTTCTCCCGGTGGGTGAAGGGAACAGTGGATGGTGAAGCCTCTATGCGGAATGGCGAGTGATGAGCGGTGAGCGGTGAATGGTGAGCAGTGAGTAGTGAGTGGTGAGTGGGCTGTAGGGGTGTACCCTCTTTATATACTGCCGGCTTTATAAGTTTTAAAGTATTTTCTTTTGATGTTTTTTGTTTAACAGTCATTGCTTTGCTTACCGGCAACTGGTAACCGGCAACCGGCAACCGCCCTTCCCCCTGCTTCACCACCAACTGCTGATTTACCTGCACATGCCTTATCACATTTTGCCTGCCATCGGGCCATTGCACCGTGACGGAATCTATCTGGCCTGTTTTACCCAGCCCAAAATTCAGCCGCTCATCCACGGTGGATTCAAAACCACGCATGGGCATCTGTTCCTGGTAGGCGATGGTATTGTTATGGTACACCGTTACCTTGGCACCTATCCCGAATTTGTTTTTGCCTTCTCCCTCTAAAGCCACTTTCAGGAATTTGTTTTCCGGGTGCTGCTGCATGCTCTGGTTACGGTAAATGCTGCACGGCATGTTTACATTGTTCACCACCAAATCCAAATCGCCATCATTGTCTAAGTCCGCATAGGCGGAACCATTGCTGAAACCCGGTTCATCCAGGCCCCACTCTTTGGCTTTATTCGTAAACGTTAAATCGCCATTGTTGCTAAACGCATAGTTAGATACCGGATTGGAGGGAATTAAATCTATCAGCTTC
>NZ_VVIP01000072.1 GCF_009650435.1 Foetidibacter luteolus
AACAAATTATCAGCTTTTTTACAAATTCAACAGACCGGTAACCAGCTACCTGTAACCGGCAACCTTCTCTCGGGTGAGGGATTGAAGCGGATACCCCGGTGAGGCCATCGAAGCAGGGCCTTGTGCCGGAGTATGAGCGGAAAGCCCGGCCCCTTGCGATAGCTTGGGGACACCCCCTATAAAATCTTTACTTTCTGCTACATAGTTGAATTTTTGTTTCTTTGCCGCCGTACATGATAAACTTTATTAAACAAACATTGTTTCGCCTGTTGGGCTTAAACGGCTACCTGGCGCTTATGCAAAAAAGCTACCTGGCTGCTTACAAGGGCGGGCTGCTGAAAAATAATAAAACCTATGCGTGGCACCATTTTGTGCTGCGGCTTATAAGGCCCGGCGACACCATTATTGATATTGGCGCCAACCTGGGTTATTTTACTTCTATTTTTATTAAATGCCTTAACAGCAGTGGCAGGCTATACAGTGTAGAGCCCGTGGAGGCCTACCGCAAACAACTGGCTAAAATAACGGCAGGCCACAGCAATGTTACTATACTGCCTTTTGCCTTGGGTAATGAGAACAGGGACAGCGTTACGCTGGGCATGCCCTCTGCCTTTGAAAAGCTGGGATACCTAAAGCATGGCGTTGTTACCGTTGAAACAGACGAAAGAAGCGTTGCCCACAACATTACTTTTTGCAGCCCATTGAAAAAGGCAAGCGAAGCTTTTGCCGGCCTTGAAAAAATTGATTACATAAAATGTGATATTGAGGGCTACGAAACAGTGGTATTGCAGGAAATGAGGGAGTTGCTTTTACAGCATGAGCCGCTGGTGCAGTTGGAAACATGGGGTGAGCAACTTACGGTAATGCTCAACTTTTTTAAGAGTATAGGCTTTGAGGCTTACAGCCTTGAGAAAGACAAACTAATAAACTGCAGTAAGCTGCAACTGCATGAAATAAACACTTCGGATGTTTTATTTGCGCCGCCATCTAAACAAGACCGCATAGCGCCCTATTTAGCCTGATAGTTATTTGTGATTTACATTAAGGTATTGCTGCAATGCTTTTACATATTCTTCAAACGCGTTAATACCCACTTCGGTTATTTTACAGGTGGTGTTGGGGTAGTTGTCTTTAAACTCTTTAACCACTTCTACATAGCCGGCTTCTTTAAGCTTTTGTATCTGTACGCTAAGGTTGCCGGCAGTGGCGTTTGTTTTTTCTTTGATAAAAGTAAACTCCGCCTCCTTAACGCTGATGAGCAGGCTCATTACGGCCAGCCTTAGCTGAGAATGCAATATGGGATCCAGTTCTTTAAACATTACGCTCTTTTTGCTTAAGCTTCAGGTACTTTGTTCTTAAGATAATGCCCGGTATAAACCAACAAACCAATGCTGTTATGCCGGCCAGCACCATATCGTATTTAAAGGAAGTGTAAAAAGATGCGATAAAAAGCCCATAAGCTATTACCGCCCCGATTATCATAGCCGTAAACCGTTTTATAATTCCCGTTATAAGAGTGGGAAACGCGTAAATAAGAATGTAAATAGACGTTACACTTAAAGTGAAGGGGCGTATCTGTTCATCAGGTTTTGTACCGCTGGTATAATGTTTTATAAGCACCCAACCTTCATTTTTAAGAATAGCGTCAGTAGCAGAAGGTATCATGTTCTGATAGGCAACCAGGCCGAATATGGTAATGGCGTATGTTATCCACACAGCGTTCATGGCGGTATGGTCGTAAGAAATAACTTTCCTGATTTTTGCTTCGCGGACAGAAATGATTACCTGTGGTATTATGGCTGCCAATACCAACCACCATATATCAAACCCAATACTAAACTGGTACTGCACCTGCAGGTAGGTAACAAAAGCCGCTATTGACACTGCACTGCCCCATAACAGCAGGCTGATGCCACTATCGTAAAAGCTGTTCTTTGCCTTGTTAATCATGCTGGTGATTAACTGCAGGCTTTCCTCGCTGGAAAGTTGTTTCTCGTCAGACATATTTCTCTCTTTATAGTTGGTTACGGCGCCGCTTAGCGTTTTTATTTACTGGCTGCTTTCCTGCAGTTTATATTTTTCCCTTAATAAATAGCCCGGCCTTATCCAGGCAATTATCATAGCAGCGGCTGCCAGCAGGCTCTGGTATTCAAAAGCTACCAGCGGCGATATAGCTGCCAACACCCAGCAACCAATGCCGCCAATTTTTAAGGCATTAAACCGCAGTATTACCCCAGATAAAAAAACAGGCATACCATACAAGGTTAGCATTATGGGGTGAATGTACGTATAGTAAGGCCCAGGGCCGCTTAGCGCCCCTATTACATAACTTAACAGCAATGCCATAACTAAAAACACCATCCATACATAACTAATAATTTCATCCGCATAATTTTTCACCTTTCTTTTCTTCTTTTGCCGGCGGGCATAAAAAACGGAATAAAAACCGGCAAACCATGTTAACATCCACACAATATAGAAGTAGCGGTACTGAAAAAAATGAATGAGCACAAACTGAACAATACAGCAAAGCAAAACCATCCAGCCCCAGAATAAATACAAATGACCGTCTTCGCTAAAACGGTTCTTGGCCCTGTTAATCATACTTTCAATTAACTGCAGGCTTTCGCTGGGGTTTAAATTATCTTCCGCCATCTCGCAAATTTGATGTAGAAATTGGTTGGTTAAAGTATTCTTCCTTACTCTTTATCCCCCGATGGGGGATAAATGAGTGCAGATTTTATTGGCCGGGCGGAGGTACAGGCATTGAACCTCCGTTGCGTCGCACTCTTGTACGTTCTGTATCATTACTCAGCAACATTACATCATCCTGAGCCTTACTCTTTGCGTATCACAGCGCTGGCCGTTTTAGGCCTTGCATACTTGCGTATAAAGCGGGCAATTAATACCGAGCCCAGTACGGTAGGCAGCAGCCACAAAATCCATTGCATGGGTATTTGAATATTCACTACCAGGAATGCTGTGTAAGAGGCTATCAACGCCCCCATCATGCGGATGATATGATTGTACAGCCAAAACTGCTTAATTGTTTTTTTGCCGGAGATAATGGCATAATCGGCCCGGGCATAAGCAAGGCATATTAAACCAAACACAGCCGGTACTAATGAAAACATATCACCCTTGGCAACCCTTGTAGCAGCCAATACTAACAGGAATAACCCAAAGCCGGTTCCAAAGAAAAACAAGGAATAATCCACCCGTGTATAAGGATTATGGTTGTGCATATTGTGCCGCTTTAACAATACCATTCTGTAGCCTGTGCCAATCATATAAATGGTAAACCCGCCAATGGCAAACAGGAAAATGTTCTCATGGCCGGGCATGCGGCTTATTACCAGGGCGCTTATTGAAGCCAGCAGCATGGCCCAGAAAAACAATTTGCCATTAAGCAAATGTGCTTTACGGCCTTTTACAACAGCGGTAGCAATAGTACCACATACCAGTCCGATTGCTCCGCCGGCAACATGTAACGCAAGTAGTATTTTATAAAGTGTATGCATGAGAAGAAGCTGTGAGACTTGAGCGATGAGCTATGAGTTGTGAGCCTTGAGCTGTGAGCGAAAGCAGGAGTAGTGAGCAGAGGGTTTCCCCCTATTCACCACTCACCATTCACCATTCACCACTCACCACTCTCCACTCACCATTTACTACTGGCACTTAGCCAACATATCTTCTGCCTGTTTCTGGCCCCAGTTAGGATATAGTGGTTTGGGCTGGGCAGCTTTAAACAGAGCAACCGCTTTTTCAAAAATGGGTTTTGCTTTGTCTTTACCTCCGCCAAATTGCTCAGGTGTATTAAAAATACTCATGCCCTGCAGGTAATATAACCTTGGATTGTTGGGATCTATCTGCATACCTTTTTGCAAAGCAGAGCCTGCCTCCATGCCATAAGTTTGCCAGCGGTTCTGCGGGTCCACCATCATTTGTTGTGTGGCTGCCATATTACGTATGGTAAGTATTTCGGCATTCTTTTCAATGGCTTCTGCTTTATCGCATAAGGCTTTTACTTTCTCGGCATTTTTATCCTTATCCAGAGACTGGTCAGACCATGCGGCCGTAGTAAGGGCCAGCCCCGCATAATAATAAGGCAGCCACTGTGTTTTTTCTGCGTCGCCAATCCTTTCAAAATTGTTGGCAAGATTGGTGTAATCCTGCGTTGTTTTTACTGAATCAAACTGGGCCAGGTTTTTCTTCATAGCACCGGTAAATTTATCATCCTGCGCATGTACCATTACAGCCGCTGTTAAAGCAATTACGGTTAAGATTTTTTTCATGATAGTATTGTTTATTGATTTTGCTGATTTTTTAATTTTTGGTATTCTTCTTCCGCAGTGAATAACTTGTTGCCGTTGTATGCATCGAAGTATTGAATGGCCAGGCCCAAACCCCAGCCGAGCATTGGCCATACAGGCCAGAAGTAAGAGCCTATACCGCTGGTGAAAAACCAGATAGCTACAAGAAAACTATTTACAAAAAAGTACGATGCAGCATGCTTTTTAAAGTCTGCCCTTTTCCTGGCAAGGTGCCAGAGCTGCTCGTCCCGTGATTGATTTGTGTTCATATTTTACAGTTTGTGGTTTATTGTTTAATGCTCTAAAAGTTTAATGTTCAATGTTACTAACCCGGTGCCGGTAAGCCCTGGTCTGTCTTCACGCACCTGTTTCTACCCGGGTCTGAAAAGATGCCATAAAAAACCGGACGTACAAGAGTGCGACGCAACGTAAGTCTCATCGTAGTTCCTGCTGCCGGGCTCATAAAAAAGTCATAAAGTCAATGAGTCAAAAAAGTCAATGAGCCAAAGACAAGTCATAAAGTCAATGAGTCAAAGACAAGTGGTACTCACTATTCACCACTCACCGCTCACCACTCCACTCACTACAGATTATTATTAATCGCATCCTGCGTTCTGTCTACCCCCCAGCTAAAGAAGGCCCCGATGAAGAAGAACCTTTTAGCCGGTGGCACAATGGGCTGCTTGTTGGCGCCATTGTAAGAATAATTGTATCCATACACCGGGTTATAACCCAGCACATTGGTTACGCTGGCTACCAGCACCCAGAATGTTTTGGCATTGGTTTTACCCACACTTGGCACATAATTCATACTGAAACCCAGGTTATGAAAATCTTTTGTTGTACCCTGGTCGCCAATAGTGTATTTATTGCCTGTGCCGTTATACTGGAAGAAATAATACGGCCGGCCTGTTGCGTATGTATACGTAAAATTGAAACCTGTTTTTATATCCATGATAAAGCGTTTCATTACCAGTGATGCTGTATGGTTGGCCGCAAAATTTGGCTGCAACTGGCCCGGGAAATTCAGGTAATCACGCTTTGTATCCAGGTATGAATAACTAATCCAGTAATCAAAGTTTTTGATACTTTTCTTATCTCTCCAAAACAGTTCAAAACCCTGGGCATGGCCACTGCCGCTGTTGTTGTAATCAAAATAATAGTAATTGCGTGGGATGGTTTTAATCAGGTCTTCATATTTTTTGTAGTAAGCCTCTATGCGAAAGATGCGGTCGTTGGTCATCTTCTGGTAGTTGATGATGTAGTGCGTTGCTTTGGTATAACCCAGGTTGGTGGAATAATACAATTGTGAATTCTCAGGCTTTTGATAAAACATACCGTAGGCCGCGGATACCTGCGCACCCTGGCCAACCTTATAAGCCAGCGAAACACGGGGCGCTATATTGGTTTTGTTGATAATGGAAGAGCGCTCAAAACGGCCACCGATTTTTGCAGCAAGATCGTTGGTAAGGTAAATATCTGTTTCAGCAAACAGCGCCTGGTAGTTGTCTGATATTTTGCGCATGGTATCGTTGAATTTGCTGCGGTCAACATTGTACCAATACTCCCCTCCAAAACGAACTGTGCTGATGCCAAACATTTTTTTATCAAATACCGCTTTTACCTGGGATAATTCCTGCCGGGCATCAATCACAAAGTTTTTGTAAGCAAGCCAGGGCTGGTCAGGAAATTTTTGAGGATTGTTATTTTGGTCCTGCAATTCCTGCGTAAGGTCGTCACTATTGGTGCTGTAGCTAAGGCCCAGGTTCATTTTCCAGCCACGGCCCAGGTTTTCACGCCAGCTAAGGTTGTTATACCAGTTAAGGTTATCTATGCCAAAAGCATTTTTAATAGCCATGCTGTCAATATCAGGCCGGCGTAAGCCCAGTTTGCTTTTGCTGAAAGTGGTATAGTATTTTATCATACCACCGCTTTTTGTTTTGATGCGGAAGTTGGCATCGCCATTGTGAAATTCGGGCATCTTAAAGTAATCAGGGGTTTGACTTACAATATTGAAGTAAGCCACCAGGTTTACATAGCTGTAGTTTACACCCCAGGAAGATTTTTTGTTTTTGTCCAACTGTTGAAACCCTGCGCCAACCAGTATGGGAGAAATGGAAGCATTGGCTGCAGATTGCTCTGGCAAGTCAATAGATTCCAGTATTAATGCGGAAGATAAAGCCTGGCCGTATAAAGCCGAATAACCGCCGGTACTGAATACCGTGCCCTTAAACAGGAATGGAGAAAAACGGCCACGGGTAGATATGTCTGGTATACTGGTAAAAAATGGGTTATTAACTACGGTACCATCAATATATTGTTTGGTTTCGTAACCGGCGCCACCGCGAACAAACAAGCCGTCCTGGTCGCCCACTTGCTGAGCGCCCGGTAAAGTTTTAACGGCTGCAGTAATATCTGCGTTACCGCCGCCTACTGTGGCAATATCCAGCGAGGTTAATACGGTAGCGGCCCTTTTGTTATCACCTGCGGCGAAAGACCCAGCGGTAACAGTAACGGCTTTCAGTTCGTCCAGTTTTTCTTTTAATGAGGCATTGATGACGATGGCGGTACCATTAAGTGTAATTTTCTGCTCAAAACTGTTGTAACCAATATTAGTAACAGTAAGTAAATGCTCCCCGGTTTCGCTGCTGGTAAACTTAAAATTGCCAGCGGAATCGGCAGAAGCGCCATCGTAGGAGTCTTTAATGGTAATGCTTGCCCCGGCAAGCGGCTTGCCCTTATTGTCTTTTACTTTACCCGAAATAGTGGTTTGAGAAAATATTGTTGTAGGTATAATTAGGGAAAAAATTACAGCAGTTAAGTACCTCATAACATCAGTTTGATAGAACAAACTTATTTTAGTTTATTTTATAAACCAAACTATAAAGCAAATTTGTTTTTAAAATTTGATGAGCGGCAGAAAGCGGCGGTGAGCTAAGCTGTTACAGTAGGTGAACATGGAAAAAGCCACCTTGATGGTGGCTTTGAAAGATTGTAATGGGCCGGGGCAGTATTGCTACTATGAGGCTTTGGTTGTGTCACTCACTTGTACTCTTTGTCCGCTATGGAGCATTGTGTAGCGGGTTGATTTACCTGGCAAGCTTTACTTTGAAGCGCTATCGTTGCAATTACACATGTATTCAATACTGCCTGTGGCAGAACCATAAGAGAATATAAATTGCTCAAAATTCACCGGGCTTATTGTTTGGGGTAATCCATAACAATTAAAATTGCTATCTCCTTGCACATCATATTCAGGAGCAGCGGCTACTCCATTTTGACTATAATTTTTATTAATAAACATCCAAATCTTATTGGTTCGCAAAATGTTTACCCTGTTGTTGTAAGGATGCGGAATAAGCTGTTCGCCATATACATCATTCGCAATGCTTGTTAAATTACCCTGACCATCATAACTATATGTGTAATGAGTTACAGGAGGAATTGGAGGTGGCGGTGGAATATATTCGTCGGTACTTGGATCAAAGTCGAAATCCTTCACAGTTCTTTTTTTATTCTGCCCAAAGCATCAAATTCAATTTCGGAGATAGGTGAAACGTAACCACCATTATAAGCTTCTCCATTTGGCCCAAACCATGCGGATTGGAAAAAACTATCAATCACATTTCCATTGCTTAAGTAAACATACTTGTGAAAATTTTCACAAGCACCCTGATCTGGCATAAAAGAAAAATCTTTGTTCCACACCTGTGCAAAGGCTATTAAACGGTTATACTTATCATACTTAAAAAAATATGCAGGTATTCCGTAATCTATATCAACTATGGGCAAGATACTTATAGGGTTTCCCAATGCGTTATAGGTAAACACCATTTCTTTCCAGTCACTGGCGGGGTCTGCAATCTTTTTAATATTACAAAACTTCAGTTCCGTTTTAGGATGGTCTTTAATATAGTCCCATGTTTTTCTGCAACTAAATAATGAAAAGATCATTAAAGCTGCTATGGCAGCACGGATGTAGGTTTCTGTTTTCATAATGTGTGTTTTTATTGGTAAGGAGAATTGTTTCAACAGAATGACAGATTAACTGTAGGCTATTGCGGTCAGGAATTTCGTGAACATCCAGCTATTTGTACAGAGATAAATGGCTGGATAAATTAAGAATGACAATTATTTTAAAGAAGAGCTATTGTTGCAATCGCACATGTATTCTATATCACCGGAAACCGTTTCATATAGGTCTAAAATGGGCAAACGCATACTACTCTTAGCGGGCAAATCAAAACAATTAAAATTCATATCCGTGGATTGGCCGTTTACGCTGTAGTCCCTGTTCAAGAACATCCAAATGTTATTGGTACGCAGTATGTTTTGCTTGTTGTTTGCTATTCTTGGAGTACCATCTTCAGACTGAATTAGATTTCCCTGCTGATTGTACGGATAATCCACAACCGTGGGTGCTGAAGGAGGGCTATAAGTGCTATCATGATGAAACGTTACGCGAACAGAGTTGGTTTTGCGTATTCTTTTTTGTGAATCAAACTGTATAGTTGTTATTACGATAGGCTCTTCCACCTCTGGCTTAGGATTACCATGAATGTCTAAATGACCAAATAAAAAGGCTGAATCAATAACATTGCCATTGTTAAGATAGGTGTATTTGTGGTAAGTCCAGAAACCCTGAACTTTATTTGAGTCAAATGAAAAGTCTTTTTCTGTAACAAATGCAACATCTGTTAACCGGTCAAACTTATCATACCTGAAAAAATACATGGGTATGGTATATGTCCACGGTACTACAGGAATTATTTTAACAGGATTTCCTTTTGCGTTATAGGTAAAAACCAATTCTTTCCAGTCTGTGTCCGGATTGGTAATCTTTTTAATATTACAAAACTTCAGTTCCGTTTTAGGGTGGTCTTTAATATAGTCCCATGTTTTTCTGCAACTAAATAATGAAAAGATCATTAAAGCTGCAATGGCAGCACGGATGTAGGTTTTTGTTTTCATAATGTGTGTTTTTATTGGTAAGGAAAACTGTTTCAACAGAAGGACAGATTAGCTAAAATTATCACAGGCGGCATTTTACAATTACCAAACCATAATTAACGGCTATACCATTGGGCAAAGCCCTATTTCAAACCCCCATTATTATCACAACTGTACTCAATGTGCAGGGTGGGGGAATTAAGGTTAATACTTTGTGCAATCGGGTAAAAAACATTGTCAAACGCTGCCGTACTTTTAATTTTCAGCGGCAACCCGGCAACATTATAAGTTAGTGCCGGCAAGGGGTTATTAGTGCTGTAATCACGGTTTATAAACATCCATATCTTGTTGGTTCTGCGGATATTTACTTTTTTATCATACGGATAAGGAGAAAGCGGAACATTGTAATAGTAAGAATCACTTTCCACCATGTTTCCATTTACATCGTATTTATAGGCATTGATTGGAAACGCAGGAGCAGGAATGATACCAGCATCCTCGTCGTAGTAAAACCCTTTGTTATCTATTTTGATGATTCTTTCCCGGTTGTCTAAACTGTACGTAAAAACATACAAATTAGAACCCGGCGTAAACTGAGGTTGGGCTTTTTTGTTTAACAAGTTTAAAACAAACATAGAATCAACGATTGTTTGCCTGCCCTGGTAACTGTACTTGTGATAAAAGTTGAAAAATGAATTGGGCTTTATATCATTTTCCTCGCAACTGGCATATACAGAAAGCCGGTTTTGAGCGTCATATTTAAAGAATAGATTACCCTGGTCGTATGCAACCTGGTTCTTTACCAGCACCTTTACAGGATTACCGAGAAGGTTGTAGCTAAAAACGGCTTCTTTCCATTCGCTGTTGGGGTCTGAGATTTTTTGAATGTTGCAAATCTTCAATTCCCCCGGCGGATGTTGCGCTATGTAATCCCATGCTTTCCTGCAACTGAACAATGAAAAGGCTATTAATACTGCTACTACAGGGCGGATATACGTTTTGATTTTCATGCTGAGTGTTTATTGGTGAACAATAACGGCTCCTGACAGGATACTTGATTTTAAATAGTATGGCTGAGGCATTTGACGCTTCAAGTGTATTGCATAGCGTTTGGCAAGCCATTGGCTTGAATTGCACTCTTTGTACGAACAGGGGAGGAATATTATATGCGATAACAGGGTTATAACAACAAGATTACTTGACGGTAATAGCCAGGTTGTTTAAAATGGTATTTCAATAATGCAAATCTGAACAAGGGAAATTCAAATAAGACGGGATATAAGATTCCGGGGCTTTTTGCTGATGTTAAAATAAAACAATTAATCAATCAGTTACATTAAAATTTTATTCTTTTTTTGAAATTATGGGCTGCAAAGCTCAATAAAGAACAAGGCGTACAAGTGTTCCAATTTGCTGCTTCGTCACGCAAATTGCACAACGATGTTTAATGGTTATTCAATAGCTCGTCACCAAAAAAAATTACTGCCCACATCACCTGCAATTAACAACTGCGATAAATAACAAATAACTGTAACAGAATAGCAGTAAAGTGTTTATGGTAAAACAAAAAAAGGCCACCCCTGTAGGGCAGCCTTTGTATAATAATCAGCTTAAACTTATTTGTACTGTGGAATAATGCTTTTGGCCAGTTCCACCATTTTAGCAATGCCGTCATCTGGTAAAGCGCCTTTTTTAAAGTCGGCCAGGATATCAGGGTATTTGTTTTGCATCTCTGTTAAGAAATGTTCTTCAAATGCCTTTACATTCTTAACCTTAACCTCACGCAGCAAACCTTGTGTACCCAGGTAAATAATTGCTACCTGCTTTTCAACGGCAAACGGTGTGTATTGAGGTTGTTTCAGAATTTCTACGTTACGGGCGCCTTTGTCAATTACCAGTTTGGTAGCCGCATCAAGGTCGCCACCGAATTTGGAGAACGCTTCCATTTCGCGGTACAAAGCCTGGTCAAGCTTTAAGGTACCCGCTACTTTTTTCATAGATTTAATCTGAGCGTTACCACCCACTCGGCTTACAGAGATACCTACGTTGATGGCCGGGCGGATACCCGCGTTAAACAGGTTACCTTCCAGGAATATCTGACCGTCGGTAATAGAGATTACGTTGGTTGGAATGTATGCAGATACGTCGCCCGCCTGTGTTTCAATAATGGGCAGTGCCGTTAAGCTACCGCCACCTTTAACCAGGTGCTTGATGGATTCCGGCAAATCATTCATGTTTTTAGCCACCGCATCGTTAGCAATTACTTTTGCGGCACGCTCCAGCAAACGGCTGTGCAGGTAGAATACGTCACCAGGGTAGGCTTCGCGACCGGGCGGCCTTCTCAACAGCAGAGATACCTCACGGTAAGCTACAGCCTGTTTGGAAAGGTCATCATAAATAATCAATGCCGGCCTTCCGGTATCACGGAAGAACTCACCGATAGCCGCACCCGCGAATGGAGCATAGAACTGCTGCGGGGCAGGGTCGCTGGCAGAAGCCGCAACGATGGTGGTATATGCCATGGCACCGTTATCCTGCAGGGTTTTCATCACACCGGCTATGGTAGAGGCTTTCTGGCCAATGGCTACATAAATACAGTAAACAGGTTTACCTGCATCAAAAAACTCTTTCTGGTTAATGATTGTATCAATACAGATAGCGGTTTTACCGGTCTGGCGGTCACCGATAACCAGCTCACGCTGCCCACGGCCCACGGGAATCATTGCGTCAATGGCTTTGATACCTGTCTGCAACGGTTCTTTTACTGGCTCACGGTAAATAACGCCCGGAGCTTTACGTTCCAAAGGCATTTCATACAATTCGCCTGTAATAGGGCCCTTGCCATCAATAGGCTCGCCCAATGTATTAATAACGCGGCCAACCAAACCTTCGCCTACTTTAATAGAAGCAATCTGGCCGGTACGGCGCACCTTATTACCTTCCTTAATTTCTTTGCCCTCACCCATCAATACCACACCCACGTTATCTTCTTCCAGGTTTAAGGCTATGGCTTTTACACCGTTTTCAAACTCAACAAGCTCACCTGAGCGAACATTGTTAAGGCCATACACGCGGGCAATACCATCGCCCACCTGTAATACAGTACCCACTTCTTCCAGATCAGCAGAGGCGTTGAAGTTGCTCAATTGCTGCCTCAATATCGCTGAAATTTCATCGGGCTTAATTTGAACCATATTGTTTAGTTTACTTTTTTTTTAAAGTTTCCGGTTATATATACTTATTACCGGTTGTGTTTTTTGCCGGATTTTTTTGAGCCAGGCTTTAAAACAGGAATGAGGCATCGTTGCGTCGCACTCTTGTACGTCCTGTTCTTTATTCACCACTTACCGCTATCCCCTCACCTCTTCTACTCCTAGGGATATGTAGGTTACCTGATGTTCCGTACATATACATTTTGCTCAAACTGCTTCCTGATATCCTTCAAATCCCGCAGTATGGAAGCATCCACCATATTGTTATTAAACTCAAGTACAAAACCACCTACCAGGGCTTCATCTACTTTTGTTTCAAGCTCTACTTCGGCCAGGCCAGCTTCAGTTTTTACCTTGGCAACTATGGCTTTTTTCAGTTCCTCACTTACTTCTGTTGCCGTTGTAAGCTTTACCCGGTGAATACCTTTTATATGATTATACTGATCAACAAACGCTGCGGCAATCTCCGGCAAATCACTTTCACGGCCTTTCTTAATCAACAGTTGATTAAAAGCTTCGGTTAAAGGGCCTACCTTATTGGCGGTAACAGCCGCAATAACAGCATTCTTTTTATCCGCATTAATAATGGGGCTACGCAGAAACGCCACAAAATCCTTGCTGCTTTTTATAACAGCAAGCAGGTAATTCATGTCAGCATATACTGCCTCCAGTTGACCTTTTTCTTTAGCAAGGTCCACCAGGCTTTTCGCATATCTTGTGGCTAAACGTGGATTGGGCATTCTATTCTAAGCTTTAAGCTCTTAGCTTTCAGCTACAAGTGCGTGTAGTTACACACAGCTTATAGCTCATAACTCATGGCTATAAATTAATTCAGTTTTACTCCGTCTGCTAATTCTTTAATATAACCTTCCTGTGCTGCGCGGTTGCTTAACTCTTTGCGCAATACCTTTTCGGCAACTTCAATTACCAGGTTACCTACCTGGTTCTTCACGTCCGTAATTGCGGCATTCTTCTGCTGTTCAATGGCAGACTGTGCATCTGCCAAAATGCGGTCGTATTCAGATTTTGCTTTGGCCCTTGCCTCGGCAACCATTTTATCAGAAGTTTCTTTGGCTTCCTTAATAAGAACAGCCCTTTCTTCACGTGCTTTTGCCAGCAACGCTTCATTCTCGTTTTTTAACTGGGCCATTTCGGCTTTTACTTTTTCAGCAGACGCAATAGCCTCGGCAATACCCTGTTCTCTTTCACCAATGGCCTTCATGATAGGCTTCCAGGCAAATTTTCCCAGCAGGAAAATCAATATCAGGAACGCAAGGGTTGACCATATTATAAGGCCTGGATCAGGAAGTACTAATGGGTTTATATCCAGTAACATAACTTTATTTTATCTTTCTAATTAGCTTAATTGAGTGGGAAAGTAACAGGCCCGCCGCCCTGTGCTTAAGGCCTGTGTACATAGTTCGGAAAAGAAGTGTGCACTATGCGCCATTACCCAACAGGGCAACAACCACAGCAAACAGGGCCACCGCTTCTACCAGCGCCGCAGCAACAATCATGTTGGTGCGTATTTCGCCGGCAGCTTCAGGCTGGCGTGCAATGCCTTCTACAGCGCCTTTACCAATCTGGCCGATACCAATACCAGCGCCGATGGCGGCTAAACCCGCACCTATGGCAGCTACACTTCCTACTACTGCTCCTAATACCATTGTTTAGTATTTAAATGTGAATAAAAAACGCTTTTTATGCCAGTTCATGCTCATGGTGTTCTTCTATCGCCATGCCAATGTACAACGCAGACAGCATGGTAAAAATGAACGCCTGCAAAAATGCCACCAGTAACTCTATCGCATTGATAAACACCGCAAAAGGTACCGCCATGGCAGATGCTGCAACTGCTTTAAATATAAAAATCAAACAAATTAAGCTCATCACCAATATGTGGCCGGCGGTAATATTGGCAAATAATCGTATCATTAAAGAAACCGGCTTAATAAATACACCCAGCAATTCAATCGGCATCAGAAATATTTTCATGGCTGTGGGCAGCCCGGGCATCCAGAAAATGTGCTTCCAGTAATCTTTTTTGCCGTTAACATTAACTATAATAAAGGTGAATACCGCAAGCGTCATGGTAAAAGCTATGTTACCGCTAACGTTGGAGCCCCCCGGAAAAATAGGTATAAGGCCCAACAGGTTATTGATCCAGATAAAGAAAAATACAGTTAAAAGGAAAGGCATGTACTTAGCATACTTGTGCCCGAGGTAAGGTTTCGCAATTTCGTCGCGTACAAACAGGATGATGGGTTCAATAAAACTCTGAAAACCTTTGGGAGCAGAAGTAACGCCCCGTTTTTTGTACGCATTGGCTACTGAAATAAATATCAGCAGTAAAAGTATTACCGTAAGAAACATAGAAGCCACATTCTTGGTAATAGAGATGTCCAGCAATTTCTTAGATTCTTCTTCGTTTACAGTGCCGGCTTCGTCAACTATCTTAATTTTTCCTTCTACAACTTTGTAAAGGTAGTTTCCCTGGTAAGCCACCGGCTCATGATGTTCATTCATCAATTTGGCAGAAGAAAAGGCTTCAAAACCTTTATCGGTATGCAGGATAACAGGAAGGGGCAAAGAAGTGTGGCCCCAAAGGTGCCAGCTATGGCTGTCTTTAATATGTTCCAGGATTGTCTCTGTAACGTTAAATTCGCCTTCGCCTTCCGCCGGAGCTTCATGAGGAGCTTGTTGCTCTCCATTTTCGTGTTGATCCTGGGAAAAAGACGAATTAGAAAAAAATACCATAGAAAGGCTGAAAGCCGCTGCCAGTAAGTATTTCATGCATCTAAGAGCCATACCTGTCCTGAAATTTGGCGCAAAGATATGTGTTGGCGTATGAAAAACGGTATTTGCCTTTTGGAATTTGGGAAAAAAGTTAAGGATTACTAAAACCCTCTTCACGAAGCTGTTTTATTTTTTCAAGATAGATAACATCAAGCTGGTCCTTAGGGCGGTTTACAGATTTTTTATTGGCAATGAGGTGGTTAATGTGAAGGAAAGGTATCCTGATGCCATCAATATCTGCCACTTCTGCCTGCATCAAACATTCTTCAAAAGTAAAGCCTTCTAATCCTTTCATGCCGGTCATAAGGTCCAACTGCATACCGTTGTTAAGATTAAAATGAGTCCAGCCCGGAACAATCTGTAAAGTCGTCATCATAAAAAAATCTCCCATCCCATAGTCACGGAAAGCAGTACGTAAATTTTCTCTGTTTTCTATAGTGTCCTCTATCCACAAATCCATATCCTTTGTATATCGCTGATATCCATGAAGGTTAGTTGCATAACCACCAACCATTATATACCTCACCTGACTTTGTTGCAGGTATTTCCAGAAAAGCAGAATTTCTTCATCAAATACGTCCATAGGGTTTAAGAATATTTATTTTGATAAGCTATATGGTCTGAAAGCAATTTTTGCCTTTCTCATTGTCTGCTGCACTTTGTAAAGAGTGGTAGCCATTAAAAAACGATCCTTATGGGTTAATTTTAAAGCATCTCTCAATTGATCCATCTCCGCCTTTTCATAGTCAGCATCTGAAGGCATGTAGCTGGGCAACTTTATATTTGCGGGACTTTTTACCATGTTCTTATTAAAGCTATGGCAAGTTACAAAAAATATACAGTGCATGCTATACTGTAAAGCCGCTACAATAATTGGGCTGTATTAGTATTTATATGCTGGTGGCACCTGCGTGAGGGATTGAAGCGGTTACCCCGGTGAGGCTTTGCGCAGGGGGTCTGTGCCGGAGTATGAGCGGAAAGCCCGGCCCCTTGCGACAGCTTGGGGACACGCCCTAAACTCTTACATTATTCTCAGAACATATAACCTGTTGTTAAACAATCTACTACAATGAAGTAGCTTAAGAACATTATTTTTTCAAAACTTTGCTGTTCAGCCCGAAACATCTGCAAAAAAATCTCCATTTTTTCTTTCAACATCATTTAATTTGTGTTACTTTAGAGTTAGCACAACTAACAATCATAAACAAACCATATGAGAAAATCAGATCTCATCAACAACATTTCCGACAAAACCGGTATCCCCAAGGTAGATGTTTTAGTAACCCTCGAAACCATGCTGAAAGAAATTAAAGAAAACCTTAGTAAAGGCGAAAACATTTATATAAGGGGCTTTGGGAGCTTTATTACTAAAAAAAGGGCTGCTAAAATTGGCCGTAATATTAAGAAAAACGTGGCTGTTGCCATACCCGAACATTTTATACCGGCGTTTAAACCTTCAAAAGAATTCGTTAATGAAGTAAAAGAAATGCATAACGCCGGGTAAATTTGCGCTCTAAACGGCAATTGTGAAAAAACAACAACTTATTCTTCTCTTAACTGCGTCAGTTCTTCTCATTGGCCTGTTTTTCTTTGGCCGCACCATACCACGGAAAGAAAGTTCCACAAAAGAAAACTCCGCCGCAGCATCTTCCGCCTCAGAACCAGCAAGTTCCATTACTACCGATAAGCTGGTTGCGCAGGCCAAAGCTAAATTAACTGCCCAACAGGTTAATACGGTAAACCGCCTTGAAAAAGGCGTTGTTCGTGGCGATATTAAAACCCAGCAAAAAGAGTCGTTTAAGCAACTGGCCACCTTTTGGGGCGATACCGTTCACCAACACCTTTTGGGTGCTTATTACCTGGGAGAATCTGCCAAGTTGGAAAATTCTGAAAAAAACCTCAACTTCGCAGCCCGTTTGTTTTTAGATGACCTGGTAAGCGAGCATGACCCTGAGATGAAAAAGTGGATGGGGCTGCAAGCTAAAGCTCTTTTGGAAAAGTCGCTGGAAATCAATCCGGCTAACGATTCCGCTAAAGTTGGAATAGGCGTTTGTTACCTTTACGGCAACATTTCCAATGCCCCTATGCAGGGCATACAACTGATACGGGAAGTGCTGGCTAAAAACCCTCACCATGTTTACGCCCACATGATTTTGGGCCTCGGTGGGGTAAGAAGCGGGCAGTACGATAAGGCTATTGAACATTTTAACGATGTTTTGAAAGTAGCACCGGATAACCTGGAAGCCGCTTTTAACCTGGCTGAAGCGTACGAACAAAAGGGCGACAAGCCCAATGCTGTTAAATGGTATGGAGTTGTTAGAGATAAAATACAAATACCCCAGGCCAAACAGGAAATTGATGAACGTATTAAAGCGTTGCAATAAATACAATTGATAACTAAAAAATTATTTTGAATTATGCCTTGCGGTAAAAAAAGAAAACGTCATAAAATTGCTACACACAAACGCAAAAAAAGATTAAGAAAGAACCGTCATAAGAAGAAAAATAAGTAGTCTTCTATCAGCTTATAAGAAAATGCCGGTAGTTAAACCCCGGCATTTTCGTTTTACTTAACGGTTATTGCATTTCAGTTCTACTGCTTCTCCCGCAACTTTTACCTTTTCCTTTATCAGCAACAAGTGGCAGGATGGTGTGGATTGATCGTTATGTTTCGCCATGCGTCACCGCATTTATTGCCGGCCAGGTTTTCATTCGACAGTTTGTCTCATTTTAAAAGTTGCATTTTGTGAATAAAGAATTAATTATTAATGCTGCCCCCACCGGTGTTGAAATTGCACTGCTGGAGGATAAAAAGCTGGTTGAGCTGCACCACGAAAGGGCAGATGCCAGTTTTGCCGTGGGAGACCTTTACCTGGGTAAGGTAAAGAAGCTTATTCCCGGGCTCAATGCTGCATTTGTGGATGTGGGATTTGAAAAAGATGCCTTTCTTCATTATACCGATTTAAGCCCTTTTGCCCGCTCTATTTTAAAGTTTACCCAAATGTCTATGGTAGATAAATCGGAGCATGGCTTTGATTTTACCAAATTTGAAATAGAGCCGGAAATTATAAAAACCGGTAAAATAAACGAGGTTCTTAATGGCAAGCCCAATATACTGGTGCAGATTTTAAAAGAGCCCATTGCCGCCAAAGGCCCGCGCCTTAGCTGCGAAATATCCCTGCCCGGCCGCTTTGTAGTGGTTACCCCTTTTAACGATATTGTTGCCGTATCTAAAAAAATTCATTCTTCCGACGAAAGAAAACGCCTTCACAAGATTGTTGAAGCCATTAAGCCAAAGAATTTTGGTGTAATTGTACGCACCGCCGCCGAAGGAAAAAATACAGCCGAGCTTCACGAAGATTTACTGGCGCTTATTGATACCTGGAGGCAAATTCAAAAAAACCTTCGGGGCGCGGAAGCCCCTGCCAAAATACTCAGCGAGCAGGATAAAACTACCAGTATACTCCGCGACCTGCTGAGCGAAGATTTTAACCGTATAATTACCAACGATAAAAACATATACAACGATACCCGCAGCTATATACACAAAATAGCGCCGGATAAATCTGAAATTATTTCGTTGTACAACAACGGTATACCCGTATTTGACCAATACGGCGTTACCCGCCAGGTAAAGTCTTCCTTTGGCAAAACTGTAAACCTGCCCAGCGGCGCTTACCTTATCCTCGAACATACCGAAGCGCTGCATGTAGTTGACGTAAACAGCGGCTACAAAAGCGTTAGCAACAACCAGGAAGAAAACGCGTTGGAAACCAACCTGGAAGCTGCCGAAGAAATTGCCCGCCAATTACGCCTCAGGGATATTGGCGGCATCATTGTGGTGGACTTTATTGATATGAAGCTGCCCGATAACAAGCGCAAACTACAGGAAGCCATGGAAGGTTTTATGCGTAGCGACAGGGCCAAACATGCCGTACTGCCCATTTCAAAATTCGGGCTCATGCAAATTACCAGGCAACGCATGCGGCCGGAAGTTACCATCAACACGTCCGAAAATTGCCCAAGCTGCAATGGTACCGGCAAAGTATCTTCTACCCTGTTGCTGGAAGATGAAATTGAAAAACGCCTGCATTACCTGGTTACACACCAGCACAAAAACCTTACTTTAATGGTGCACCCCATCCTTCATTCGCACCTTACCAAAGGCATTTTTTCATCCATCAAAAGAAAATGGCGCAAGAAGTACAAAACCAAAATGGATATTAAGGCCAATACAGATTATTATCTTACTGAGTTTCACTTTTATGATGCAAACGAAGAAGAAATTAAGCTATAAAAATAAAACCCGCGAAATGCGGGTTTTATTTTTATAGCTTCTTTTTTGTAGCCCGGCTTTGTTGCTGCTATTGTGCTGCCGTTGCGTCGCACTCTTCAGGGCTTTGTTCGCTACCCGGCAATGTGCAGCAGGCTTTAAATATGCCGGCCACCGTTACTGAATCACTTCGCCCAGCTTTCTTTCCAATTCCGGCCCGCGCAGGTTATTGGCGATAATTTTACCAGAGGGGTCTAACAGCACATTAAATGGTATACCCTGAAACTGGTATGCTGCAACAGCCGCACTCTCCCAATATTTTAGGTCGCTCATGTGGCTCCAGCCAAGGTTGTCTTTCTTAATTGCCGATAACCAGGCAGCTTTATCATTATCAAGGGATACACCGAGTATGGTAAAGTTTTTGTCTTTAAACTTGTTATAAGCAGCCACTACATTAGGGTTTTCCTGCCGGCAGGGCCCGCACCAGCTTGCCCAGAAATCAACCAGTACATATTTGCCTTTAAAAGCGCTTATGCTTAACGGCTTGCCGTTTACATCCTGCATTTTCAGGTCTGGCGCCTGCTGGTTAAGCAGTGCATAGGGCGGCGCCTGCTGCGGCTGGGATTGCGTGGTAAGCATTGCTTTTAACTTTGCCAGGCCCGCATGTTCTTTGTGCTTATTGGCCAATGTGATAGCTATGGGTTTCATTTCTTCCGGCTGCATGTAGCGACTGCCGATAATGAGGCCATAATAGGCGGCAGTGGGGCTTGCTTCGTTCTCAATAAAGCGTTTTACCAGGCCGTTTAATACATTCTGTTCCGTTTCCCGTTTAATATCCAGTAACCGCAAAGTGCTGTCCATTCCGGGTTTTCTCCTGGTGCTGTCAATGGCAACGTAGGTAGAATACAGAATAGAATCTTTTTTACCGTACTCTTCAAAAAAACTGTACAGGTTTTTAGTGGCTTCAGAGCCTTTAACCTGCGGCGCCCGATAGTTATTGCCATCTATAGAAATCTTGATATCGTCGCCGTCGTTTATAACGATTACCTGTGGGCCTTTGTCGAAAGTTAACCTGTACAAGCCCTCTTCCTTTGCCATGGATTTAAGTTCGTAACTGCCATCGGGTTTCAAAGTGGCAGAATCAACCGCTATTGGCTGGTCTCCTTCAAAAGGCAATTGTTCCAGGATGATTGTTTTGGCAGGCAGGTTGGTTATTTTTCCACTAACCACAAATGGGCCCTGCTTTTTGGGCTTGCATGCCACAAACAGCGAAGCCAGTATTAACACTGAAAAAATCTTTTTCATATAATTCGTTTCCTGGTTTTTGTTGATTAAATACAAGGCTTTTACGACCATTTTTGCCGCCTTCACTGCGAGACTACAGCCGCCATAATAACCGAACGATGAAGTGCTTGCGACGCAAGGGACGATGCCCATAGTTGTGTCGCTGGTATCTAAATCGTGAGTCGTCAATGGTGAATCGCAAGTGGGGAAGGAACCACATTTTTTATCGTGTATACCACCTATTACTTTAGCTTTTCTTCCAGCAACCCAGTCACCACTTTGGGGTCTGCCTTGCCCTTGCTTATTTTCTTTACTTCCCCAACAAACAGGCCAATCAGCCCTTTTTTTCCCTTTTTGTATTCGGCCACTTTATCCGGCATTTTGTTTATCACTGCATCTACCCAACCCGTTATTTCGCTGCTATCGCTAACCTGCAGCAGGTTAAGCGCCGTTGCGGTTTCCAGTGCCGGGGCCGAACCAGTTGCAAGTAACGCCGGCATTAGCTTAGAAGATGCTGCGGAAAAGTTAATCTTTCCCTCATCAACAAGCTGTATCATTTCGGCCAGGCGTTGCGGCGCCAGGCTGAAATCGGCTATATGCAGTTTATGTTCATGCAAATAATGGCGTATGGGGCCGTTCATCCAGTTGGCCGCGGCCTTATAGTTGGTAGTTAACTGTATAACCGCGTTAAAATAATCGGCGGTTTCTTTTTCCAGGCAAAGCTGCTGTGCATCATATTCACCAAGGCCCAACTGCTGGTAATGAAGAGATAATTGCTCCGGTAAAGCAGGCAGTTTTTGCCTGATGCCTTCTATAAACTCATCTGTCAGGTAAAACGGCGGCAGGTCAGGCTCCGGAAAATAACGGTAATCGTTGGCCTCTTCCTTATCCCTTATGGCAAAAGTGGTATCGGTTGCCGCATCAAAACTCCTGGTTTGCTGCACAATAACGCCTCCGCTCTCAACCACATTTATCATTCGCTCAATCTCGTATTCAATGGCTTTCTTAACGTTGCGTATGGAGTTTAGGTTCTTCACCTCTACTTTGGTACCCAGCTTCGTTTCGCCCTTCAGTCGTATGGAAACATTCGCATCGCAACGCAGGCTGCCTTCTTCCATATTGCCATCGCAAACCTCAATCCAGCGCACCAGTTTTCGCAGTTCTGTAATGTATTGGTAAGCTTCGTCGGCGCTCTTAAGGTCGGGCTCTGTTACAATTTCCACCAGCGGCACACCGGCACGGTTATAATCCACGCAGGTATTGTTATCATCAATATCGTGTATGCTTTTGCCGGCATCTTCCTCCATGTGTATGCGGTTCAACTGTACGTTTCGCTTACCTTCTGCCGTATGTATGGCCACATGCCCACCTTTGCAGATAGGGGCTGTATGCTGCGATACCTGGTAGCCCTTAGGCAAATCCGGGTAGAAATAATTTTTTCGGGCAAAATAGTTGTACCGCTCTATTTCGCAATTGCAGGCAAGTCCTATTCTTATAGCCAGTTCTACGGCTTTCTTATTGGTTTTAGGCAATGTGCCCGGATGGCCAAGTGTTATAGCGCTAACATGGGTATTAGGGCTACCGCCAAAAGCAGCACTATCCCCACAGAATAACTTGCTTTCAGTTTGCAACTGTGCATGTACCTCCAGCCCAATAACAGCCTCGTATTTATCGTGATAACTCATGTATGAACGGCGTCTTTAAAAGTTAGCAAAGGTATTTGTTTACCGCCATAGTTGGGAAGGTGAGTAAGCTGGCAGGAAATACAAATAAATAATTTTGGGCGCCTGCTAAAGCACCGGGCTATCCGCTGCTACTCCGCCACAAAGCCGCCACACATTACCATCAGCGGGGTATCCGCTTCTATCCCTGGCGCGGGGCAGCACAGCCTGACTATTGGCGAACTTTTTTTATATGGAAATAATTGTAAAAAGCTTCTGTTTTGCATGCAGCAGTTGAAAATTTTCTTTCAATTTATAATTCTTGCAGTCTTTCAGTTACTAACACTGCATGTATTCTTTCAAAGAATAGAGGAACTTGAACAACCCAGAAAAATACCCCACATGCTGACAATGTTTCTCCCTTCTTTAGATAAAAAGAAAAACGTTTATAGTGAATCCGGCTTCCTTAAAAGTATCCGTCACAAATCCATCATTCACATAAACTTAACTGGCGAAATAAAAGAAGATGATAAGATTTTTGAAATCATACAACTGGAGGCCAGAAGACTTATGTACACACGTGATACCACTCACATTATTAAAGTTCGTTTTTGTGATGAGAACACTTATGGCCAGTTTATACAACTTGTGAATATGATGGTAGAAGACAGGCATAAAAGATATGCTTTTATTAATGATGACTTTTACATTTTAGGGGGCAATCCGTAGCCACATTTAAGAAGAGAAGATCATCAGAAATACGTTTTTGTTCAATAGAGTACAGAACGTTGAAGTGAGTGACACAACAGGCGATGCCATAAAATACCACAGCCGACCCCAAAAAACAAAAAAGCCACCCGTAAGGGATGGCTTTTTATATAAAAGCAATAGTAATGAGCAATTAATTAGCTACAACCCAAACTGTTACCGCAATTCAAGCATTTATAGCATGTACCGCTGCGTACGGTTATATGGCCGCACACATTACAAGCCGGGGCATCACTTTGCATGTTTTTAGCCGCAGCGTTCATGGCATCAAGACCGGCTTCAGCCTTAACCGCGGTTTTTTGCGCTTTGTGCTGGTGAACCTGCTGGGCTGCCGGTGCCGGTGCTGTTACGCGTATATTGCTAAGCTCGGGTTTGCCGATTAAGGTAACATCGCCCTCGTCACCGGTATTGCCAACCTGCGGGCGGTCAATCACGTGTACAAGGTCTGTCCTGTCGAGGTATTCGTAAGCCAGTGCACGGAACACAAAGTCAACCAGGGATGTTGTGGTCTTTATGTTCGGGTGGTCAACCATGCCTGCTGGTTCAAACTTGGTGAACACGAATTTCTCCACAAATTCTTCCAGCGGCACACCATACTGCAGGCCAACTGAAACAGCTATGGCAAAGCAGTTCATCAGGCTGCGCAGGGTAGAACCTTCTTTGGCAAGGTCTATAAATATTTCGCCCAAGGTACCATCGTTGTATTCGCCTGTACGGAGGAACAATACCTGCCCGCCAATTTTTGCTTTTTGGGTAAACCCACGGCGTTTAGCCGGCAGGGACTTACGCTCTACAATACGTGACAAAGCACGTTTGAGTGAAGTATCGGTAGAAGCCTGCATGCGTTTGGTTACTTCATCCAGCAACTCTTCTACAGTAAGCTTGCTCATGTCAACTATGTTTGACTCGGGTAGCGCCACTGTGGCTTCTTCCTTTTTATCTTCCTGGCTTTCTGCTTTTTTCTTTTTATCGCTCTTGTTGCTCAGCGGCTGGCTCAATTTGCTGCCGTCGCGGTACAAAGCGCAGGCTTTAAGGCCCAGTTGCCAGCTAAGCAGGTAAGAGTCAGCAATTTCTTCAATAGAGGCTTCGTGTGGCAGATTAATGGTTTTGGATATGGCGCCGCTAAGGAAAGGCTGGCAGGCAGCCATCATTTTAATATGCCCATGCGCATGAATATAACGCTCGCCTTTTTTACCACACTTGTTGGCACAGTCAAAAACAGGCAGGTGCTCTTCCTTCAGGTAAGGGGCTCCCTCAACCGTCATAGTGCCACAAACATAATCATTAGCCGCATCTACCTGCTCGTCTGTAAAGCCCAGTGCTTCCAGCAGGTTAAAGCTCCAGTCATTGTATTGTTCCGGGGTAAAGCCCAGCCTTTCCAGGCAGGCCTCGCCCAGGGTAAATTTGTTGAATACAAAGCTTATTTCAAATGCACTTTTGGCGGCATTATTCAGTTTCTTAATTTCTTCGGCAATAAAACCTTTCTCACTCAGCGTTTGCGGGTTAATAAACGGGGCACCCTCAAAGCTGGCAGCGCCAACCGCGTATTTGGTAATAGCGTCAATTTGCTTTTCTGTATAACCCAGGTTTTTAAGTGCTGCGGGCACGCTCTGGTTAATTATTTTAAAATAACCGCCACCGCTGAGTTTTTTAAATTTCACCAACGCAAAATCAGGCTCAACACCGGTGGTGTCGCAATCCATTACCAGGCCAATGGTACCTGTAGGTGCTATAACGGTGGTTTGCGCATTGCGATAGCCGAATTTTTCTCCCAGTTGCACAGCATCGTCCCAGGCCTTGGTAGCGGCTTTCAACAGGTTATCAGGGCAGTACTTAGCGTTAATGCCTACTGGCTTTACGCTAAGGCCTTCATAAGCCTCTGAAGCATCGTATGCTGCGGCACGGTGGTTACGCATAACACGCAGCATATCTGCTTTATTTTCTTCGTATTTAGCAAAGGGGCCCAGTATTTCGGCCAGCTCAGCAGAAGTTTTATAAGCAATACCCGTCATAATAGCGCTGATAGCGCCGGCAATGCCACGGGCTTCTTCACTGTCGTAAGGTATCCCACTCACCATCAATACAGTGCCCAGGTTGGCAAAACCAAGTCCCAGTGTTCTGTAGTCGTAAGACAGTTGTGCCACTTCTTTGGAAGGGAACTGCGCCATCAGCACAGAAACTTCCAGCACAACCGTCCACAGGCGGCAGGTATATTCAAAACCTTCTATATCAAATTCATTCTTTTCCTTATCAAAAAACTTAATCAGGTTGGCAGAAGCCAGGTTGCAGGCCGTATTATCCAGGAACATGTACTCGCTACAGGGGTTAGACGCATTGATGCGGCCACCCTGCGGGCAGGTATGCCATTCGTTAATAGTGGTATCATATTGCGTGCCTGGGTCAGCGCAACGCCAGGCTGCGTAAGAAATTTGGTTCCACACTTCCCTGGCTGGCACTTTTTTCATTACACGGCCATCAGTACGGGCCTTTAATTCCCAATCTTCATTTTTTTCAAGTTTTTCAAAAAATTCGTTGGGTATGCGTACGGAGTTATTAGAGTTTTGGCCTGAAACTGTAAGGTAAGCTTCTCCTTCGTAGTGGTTATCGTAACCAGCCTCTATAAGGGCGCCTACTTTCTTTTCTTCTTCTACCTTCCAGTTAATAAAATTCATTATTTCGGGGTGGTCCAGGTCAAGGCACACCATTTTAGCCGCACGGCGGGTGGTACCTCCACTTTTAATAGCGCCGGCTGCACGGTCGCCTATTTTCAAGAAACTCATTAAACCGCTGGATGTACCGCCGCCGCTCAGTTTTTCACCTTCACCGCGTATTTGGGAAAAGTTAGTACCAACACCAGAACCATATTTAAAAATCCTTGCTTCCCTAACCCACAGGTCCATGATACCGCCATCATTAACCAGGTCATCGCTAACGCTTAAAATAAAACAGGCATGTGGCTGGGGCCGCTCATAAGCGTTTTCAGATTTTTTCAGTTTTGCATCAACCGGGTCCACATAATAATGGCCCTGTGGTTTACCGGTAATACCGTAGCTGGCGTGCAGGCCGGTGTTAAACCATTGCGGGCTGTTAGGTACACATGCCTGGTTAAGGATGCTGTACACCAGTTCTTCGTAAAAAACATCCGCGTCTTTTTTGCTGGCGAAGTAATTATATTTTTCACCCCATATCCGCCAGCAGTTGGCCATACGGTGGGCTACCTGTTTAACAGATGTTTCACGCCCCAGGGAGCCATCAGCCTGTGGCACACCTGCTTTGCGAAAATATTTTTGCGCCAATATATCTGTGGCAATCTGGCTCCACTGCTTCGGAACCTCCACATTATTCATTTCAAACACTACTTCCCCACTGGGGTTCCTGATTACGCTGGTGCGGTAATCATATTCAAACAAGTCGTAAACGCTTACCCCTTCTTTGGTAAAGCGGCGTTGAAACTGCAGCCCTTTTGTGGATTGCCTGGCCATGATTATAATAATTTAATAAGTTAGGAAATGCGGTTTTTCTTTATGTGGTCCCTGTCAACTGAATCGTTAGCGGTTGACGAAAATATCCCGATACAATGAAAAAAAGAACCTTGAAATATGCACAGGTTGTGGAAAAGGAATGTTGATTTTTCCGTATCGCCACCCCCTGTTGCGTTTGCCGGTTTATCAACAGTTGCGTATAACAATTTCCGGGCTATTTAACTAAAATGCGGGTAAAAAGTTGTATATGTGTTGTTACTATGCCTGCCGGTGGCAGGCTTTTTACGGGGACGGACTTTGGTTACTACTATGAGGCTTTGGTTGTGTCACTCCCTTGTACGTTCGGTTTTTTATGGGGCCATTTAAGCGGGTATTAGTAAACAGATTGCACCATCTTTACCAATTTTATACACAACAAAAAAAGCCACCTGCAAGTGGTGGCTTTTTATGCTCCTGAAGCTGGACTTGAACCAGCGACCCTCTGATTAACAGTCAGATGCTCTAACCAACTGAGCTATTCAGGAATATCCGTTATTTCTAATCGGGCTGCAAAAATAGGAGATTTTGCATATCTGCCAAGAGCTTTGTAATTTTTTTTTACAACACATCCAATGCAGTAATAATCAGCGTCTATTTGTTGATTACCTCCTCTACCGCTGGCTTATTATCCTTCCACCGCCACAGGTACAGGCAGGCATAGCTGCGGTAAGGGCTCCATTTGGCAGAAATACGCAATATTTTTTCACGAAGCTTTTTTTTATCAGAAGTGTCAAGCTTGTACAATTTAATAACAGCGTTCTGCAACCCCCAGTCGTCTATGGCAAAAACATCTTCGCGGCCCAGGCTGAACATCAGCAACATTTCCACCGTCCAGCGGCCTACTCCTTTAATTTCGGTAAGTAATTCAATAACAGCCTCGTTGTCCATTGCCATCAGCATTTTATCGGTAATCTTGCGTTCAATGCAAAACGCCGCCACATTTTTAATGTAGCTCACCTTAGCGTTGGATAAACCGATGGCACGCAATTGTTCCGAAGCCGTATCCAGTACCTGTTGCGATTTGGGTATTTTGCCACCGTACAGTGCCAGGAAACGCTGCTTTATTACAGCCGCTACTTTGGTACTCAGTTGCTGGCTCATGATGCTGCTCATCAGCAGGAATGCTATGTGCCTGCGTGGCACAATCTCATCCACCGGCCCGCTTATGGCTATGCCCAGTTTTTTGTCTTTCTTTAAATGTTCCAGGTATTCCATTCAGCCAAGATATTTAAATTGACCAATTAAAATAGCCTGCAATTGACAGGCGGTATTAAATTTGGCCCATGAAAAAAGTTGCGCTGATACCTGCACGTTACGCGGCAACGCGTTTTCCTGCCAAGCTGATGCAAATGCTGGGCGCTAAACCTGTTATAAGGCATACCTACGACAATACCCTGGCTACCGGTTTATTTGACGAGGTAATCGTAGCTACAGACAGCGATATTATTTTTAATGAAATAACAACCCACGGTGGCAAGGCGGTAATGAGCAGGAAGCAGCACGAAAGCGGCAGTGACCGCATTGCCGAAGCTGTTGCCAGCATGCAGGTTGATATTGTGGTAAACGTACAGGGCGATGAGCCTTTTGTTAAAAAAGAACCTTTAAAAAAACTGCTGAACGTGTTTGAAGGAGAAGAGGGTAAAAAAGTGCAGGTGGCCAGCCTGATGCAGGTATTGAAAGAGCAAAAATTTATTGACGATCCCAACTATGTAAAAGTTGCCGTAGATAAAAACTGCAACTCCCTTTTCTTCAGCCGTTCCGTTATACCGTACCCGCGGAGCACCCAGGCCGCTATTGTTTACTATGAGCATATTGGTGTATATGCTTTCCGCAAGCAGGCGCTGCTCAATTTTACCAACTGGCCCATAACACCCCTGGAATCTGCCGAAAAAATCGAATGCCTCCGTTATCTTGAAAATGGTGTGCCTCTTAAAATGGTAATTGTAGATTACATGGGCGTGGAAATAGATACCCCGGAAGACCTGGAAAGGGCAGCCAGATACCTTTAGCATTTCGTAAGGCTACTACCTGTCTTTCGTTTTCCTTGAAAAGGTAAGCTTAAACTTAAGGTCTCCATCATCGCCCGAAACAGCTCTTACACGTATGCTGGGCCCCACTTTGGCATTCACGCCAATGTTTTGAGGATTGTAGGTTTTATCACGCCGGTTAAGGTTACTCATGGGTAATTGTATAAGCAGGTCTGTATTGCCCCTGGTACCATAAACACCTTCTATAAACATGCTTAATACGGTTGATTGTATCTCCATGCGGCTAATGTAAATTTTGTCACCTTCTATCTGTAACCGGTTCTTCAGTTCAGCAAACTTTACATCATTCACCTCCTTGTTTTTCAGGATGAAGTTCTTAAGCTTTATAAGTGGTTCAAAATTCAGCAACTCCCCATCCCGCAAAGAAAAATCCACTGTGCCTTTTAAACTGTTTGTTACAAGGCTGCCGGAATCGCTGATGGCGGTAGTTATATTAGCGCCTGCCTGTAGTACGCCCCTTATGTTTTGGCTGGTTATGCCATCCTGTCCAAACTCGTTAAAAGCATAAAACAGTTTTTGCACATTCATCTGGTGCATGTTTACAGTAAGGTTTGCCCTTGCACCTGCGCCGGCATTTTGCACACTGCCCCTGGCGTTTAACATGCCGTCGGCCAGGCGGAATGAAACCGAGGGAATCTCCCAATTATGCTGGCTGAATACAATACTGCCACGCAGGTTGCCCGCGGTAAATAGCCCGTGCTTTAACGAGTCCGCATTCATGTTCACCTGCAAAGCTCCCTTTTCCAGCAGGTTATCAACGGTAGTGGCTGTACGTGCAAAACGCACCCCTGCAACTTTTCTCCTGCCGCCTGTTTGTACCGGAGTGGAAAACAACCCGCTAAAGTCTTTCAGGTTTACAAATGGGGAATACACATCGCAGTATATTGAGGCTTTGGTAGAATCCTGCAGGCCGTTGTGCTTACGTATATTGGCAGCATGGCCGGTAATCAAAAAGTTATTTTGCCTGTACCGGCAACGCAACTGGTTTACCATTATGCTGTCTTCTAAAAAATTAACGGTGCCGCTGCAGTTGGTAAAAGTAAAGTTACGTGGCAGGTAAGTTATCACCCCATCCTGTACATGCAGGTTGCCCGTAGCGTTTTCAATAATAGATTTATCAGCCTTTAAAGGCCCGGTGTAATGCATGTCAAACCTGGCCTTGCCGGATATAAACTTGAGTGTTTTAAGCGCAAACTTGCTGTCCAGGTTTTCCAGGTCGCTGTTGGCCTGCAGGTTAAGTTGCAAAACCGGTGTTTCAAGGTTGTTAATGGCAATGCCTGAGCCGGAGGTTTGAATACCATCCCAGTTACCGGAAAACTTATCAAATACAACACGGGAATTGGCATCGGTACGTGGCACCCCTTTTATTACTTCATTCGTGTAACTGCCGGTAAACCCACAGTCAGTAAACTCAATTACGGGCGTTTGCAGCCTGTTGTATTGCGTGGACCATGATACTTTTACAAAAGGAATAGTGTGCGGAAGCAGCGAGCCCTCAACCTGGCCTTTTACATCCAGCGGCTCATCCACTTGCAACATTTGCAGTTTACCACGTACAGATGAGGTAAGAATAGCCAATGCATTGCCATAATCAATTTCCTTTGTTTCAAACTGCAACCCAAATTTCGCTTTGGCTGAAAAGTCAAAAAAGCCTGCCATTGTAAAATCCTGGCCATTAATTTCCAGTTCAGTTTTATCGAAAGATATATTTTTTGCAGGTATATCCAGTTTTAGCTTCCATTCAGCTTCCAGCTTGCTGTTTTGCAGGTAAGATCCTCTCTCCAGGTTAAAGCCAAGGCCCGCTTTCATGGTACAGGCTTCTTCGGCATCAATAAAAAGCAGCGGACCTTTACGTGTTAAGTGCGCCTCCAACTCATTTACCGTCAGCTCAAATTTTTTGTTTTTGCTTTCATCTTCAATCAGCAGTTCTACATCTTCCGCTTCAATGGTCCTAATGTCAACCGTTTGTTTGCCCTTTGCCGCAGGCTGGCCTGTATCCGCCTGCTTTTTTAACTGGAGCAGGTATTTATTGGTATAACCATTGGCGTTCGTATACAGGTGAAAGAGCCCTTCTTTTACAATAATGTTGTCTAATTTTTTCTTTTTACCGGCCAGTTCAATAAGGCTGAATGTGGTTGCAACGGAGCCCGCCGATAACAGCGGCTTGTTAAGGCTGTCTTTAACAGAAACATTTACCAGCCGCACTTCTATGTAAGGAAAATAACGCCAGCCGTTTATCTCAATATCTTCTATGGATGCATTACCGTTGATATTGTCTCTTAGCACCTGGTTAATAATGGCAAGCATCTGCACTTTTTTACTGCCGGCATAAAACTGCATTATCACCAAAGCAAGCACGTACAGCGCTGCAAGGCCGGATAATGATAAAATGCCCCAACGTAACCATTTGTTTTTTACAGCGCTTTTTATGTTCAGCAAACTCTTTTGCAACAATACCCTTTGTTTTACTACAACAAAATACATTACTGACGGGTATTGCAAGCCGGATGTTGCAGAAGGTTTTGCTAAAAATTTTCCACATGCTGTTGCTTTATGGCGAATTGAAGGAAGTGGCAACGCATTTATATGCTGCACCGGGTTTGTAGGGTTGTATAAAAATAAATGTTTTTGGGGGTGCCCCCAAGCTATCGCAAGGGGTCGGGCTTTCCGCTCATACTCCGGCACAAGGCCACGGCACAAAACCTTCACCGGGGTATCCGCTTCAATCCCTCACCCGAAGACCAGTTGCAGCTTACCGGTTACAAGTTGCCGGTCTGTTGAAGTTTAAAAGGCTTATAACTGGCAGACACTGCAAGATGCTGCACCCGCTTCTGCAACCCTTAGGCGCCTTAAGCATTAAAGCGTGCCGGTAATGGAAGGTCAAAATAAAAGGCACTTAACGGAGCAGTTCTATACCCTGAATGGCTAACGTGTACTGTAACAAAGCTGGCAGACACTGCAGCAGTGCCGGCCCCGGTTGCAAAACTCCATCGGGGCGGCATGTTGTGCAGGGGCCTGCTAAGAAAACAGTTATTGCCCAGGTATGTGCGCTGCTCTCCCTTTCTTCTAACATATCGCCCCGATGGGGCTTTGTAAAACACGGGATGCAGGATTGGTAAAGAGTATTCAGCGTTGTGCCTGTTGTATGGGTGCACATATTGGGCGTGACCGTCCTGATGATTAAACCTGCTGTGGGCAACGTGTCTGGCACCCTTAGGGTGGCAGACACTAGAGCCTATTACCTCCCTGATAATTAAAAAGCCTCTTGTTGTTGACGTGTCTGGCACCTAAGGTGGCAGACACTACAACCCTACCCGGGTCTGAAAAGCCGCCCAATGAACCAGCCGATGAACGGATTGCGACGCAACAGGCGATGCTATGGAATACTGCAGCCGGTACCATAAAAATGCTGTACAAAAAAATGTATGGCCCTCATCTATGTAATGCCGTGCGCCGCCAACATACCATAAACTACCCTAACTTTAAGTAGCCAAGCCACACAATTATCACAGCTATAAATACCGGTATGAAAATTCTGAATGCCCAGCAAATACACCAGTGGGATGCGTACACTATAGAACATGAACCTATTACATCGCTTGACCTGATGGAAAGGGCTGCCCGGCGCTGCACTGACTGGATTATCCAGCAGCCTGCAGAATACCGCTCCATCAAAATATTTTGCGGCAAGGGCAATAATGGCGGTGATGGGCTGGCTATTGCCAGGCAGCTAATCAACGAGGGCTTTAACCCCGTGCTGTATATTCTTGAATTTGGAGCAAAAGGAACGGAAGATTTTCAGGCCAACCTTAGCCGAATGCATGAGCTGACCAGGGAAATTTACTTTATACAATCTTCTGAGTTTTTCCCTGAGCTGGATGAAGGCTGTTTGGTGCTTGATGCTTTGTTCGGGTCTGGCCTCAACAGGCCTTTACAGGATTTAAGCGCCGAACTGGTAGAGCATATTAATAACTGCCGTGCAACCGTTATTGCCATTGATGTGCCCAGCGGCATGTTTACCCACAAAAGCTCCCTGGGCAACAGCATTGTAAAAGCATCGGCAACACTCACCTTTCAATCGTTAAAGCTTTGCTTTTTAGTAGCTGAAAATGCTGCCTTTTTTGGTGAGGTTGCCGTATTGGATATTGGCCTGCACCCCGGCTTTTTACAAGTTGTTGAAACAAGCCTGCAGCTAACTACACATAGTTTGATTAACCGGCTGGTGCCTGTACGCAAAAACTTTTCTCATAAAGGCACTTACGGGCATGCCTTGCTGCTGGCAGGCAATACCGGTAAAATTGGCGCCGCTTTGCTTGCTGCCAGGGCATGCCTGCGCAGCGGCGCCGGCCTGCTAACCTGCAGCCTGCCGGAAAGCAGCCTGCCCATACTGCATGGCAACCTGCCGGAGGCGATGGCCGTAACAAGAACAGAACCCATTGACTGGAACAAATACAACGCTATTGGCATAGGGCCGGGGCTGGGCACAAAAACCGATGCAGCAACCCTGCTTACCAGGTTACTAAGCGCTTATACAAAACCCATTGTTGCTGACGCGGATGCGCTGAATATAATGGCCGGCAATAACCGTTTGCTGCCGGAAATGCCCATACGTTCTATACTGACGCCTCACCCCAAAGAATTTGACAGGCTTTTTGGCGAGAGCGCCAGTGATTTTGACAGGATTAACAAGGCCATACAATACAGTAAGGAATCTTCTTTAATTATTGTGCTTAAAGGAAGGTACAGTCTGGTGGCCTGCGATGGTAAAGGATGGTTTAATACTACCGGCAACCCGGGCATGGCTACCGGGGGCTCCGGCGATGTGCTAACCGGCATTATTACAGCTTTGCTGGCCCAGCAGTACCCACCTTTGCATGCTGCCCTGACGGCTGTGTACCTGCACGGCCTGGCGGCGGATATTGCCCTGGAAAACCAAAGCGAAGAAAGCCTGCTGCCCGGCGATATAATTGATAATATGGGAAAGGCTTTTAAAGCGTGCAGGTTGTAAAAAGCGCTAGTGAAAGATATGAATAGAGAGATAAAAAGCCCACGGCCGAAAATACAGGCTGGGAACATTATACATACAACGTGTTACCCCTTCCGGAGATAAAGTATTTCATACTTTGTAAGTTTTACTTAAACACAACCTTACATCCCACATTTTCCCTGCATCTAACTAACCAGCGTACCCACTGCTTCTCCTTCAACCAGTTTTAGCAGGTTGCCGGGTTTGTTCATGTCAAACACAATGATAGGCAGTTTGTTTTCCATGCACAGTGTAAAGGCGGTCATATCCATCACTTTCAATCCTTTGCTGATGCATTCCTGGAAGCTGATTTTATCGTAACGTGTGGCGGTGGGGTCTTTCTCAGGGTCGGCGGTGTAAATACCATCTACACGGGTGCCTTTAAGAATTACATCTGCTTTTATTTCGATAGCCCTTAGCGAGCCGGCGGTATCAGTGGTAAAATAAGGGTTACCGGTGCCTGCTCCAAAAATTACCACACGGCCTTTTTCAAGGTGGCGCATGGCTCGCCGGCGTATGTAGGGCTCTGCAATTTGTTCCATCTTAATAGCGCTTTGCAACCTGGTAAATACGCCAATTTTTTCCAGCATGGCCTGCATGGCCATGCCATTAATCATGGTAGCCAGCATGCCCATATAATCACCGTGGGCCCGCTCAATACCGCTCTCACTTTCATTCATGCCACGGTAAATATTGCCGCCGCCTATCACTATTGCAACCTGTATGCCCTGGTCAGTAACCAGTTTAATATCATTGGCGTATTGCTCAATAACGGCGGGGTTAAAGGGGTCAAAGCCACCGCTTTTATTACCACTTAAAGCCTCTCCGGAAAGTTTTAACAGAATACGCTTGTACTTAGGCTGCATAATTTTTGCGCAATTAAGAGTTTTATTAATTAACTGGTTAGCGGTGCAAATAACCTTAAAATTTTTTAACCGCCAAGCATTTAATTTATGTTGATGTATGTGTTAATTATAAAGCCATTGTTGTATTGAAACACGTTCTTGTTATCAATTTCCCGGGCAAGCTGCACCGTTTGGTTTAGAAAGCCGGCTTCGGCCCTTACCGCCTTGCTAAACCTATAGCCAAGCAACAAGGCCACACGGTTTTGGTCAAATACATTCTCGCCAACATTCTTACCAAAGCCTATAAAAATTTCATCGTATAGCGCGGTATACAGCTTGTCGTTCAGCGGAACATCCAGCCGGGGCATATACCGAAAACGGTTTAAAAAAATCCAGCTATCCGGCTTTTCGCTTTGTATGCTGTTAAGGCGGCCCAGCCAGCGTTGCTCAAGCCGCAAACGGTGGCTCAGTGTTGTTTTGCCAACCGGTGTGGTTACCTGTAACTGTTCGTAAATGCGGTGTTCAGGAAAATCTTTGGGTACAGCAGCAAGGGAATATTTGCCGTAGGGATAGGTAACAATCCAGCCATAACCAGCCTGCACGCTTACCTGGCTATTAATTTTGTAGGTAAGCCCAATGCGTGACAGGCTTTGCTGCCAATTGCTGATAAAATCTTCACGCCGCCACTGGTACTCTATATGCCCGCTAAGTTTGTCAGTAATACGTGGGGAAACAAAAAAAGCGTACCAGCCAATACTGTTGTGTTCGCTTATCCTGCTTTGCGCAAAACCGCAAACGGAAAAGAACAGGCAAACAGCAAAAATCAATTTCTTCATACGCTTAATAAAGTATCTGGATGAATGATTCGTTTTTATTTCCTTGCCTTACGGCGGGCTTTGCCCTTTTTTTATTATGGGCCCGGCTAAGAATATGAATGAGGCATCGTTGCGTCGCACTCTTGTACTGCAAAGCTTTGCGCAGCAACTAAACCCGCATCCCGCTTCCCAATGTAATTAAGTTAAGAAACGAATGTCAGGTTGAGTCCAGAAATTCCGGGGCGAAACCGGAGTATGCAAGCTGCGTTTTCGCCAACGCCGCCTTCGACAGGCTCAGGCTGACAGCTTAATTTAATAACATTGTCCCGCTTCCTTTCGGGGCCATACTTACATGCAGGCCATCTTGCCAACCCTTCTTGCATGGCGGCCGCCTTCAAACGCAGTTGTAATAAAAGTTTCCACAAATTGCAACGCTTCTTCAACGGAAATAAACCTGGCAGGCAGGCAAATAACATTGGCATTGTTGTGCAGGCGTACCAGTTTGGCTACCTCATTGTGCCACACAAGCCCGGCACTAATGCCCTGGTGTTTGTTGGCCGTTATGGCCACACCATTGGCACTGCCGCAAAGTAAAATACCGAAAGATGCCACACCTGTTTCAACAGCGGTAGCTACGGGGTGGGCAAAGTCAGGATAATCAACAGAGTCCGCAGAATCCGTTCCAAAATCGGTTACCTGCCAGCCTTTTTCGCGAAGCCAGTTTTTAATAGGCTCTTTGTAATCAAACCCGGCATGGTCGCAACCTATGGCTATTGGTTTGCTAATGTCAAAAACGGATGTGCTCATGATATTGTATTTTAAAACTTTATTTGCCGTTGTTTTCTTAGCTCCACTCTTCGCTTTCTTTCTCCATTTTCTTGTATACACGTGAGGATATGAGAACGCTCAACTGGTATAAAAGGAACAGTGGGATAAATACAATTAGCTGGCTCATCCAGTCTGGGCTGGGTGTTATTACGGCAGCCACAATCAATATCACAACAATAGCAAATTTGCGGGAACGCTTAAGCAGGCCGGGGGTAATTATGCCTATACGGGTAAGTGCGAATGACAATACAGGAAGTTCAAAGGCAAGGCCACAACCCAGTACAATATTGGTAAGATTATCCAGGTAGTCATTTATGGTAGGTTTAGTTTCAACCATAAAGCCCAGTTTAAAACTTGTAAGAAAATTAAAAGTAAAGGGGCCAAGTATAAAATAACCGAAAGCCGCACCTAAAAAAAAGAAAAATGATACCCAAAAAATAATAAACCTCGTATTCTTTACTTCCTTAGGTTTCAATGCTGGTTTCACAAATCGCCAGAACTCCCAGAAAACATACGGAAAAGCGGCAATGAATGCTCCAATGAAAGATATGGAAATAGCACTGAGAAACTGCCCGCCAACAACGGTGGTTTGCAATATCACCTTTACCGGCGGCATACAAAGCGCATCACCAATATGCAACCAATGGCTAAAGTCGCAGAGTGCTTTATAGCTAACAAAACTCGGGTTGATGGGCCCTGCGATTATATTTTCATATACCCAGCGGATGTTGATGAAAATAATAACGGCCATCACCAGTATTACGATAACCGAACGGATAATATGCCAGCGAAGTTCTTCAAGATGGTCAACAAACGCCATCTCCTGTTTTTCGCCACTTCTTCTGCCTAAAAATGATTTTGCCATTACGTTTATACCCCTTAATCAGGCAGGCAAAGTTAACTGTATGGAATATTCAATCGCTAAAAAGATGGTGAATTGTAAGGGGGGTAAGGTGATTGGCAAATTGGTAGTAGTAAATGTTTGGCTTTTAATGTGGAAAGTAATTGTAATCAGCCGGTTAGAACAATCAACCATCACAGGCAGAAGGCAAATAAAACGAGGCTGACAGGTTTCTTGCCTACAGGAAATTTGGTGGCAGAGTACCGCTACGGCAGCCTGTAATCAAAAAACAGGCTGGCTTTATCTCAGCACCTTCATCTTAACCATTTCAATGCGGGTATCGCTTACATTCAGCACATCAAATTCGTAACGCTCAATAATAATTCTTTCCTTTAACCGTGGTATGGTTTCGTGGGCATTGATAATATAGCCAGAGAGTGTTTCTGATTCATTTTCCGGGAACTCAAAATCGTACTTGCCTTTCAGGTAATCCAACTCCAGCCGGCCGGAAAAAATAAACTCGTTTTCGGCAATCTGCTTTTCTACAAACTCTTCTGTATCGTATTCATCCTTTATTTCCCCAAAAATCTCTTCCAGTACATCTTCCATGGTTACAATACCGGCGGTACCGCCAAATTCATCCACCACCCAGGCTACACTTTTACCTTCTTTGGAAAACTTGGTGATGAGGTCCATAGCGCTCATGCTTTCAGGAACGGCGGGTATGGGCAGTAAAACCGCTTCCAGGCTGGCTGGCTTTTTAAACAGGTCAAGCTGGTGAACGTAGCCTTGTATATTATCAATATTCTCTTTATACACTACTATTTTACTGAGCTTGGTATCAATAAAATGCTTTTTTACTTCTGCGATACTTGTGTTTATTTCCACCGCTTCAATTTCTGTACGTGGCACAAGGCACTGGCGAATTTTGACAGCAGGCAACGAAAGTGCGTTTTTATATAAATCGTTGTTCAGCTCGTCATTACTCTCATCCTGCTGCTCTATCTGCTGCAAAAAATGTTGCAGGTCAATACTTGAAAAAGCGTCTTTATCCTTTACCCGTACATTAAACAGGTTTTTGAGTATCCACTGGCTGATGTTTACAAAAACTACAGCTATCCAGTAAAAAAAACTATGAAAGAAATTGATTACCGGTGCAAAAAAATTAAGCAATGCATCATTCTTAGCCCTGAAAATGGCTTTAGGCAAAAACTCCCCGAAAATGAGCACAACAAATGCGGATACGAGAGTATTGAGTAACAGTTGCAGATAAGAGCCGCCGCCGAAATTTAAGTACGACCATAATGTATTGCTTAGCCTGCTGAACAACAGGGCAAAAATTACCAGGAAGGCGTTAAACCCAATGAGGCAGGTGCCCAGGAATTTGGCAGGCTCTTCCATAAAATGAGAAAGCAATATGCCGCTTTTTTTTCCTTGTTTTTTGCGAAGTTCTATACCCAGTTTATTGGCGCTGATAAACGCTATTTCCAGCCCGCCAAAGAAGCCGATAAACAGCAGTGTTATCACCAGCAGTATTAAGGTGTACATGTCGTTCATACCCAAATATAGTGTTTTACCGGTTTGCCAAATATGGTTGTCGAAGGTTTAATGCTTACTGTTTTTGTATTGGCACAGCAACCTGCCTTCAAAAAAATGAGCCTGTTACACTTTGGGTGAGGGATTGAAGCACAACCATCGTCAAAGCAACTAAACGTTGCTTTGACGATGGTTGCGGACGCAGTCCCCCCGCTGAAGGTGTTGCGCGGTGGCTTTGTGGCGGAATAGGAGCGGAAAGCCCGACCCCTTGCGATAGCTTGGGGGCACCCCCTGAAAATAATATTGTTATTCCGTAAGCCCGCTATCGGCGTAGTTGAAGAAAGTGTTAGGTTGAATTTTAAAAATGGTCCATTTGCTGAAATCCTGTTTTGCCGTAAGGCCAATACCGTTGGTTGTTTCGCCAAAAGGTTTATGAATGGAAACCTTTTTATCTGTGGAAAAACTCTCCTTGCTTTTATCCCACCAAAGGTCATCGCAAAACAGGGTGTCGCCTTTTACATTAAATACTACAACACTGTCTTTTAAATACACTTTATCCTGGTTGTCGAGGTATTGGCCGTATTTGGCAAAAAGCTGGCTTTCTACTTTAAGGGTGCTGTCGTAAAAATCAACGTGCAGGGTTTTGGGAAAGGTAAAACGGGGTGTATCCTGGTAACGCAGCATAAGAGGGGCTGTAAGTTTGGCTTTTACACGGCCCACTTCGCTAAGGTAGCTTACCATATTGTACACTTCATCAATACCAGGCTTTTTCTTGCCAAGCGCATGAACGTCTTTAATATCGTTTTCGCAGGCGCATAAAAAAAGGCAGCCTGTAATAAAAGCTGCCGCAAAATATAGTTGTCGTAAAAACCTGTTATTCATATTTGCGCTTGATGAACCAAACATCGCTCAAAGATAACCCAACGGAAAACCTGAAAAAGCTTTCTGTTATATTATTAACGTTACTGCCACGCTTGCCCCATTCAAACGAAGTATTGATGAGCGTAAACTGGTTATCGAAGGATCTTCTTTTGCGGATATTAAAGCCAAAGCCTGCTGTAAATGCAAACACTTTTAACTCATTACCATCGGCATTGATAAAATCTTTGCCGGTGTAAAAGCCAACACGATAGGTAGAACGTGCAAACATGCTTTTGTCTGAAAAAGGATTGTTGGGCGTAAGCGAAGCGCCGGTGCGGAACATGTGGTTATTGATCAACTCGTCTTTAGCGCCATAAAAGCGGTAATCGCTCCACTGGGCTTTATTGTATTCAACAGCTACGCTCCATTTATCATAAGTGCTAAAACCGTCTGATATCTTTTTAATGAACGAAAGGCCGCCACGCACCGTTTGCGGCAATTTTATTTTGCCATCTTCCGCCTGCTGGTACTCTATGGTATCAATGGTTCTTACACCACCGCTTTGATCGTATTCAAAGGTTTCTGTAAGCACGTCGGTTTCCGCATTCAGCGTATTGCCCAACGTTCCAAAAGCGCCGACACGCATTAACAGCGTAGAGGTGGTGTTTTTTATTTTATCTTCTTTCTTTTTCAGCTTGATATCGTATTGAAGGCCGCCGTTTAAAAAGAGGCCACGGTAAGTAGTGGTGGTGGCACGGTTGCCTTTGTAGAAGTAAACACTGTCTACGGGAGCGGTGCGTGTATTGGTTTGCTTGCGCCCAAAATCAACCCCCACATTAAAGCCAATGCTCAGTGAATTTTTGAACCTTTTGCCCAACCCCCAGAAAAATTCATTCATGCCGCCGTTGCCTTCGTACAAAGTTTGTAACCGTGTTGTGCCGCCAATGGGTGGCTGTGTAGTATCTACAATGCTATAGTTTACCCTTGTAACAGGCCTGAAGCCCAATGCCATACCCCAGCCTTTTCCCCGGCTTAGCGGTATGCCCAGTATTACGTAATTGGGAATAAAGTTGGTGGAGGTGTATTTATCAACCGGGTTGGCCAGCCGAAGCGTACGGCGGTCTATGGCAAAACCTAAATCGTAGGTAACCAATGCTATGCTGCCATAAGAAGCCGGGTTAGAAACGTTGATGGCTTGTCCATCCGCATAAGTGGTAGTTATTCCGCCGTATGATTTTGTTGCAACATGCTGGTTAGCATATTCTTCGCCTATACCGTAACGGGAATATGGGGAGTTTTCCTGGGCCAGAAGATTAGAAAAAACAAACAGTGTAAGAACAAAAAGAGCACTATGTTTATTAATTGAACTCGCTGATAGCATACAAACCTTTATAGATTAAATAAGGGTCTGCAAATATCTTCTTTTTGAGATGCGGCACAAAAAAGGGCATATCACCTCCGGTTAAAAGCACGTTAAAATCACTGTACCTTTCCTCATATTCCTCTATAATTCCGTCAATTTCCTTGCTTATCCCCAATATTACGCCGCTTAACATGTTGGTGCGTGTATCGTAACCTACCAGCGGAAAGTTCCAGTCTGGCTTGACCAGCGGCAACAGGGCGGTATGATCGTGCATGGCTTTAAAGCGCATTTCCAGCCCCGGCGAAATGCTACCACCCAGGAATTCATGAAATTTATTAACGAAGTTGTATGTAATGCAGGAGCCAAGCCCGATTACCAGGTTGTGCTTTTTAGGGTGCAGGTGCACAGCGGCTGTAACCAGTGCCAGCCTGTCTGCGCCAATGGTTTCAGGTTTGCCCACCGGTGTGGTAACGGGCAGCTTGCTAAGATGGCCAAGCTTGTGAAATGCACTGTTTGCAGCCAGCAGCGTTTCAATTTCAGGATTATGCTTAATAACCGATGAAAGCAAGGTCTTGTAAGGTTTGTACTCATTCAGCACTTGCTGAACACTGCTTACAGAGTCATCGTTCAGCACTATTACATCTTTCAGCAGCGCATCGTTAAAAACGGCACATTTAAGGCGTGTATTTCCAAAATCGAAGCAGAGGGTGGTTTGCATACAATGGTAAAGCCGCTAAATTAGGGAGTGATGTTGGGTTTGTACGGAAAATTTTATTGAACAATTTTTTATGTACTTAGCAGGATTACTACTATCTCAAGCAGGAAGGTTGTTTCCAATCCTGCTGCGTTGACACGCAGGATTGCTCACTTGTACACCTTTAGCACTACTCAACATAGTGCAACAACTTTGCTTATTCCATGCCCTGTTATTTGATAATTGCTGGTTTATAATTATTGGTTTGGCTACCCTATCCGGGCTAAAAAGATGCCATGAAAAACCAGCCGTACAAGTGAGTGACACAACAGGCGATGCCATAAAATACCACAGGCGGGAACCAAATAAATATGAATTATACGGGATGATGATAATTACTGTGCATAGCTACAAGTTAAACCCTTTAAGCTCCTTAAAATGGCCGTTTAGCTGAATTTTTTCTTTAAGGTTGTCTATGCCGCCAATAATGGGTATTACCTTGTTCAGGTGGCGTTTTAGGTACTCCAGGCGTTGGTCTTCCAGCAAAAGGCCAAGCAGTTCATATTCTTCCTGCAACGACAGGCCGGCATGGTGTGCCACATCGTAACTTACCAACTCATCATCCGGCTTTTTAAAATCTTTGGTAACCTTTAGCAGCTTATGCAGTTCTCTTATTGACATCATGATGCGGCGCATCATCCTTAGGTTTTTTGTGTCAACCGTATCAGGATAGTTAACAATGGCGCCGCTGTACAATTTATCGGGTATGCTTTTAATAATCTCAAGGATATTAAAAATGCGCAGCCCCTCTGTACGTATGTCCATCCTGCCGTCTTCATATACCTCCACTATTTCGGTTACACGTACCAGCGTGCCCATATCGGCAACCTTGTTATCAATAACAGAAGGGATGCCAAAGAGCTTATTGTCTTTGTAACACTCGTTAACCAGTTGTTTGTAACGCTCTTCAAAAATGTGCAGGTTTAACTGCTCGCCTGGGTAAACAACAATATTGAGCGGAAATATGGGAATAAAATTTATCATACGCACCTGCTAAGTAATGCAAATTAAATTTTTCAGCATTTGTTTTTCTTAATTACAATATAAAATCGAAGCGGTTTCCTTTCTTTGTGCAAATACCATTACCATAAGGCATGAAAATAAGTGGCTTTACCATTATTAAGAACGCGGTTGCCAACGATTACCCGGTTGTGGAAGCCATTACATCCATACTGCCGGTGGTAGATGAAATGATTGTACTGGTGGGTGACTGCAGCGATGATACCGAAGCCCTTATAAGAAGCATTAAGAGCGATAAAATAAAGATTCACCATTCCGTTTGGGACCCTGCTTTAAGAAAAGGCGGCGCCGTACTTGCTGTAGAAACAGACAAGGCTTTTAACCTGGTTGACCCTGAGAGCACCTGGGCTTTTTACATTCAAAGTGATGAAGTGGTGCATGAAAAATATCACCAGGCAATACTGGACGGGTGCAGGGCATACGAACACGATACCCGTGTACAGGGCCTGCTGTTTAAATATCTTCACTTTTTTGGCACTTACGATTATGTGGGCGATAGCCGTAAATGGTACAGCCATGAAGTGCGCATCATCCGAAACGATAAGCGCATACAGTCTTATAAAGACGCACAGGGTTTTCGCATTAACAACAATAAAATTGCCGTAAAATCTATAGATGCCTGCATTTATCACTATGGCTGGGTAAAAAGCCCGGAACAAATGATAAAGAAACAAAAGAACAGCAGCGTGTATTGGCATTCTGATGAAGAGATAGCGGGATGGCTGGCATCTAACGATGTATTTGATTTTACGCAGTTCGACAGCCTTCAAAAGTTTACCGGCACCCACCCGGCTGTTATGCAGCAACGCATTGCCACAAAAAACTGGAACCTGCAACTGGATGTGTCTAAAAAGAAGTTTTCCCTGAAAAATAAGTTACTCTACATTTTTGAAAAGCTCACCGGCATACGGTTGTTCGATTTCAGGAACTACCGCAAAATTTAGAGCTTTCTTTAAACAGTTTTTTGTTGTTGAGCTCCCTATTTTAGCTGCAACAGCTTTTCTGCCCTTGCCTGCAATTCTTTGTGCAGCCAGGCTGGTGGTACAGTGGCAATACAATGGCAGGGCATAGCATTGTTGCTGCAATCGCTGCAAAATTTATCCAGCACAAATACCTTAGCATTTTGCCCCAATGGCGCCCAACGGCCGGGGTGTATGGGGCGCATGGGCGGGTATATGCCCAACGCGTCTTTACCCAATGCCGCTGCAATATGCAGGGGGCCCGTGCTGTTGGCTACAAGGCCATGGCTGTGGTTAATAAAAGAAATAAACTGGCCTAAGGGTATAAGGCCGGTTATATCCGTAACCTTGTTGCCCACCTGGCTAAATAAGTGGTTTAGCAGCTCTCTTTCTTTATCCGTTCCTGAAATAAAAATTTTAAACAAAGCGCTATCCAGGCTATTTACCAGGGTTGCGAAATTATCCAGCCCCCACTCTCTTGCGCTGCCCTGGGATTTTGGGTGGAGAATAAGATTGTACTTTTCAGGATGCAGCAATGCGGCAAATTTTTCTTCCAGGGGCTGCACATTAGTTAGCCCAAAAAGCCCGGGAAACTTTTCCAGGGGAATATCAACATTGATTCCTATGCCTTCCAGCAGCTTCATGTTAAGTTGGGCTTCATGCAGGTTAGATTTACGCCTGCTTAATGCTACCAGCTTGTTGCAGCTTACCCAGTGAAAAAACCGGTTGGTAGTGCCTATGCGAAGTTTTATATCCAGCGCCTTTGCCCTGGCCGCTACCTGTTTTTCGGGAAATACATGCAGTATTGCCTGCGGCTTTTTGCCTGCTATTACAACATCCTGCTGCAAAAAATCGCGTACATCTATAAACTCATCCACATGGCTGCAGGCATCTATAACGGGCCTGGTATAAGCCCTGCCGAGAAAGGCTATTGTTATGCCGGGAAAATGTTGCTTTATTACCTGCGCCACCGGTAACGTTAACACCACATCTCCAATACTGTCTGTGCGGCTGATAATGATATTGCTGAGATGTGGTTTACTGTTCACTGTTGTTTCTTTTCAGTTTGGCGTACTGCCTTATTTTACTGTACTTCGCAAAACTGGCCCAGGCGGAATACCTGCAAATAAGGTAGCCTTCGTATCCGTCCAAAAAACCTTTGCGGATAATGTAATCGCTAAAGAATTTCCATTTAGGCCCCAGCCATATTTTAAGCAGGCTGCAATCCTTTCCTTTGGCCACAGCGGCATGGGCGGCTATCTCCGTAAATTTTTCAATTTGTTTTATGTGGTCGGATAGTGTGTAATAACTGTAATGCAAAATGTCGCCGGCCAGGTTACCTGTTTCCTCATCAGCGTTAAAGGGCTGCCAGTAATCATGCGGGTTTTCGCCTACCCATGCCCCTTTGCTTTTATCAAACAGCCGTATTTTTTTATCGGGGTACCAACCACAATGCCTTATCCATTTACCGCAATAGTTGGTAAAACGGGGCATCCTGTACACGCTGTAGGCAGCAGATTTTTTAACCTGCAATATTTCCTGCTCAAGTTGGGGAGACAGCGCTTCATCCGCATCCAGCGATAACACCCAGCCGTACAAGGCTTTCGCTATAGCCGCGTTTTTTTGTGCTATATGCCCTAAAAATGCCTGGTAAAAAACTTTGGCGCCATGGCTTTCCGCTATGGCAGCGGTAGTATCGGTTGAGTAGCTGTCCAGCACGATTATTTCATCCGCTACATTCTTTACAGATTGTACGCAACGGCCAATATTTTTTTCTTCGTTAAACGTTATGATAACTACGCTTAGCTTTAGCATGGGAGATACTTAACCATTTACCCCCTACCGCAAAACAAACGCGGGATGGTAAAACAGCCGGAAATATAGTGATAATATTTGTAGCCATTACCGGCGGCGTAACTTAAGACAGCGCACCACCTTATTTTTGCAACCCATGAATGTGCAGGAAACCATAACAGCCATACAGCAAGCCAATTTTAAAGTGCTTGCCCGTGCTATTTCTTTCGTTGAAAATCAGGTGCCGGGTTATGAGCAATTGTTGCAGGCACTTGGTAATTACAACACCCGGGTAACCGGTATTACCGGCCCTCCCGGTGCAGGCAAGAGCAGCCTTACGGATGCACTTACAGGACACTGGATGGGCGAAGGCAAAAAGACCGGCATTATCTGCATTGACCCATCCTCACCTTTTAACCGCGGAGCTTTGCTGGGCGACAGGATTAGGATGAGCGAATGGTTTAACAACCCTAACGTGTACATTCGCTCACTTTCTTCCAAGGGGAGCCTCGGCGGACTGCACCCAAAGATTATTGAGATTACCGACCTGATGAAAGCTGGGCCTTTTGATAACATCATCATTGAAACGGTGGGTGTTGGCCAGAGTGAAACAGAGATAGCCTCCCTCGCCGATACAACCGTTGTGGTAATGGTGCCGGAAGCCGGCGACGAAATTCAAACCATGAAGGCCGGGCTCATGGAAATTGCGGACATTTTTGTAGTAAACAAGGCAGACAGGCCCGAAGCCGATGCCATGCTTAAAAGCCTGCGGTTAACCTTGCATACATCAGCGCCCAACCATAACACGCCTGTGTTAAAAACAGTTGCCACACAAAAGCTGGGCATTGCAGACCTCGCAAAAGCCATTGAACAGCACCAGTCCTATTCCGTGAACACGCATAAGAAGCTAACACTGCTCGCCGAAAAAGCTTACCGGCTTATTCAAAAAATTAGAATGAGCGATATAGTGAAAGAAGAGCTGGTATCAGAAATTGAAAAAAACTATCAGTCGCCTCACTTTAACCTGTACAGGTTTGCCGGTAACTACAAAAAATAGAACAGTTTTTTATGGGTAATTGTGCTTTGCACAATGAGAAGAATATGTTTTTGGGGCCCGGCAGAAGGAACTATCTTAAGCTTTACTTGCGTCGCACTCTTGTACGTTCTGAAGATTATTCATCCTTTTTTCCTTCTCCTTTAGGAGAAGGTGCCCAAAGGGCGGATGAGGCTCTATGCGGCTTTTCCCACCATGTAGCTTTGTTTCTGCCGCCTGCGGCGCCAGAAACTTCCAATTTAACATCTCGCCATATTGTAGGTAGTTTCACCGCTGCCCGGCAAACCGCAAACAGGTTATTTATCACCATAAAATGCAGCCTTCAACTGTTTAAAAATATTCTTTACCTGGTGGCCTTTGTTAAGCTGTGGTTCTGCAAGAGGGCCGTTAAAAACCTCTCCGCGGCGCAGGAAGTATTTGGTAAAAACATTCTGGGTAATGCCCCATTTTGCAACAAACGTGTAATATCCTTTGTTGCGCTTAACCCTGTTTAAAGAAATAGAACCAAAATGATAAGCCCTGCTTTCCGAAAGACCTTTAAACAGGCGCACACCAGCTTTCCAGAGTTTCATGGAAAAGTCGGGGTCAGAATACATGCCCGGCGAAAATTCGATACTGTAACCGCCCACCAGGTCCCATACATCCTTGTGTACAATGTTGGGTGGAGAAGTGGCACCCTGCCAGTCGTTAAAAGGCAGGCCCGCATATTCCTGCAACAAATCCCCCTCCCTGAACGATTCGATGCTGGTTCCATAATTCCTGGTAATCATAATGGGGGCGCTGCGCACCGGGTCAATAACGGTGGATGAAAAAAAGAAGCTGTTATGCCCAACCGCCGCTATTTCTTTCCATAGAACCGTGTCCCAGCCGGGGCATACGTACATGTCATCATTCATGTACAGTACATAATCAGTGGTTATTAAATCCCGGGCAACATTAAGCGCATAGCAAATGCCTATGTTTTCCTTACTGCAGGTATAAGAAATTCCGGCCTCGTTGGCCAGCCACTCCAGCGTGCCGTCCGTGCCCTCATTAACATGAACAATTAGCTGGTGGTTAAATTGTGAATGTTTGCGTATGCTGTTGATGCATAACTGCAGGTAGGGCAGGTTATTCCAGGTAGGTATCAGTATAGAAAATTTTTCATCTCCTTTTACTTCTCTTTTTACCTTGGTTACCGCTGCAGCTATATTCATAAACGCAGAAATTAGAATATGTGTAAAGTTGTAAAGCTATTGTTTCCGGGGCATACAATTTATTCCCATATTTTTATGTTTGCCAATGCCTCCGGTTATTTTCGTGAGGTGCTGCTCCAACTATGCCAGACTGTAAAATCTGTGGCAATAACCACAACAATACCATTTTCAAAGCAACAGAAAGAATGTTTGGCTTTGGTGATGAATTTGATTATTTCCAGTGCAGCAACTGCGGTTGCATCCAGATTGTGGAACCACCCGCCAATCTTGATAAATACTACCCTGCCACAGAATATTATGCTTATCAAACAAGCCGGGTGGCAAAAGAAGACAAAAATTCCTTTTCTCAAAAAGTGAGAAAGATACAGTCTGATTACCTGCTTTTTGGCAAAAACAAACTATTAGGCAGTATTCTCTGTGCCGGTTACGACCAACCCGATTATTTTGCCTGGATTAAAAAAGTGAAAGCAAATTACAACACATCCATCCTGGATGTTGGTTGCGGCAGCGGAGACCTGCTATTCAGGCTGCGAAGCAATGGCTTCACAAACCTAACCGGTGTTGACCCATTTATACAGCAGGATATTCTTACAGAAAATATTTCCATCTACAAGCAGGAAGTTTTCAGCCTGCAGGGCAGTTTCGATTTTATTATGCTTAACCATGCTTTCGAGCACATGGATAACCAACTGGCCATACTTGAAAAGCTGTACTCCCTGCTAAATACCGGTGGCACGCTGCTGATAAGGGTTCCTGTTTCAAACGCTTACTGCTGGCAACATTATGGCGTTTACTGGTCAAGCCTGGATGCGCCGAGGCATTTCTTTATCCATTCAGAAAAAAGTATGGATATACTTTGCAACAAGGCAGGTTTTACCATAAAAGAGGTTGTGCATGATGCAACAGCTTTTCACTTTTGGGTAAGTGAGCAGTACAAAAAGGGAATCCCTTTAAAGTCTGAAAAATCTTACGAGATAAACCGGCGCAACTCTATGTTCAGCAAAAGAGACATCCGTAATTACCGGAAAAGGATAAAGGAGCTTAACCAGCAACACCTGGGTGGTGATGCAGCTTTTTATATAACAAAAGCAAGCTAACATAGGGCTATTCGCTACCCCAGCTTCTCCAGCAATTGTTCATCTTCAATAGTTAAGGCGCATTTAAAATGCCCTTGTGGGCAGGCGGCATGACCATGTAACCCACAGGGCCTGCAATCAAGCGGTAGCCTGGTTTCTGCAACAAAACTTTTGTCGCTCAACGGGCCAAATCCAAACGTGTTGACAGTAGAGCAATAGATAGCAGTAACCGGTGCATTAACAGCCGAAGCAAGGTGCATAGGCGCAGAATCGTTTACATAGTTCATCTGCGCATCCTTTAACAAAGCGGCAGATTGCAGAAAGCTAAGCTGGCCAGCCAGGTTAAGGGCATTGGCATGCCCGGATTGCTGTACAATTTCGTCGCAAAGCTGCCTATCTGTTGGGGCTCCTATAAGGTATACAGGCAACCAGGGAGTAAGCTTTTGTATAAAGCTTATCCATTTTTCTTTGGGGTATTGCTTGGTAAACCAAACTGAAGCCGGTGCAACACAAATATAGGGCTGGGTTTTAAACTGTTCCACTGAAGTATAATCATCAGCCGAAGGATAGAGTTTGGGCTTATCCGCCACCGCATCAGTTAAATGTTCTACCAGTTGGTTATTCCGCTCTATTTCGTGCAAGGTTTGCCCCTGTGCATCGCTGTTCACTACGTGCGGTATGTGTTTGCTAAAGGCAAAGCTCCACGGGTTTTTATCAAAGCCTACGGTTTCTCCGGCATTTGAAAAAGCAGTAAGCATACCTGTAGCGGCAAAACGCTGTATGTTGATTACTGCATCGTAACGCTCCCTTCTTACCTGGTGCAGTAGTTTCAGCAGGTTGCGGTACTTATTTTTTTTCTTATCCCATACCAACACCCTGCGTAAAAACGGGTGGCCGGTAAGCAAAGTTTCGTTGCCTTTGCGCACCATAAAGTCTATGGCTGCGCCGGGGTAAAACCGGTGCAACTTTTCCAACACGCCTGTTGCAAGTATTACATCGCCAATAAATGCTGTTTGTATAACCAGGAACTTTTTATCCATGCTTTGCAAAAATACGGCGGGGCTGAACATGTACGGGTTACGAAGTATTAAGCGCTTCAGGCAAGGGTATTATTGTACTTGCAATAGAGACTGTTTGTAATACCGCAGTATGTTGCACTTTGGGTGAGGGATTGCAGCGGTTACCCCGCTGAAGCCTTCGCAGCCTGGCCTTGTGGCGGAGTAATAGCGGAAAGCCCGACCCCTTGCGATAGCTTGGGGGCACCCCCAAAACGCAAGTACGAAGTTAGAAGTACGAAGTACCTATAATATGTGGGATGTACGATGTGGGATGTACGATGTAAAAATCATTTCACTCACTATTCACCACTCACCACTCACTTACCTGTATGTGCCGGTTACCACAGTTTTGTTATTGGGCGAAAAGCTGTTGCGTGTTTCCGCGGATAGGTTGTTGCCTTCAAACTGGCAGGTGATGGTTTCTGTATGTGGACTTTCAATATAACGCAGAACCAGTTGCAGTGTATTTTCGTTAAGCCATTGATAAGCGCCCATTACTTTCGCGGGTGGCAGCCCCACGCCTCTTGCCTTTGCTGCTGCCACAAGATAAGGGCCTTCTTTTTCAGTTTCGGCGGCGGCCCATTGCGATGAACCAAAGGGAATGCTGTACACAGCACTGCCCCTGTGCATTTTCAACAAAAGTTTCCCGTCATCAAAGCTGAATGAAAGGCTGTCGTAGTGCCCGTCATTAGCGTTTAAAACAAAAGATTTACCTGCAACCTGTTTTTCTATAGGCGATGATGATGCTTTACCCGGAAACGGCAGCGCCAGCGATGATAGCGTTTGCTGCAGTTTATTACTGGCGGTTTTATCTGCTGTAAGCGTACCTTTTTTCATAGCAGGCAGCAGGTGTTGCCATACCAGGTTTATTTCACCCTGCATGTCGGGTGTTTCGGCAGTAATGGCAACAACAGCATCTTCCTGCGGCAGTACGATAATAAACTGTCCGAATGCGCCATCCGCCCTGTAGCCATTATGGCGGCAGCGCCACATTTGATAGCAATAACCCTGCAGCCAGTCGCTGGAGTCTTTTTTAGACTGGGGGGCATCCGGCTCCTGCATAATAGAGGCCGTGCTGGCCTGCTCAACCCATCCTTCGGGCAATACCTGTTTGCCGTTCCATTTACCCTTCTGCAAAAACAACTGGCCAAACTTAGCCATGTCTGAAGTTTTTATTCTCAGGCCCCATCCCCCGGTGTTAATACCGCGGGGGTCAACTTCCCAATCCATGCCGGTAATGCCCAGTGGCTCAAACAAACGGGGGCGCAGGTAGTCAATTACTTTCTGTCCTGTTACTTTTTGTACCAGGGCACTTAACATGTAAGTGCCTAAAGAGTTATACAAAAAACGGCTGCCCGGCTTATGCAGCACAGGTGTTGACAAAAAGCCTTTTACCCAGTTGCTGTCGCGGGAAGCGACGGCAAAAGTTGGGTCCGGTTCCTGGCCGTCAGACATAATGAGCACATCTTTTACCGTAAGCGCTGCAAGGTTAGGGCTAACGGTATCAGGCAAATCGTTGGGAAAGAATGAAACCACTTTATCATCCAGCTTCAGCAGTTTTTCACTTACGGCAAACCCAACTGCCGTAGCGGTAAAACTTTTGCTGGTAGAGTACATGGTGTGTTTAAGATTTGGGCCATAAGGACCCCACCAGCCTTCTGCTATAACTTTGCCATGGCGTAAAAACATAATGCTGTGAAACTCATGTTTGCTGGCCTTGGCAGCATCCAAAAAAGCCTGTATGCCCGCTGAAGAAACACCCTCAGCTTCAGGCGTACTACGTGGTAACCCATCGGTTTGAGCGGTAAGTTGCAGGTGGAACAAAAAAAGGGGGAGTATTGCTGTTAGCAGTGTTTTCAGGCGAGCCATCATTATAAGGTTTTATAGGGTTAAGATATCAAAAATCAAATGGCTGGCGCCATTTGAGGCAAAATTTTTATGTGCCCGGCAGCAGGAACAGGTATTTGGCGTTCCTTGCGTCGCACTCTTGTACGTCCGGGAATTCTATTCGCCAAAACGGAGACAGGAGCATCCGGTTGATGGCATGGCTGTTAAACGGGCAGCTTTAATTACTGTTAAAAAATTGCCAGAAAAAGTATCCATTTTTTCTGTGAAGAAAAGCTCACTTTTTGCCCAGCTTTCTCCAATATGCTGTAACCTTTAGCAATAGTTTAAATAGTGAAACGCTTCACCGGTTCCGGACACTGGGCTTTCCAGGTGGGTAATGATGCGTAAGCCTGCGAAGAACGGAGAGATTTTGCAAAGCAGCTCAGCAATAACTTTAAACTTTGAACAGATAAACTTTGAACAACCCAGGCATGTTACACAATGGCGAATAGAAATACTGGACGTACAAGAGTGCGACGCAACGACAGCCTCATGCATGTTCTCCAGCCGGGCTCATAAAAAATTTTCCCTGCTTTTTACAACTTTACCACTTCGCCAGTTCTTACAGATTCATCGCAGGCAAACGCGATGCGCAGGCTGTTAACCGCGTCTTCAATATGGTCTGTAAGGTCAATATCTTCCAGTATGGCTTTTAAAAAATAGCGTTGTTCGCGGTTGCAAAGTTCCTGGTGATCGGGCTCATCCTGAAGGTTGATCCATTCATCAGGTTGGGTAAAATTATTATCAGCATCCAGTTGGGCATGGTGCAACCTTATAGATTCTGTTTTTGTATGCGCCTCCACAGAATCTGACTTACCGGCTCCGCCGGCATCTTTAGCCACAATAGATACGGAACCTTTTGGCCCAAACACATCCTTAACAAAGAAAGCTGTTTCGCTAACCATGGGGCCCCAACCAGCTTCGTACCAACCTACTGAACCATCTTCAAACCTTATTTGTAACTGGCCATAATTATAATTTCCGGCAGGTATTTCCTCTGTTAGCCTGGCACCTATGGCATACACCTGCACCGGTTTGGAACGCACCATCTGGCACATAACATCTATGTAATGCACACCACAATCAACAATAGGGCTTAAGCTTTTCATGAGGTTACGGTGTACATTCCACATGTTTCCATGGCTTTGCTGGTTAAGGTTCATGCGCATAACCAGCGGCTTACCCAACTGTTGCGCCAGTTGTATAAAACGCTCCCACGAAGGGTGTTGCCTGAGTATATAACCCACCACCAGCTTTTTGCCCGCTTTTTGTGCAGCGGCAGCCACCCTTTCCGCACCGGCAACGGTATCGGCCAGCGGTTTTTCTATAAATACATGACAGCCTTTTTCAAGGGCGGTTATGGCATAACTTTCATGTGTATCCGGGTATGTGGAAATACAAACCGCATCGGGGCTGGTTGTAGCCAGTGCTTTCTCGTAATCGCTGAACAGCGGATAACCGCCGCCCAGTTTTTCATTAAGCACTTCTTTGCTTTTGCCTGTTGATACTATACCGCAAATTTCGAAGCCATCCATTGTATGATAGGCCCACGCATGAGAAGCGCCCATATTACCACAACCCACCACAAGTACCTTTACTTTGTTTGTATTACCCTGCATATTGTAACTGTTTTTATAGGTGAATGCCAGCGGCGGCAAAACTACTGTTATGCAGGGTTAAACCTGTTAAGCGGCTGCTATTTTTTCATATATATTTTTTAACTGCCTTGTGTGCCGCATGGTATGGCAGGTAACAAAACAAATCCATTCCTGCCGGGTAAGCTCCCCAAGTTGCGGGAAAGGGAAACTGGTGCAGGTTTCAGACAAATCGGCGGTCTCCGCTATAGCTTGTATTTCCCTTATAGCTTGCTGCAACTGGTTTGCAAGTGCTTCTTTATCAAGTGGCCCGGCGGAAGGCCATATAAAATCCGGCGATTGCATTTTGGTGTAATAATCCAGGAAAATGCTTTTTATGACAGGTACTTTTTCATTAGCAGGCCTTGAGGTAGGTACAATGCCCTCAGTTAATACCTGTGGCACTCCGGACAAGGATTTGAGCACATGTTCCGCCACCTGTGCTGCCGTCCAGCTACCTTCAAAAGGAGTTATGTTGGCCTGCCCGTGTGTAAAACCGGCAAGGGTTTGCAGCAAATCCTTGCCTGCGTTTTCCAGGTCTGCCAGCAATTGCTGTTTTTCATTGCGCGGCTGGTAGGTAAGCAATACGTTACCGCATTTAAAACTGCGGGTTGCCGCATGCGTAAGGTTTAAGAGATGCGTCACGTTTTTAAATACCGGCGTACCGGCGCCTAACACTACGGGCACTATAATCAGGCGGTATTCATCCACCAGTTGATGCTTGATCATTTCGGCAAGCAGGGTAGGCCCGGCAAACAATACCATGTCTTTACCCGGCTGCGCTTTAAGCCGGTTTATCTCTTCAGGTATGCCGGTTTTTACCAGCCTGCTGTTCCATTCAACTTTGCTAAGCGTGCTTGAAAATACCAGCTTCTCTTTGTTGTTCATCATCCCGGCAAAATGGCCCTCAGCATTGGGCCAGTACTGTATCATCAACTCGTACGATACCCGCCCATAAATAAGCAAGTCAATGCCTTCAAGAAACGCTGTCATGTAAGTTTCCATTTCATCATCCCACACATGCCAATCAAGGTTGTTGCCAGGGCCTTCAGCATAACCATCTGCCGAAACCATCATGGATACTATCAGTTTGCGCATACAAAATGTTTGAATAGTTAAGTAATACTTTATTGTAAACTTACCCTGGTTAGATGGGCTGGGCAGAGGCTGTATATGACAAGCTGCGGGTGCAAATGTGTCAATACACATCTTTGTTAGCCATGCACAGTTTGATTGGTTGTATTAGTAAAAAGACAGAACTTAGGCTATGAAAAAAATTCTGCCGCTGATATTGATATTGCTAACTTTTTCCGCTGACGGCCAGCCAGATTATGCCGCTTACCAGCTTACTTACAAAACCGGCCTGGCCAATGAACTGCACATTGATACTTCTAAAGTAAAATTTTATCCCATCAACAAAGCATTGCTTGTTAACGCCACCGTGGAGCTTTTGAAGGAAGAACCCGTATTTGATATGATAACTTCATCCGGCAAAACAAAAGAGGCGGTAAAATATGCAAGGCTGCACTTCAACTATCAAGACAAATCTTACACACTGTATGCCTACCAGTTGATAGCTTTAAAGAATTCAGCCGAACATGCCACCCACTTTTTTGTTCCTTTTAAAGATGCAGCCAGTGGTAAAGGGAATTATGGTGGTGGCCGCTACCTTGATTTTACCGCCGCCGATATACAGGCTGGTAAACTTCTCATTGACTTTAATAAGGCGTACAACCCTTCCTGCGCATTTGTAACCGGTTATAACTGCCCTATACCGCCGCCAGCCAACAAATTACCTTTTGCCGTTAATGCCGGCGAAAAAAAGTACACCGGTTTAAAATAAAAAAGCTGGCAGATGATGCCAGCCTGTAGCTTTCTCCGGCTTATCCTTTAGCCGTTACTGTATAAACCTGCTTATAAAAGAAGGGTTACAGGTTACGCTTTTCAAGTCTTTATCACTATTTGCCAGAGAGGCGTTTTTTACGTTGGTACCAGGGTTGAAAAATATATGAAAGGCCTGCCTGCCGCTGCTGCTTATTATAGCAGTGGCAAAAACAAGCGAGAATAGCAGCAAATGCTTCTTCAGAATGTTTTTTAGTGGATAATATTTGAAAAATTGCAGTAGCATTTTTGTGTATGATTGCGGAACAAATGTAATAACGGTAACTCTGCCGCAATACCGGGGAATGTATGAAACGGAAAAAATGGGGGATGAACCGGGAAGAAAACCCGAGAAATAAGATGAAGAAAATAAAAAAGCCCGGAGTTACCCGGGCCTTTTAACCATTGTTGTATCGCTGAAATCAAAAAGATGCTACTGGCTTATCCCGCCACCCTGGCTGCCTACGCGTTTGCTTTCTTCATCGGTAGCTGTTTTACGCTGGCGGGCGGCTTTAACCTGCATGCTGCCAAAACGGTAGCTGAAGTTGATGCGTAGCTGGCGGCTTTCCCAACCACCCCTTGTTTTAATATACTGACCGGCAAAGTCGCTGGTACCGCCCCAGCGCATGGTTTGAAACACATCCGTAACAGTTGCCTTTATAGTGGCTTTACCTTTTAGTACAGTTTGCATTACACCAAGATCCAGCCCAAACATTTCTTTACTTTTAAAAGTGCCCTGCCATATAGAAGGCGTAGTGTAAAAAGTACTGATTTCCATAGTAGTAAGCTTGCCCAGTTTTAATGTTTGCTGGGCATACAAAGTGGCGGCAAACACATCCAGGTTAATGGTGCGGCCTTCGCCAAAGTTTGCCTGGTACTTGGAATAGTAGGCATTAACATTAGCGAATATGCTGTATATCTTGTACTGGAACGGCATGCTGACGTTAAGGCTTACAATATCCTGGTCTGCCAGGTTCTTTTTGGTAATGAATGATTTTGATTTTTCGGCAGTATCAATAATCTGCGAGAACACATCGCTAACATGGCTGTAGCTTAATGTGGTAGTAAGCTTATACTTAAACGTATTGGTGATAGAAATGCTATTGGTGTACTGTGGCCTCAACTCTGTATTACCTTTCTGGTAAGTGTACTCATCCAGCTTAAACTCAAAGGGGTTCAGGTCCTGGTAAGCAGGTCGGTCAATCCTTCTGCTGTAGCTGATGCTCCACTGGTTCATCGGGTTTTTGTTGAAGGTAATAGCCGCGCTCGGGAAGAAATTGGTGTAATTTCTTTTAAAGGCTGAATCATACTGAATATAATCACCCTGCCATTTAAAACCGTTGGAGCGGCCCTCGGCATTTGTATTCTCCATACGAACGCCAGCCTGTATCATAATACCTTTAAACTGCCTGTTATAGTTTACGTATAACGCGTTGATATTCTCTTTATAGTTAAAACGGTTGCTGCGCAGTGTATCCAGAATTTTATCTGAAGAATACACATTGTAGCGTTGAAAATCGTTATCACTTTTTACGTAAGATATCTTGCCGCCAATACCCAGCCTGCCTTTTTTGAAGTTTTGCTCATAATCCGCCTTGGCAGAATAAAGGTCAATGTCTGTTGGGGCAACCATGTTGTAGATATACTGGTTGTTAATGGTGGTAAAACTGGGATCGTAATAATAGTTGGGCTGAAACTGGTCGCTGCGGATGGTGTAAAAGCCATAGTCAGCGTCCAGGTTTAATTCACGGCCGGCAGTATCAGCATAACGGTAGTTCGCATTAAAGTTTATGTTGTCGCGGTTGCTCTTGCTAACGTTATCAGCAAACAAAATTCTATCCACAACGCCTTTGGTAGAAATAGGCGTTTTGCTTACATTACTGAAAGTGTTTTCTGAAATGTTACCATTTACCATAACACCTACTGTGCTGGTTTTATTGGCAAAATAGTCTGCACCAGCTTTAAAGCCATGACTGGCGTTGCTGAAAGTCATTAAAGACTTCTGATCGAACAAAGTATCCAGTTGCACACGGTGCAGCTCCATAAAGCTTTCATTCCTGGCCTTATTGTAATTGTAGTTGCCAAACAGGTTAAACTTGGCATTGCGGTGGTTTAAAGACAGGCCGCCATTGTATTTAGGATAAACCCCCTGGTTATATCCAAGGTTAACCGAACCATTGGTACCATAAGCTTTATTTTTTTTCAGCCTTATGTTAATGATACCGGCGTTACCAGCGGCTTCATATTTTGCTGAAGGGTTGGTGATTATTTCAATAGCTTCTACCTGCGATGACTGCAGGGATTTTAAGAAGTTGCTTAAATCGCTGCCACTTAACGGAGAAGGTTTGCCATCAATATAAACCTGCACGCCGTTCTTTCCGCTAAGGCTTATGTTGTCATCCTTATCAACGGTTACACCTGGAGATTTACGCAGCAATTCCATCGCATCGTTACCAACAGCGTTGATGGTATTCTCCACGTTTAAAATAGTTTTATCTGCCTTCACTTCAATCATCGGTTTACGGGCAACAACAGTAACGCCCTGCAAATCAGAAGATGCCTTGGAAAGTGAAAAGGCAGGTACATCAACATCTCCGCTGCCAGCCACATCAAAAGTGCCGGAATATTTGGCGGCGTAACCTACGTAAGAGGCGCTTACGAGGTATTTACCCGCTTTAACTGAGGGGAATTTGAATTTTCCTTCTTTATCTGTTACAGCCAGTTTTATTACAGCCGAATCTTTTGCGGCATGAAGGGAAATACTTGCATTGGCGATATTTTTTCCGTCAATGTCTTTTACAACACCTGAAACATTCTGCGCCATAAGGGAAGAGGTTAGCAAAAGCAGGGATAAAACAAGGGATAAATCTTTTCTCATAACAAAGGTCAATTTGCACAATTAGTGTGCAAAGTTGTTTTAACATTACAGAAAGGGTAAGCGGTTTATGTACCAGCGGTGTAAAACTTGTGGTGAATGGCGGGCTTTATCGGCTATATGGTTAAACCCTGTAATATGAAGCTTGCAGGCTTCATATCTCAAACCAATAATCATCTATTAATAATAGTTAATGTGTTGGCTATATTAATGCCTTTAGGGCATTAATGCTTTACTTTTTGGCCCGGCAGATAGTACAAACATGAAGCGTCCGTTGCGTCGCACTCTTGTACTTTCAGGAATTCTATTCAGCGATTAATCGACTGATTCAGCCACGCCATCTTCCCTTATCCTATACCAGTTCTTTCAACTTTTCTACAACCGCATCAACTTCTTCTCTCGTATTGTATTTGCTGAAAGAAAAACGCACGGCCACCTTATCGGGGTCGTTGTAAATGGCACGTATCACATGGCTGCCGGCATCGGCGCCGCTGGTGCAGGCGCTGCCGCCAGATGCACAGATGTGGTTAATGTCAAGGCTAAACAGCAACATCTCGCTTTTATCAGTTTTTGGAAAGCTCACATTCAATACAGTATATAAGCTTTTGCCCAGCGGGTCGCCATTAAATGAGACGCCTGGTATATGCAGTTGCAGTTGCTGCATCATGTACAGCTTAATATCTTTTATATACCCGCTTTGGGTTTCATAGTTATCAGTTGCCAATTGTAATGCTTTAGCAAACCCCACAATTCCATACAGGTTTTCCGTACCGGCCCGCATGTTCCGTTCCTGGCTGCCACCCTGCACAAAAGGCTTTATTTTAATGTTTTCGTTTACATATAATATGCCCACTCCTTTGGGGCCATGAAACTTATGGCCAGCCCCCGTTATAAAGTCAACAGGCGTATTACGCAGGTCAAAAGGAAAATGGCCTACCGTCTGCACCGTATCGCTATGAAAAACAGCAGCAAATTTTCTGCAAATGTTGCCTGTAGCATGTATATCCAGCATATTACCAATTTCATTATTGGCATGCATTAATGTTACCAGGCTTTTACCATTATTCGCCGCCAGCAATTCTTCAAGATGGGTAAGGTCAACATGGCCGTTGGCCAGTAATTGCACGTAACTAACAGCAACCTGCCTGCTTTTCTGCAGGTGTTCCACCACATGCAGTGTGGCATGGTGCTCTATTGGCGAGGTAATGATGTGTGTGCAGCCAAGGTCTGTAACCGCGGCAGTAATAGCAGTATTGCTGCTTTCTGTGCCACCGCTGGTAAAGAATATTTCAGCGGGGTGCGCATTTAAAATTTTTGCAACAGTCTTTCTTGCATTTTCAATGGCCAGGCGGCTTTCGCGGCCATAACTATAAATAGATGATGGATTTCCAAAATGTGTGGTCAGGTAAGGCATCATAGCCTCCAATACTTCCGCGTCAAGCTGTGTGGTAGCAGCATTATCAAAATAAATTCTGTTCATCGCCTTCTTTTCAGAAAAGCTGCAAAAGTAAGAAGGATTGGGCAAGTATGCGTATAGAAGTATAAGAATGCCGGGCTTTGTAATACACTCTCTATATCTTTCCCTTGTTCTTTTTAATGCCGGGGTATTTATCTATGGTTTCAAATACAAAACGGGGGTTCTTTTTTAGCACCGTAATAAATTTTTGCAGGGAGTCTGCCGGCGCCGTATCTCCAAACATACGGTCATGGGCCAGTATTACAATGTGTTTTTTTGTTCTAAGCTCATTTGAGTTTGCGTAAGAATCTACTGTTTTAATCATGGTTTCCACGCTTTGCACCGGCGTGCTTTTTGTACCTTTAAAACGCCATTCAATATCCCAGCCAACCACATCGTAGCCGGTGGAATCCATGAACTTAGCTAACGGAAGGGTTAATTTGGGCCCGTGGGGCTTGCTATGTAGTGTCCAGGTATTGTTGCCCGGAAAACGTACAATGCGGTAAGGTATATGCAGGCTGTCTTCCGCTTTTATAAAATCAAGCTGCGCCTGCGATGGCGTGCCATAAAATTTTTTGTAATGATTACGGTAAGCATGTGTATAGCTGTGGTTGGCAAGAAAGAAAAAAGGATAACCTGCGTAAACACTGTCAACAAAAGACCGGAGCAGCCTGTTATCAGCATGCTGGCCTACCATAAAAAATGTGGCTTTTACACCCAGCGATTTGCAGATATGATAACAGTTCATAGTGCCATGCTGTGGGCCGTCATCAAAAGTAAGGTAGATATAACGAAGGGAGGTATCCTGCGGGTTATAACTAAATGTATCCCTGTTGATGCCGGGGTTAGCATCGGTGGTATCGGTTTGGCTGATTACAGTGCCTCTTTTGTAGTTACAGCCGGATACAGTGAAGGTTACATTCAAAAGGGCCAGCGCAATGAGGAAATGAACAAACCTTTCCTCTCTGATATGTCTCATAAAAGTTTAGAAATAGGGCCTAAAGGTAATGTGCTGTTTATACAACAATTTGTTACAACTGATTAATTATTGCTTATAATTTGGCTTAGTGCGGGTGTATAAATATGCTACAGATGTTCATTCAGGGTTTGGTGCCCTGCCGGGTTAGTATTGGTACAGCCCAATGGCTGCCGGATTGAAACGGAAACCCCGCTGAGGCTTATGTGCTACAGGTTCTTGCGGCGGAGTTGCAGTACAATTGAGAAAAAGCAACTAAATGTTGCTTTGACGAAGATTGCGAACGTAGTTCTGCCGGTACTGCAGCCCCCATGAATGCCGCAGCCGAAAGCCCCAAATGGCTTTACGGCAGCAATTCGGCCTAATCTTTCTGATTATCACATTTTCCTATTACATTTGCCCCTCAAATTTTAAGATTGTGCCTACAAAATTTTCTAAAGAAACATATTTGTACTGGTATGAGCTGATGCAGCTTATCCGCCAGTTCGAGTTAAAAGCAGAAGAAATGTACAAGATGGCCGGCAAAATCCGCGGCTTTTTTCATGCCTATATAGGGCAGGAAGCTATTGCCGCCGGTTGTATGACGGCCACCAGGCAGGAAGACCCGTTTATCACAGGCTACCGCGACCATGGCCTTGGGCTTGCCAAGGGTATGAGCGCCAACTCCTGCATGGCTGAACTGTATGGCAAGGCTACCGGCTGCGCCAAAGGCAAAGGCGGCAGTATGCACTTCTTTAGCAAACAACATTATTTCTTTGGCGGTCACGGCATTGTGGGCGCACAAATAGGCGCTGGCGCAGGGCTTGCTTTTGCCGAAAAATACAAGGGTACAGACAATGTTGCGCTTTGTTTTTTTGGTGATGGCGCCGCAAGGCAGGGTATTTTGCACGAAACCTTTAACCTGGCCATGCTGTGGAAGCTGCCGGTTATCTTTATTTGCGAAAACAACAATTACGCCATGGGTACTTCTATAGAAAGAACCTCTAACGTAGTGGATATTTATAAACTGGCCGATGCCTATGAAATGCCAGGCGACAAAGTTGATGGCATGGTGGCTGAAGCGGTACATGATGCGGTAGCCCGTGCTGTAAAAAGGGCCCGCGAGGGCGGTGGCCCAACCCTGCTGGAAATGAAAACTTACCGCTACAAAGGCCACTCTATTTCTGACCCGCAGAAATACCGCACCAAAGAAGAAGTGGACGAATACAAAGCCAAAGACCCCATTACCATGGTGCTGGAAACCATTCAGAAAAACAAGTTTGCCAGCGATGAAGAAATAGCGGCTATAGACGACCGCATCAACAAAATTGTTGGAGAGAGCGTGAAGTTTGCGGAAGAAAGCCCCTGGCCGGAAGACAGCGAAGTGCTGAGGGATGTTATGATGGATAAAAATTACCCTTATATCATGGATTTCCAGGCTGTTTAAGCCCGGCACCAAGTTTTGGAATGGTGCAATAAGTATTAATCAAACATTCGCCATTCACTATTTACCATTCACAAAAACGTATTCCCAAAATGTCTGACAAGAAAGTGCAGCAGGTAGAAGTAAACGACCCTTTATTAAAAGTGCAGGGCTTCTGGCAAAAGTTTCAGAAACCTATAACGATTGCAATTGCCGCCATTGTAATTTTAGTTGGCGGCTGGTATGCTTACAGCGAATATTTTTCCAAGCCTAATGAAGAAAAGGCTGCTGACGCCCTTTTTAAAGCACAGCAATACTTTGAAACTGATTCTTTGAACAGCGCCCTTAACGGCAAAGATGGCAACAGGGGGTTTTTATATGTCATCAAAACGTACGGTGGTACCAAAGCGGGCAACCTGGCTAAATATTATGCTGGTGTTTCTTACCTGCGCCTGGGCGACTTTAACAAAGCCGTACAGTACCTGAAAGATTTTAGCACCGATGCCAAACAAATACAGATGATGGCTTATGGGGCCCTGGGCGATGCTTACAGCGAACTGAAAAAAAATGATGACGCGGTTGCCAGCTATAAAAAAGCTGCCTCTACCTTTGAGAAGGATGAAACCAACGCATCTGAATACCTTTTCCGTGCCGGCTTATTAAGCGAAGTGAATGGCAAAACAAAAGAAGCCCTGGAATTGTATAAAGAGCTGAAAGAAAAATATCCCAATACCGATAAAGGTTTTCAGGCAGAAAAATACATTTACCGTTTAAATGTAGAACCTAACGAATTCAGTGTAAAATAATGGCAAGTAAAGGAAACAGCGAATTAAACAAAGGCATCCCTCAACCAACGGATGCCTTTGTAGTTATAGTAAAAACCGAATGGAACGCCCATATTGTAAACAAGCTGGAAGCTGGCGCTAAAAAAGTGCTGAAACAGCAGGGCGCCAAATTTAAAGTGCTTACAGTGCCGGGAGCTGTTGAAATTCCGTTTGCTGTAAACGCGTATGCCAAAAGCGGCCTGCAGGCTGCCGACGCGTTTATTACCCTGGGCACGGTTATAAAAGGCGATACACCGCATTTTGATTACGTGTGTAAAAGCATTACCGATGGTGTGCTTAGCTTAAACCTTACCCTTGATGTGCCGGTAATTTTTGGCGTACTTACGGTTAACGATGAAAAGCAGGCGCTGGAACGTGTGGGTGGCGCACATGGGCACAAAGGCGAAGAAGCGGCCATTACCGCTTTAAAAATGATTGAGCTGAACAGGAACCTACAGTAGTGCTAGCCATAGCCCAAGTATTTTTATGGGCCCGGCAGCAGGAACTGTTATTAATCGTCCCTTGCGTCGCACTCTTGTACTGTTAGATACGCTACGCAGCTTTTCCCACCGGGTAGAGGCGTTGGCAATATCTTTTATTTCACAGTAATGAACCAAGTTTTGTTGTTTCCCTATAAACCGTAAACAGTATGAAAATAGGCCGCTGAATCACCAGCGGCTTTTTTATTTCTTCCGGAAAAACAGCCTTATGGGCACTCCTTTAAAATCGAAATTGGAACGTAACTGGTTTTCCAGGTAGTTTTTGTAAGGTTGCTTTATATCATCAGGAAAGTTGCAGAAAAACGCGAAGGAAGGCACATGCGTTGGCAACTGTGTTACATATTTTATCTTAATAGAATGGCCCCTTACTACAGGCGCATGGTAATTTTCCACCGCTTTAAGCATTACATCATTTAGTTTGCTGGTAGATATCTTTCGGGTTTTGTTTTCATGTACCTCAAGTGCAGATTCGATGGCCCGGAATATCCTTGTTTTGTCTTTGGCCGAAATAAAAATAACCGGTATATCATTAAACGGCGCCAGGCGCTGTTTCAATTCCTTTTCATAATCGCGGGCCGTATTGGTTTCCTTTTCGGCAAGGTCCCATTTGTTTACCAGCACCACAATACCCTTTCCTTTACGGGCGGCAAGAGAATAAATATTGATGTCCTGCGCTGTTATGCCCTTTTCGGCATCCAGTACCAACAGGCATACATCTGCTTCATCCATGGCTTTTATAGCACGTATAACAGAGTAGAATTCCAGGTCGTCTTTCTCTTTGTTTTTCTTTCTTATCCCGGCAGTATCAATCAGGATAAATTCTTTCTGGTACATCTTGTAATGCGTGTGAATGGTATCCCGGGTGGTGCCGGCTATATCGCTTACAATAGTACGTTCCTGGCCAATTAACGCGTTAAGCAGGGATGATTTGCCCACATTGGGCTGGCCGATAATGGCAAATTTTGGCAATTCATTTTCCGTGGATGTTTCATCAGATTTTTCCTCGGTTATCAGCTCAGTTACAGCATCCAGCAATTCGCCGGTGCCGCTGCCGCTCATGCTGCTCAAAAAGAAAATATTGTCGAAGCCCAGGCTGTAAAATTCCGATGCTTCCAGCAGCCGGTTATTGTTATCTACTTTATTCACCACCAGGAAAACAGGTTTCGTAGCCCGGCGCAGCATATCAGCCATGGCTTCATCCAGTTCTGTAATCCCAACTGCCGCGTCTGTCATAAAAACGATAGCGTCTGCTTCGTCAATAGCTATTTTAACCTGCTTGCGTATTTCCGTTTCAAAAATATCTTCACTATCAGGCACAAAACCCCCGGTGTCAATCACATTAAACACTTTGCCATTCCAGTCGGCAACGCCATACTGCCTGTCGCGGGTAACCCCGCTCACATCATCTACAATTGCTTTCCGCTGCTCCAGCATGCGGTTAAAAAAAGTGCTTTTCCCCACATTGGGCCTGCCGGTAATGGCCAAAGTAAAACTCATATAACCTTTATTGAAGCTGCGAAAGTAGTCTATTTCAGCTAAGCGGCCTTTTAGTGGGGCTTTCAGCTTATCGCCTTCTTCCATAAAGGTTCATCCATTCCGTATAAATGCACTTTTTAATCATTGGGACAGCATACAATAACTACTTCTGGAATTTTGCATAATCACTGCATTTAAGAGTAGTAAAAATACTATCTTTAATATCTCGTACCCAAGCAGTCACAATGAAGTCATCAGAATTTCACCGTATCATCAGGAAAAACGGATGGCGCTTTCTGAAAGCAGAAGGCAGTCATTATATCTATGAGAAAAATGGAAAAACATACCCAGTACCTTATCATGGAGCAAAAGAAATCGGCGAAGGGTTGAGGAAGAAGATTATGAAGGAATTATGCCTTAAGTAATATTAAACTGAAAAAAATGAAACAGGTTAAAATAGTTATTGAAAAAACCAAGGATAATTATGATGCTTATGCAGAAAATGTGGAAGGCGTTTATGGGGGCGGCATTACCGCCGAAGAAGCCAAAGAATCAATTCTTAACGCCATCAGGTTACTAAAAAAATATAACCCGGACAAACAGGTACCGCCTATACTGAAAGGGGAATATGAGCTGGTTTTTAAGTTTGATACCGTAAGCCTTTTAAACTATTACAAAGGCATTTTTACCCATGCTTCACTTGAGCGGATAACAGGTATCAATCAAAAACAACTGCAACATTATTCATCCGGGCTAAAAAAACCAAGGGTTGCCCAGGCCCGGAAAATTGAAAAAGCATTGCATAAGCTAGGCAGTGAACTTTTGGCTGTGGAGTTATAGGGTTTAAAGTGAAAGGACATTCATAGCCGTGAATTCGGGTGAGGGATTGAAGCGGATACCCCGGTGAAGGTTTTGTGCTGCTGGCCTGTGCCGGAGTATGAGCGGAAAGCCCGGCCCCTTGCGTAGCTTGGGGACACCCCCAAAACAAGTACGATTTACGAAGTACTTAATTATGTTAGATGTTTAATGTGGGGTGTATGATGTGAGTGTCATGTAAATTAAGTACCTGGCGCACCTCTAAAAATTCATCAGACCAAATAGCTGTATTTAAAACTGTAAACACAAGCCCTACTTTATTATTTCCGTTGGTTTAGCGTATCAAAACAGAAGTTCCTTTATAAAAAAGCTTTTCCCCGGTATCCCGGTGTGTGTAGGTAAGCATCCAGGCATACACGCCTGGCGGTTGCAGGGTGCCTTTGTAGGTGCCGTTCCATTTTTGTGTCCAGTCCTGGGTAAAATAAACAAGCTGTCCCAGCCGGTTGAAAACCCTGAACTCCAGGTTAGTGGCCTTATATGCATTCAGCGGGTACAGGTAGTCATTCAGCCCGTCGTTATTAGGCGTAAAGGCAGAGGGCACAGCAATAATACAGTTGTTTAGTACCCGTATGCTAACAGATGCAGTGTCTGTACAATTGTACTCATCTGTAACAGTTAGCTTAACAGCATAATACTTCTGCCTGGTTAAAGGTGGCACAAACCTTTTTTCCGGCGGATCCTTCAGAGCGCTGGTATTACCATCTCCAAAATCCCATGCATAGACTGCATTTTTAGCTACTGAAGTGTTGATAAATATAGCCACATCTTCGGGGCATACATCCTGCGGTTGTGCGGTAAAAGAGGCCAGCAGGGTATTATCCAGCAATATGGAAGCAGCAGCGGTATCGCTGCAAACGCCGTTGCTTACGGCAAGCTGCACTGTTTTTGTTCCAAACACGTTGTAGTACATAACCGTACTTTGGTGGTTTGATTGCTGGCTGCCGTCAAACGTCCATAGCCAGTTATTTACACCGTTGTTGCCATTGTGTGTATAGGCAACTGTATCTGTATTGCAGCCATAAAAAACGTGGTAGTCAAACCCGGCATTTACCGTATCGGAAGCATTGAAATTTACGGTTTCGCCGGCAGGTGTTTCCATGCGGCATTCATCGAAAATGGTATTGCCATCTGTACCGGTTTGCAGTGTTACCGTATATGCCCCGGCATTTACAATTGGCCGGGACAGTTGTAGCTGAATAACAGTGCCTAAACCACCGGTACATACACCTGCGGCAGATACAACTGTAACCGGAACCGGCCCGGTAACCCTGAAATCACTGCCATTGGCGGCTATCGTGCTGCAGCGGATGTTATTAAGAAATACCAGCTCAAGCATATCCGGTGCGCAACCTACAGGTTTAATACTGTCCATAGGCGTTGGCTGTATGGGGTATACTGTTACCGGTACATTGGCGCCAACGTCAATGGCCCTGTCGCAGTTATCCAGTAAAGTATTCCTGTCCCGGCCGTTTTTCATGGATATGGTATAGTTACCGGGGGCTATAGGCCCATCCAGCAAAAGTTCAACAGAGTCCATATCAAAACCATTACTGCAATTAATACCAACAGCGCTTACTATTCTCCCAACAGAGGGTGTTACCTGAAAATCGCTGCCATCCGGTGCCAGGGTAGAGCATTTCATTTCCTTGTTAAGCTTAATGCGCATAACGGAACCACCGCAGGCCGCTGATGCATGCAGCAGGCCGGGCAAAGAGGGGTCTGTAATACTGGCGTTACCACCTTCAAAAGACAGGTCGTAACCGCTTTGCGAGTCAGTATAATGGCTTACCATCAAGAGGTACTCATGCCCTTCCTTCAATACCGGCATTTGGGCAAAGGTATTGGCGCCGGCGCCAGGGTCTGACGCACACTGAATATGGGCAACACCAACAGATGCGGCACCGGTTTTACCCGAACTGCCAGACCAGTTGCCGGTTACCACCAGCGACACATCGGTAAAAACATCATCGGGGTTGTGGCCGGTAATATCAAATAGCTGCCAGTCGTAATCATCGCCCAGGTCGTTAGGCGTAATCACAAATCCTAAAGTGCCTTCAGTGTAGCAGGTAAATTTATACCAGTAGGGGTTTTTATCTCCGTAACCGGCGCCATCGCCGGAGCAGCCTGGTACATTAATATTTTTAGATCCGCAAATGGGTACCTCGTGCTGTGCAAAACTGGTGGTTCCGCAAACGGGGAAAGCCGTTGAAGGGGTTTGGCCAAGCTCTGTGCATGGTTGCGCCAAAAGACCGCCGGAAAAACAGCAGAAGAAAAGCAGTACAGTAAAAAATCTGGGTCTCACAAACATACTTGACAAAAGACCCCTAAAAATAGCGGAATGTTGCCGGATGTAAATTTTTTCTGCGGGAATTACACAGGCGGCGCAACATTTCTTTTTTTGCCACTTGGCAATATTGCTGCTATTGGGCAGTGGTTGTGTCACTCCTATGTAAAGGAATACGCTGCCTGCCATCCTGAAAAAGGTTGCAAAACAAGGTTAATATGTTGTGTTTTTTTAAGTCATTGGAAAAAAGATTTTTATCACAGGTGGTGAAACTCCTATCAGCAGTCGGCACATGGCCGCTGCAAATCTTTATTAATCCCATAAAGTAAAAGTATAAGGCTGCAGACTCACTTGAGCAGTATGTTGCAACTGCAGGACACAAAAAGCAGTCCTTATAACTGTTTGATATTACCTTTCTGTGATATGAATAATACTGTTTGCTTCAAAATTAGATTTTTAAGTTTGTGCACCGGCCTGAACAGGAAGCGGGCTCTGCCGGAGGACAACCTGCCAGCGATAGGGCCTGTGCTTATACGATAGTATAGAGGGGGCCGTCATGGCGGCTCCTTTTGTATTACTATCGGTAAGCCGGATGGCTTAAAAAAACTCATTTCTGTTCCCGTTACTTTACCACACCTTTTTGATAAGGCACACCGCTTATCAAAACAGCCCTTATCCTGCGCAGCAGTTTACGGGCAATACGGATAATGGCCTGGTTGCCTTTCATTCTTTTGGTTAATGCCTGATAACAATCCATTAAAGCCGGATCTATCCTTATGGCCTGCCAGGCAGCTTCTATCAGCAGGCTGCGCAATTGTTTGTGGCGCCGGGTGGTAATACCGGTATCTTTTTCCTTATCGCCGCTGCTGTCCGTATCAGGACAGAAACCTATTAAATCATTCAATGCGTCAAATCCTTTGAACCGGTTGATATCGCCCACTTCCAGCAAAAACCACAGGGCTGTTGTAGGGCCTACTCCCGGAACACTCAACAGCAGGCTGGTATTTTGCTGGTACCGGCTTTTTTTCAGTTCCCGCAATTTACCTTCCGTTTTTAACAGCAACTGGCGCAGCAACCTGATTTGTTCCAACATCAGCACTAAAGTGCTTTTCAGCCGTTCGTCTTTTTGAGCTTCCTGTTCCACCCATTCCAGAAAATTATGGCTCCAGTTGGTCTTTTCATATTTAGCCGGCAGTTGGATGCCCTGGTATTTCAATATGCTTTTCAACCGGTTCCTGCTCCTGTTTAGATCCCCTACCAGTTTCTTGCGGAATCTTATCAGGTTGCGGTCTTTTTGAATATCCTCCCCCGGTACATGGATGGCCTTAAGCTCACCGGCTGCATGGTTGCGGGCCAGCTTTAAGGCATCCACCTTATCGGTCTTCCTTTTCTTCTCCTTATCACTGGTGGATACATCGGCAGCATGAACCACGATGCACTCCATTCCTGCGGACTGCAGTGAACGCTGAAGGGTGAAACCCCAGGCCGAACTTTCATACACACACTTAAATGTGGCCCCCGGATAGTGGCTATTCAGGTGTTTAATAAGGTCTTCACTGTTGCTGCCCATACGGTGATTACCCAGGCAAATCCCATTTAATAATTTGGCAACCTGGTAATCTTTTTGATGTACATCTATTCCTACATAGATGATTTTGCCGCTGAAATCAATCAGGCTTCTACCTTTGTCCAAGGTTTCGGTTGTGGCTGAAGTTTGCTGTTTCATATTTGTTTTTTTTAGCAAAATTCTTCTTTGCAGCCTAATTTTAGGACTGCCGCTGCACCGAAACCTTTTACATATAGACTCACTT
>NZ_VVIP01000073.1 GCF_009650435.1 Foetidibacter luteolus
CAACCGGCTGTCGGGTGAGGGATTGAAGCGGATACCCCGGTGAAGGTATTGTGCGATGGCTTTTGTGCCGGAGTATGAGCGGAAAGCCCGACCCCTTGCGATAGCTTGGGGGCACCCCCAAAAGCAAAAAAAAAAGAAAAAAATGTATTAGGTTCAGGTTACCTCAAAACCGGCAGTATAATCTTTGATGCATGCCCTGCATCGTGATAAATCTTTATATCACTTTTAATAAAGTCTTTGTCGCTGCAATGGTAAATGTCTACAAACTGCTGCGGGTTGCGGTCAACCAGTGGAAACCATGTGCTTTGCACCTGTATCATAATGCGGTGGCCCTTTTTAAAAGTGTGTGCTACATCGCCCAGTTCATACTTAACCTGCTCTATTTTTCCAGGGGTAAACGCTACTGGGTTTTCAAAGCTTTTTCTAAACCTTCCGCGGAATACTTCGCCATGCACCAGCATCTGGTAGCCACCCATGGGGTATTGTTTAGCGGCATCTTTTTCTGCATAAATATCCACTTCATTGTGAGATAACGTGTCTGGAAAAACGTCAATAAGTTTTACTGCAAAATCCGCGTCCGTGGTTGAAATTGCGGCTTGCAGGTCTGCAATAACCGTTCCCGTTACGGTAACATCTTCGGCAAGTATAGGTGTGTTAAATACCAGTACATCGGGCCTGCGGGCTGCAAAGCGCTGGTCATCGGTCATGTATTCCCGTGTGCGGTTAAAGTGAACATCTTCTGTATAAGGTACAGGCTTGTGCGGGTCGCTGGTATAACTGCTGAAAGAAGTGGGGGCAGTTGGCGCACTCCACGATAAGCCTTCGCCTGCCTGCAGGTAAATCGCTTTATCTTCCTTGCCCGCCGGTGGCCATGTTTCGTACTGCTTCCATGTGTTGGCGCCGGTAATAAACACACTGGCTTCCGGAATTGCCGGTGCAGGGCCTTTGCCTTTTAAAAAGTAGTTGAAAAAAGGTATTTCAATCTGCTGCTGATACCATTCAGAAGTATTGGCGCCAAACTTAATATTGCCCAGGTGCGTGCCGTCTTTGCTGGCCCATTGCCCGTGGTACCAGGGGCCCATTACAATCTTGTTAAACGCTTTGCCTTTGTTGTTGGCTTCGGCGGAACGGTAAGCATTCCATGCGCCCCATTTATCTTCAGCGTCAAAATTACCACCCACCCAAAGCATGGCTGGCTGCAGGTTATGTGTAGCGTTACGTGCATCGCGGGCTTTCCACCAGGCATCGTAATTGGGGTGTGCCATCAGATCTTTCCAAAAAGCAATGCTGTCGCCCATCAGTTTGGTGAAATGGGGCAGAGCGCCTGTTTCAAGGTAAAATTTGTAATTGTCATGCGTATAGTATTCAAAGTTCTTGGGGCCAACTGTAGTGGGCACCGGTCTTGGCTTGCCGAATGATGAATAAAAATTAAACGCATCTAAAAAGAAAAAGGCGCCATTGTGATGAAAATCATCCCCGATAAACCAGTTGGTAACAGGCGCCTGCGGACTAACAGCTTTAAGCGCAGGGTGGTTGCTGGCAGCCGCCATGGTTGAATAAAAACCCGGGTACGAAATACCGAATACGCCTACATTGCCGTTGCTGCCAGGTACGTTTTTTATCAGCCAGTCAATGGCGTCGTAGGTATCGCTGGCTTCATCAATATCCTTCTCTTTTTTATGTGCATTAAAAGGCCTTACGTTTACAAAATCCCCTTCGCTCATCCACCGGCCACGAACATCCTGGGTAACCATAATGTAACCTTCTTTCAGGTAGTTTAGCAGGTAGCTTTTCCAATACGTCTTCCATTCTGTTGAACCGTAAGGTGCACAGGAGTAGGGCGTACGTGTAAGCAGCATAGGGTGTTTTTCAGTGCCGTCAACAGGGGCGTAAATACTCGTAAACAGTTTAATGCCATCCCGCATGGGTATGGTTATTTCTGTTTTGGTATAATGCTGCCTGAACCAAACTGAATCTGCGTCCTGCGAAAATGTAGCTGTTGATGATAACAGTAAAAGAAATGAAAAAACAAGTGTTCTCATGTGTTTGCGTTGAAGCGGATAAAGTTAAGGGATATGATAACATTAAGGTGATATTGAAAACATTGCATATATCATTCGCAAAGCGGTCAAATTAACCTTTATTGTTACAGAAACCGGTTACCTGTTGGTTAATTCCGCAAGTAGTTTACCGGTTTGTATAATGCTATTGCGAAGTTTGTTGCGGTCTTGCCTGTTATCGTTCATTTGCTGGCGCAAATCTTCGTAGCGGGTATAAAAACCGGGCTCAACAAAAGCGTACTTCCTAAGAATTGCAATAGCTTCTTCCAAAAGCGAAGACGCTTCCTGGTACAGCCTGAAAGTATAAGAGGGGTCAAGAAGATACTGTTTAATTTCGGTAAGCTTTATCAAATCTGCATTGCTGAATTTCATACCGCTAAAATAATTATGGTTTATCGTAAAAATGCGTACTCTCTTTAATTTTTACTCGTGTACCATCTATACTTGTAAATAATATTTCAGGGGGTGCCCCCAAGCTATCGCAAGGGGTCGGGCTTTCCGCTATTACTCCGGCACAAGGCAGCGCTGCGATGGCCTCACCGGGGTAACCGCTTCAATCCCTCACCCTAAAGTGTAACACGCTAATTATTCAGTGTAAATAAAAAGAGCGGGCAACTTCAATGTTTAGCTTGGTGCAATCTTTAATATCAGTAGTTCGTAAATGGGTGAAAACCACAGCATATAGCAGCTAAAACACGTTCTGTAAGGCAGGTTGGCTTAAGTAGTTTTGACAGCGTAAATCAACATGTTAAACACTAAAAAACTACACTATGCCAACCATTCCCATTCCCGCCGACAGCGTGGTAGCCGAAATTGGAACTGAACTGGAAGCCCTGGAATCCAGTGCTGCTTTAAGCGTAAACAGCAACGGTACCTTTAACCTAAGCCTCACGCTTAACCCAAGTTATTTCACTTACTATGGCGCAGCGCCCGGAACCAATCTTGAGGCTGACCAACTGGCCCTTGTACTAACCCCTCCGTTCTCTGTTTCCCTGTCCAATCCTGTTGTAACCATTACCCGTACCAACCAGAACAGCACACCCTCTGATGTGAAATTTACATTTGAGGTGATCGCCAACAATGTACCCGGTTTTGCCAGCCTGGAAAAACAAAAAAGCGGTAATTAAACTACCGTTATAAGCTGTAATATTTCTCAAGGAATTCCAACCATTTTGAGTTTCTGTAGAATGATACAGTATTGCCGCTGCTTGTAAATTTGGTAAGAAAACTGTTGAAATGCTGCTCCTTTGTGGCCGGAAAATAAATGCCGGTCCCAAAGGGCGGCTTTTCAAAATTGCGGGATGCTGCTTGCGGGTAATAACTTTCATAAGGCCGCTGGCCTATATAGGGTGGTATAACATAAGCCTGCCGTATGGCGGCCGATAAGCGGTTAAACGGTAGCAAAAAATTACCGGCATCAAGTTGGGCAAGGCTTTCTGCAAATGAAATTATATCCACCATGTAATAAGGGGCAGCATTTTTTTGGTAGGGTATATCAAATGTGTATATACATGCCCTGGCGTCTTTAATTAGCTTTCTTACAATAAAGGCTGCATTTTTTTCTTCAAGATGGGTTAATAATAAGGTAATGAAGTTCTCCGTTTCCTGCAACACTATATTGTAGGCGTGTAAGCTGGTAAAGAAAAGAGACAACGTCTCCAATTCATTGCTCACCAACAATGCATCTCCTTCTTTCATGGTATAACTAAACTCCGGTCTAAGGTTGTTTTTGATATTCTGGCACAGGGCCGGCGCATCAGCCCCTGGCAATGCGTGCAGCAGGCCGGCGTAGTCGTATATAAACTCCATTATCATTCCTTGCGCTGCCACGAGAAAGTTTACACTATCCTTCAATGCGGCACAGGTATGTATGTTCTGCATCCAGCAATTCATCATTACCAGTAATTCCACTTTGCAGCCCAGCCCATTTGCGAAACAATTGCTTATTTCATCCGCTGATAGGAAATTAAACGGCACACTGGCTGATGGCTGCGCTTTAAAAATGCTATATACTGAGCCGTGGCCCCAGGTTAACAGCATTATCTGTTGCTTGTTAGTAACGGGTAGTTGTTTAAACAAGCTGGTAACCACCTGTTCTTTTGATGTTCCGGTACCTGGTTCCTGGGCTGCCATTTGTTCAAATTGATTATTGCCTGCCATCCCTGCCGGCATTAACCGTAACAGTACCACGCGTTGATGGATACCTGTATCTTCCATATAAATCACAAAGTATTGGTAATCGTTGTACAGCCTGGCTGTCGCCAGTTCGTTCATCAATGCCTGCACTTTGCCGCCGGTATTTACAAGGCCTGTGTTGTAATTACTATTTTCGGTAATTTCAGCGTGAATCAAAATTATTACTGTCCACGGTAAAGGCTTATGGGTAAAAGAACCGCTCATGTACTGTTATTTATAGGTATAGCGTATTGCTGCCAGGGCCAGTTGGATCAACATATTGCTTTTACAAAATATACACAAAAGGATGGCCTGTCAAGCTTCAACATAAAAAAGATTCACCAGGATAAGTTTGGGTTTTTATGGATAGCCACCCAGGATGGTTTAAGTTGTTTTGACGGAAAGAATTTTACCAGTTTCAACATGGCTACACCTGGCCTGCAACTCATAGGCCCGGATATACGGGATTTCCTGGAAGATTCTGCCAAAAACGAAATCTGGGTATTGGCGGCAACCGGGGGCATCTCCGTTTTCAATACGGCCACAAGAAAACTGCAGAGGAATATCCCGGTACCTGTAACTGGTAATAATCAGTGGAACAGCGGTTTTCTAAAATGTGGTGGCCATATATGGGTGAGTGGCAGCACGGGCTTGAACATATATGATATAAAAACCGGCGCCTGGCTTGGAGACCCCGGAAACCAGTCAGCGCCGGTCAGCAATGGCCAACGCTTTATCAGCAGAATGATAACCGACCCCTACGGTAATGTTTGGTGTTTTGCGGATAATAATGGCATTGAGATTTATAAACCTTTACCTGCGGTTAAACTACGTGATATCCATTTTAATGAACGTATTGCATTTTATGATGCTGCCTTTATCAGCAGTACCGCTTTACTCATCGGCAGTGATAAGGGCTTACGGCTGCTTAACGTAAGCCCGGGCTATACGACCATCAAATTTGCCGCAAGCAAGGGTGCCATGGCTTCCCTGGCCAACCGGCAGGTTTTTGCCATTGCACCGCATGGCCAGGATATTCTGATCGCTTCGGGCGATGGGCTGTGCAGGCTTAATAAAGACCTTGTTATAGTGAAGAAATACACCGAGCCTGTACCTGCGAACGAGGAAGCCTGGATAAAATCAATAAGGTACATATACACGCAAAACAGGCATTGCCTTTGGCTGGCCTGCAGGAATGGCGTTGCCAAAGCATATTTAATGGAACCGGCATTTACTGCTTTCTTTGATGATAAAAACCACCAGCAGCGGCTTGACAATGTTTTTGCAATAGAACCGGTTAATGGGTCAACGGTTTTTGCCGGGCTGGAACATGGCCTTAAAAAGGTAGATTACGCCAGCAAAGACATCATTAACATTGATGGGCAAAATTCTTACTATGGCATTGTAAAAGGGCCAAACAATGCTGTACTTGCCAGCAACCAGTCGGGCACATTCCTGCTTAAAAACGACAGCGAGATTAAATTAAGCACTGCTTACCCAGAATTCGCGGGGCTCGATTTTGTACAGTACAACAGCGTAGCTTCCTATGGCGATACTTTATTTGTACTTGGCTCTGAATCCATGGATGGTGTTGTAGCCTGGAACAGCAAGGCACATACTGTTGAAGTTATTAATACCACCAGCAAAACCCATAAGCTTGCCAGTGATATTGTAAACAGGGTATACAAAGACAAGACTGGGAGGTTGTGGGTGTTGTCAGACCAAATCATATCCCTGCTCAACAGCGATTTTTCAGTGCAACGGGAACTTTCTTACCACCGGTCTGCCAGCGATTCCGTGTTGTATTACTTTGATATCTGCGAAACAAAAAGCGGTTTCTGGATTGCCGCCTATGGCACAGGGTTGCTGCAACTGGATGATAAGTTTAACCTGGTGAAGGTTTATTCCAAGGCAAACGGGCTTTGTGATAACGGTGTTTACAAGCTGTTCAATTACAACGATTCATTGCTGGTTGTTACCACCAACAATGGCCTTTCTACCTTTGATCTTGTTCATGAAAAATTTAAAAACTACTACTCCAAAGATGGGCTTCACAACGATGCCTTTGAAGAAAATGTTGGCCGCTTTTACAATGGGCTTATCTACGCCGGCGGCTTAAAAGGCTTTACTGTAATAGACCCGTCAAAATTTACCACTAACCCTTTGCCGCCACGTGTTTATTTTACTTCTGTTACAATACAGTATAAAAACGCAGTATCAGATACAACTGATGTTGAAATCGGGCGCCTGGTAATACCGGCGGAATGGTTGCAAGCCAGTATCAAATTCTCAGCAATCAATTTTAGTGCGCCGGAACATGTAATGTACCAATACCGTATTGCCAACCAGGATTCATCGTGGGTAAACCTTGGTCACCAGGATTTTATCAGCTTTATAGGTCTTTCGCCAGGGGATTATAACCTGCAGGTAAGGGCTATGAATGAAGATGGCTACTGGAGTGAGCCGCGACAACTTGTCCTTACTTTTTTACCGAAATGGTACCAGGCATGGTGGTTTAAAGCGCTGCTGGCTATTGCCGCGGCAGGGATACTATATGCCGTCTACAGTTACCGAATAAGGCAGGTTAAAAAGCAACAGCAGATACGTAAGAACATAGCCAGCGACCTGCATGACGATATTGGCAATACGCTCAACAGTGTACGCATGTTTACGCACCTTGCAGAAACATCGGAAGATAAAGAACCTTATTTCACGCTGATTAAAGATTCACTTAAGCAGGCTTCCGTTGGCCTGCGGGACATGATCTGGGTGTTGGACGACAAACGGGATTCCGTTGATGAACTGATGGGGAGATTGAAAATGTTTGCAGCCCCTTTGGCCAATGCAGGCGGCGTAAATCTTTTTTTTGATGTACCTGATACAGCTTCCCGGTTGCTGCTGGGCAAAACAGAAAAACGTAACCTGTTACTGATAGCCAAAGAAGCTATTAGCAACAGCATTAAATATTCGGAATGCAATACCATAGCCATCACCTTTTACAAAACTGACGGCAAAAAAACTTTCACACTCAGTGATGACGGAAAAGGTTTTAAAACTGAGGACGTTGCCAGCGGTAACGGTCTTGGTAATATGCGTGACAGGGCTTTGCAGATTAAATATACTTTCAGTCTGCAATCTGCGCCGGGCCAAGGGACAAAAATAACTATAACCTCAAAGCGTTGAGTGTTGAGACAGCGCTATACATAGTCCACTTTTCGGTGGGCCTGCCTGCAAAAAAACAACCGGTTACACCTTCGGGTGAGGGATTGAAGCGGTTACCCCGCTGAGGCCTTCGCAGCCCGGCCTTGTGGCGGAGTAATAGCGGAAAGCCCGGCCCCTTGCGATAGCTTGGGGACACCCCCAAAAGCAAGTACGAAGGGTGAAGTACGAAGTACCTACTTATTTTAGATGTACAATGTGGGATGTACGATGTAAAAAGTACGAGTTACGAAGTGCGAAGTACCTGTAATATGTAAGATGTTTCAAGTGGGTTTACGATGTAAACAATACCCAACTATGTAAGAAGCTTTAATATAAGCCACCATTCACTATTCACCATTCACGACTCGCCAGGCAAATACGTTGCGCATGTCTAAATAATACCACTTTTTTACAGTATCATATCAGTGCCGTATGCCTTATGCGGTTTGCTATATTCTTTTGTAGCAAAAAGCGTTTGCGATATTATTTTGACCATATCTTTATCCGGGGCGGCGTATGTTATAAACGATTGCGGCAGGTATTACACTCTAACAATATACAGTCTATATTTTCAACACAAACCATAAACGGTTGCTATGAAAGATGCTTCAAAACGACGTTCTTTTCTAAAGAAGATAACATTAGGTGGCATGGGTGCGGTAATTGCACCGTCAACAGTATTGCGTGCACAGGAAGAGAAAGATGAATACAGGGAAGGCCAGCCCGCGGCGGCGCAAAGGGCCTATAACGCGCCTTATTCAGGGGATCATTTAAACAGGCTTGCTTTCCCCATCGGTGGATTGGGGGCCGGCATGTTTTGCCTGGAAGGTACAGGCGCCGTATCGCACATGAGCGTACGAAACAGGCCGGAGATTTTTCATGAGCCATCCATGTTTGCCGCTATCCATATTAAAGGCCTGGCCAACGGCGTTAAAGTGCTGGAAGGCCAGGTGCCCGAGTGGAAATTTTTTGGGCAACGGGGTACGGGCAACGGGGCTGCAGGTACTACGTTTGGCCTGCCGCGTTTCAGGCAGGCAGAATTTACTACCAGGTTTCCTTACGGCATTGTTAGGCTTAAAGACAGCGATATACCGCTTGCTGTAAAGCTAACCGGCTGGAGCCCTTTTATACCAACCGATGCGGACAATTCATCTTTGCCCGCCGGCGCTTTTGAATACAGCTTTACCAATAATGGCACGAAAGCAATGGATGCTGTATTTTCTTACAGCAGTAAAAACTTCCTGGCATCGGATGAAAGTGTAAAGAACAGCATTAGCTCCACAACCAATGGCTTTGTTTTGCAGCAGGAAGGCAGTAAAGAAAAGCCGCACCTGCAGGGCAATTTTGCTGTTTATACAGATGAAGCTAACACTGTTGTTGATCACTGCTGGTTCCGCGGCGGCTGGTGGGACCCCCTCACCATGGCCTGGAACAATGTGCGGGATGGTAATATGAATGCTGTGGCCCCTGTTGAAAAAAATGCACCCGGCGCATCATTGTTTGTGCCGTTTACGCTTAAGCCTGGTGAAAGTAAAACGGTACGGCTCATGTTCGCCTGGTATGTGCCGGAATCTGACATGAAGATTGGAGATGTAATGAGCGACGAGAAAAAAGATTGCAGCCCGGAATCCGGCTGTTGTGCATCTCCCGCCGATCTTGGTGTACAAAACGGCGCCCAAAGTAACGCTGCCAATTACAAACCCTGGTACAGTGCAAAGTTTGAAAATATTAATGCTGTTATTGACTACTGGAAAAATAACTATAAAGACCTCCGGCAAAAATCAACGCTGTTCTCCGATGCCTTTTACGCTTCTACGCTGCCGGCAGAAGTAATGGAAGCTGTTGCGGCCAACCTTACCATCATCAAATCGCCCACGGTACTGCGGCAGTATGATGGCCGGTTGTGGAGTTGGGAAGGGTGCGGCGATGACGGCGGCTGTTGCCATGGCTCATGCACGCATGTATGGAATTATGCGCAGGCCATACCCAACCTGTTCCCTTCGCTGGAACGCACTTTGCGCAATACAGAGTTCTGTGAAAACCAGAACAAAGAAGGCCACCAGGGCTTTAGGGCCAATATGCCGATACGCCCGCTGAAGCATGATTTTCATGCCGCTGCTGATGGGCAACTTGGCGGCATTATGAAAGTGTACCGCGACTGGCGCATCAGTGGCGACAGCAACTGGCTGTTAAAAATTTATCCCATGGTAAAAATGAGCATGGATTATTGCATCAAAACCTGGGACCCCCGTGCCAAAGGAGTAGTGGAAGAACCGCATCACAATACCTACGATATTGAGTTCTGGGGGCCCGATGGCATGTGTACCAGCTTTTACCTGGGGGCGTTAAAAGCAACGGTGGAAATGGGCACATATCTTAAAAAAGATGTTGCCAAATACCAGGAGTTGTACAACAAAGGCCGCAATTATATTGAAACGTCGCTTTACGATGGCGAGTATTTTGTGCAGGACATTGAATACAAAGGTTTAAATGCGCCAGACCCTGCCAAGGCACAATCTTTCGGTGGCGATTATTCGCAGGAAGCGGTAGTGATATTACAAAAAGAAGGACCCAAATACCAGTACGGCAAAGGTTGTTTAAGTGATGGCGTATTGGGCGCCTGGATTGGCAGCATGTGCGGCCTTGAAGATATAATTGACAGTAAAAAACTCACCAGCCATTTGCTCGCCGTACACAAATACAACCTGAAAAAAGATTTAAGCGACCATGCTAACCCTCAGCGGCCTGCTTATGCGCTGGGCAATGAAGGCGGCCTGTTGTTGTGTAGCTGGCCCAAAGGCGGCAAGCTTTCCCTGCCATTTGTTTATAGTGATGAAGTGTGGACGGGCATTGAATACCAGGTGGCCTCTCACCTTATGCTCCTGGGCCGCGTTAAAGAAGGGCTTGATATAGTGCGTTATTGCCGCAACAGGTACGATGGCCGGGTGCGTAACCCTTTTAATGAATATGAATGCGGCCACTGGTATGCCAGGGCCATGAGCAGCTATGGCTTGTTGCAGGGCCTTACCGGCCTGCGTTACGACGCGGTTGATAAAACATTGCACATTAATTCCCGGGTGGGCAATTTTACCTGCTTTATATCAACAGAAACAGGCTTTGGAACTGTAAGTTTAAAAGAAGGTAAACCAACGTTGAAAATAGTGCACGGCACTATACAGGTAAGCAAAGTATTGGTTAGCGGAAAAGAAGTAAAAATATGATGCAGGTGCAGCAGGGCAGGGTAGTGGCCATGCGTTATATTATGCGCAACAGCCGTAACGAAGTGTTGGAGAACAACATGAACAGTACTCCCGTAAGTTACCTGCATGGCGCCGGAGGAATATTGCCGTTACTGCAGGCGCAGGTAGAGGGCCTTTGTGAGGGCGATAAGAAACTGGTTTTCCTGGGTAAGGAAAGCGGGCTTGTAAACGACGATTTTAGCTTTGAAATTATTATTGACGAAGTGCGCCAGGCATTGGAGCAGGAGTTGCTGTTGGGTTACCCCGTACAGCCACCTGCGGCGGCCTGTAATGATGACTGTGACTGCTACATGAAGCAGCATATTAATTAGCGATTTTTTTTGGGGGCCCGGCAGCAGGAACTACCATTAAGCTTTACTTGCGTCGCACTCTTCAACGGTTAGATTCGCTATGCGGCTTTTCCCGCATGATAGTTTATAGCTGCCGCCTCCGGCGCCAGAAACTTTATCCCGGTTAGCGTGGCATGGCAGCAGGCCACAAAATCAATTGATATGGTAATTAATTTTAGCTGCATCTTAAAGTTTAGTAACCTGCCGATGAACATTTTATTGCTGAAGTTACAGTAGCACAAAAGCTTAATCAGGGCGAAAGAAAGAAACGTGCTGTATATCGTTTCTTTCTTGACTTTTTTTGTTACTTTTTTGTGTCAAGACAAAAAAGTAAAACACCATGTATGCTTTCTGCAAAAGTAAATGCGGCCTAAGGTTCTTATTCTATCAATGCATCAAGTTATTGTATGAAAATTCATTTGTTAAGTGGTTTTCTCGGCAGCGGTAAAACAACCGCTGTATTGCAGGCCGCCAGGCTGCTGATGAAGCAAGGCATACCCGTTGGTGTTATTACCAACGACCAGGGCATAAAACTGGTTGATGCCGGGCTTTTTAGCAGCCAGGGCATACCTGGCCGGCAGGTAGGCAACGGTTGTTTCTGTTGTAATTATAACCAGCTTGAAGCGCAAATACAATCGCTGGAACAGGACAGCCAACCGCAGGTGGTTTTTGCCGAGTCAGTTGGTTCCTGTACAGATATTGTAGCGACGGTATTAAAGCCTTTGCGCATGCGCAGGCCAAACGCAGCAATAACCATTTCTGTGTTTGCAGATATACGCCTGCTGCACATATTGCTCAGCAATAACCAGCCGGTTTTTGATGATGCGGTAAACTATATCTATTTCAAACAACTGGAAGAAGCCGGCATTATCATCGTTAACAAAACAGACCTGGCAAGCGAAGTGCAACTGCAACAGGTAAAACAATTAATGGCAGAGCGGTACAGGGATAAAACAATCGTTTATCAAAACTCACTGGATGAGGATAGCATCACTCATTGGCTGTTCCTGCTTAACGGCCAGGCTGCGGTAACACCTGCTTCGCTGGATATATCTTATGATATCTATGGCGCCGGGGAAGCCATGCTGGCATGGTTTGATGAAGAGTTGCACCTGCAAAGTGCCGCAGGTAATGCCGCCCGGTGCGCCATTGAACTTATGCGTATGATAGCAGAGAGGATAACATCTTTAGAGTTACCCATCGGCCACCTTAAATTCCTGCTGAATAGCCGTGAGAAAATAAGTGTAACAGCTACTGCGGGTTTGCCGGAAAGCATATCGTTTGCTGAATCGGGGCAGCAGGCAACCCTGCTGGTAAATGCCCGTGTGCAAACATCCCCTTCAGCACTTGCCGCTGTTATGGATGATGCCATCCGGCAAATACGCGGCCTATACAACTGTGAGATAAAAAACTACGGACGGGCATCATTTCAACCTGGGTTCCCCACTCCTGTGCACCGAATTGCAGATTAAAAAACTACTGTTCTTCCTGCTACAAATCAACAGGTCGGCAATTTGTAATCGGCTAACTTTTGAATGTTGGCTTGTTCAAGGTTCAATGGTCGTTTGTTCAGCGTTTATTGTTTAGCAGCGGGTACAGGTTCTGCGCTTCCACAACTAAACAAATTATCAGCCTTTTACACTTCAACAGACCGGCAACCAGCAACCTGTAACCGGCAACCGGCTTTCGGGTGAGGTATTAAAGCGGAAAGCCCGGTCCCTTGCGCAGCTTGGGGGTACCCCTGAAAAACCCTGTAAATGCGGGTATAGATTTCATGCCTGTTACGCCGGTTCATTCAGCTTCCATTTGGCGGCTTTTATTACTACCTTTTTAACAACACAGTCAAGTTGTTGGGAAGCCTCTTTCAGCATGGAGGCCAGTTCCGCATCTATAGGGTTGCCGGTTAATTCTTCTATCATATTTGCAATAGCCAGTATATTGGTAAGCGGCCCGCGTACTTCGTGGGACTGGGCGAAGATGATTTCCCTTAAGGCTTCGTTTTGCCGGCGTATAAACAATTCCTGCTTTTTTTGGTGGTTTATATCTGTGACGCTTATGGAAATACCCAGCATGTCTTCCTTATCCCAAACCGGGGAGGTGCTTACCCTGAACCACAGAACAGCTTCCTGCCCGGCCAGTACCATAATCTTTACCGGAATTTCTTTTATTACATTTTCGCCGCCAAGGCTTTGCTGCAGCCCTTCGGTAAAATGCTGTGTTATGCCGGGGTTAAGCGGCTCAAAAACACGCAGCAGGTAAGCGGGCAAAAAATCGCCGGGGTGCAGCTTTTGAGGGGCAAAAAGCGAAGATTTGTTTTCTGCGGCAACATTCAGGAACAATACCCTGAAATCTTTGGAAATAACCAGTCTTACTGAAGAGGTATGCCGAAAAAGGGATGTCATGATGCGCTGTGTATCATTTGCGGCAACAAAACTGCCGGGAGGCTCAGCTATCGTATTGTTATGGTTACCTGCCGGGGCATATTGCCCAGCGGCAGTTTCTTTAAAAGGCATAAGGTATGTTTTACCAGTTGGATATTGGGGTTAGTACTAAAAGGCCAATGGCGATATTAGCAACAAATACTGGTAAAAACATACCCCGTTTAAGGTAAATTGATGTGTGGTTACCTTCCCCCGGTAACATCAATAAAGCTGCCAGCCTTTTGAGAAAGTAGAGAATTTTTTAATCCTGGTACCTGCTGATGATTTTTTTCCAGCTTTGCCGGCTGATGCCATCCAGCACCAGCCAGGCTGCCAGGGCTGAAAGAATAGTGAGTATGCCAATTACTGCTGGTATACGGTACAACACAAAATGCCCGATGCCCAGCAACCCGCCCAGCAGCATAACCGCGAAAACCCGGAAGAGGTTATTGCCGGCATCGTTTTGCTGGGGCGATGTAAATGGAAGCCTGGTGGCTGTTATGTAAGCTACAACGGCTGTAATGAGTAGCTGGTTGGCCATGCCGAATAAAATGTTGGGCAAAATGGAGAAGCCGGCCAGCACGGTTAAACAAATAATAATAACCAGCATAATGGGTATAAAGAACTGGGCTATCACCGCTTTTACTGACCCGCTGATGAGCCTGCCGGGCTGTTGTATGGGCGTGGTAAAAAATATCCAGCCGGCCTTGAATTTCTCATGCATGGTAACCTGGCTTATGGCCGACATAAGTATAATATTGCTGAAATAAATAACCATAAGGCTGGTAATAATGCCCTGGTTGTTTTGCAGCCTTATATCCTGTATGGAGAAGCTTTGCTTGGTAAACACAATAACAAAAAGAATTACAATAATATAGCCAATGGCCGGGTACACTTTCATTTTAAAGTCACGGCTGCGCAGCATCATTTTCCACGTAAACAAAAAGGCCATGCGTTCCGCTCCCTTTTTGGTTAGCAGCCCGGCCAGCATGCCGCTGTAGGCTGATGAGGCGCTTTTAACCGCAGGTGTTGCCACTGACCGGGGCTGGCCTGCTTCTGCTCCTGAGCCGCTTATCATGGATAGTTTACGGTTAAAAGACGGGGCAAAATACTTTATCACTACCCAGGTGCTGGCGGGTGGTACTGCTATGGCCAGCGCCAGGCAGGTTAACAGCCTTGCATTGCCGGAAAAGCTGTACAGTTGCTGCCAGGCGCCTGCAAACCAATAGGGTGGCAACAACCAGGCAGCCTGGTGTTGGTTAATATCAAAACCCTGTAAGGCTGCCATATTAATCAACCTTGGCGCCAGTTGAAAACCGGCATAAAAAACCACGGCAAAAAAAATCTGTATGTAGCTAATAATGTTGCGGAACTTTTCAGGCGTGGTTATTTTAAGTATAAAAATGTAGCAGGCGTTAATAAGAAAGATAGTGAACAATGTAGCCATAAACGCCATCAGCAAAAAAGCGGCCACGCCACCAGCGTTATAATTAAGGCCCATGTAAATGGCGCCGGGCAGCAGCATGGGCAGCACCATTTTACAAACATGAATGGCAATATGCAGCAGCCTGGCCAGCACAAATGTTTTATCGCTTACTGGCCTTGGCAGTATAATGTAGTTGTCCCTTATATCAATAAGAACACTGGTAAAATCAGCTATTAAAACAGATGCAAGTATGGCTATATAAAATATAAAGTAAGTGGTAAGCTGTGTTTCGTTATTGCTGCCAAACCTAAAGCTTACCAGGAAGAATGCGCCCATCAATGCAGACCATAACATGGTAACAAGTGTGGCCAGCTTAACAGGTTTGCTGTCCCTGTTGCGCTGTAACTGCTGAAAAGTGTTGGGCCGCCTGTCGTCCATGGTTAGCTTGGCGCCCAGTATGGCTTTTAAATGGCGGCTGTTTACACCCATTTTGTTGTATAGCGGCGCCGGTAAAAGGACCAGGCGCAATAAGGCGGTATTAATAATATTCATTTTGGCATAACGGGTTTTATAACGGCTGCTTTGATATTTTACGGCCCCGGTGAATGTTTTTTGGGGGTGTCCCCAAGCTATCGCAAGGGGTCGGGCTTTCCGCTCATACTCCGGCACAAAAGCCTTGCTGCGATGGCCTCACCGGGGTAACCGCTTCAATCCCTCACCCGCAGGTGTAACACCCGGCTGTTACAGCAAGCAGGCTGTATTTACAGTACCAATACGCACCATGGCTGGTTTGGCTAATTAAATGCATTGATCAGTTGGTCGGCCGCGTTGCTCATGGATTCACTGGCAGTAAGCTGTGCAAATATTTTTTCCAGGCTTTGGTCTCCCTGTTTTTCCCTTAGTTCTGCAATGCTGCCGTCTGCAACAACAGCCCCGTCGTTAATAAGAATAATACGGTCGCTCACCTTCTCCACAATATCCATCATGTGGCTGCAATAGAAAATGGTTTTGCCTTCTTTTGCCAGTTTGCCCAACAGTTCCTTCACAATTATAACGCTGTTGGCATCCAGGCCGCTAAGGGGTTCATCAAGTATAATAATGTCCGGGTTATGCAGCAGGCCAGATGTAATCAGCACCTTTTGCCGCATGCCTTTGCTAAAGGTATCCATGCGGTCGTTAAGGTTGTTGCCCAGTCCGAAAGCGGTAAGCATTTTGGTAATCCTGTCCATAGCAATGGCGGGGTCAAGACTGTACAGCTCGGCCACCAGGCTTAAGAACTCAACAGGTGTAAGCACATCGTATAACTCCGCCAGTTCAGGTACATAGCCAATACTGGCTTTTACAGCCGTAATGTTTTCCCGAAGGTTCATGTTTTTTACAAATACTTCGCCGGTAAAATCGGTAATAAGGCCGCAAAGAATCTTAACGGTGGTGCTTTTGCCGGCGCCGTTGGGCCCTATGTAACCAATTACCTGCCCGGGATAGATGTCAATATCAATTCCTTTCAACACCTGTTTGTTGCCGTAGCTTTTATAAACATTCTTTAAACTGATGACGGGTTCCATTACGTGAATGTATTAAACTATTGCATTGGTAGGCAGTTGGGGAAAATTATTACAGCCTGAAACTTCATACAATAAGTAGCGAAAGAAACTGGTGCGTGATACAATGGTTCAGGGCAACCCATTGAATTAAGTTTCCAAAAATATTAACGGGGTAAACGCTTTGAAGCCTGCAAGGCTTAACTGTTTATAGCCCCGGTTGCAAACCGGGGGACACCGCCCCAATTACAGCGCAACCCCTGGAGGGGTTGAATATGGAGTTCAACCCCTCCAGGGTTGTTATACCTTTCCGTTCAACACGGGTTTCACCCGTGGCTATTGTTAGTTATGCCCTTTGGGCAATGAAGAACAATTTTATTCCTGGTTTAACAGGTTATCTCGTGGTTTTTGCCGCGTTGGTTATGCCGGGTGTGACTATTCTGCATGTTAACAGTTTTTAAACCATCAAATGCTTTATTTTGACATGTAAAACTTAAAGCCGATGCCTGCATATTCGTTTAAGCGCCCCCTGAAGAACGGGGTACGTTTATATGGGTTAATTAAAAACCGCAAGATTGTTTGGCAAATGATGAAGGATGCCTTTAACGGCAGTTACCGTTTTTCTTTTTTTACCCTTGCGGTGTTGGTTTTGTCTCTTATTTATATTTTTTCCCCGCTGGATTTTCTGCCGGATTTTATACCGTTTATTGGCTGGATAGATGATGGCGTGGTAATTTACTTTTTATCCCAGCGCATTGTTAAAGAAGCAGAGAGGTATTTGCGGTTGAAAGCTGTTGGATAGTTTTTCTGTAGCGTTAGTGTCTGCCAGCTTTGCTGCCAGACACGTAGCCAATCAGGATGTTTGCCAAATCAGCCACGAACGCCGGGCCTAAAAGCCGCCACCATAGAATCTGGCTACAGCTTATTATGCGTCTGGCACCTGCCGGAGGCAGAAGCGGGTGCAGCAGGCTACGTGTCTGCCAGCTTTGCTGCCAGACACGTAGCCAATCAGGATGTTTGCCAAATCAACCACCAATGCCCAGGCCTAAAAACCGCAACCATTGAATTATTATGCTTCTGGCACCTGCCGGTGGCAGAAGCGGGTGCAGCAGGCTGTAGTGTCTGCCAGCTTTGCTGCCAGACACGTAACCAATCAGAATGTTTGCCAAATCAACCACCAACGCCGGGCTTAAAAGCCGCCACCATAGAATCTGGCTACAGCATATTATGCTTCTGGCACCTGCCGGTGGCAGAAACGGGTGCAGCAGGCTGTAGTGTCTTCTACCCGGGCCTGAAAAGCCGCCCATTGAACCGAACGATGAAGTGATTGCGACGCAACAGGCGATGCCATGAAATACCGTCTGCCGGTACCATAAATAAAAAGGCCCCGGGTTTAACCGGGGCCTCCATTTTTTATTCATAGCAAAAATACAAGTGTTATGCTTCTGCCTCTGCGTAGCTGCTTACAGGCTCGCAGGTGCAGATGAGGTTTCTGTCGCCATGGGTGTTGTTAACCCTTGCTACGGAAGGCCAGAATTTGTTCACTTTCACATAGTCCAGCGGGAAAGCAGCCTGCTCCCTGCTGTAAGGCCTGCTCCAGTTGCTGCTAACTACCACAAACTGCGTATGGGGGGCATGTTTCAGCGGGTTGTTGGTTTTGTCGGCCTCACCTTTTTCAATAGCGGCTATTTCTGCACGTATGCTAAGCAGTGCATCACAAAAACGGTCCAGTTCAGCTTTGTCCTCGCTTTCGGTAGGCTCAATCATAATAGTGCCGGGCACGGGAAAGCTCATGGTGGGCGCATGAAAACCGTAGTCAATCAGGCGTTTGGCCACATCTTCGGCTTCAATACCGGCACTGGCTTTAAAGGGCCGCAGGTCAACAATAAACTCATGGGCGCAGGTGCCGTTGTGGCCAGTGTATAAGATATCGTAATCGTTCTGCAACCTTGCCTTCATATAGTTGGCGTTAAGGATAGCGTATTGCGTAGCTTTTTTAACACCGGCGTTGCCCAGCAGCCTTATGTAGGCATAACTGATTAGCAGTATAGAGGCAGAACCATAAGGTGCAGCGCTTACGGCATTATATGTTTCCGGCATATTAACGGTGGTGGAAACGGGCGCCGATACGTGGCCCGGCAAATGCTTGGCCAGGTGCGCTTTAACGCAAATGGGGCCCATGCCAGGCCCGCCGCCGCCATGCGGTATAGCGAATGTTTTGTGCAGGTTAAGGTGGCAAACATCGGCGCCAATTAAGCCGGGCGATGTTAAACCAACCTGTGCGTTCATGTTGGCGCCATCCATATAAACCTGGCCGCCATGTGCATGTACAATATCGCAGATTTCTTTCACGCTCTCTTCAAATATGCCGTAAGTGCTGGGATAAGTAATCATGGTGCCGGCCAGGGTAGCGCTATATTGTTCGGCCTTGGCTTTAAAATCTGTTACATCTATGTAGCCGTTTTCCAAAGCTTTTACCACCACTACTTTCATGCCTGCCATCACAGCACTGGCGGGGTTGGTACCATGAGCGGAAATGGGTATCAGTATCACGTTGCGGCCGGCATCGTTATTGGCCAGGTGATAATCACGAATGGCCAGCAGGCCGGCATATTCGCCCTGTGCGCCGCTGTTGGGCTGCAGGCTGCAGGCATCAAAACCGGTTATTTCTGCCAGGTAAGCGGAGAGTTCGTCCACAATTTGCTGATAGCCTTTTACCTGTTCTTTGGGTGCAAAGGGGTGCATTTTGCTCCAGTGCGCCCAGCTTAAAGGTATCATTTGCGTAGCGGCGTTCAGCTTCATGGTGCAGCTACCTAAAGAAATCATGGAAGTGTTTAAAGACAAATCCCTGTTTTCCAGTTGCTTTATATAGCGCATCATCTGGCTTTCGCTATGGTGCGTATTGAAAAGCGGGTGTGTAAGGTATTCTGACGTGCGAACAGCGAAAGTGGGTATATGGAACAACTGCGCTTCTTCATCCAGCGTTACTGTGGCTACATTTTTACCGCTGGCTTCGGCAAAAACCAGGGCAATATCAAGTATGTCGTCGTGGGTGGTGGTTTCATCCAGCGAAAGGCCTACTGTGGTATCGTTTATGTATCTAAAATTGATTTTGTTGAGTTCTGCCAGGTTTTTAACAGCAGTTGTGTTGGCAACAGTAACAGCAATGGTATCAAAGAAATTTTCAGATACCAGTTCGTAGCCTTCATGCTTCAGGCATTCTGCCAGCGACTGTGTAAGCAACGCTACCCGCTGGGCAATTTCCTTAAGCCCGTCCGGCCCGTGATAAACCGCGTACATAGCGGCTATATTAGCCAGCAGCGCCTGGGCGGTACAGATATTGGAGGTAGCTTTTTCCCTTTTAATGTGCTGTTCTCTTGTTTGTAAAGCCATGCGCAGGGCCCGGTTATTTTGCGCATCCACACTTACGCCGATGATACGGCCAGGGAGAGCCCTTTTAAAATCGTCTTTGGCCGAAAAGAAAGCGGCATGCGGGCCGCCATAACCCAGCGGAACACCAAAGCGTTGGGACGAGCCTAAGGCCACGTCGGCGCCAAGTTCTCCGGGCGAAGTAAGCAGTGTAAGGGCCAGCAGGTCAGTAGCCATGGCTACATAACCCCCTTTGCTGTGTATGGTGACAATGAAGTTCCTGTAATCCTCAATGGAACCTATATTATTGGGGTATTGCAGCAGGGCGCCAAAGTAAGTATCATCAATGGCCGCTGTTTTGTAGTCGCCAAAAACCAGTTCAATGCCAATAGGTGCAGCACGTGTAACCAGTACATCTTTGGTTTGTGGAAATACCTCATTATCAACAAAAAACCTGGGCTGCTTAATATTTTCCGTACGGTTTACATGGTGAAACAGCATGTTCATGGCTTCGGCGGCGGCGGTTGCCTCATCCAGTAGCGAAGCATTGGCAATGGGCAGGCCGGTAAGGTCGCTTACCATTGTTTGAAAGTTGAGCAGGCTTTCCAGCCGGCCCTGGCTTATTTCTGCCTGGTAGGGGGTATACTGTGTGTACCAGCCCGGGTTTTCAAACACGTTACGCAGTATTACGCTGGGTGTAAGCGTATCGTAATAACCCTGGCCAATATAGTTGCGGTATATCTTGTTTTTGAGCGATATTTCTTTTAGCTCCTTTAACAGCTCAGCCTCGCTGACAGCATCCGGCAGGCTTAAATCTTTTCCGGAGCGGATAGATGCCGGAACAGTTTTGTCTATCAATTCGTCAATGCTGCCCAAGCCAATGGTTGTTAAAATGGCTTCTTCTTCATTCGTTGTACCAATATGGCGGGCTAAAAATTCGCTTGACTGCTTTTGGAATAAATTCATAGATAATAAGTTGACCACTTAAAAAGATGTGCAAAATTACGGGGTTGCAATGGTAATAAAAACGCAATGTTCATGGTTGGGGATAGTGCGTGGATGGAGCTTTACGGCCGAGATTATCTTTTACAGGAATTTTTGGTGACAGGGTTTCGGTATTTCAATTAAGCATCGTTGCGTCGCAATACTTTCATCGTCTGGTACTATGGGCGGCTTTTCAGCCCCGGGTATCCGGCAAAAACCACCTTGCCGGCCATGCGGCGGCCCAATGTCATTAAATTAAGCCCCATCGGGGCTTCCTGTTTATAGAAACAAAATCATTTAGGTGAACGGATGCCACAGAGTGGCTACCCAATCGTCGCTTAAGGGTAGCCGCTATGCGGCATAATTCCCTCGTTTTATGCTATTTCTACAAACATGTAGCACCTACGGCGCAAAGAATAAAGTCTTTCTTCTTAACTTAATGACATTGTGCGGCGGCCCAATGTCATTAAATCGAGGAAGCAAATGTCAGGTTGCCTATTGTCATGCTGAGTTTATCGAAGCATTGTCGAAACCGGGTTACGCAAGTGGCTTTTTCACCAATCCGCCTTCGACAGGCTCAGGCTGACAGCTTAGCTTGCTATCGGATCCCCGCATTTCAGCAACCTTTTACGTAAAAACGCCGATTCACTGCTGCTAAACACTCCATAAAAATATTTTACCCGTATTTGATGATTGGGATTAATTTAGTTGCTCATCATCTAACTAACTAACACTATGCAACGCAGAAAATTTGTACACCACAGTTTGTTTGCCGGGGCCTCTTTGCTTGCCAGCTCTTTTGCAAAGGGCGCCTCCAAAAAAGAACCACTGCCTTTTGCCGATAAACCTTTTAACCTTAACTACGCTTTTCACGATGGTATGTTTGCCAATAATGCCGGCAAGGAATTTACAGACCAGATACGTTATGGCTACGATATGGGCTTTCGCTCAATTGAAGACAATGGAATGATGGGCCGCTCTGCAGAAGACCAGAAAAAAATTGGCGACCTGCTGGCTAAACTGGGCATGACGATGGGGGTTTTTGTGGTGGACAAAGGCGGTAACGGCGCTAACACCCTGGCTGCCGGCAAGCAGGAGTACGTTGATATTTTTGTGAGCGGCTGCAAACGGGCTGTTGAAGTAGCCAAACGCTGTAACGCAAAATGGATGACGGTGGTGCCCGGCGATTTTGCCCGCAACCTGCCTATTGGTGTGCAGACTGGTAATGTAATAGATGCTTTACGCAAAGGCGCTGAAATACTGGAGCCTCATGGCCTTATTATGGTGCTTGAACCGTTGAGCGATACCCCTGACCTGTTCCTGCGGTTTTCTGACCAAACGTATGAGATATGCCGTGCGGTTAACAGCCCTTCCTGCAAGATTTTGTTTGATATGTACCACATGCAGAAGAATGAAGGAAACATCATTAACAACATTGACAAAACCTGGAGCGAAACAGCCTACTTCCAGATTGGCGATAACCCTGGCAGAAAAGAACCTACTACCGGTGAAATGAATTACAAGAATATCTTCAAGCACATTTACAACAAAGGCTATAGAGGCATACTGGGCATGGAGCATGGCAATGCTTTTCCCGGTAAGGAAGGGGAGGCGTCATTGATTAAAGCCTATCGTGAAAGCGATAGTTTTATGTAGCAGCCCTTATATAAGACCATTAAAACAAAGAACACCGGCTTGCCGGTGTTCTTTGTTTATCAACCTGGTGGGAAAAGTTGCGTAGCGGACAGAACGTACAAGAGTGCGACGCAAGGGAAGCCTTATAGCAGTTCCTGCTGCCGGGCCCATAAAAAATCCCTTCAGGCGATGGGCCCATCTTTTTTTACTAACTCTTTGGTTTCGGCAGTTCCTTCCTGGGTATTTTATCGGTACGCTGTGCTGTGTTATACACAAACGCGGCTACAACGGTGGCCATCTGCTTCAGGTCTTCTTCAATAAGGTGATCGTAGGTATCCATATTGCTGTGGTGTGTGCGAACATTGTATTCAATGGGGTCTTGTATAAACTGGAAGCCAGGCAGCCCAACGGCATCAAAAGAAAGATGGTCTGTACCGCCGGTAGTGCCGGAGGTGATTGTTTTTGCCCCAAGGTCTGCAAACGGCTGGAACCATTGGGAAAAAATAGGCCTGCAGGCTTCGTTACCCTGCAGGTAAATGCCACGTATTTTACCCGTGCCGTTATCAATATTGAAATAGGCGGAAAATTTTTCGTGGGCGGCGGTAAGCTTCATGGTGGCGGGGTCTCCAAAAGTTTTCTTTACATAACCTTTAGAGCCCAGCAGGCCCTGCTCTTCCCCACTCCACAAGGCAATCCGGATAGTGCGTTTGGGCTGCAACTTAAGGGATTGCAGAATTCTTACAGCTTCCATCATAACGGCACAGCCAGCCGCATTATCTGTGGCCCCTGTAGCCGTGTGCCATGAATCAAGGTGGCCGCCGAGCATCACTATTTCACTCTTCAGTGTTGGGTCAGTACCGGGTATCTCAGCAATTACATTATAGCCTTGCAGGTCTTTTGTTTGAAAGCTGGTTTCCACCTCTACGTCCAGTTGTACCGGTATGCCGGCTTTGGCAAGGCGCTGAAAACTCATGTAATCTTCTATGCCCAGCATAATATCCGGAAAGTTTTCGGGGTCGCTGCTTTTGTAAGGGCCACCACCCTGGGTAAAAAGCGTACCGTCGTGGTTTTTATTACCAACACTCACTACGGCCACAGCACCTTCCTCTTTCGCCATATTTTTCAACAATGTGGCAAGGCGCTGTTGTGCCCTTAAGCCGTTCATTAACTGCTCCCTTCGCTGGCGGGCGGCAGTATCGGGACGGCGCTCTTCAACTTTGGCGTTGGCCATCGTATCCAGCCTTGCATCAGTGTAACGGCTTGCATCGGGCTCAAAACTTTGCTTATAGGTTTCGGTACGCTCTGCAAGTATAATTTTGCCGGCCAGCCTTCCTTTGTATTTGGGCAGTTCAGTAGAGTCTTTCAGGCTTACTACTATTATTTCCGCATGCTGCAGGCCATTGGTTCCGGCGCACCAGGCTTTTGGATAAGCTATAAGCGGTTTATAGTATGGCGCCGTCATGGCCACATAACATTTCTTTAGTTCCCAGCCTTTGCCAAACTCACCCCAGGGGTCAATAGCTGCATTTTGCAGGCCCCATTGTGCCAGAGATTCTTTGGCATAGCTGGCCGCCCTGTTGTAACCGGCGGAGTTGGTAAGCCTTGGGCCGCTGGCATCTGTAAGATGAAAAGCAATATCCATTATCTGTGAATGCTCCAGGCCCTCCGTGCGGATTTTTTGAATAGCGGTATTGTCAACCTGTTCTTCCTGCGAAAAAGCGTTGACGGAAATAAGAAGCAACATACATAAACCAAACGGTAGCTTTCTCATGTGTTTTATTTTCAAAGCAAGGGAAATAAACAGTGTTGCCAAATTAAATCGGCGAGCAGGTAAAAGAGGATGGCAAGCAGGAAAAAGAAGTTTGGAGCGATGGATGTTTTGCGTGGGAATAAGAATCAGGGGGTGTCCCCAAGCTGCGCAAGGGGCCGGGCTTTCCGCTATTACTCCGCCACAAAGCCGGGCTGCGAAGGCTTCAGCGGGGTAACCGCTTCAATCCCTCACCCAAAAGTGTAACAGGCCGCTCTTTTTGCAGGCAGTTTGCTAAGGCCGCAACTTACCCTGGCTGCGCAGGGCATTAATGAGTGTGTTGTTGTTGCGCTCATCATTTACAGTAGCACCGGAACCCTGCCCGGGATAGCCTAATGCTGCCGTTAGCTTTACATCGGTATCGTTACCGCCAAAGGCCCTCATGGTGATGGATTCAAAACAGGTGGAGCTTAAGTAAATGGGCATGTGCACCGCGTAATAGATAACTTTTTTGTTTACCGTAACGGCAAATACCTCCCTGCCTTTAAGATGGAAGAATTTTTGCCAGGTACCGGGGGCAAGCGTAAACTCATGCTGTAGCCTGGAGTATTTTTTTATGTCGCTGTTGCTTATAAAAGGCTGATCTTCAAGCACCGTTGTTGACGTATTTACCTGGCATTTTCCCGGTACCAGTTCAAATGACTTAAGAAGGTAAATTTCAACCTGCGTACCGACCCCATCTTTACTGCAGGAAGAAAAGGTGGAAAGGCAGAAGCAAGCAATCAGCAGGTAAATGTTTTTCATGCAAACAGTTTAGGTGCTTATGACTTTAAATAAGCACGGTTTGTTGCAACGGGCATAACTTTTTTAATAAACCACCATAAAAGGTACAATAAAAGCAGGTTAATACTTAATGGTAAAGTGTTGTTTTACTTTGCTTTCTTTCCTAAAAAATACGATGCCTATAAAAAACAGGTCAATAGACAGTGTTACAGCTTCCTGGTTTTTAATGTATTCCCAGGCAGCTTCCATTTCTTCACTCCAATGTATATCATCAAAAATAAGAATGCTGTTGGCATTTGTTTTTGGCAGCAGTTTATGATAATAGTTGACAGTGGGATCTTTACGGTGGTTGCCGTCAATAAAGGCAAAGTCAATTACCGGCAGTTGTTGTAACAATGGGGGTAATGTATCATCAAAATTGCCCTGCACCAGCGAGATATTGTGCAGGTTAAGGCTTTGAAAATTCTTCCTGGCAACATCTGCAACAGCCTGTGCGCCCTCCATGGTAATTACTTTGGCGCCGGTATCTGCTGCGGCAAGATAGGCCGTTGTAATACCAAGGGAAGTACCTAATTCCAATGTTGTTTGCGGGCGGTAGTAATTAATCATCCTGAAAAGCAACTGGCTGAATTTCTTTTGTTTCAATGCGCTTTTGGCAATGGAGGATACAGAACGTTCATAATGTGGATTTACCCTTGAACCGGCGCCGAAGTCTTCAATAGTTAACACCCGGTCATCCTGTTTCAGCTTTTCCCTTAGCTGCTCAATTTGCTGGTAGCAGTAATAAGTGCGGTCATCATTCAATACGTGTCGGATAAACTCGTACACAAAGGGTGAGTGAACACCATGCCCTTTTCCATTAGATGCGGCAACACGATACTGAATAAATTTTTTAAGAAGCTGCAGTTTGGAGTACATAGCGGCAAATGTAAGCAAGTTGCCGGTTACCGCTTATGCTTGTTTCCCGGAAGAGCTTTCGGGTTAGGGGCAGTTAAATTCTTTCCCAGCGCTGAAAACTGTAGTCATAAGCATGCTTTTCATCTTTAAAAAAATCCTGGTTGGCTTCAAGTGTAAACTTCATTTCGTCAATTTCCGGGAAAAAAGCATCGGCATGTTCAAAAACATGGTGTACACGGGTTATATAAATGGTGTTTGCAATGGCGATGGCTTCCCTGTAAATTTCGCCGCCCCCAATAACCATTAACTCCTTGTAATCCTGCTCTTTTGCTATAAAAATGGCATCGTTTAAATTGTTTACCACAACAACGCCATTGCCGTTGAAGTTCTTCTGCCTGGTTATCACAACATTCAGCCTACCGTTAAGCGGTTTACTGTTTAGGGCTTCAAATGTTTTACGCCCCATAGCCACCGGCATAGCCCATGTAATGTTCTTAAAAAATTTCATATCGTTAGGCAAGGTCCATAACAGTTCCCCATTTTTTCCAATGGCATTATTTGTTGACGCGGCTACGACTAAACTTATTTTCATTCAATGAAAATAGGGTATAGACTGGTAATACTAAAAAAGATATTTGGCTTCCGTTTTCCAGGGAGTGACGGCAGCTAAGGCAGCTATTTCACTTTGAGCGGAGCTGTGATGTAAAAAAATGTTGTACGCCGCCAACAACATAATTTATCCCGGATAACACCTGATTAAAGCCAGTTAATAAAAAGCATTCGTGATATTTTTCATTGGCTATTGACAAAATCTAAAAGGCGGAGTATTTTACAAACATCTTCCGGTAATACTGTAATAATCCAAGGGAGAAAGCCTCTCCTGTGAAATTTTAATTCTGTCTGATCTCCAACATCGAAAAGCCTGGAGGTTTTCTTAGCCTTCAGCAACCCGTTAACTGCACGCAGCATATTATTTTGCTGTGTTCAGAAAGCTCCTGAAAAGCCTTTCGTTTAAACCATTGTACTAACCGCCTGCTGCATTTGTGCAAGCGGGTAAACTTTTAAACAAAAACACATGAAACCAACTTTATGCGCCGTGCTACTGTTGTTGCTAAACATTGCAGGCTTTGCGCAAGCTAATCAAACGCTTTCCAATTTAACAAGCCCAACCAATATTAACCAGGCACTAATACCCAGTGCCAATAATGCGAGAGACCTGGGTACTTCCGCCAGAACATGGAGAAATTTTTACCTTGGTACAGGTCTTTATTTTGGAAGTAACCTTAGTTTGCATGCACCCGGTACGGACAATTTCTTTGCAGGCCGTAATGCGGGCAACCCCGCACTAACCGGGGCCTCCAACCTTGGTGTAGGTAATTACGCATTAGACAATATTACTACTGCCAATAATAATACCGGGGTAGGTTTCCGATCGCTTAATACCTTATCAACAGGTAATAATAACGCGGCTTTTGGTTTTAGAAGCCTCTACAGCAATACTACCGGCGCTGCTAATACCGCCGTAGGTTACCGGGCACTGTACGCTAACGCCGGCGGTTCTAACAGCACCGGTATAGGGTATAACGCGTTGGCTGCCAGCAGAGGCTCCTACAACACCGCACTGGGTTCTGAGGCATTGCTGGCTAATACAACCGGCTTTTCTAACGTGGCTGTTGGTTTCAGGGCATTAAACAAGAATACAACAGGCGCTAACTCTGTTGCAGTTGGAGATTCTGCGCTTTACAACAACAACAACAATTATAAAAATGTAGCTGTAGGCAGCAAAGCTTTGTACTCTAATACCACAGGTTATTACAATGTAGCCGTGGGTTACCAGGCACTGTATTCCAATAATACCAGTGGTTACAATACGGCATTGGGTTACCAGGCCTTGTTTGCAACCACCGGCAGCGCTTACGATAATACGGGCACAGGTTTCCAGGCGCTGTACCGCACAACAAGCGGTTCAAGAAATACCGCCAACGGTGTGTGGGCCCTGCTTAATAATACAACCGGCAGTAATAACAATGCTTTAGGCGTATATGCGCTGGAGCAAAATACATCTGGCAACGATAATGATGCTATCGGCTTTTACTCCCAGTTTTATAACAGCAGCGGTTACAGCAACGCTTCCCTTGGTAGCCACAGCCTTTTTGCCAATACCACCGGGCATAACCTGGTAGCCATTGGAGACTCTGCCCTCTACAGCCAAAGTGCCAATGTTAGCGGGTTTTACGTAAATACGGCTGTAGGCAGCAAAGCCTTGTACTCCAACACCACCGGGTACTCTAATACAGCCATAGGTTTTAATTCGCTGAGGGCAAATACTACAGCGGCATATAACACTGGTGTAGGCGGATATTCACTTAACGCCAATACAGGTACGGGCAATACCGCTGTTGGCCTGTCCAGCCTTATCAATAACACTTCAGGCGGCTATAATGCAGCCCTGGGGTTATCCACTTTAACCAGCAATCAAACAGGGTTCTACTTAACGGCGTTGGGCACTTATGCAAATGTTAACGCAAATGGTTACAGCAATTCCACAGCGCTGGGCTACAATGCCATCATCACAGCCAGCAACCAGGTAATGCTGGGTAATACTTCCGTAACGTCAGTAAGGGCTGCGGGAAGTTTTGTCATTTATTCTGATGGCAGGTATAAAAAAGACATGAAAGAAAATGTTCCGGGGCTTGATTTTATTAAAGCTTTACGGCCGGTTACCTACCATTATGATGTACGCGGGCTGAATGAGAAGATTAAACCCCAGCAATCAACATCCGCGTCAAGAACAGCAGGAGCTACGGCGGACGCATCGGCAGACCGCAAAAATGAAATGGAGGAAAAAGCAATAACTGAAAAAGAAAAGAAACTGTACACAGGCTTTGTGGCACAGGAAGTAGAAGCGGCCGCTAAAAAACTCAACTATGATTTTAGTGGAGTTTACAAACCTGAAAGTGATAAGGATGTATATGGCTTAAGCTACAGTGAGTTTGTTGTGCCGTTGGTAAAAGCCGTACAACAGTTAAGCGAACAAAATGATGCCAAAGACGAAAAAATTGCCGCCCTGGAAGCCCGGCTTGAAAAGCTGGAAGCATTGCTGGAGAAGAAAACCGCCACTGCTAACGTGACTGATGCAGATATTTCCCAGAACTCACCCAATCCTTTCAAAGGGAGCACACTTATTAATTACAACCTTCCTGCAAGGTTTTCTTCCGCACAGGTAGTAGTGTATGATGCCGCCGGAAAAACGCTTAAGCAAATCAGCATTTCAGGCCAGGGCCGGGGAATGTTGCGGCTGGACGGGTCATCGCTGGCGGCAGGGTCTTACAGTTATGCTTTGGTAGTAGATGGTAAATTGGTGGGCAGTAAAAAAATGCTGGTAGGCAGGTAAAGACTGGTTAGTTTTATAGTATGGGACGCTATGCTGTAACCCGGTAGTGTACGAATGCCCGGTGCATGATAAAGTTGGTTGCTGCCGGGAAAACTGCTTTGGGATGTGTAGCCTGTAGCTGCCCATAGCGGTGGCGTACAAGAGTGCGACGCAAGGGACGCCCAATGGCAGTTCCTGCTGCCGGACCCATAAAAACAGTATTCATACAAAACGCCGCTTTATAGCGGCGTTTTGTATGAAGGTTCAATTTAGTTTTTTAGCAACTTAAGCATGCGGTTATCTTTACCGCTGTTGATTAGTTGTACCATGTAAATGCCATTTGGAAGAGTGCTGATATTACATTCGTGTATCTGGCTGCCTGGCAGTAACGTTTTACTGATGCAGGTTTGGCCTGCCGCATTAATAACCCTTATTGCTTTGAGCGGCTGGTTGCTGTACACTTTAACAAGTGTTTGCCCAGCCGTTACATTGGGGGTTACTGATACCTGCCATGCGCCGGTAAAACGCAAATGCCTGGTTTGGCTGTAAATACTTACGCCGTTGGCGCCAGTGTGCCTGATGCGGTAAAAGTTACTGCCTGCAAGCGGTGTGTTATCTGTAAAGTTGTAGCTATTGTTACCATTGCCTGCATGTGTTTTAACGGTACCCGCTGCTGCCCAGTTGAAAGCATCGGCACTTTTTTCAACAGTAAAAATCTCATTGCTTGTTTCTCCTGTTGCTGCCCAGGTTAGAAGTGCCCTGCTGCCAATTTGCTGTGCGGAAAGATCTATGTGTTTTACTGCAAGCACCGCTGAACCCCACCAAACTGTATAAGTAACCTCGGGGGATTTTAACCCGGCCCAGTCTTTTACAGCATAGTTAAAACTGAAACCGGAATTGCCGTTTTGGTTAAACGTAACGGTGAGCAATGCAGGGTTATAGTTTGCAATGGTAAGCGGCCCGTTTATTTGCACGCCATTATACGAAAGCTGGTTTCCGTTCATATAGTTAAAGCCTGTAATTACAAATGTAGCACCCTGGCCCAGGCTGCCTTCTTCCGGGTCATTGCCATCCAGCGGAAACATGTTGCGGTAACTGCCGTCCATTGGATAGGTGCCGCCACGGGTAGGTACGGGGCTTATTTCGTAAGTAAAAGAAGTGGCTTCAGGAAAACGGTCAATACCAAAATTTGCATCGGTAACATTTGTGCCAGCAAGTGTGGCAGACAAAATACCATCTGCCGTGCCATCGCTGCCGGTACCTGTACCATTCTTTTCGCCGGTGTTGCCCCAGTTAACCGGAAGGGATGGGGTGGTGCTGCCGCCGGAGCTTTGATGTAAAACGATACTGTAAGTGCCATTGGGAATGTTTACAAAACTGTATGTGCCGGGTGCTGTAACCTGCACTGTACTGGTTATAACACCTGACTGTACCAGGCTGGCGTACAGTGGCTGGCTGCCTGGTATGCTGGCGTCTATATCATTTCCATTAACAGGGCTGCCATCAACTGTACTGTTTGCAAGGCCGCTGGTATCGTTAAAAACATTGCCGCTTATTTGAGAACATGCCTGCTGAAAACTGTGAAAAAACAGCCTGTTGGCATTTGAATTGACCGTAGCGCCGGCTGTTACCCCAAATACAAAATCAGCATTGCTGTAACTGCTTTTAACAGCCGCAAGACGATAGGCAGGATCTGTGGAAGGAACAGATGCGGCCGGGATGGTTTTTGGCCTGTAATAAGTATACCCACTACCGGGCCCGCCGGAAACAAAACCACTGTTTTGCAGGCTGCTGCCTAATTGTACAGATGAAGGTGCAAAGCTGGTAGCGTAGCCAGCCACATCTACATAAGATGATGATCCGGTGCCATCAATATCAGGAATAGTTAAGGATATATTGGAAAGAGTTACCGGAGTGCCATCGGGGTTAGAACTTGTGGCAGAGCCTGACTGCACAAATTTAATATTGTACACTACATAAGGATTTTCATCCGGCCTGATTCCACTTAGTGAAAGGTTGCCGTTTCCATTAACAGAGTTATCTACTATTAAGGAGCCCGTGGGTACATTTTCTGCAGTAATAGTTATTACAGCATCGTACCAGGCGTTGTTGGTAAAAATGGCATTCTCTTTCAGCAGTTTGTCGCCAGCCTTCAGGTCGGTAATTGTACCTGTAGCCGTTAATAATACCAGTTTGTTGGTGCTTCCCTGTATGCTTCCGCAGTTATTATCAACCAGGGTAACGGTAACGGCGCCTGTATTGGATGATTCCTTGCCTGCATTATCAACCGCTTTAAATGGTATTGTAACCGTAGTGGGGCCATCTGCCGTTGGGTCAACAGAAATTATTTCTGTTGGCCTGCCGGTTTCATCAGCCGCTACGGTTACCCCGCCTGCGGGAAAGCTGACATAGCCTGGGCCATAGGTGGTAAACCCAATTTTGATGCTGCTGGCCCCGGTGGGAATGGCTGTAATACGTATGGATGTTACAATACCCGGTGCAACATCTGTACTGGCTGCTGTATTGCTAAAGGCATTGGGCGGAATGACTACCTGGTTAACGCCATTGGGATTGCCCACCGTAACTGTACCGCTGCCCGCCGTAGGCAACTCTTCAATACCAAAGTTGGCATTAATGAGATTGCCTGTAACAAGGCCCAGCGGCAGGTAGCCGTCCGCACTTCCATCACTGCCGTTGCCAGTACCCAGAAATTCACCCACGCTGGCAAAATTTGAAGGCAACATTAGCGGGGGTATTAATGCGCCAACCGTAGCGGTTGCGGTGGTAACAAAAACCGCGTAGCTTGCGCCTTGCACCACGCCTGTATTGAAAAGATAGGCGCCATCAGCGCCAACATCGGCAACCGCCGTTACCTGGCTTGAGTTTGTATTGAAAAGCACAGCTTTAAGGCCACTGCCGCTGTAAACGTTTCCATCAACCCTGCTGTCCGTAAGCCCGTCTTCATCATTATAAACTGTACCCTGTATGGTTACCAGTAATATGTTGGCTGAAAATTCGCTGGTGCTGCCCGTGTTGGTGGTAGCAGTGTTGGTAATATAAGAACTGCCTTTAACAAGCCCCTTGCCTGTAACATCTATGGTTCCGCTGAAAAGGCCGTTGGCATTGGCTGTTAGGGTACCCAGGTATGTTTGGCCTTCGCCGTGGGCTGAGTTTAGCCCATCGCCACTGATTACCTGCCCGCTTTGGTCTGCCGGGCTGTTGTTGGAAGTAAAAAATTCTATGGTGGCATTGGCAAACAAGGCGTTGCCTGCGGAATTGTTTCCTACATATCCTTCAAGGTAAAGTGTGTTGCCGGCAAGAGAGTCAACCGTAAGGATGCCGTAATCTGCCAAGCGGTTGGCATTGCTGGCGGAGGGTGTGCTTAATGCGCCATCGTTGGGGGTTACAAACCAATCGCTGTTGGATGAGCCCAGGTTAATGCCCAGCAGGTAGTTATTGTATATGGTGTTTTGTGTAAATGTATTATCGAACACGAGGCCTCTGCTGCCGGTAGGGAACAGGTTGATGCCGCCTCCGGAAGTACTGTTGGCAATAATGTTTTTACTAATGGTATTCTTATAAACGGAAGTGTCTGTTGCGGAAAGCGTACCGCCGCTATACAGCAGGATGCCGGTGTTATTGCCCGAAGCGGTTATCCCATCGGCCAACAGGCCGATATAGTTACCTGTAACAAGGTTGTTTTTGCTGGTGGCAACCGGGTTGCCATTAAACTTTTCCCCGCTTATATTAATACCTGTGCCTGCATTTTCCCGGGTGTTTACAATTATGTTGCGTTGGGATGCGTTGGTTGATGAACCTATGGTGTTGGATGTTGTGCCCGATAAAAGGATGCCCCCGCCATTGGCCAGGTTGGCGCCGGTACCGGTGCCGGTAATATCCGTGCCGATATAGTTGCCGTATATAACATTGTTGCCGGCCAGCCTGTTAACATCGTAATTGGTACCGATGGGGTAGTACACATTAACGCCGGTATTGTTATAATAGTTGCCACCTTGCTGGTTGGCAAAAATAACAATGGCATAGCGGCGCATGCCGGCTATTATGTTGCGCTCAAGTGCATCGGAAACGCCATTACCATCTGTTCCAATCCTGAAGCCGGTGCAGTTAACAAGGGCTATGCCGTAGTTCTGCTGGCCGCTGGTGGTAAAGGTTTGCAGGGGTGTTACGCCATCTTTTCTAAGCCCGATGGTGTTACCAGCAATAATGAAATTGTCGCAGAAAAAAATGCGCAATGGTTCTACAGTGCCATAAGTAGAGGCCTGTGTTGCATGGGCAAACAGGTTGCCCTCATTGGCATCATTAATGCCATTTCCATCTGTGCCAATTACCCAGCCCTGCAGGTTTGAAACGCTGCCGGAAATTTTGCCAAACGCTGAAATTATATATCCGCTGCCGGTGGTGGTATTGCCTGTGGCATCTGTGTTAAAATAGTTGCCCCATATTTTAACGCCGCTTACAGTAGTGCCTTGTGGGGCATACGAGCCTATACCGCCGCTGCTGTCTGTGGTGGCAAACGCCAAGCCGCATATTTCTGTATTGCTTGCCTGTATATCAAAAAAATCAGCAATGGGAGAAGCAGGTGATCCAATAAGTTGGATAGTTAAGGTTCTTGATGCAATAGGGCCTTGCAGGGCGCCGGTTTGGCTGTAACCGTTTATGGTCATTTGCCTGGTAATTATGGGCAGCGCAGAATTTAGAGTGATGGTTTTTACGCCGGTGCCGGAAATGCCGAAGTTGATGGTATGCGGCGCTGAGGTATTGGCATTAGCCTGTGTAATGCAGTAACGCAATGTGCCGGAAGTACCACTGCCGGTGTTTGCATCTGAGGTGGAGTTAACTGTGTAGTTGGTGGCATGGCCTGCTAAGGGCAATAACATTACAGCCAGCAACTGTACAAGTATAAAAAAGGAAATAAGTAAAGGGTTGCTCTTTTGTTTAATAAAAGGGTAGATGAACTTCATAAAGTATTGATTAGGTGGTAAATTGAATGTGCCGGTATGATAAAAGAGTGTGGCTATGCTGGAGGCGGGTTTGCGGTGCCTGACCGTATTGTAATGTTTGACAGAAAAGGCGCTAAGGTTATTGCATAGCAGTGGCTGCCGGTAAAAACGAGTATTTTAGCTTTCATAGTGAAACGGATGCTTGTTAAGGTTTACTCCTGTTTAAATTAGATAATAAGCTATTGTATTGCCTAATGCTTACAGCATTGCAATTCAGCAACAGCAACAACTACTGCTTCAGATAAACCTTTTACAATTTGGTAGTAGCGTTAACGCCTGCATGTGGGGATGGCGGCGTACAGATTGTTTTAGCCTGCTATAAACTTACCTGGTGTTTATAGTGGCTGAACGCGGTAAAAATAGGGAAATATTAAAAGCTAAACATTTGTCAGGTATTTTATTTTGTGGAATTATGCTCACACACTAAATGGCTGAGACCAGTAAAAACGTAATTCGTTGTTGTGCCCGGTTGATATAACCGGTTATAAGAAACCTTAAACCTGGCGCTAAAAGCGCCCCTGCTTGTCATAAATGCTGCCCATGCAACCTGTATGTTTCATATAGTTTTACAGTACCTAATCAATGCTGTAAACATGCAGAGAGATGTGTTCCAGGCTATAGCAGACCCAACAAGAAGGAAGATAATCAGCATGATTGCTGAGCAGCCGATGAATATAAACACTTTGTCCGCAGGTTTTACCATAAGCCGGGCCGCTGTGTACAAGCATATCAAAATATTAAGGGAAAGCGGCCTTTTGGTAGTGCGGCCCCGTGGCCGTGAAAGATATTGCGTGGCACGCCTTGATAAGCTGGAACCGGTACTGGATTGGCTGCACCAGTATGCGAAAGTTAATGCTTTGCAGCCCGGGGTTTGCAAAACGGAAACAGCGTGAGTAAAGGTATTGCCGAGTTTTCGAACTATCAATCTCTCACTTTTAAGAAAACAGCATAGATTGCTTATTAGCTATTTAAACTATACCTGTAATTATGAAAAAAGTACTTAAAGTAATTGGCATCATTGTTCTTGCCCTGATCATATTCGTATTAATCGCGGGATTATTTGTTTCCAAAGATTATCACCTTGAAAAAAACATTACCATTAATGCGCCACGCGAAAAAGTTTGGGGCCTTGTTAACTCATTTGAACAAATGGACAAATGGAACCCCTGGAAAGACCCCGACCCCAATATACAGATCTCCTACGAAGGGCAACAGGGTACAGTTGGCTCAGTGTATAAGTGGGAGGGCAACAACGATGTAGGTGCCGGTAATCAAACCTTTACCAAGCTGGAACCCATGAGCCGTACAGAATCCCACATTAATTTTATTAAGCCCTTTAAAGGCGAAGCCGATGTGTTTCTTCAACTGGATGAAGTAAGTGGCGGCACTAAAGTAAACTGGGGCTTTGATACCAGGTACAGCTATCCCATGAACACCATGCTGCTTTTTATTGATATGGATAAAATGATGGGAGAGAAGTATGATACCGGTTTGGCAAGGTTAAAAAAACTGGCGGAGCAATAATTACAGTCAATAAATACATTCTGCAAGCGCAGGGATAACCGCAAAAAACAACATTCATCCGTTTATGTAACCGCGGGTAAACAGCCGTTGTTCATCACGTATTATGGGTTATGAAAAGAGGAACACAACTTAAGCTGCAGCAGTTAAAAATCATCATCATAACCTGGATGCTGATGGGGTTCCTTATATCTGTGTACGACCATTTGGTACTGCTTACTTCAAGCTCCCTCGGGCCTTCCGCCGAATATATTTTCATGGTAAATGTTGCCCGCAACGTTGGCGCCGGGTTGGTTGGTGCATTGCTGGGGGGCAGCTTCCTGGTGTTTTATGTAAACGTAAAATACCAGGATAAACCTTATGGCTATACCATTGTTGCCGTAAGTATTTCTTTTGTAATGGTGGTGGCGCTGGTAACCTTTTTAATGGGGCTGGTTATTGTATCGTTAAGGGTGGGCAATATATTTACCGATGCCGCTGCCGGCGCAGCTTTCAAAAAATTCCTGAAAGACACATCGCACTTCAAAGCGCTGATAGCATGGTCATTTGTGGTGGCCATAACACAGTTAATGCTGCAGGTAAACAACAAGTTTGGCCAGGGCTCTTTCTGGAACATTATACGCGGTAAATACAATACTCCAAAAGAAGAACAAAGGATATTCATGTTCCTGGATATTAACTCATCTACCAGCATTGCGGAAAAGTTGGGCGATGAAGTTTACCACGCTTTGCTGAAAGATTTTTTTGCCGACATTACCAACCCTATACTTGAAAACAAGGGCAATATATACCAGTATGTAGGAGACGAAGTGGTTATTGCCTGGAAGTATGACGAGGGGATAGAGAACCTGCAATGCCTGCGGTGTTTTTTTGATATGAAATTGCTGGTGCAGCAGAAAAAAGACAAATACATGCAACGCTATGGCCTGGTGCCTTCTTTTAAGGCTGGCATACATTGCGGCCGTGTAATTGCCGGCGAAGTGGGCATCATCAAGCGGGACATTACTTACTCCGGCGACGTGCTGAATACTGCTTCCAGGATACTGAACAAATGCGGGGAATTTAATGCTGAAGTCATTGCATCCACAGACCTGCTCTCCGGCCTGCAGATTGCCAAAGAATACGTTTCCCGGCCGTTGGGCGCTATTAAACTGCGTGGTAAGGAAAAAGAAGTATTGCTGCATGCGCTGGCGCCTGCCGGTAAAACAATGCATTTTTAGAATAGGTTTTTTAGGGGGTGCCCCCAAGCTGCGCAAGGGGTCGGGCTTTCCGCTATTACTCCGGCACAAAACCTCTGCTGCGAAGGCCTCACCGGGGTAACCGCTTCAATCCCTCACCCTTAGGTCACACTTCCTGTTTCTTTTGCCGGCAGGCAGTGTGCAATAATGCTGTTTACATAATACTGTCAGCCTGAGCTTGTCGAAGGCTTGTCGAAGGCGGGGTAACAAAATCATCTTGTTTCACGGTTTCGACAATGCTTCGATAAACTCAGCATGACAATAGGCAACCTGACATGAGTTTTTTACAGGAGCAACATTTAGTTGGGCCGTAATCATACTTTACCGGCTTCCGTCTAATTATCTATTGCCATTAATGTCGCATTTTGCGCAGGGTAAATTAGCTTTGGCATCCATGAAGTCAAAAACACCTGGGCAGGCCATAGGAAAAAACCAATCAAAGAAAACCATCATCGTTATCGTCATAGCTGCAATTGCTGTTATGGCTGTATTAAGCAAAACACTATTCACCGGTAACAAAGAAAACGGCATCGCTGCCATCCCATCCGCAACGTATGAACAGGGTAAAACACTGGCCGCCCAATATTGTCAAAGCTGCCACCTGTTGCCAGACCCTTCTTTGCTTGATAAAAAATCATGGAAAACGCTTTTGCCTGAAATGGGGCTTAACCTGGGCATACATACACCCTCCGTACAATCCATTGCGCAGGAAGACCAGGGCTTTTACCCAACAAAACCAGCCATGACAGATGCCGAGTGGCAAAGCATACTGGCCTATTACGATGCTGCCGCACCGGAAGCGTTGCAGCGGCCGGCCGGCATTGTGCCGGCTAACCCTGGCTTGCCCTATTTCTCGCTGTTGCCTGCGCCGGATTTTTTGGTAAGGCCTAACCTCTGGGCTTCTTGTGTAAAGATTGAAAATTCCGTAAGCCCGGCCCGGTTGTTTGTATTTGATGCCAATTCTCAACAACTGTTTTTGTTTAGCCAGGATGGTTTCCTGGATTCTGCCCATGTTAACGGTATGATTGTGGACATGCAGTTTTACAACGGTGAAATATTTGCCTGCAGCATGGGCAACCAGCTTAGGATGGGCGCTGATAAAGACAGGAATGGCTCCGTTTTTCCTGTGGTGGTTTCCGCTTCCGGCAAACTACAGGTAAAGGCCCCCTTGTTCACCGGTCTTGCAAGGCCGGTGCAGGTATTACCGGCCGATATGGATAATGACAAACGCACCGACTTTCTCATCTGCGAATTTGGAAAACTTACCGGCTCGCTAACATTGATGCGGAATACAGGTACCGGCAAATACGACAAAAAGGTATTGCGCAACCTTCCCGGCAGCGTTAAAGTGCAGCTTGTGCGCAATGCCCAAACAGGGTTACAGGATGTTTGGGCGTTATTTGCCCAGGGCGATGAAGCCATCATCCGGTTTACCAACAAGGGCAACGGGCAATTTGACGAATCAACAATGCTGCGTTTTCCGCCGGTGTATGGCTCTACATCTTTTGAACTGGCTGATATGAACAACGATGGCTTTACTGATATTGTATATGCCTGCGGCGATAACGGCGATGGTACGCCCATTCTTAAACCTTACCACGGCGTTTACATTTATGTTAATGACGGTAACAACCATTTTACGCAGCAATACTTCTACCCTGTAAATGGTTGTTACAAAGTAATAGCCCGCGACTTCCGTAAAACAGGTAAAACAGACCTTGCGGTGATAGGTTATTTTACCGATGCCAGTAAACCGGAAGAATGGTTTTTTTACCTGGAAAACAAAGGCGGCCTTAGCTTTAATGTATTTGGGGCGCCACCATCCACAGGTATTACAAATGCACTAACCATGGATGCCGGAGACTTTAATGGAGACGGCAAACCTGACCTTATCATCGGTAACGACTTTGCCAGTAATAACCCGCAGCGTAAAGGCCCCCTGTTTATTATTTTAGAAAGTGTATCGCAGTAATGTTTTCTACAAGGCTACAAATGCTAATGCACATGTTCTATGTGTGTAATGACTGAACAGTAGTGGCGCAGCCGCTCTGCGGAACTTGCAGTTCCGCGGTACTACTTTGTCGCTTGCAGCGACCGTGTTTCGCACATTTCCCTGCCTGTAAACTAATAAGCCTGTTACACTAACGGGTGAGGGATTGAAGCGGATACCCCGGTGAGGCCATCGCAGCACGGCCTTGTGCCGGAGTATGAGCGGAAAGCCCGACCCCTTGCGATAGCTTGGGGGCACCCCAAGTACGAAGTTAGAAGTACGAAGTACTTACTTATGTTAGATGTTTGATGTGGGATGTACGATGTAAATAAGTACGAAGTACTTAAATATGTAAGATGTACGATGCGTGATGTTAGATGTAAAAAGCTGTGAAAAAGCATTTGAAAAGTATAACCTCTATAAAAAATAGCTGTATGAAAAAAACACTGGTCCCGGTTGCATGCCTCTTGTTTGTCCTGTTATCAACCTATACAAAAGCTCAGCAACCCGCGGAACGCTGGCCTGAAAAAAAGATATGGGACTGGTACAACAGCCAACCCTGGTTTTGTGGCTTTAACTACATACCCGCTTACGCCATTAACTATACTGCCATGTGGGATAAAACAACTTTTGACCCTGTTGCCATTGATAAGGAACTGGCATTGGCCCAGCAAAGTGGCATGAACGTGCTGCGGGCTGTTTTGCAGTTTGCGGTATATGAGGATGACCCGGCTTATTTCTTAAATACACTGGATACTTTTATGGCCATTTGCAGCAGGCACAAAATAAAATTTATGCCTGCCTTATTTGATGATTGCGTATTTGGCATTGAGCATGACCCAAAGATTGGCAAACAACCCGAACCTTTGAAGGGATGGTATGCGTGGTCATGGTCGCCCAGCCCCGGCCACAGCATGGTGGTGGATGAATCAACGCATCCACGTATTGAAAAATATGTGAAAGCGGTAATGGAAAGATTTAAAAACGACGACAGGATTATGACATGGGACCTGTACAATGAGCCAACCAATGGCGGCCTTGGCTCTGCTACATTTCCACTGCTGAAAAAAGTAATTGTTTGGGCAAGGCAGGTTAACCCCATACAGCCGCTAACCGTTGGTGTTTTTGACAGGAACAAACGACTGAACGATATAGCGCTGCCCGCTTCGGATATCATCAGCTTTCATAACTACGATGATAAGGAAGCTTTACAAAAGCATATACAGGAGCTAAAGCAATACAACCGCCCGCTGGTGTGTACAGAATGGCTTAACCGCCCCAGGAAATCTATAGTGGCCACGCATTTGCCTGTATTTAAACAAGAGAATGTAGGGTGCATGCTGTGGGGCCTGGTAAACGGCAAAACGCAAACCGAGTTGTCCTGGGGCCACCGCCCCGGCGACCCTGAGCCTACTGTTTGGCAGCATGATTTGTACCGGGGAGATTTTACACCTTACGACCCGCAGGAAATTGAAACCATTAAGAAAACAATTGCAGAAAGTAAGAAATAGACAGCGCATTGGTATGTTGCACTGGCAAAACATTACCGTCATATCTTCATTTGGCCCCGCAACCAAGCGGGGCCAAATTTTTGTTGAAACCATGCCAGGTGCCGCAAATTGGTTACTACATATTAAACAAGAGAGGACTATTGCATTAAGGAAACAGCATTGAATGATAAATGTAACCGCTGTACGGTGTTTTGGGCATATATTCACAGGTAAACAACCGTGTTATGAAGTACATTGTTTACCTGTTTGCCCTATTATCATTCACAACCTCATGCGTTGCGCAGCAACAAACAAAACCGGTACTGGTTATTCACGGCGGGGCCGGCACCATACTTAAAAGCAACATGACACCTGAGAAAGAAAAAGCCTACCGGCAGGCGCTGGATGAAGCCCTGGCCGCAGGTTATGCCGTATTAACCAAAGGCGGCGCAGCTTTGGATGCGGTGGAAGCAGCCATAAAAGTGCTGGAAGATAACCCGCTGTTTAATGCCGGCAAAGGAGCGGTGTTTACCAATGAAGGAAAGAATGAAATGGATGCATCTGTTATGGATGGCAAAACCCTGAAGGCTGGTGCAGTGGCGGGGGTAACAACCATTAGAAACCCCATTACCGCGGCAAGGGCTGTGATGGACAAGAGTGAGCATGTAATGATGGCCGGCCCCGGTGCAGAAAAGTTTGCAGCGCAGCAAGGCTGTGTTATTGTTGATCCCTCTTACTTTTTTACGCAGGACCGTTGGGATGCCCTGCAACGCGTTAAGGCGGAGGACTCAACCAAAACCAGGCTTGACCATGATGGTGCAAAACCAGGCGCATCCATCAAGCAGCCCGGTAACAGGGATAGTAAATATGGAACGGTAGGTTGCGTAGCGCTGGATGTACATGGCAACCTTGCCGCAGGCACCAGCACCGGTGGCATGACCAATAAGAAATTTGGGCGCATTGGAGACTCGCCTGTTATTGGCGCAGGTACTTACGCGGATAACAATACTTGTGCGGTTAGCTGTACCGGCTGGGGGGAATTTTTCATAAGGCTGGTTATGGCAAAATCTGTAAGCGACAGGATGGAGCTTGCCCATGAAAGCCTGGATAAAGCGGCAACGGAAATGATTATGCATAAGCTTGGCCAACTGGGTGGCGATGGCGGGCTGATAGCTGTTGACAGGGATGGCAACATATCCATGCCGTTTAACACAGAAGGAATGTACCGGGCATACATTAATGCCGATGGTAAAAAGGAAGTGCTGATATACAGGTAAATTATTTGGCCGGTACCTGCCCCCATAACAAAACGTTGCCGCCAAAGAAATATATTTACATAAGGACTAACCATAATTGTAAGCAAATGCCTACCGCACCAATCTTTTTTAGCTATTCACGAGCAGATGCCGAATTTGTTCTTAAGCTGGCCAAAGACCTGCGCCAAACAGGGGTTGATATCTGGCTTGACCAGCTTGACATAAAAGCCGGCAGCCGTTGGGATGCCTCTATCGAAGCCGCGTTAAATGCCGCTTCCACCGTTATTCTTGTGCTTTCTCCAACATCGGTTGCCTCCAACAACGTATTGGATGAGGTTTCGTTTGCCCTTGAAAATAATAAGCTGGTTATTCCTGTATTGTTTGCCAACTGCAGCATCCCTTTCAGGATAAAAAGGTTGCAGCAGGTAAATTTTACGGGCGATTACCAGGCCTCTCTGCAACAACTGCTAAACCAGTTAGGCCATGCAGCCACAACTGTTAGCGAACCACCGGTTGCCATCAGCAGCCAGCCCAAAACAGTTGCCATTACAGAAGTTTCTTATTGCAGCCAGGATAAAACCAAATCTGGCACGTTTAAGCAAAAGAAAAACAAAACCTGGCGGGAAGAAAATTCCGACGGTATGTTTAGCTGGAATGAAGTAAGCCATGAAAACAACCAGGTGCACCTGGATGGTAACGGCGACTATCACTGCAAATTGGATTTAGAGGCAGAAGAAGTATTGTTATCTGAAGATGGCGGTAATTCCTGGTTTGTTTTATATTTTGTTACGGGGTATAAATAAATACAACATCAGCTTCTGTGTATTATCCGGCTAAGTAATATCGGTTCAACCATTTAATACAAATACAAAATTATGTTCCCGGCAAAAGGTTATACATGAGGCTGCCGTTGCGTCGCACACTTGTACTGTTGATTCGCTACGCAGCTTTTCCCACAGGGTAGATAGTTGTGAACTGTGGAATTTTACAAGTTACTTTCTACAACCTCAAGTGGCTTTCTTCATGGCTTTTATTTAATTTTCAAGATGATAAACAAGATAGAGTTTACTTGCTGGCAAAGCGATGAGCCAATAGAAATTCAACTAGAGCCCGAAGCAATCATTTTTATTGTTTCGCCAGAAAACACTATAACCTTTACTGGTACAAGCACTTTAGGAGATTTTAAGTGGGCAATACGAATCGACCATGCACAAAAAGGTATACAACTTTTCCCTGAAAGTGATGGGCACTACTCAATAGAAATATTTGAGAACAATAAATTATTAGAGAATTGGTACAAGTATATGTAATACTCATGCTCCAATGCTTTACGAATCACTAAATATTTCATTTTTTCCAGGGCGGGCTACATGGCAATTGGCGAATAATGTTCAGGACGTACAAGAGTGCGACGCAACGAAGTTCAATTCTTATTCAACTGCCGGGCCCATAAAAAATTTCGGGCAGATTTATAGTAAACCGTTTTTTAATTGCACCAAATATTCCACCGCCCTGTAAGCCGGATAATCAGGTTTGTATTGTTGCATGGCAGTGTTGACTTCGCCGGGCGATTAACTGTTATACCCCTTAAGTTCGCCGATGATTTTCAAATTCTTTAGCTGCAAAAACAATAATCTGTTATATTCACTCCGCTATCACCTACAAAAATTGCTTCCATGAAAAAGCTACTCACCTCACTGTTATCATTAAGCATAGTATCGCTTGTTTTGGCCCAGCCTTCCCTGCAGGTTACCACCGCTAATGGCGTGTTAGAAGGTGTTGATGAATCTGGCACACGTGCGTTTAAAGGAATTCCTTTTGCACAACCTCCGGTGGGCGAACTCCGTTGGCGGGAGCCGATGCCGCCTAAAAACTGGAGCGGCATACGCAAAGCAGATAAATTCGGCCCTCGGGCTATGCAGCGACCTATTTTCGGCGACATGAATTTCCGCTCCAACGGCATGAGTGAAGACTGTCTTTACCTGAATGTGTGGACGCCTGCAAAGTCAGCCAGCGAAAAATTGCCCGTACTGGTTTACTTCTATGGCGGCGGCCTGGTGGCCGGCGACGGCTCCGAGCCACGCTATGATGGCGAAAGCATGAGCCGCCGCGGCATCGTTACCGTCACTGTTAACTACCGGCTTACCGTTTTTGGCTTTTTTGCACACCCCGAGCTTACCAAAGAATCTCCCAACCATGCTTCCGGCAACTATGGCCTGCTTGACCAATATGCCGCGTTGAAATGGGTGCAACAAAATATTGCCGCCTTTGGCGGAGACCCCCAACGGGTTACCATTGCCGGCGAATCTGCGGGCTCTTTCTCCGTAAGTGCGCAAATGGCTTCGCCGCTGTCAAAAAACCTGGTAGCAGGCGCTATTGGCGAGAGTGGTTCCCTGCTGGGCTCACGGTCGCCTACGCCCCTTAGCGAAGCGGAAAAATTGGGGGAGAAGTTTGCCACGGCTGCCGGCGCCGGTTCACTCGCAGCATTGAGAGCGATGTCCGCAGAAGCGGTGCTGGAAGTAACAGCCAAACCCGATTTTGGCCGCTTTCCCGTAACGGTAGATGGTTATTTCTTTCCTAAATCGCCGGTGGAAATTTTTAAGGCAGGCGAGCAGGCCCATGTGCCATTGCTGGTAGGCTGGAACTCCCAGGAAATGGGCAGCGGCGCTTTACTGGGGCAGGAAAAACCTTCCAAAGCCAGCTTTACCGCAGCCGTAAACAAGATCTATCCAAACAATGCTGCTGACATATTAAAACATTATAACCCTGCAACAGACGAAGAGGCGGAACAGGCTGCAACTGATTTGGCGGGAGACCGTTTTATCGGGTTCAGCACCTGGAAATGGAGTGATTTGCAGAACCAGACAGGCGGTAAACCTGTCTATCGTTACCTGTATGCACGTCCAAGACCGGCGATGCGTGCCGAAATGGGCAACGCGGTAGCCGGGCTGGCGGGTGGTGTTATCAAAAGCGCCGAACCTGCAGTAAAGCCGGCACCGCCAGCGAAAGGTGCGGTGCACTCCGCCGAAATAGAATATGCTTTGGGCAACCTGCCCACCAACCGGGTGTATGACTGGCAACCGGAAGATTTTAAGGTTTCGGAAATCATCCAGGCCTTCTTTGCCAACTTTATCAAAACAGGTAATCCCAATGGTTACGGTGTGCCGGAATGGTCGCCTGTAAAGAGTGGCGGCCCTGCGCAGGTAATGCACATCAACGTAAACAGCCAGCAACAAACCGAAAAAAACAGGGACCGCTACCTGGCGCTGGATAAAATAAACATGAACTAATCTCCCGGAACAAATGAGGTGGTTTTTATCATAAAACAGCTTCGCTGTTTAAAAATTATTATGGGCCCGGCAGAGGGAACTGCCATGAGGCATCGTTGCGTCGCACTCTTGTACTTTTTGTTCGCTACGCAGCCTTTCCCGCAGGGTAGGGGGGATCGATTTTTATTTCACATTATTCTCTGATCCCTTCCGCAAAGTCCTTTAGCAGTAGACTTCCCGGGCAATTACTTCAGGTAGGCAGCGTGTGAGTTCAAAAGTTTTCCTACATTTTATGGCCCGATTGTTAAAGAGCCGGGTGGTACATGTGCACTACCATTACCATTTATCTTAAGCGATTGCAGGCGCCCCGGCTGTGTAAAGTTGAGCATACCGGCATTGCCGTTAATGATCATGGATGAAGTGGGAGAACCGGTGAAGTTACCATTGCCGGCAACAGCGCCATTGATAGTAATGCTGTGCCCTGCAATATCCAAAGAACCATCCAGTGCCAGGGAACCGATTACTACATCTTCATTTAGTACCGGCTGTCCGCCCGGTGGAACCGTTATATTTGCGCCAATTGCAGGAACGCAATTACAGGTCCAGTTTGCGGGATTGTTCCAGTTTTTATTAACTTTCCCTGTCCATACGGGATTTTTTCCGGTTACGGCATCTGCTACTTTAAATAGCACCCTGCCTATTGCAACAAACCAGCCCGAATCGTTATAATATGGTTTGCCCCAAACAGAAGATATAGGCTCCGTTTGCCCGTTGTTGAATGACAGGTGGCGCTTGCTTGCGGTTCTGAAAGCGATCTCGCCATTGTTATTAAGCAATTCCATAACACTGTTTGAGCCAAAGAAAGTTCGTTGCACGTGATTGCCAAAACTGTCCCTTACAAATAATTGCCTTTCCTTGGCTATTCCGAGCTTGGCATAGGCCACAAACTTGTTATTCACCTGGTAAACTTCATCTGTACCGAAAGATTGCTCTTCTGAAGTAATATTGCTGAGCACCGAATCACCGGCAGGTGTTATCAGGCGCAGTTCACCAAATTCACTGGTTGATACCTGCCGGTTATATACAAAATAATTGCCGTCTGTGCGGGGCCGGTTATTGTTTTTGCCGCTGTTAGCTGTTAAATTGGTGGTTACCCCATTTTCATACTTGTAGATATCACCATTAAAAAATGCAACTACCCCATTAGCGGCAACACTGTTCTCTGAAGTTCCGGAATTCATCGTTACCGCTTCGCTTTCGAGTGTCGCCAGGTTTCTTCTCGTAAGCTTACTACCTGGCGCAATCCGTAGCATGCTGTCCCAAATGGCATAATCACCCGCTACCTGAATATCTGAAGTGGATCCATTCACATCCAGCGCATAAACAGAGTCCCTGTTCCAGTCATAAAGTGTGTTCGATGCTGTTCGCAACAAGGCTCCATAGGGTGTTATAAGTGCCCTGGAAACCTTCGAGTTTACGGGTATTACTGTTGACTGGCCGGTAGTTATATCAGTCACAATTGGGTTATCAGGAAGACCATTTCCCGCTACTAAAACACGGTTATAGTTAAAATCCAGAATAGGTGTGTTGGCAACAAAATATTCAGTAAGGGTGGAGCTGCTGTCAACATAAATAGGTATATCGCTTATCGTCTCCTGGTTCTTTTTGTCAGTAATAAAAATCCATATCTCACCTCTGCGGCCGTTAGACCTGGCAAGGTCAACCGTTATGTTTAATGAATCTTTATGCTTGCCGCTGTATAGTAAGCCACTTAAGTTATAGTCACGCCATTCAATTGATACGGTGCAGATATCCAGGTCATCCCATTTTAGTACAATCGGCAGTTGTGGCCTGGCTACAGAATGAGGAAGTAATCCGGCTATTATTGTCGGCGGTTGATCAAACAAAAAGTTGACTGTTTTTGTTTCGTGGTTATCAAATACATCTTTAGCGGTAACACTTAATTGATAAGTTCCCTGTTTTATTCCGCTTAACGAAATGCTGCCTTCAAAATATGCCTCAGTGACGTTATATGTCAGTGTATCGGTACGATCTTTTAACGTAGCTACTACACTGGATAACTGGTAGGTGGAGCTAATGCGGGATATAATTCTAACGTTGTTTCCGGCGGCTACCGATGTGTTCGTGTTGATTTCAATTTCCGCCGATGCATCAAATACTGATACAAGCAAAAAAATAAAAAAGAAAGTTATGGGTTTCATGAGATTTGAGTTGAAATAAAGATTTGTTCCCTAAAATAGGCAATTTTTGTGCCCGGCGATATCAGGCAATATTTTGGGCAACATTGTATCAGTTGTAATTTAAGGCTTAAAAAATAGCACAAAGCTGAGGTGTTTATTGCCACGGTGGTTGCCGGCCAGTATCTGATGATTAGCAGACCAACAAGGACAATAACATTTTAATTGAACTGCGCATGCTTTTCAACCTTTCGCTGTAATTACAACTGCTTTTTTGCTTCCCAATAGATTTTGTGATAATTTGTTATGTATTGTGCCAAGGGTAAAGCGCAAGAACAAAGGGCCATTGTTGCGTAGGTTGGGTAAATGATTATTTTAAAATTTTATTTTATGCCAGGGAAGTTTGATGTATTCATCAGTTACAACCATAAAGACCAAATTGCCGTTAGAAAGATTGTTAAGCGATTAAAGGAGCATAGAATTAATGTTTGGTTTGATGAAGAGATAAATCCAGGTCAATCATGGCAAAGTCAATTGGAGATGCTGTTAGAAGAAATTCCTTCAGTAGCTATCATAATTGGAAGCGAAATAGGAAAGTGGCATAGTTTTGAAATGCGGGTGGTAATTGACGAATCTATTAACAGGGGAATACCGGTTATACCTGTTTTGATAAAAGGCAACGAGCCCGACATAAAGCTTCCGATTTTCCTCCGGCAATTTATGTGGGTAGACTGCAGGGATGGAATCTCCAAAGAAAATCTCGCCAGAATTATTCAGGGAATAACGGGAAAAAGGTTAAAACAAATGAAAAGAGTCAATTATGTTTCTCCTAAAACATTAGATCTGAGTATTAAATCCAGCCTTAAAAAAAGGGGTGCAAAAATACCTTACAGAATAGTTGGGGATGAGGCTGCTGGATATGAACATTACCCGTTAAGGATTGCTCTGGATGGGCCGCGACAGGTTCTGGACAGTATTACCGAAGTGGAATATAAGCTTCACAAGGCATTTAAACGGCCACGCCGCCTTACTTCTGACCGCGTAAATAAATTTGCTATTGAAATTTGGGCTTATGGCGGTTTTGAAATGTCGGCAATTGTTCACTTTGACAATGGGGCATTAGCAAGATTACAGTATGAGGTTGTTTTGGAATTGCCGGATGACGACGGAACTAATTATGTAGTTGATAAGTCTAAAATAGGCGAAAGTATATTTGAGGGGTGTGATTTGCCTGGATAATTCTTAGCCGGCATTCCGACAGAGCAGCCGGCACAAGGCTAACGCATGAGTCTTGCGCTAGCATTATCAATCGACATTCTTGAGAGAATGGGGGACTAATTGCGGAGAAGCGCTTCGGTTGAGCACTGTGCGGAAACTAAATAAACTATAACGACTCATTCATCCAACAAATTGACAAAGTATTTTATTCAACCTCAGAGATTTAATCTTAGCCCTTGCTAACAATAATGCTGGTATTTAGCTACCTCTACATGTTATTAGCCTTCTTATCTTCAATAATCATGAGGTTGGTATTATGTGTCTTCACCAGGAAGTCTTTAAATGATTTATAACGGTTTGCTCCCGGTTTCCAGTTTGCATATTCCAAAACCTCCCATTCCAAGTTGTGTTTTATTACAGGATTAAGAAAGATGCACATTCCATCGTACCAATTCGAAATTTTCAGACTTTGCTTCAAGTATTGATGTCTATATCTCGCCGAATCCTGATTTTCATCATAACAGGCATATTCTTCATCTGAAATGTCTATATCAAAGTCATACTCAAGCCAAACACTATCTTCTGTTTGTATTGCCCAGTCTATTTGCTGTATAGGAAGTAAATTATCTAAAAAGAAAGAAGTGTAACTAAAGCCATTTGAGATTAGCAAGAATTGTTTATAGGAGGGAGGAAGATTTGTGCCAAGCAACTTTTCTTTAGCTTTAATTTGCAGTTTAGTTGCTGGTGGATAACCAAGCCATTTGCTTTCTGCTGCCTCCCTGCTTAAAACACCTCTTTCAATCATTACCTCAATATACTGCGCATCATTCTCCACAAAAAAATCATTATTAACTTTTTCAAGAAGTTGTTTCACATTCATATGTTAGGGCTAATTAAATCAAAGCAATTTACTACAAACGCATGCTGCGTTGAATACCGTTCTCTGAATATAAATGTTTTATTGCTATCCAGGGTTTATTTTAAAACTCCTCCATAATAATGAATTTGAAAGCCGTGAACAAGTTACCCCCCGCTGCCTTAACATTGATACATTAGACGCTGTTTTTTTTATAGTCACTGAATAGCATCCTTTTCACCAACTTTGCTTAAGCAACGCATTCACATCCTTCAACCGCACGTTATGAGAAACATACGCATTTGCATTTATGGTGGTACAGACCTTAAAGGAGCCCCTGTTCCGTTTATTTCGGAGCTTGCTTACAGCATTTTAAAAACAAGAGATGATGCGGTTATCGTTACAGGTGGCTTTCGCTTTTCCCACGATACACCCGAAGCCATATCAACGGATGTTGCCGCTTTGCGTGGCGCACAAAAGTTCGCGGCAGAGCAGGGCATAAGCCTAAAAGAATGTTTTGAAGCATGGATACCGGAGCCGGCTCTTGATAACAGGAGAGACGAAGAGGGTGTTGAAAGAATGAGCGATGCTGATGGCATTACCACACGCACAATGGCTGGCCGCACACCATTGGGCAGAAGGTTGGCCATGGTGGCCGCTATGAACCTTGTTATTACCATTTCCGGTAGAAAACATACAGAAGTGGTTATTGAGCAGGCGCTGGAGCTTGGTGTTCCTGTTTTTCCTGTACCATTTGCAGGCGGCGATTCAAAAACTGCGCTGAACAGGCACAGGGCCCGCATAGAATCTGCTTTTGAGCCGGGCGCACTTGAAAAATGCCTGTCGCAATTAGAAGCAACCATCCAGACCGATATATCAGCGGCGGCTTCTGCCGTTGTATCCCTGATAGCCACCGCAAGATTTGGAAAGTGCCTTGTGCTTTGCCCTTTCGATGATGTTCATAAAACCATTTATGAATCTATCATAGAGCCCGAAATAAGAAAACACATGATTCCGCTGCGGCTTGATCTTCTTCCTGTCAGCAATGCAATATCCAGCAACTTTGCAGACGCTATCCAAACATCACTCGGGGTAATTGTTGATATTACCGTGGCCAACGACAATGTAATGTATGAAATAGGTTATGCACATGCATTAAAGATGGTACCGCTTATCTACACCCGTGAAGCAAGCCGGCTTGCAGACCTCCCGGTGTATCTCCGTACATTAAACATTAAGCTGGTATCTGACAAAACACCACTACAACAAATACTATCTGAATACATTGAATCTATAAGGCCGCGGCGTTCTGTGTAAGTGCCCTCTTTACCTGTACAGGTGCTCTTTATTAATGTGGTAAGCAATAATACCCGCGTAAAAGTCGCCCAATGAACAGAACGATGAAGTGCTTGCGACGCAACCTGGATGCCATGAAAAGCCGGACGCTGGTATCCCGAAAATTCATAGCACGACAATCATATTTTTTGTTGTTATGCTGTAGCCCGGGCAAAACCAACTGTTTCCCTGTACAATTGCGGAGATACGTCTGCATTTACTTTAAAAAACCGGCTGAAATAATATTCATCTTCATAACCCAGTTCCCAGGCAATTTCTTTTACTGTTTTGTTGGTGAGATATAATTCTCTTTTCGCTTCAATAATGATGCGCTCATTGATAAGGCTGCTGAGTGTTTTATTGAAATGCGACCTGGTCATTTTTGCCAGTGCTTTTGGCGAGATGTACAACAGTTCCGCATAATCTGCAGGCGAATGTTTTGTTTTAAAATTTGCTTCAATAGCATCTTTTAATTTTTGCAGAATAAAGGGTTCTTTATCATCCTTTACTGATTCCGCGGCTGTAGGTTGCTGCTGTATTTTTAAGCGTGCCGCGGTTATTAAAAATATCTTCAGGTAAGAAACAAGTAATTCATGTTGTGCAAGTTCAGGCTTTTGCATTTCAGTTTTTATCTGGTCAGCAAGCATCCTGAACGTGGCGGCTGAACTTTCATCTACGGCTACAAAAGGGGGTTGATAAATATTGTTGTACAATAAACCATTGCCGGATATTTCCTTGTGATGTTTGTAAATACAAAAGAAGTCAGAGTGAAAATAAACAGCAATGCCTTTTATTGCTGAACCTGCAGAAAACATATATGGCTGATAAGGCGAAAAAGCAAACAAACTGTTCGCTGCAAAATCGTAATCAGAAAAATCCGCCTTTAGTTTGCCGTCACCATCAGTAACCCATATAAGGGCGAAATAATTATTGCGCTGAATATGGTCAAAAAAGCTGTTGTCTTCAAACTCCAGGTATTTGAAAGCGAGGTTGCCATTCTGTGGATTTACAAGCGTAAAAGTTGATTGTGTGTACATATCCGAATAATGCTTTTTAAACCTTTGCATAAAAGTACTTTGCCAACATCATTTCTGTTGCTGTTTCAACTGGCTTCTCAATTCTTTTACTTCTGCTTCCAGTTTTGCAATATGGTCTCTTTGCGCCTCAAAAGCGTCCTGGATATCCTCAATCGTATAACGCGGCGTAATGTGTTGCGGACAATTCCAGTCGTAAGCTTCTATATGCAATACCATCATTCTTTCCGGTTTAAATTTATATTCGGAAAGATTAAGCTGGTTGTACAGGCCGGGGTTGTCTTTTAACTCTACCACTTCGGCTTTTGCCAGTATCTTCAACCTTGTTCTCGAAGGATAATCCACCATGATCAATGCAACATTATTATTGCCGGCAATGTTGCCAACAGAAATGTATTGCATGTTTCCCCTGAAATCTATAAAGCCAATACGCTTTGCATCCAGCACCTTTACAAACCCTTTCGGCCCGCCACGGTGTTGTATGTACGGAAAATCATTTTCTCCTATGCTGGCCATGTAAAAGCTGTCCCGCTCAGCAATAAACCTTACTTCATGCTCCGTTAACCCATCTACATATTTTTCCCTTTCCATCCTGGCATAACTTGACCTGCTGCCATATTTTTCCTGCAGGGCTTTTACCGTGTCAGTAAAAGCCAGTGCTCCAAAATTTTTTGCCATAACAATTTTTTTCTGCCGTGCAATTTTGCCCGTTAAGGCTGCAAAGTTGTAGATGCTTTTGCCGCATCAATATTATTAAGCAACAGAGCAGCGTGTTCAGAGGTTTTTGCATCCTGTTTTTTTTCTTCCTGCTGCAATACCGCATCCCATAAGCTGTCGCCACATTCATCCGGTATCACGACGAGTTCTTCTGCGGGTGTCTCTTTGCTTTCTGATAAGTTCTTTTTCATATAATGGTTATTTAAATTTTCTTAGCCTTTTCTACAACAAAGTTCTGCTTTAATTAGCACCGGTAAAATGGAGTAATGCCGCCGGGGGATGGACAGTTTTCCCTGTATGAAAAACCCGGGCAACAGCACCGGGTTATTCTCCAAAATAGCCATATTAATTGAGGCTTGCAATAGATTCTTTTTCTAATGGGGGCGCTGGCGGAAAATCAACAGGAACCTGTGTAAGGTTGTGCAGATAGTTCATGGCTGTTTTATCACTTACCTGTAAAATCAGGTCAACCAGGTTTTCCCTGTTGTAGCCTTGCGCAAAGAAATTGTCAACCAGTGCAGGCTCCACTCTGCCACGGTTTTCCGTAATACTTTCTGCTAATTTAACCAGTGCATTTAGTTTTGTATTCTCTGCTTTGCCCCTGCGTATATCTAATAACTGGTCATCTGTAAAGCCGTTCATTTTACCAATTACCGTATGGGCGCTTAAGCAATATGCGCAACCATTTACCTGGCTAACAATAAGGTTTACTGCTTCTTTTTCTTTGTTACTTAAGGTGCTTTTTGCATTTTGAAAAGCAAGGTATCTGCCCAATCCATTATTAGAATAGGCCAGTGTTGCATAAAGGTTAGGCACAAAGCCCAGGGCTTTGGTAAGGTTGTCAAAAATTGCCTGGTTTGACGGCGTTACTTCTTCTCTTGTTGGTACTGTGAAAGTTTTCATTGCTTATAGTTTTATTTTTTGTTGTTGTTAACAACACAAAATTGCCAGACCTGGTGCTTTTTAAAAATGGAGAGACGGCGCAATGGGATGGATAAAATTCCCCGCTAAGGTGGGTGCGTGGAATGCTTTGCCAATTGTAATTAGCCTGTGCATGTTAAATCTATGTTTCTTCTGCAGCTAATGAAACAGCATGTGGGGTATGTAAACGGCTGTGCAACTTTTGTTAAACGGATTATGGTTGTAACGGAATAAAAAAAGGCGCCCTATACAGGCGCCATTACATTATGTAAACCGGGCAAATTATTGCTCACCTTTCAGCCATTTCACCACTTCATCCCTGGCTTTCCCGGTCTTTTGCTGAATCCTGCCAAAAAGCTCATCATCCTTACCCTCTTCGTATTTCAGGTCATCGTCCGTAAGGTCGCCGTAGGCTTGTTTCAGTTTGCCCTTCCATTCGTTCCATTTTCCCTTAATTTCCAGTTTGTCCATAACAATCGTTTTTAGTTAGCTAATGGTAAACAGGTTGAAAAAATTATGCCAGGCCGTTCCAATGCATAACGGTAGAAATTTCTATACCTGGCTGTAGAAACTTCAGGCAATCGTAGCTTTTATGCCCCTTAAGCAAACAGGTAAGCAGTAAGAGCCCAAGCCCTGGAACATCAACGTTGTATTCAAAGGCTGCCCGTTAAAATTATGGCCAACCCGTGCGTAAAATTCAGTGTTGATTTAGTGACCTGCCACCGGGTAAAAAATAATCAGCCCTTACCAAATGCGCTGATAAAAAAGAATACCTTTTTGCTTTAAACTTACACACCATGCAGGAAATTGAACTGGATAGAATATTGATGAACAAACTTCCCTACACTTTTTTGCTGGAAGTGGTGTTCCGGACGGTTATCATGTTTGTGGTTATCCTGGTAACGCTGCGGGCTTCGGGTAAGCGGGGCATAAAACAACTGTCCGTTTTTGAGCTGGTGCTCATCATCGGGCTTGGCTCCCCAGCCGGGGACCCTATGTTTTACGAAGATGTAGGGCTTCTCCCTGCATTTACCGTATTTGGCGTTATTATCGGGCTTTACATACTGGTAACCCGGCTAACAGACCGTCCAAAGCGGGCAGAACGGCTTTTGGAAGGCAAACCCGTGTACATTATCAATAACGGCAGGATATTATGCGAGGCGCTTACCGGCTCCAGCATGTCAAGGGATGAACTTTTGCGGAGCTCAGGTTAAGAAATGTGGAGCACCTGGGCCAGGTAAAAACGGTATTGTTAGAAATTTCGGGAGAGATAAGCCCGCTTTTTTTTGAGGATGAAGAGGTAATAACCGGTTTGCCCATATTTCCATCGGAGGCTTTTTCCGCTGAGTTGGCAAATAAGGGTTTGCCACATGCCTGCGATACCTGCGGATATGTTGCGGATGAAAAAGTTCCGGCAAAATGCACAGACTGTGGTGGTGAAACCTGGAAACCGGCAATAAGAAGTAAAAGAATTGCCTAATGCAACAACCATGCACGCCAGAGCCAAAAGAGTTAGCGATGTCAGTGCCAGCCATCCAACTTTGCGCTTTTGGTAAAAGGCGCACCCGCCTGTAGATACATAGCGCAGCAACAGCACAGCGGTATGAAAACAGACCTGAAACAACCTCCGGGAAAAACGATGCGGTACACTTTCTAAATGAGAACAGCTTCGCTGTTTAGAATAATAATGGGCCCGGCAGAAGGCACTGCCATGAGGCATCGTTGCGTCGCACACTACTGCATTGCTTTACGCAACAAAACAGCCGGCATCCCGCTGCACAATGTCATTAAGTTAAGGAGAAAGACTTTGTTTTTTGCGCCGTAGGTGCTACATGTTTGTAGAAATAGCATCCAACAAAGGAATTATGCCGCATAGCGGCTACCCTTAAGCGACGATTGGGTAGCCACTCCGTGGCATCCGTTTATCTAAAATGATTTTGTTTCTACAAACAGGAAGCCCCGATGGGGCTTAACTTAATACCATTGGGCGGCGGCAAAATTTCAATAAGTTAAGGAAACAAGTGTCAGGTTGGGTATTTATCCTGCTGAGTTTATCGAAGCATTGTCGAAACCGGGTTATGCAAGTTGCTTTTTCACGAATCCGCCTTCGACAGGCTCAGGCTGACAACCTTAACTTAATGACATTGTCCCGCAGCATTGCAGTATAAATGTTGGTTTCTTTACGTGGTAACCGACCGTAACCGTAAAGTAAAAAAGGAAAAGTTTTGTGGAAGCTGTTAAGCAAGATATCTTTCTTCCAGTATTCTTTGGTGATGCAGCAAATGACCGTACACCATAAACGCTACTGAATTGGCCTTTGTGCTGTCGTTGTTTGAAGTGCCGGTATGCATCAGTTGCTCTTCTGTAAGGGAACTGATAAGCAAATCCGTGGCATGCCTTACCGCTTTAAATTCTTCTTTAAGCGATGCGAGTGTGCGGAGGGCTGCACCGGCATTGTTGGCAAAGTCGTTCTCATCAAAGCCAGGTAAAGGCGTTTTATCATTGCGGGCTATGCGCAACATGCGGTAGCTGAAAATTCTTTCAGTATCTATTACATGCTGCAGTACTTCTTTAACGGTCCATTTGCCGGGTGCATAGGCATAGTCAGCCTTATCGTCAGGAAGGGTATCATAAAAAGCAGCAAGCGGTGCTGAGTGGTTATATTTTGCTTCAGTAATGTTATCGCCTTGTACAAGGTTGATGTAGCGCTGAAAATACGGGGCATGATCTGTAGCTGAAGGTTTTGGCATAATGGCGTGTGTGAGCAGGTGTCTTAATCTTTTGCTTTCAGGTTCTTGAAAGTAGCTTTGGGTAATTTGTCGGCCACCTGTTTTTTAGTTGGGTCTGATTCCGGTTTTAATTTTCCTGCAAGCTCAAGGGCTGTATAGGCATTTACAAACCCCCCGGTTTTGCAAAGGTCATCAAGGCATACTTTTTCGCCGGTGCCGGGGCGCAGTATGTTAAGAGTAGAATCAGTCAGTTCAATAGAAGACTTTTCAATGGCATACTTAACCTGCCTGGCTGAAAGCTCAGGGTAGTAGGAGCGTATAAGGGCGGCCACACCGGCTACAATAGGCGAGGCAAAGCTGGTTCCTTTAAGGTAACCGTAAGAATTCTTGCCGGGCAGCGTAGAATATATCTTTACGCCCGGGGCAAATACATCCACATTGTGCTTGCCAAAGTTGCTGAAGTCTGCGATGATTTTGCCATCTGTTACTTTTGGATCACTACTGGCGCCAACATTAATAAAATTAGTAGCCGTACTGTTAAACTCTATCAGTTGGTTGTTAGGATAATTTATTTTTTCATCAATGTTATAGGATTCATTTCCGGCGGCGTGCACCACCAATACATCATGCGCTTCTGCATAACGTATAGCTTCATCCACCCATTTTTTTTCAGGTGAAAAACTTTTACCAAAGCTCATGTTTATTACCCTGGCGCCATTGTCAACCGCGTACTTTACCGCCAGCGCCACATCCTTGTCGTATTCGTCTCCATCCGGTATGGCACGCACCATCATTATTTTTACATTGGATGCTACACCGTTAACGCCAATATTGTTATCCCGCTGTGCCGCTATTACACCGCTAACATGTGTACCATGCATTGGGTTAGGGCCCATTACATCCGCATTGCCGTAAAATTTATCGTTGATATTAAAATAGTCGTCACCAATTATTTCTGCGCGGTAATCAGGCGGCGCTTTTGTTTTGGCTTCAGAAGCTTCTTTGCGGGTTTCCACGTAGTCTGAGAGTTCATCAATAATGTGGCTGTTCTTTTCATCCTTTTCAAAGCCCAGCATTTTCATGCAGGTAAGGTAACCCATTTTGGCCTGTTTGGTTTTTGTGGCTTCCGGCTGAAACTCTTCCACTTCATCGTAAGTAAACTCTTCTTTGCCTATTTCTGACTGGAGGATTTTATTGTGTTTCTTTAATGACTTAAGGGTTACTTCCAGCAACATCAGCTCCACCTGTTCTTCAGAGCCTGCATTCATTTCGCTGGCCGCTTTTTGCCAAAGTTCGTAATGCTGCTTATCGTTATCGCTAAGGCTGTCTTCATTAATGGCGGTGCCTGCAAATTTGTTTTTGTAACGGTAATAAACCCTGGTACGCTCGTCTACGTCTTTCTTCAGGTTGTTGCCGGAACGGTTACCTAAAAAATTCCATCCGTAGTAATCATCCACATAGCCATTGCCATCATCATCAATGCCATTACCGGGAATTTCTTTTGTATTGCGCCACAGAATATTTTTCAAATCTTCCTGGGTGGTATCTATGCCGGAATCTATAACGGCTACAATAATGGGCTTGCCGGTTTTGTTTTTAAGAAGGTTGTAAGTTTTTTCCAGGCTGATACCGTAGAAACCGTCTTTTTCATGGTCAAGCAGGTGCCAGCCCTTAAGGTCAGATTGAGAAAAACTTGCAGTGAAAGTAACAGGTAAGCAAACAAGCAAAAGTTTTATATGCCTTAACATCATGCGGTTTCGTTGAGATAAATACAAAATTGCAAAATAGCTTTTACGCAGCATAATTCAGGAGGTAATTTTACAATACTGTTAAGGCAATTTAGCGAATTTTAATATTAAATGCACCGGCGGCTAAACGTTATTACAGGCCGGCCGTATAATTATACAGTGGCCTTACCACCTGCTGCCCCGCTTTTATAATACCATCAAGGGCTTCCAGGTTAAGCGTTTCACGTAGCTTTTTTACCTTATCCAGCGCTTCGTTTAAAGGATGAATTTTCCTGTTCAGGCTGTCTGCCAGGTTAAGGCTCCCGGAGCTGTCTTTTTCTGTTTCTTCTTCAGAATCACCGTTTTGTGGTTCGGGCTGTGGCATATCTTTCAGCAGGCCGGCAATATTTATTTGCTCTAAACCTGACTGGATGGAGTTAAGGAAACCTGCTTCCAGCGAGGATGGCGTTACTTTCAACAACAGGGCGGTGGCTCTTTCTATGGCAGCAATTACTTCGTTCATAAATTTATTTTGTTCAAAAGCTAAATATAAGCACATGGACGCATATGAACTGCCCTGCTGCACTTTACATTTTGTTGCAAAAGGGCTTGTAAGCAAAGCTTTGGGCTATAGCTGAAATATTTTGGACGTATAAACAGCCATGAATGTGGCGGGTTCAAGATTTTCGCTGCTGTTTTCGCATTCTCAAAACCAATGCGAAAAATTAAACCTGTGTTTTTCAAAACAGCAGGTACACCGTTGCCCGGACGGTTTAGGCGGTAAGATAAATGCATTTGCTCCTGAGATTGATTCTCCGCTAACGGTTAAAAAATGCCAACACCGCTGTTGCAAAGGCCCCTGTTCCCCATGCTGTATTATGGTCGCCGGGCACACTGTTGTAAACAGCATTAGTAAACAATTGTTGTAATGCCTTGCCATCACTGTCGGTATCTTCATTGCCACATATCACCAGTATTTTTTGATGCACTTTAGCCAATGCTTCTTTTGGTGTGGAAGGTTGTTCTTTTTGCTGGTAAGCAAAAGCAAGCCTGTCCAACCCTTCAGTTACAATACGTTTTTTAAGGCCTTCAAAGCCCTGTGCCGTATCGCTGATTAAGGCATTGTACAGGGCAATGCGCCGGGGCCATGCGGGGTTGGTAAAATCCGGCCCCATGCCGCCCATAACTGCAGTGACAAGGTTGCTGTCCAGTACAAGCAGCCTTGCCAGTATAATAGAGCCACGGGAGTATCCAATGGCTTTGTATTGCTGTATACCAAGATGTTTCAAAAGGCCTTGCAGGTCTTTTGCTTCGGCATCGTTGGCGTAGGCTTCCGGCGTATGGGGTTTGTCTGACAGGCCATTGCCACGCAGGTCTGGTACAATTACCTGGTAACCCGCAGCCAGCAGGCTGTCATACAAAGGCTTCTTTTTCCATGCGGCGCCGGTATTGGTAAAGCCATGTATCAGCAGTACAGGTTTGCCTGAGCCTGCAACCTGGTAATGAATTTTTACAGAATCGAACGAGACGTAGTAACCGTCTGTTTGCGCATGGCTGGCGGTATGTAAAGAAAACTGCAATAACATAGTGCAAAGCACAAAACAGGTAAATGAACGCATAAGATGGTGTTTCTGGTAAGCTAAATATCGGCTTATTGCCGGATAATTTTATGGTAAAGCTACATACAGCATTCAATGAAAGGAAAGCCCGCTATGCTACCATGCGGGAAAAGCCGCGTAGCGAATCCAACCGCACAAGAGTGCGACGCAAGTTAAGCTTAATGGTAGTTCCTGCCGCCGGGCCCATAAAAATTCCTCAAGGGCAGGGGGCATTCTTGTCTCGGGCCAATAATAAAAGCATAATTCCAGCGTAAGCTGTTTGCCACCTGTGGCAATCGTGGAAATAACACCATGCCACCGGCCGGAAAAGCGACAGCAGGGGTTATAAAATCTACATTAACGCGTAGGCAAGCCAAATACAACCTGGGCATAGGAATTGTACGGTTTAAATAGCGCAACATCGTACTAAACTCACATTTGATTTAACAAAAACGCTGGCTATGCAACACATTTACACCCTGGTATTGATAACCCTTTGTTCATGCATTTTTTTTAACGCAAACGGCCAGACCCATACGGCCCGTCAGCAAAAAATAGGTGGCAACTGTAATGGTTATTATGAATACCTGCCTGAAGGTTATACGGAAGACGCCACTTATCCTGTGCTTATTTTTCTGCATGGTGCAGATAACCTGGGCAACGGAACCACCCAATTGAAAAATTTGCTGGCCAATGGTGTTCCCAAGGTTATTGACGATGGTGATTTTCCCAAAAGCTTTTCGGTAGATGGCCAAGCGCACCGTTACATAGTTATTTCGCCGCAGTTTGCAGCCTGGCCACAGATTGCCGACCTTGAAGATGTGGTAAGCTTTGTGCGTTCTGAATATCCTGTAAATGCAGATCGTATTTTCTTGACCGGCCCCAGTATGGGCGGCGGCCTTATATGGGATTATGCAGGTGAAAGCAGCAGGAACGCATCTGCCATAAGGGCGATTGTACCGGTGTGCGGAGTATCGGACGTAACAAATGCCAAAGCAAAAATTATTGCAGAAAGCGGCCTGGCGGTATGGGCTACGCATAATACGGGAGACGACCTGGTAGATGTAGCTAAAACCACCGCTTATATTGAAGCTATTAATGCGCAAAAGCCAGACATTGACGCCATGGTAACCTTGTTTGATACTGTTTCTCACGATGCCTGGACTAAAACATACAACCCGGCCTTTCGCGAAAATGGTTACAATATTTACGAGTGGATGCTGTTGCACCCGGCAAGGGATGAAAGCACACTGCCCGTGACGCTAAGCAGCTACAGGGCTTTTGCTTCGGGTAATTCCGCTGTAGTAGAATGGGTAACAACCGAAGAAATCAATCACGATTTTTTTGTTGTAGAGCGTTCCGCCGACGGCGTTACTTTTTCTGCATTGGATACGGTAAAAGCTATTAAATCTACCACAGGATATGCCTACCGGACTGTTGATAGCAATCCTTACCGGGGTATGACTTTTTACCGTTTGCGGCAGGTGGATTTTGATGGCAGCTTTCACTTGTTTAGTGTTGTTCGGGTTGAAATGACTACGGTGGCAGCACAAATGCCTGTGCTGTACCCCAACCCTGTGGCCGGCGCCAGTGTTTTAAAGCTTAAATGGCCTGCTAATATGCCCGCTGAAAAAGCGAAGGTTAAAATGTTTAATGCCACCGGTATGTTGGTGGCTACCTGGGAAGTGCAGTCTGCAACCGGTGCAGCAACAAAAGACCTTCAGTTGCCAAATCTTGCTGCAGGGCAATATACTTTACGTATCAGTTTGGGACGGCACCATATTTCTCAGGTGTTGCTGGTGCATTAGCAAAGAAATTAACTCTTATACCATTTTAAACGCTCAGCGAGCCCCGGAAGCCCCTGGCGGCATAGTAAGATTCCGCGCCGTTGTGATAAAGGAAAACATGGTCGTAGCGGCGGTCGCAAAATAGGGCGCCGCCCAGTTTCCTGATATTGCCCGGAGTGATTATCCAACTCGAAGTTTTTGTATCAAAACTGCCCAATTGCTGCAATGCCCGGTATTGTTCCTCTGTCAGTAATTCAATACCCATGGCTTCTGCCATATCAATAGCGCTGTTTGCCGGCTTGTGCTCTTTTCTTGATATCAGCGCCTCACGGTCGTAACAAAGGCTCCTGCGGCCTTTAGGGCTTTCCGCTGAGCAGTCATAAAAAATGTACCTGTCTGTTGTTTTATCATGACCAACAACATCTGGTTCGCCACCCGTTTCTTCCATTTCATTAAGCGACCATAATTTTTTTTCATCAGCTTCCAGTTTGGCCTGTATGGCCGCCCATTCGAGGCCCTTATGGCGGTTCATGTTTTTCTTAAAGCGTGTTTCCAATGTACTCAGCAGTTCTTTACGTTGTTGTGGCGGCAAACCGGTTTTATTGTTTTTCATGCTTCTATATTGTTTCGTTAAGCGGGTGTGTTTTTGTTAATCATTTAATCCTTTGCCGTTAAGTATTTGCTGCATACATTTTTCAATTCTTGATACCCTGGTAGCAGATTGTTTGGCTGAAGAAAAATGCAGCAGGTAAGCCCTTTGACGGCCAGGCGTCAGTGCCTCAAAAGCGGCTTTTAAAGCAGGTAACGCATCTAATTTTTGTTGAAATTCTTCTGCAACAGCGAATGATTCAGTCTTTTTCAGCGTAACTTTCAAGCCCGCTTTTTCCACTTCAATGGCTTCGTAAATATAAGCTTTCAATACAGGGGCCAGTTCCGTTATTTCCGCAATATTGGTGAAGCGTGTTTGGCGTGCAGACTGTACGTTTTCCGTTTGCTGTACCAGTATACTGTTGGCATCGCTTAATAATGCGCCTTTAAAAAACAAAAACGCACAGTACTCTTTAAACACATGTATTAACACAATATTGCTTTGCTGGTAAGTATAGCAAGGGCAGCCCCATTTCAGTTCTTCGGTTAGCCCGCAGTCAAGGGCAATTGTTCTCAATTGCTCAATTTCTTTTTGCCAGCTTTTAGCTTTGTCAAAATAAAAATCCACTTTATGGTTCATTCCGGTTAAGTTTATTGGTTTGCAGGAACAGGGTTTCTATCTTCTCTTTGTACTCCCTGTTATTTTAATTGTTGTACAAAGTTTTGGAGACGGTTATGTGCCATATTAATGCCCTGGGCAAAGGGTAGTTGCAGCATTTTGTCCCTTAACGCCACAGACCTGTACACTATGTGCATGGTAAGCTTGCTGCTGTCATCAGTAAGTGCTTCAAATTCTAAAAATTCAAGCTGAGTTTCAAAGGGCGTATTCTCCATTTCAAATGTGCGGGTAATCTTATGTTCCGCAACAAAATCGTGTATTGTACCGTTGGCCCTGAAAACCACCTTGCCTCCGGCATCCGTTGTTTCAAACTGCCAACTGCCATGCTTTTTGTTTTCCAGCTTAAGCACTTTGGTGCCCATCCATTGCTCAACAATTCCGGGCTCTGTATAAGCCCTGAAAAGCAGTTGCAATGGCAAGTCAAATTCCCTTGTTATAATTATTTCCTGTTTGCCGTCTTCGGCATGCACTTTTGTTTTACGTTCCATGGCAGCTATTTTTTAGGTATGTATTTTTTCATAATGCCTTCCAGCTTGTTAAACCTGTCATCCCACATTTTGCGAAAGGGCTCGATAAAATCTGCTATTTCCTTCATTTTTTGACCGTTTAAATGATAGTATATTTCCCGGCCGGTTTGTTCCTGGGTCAGCAGTTCACATTCGGTAAGTATTTGCAGGTGTTTGGATACCGTGGGCCTGGCAGTATTAAAGTTGGCTGCTATGGCCCCTGCCGTAAGAGATTGTGTGGCTACCAGTAACAGAATAGCCCTTCTTGTTGGGTCTGCTATGGCCTGGAAAACATCACGTCTTAAATTCATTGCGTAGCTATTTGGCTACAAATTTAAGTGTAGTTAAGTAGCTACGCAAATTAATTTTGTTTTGTCCTTATGCTTAGGAGAAAAATTTTATGGGCCCGGCTGGAGGAACACTCCCCATCCCCTAAAGGGGCGTTTACCCCCATCCCCTAAAGGGGTGTTTTCTGTTGTACGGGAAAGACATTTTTATGAGCCCGGCAGCAGGAACCATTTTGAGGCTTTACTTGCGTCGCACTCTTGTGCGGTTGGATTCATTATGGAGCTTTTCTCACAGGGTAGGAAATGCAGCCCTGCTGAGGTGCATGTTTTCAGAAAGAAAGCAGAACGGATATTGGATGCAAGCGGGATTGTTCAATAAAAGAATTGTTCCAAAACTATCTGCCCGTTTTTTACTTCGTACAGCATTACTTCGTTTATCTGCAGCCTGCCCAATACCTGTACGGTAACGTCCATTTGCCGCCCTACGGCAAAATGAGTGCCGGCAACAACAGGTTCTGTAGTGTGTGCGCTGTGCACGGCTTCTATCTTTTTTACAAAGTCTTCGCCTTTTTTGCGCACCTGTGCTTTGCCTTCGGCGTAGCCGAGGTTAAAAGCGTTGGGCGGGTCAATGCTTGTTACGTTATCTGCAAAAAGTTCATCCTGTATTTCAAACCATTTTTCCTGTTGTGCAAGCTGGTTAAAGCGGGTGGCAACATCCTGTGTTGTGGGTATGCTGTTGTTTGTTTTTGTGGTTGTCATTTTTGTTTTGTTTACCTGTTAAGTTTTACAAAACGAAAGTATTGACCTGTTATGACTTGGGCGGGGCGTAAACCGGACTTTGTAACGGGGTGATTTAGACAGGCGGCAATTTTAACCTGGCAGCGGAATTGGATAATCTTAAATCAATTTCGTTTGACTAAAGGATGTAAGCCTGAGTTCCGAAACTTCGGAATCGAAGGCGGATGCGTGAAAAGCAAGAGAAATAAAGCGGTTTTGACAATGCTTGGATAAACTCAGTATGACAATACTCAGCCTGACATTCGTTTCTTAACTAAACGACATTAAATTTGAAATGGGTGCGCACCCGACCTGCTTATGTAAAAAACAGCGTGTTACACTTTGGGTGAGGGATTGAAGCGGTTACCCCGCTGAAGCCTTCGCAGCCCGGCTTTGCGGCGGAGTAAAAGCGAAAAGCCCGACCCCTTGCGATAGCTTGGGGGCACCCCCTTAACCCTTTGATGAAACTTTGGCACAGCTAAACCTGAAAATATTGGCTTACCCGGCAAACCCGCATATAGCCAGGGGGAGGCCCTTACACCTTCCCCGGCTAATTGTGCGGCATTTATTTTATCAGCGGCAGGTATTTGTGCCTGTTCTCAAATATTATCCAGATTAATATGGCCCAGATGATAAGTGCTATAAAAAGGCCATCCGGCGCAACAGAAATATGCGTCAACAAAACGCCCACCATTACAGGGAAGACAATTAACGCACCCAGCGCCCTTGTTTTGGGAAACAGTATCAACAGCCCGCCGGTTACTTCTGCGGTGCCTACCAGGGGCATTAGCCAGGATATTTCCATCATGGCCATGCTGTCTTTTATTAACGGCTCCGGTAAATTATCGGGCACCGGCATGTAGTTGAAGAATTTGTTTAAGCCGCCATTTATCAGCAGCAGGCCGAATAATACGGACAGGACATTTAAGATTTTAGTTTTCATGGTGTGTGATTATTTGTTTTGATAATTGATCATCCAGTTAATGCCAAACTTGTCAGCAAAACTACCAAAATAGGCGCCCCAGAACATATCCTGTATGGGCATTTCTATTTTGCCGCCGGCGGAAAGTTCGTTGAAAAGCCGGGTTGCTTCTTCCCGTGATTCCGGCTCGAGGTTAATGTGCATGTTGTTGCCCGGTGTAACCGTAAAGCCCATTTCTTTGGGAGCATCTGTTGCCATTAGCACATGCCCGCCAATAAGTGGAAGTTCAACATGCAGCACCATTTTTTTAACATGATCGGCAATAGGGGGGTGGCTGGGGTCTGCCGGGACGTTTTCAAAACGCTGTATGCCGTTGATGAAATCTGTTTTAAAAACTGACTTGTAAAAGTTGAAAGCCTCTTCTGTATTGCCGGGAAAATTTACATAAGTAGAAACCCTTGGCTGGTTGTTAGGTTTGTTCTGCTTTCTCAGGTAAAATTGCGCGGCAATATATTGGTCTAAGTTTTCCAGGCCGGCGGTAAAGCCTTCTTTAAAGCCCATTTGTATAATGGTTTCCAGGTCTTCCAGCTTTTCAAACAGCAGTTGAATATTAACCACTGTTTCATCGCCTTTGCCAGTAAAATCACTTCCCCACTTTACCCGTGGCTTTGTATTATTCATTATGGCATTTTCATCGCAAAAAGCATCAATGCCCGAAAAATGTTTTTGGTGTTGTATGGCCTCATAATCAAACAGGCACCAGTGCTTTTCACCTTCGGGGCCAAGCATATAATAGTGCCAGCGGCCGCCTACTCTAAAATCCATGGATTTTGTTACGGCCTTATACGGTTTTGGCGCCCACCACTGGTCAAGAATATCAGCTTCTGTCCAGGCTGCCCATACCAGGTCAACAGGTGCATCAAAAGACCGCTCAACTGTAATTTCGTTCTTTTCCTTGTTTACCAGGAAGTTGAATAAAATAGCCTTGTTCATTGTTTATTTGATTTAAGTTGTTGTAATACGGCATCAAGCTGGCTAAAGCGCTTTGCTATAAGCTGTTTAAATTGCTCCAGCCATTTTTCTATGTCTTTCATTTTATCTGCATTCAGGTGATAATGTATTTCGCGGCCCTGCTGTTCCTGCTTCACTATTTCGCATTCTGTAAGAATCTGCAGGTGTTTGGAAACGGCCTGCCTGCTGCTGTTAAAATGTTCAGCGATGGCATTAGGTGTCATGGAAGCGACAGCCAGCAGCATGATGATGGCCCGCCGGGTTGGGTCTGCTATTGCCTGAAAAACGTCTCTTCTTGTTTCCATTTTATTTGCTGCTAAGTGGTTGCAAATATATTTGCAATTATTTGGTTGCGCAAAATTATTTATTGAATTTTTTAAAAAGATGAATAAGGCGCCATGCCGCAGGTTGTATTAAGAGATTTAACAGGCAGCTTTACGTGCCGAAAACCGGAAGATTGGGGTAATTGAACAGCCGGTTTAGATACATGGCTTTCTGCGCATTTAGGAGGGTACGCCGCACTGGAGAAAAGATAGCTTTGAGGGTGTGGGAGTTTATACAGGCATAAAAAAAGCCCCGTTGCCGGGGCTTTTTGCAATTATGGTAAGTATATTAATACCTGTTCCTGTTATAGCTGTTTGCGTTATTGTAACCGCTGCCATTACTACGTGAAGACCTGTCTTCTTTTGGTTTAGCTACAGATACGCTGATGGCCCTGTTATCTACAGTTGAACCATCCAGTTCTGCGATAGCTTTTTTTGAAGCAGTGTCATCCGGCATTTCAACAAAGCCAAATCCCCTGGACCGGCCTGTTTCCCTGTCGTTGATAACTTTAGCTGACGTTACTTCTCCATAAGGAGTAAAAAAATCTTTTAAGTCTTCATCCTGTACGTTGAAGCTTAAATTTGAAACATAAATGTTCATACTTGAAAATTAAAAAGTAAAAAATGTCTGAGAGAGGCAGAAAGTAAGAAACTAACTAAAATGCAGATTAATGAAGCAATGTAATTAATGAATACTAATGCGAGGCTCAAATTAACCGGGCGAAGATAGTCATTATTGTTACATAACCTAATAAATATCCAATAGTCCGCCTCAATGCCCTGTTAAAGGCACGCATTAACGTGTAACCTGCCCACATTTAATTCAATAAATCGTCAATAGGTATCGCATCAAGATAATGCTTTAAGGCGTTGGTGTCTGGCAGGACCCGGTACTCTTCAATGGATTTATTAACCTGGTTGCAATAGGTTTCTATGTAATAGTCTTCTAACTGAAAAAGAAAAATAACATAATCAGGGATGCTTCTTTTGGCAAGGGCTACGGCGTGCTGCATAACGGACTTTTTTTTATCTGCCTCATTCAATAAAATAAATTCAGAAAGTCTCATAGTGTTAAATTTTAATAGCGTTAACTAAATAAATTGTTTACTAATAACCTTGAACTGAACTAACTAAACGATAACAAAAACATTTGCCGGACACTGACTTATTTAACCTGAACTGTTTAAACGATGCAACAAATAAAAAAGGACTGATTAAAGGATATTGCGTTGTTGCATTTATTAAGAGGCGGTGAAGATATGGGTAATATATATCAATTACTGAAAAAATTTCTCAAGAGGTTTTTGCAGCGCTTTCTTCTGTGGAAGGGCAATGCAAAGCCGAATGTTTGCAACATAACCCCGTTCAAGAAACCATGGCGGAAGAACATTCGGCGTACAAAAGGATACACTTTTTAGCTATTGCTGCCGCCGCGCTGCCGGTATTGCAGCAGCATGAGGCCCGATTCGTACTGCCTTGAATGAAACAGCTCAAAATTCAGCAGGCCGGTACTTTCAAACATCGGGCGGCCTTTACCCAGCGCTACGGGCACTATACGAAAATGGTATTCATCAATGAGGTTGGCTTTCATAAAATCCTGTGCAAGCGAAATGCTGCCCCATAGCACCAGGTTTTTGCCTGGCTGCTGTTTTAACTTGTGCACAGCTTCTACAGCGTTGCCCTCAATTACGGTGGCAGGCGGCCAGTTGCCCCAGGGCGCTTGCTGCATTGTGGCTGAAAAAACAATTTTGGGTATGCTGTTTAGTTTATCCGCTATCACTTCGTCATTTGTTGTGGCGGTGGGCCAGAAATCAACAAAAAGCCGGTAAGTGTTGGCGCCCAGCAAAATGGTATCAATACTGTCAAGCCAGGCTAACTGATCCAGGTCTGAATACTTGTTGAGTGTTGTGGATTCTATAAAGGTTACACTGTTATCAGCGTCTGCGGCATAGCCATCCAGCGACAGCCATTGCTGAAAAATTAGTTTTCGCATGTGCTTTTGTTTACAAACTTATAGCTTACAGTTTACCGGCAGGCAGGCTAAACAGGACATTAAGGGGCGGTACAGGTGACAAACAACCTGCCCGTGAAAGAAGCAGCAGGCGGCACCACCGGGTGAGGGATTGAAGCGGTTACCCCGGTGAGGCCATGGCAGCAGGGCTTTTGTGCCGGAGTAATAGCGGAAAGCCCGACCCCTTGCGATAGCTTGGGGGCACCCCCTGAAAACTACTTACTTAAAACCAGGTTTTGGCGTTTCCCTTTGGCGCCTGCGGAAATACAAAACCGGTAACTTTCGGTTCTTCGTCAGGGTATTGCGGTACCAGCGGGGCAACGGCCCGGGCATCTTTTTCTATGGTTGCGCCGTTTTTGGTAATAACCGAAGGGGCATCTGTTTTGCCGCTTACGGAAGCGCCGTTTTCTACAACAATTTTCTGAACACCATACAGGTCGCCGGTTACTTTGCCGAGTACAATAATGGTATCCGCATGCGCAGTACCTTCCAGCATGGCAGATTTGCCAATTACCAGTGTACCCTTAACATTAATGCTGCCTGTTAACCTGCCCCGCAAGGTAACGGAGGAAGATGCTTCTATATGGCCGGTAATATCAGTGCTGCCTGCAATTCCTGCTCCGCTGAACAGCAGGTATTTTAAGGTATTGAGTTTATTGAGCAAGCTGTTGTTATTTGGCTGTTCCATTTGCTGTACCGTTAACTGTTCCGTTACTGTTCTCATTATAAAAAACCGACACTACCGTGCTGGAGTTACCAATGTCAATACCAGCGCAGCGCTGGTGGTTTTTGTCAGATATCCTGAAGGAATTGTACAGGTAGCCAACGCTGGCAAGGTTTTCAGGGTCGGGCGCTACTTCCACCGGTATAGAGTCGCCGTATTCTTCTTTAAACGCGTCAATTATTTCAGGGTAGTAAACGCCGCCGCCCATCAGGTAAATCTTTTCACATCGCTCATAATCCCTGTCTGTAAAATAATGGCGCAGCAGGGGCGCAATTACTTCGCGGTAATACTGTTGCAGAATTTCTTTCCGCTGTTCTTTAATATCAATTTTGGTGCGGTTTAAATAAATAAAACCTTTCATCATGGCTTCATCCAACTGGTGGTTGTTGCGCATTTCCAGGTAATACTTTTTGCTAAGCTCTTTGCCCAGGTTATCTATGGCGTATTGCAGGCCGTGGGAGCTGAAGCAGGTACGGTGCACAAGCCCATCCCCGGAAGCCATACCGCCTTCTATGGTGCCAAAACCCAGGCTGATAGCAATAAAATTCTGGGGCTGTTTATTGTCCAGTATTTTCTTAAGGCCAATAATGCAGCCTACAATTTCAGGTATTACCTCGTAGCTGTCAATTTCAAACGAGGTGTTGGTTATCCTGCCATCGTTGTTAAAAGTGCGGGTATCATATTCCACCAAAAAATGGCGCTTTTTAAAGAACTGTTCAGCAGCCGTTTTGTAAATGTTGTAGGTGGAAAAAGGAAACCCTGTTGTAACAACCAAGGGCTGTTTGGTACGGTCTGTAAGTTGCAGCAGGGAACTTTTAAACAGTATGTCAAAGTCGGTTTCGCCTGGCGAAGTATTGGTAATACGGCCGGGATTAATACCCCCGTTTTTGGCCAGGTTGCCTACGATGTACCAGTTACCCCCGGTTTTTATTTTAATGCCGGAAAGCTGGTCTTTGGCGGAGTTCTCGGTGTTACCAAAGGCGGTCTCGAATACACTCGGGTAGCGTGCGGTAAGTATTTTCATTGGCGTTATATGTACCAGACAAGATAGAACAATCAGCAGATATTTAGGTGTATTCCCTGATAATAAATTTTTAATTGTGACAGGCAGCAAACTGTTTCGACATTATGTTTAAGCGGAGGTGTAATGAGCGGCAGAAAGCGGCACTATTAAGCTTAGTTAAGCAATTTTACGTGGCATAACAGTAAGATTGGAACACTCGTACGCCACATTTTTATTATGCCACTTCTATTGACCGGCATTCTGCCTGGTACCAGCCTTATAATACAATTCGGCCATTTTTTTCTGGTAACTTGTTATCATTTCCGCTTTCTTCATCTTCATGTCTATCAGCTTTGTTTCGCGGCTGTTGATGAGAAACAAAGTGCTTTCCCCCAACTCAAATTTCTGTTGCTCCGCATTTAATAATGCCTGCTGGTTTAATATGCTGGCCGTTTGTATGCCCAACTGCTGTTTATAAGCTGTAAGTGCATTGTAGGAGGCCAGTATTTTGTTTTCGATTTCCCTGGCGGTTTGCTGCTGTTCGTACTCATTGTCCTTTTGCTTTATCCTGACTTCTTTCAGCTTGCCACGCTCAGACCTCAGGAACAGCGGCAGCGAAAAGTCAAGCCCGATTTTGTAATTCCGCCAGTTAACATCATAATATTTCGGGTAATAATCAGCAAACGTGTTGCGGCTGGTTATCAACATGCCGGAAATATTCAGCCGGGGCTTCAGCAGTTCCCGCATGTACAGGTTTTCCAGGTTAAGTTGCTCGCCTTTTGTGCGCAGCTTTAATAACTCCGGGTGTTGGTCTGCCGCGTAGTTTACCAGTGTATCAATCATTACCTTTTGTGGTAACAATTCATTTTCATCCACAGTTTCAGGAACGGCATTGGCGGGCAGTTCCAAAGGCTTTTCGTCATCGCTCCATAAATAATTGCTCAGCAGCAGTTGTGCATTATTTAACTCCACTTCATATTTTGCAAGCTGAATCTCCCTGTCCTGCACGGTTATATGCGCTTCTACGGAATCAATGGCAGCTTTATCGCCCAATACTGCCTGCCTGCTTACCGCTTCATATCTTGTTTGCGCCAGCTTAACGCCATCTTTCAGCAGGATGTACTGGCTATAGGCATAATACCAGTTCCAGTACTGTGTTACCGCATCGTACCAAACGGTAATGATCTGTTTTATTTGTTCCGCTTCGGCATAGCGCACCATTATCCTTGCCTGGCGCAGGGTATTGCGCCTTTCATCTATAATAAGCCCCTGGCCAATAGGAATGGTTAAGCCTACGCCGGATAAACCATCATCAATGGTACTGTATTGCGGGTTGGTGTAATCGCCAGTATTCCTGTCGTAGGTAACTTTTAAATCAGCCCCGGCCAGCCATAGCGGCACTTTTAATTCATTACCCCAGTTATTGTAATAATCTTTATTGCCAAATTCTTTTTTTGAAAAGGATGCTTCAAGTTTTGGGTCAAACTTACCCAGTGATTGAAATACCCTGGCCCTGGCAGCATCGCTTAACAGCGCCGCTTGTTTAACAACCGGGTGATGGTACAGTACATATTGCTGCAGGTGCTGTAAAGAAAATACCTTGCCGCTATCTGCCGGCGCCTGCGCTTTAGCAGAAGCCGCGGCCCACACAAGAAGCAAACAGTTTATAACGAGGTAGCGAATGTTATCTTTCATGTTAATAAAAGCATTTGTTGTCACTGCATTATTTTACCGTTCCAGATGAAGGCTCTTTTTCAAGGCTGGGGGGAAAGCCGTTTAGCTGCCGCCATATCTCATACCATACAGGTACAGACCGGAGAATTACCCTGCCATACACACCTGAGCCCTGCCTTAGCTGCTGAGGCCATGCGTCGTCATTAACCGGTACAGGAATATCCTGCTTAACCAGCAAACGGTACTTGCCATTGCTGCTGCTAACGCGGTCTATTACCGCAACCTTGCCGGCAAACGTGCCTACAGCAACGGCAGGCCAGCCGGAAAACTGAACAGAGGGCCAACCTTCAAACTGCAGCCGTACATTGCTGCTGTCAAGTATCAGCGGCACATCCATCGCGTCAACATATATCTCCGCGGCAACCATTGGCTCCCTGGGTTGCAGTATGCAGATGGATTCTCCTTCCTTAATATTTTCACCTACACCGGCTTTTAGTGTTTTTACCACAAAGCCATCCTGCGGAGCCCGCACAACATACAGGCCCCGGCGTATGGATACATTTGTTATTTCATTCTTTAGTTTTGAAATATCGCCCATTACACTTGCCTTGCTTGACAGGGCGGAACTTAAGTCAGACTGCGCTTTTGCCAATGCCTCCTGGTACTTGGCTTTTATGTTGTCCAGGTCAATCTTCGCGTTAAGCAGGCTTTGTTTTGAGTTATTGAGCTTGTTGCGCTGGCTGATGACTTTGGCAAAATCTTCCTGCAATTTCAATCTGCGGGATTCTATGTCTGTTAAAGAAAACAGGCCATTTTTATAGCCTGCCTCATAGCGGTCAAGCCTTGCCTTGCTGATGTTGTAGAAATTCTCTACTGCAACCAGGTCCGCACTGTCTATCTGCACATAGTTTTCACTTTGTGTTACTTTATTTTCTGCTGAGGAAAGCTGGAATTGCAGGCCGTTTTTCAATGCCCTTATCTGTGCATACGTGGCTTCCATTTTCTGTTCGGCGGCGGTGCTGTTATCCATTTTTGCATCCAACTGCTCATTCAGCCTTTCTGGTAAAGCCGGGTCAAAATAAGACTGGCTTGTTTCCGAAATAACGATAAGCGTATCGCCCTTTTTAACTTCCTGCCCGTCGCGTATTACCCAGCGTTCTATCCTGCCGCCAATCTGGTTTTGAACAGTCTGTGGCCGGTCTTCGGGCCTTAATGCTGTTACGGTGCCGCGTCCCGGAATGGTTTGCCGCCATGGCAAAAACAGTATGATGATGAACAGTACCAGCAGCGCCGTCATAATCCTGCCCAAACGGTAAGCCGCTTTTGGCTGCAGTAATTCTTTGTTTGATTCGAGTGACTGGCTAAGCAGGTTTAAATAGCCAGGTGTATTGTTGTGCATGTTACCCATGTATCAAGTTTTGTTCGTCAAGTTCAAGGTCTGTTACCGCTGCAAGTTTTTCGCTGCCGGTAACCATGTCAAAAATGGTGTCCAGGCTTGTCAGGAATTTCTCCACCGCATAGCTAATCTGTACAATAATTACTTCGGCGGCAACAAACTGCCCCAGCGTCATTTGCCGTTCAACAACAAAATAAGATCCCACCAGCAGCAGGCCGCCCATCAGCATGCAGCGCAACACTACAGAGCTTGCAATGAATTTTTTAAGTATCCTGAAGTGGCTGTTTCGTGCCCTCAGGTAACTGGCATTTATTTTATCTGTCTCCTTCAAAACCTCCTGCATGCCGGCCTGGCTGCCCCTGTATTGCGGAAGCCTGGATGCTACATCTTCCAGGTAAGCTACAAGGTTATATTTGTGAGCAGATTCCTCTATGCTTGTATATAAGCCCTGGCGGTAGTAAACAACCAGCATCAGCGATATAAATACAATGGTAAAAACACCAAACCCTATCAGCACCGGGTGGTAAAACGACAGCAGTACAACGCTGAAAAGAATTTGCACTGCCGCTGCCACAATATCTACCAGCAGTTTGGAAACTCCTTTTTGGATGGTGATGATGTCAAAAAAACGGTTCACCAGTTCCGGTGGGTTTTCATTTTGTAATTCAGAAAGTTTGATGCGCGGCAGCCGGTAAGCAAATTCAATAGAAGTACGGGTAAATATTTTCTGTTCTATTGTTTCTACCAGCGAAAGCTGGCTTATTAACAATATACCGGCTATAAAAACGCCTGTTATTACCACAACAATCAATATATAGGTAGAGCTGTACATGGCCCCGTTGGAAAGCAGGTTATATACCGCTGTTATGCCCAACGGCAGCGTAAGGCTGATAAGCCCAATAAGGCCGGCATAAACAAAAATGTAATTGATGGTAACCCGTTCAAGGTGAAACATTCTGACAAGCCTCTGCCATGGTGTTGGCGCGCCTGCCTTAAGGTGGTGGTTCATTGTTATAAAATTGTAATGAGCTGAAAAATAACCCTGCTACAGCCGTGAGAAAGCTACAGTAGCACAATAATCATGATGGCAGCCAATACCTGTACACAGGTGAAAAAATTTGTATTTAACTGGGGCAATTGGGTGGTGGGGTAGGTACGCTTAAATGCCACGATTGGGTTTGGGTATGGGGGGCATAATACAGGCCTGCAATAAAGTGGCAGTTTGCATACTGATATTCTGAGCCATAGGTAGAATACTCGTATTCCGAAACGGATTTCTTGCATTCCGTTTTTTCTTCGCTGCTTTGGTTACTGTCTTCTTCGTTATCGGCAGTCATGGCAAATTTTGCCTTCACCTTATAATCAAGGCATGCAAAAGAAAACCTGGCCACAAATATGCCCAGGAATAAAACGGTTATCAACAGCCTTATTGGTAAGAATAATTTTGGTTTCATTGCTGGTTTGCAAATTTAGCATGCGGCCTGTTTTTAATTGTTACACATATCTTATAAAATTATTAGAATGTCATTAGAGTTTTGGGCCGGTGGTTATGTTATTCCGCAAAGATTTTATGGGCCGGGCAGAAGAACAAATATATGGCTGCCGTTGCGTCGCACTCTTGTACGGTTGGATTCGCTATGCAGCTTTTCCTGCAGGGTAGTTTTTTCTTGTGCCTTGCTGTTCAATGTTCAATTGTTCAACGTTAGCAGCGGGCATTGAAGAACTTCTGCACTTCGTCATTGAAGCATATTAAAGCCTTTTCAACTTCAACAGACTTGTAACCCTGTAACTGGTAACTGGTATCGGGCTGTCGGGTGAGGGATTGAAGCGGATACCTCGGTGAGGCCATTGCAGCAGGGCTTCTGTGCCGGAGTATGAGCGGAAAGCCCGGCCCCTTGCGCAGCTTGGGGACACCCCCAAGTACGAAGGCAGAAGTACGAAGTACCTTTCTTATGTAAAATGGTTGATGTACGATGTAAAAATAAAGTACAAACGATGCTACCCCTTCTCGCCATTTACCAATCACCCACTTCGGCCAAAAATCTACCAACCAATCCCATAATCCTCACCGTGATTGCTGGAGCCCCCCCAAAAACTACCATGTTTCCAGTCAAAGTAAATGGCATTAACCGGGCCGGAGGTACGATCATCGAAGCTGAGCGTATATCCCATTTTTCTTAATTCTTTGCGCACATAATCCGGGGTGTTATCGTTGAGCAGCAAATACCCCGGCCTTGGGTTACGGTCTGTTATTTTGGCGCCACCCAGCGACAGGTATAGCTGGTCTGAATTGATGTTGGGCGCTTCAACGGCTTCCTGAACAGTCATGCCAAATTCTACCATGTTTAAAAAAAACTGCAGCAGGTTTTGGTCCTGGGTATCGCCGCCCTGTACGGCAAAAGAAAGAAAGGGCTTTCCGTCTTTCATGGCAAGAGATGGTGTAAGTGTAACCCTGGGCCTTTTGCCGGGCTCTACCACGTTAAATGGGTTTAATGCAGAGTCAAGCACAAAGCTTTGCATGCGCTGGCTCATGCCCACGCCCGTGTTGCCGGCAATGCAGGCAGGCAGCCATCCGCCGCTGGGCGTAATGGAAACAACCCAGCCATCTTTATCCGCCGCTTCTACGGATGTTGTGCCGCGCCAAAGCCTGTCGTGGTACAATTCCTCGTCCTGTTTAGAAGTAAAAAATGTCATACCTGTAGCGTCGTGCGAGGGCGTGGCGCCGCCGGATTTTTTTTGCCGGGATGTATCGGTTGTAAAACCTCTTTTGTTTAGCAGTTGCAGGTAAGGGTTTGTTTTACCTTCAAAAGGGTAGGGGTCTCCCGGGCCTGCGGATGCGTTGTTGCTTTCAAAGTTAATAGTAGCAGCCCTTTGCTTGGCGTAGGCCTTGCTAAGTAAACCGTTAATAGGCTCCTGTGGGGCAAAGTAAGGGTCGCCATAATAAAAGTCCCTGTCAGCAAATGACAGGTTCATGGCCTGGTACAAAGTATGTATGTAGCGGGCGGAGTTATAGCCCATGCTTTTAAGGTCAAAGTTTTCCAGTATATTCAATGCCTGCAGCATGGCCGGTCCCTGCGTCCATTGAGATAGTTTATAAACATCTATGCCCTTGTAATTAACTTTTAAAGGTTCCTCGGTTATTACCTTCCATTTGGCCAGGTCTTCCATGGTAATAAGCCCGCCCTGCTCCTGGCAGCCTCTTACAAATTCATGGGCTATATCGCCCTTGTAAAAGCGGTCGTATGCAGCATAAATAGCTTCTTTCCGGTTTTTGTTTTTTCTCAACGCATCCTGTTCCGCATCCACCATTTTTTGCAGGGTGGCCAGCAAGTCTTTCTGCACAAAAATTTCACCCGCTTCAGGTGCTTCTCTTTTGCTGCCTTCATGCGGCAAAAACACTTTTTTTGAATAAGGCCATTCTTTTATCATTTTCTTACCTCTTTCCATGCTGTTGGCGGTTTGCGCTTCTATGGCATAGCCTTCGGCCATTTCCATGGCAGGGGCCAATACTTCTTTCAGGCTCATGGTACCATATTCAGCCAGCATGGTGCAAAGCCCGCCCGGTGTGCCCGGTGTTACCGCCGCCAGCGGACCGTATTCAGGCGGAAAGCTGTATCCCTTTTCCTTAAAAAACCCGGGGGTAGCGCCTGTAGGTGCAACGCCCAACGCGTTAATGGCTATTACCTTGCCTGTTTTAGGATTGTATATAAGGGCCTGTGTTTCGCCGCCCCAACTCAGCACATCCCACATGGTACAGGTAGCGGCCAGCATAGCGCAGGCCGCGTCAATGGCATTGCCGCCTTTTTCAAATATCATAGAGCCTGCAGTGGCCGCCAGGGGTTTGCCAGAAATAGCCATCCATTTTTTACCGTGCAACGGCGGTTTTTGCGTTTGTTGGGCCGTAGCGGCAAAACATAGAACGATTAGCAGTGTGGTTAAGCAGTTTTTCATGGTATAAATATAAACCACATCATTCTTTAGTTTATGTATTTGCGCTGCTGCGCAGCTTAAATCGGTAAAGAAGAATTTTTTGGAGGCCAGCGACAATGCTGCTATTGGGCTTTGGTTGTGTCACTCACTTGTACTGCACCGCTATGGGCGGCTACTTAACCCGCATCCCACAACATTGCGGATAGGTTTTTACACTATCCAGCAGTTGTCCTCCTTATGGTTATTTCAGCCGGAACAGCGATACTTTTAACAAACACATTTGCTGCTGTACCAGTACCAGCTATATTTTCAATAAAAATTTTTCTACCTACCAATTGGTAGGTATCTTTGCGCCCCATGTCAACAAGGGAAGCCATTATACATATTGCTGACCAGCTGATAAGAGACAAAGGTTTTAACGCCTTTAGCTTTTATGATATATCCAAAGCATTGGGCATAAAGAATGCTTCCATACATTATTATTTTCCTACCAAAACCCGGCTGGGTGTATCTGTGGTTAAGGCACACCAGGCAGAAGCAGAACGGCTTATGAGGGGAGTGGAAAACAGTGACCCTGTTACAAAACTTAACGCATTTCTTTCTATTTACACGCACACGAAGGCAGAAGGCAGGGTGTGCATTGTGGGCTCGCTGGCTACAGACCTGCACACGGTAGATGCGGAAATACAGGAAGAGTTGAAAAAATTTGTAAATAGTATCATTCATTGGGTTACGGGCATACTGGAAGAAGGAAAAAAGCAAAATATTTTTTTCTTTACCGTACCTGCCCGTACAAAGGCATTAATGGTTATTACCAATATGCTGGCCTCTGTTCAGCTAACGCGGTTAACCGGCGATAAAGATTTTACCGCCATCAAAAAAACAATATTAAAAGAACTTAAAGCATAACAAATGAAAAGAGTAGTTGTAACCGGTCTCGGCGCTTTAACGCCCATCGGCAATAACACAGAAGATTTCTGGAACGGCCTTGTTAACGGTGTAAGCGGTTCGGCGCCCATTACCAGGTTTGATACTTCGGCTTTTAAAACAAAATTTGCCTGCGAACTGAAGAACTTTGATCCGCTTAACTTCATTGACAAGTCCGAGGCCCGCCGCAACGACCTTTTTACACAGTATGCTTTAATAGCGGTGGAAGAAGCCGTGAAGAATGCCGGTATTAATTTTGAAAGCCTTAACCGCAACCGTATCGGCGTAATATGGGGCTCTGGCAACGGCGGTATTATTACGTTTGAAGAACAGGTAAAAGAATTTGTAAAGGGCGATGGTACCCCCCGTTTCAGCCCGTTCTTTATCCCTAAGATAATAGTGGATATTGCTTCTGGAATAATTTCTATTAAATACGGCCTTAGGGGGGTAAACTTTACCACGGTTTCTGCCTGTGCTACATCCAATACAGCCATTATAGACGCGTTTAACTACATAAAGTGGGGTAAAGCCGATATGATTATTACCGGCGGTTCTGAGGCGCCGATAACCGCCAGTGCGGTGGGTGGCTTCAGCGCGGCAAAAGCACTTTCTACCAATAACGAAAACCCGGCAGGTGCATCCAGGCCTTTTGATGTTAACAGGGATGGTTTTGTAATGGCCGAAGGCGCCGGCGCACTGGTACTGGAAAGCCTTGACCATGCCCTTGCACGCAATGCAACCATTATAGGCGAAATAGCCGGCGGTGGCATGGCTGCGGATGCCTACCACATGACGGGCACCCACCCTGAAGGAGAAGGCGCCTACCTGGGCATGATGGAAGCCATTGCGGATGCCGGCATCCAACCTTCTGATATTGACTACCTTAATGCCCATGCTACCTCTACACCTTTAGGCGATAACAGTGAACTGAGGGCCGCTGAAAGGGTTTTTGGTGCTGCCCCGCAACTGCACATTAGCGCTACCAAATCTATGACAGGCCACTTGCTGGGCGCTGCAGGCGCGGTTGAAGCTATCGCTTGCATTAAAGCCATTGAGCAGGGCATTATACCGCCTACTATTAATACCACCCAGGCTGAGCCTGATTATGCACACAAGTTTAACCTTACACTGGGCCAGGCAGTTAAGAAAGAAGTGAACTATGCCATGAGCAACACGTTTGGCTTTGGCGGGCATATTGCTACGGCGGTATTTAAAAAGTATTGGCCGTAAGCAATGGTTAGGTACCGGTTGCAGTTATAGGTTGCCAGACTGTTGAATTGCAAGTTGATATAAGTAAAATGGAACGCTTATAAAAAAGCAGGCGCAATACCTGCTTTTTGCTGCCCGACATCCTCTTTATCTAAATTCCATTTCCTGTTCAATATGCAATCCCTACATTTGCCCAAAACGTTTTTTATGGCAGAACAACAACAGAACAGCCAGTTGAATATTGAAATTAGTGAGGAAACCGCTGAAGGTACTTATGCCAACCTTGCCATTATTACCCACAGCCACGCCGAGTTTGTTATTGATTTTGTGAATGTGATGCCCGGCACACCCAAGAGTAAAGTAAAATCAAGAATTATATTTACGCCCATGCATGCCAAGCGCTTTATGAAAGCACTGGAAGAAAATATTGACCGCTACGAGCAACTGAACGGTAAAATACAGGACCTTGAACAGGTTGAATTCCCTCTTAATTTCGGCGGGCCCACAGCACAGGCTTAAACAGTTTAATATTGGTATGTTTAGTGTTTAATGTGGAACGTAGCGGTAAAATGCCCTGCCCGGGTCTGAAAAGCCGCCCAATGAACTGAACGATGAACGGATTGCGACGCAACGATGATGCTATGAAATGCGATAGCTGGTATCAAAAAAAAGCTATGGTATTCTATGGAACAAACATGGAACAATCAAACATGGAACAACCACACCTTTTTAATCCAGGCTAATGCCCACACGTATGGCTTTAAGGCCGGCTACGCCCTGCAGGTCTTCCAGGTCAAGGTGCTCCACATCATCCAGCAGGTAGCCGCCGTTTTGCAGGTACTGAATGTATTTAAGGTATTCATCCGCGTCTTTCTGGTTAAAATATACCAGGGCTATTTTGCCAGGCTGCGTAAGGCGTTCGTTGGTGTTTTTAATGTGTACTTTGTCAATGCGTTTTTTAATTACCTCGTAGCGAATGTTATAAGCGCCTTCCACATCAAAACGTCTTTCATCATTTCGGAAGCTGATGTCAATGGTATTGGTGTGCACCAGTATTAACTGCGTGGTGTGCAGTTCTTTTTCCATTTTAGGCAACAATGTATGCGCCAGACGGGCAATTTCACTCATGGATGCTACCTGCCACAGCCGCAGGTTTTTAAGGTACAGCGGGTTGAATACTTTTTGCGGGGCAATGGACTGGCCTACGTAAATATCGTATTCAATACCATCGCTCCTGAATTTTTCAAAATAAGTGGGGTAGGTTTTTTGCAATTCGTCACGCTGTGTTTCCAGGAAATTGCTTACAGAAGTATTGATCAGCTGTATGGAGGCTTCCAGTTGGCGGCGGTTTTCAAACACAATGCCGGTTTGCGGGTCGCTTTCTGCAAAATAATGGTCAACCGTTTCAACAGCTTCAGGAAAGTTATCCCTGAAATAGCTGAGAAAAGGCTTAATGTCGTTTTCCAAAAAATCAGCCAGTCTTACTTCATCATCTGTGGTAAGAAAATCACGGGTACGCTCCATCCATTTTTTACACTTATAAATGGTTTCATCCAGCAGGCCCAGCTTAATATTTTTCTTCAGGTCATCCAGTGTATTCATCAGCAGCATAAAATGCTGGTGCATATCTTTTTGCAGTGAAATATTGCGCTCTACAGATGAGTTGCGTATATCAATTGCGCCATACAGCGGGTACACTTCTTTAAAATAAATGTTCTTTACCTCGTCTTTTTTACCGGGGGCAGTATTCTTTAAATACTCCCAGGCCACTTCGTTAAACTTCCATTCAACCGCGGGTTGAAGGGAAGTGAATTTCTCTTTGATAACCGTTTGCAGGCTGGCTTCAAAAGCATCTACCCGCTGCTTTAAAATTTGCGCCAGCAGCGGCAGTATGTTATCAATTTTGCTGATCATTTTTTCGTTCAGCACATTCTTATGCAGCGTGGCCATTTCCAGTACGCCCATTAGCTGGTTATTCCAGAAAAGGGGTATGATCATAAAACCATTGTAACCGTTTTGAAACAGCGCCCCCAGGAACGGGTATTTTTCAAGCACACTGCTCGAAATATCCGGCACATAGAACGGCCTTGTTTTTTTGGCGTAGTTCTGGGCCATGTCAGAATAGCTGCTCTCAGAACAATTTGCTTTGGTGCACGACTGAACAAATATGCTGGTACGGCTGCTTTCGCTGTCCAGCACATAGCGATCGTTTACCTTTAAAAAAGGAAGCAGGCCTATATCAATATCCTTGTGCTGCATCAGTGTTCTTATAGCCGTTTGAATATTGTCGAAATATTCGTCGTTATAAGGACTTGCGTTAATGATGGCGTTCTTGATGATTTCGGTAGTGTAGTGCGCCGTAATATCCGTAAGGCCGGCAATGGCAAAACCTTCAAAAGAAAAATTGGCCAGCGGCAACTTTTCCTGCAGTATATCAAGGTCTTTATCGGTAAAGCTAAGCTCAGAAATTAAAGCGGGTATATCCAGGTCGGGCAGGCGGCCCTTTACTTTTACCTCAATAAACCTGGGGTCAACGGTAAGTTTAAAATAGCGGTTAAGATTGGTTTCGGGGTCGTGCATTACATGCACCATTTCGCCTGAAAAATTTGTTTTTACATGGTACAGTTTTTCCGCAATAAGGGTATATATCCAGGAGAGCCTGAAAACGGCCGCCTTGTCAGATGTAATGTTTTTTGTTGGCTTAAACTCGTTGGTAACGGGGTCAAAGCAAAGTTTGTAAAATGCCTCGGTGCAATAGAATATAGTGGGCGAAAGTGGTTCGCTCAACGCAAACATGCTTTCGTCATCTTCATGTATCAGCGGAAAAACGGTGTCTTCAATAAGCGGAATAACATCGTTGTATTGCGCAAAATTGTTCAGGTAAACCTCGCCGCGCAGTAGTTCCGGGTGGCGCTCAAACCTTCTGAGTATAAAGCGGTACAAGGTGGCACGTATATCCCGCTCATCCACAATTTTGTGCCGTAAATAATTGATATAAGGAAGAAAGGAAAGTTTTGTTTCCACAATCCGGAAGCTTTCCGGAAGCGACTCTTTTTTATGTAACAGTCCGATACGCATAACTCAACAAATCTGTGCGCAAAATTAACAATATTGCGCAATGCCGTGCTAACCTAAAATGAGGAGCGGTTTTGCCGCCCCCCGGGGCCGGATGGACAAGATTTTATGGTGGCCGGCAGAGGAATTACTATGAGGCGTCCCTTGTGTCACTCACTTGTACGGTTGGATACGCTATGCAGCTTTGCCCGCGGGGTAGGGGGTGTGCTTTATCTACCGGTTATCTTTTCCGCAAAAGCTATAATATGGCCATCCGGGTCGGCAAAATAACATGCTTTGTCGCCCCAATCCCGGTTGGCAACGGGGCTTACCAGTGTAGCCCCTGCCTGTAAGGCGTTATCAAATTCAAGCTGTATGTTTTCTACGTAGAAGTATAGTTCGCAGCGGGGTATTCCACGGCCTTCGTCCGGGTGTGGTGTTGTACCTGCCAGAATTTTGGCAATACCCTCAGTAGGCATTAATCCTAATTTGGCATGTTCAGAAAGCCTGAATTCAGTCATGCCCGGCACGTTTAACTCACCATTCACCATTCACCACTCACTACTCCCCACTCACCATTCACTACTCACCACTCACCCTCTCACATCACCCACGGCTCACGCATTGGTTTAAATACAAGCGCATTGGCAGCGGCGTCGTCAACAAACTCCTGCTTTACAGGATCAAACTTCAGGTTGCGGCCCAGTGTAAGGGCTACTTTACCCATGTTCACCAGTGTGCAGGAGCGGTGCCCGTTTTCTTCGTTCAAAGCGAACTTTTTGCGGTTCTTTACGGCGTCCACAAAATCCGTTACCTGCGGCAGCGGGTCGGGAAATTCGGCCAGCTTCTTCTGCAGGTCTGGTATGTCTGATTTAAAGCCGGGGTACAGTTTGCCCTTCGGTCCTTCTATATAAGCCGCAGTGGTAAGCGAGGCATCGCCATCAAGTACAATCTGGCAGCCGTCATCGTAGGTGTAGGTAATGCGGCGCCAGGTGCCCACCGCATCGGGGTGCTGTTCCGGTGCATCTATCTCTACTGATACCGGGCTGGTATTGTCCTTGCCTAAAAAGTATTGGATGGGGTCTATATAGTGCTGGCCCATATCACCCAGGCCACCGCCGTCATAGTCCCAGTAGCCGCGGAAAGTTTGGTGTACCCTGTGCGGGTGGTAAGGCTTGTATGGCGCAGGGCCCAGCCACATATCATAATCCAGTTCGGCAGGTATGGTTTCTGGCGTAAGGTTGGTTTTGCCTACCCAGTAAAATTTCCAGTCGAAACCCGTGTGTTTGCTAACGGTAACCTTCAGGGGCCAACCCAGCAGGCCGCTCTCCACCAGCTTTTTAATGGGCTTAACAGTAGTGCCCATGCCATAGAAATTATCTTCGAACCTGAACCAGGTGTTCAGCCGGAAAATGCGGCCATGTTGCTGCACGGCTTCCACCAAACGTTTGCCCTCGCCAATGGTAGCGGTCATTGGTTTTTCGCACCAGATGTCCTTACCGGCCCTCGCCGCGTCGGCGGCAATAATGCCATGCCAGTGCGGTGGGGTGGCAACGTGTACAATATCTACTTCCGGTAGCTGGATCACTTCCCGGTAATCACTAAAGGTTTTGATGCCTTTGCCGCCGGCCTGTTCAAGGCCTAGTTGCAGGTGCTTTTTGTCCACATCGCAAAGTGCCACCACCCGGGTGCCGGCATAGCCAAAATGCCCGCGGCCCATAGAGCCGGTGCCTATAACGGCCTTGGTCAGTTGGTCGCTGGGCGCCAGGTAGCCCCGGCCCAGCACATGCCTGGGCACAATGCTGAATGCCGCGATCGTTCCTAATGAGTTGCGGAGAAATTTTCTGCGAGACAGGTGTTTTGCATTCATCGGAGGTAGTTTAGTGAGCAGTGTTTTTATAAGCCGATGAAATTACAGGTATGGTTTGGTTTATGGTGGCAGTATATTGGCTTTTTTTTCAATAATTATAACAGGAGGGGAGGGGTGAGGGGTGAGTGGTGAATGGTGAGTGGTGAATGGTGAGTGGGGAGTGGGGAGTGGGGGCGTTCCTTCGTCATTCAACATTCCCTGTTCCTTGTTCGATATTCATTTGGTGAGTGGGGGCTTTCCCTTCTTCATTCAACATTCCTTGTTCCTTGTTCGATATTCATTTGGTGAGTGGGGAGTAGGGGCATCTGTTTCATCATTGAGCATTCCTTGTTCCTTGTTCGATATTCTCATCGTGAATGGTGAATGGTGAACGTGACAGTGTCTCGCTTTGTCGTTCAACTATGTCCCAGCGGGACATATTGTGGGTAGAATAGCCATTTACGTTCTATTTTGTTCCGGAGGAACATTTTGTGCTCATCCCCGCAATACAAGCACAAAGCGTTCCCCTGGAACGCAGGCTAATATCCCCGCAATATTCTTCCTACAAAGTGTTCCGCGGGAACACAGGTCCGGTAATGCGCATATTCTACCTAATTTTAGATTCAACATTCCTTGTTCCTTGTTCAAGATTTTCACCAGCGGCCTTTAAGTCGCCCGATGAGATAGAACCGTACACCCGTTATATCAAAACCGGACAGTCGCCCTTGTTGACTTATCCATTAATTTATTGATTATCAACCCAACCAGAAAATGGCATTAAGTTAGACGAAGATATTCGTATTAAAATATCATCCGCAATTCTTTTTACTGAAAAACACAGCTTATGTTTCGCAATTATCTTAAAACGGCCGTAAGAAGCCTGCTACGCAACAAAAGTTACCTGCTAATCAACATCAGCGGCCTTGCCACAGGCATTGCCGTATGCCTTGCTATTTTTGTAGTGATTCAATACGAGTTAAGCTTTGATGAATTTCATAGTAAAAAAGACCGGATTTATCGTGTACTTACCAAAGGGGAAAAGGATGATGCCGTTGCCGCCGTTCCCGCTCCTTTGCCCACTGCACTAAAAAATGATTTTCCGCAACTGGAACAGGTGGCGGGTGTATTTGGCGTAGACAATCTGCCTGTACTGGTGATGGATGCCCAGGGTAACCCTGCAAAAAAGTTTAAAGAAAAAAGCGGCGTATTTCTTGCAGAACCCTCCTTCTTTAAAATTTTTGATTTTCCCTGGCTTGCAGGTAACGCCACTACCGCACTCGCCGAACCAAAATCGGTTGTTCTTACCAGGAAAACGGCGGATAAATATTTTAGTGACTGGAAAAAAGCCATCGGTCAGCAAATAAAAATTGATAACCACGTCCTGTTAAAAGTAACGGGTGTGCTCGCTGATGTACCCCCCAACACAGACTTCCAGGTTACGATGGTGATGCCTTATTCTTTTTTGCCTTTTGTTAAATCTACAGACTGGGTAAGCATTAACAGCAACCACAAATGTTATGTGCTGTTGCCAAAGGGCGCCACCGCCGAGGCCTTTAGCAAACCATTGATTGATTTCTCCAGGAAGTACCGTGCTGCAGACAGCAGGGTCATTCAACTGCTTCAGCCCGTGCGTGATTCACATTTTGATGAAAAAGCAGGTAATTATCTTGGCAAAACAATCAGCAAAGAACGCATCCGCACCTTATGGTTAATCGCTGCATTTATATTGCTGATCGCTTGTGTAAATTTCATTAATCTCTCCACTGCGCAGGCCGTTAACCGGGCCAAAGAGGTAGGTGTGCGCAAAGTGCTTGGAAGCAGCAGATACCAGTTGAAAAAACAATTTTTACTGGAAACTTTTTTACTGGTGCTTAGCTCGGTGATGATGGCTGTGGCGCTGGTGGCCCTTATCTTACAACCCATTAACCTGTTACTGGATATCTCTTTATCCATTTCTCTATTGCAGCGCCAGGAAGTGCTGTTTTTTCTTGTAACCGTTACTACTGCGGTAACACTGCTGGCTGGTTTTTATCCGGCCCTGGTGCTTGCGGGGTACAATCCTGTTACTGCGCTTAAAAGTAAGTTTACTGCCCGCAGCAATAAAGGCATTACCTTAAGGCGAGGGCTGGTGGTTTTTCAATTTGTAATAGCGCAGGCGCTGATTATCGGCACTATGCTCATCGCCAAGCAGATGAACTATTTTCGCAATGGTGCCATGGGTTTTAATAAAGATGCCCTGGTGAATATTCCTTTTCAAAACGACAGCGCAGGCACCAGTAAGATTGATTACCTGCGTAACCGGTTACTGCAAATGAAAGGTGTAAGCATGGTGAGCTTTAATTCCCAATCGCCTTCTGATGTAGACAACTGGTGGACGGGTTTTAAATTTGACCATGCCACGAAAGACGTGGATTTTGCAGCCATCAGCAAATTTGCAGATGCCGATTATGTAGCTACTTACCAGTTGCCGCTTGTTGCCGGCCGCAGCCTTACCCGAACCGATTCTGTTCGTGAGTTCCTGGTGAATGAAGCGTTGGTTAACAGGCTGCAGCTTCGCCCGGCTGAAGTGCTTAATAAAGAGATTGACTTGTGGGATGGACGCATTAAAGGATTGGTGGTGGGTGTGATAAAAGATTTTAATGCTGCTTCCTTTAAAGATTCTATCTCCCCTGTATTCGTAAGTAATGTTAAAAGAAGATATAACACGGCAAGCGTAAAGATAACCGGCACCGGTATTCCGGCTACGGTTAAAAGTATTGAACGACTCTGGAACAGCACTTTCCCGGAAAATGTTTTTGAGTACCAGTTTATGGATGAAAAAGTGGCCAGTTTTTATAAACAGGAAGCACAGCTTTCCAAACTCTACACCTGTTTTGCCGCTATTGCCATTTTCCTGAGTTGCCTGGGTTTATACGGGCTTGCCTCTTTTATGGCGGTACAACGGCTTAAAGAAGTGGGCATAAGGAAGATACTTGGTGCTACTGCCGGCAATATTGTTTACCTGTTCTCCCGGGAATTCATCTTACTTATTACCATTGCATTTGTTATTGCCTGTCCGCTCACCTGGTATTTTATGTATGGCTGGCTTCAAAACTATGTATACCGTACCAGTCTTAGCTGGTGGGTGTTTGGGATTGCAGGTATTTCAGCGGTGATCATTGCTTTAATTACGGTAGGGTTTAAGGCGTTGAATGCTGCGTTTACCAACCCGGTAAACCATTTGCGTACGGAGTAAAGAACTTTGCTGATTAAGCAACCGGTAAGAAACGATTATTCATTTTTTTGAGCAACATTATCGTGCAGTACCTTATGTGCATCGCCGCATAGTTTCGTTGCTGCATAGAAGCTCCTTTAGTCATGTGCCGGTTATTTTACAGGGTGTTCACAAAACTTTGTTCTGGCCTCTTTGTTCGATATTCTTTTGGTGGGTAGTGAGTGGTCAATGGTGAGTGGGTTGTTCCATTTCGTCATTCAACATTCCTTGTTCCTTGTTCGATATTCTTTTGGTGAGTGGTGAATGGTGAGTAGGGGCATCTGTTTCGTTATTCAACATTCCTTGTTCCTTGTTCGATATTCTTTTGGTGAATGGTGAATGGTCAATGGTGAGTGGTGAGTAGGGGCATCTGTTTCGTTATTCAACATTCCTTGTTCCTTGTTCGATATTCGTATGGTGAGTGGTGTACGTGACAGTGTCCCACTTTGTCGTTCAACTATGTCCCAAAGGGACATATTGTGGGTAGAATAGCCATTTACGTTCTACTTTGTTCCGGAGGAACATTTTGTGCCCATCCCGCTGATACAAGCACAAAGCGTTCCCCTGGAACGCAGGCTAACACCCCCGCAATATTCTACCTACAAAGTGTTCCGCGGGAACACAGGCCCAGTAATGCGCATATTCTACCTACTCTTAGATTCAACATTCCTTGTTCCCTGTTCAATATTCACTTGGTGAGTGGTGAGTGGAGGGGCTGTTCCACTTTATTCAACATTCCTTGTTCCCTGTTC
>NZ_VVIP01000074.1 GCF_009650435.1 Foetidibacter luteolus
TACTAACATGCCGCTCCTACGGAGCTTTGCGTTTGGTTGTGGGGAGACTCGAAAGCCGGTTACAGGATACAGGTAACTGGTTACTGGTCTGTTGAAAGCCGGTTACCGGTTGCCGGTCTGTTGGTGTGTAAATGGTTGAGGTTTCTTAGGGGGTGATGATGTGCAAGTGCCGCACAGTGGTAGAGCTGCAAACATTGAACATTAAACAAAAGAACATTAAACAATCAAGCCCCGTAGGGGCGGCATGTTAGTAGGGAAAAAAACAGACGGTTTGCAAAGAGCGCCGTAGGTGCGATATGTTAAGCAGGATGATGGATAATGGCAAGATGGATGATTACCAGGGCTCTGGTGCAAAAGGCTGCCTAACATGCCGCCTCTACGAGGCTTTACAAAATTGGCCGCGATTATCTTTTTGCTACTAACATGCTGCTCCTACGGAATTGTGGTACCCGAAAGGCCGTTGCCGGTTACCGGTTGCAGGTGGCCGGTTACAAGTTGCTGGTTGCCGGTCTGTTGATTTGTAAGCGGTTGAGTTTTTTAGGGAGGGTGATGTTCAAGTGCCGCATAGCGGCAGAGCCGCAAACATTGAACTTTAAACAAATTAACATTGAACAGTTGCCGGTTGCTGGTGTTGTTTACCCGGGTCTGAAAAGATGCCATGAAAAACCAGCCGTACAAGTGAGTGACACAACAGGCGATGCCATGAAACCCTGCAACCCGGACAATAAAAACTACTTCAGGCTGGCTACAGCCGCCTCATTTATTTTTACCGGGTATTTTTTGCGTAATGTTTCCACCCACTTTTCCTCCACAACCTGCTGGTAATCGTTTATTACCAGGCCGCGGGCATCATCAAAGCTGCGTGGGGCGCTGTTGGGGTGTACTTCTGTAATGTAAATAAACGACCAGCTATTGTCCTGCTCATTTTTTTCCGGCGTGCCGGCAAAGCCTTTTTCCAGGCGCAGGCTTTGATGGCCGGGTAATTGCTCTTTTTCGTAGCGGCTGCTGTCAGCATATACCTGTGTGCCGTAGCTTTCGGTAATGGCCTTCCAGTTAGCCGGGTTGGCTTTTATTTTAGCCGCCACTTCATCGGCCTGTTCTTTATTGGCAGCCGTAACAAACAGTGCCGATACGCCGGGTTGCCAGGTGTAAGAAGCAGCATGCGCCTGGTAATACTTGTGCAGTCCTGCGCTGTCTGCGGAAGCGTTGCTCCAAACCTGTTTATCCATAATGGCGAACAGCAGGTTGGCATCGTTAAATTCAGCTAATTGTTCTTTTACAGACGGGTTATAATCTTCTATGTGATTACGGTAATACTGGCTGCAACTGCTGCGTGTAAACTGGTTTAGCGCTTCCTTATAATTTTTGCCCAGCAGCAGACTGTTGGATGTTCGGGACGCTTGCACAAAGTCTGCCCAGTCTGTTAGCGTAACCGTCTGTTTGGCAAAAGAAAATAGTGCTGTGGCTGCGGTAATGCCTGCAACCTTTGTTACGGGCCGGTTATTAACAAGGCTATCGGTGTAAGCTAAAAAGGCTTTTTCGTTGTAGGCTGCGGGTTTGTAGCCTGTAGCGGTCATCCATTTGTCCAGCAGTTTTTCTTTGGCAATGTTCAGCCGGCCATCCTGGATAATTTTTTCCTGCAGGGCTGCTTTTGTCATAACATCTGCGGAGTCTTTGCCTACCGGTATTATATCCAGCAGTTTGATGATATGATACCCGTAGCTGGTTGTAAACGGTTTGCTGATATCCCCTGTAGCTTTCAGGCTAAAAACCTGTTGCTCAAAACCGGGACTGTATTGGCCGGTGCCCACCTCAGTCATGCCATTGTTATTGGTGGCGGCATCAAGGTTATTTTGCATGGCCAACTGCTCAAACGCTACGCCTTGCTGTGCAAGCTGGTAAAGGGAATCTGCTTTGTGTGCTACCTGGGCTTTTTCTGCTTCAGTAGCGCCGGCAGCCAGTGGTAGCAGGATTTGCCGGATGGTTCTTTTGCCTGCTGCCGGCCGGGCATCGTTTACTTTAAATATATGGTAACCAATAGCACTTTTATAAGGCGCCGAAAACTGGCCGGGTTTTAAACCATATACCACAGTCTCCATTTTGTATGGCAGGCTGAACACTGTGATGTAGCCAATTTCCCCATTGTTCTGTTGAATGGCAGGATCAGTTGAGTACGCACCGGCAGTTTCAACAAAGTCCTTCCCCGCTTTTAATGCCGCATAGGCTTTTTGTATGTTGGCATAAGCGGAAGCCGTATCGCTGTTAAGGGGCACTTCAATAAAAATCTGTGATATCAATAAGTCCTGCTGGCTTCTTTCAAAAGCTTCCAGCACCAGTTGGTTAATGTTGGCCTGCTCGTTAACCAGGTTTTCGGTTAGCTGTCGTTTAAAGTTCTCGCCTTCCAGCTTAAAATTATCATCATTTTGCAAGCCTGCGTCTTTGGCTGCCTGTACCTTCAGCTTGAACTTTATATACAAGTCCAGGTATTCTTTCATGGCTTTGCGGGGGTCGGGCTCCGTGGAAGGGTTTTTGTTAAACGCTTTCAGAAATTCCCCTTTGTCAACCGCATTGCTGCCGTACGTAAAAATAACCTGGCTAAAGCAGGTTGTACTAACTGCCAGTAGTAGGGATAAGGAAAAAAGGTACTTTATCATTTTTCTTATAAATGTTTATAAAGAAATGCAGGCGTGCAACGGTAAGCTTCTGTGCATTTTGAGCCTGCCTATTTTTTCGCACTCTGCTTTCGTTTAGCGTCCATCACTTCGTCAAATTGTTCTATAGACAGTTTTTTGGCGATGATGTGCTTTTTATCATCCAGCAGGTAAAAGGTAGGGGTTTGAAACACATCGTACAACTGCCGGAAGTTGGGCTGGCCTGTTGATTGTTCCTGCTGCTTTTGGGCTGCCGTTTGGTACACATGCGCCCAACCATCCAGGTGGTGTTCCTGTATAAATTTCTTCCAGGGGTCCAGCGCTTTTTCATCAATATTAACGCCATAGATTTTTACGCCCTGCGCTTTCCATTTGGCATCGTAGATGGAATCAATACGGGGTACCTGTTCCTTGCAATGGCCGCAATTAGGGTCCCAAAACACCACGAAGGTAAAAGGAGCAGTAAGTCCATACAGCGGCGTTTCTTTGCCTGTGGTATCCACCAGGTCCATAATGGCCGCCTGCTCGCCTATCTGGTTGGCCATAAGGCTGTAGGCCCGGTTAAAAATGTATTCTTTTTGTTTGGCGTTTAGCCAGGTTGTATCGCCCTTTGAAAAATAGTTGTTGAACAGAAAAACGAATACTTTATCCTGCCCCATTATTTCCGGGTTGATATACTTGTCTGTAAACTTGCCCAGCAGGTACTTGAACATGTCTTTGGCGGTACGGGCATACAGCAGCATGTAGTTTATTTCAGCGCTGATGGAGTCTGGCTCCGGCGATACATAGTACTTAAAATATTCATCTACTTTGGGATCGAAGAAGGGGGTACGCAACAGGCGGTCGTCATCAAAAGCCACATCATCCCAAAAATGTTCCTTTACATAACGGGCGGGGTAGGAAGAGTCAAGGCTGCCATCTGCCTTTTTGGGCATGGCAGGAAACTCCGGACGTTTCATGGTTTTAAAAAAGGCGGTAAGCATGGCATCGGGGTGCTGCTTTACAATGTTTTGCCGGTAATCTGTCAGTTCTTTATTGGCGGCCTGCAGTTCTGTTTGCAGCCGGGTGGAGTCTGCAGGGGTACCTGCCTGCTTTAGCTGTTGCTGCAACTGCTGCAACCTGGGCACTTTTTGAGAAAGGTATCGGGTATAATTCTGAAAAATGGTATTCTCCGGCGAGCCAGTAATGGTTAGGGCTTCGGGATTGGTAGTGTCTGCCTTAATGGAAAACTGTTGCTTATCGTCCATCAGAAACTCAAACAGCAGCGTATGCGATGGCGAAACCGCGAAATAAATGCCACCGGGCAGTTTCTGTTTGCCTTTTAGTACACCCGAGCTTTGCCCGTCAAGCATAACCGAATCCACCAGGTTTTTATACTTGCCGTAATAGCAACCAATATACAGTTTGGTATTTTTAAACGGGGCAATGGTAACGGGTATCTGGTAACCTGCGGCGGCAGGTTTTGCGGTATTGGATTTCTTTGGAGTTGCCTGGGTAAAAGCCGCTGACAAAATACAACAGTTAACAACCAGTAACAGTAATCGCTTCATGTATTGGCTTTATTGAGGCGTAAATTTATTTAAAAACACCGATGCGGCTGTTAACCGCTTGTAAATTAAACAGGCCGGTGCACACATTTTAAAATATGGGGCGTAAAAGTGGGTATTTTTTGGTGACCAGCAGTTGGAACACAGATGGGACATCGTTGCGTCGCACTACGTTTATCGTCCGGATTTTCATGGCATCTTTTCAGCCCGGGTAGCGAATATCGAACAAGGGACAAGGAGTGATGAATGCTGAAGCGGAATGTCACCCACTCACCATTCACCACTCACCACTCGCCACTCACCATTCCAGCTAATCTGCCCGGTGCCTGAAATGGTTGGCTGTTACACCCGCCAGTTTTTTGAAGAAATGCGCAAAGCTGGCCGGCTCTTCAAAACCCAGGCACCAGGCAATTTCGTTAATGTGCCAATCCGTATGCACCAACAATAATTTAGCTTCTTTCAGCAGCCTGGCTTTAATATGGTTGCTGGCTGTATGGCCGGTTACTTTTTTAACGGAAGCATTTAAATGGTTGCTGTGTACGGCCAGTTCATCGGCGAATTCAGATACAGATTTCAGTGCTACCTGTTCCGTTACATGCACCAGAGGAAATTGCCGTTCCAGCAAATCATTAAAACTTTGAACCAGACTTTGGGCCGCGTTATATTGTGCCGCCGTGGTTGTGGTATGGTTGCAAATGCGCCTGCCTTCCATCAGCAACAGTTTCAGGTAAAGTTTTATGGCATCATCTTTAAAGGGCCGGCAAGCCTGGCGTTCTTCCGCCATTTTTTCAAACAGGCCGGTTATCATTTTTAGCTGTGGCTTATTCAGTTGTACTACAGGGTTAATGCCATTTTTAAATAAAGGGTAACCGGATAGTTCCCTGGCGTCGGCATTGTTCTGCGCAAAAAATTGTTCTGTAAAAATGCAGTAATAGCCAACCATTTCCTGGCTGTCCGGTTTCCAGCCTTTTATCTCCGTAGGGTTAATGAATACCAGTGAGCCAGGGCCGGCTTTAAAGAAGCCATCGCCATAGCGAAAAGTACCGCTGCCTTTTAAAAACAGGGTGATTTTATAATAGTAACGCCTGCCTTGAGACAGGCTTTCGCGGCATGGGTACTTGCTATGTGAGTACACGCCAAAGAACGCGCCTGGCTGGTGGTTACCTACATCCGGCAATTTTTTGCCCGCATTAAATGCTTCCTGTAAAAAATGTAAATGGGGTTGTACCGCACTAACCTCAGCAACTTGCTTTTTCATAGCGGAAAGTTAGTAAATGCGCTGCTTATTGTTTTACCGGAAGGGTATTTGCCGGCCGTTATTTTTGTTGTTGTAATCTGGTTAGCGGATTTAGCCGCCACTGCAAACAGGGAGTTAATACCCGCTTAAAAGCCGCCCAATGAACCGAATGGTGAAGTGCTTGATTATGATTGGTTCTTTCACTGAAAGACCCAATCATAACAAAATCCTATTTGCAACAGGCGATGCTATGAAATACTGTCGCTGATACCATAAATCGTGAATAGGCTATGGTGAATTGAAAAACGGGTGTTAAACACATCGTACATCCCACACTTAACATCGTACATGATCATACTTCGCATTTGTTTAATGTAACTCGAACGCCACTACAGATTTTTTGAAAAACGTAGGTATGTAGGCAATTTTTTTATTGCGGTCGTAGTAAAGGTCGGCGGTATTTATTTTGTCGGCCTTGGTATTCAGCAGTTCCTGTACGCTGCCATTGCTGCCCACATAATACACAGCGCCAATCCAAGATGTAACAATAAACGACTGGTCATCTACCTGCTGCAAGCCATCAGTGCTGGGCTCCATGCCTTCGGCAATTTTGGTTAGCTGTTTTGTAGCTAAATCAGCTTTATATAAAATACCCTTGGCCAATATGTACAGGCTATTGCCCACGGCCAGCAGGCCATTGGGGTTTTCCATATTTTCAAAAAGCAATTGGGGCTGGTTGTTTTTAATGCTGTACACTTTGCCTGCACGGGAATCTGACACATATACGGTACCGCTGCCGTCAATAGTAATATCGTTAAGGAATACTGCTCCATCTATAGGTATTTTTTGCAGCACAGCGCCTTTTGCAATATCAATTAATGCTACCTCTGTTGAATTGGCAACATATAACAGGCCATTGTGTATGCCGGAACCTTTGGGCGCATTAAGGCCGGTTATCCATGCAGTATCAATTATTTTTCCATCTGTGCTTACTTTGGCTATGCCGCCTTTGCCACCACCACCATTTATCAGCGACGCATACAGGGTATTGTTTTTTACATCAAGTATTACTGATTCGGGAACGGCCAGCATAGAATCTGTTTCCCATATTTTTTGAAGAAAGTGCTGGGCTGTAACAGCATTGCAAAGAGAGAGCGACATGCAAACAACGAAGACGATTTTCATAAGCTTATGTTTAATATATGATGAAAGATAAGCAAAATGGCCTATGAAGAAAGATAAGCAGGGGGCACTAAGTAAAATAAGTGCAATACCCGGGCCGCAATAAAAAACGGCGCCCGTTAAAGGCGCCGCGGAATATATTGTACAATAGAAGTTAAACCAAGGCTATATCAAAGTTAACCAACTGAACAAACTCGTTAAGGCGGGTATCAATATCTTCTTTGGTTATTTCAACCAGCCGCTGTGTTCCGAATTTTTCCACACAAAAGCTTGCCATGGCAGAGCCTACAATAATGGCAGTTTTCATGTTATTGAAAGAAATATCTTTTGTTTTGGCAATATGGCCAATAAAACCGCCGGCGAATGTATCTCCGGCGCCGGTAGGGTCAAACACTTCTTCCAACGGCAGGGCAGGCGCAAAGAAAACTTCCTTATTATTAAAAAGTAAAGCGCCATGCTCGCCTTTTTTTATAATCAGGTATTTAGGCCCCATGGTCAACACTTTTTTCGCGGCCTTTACCAGTGAGAATTCGCCGGTTAGCTGTCTTGCCTCACTATCGTTAATCAGCAACACATCAATCATGGTAAGCACTTCTTTCAGTTCATCCAAAGCTATATCCATCCAAAAATTCATGGTGTCCAGCACAATCATTTTGGGCCTTGTTTTCAACTGCTTAATAACGCTTATCTGTACAGATGGGGCCAGGTTGCCCAGCATTAAAAATTCAGCGCCTTGGTAGCTTTCGGGTATAACCGGTTTAAAATCCCCCAGCACGTTCAGTTCGGTCACCAATGTATCGCGGGAGTTCATGTCCAGGTGATATTTGCCAGCCCAAAAGAAAGACTTCCTGTCGGGTACCTGTTCTACAGCATCAAGTCGCACGCCTCTTTGCTGCAGGCTGTCCAGCTCTTCCTGAGGAAAGTCATTACCTATTACAGATACCTGTTGTATGGGCTTTACAAAATTGCTGGCAGCGTAGGCTATGTAGGTGGCGGCGCCGCCAATAATCCTGCCTGATTTTCCAAAGGGGGTTTCAATTTCATCGAAGGCCATAGAGCCTACTACGATTAAAGACATAATAGTTGATTGATTTGTGAATAGGGGAGGGCTGCCGTAAACCGGTACACGGAAAAGTAAAGGCAGCCATCCTGTTACCGGGTTGCAAACCTATTGCATTTGCAGCATAAAAAGCGGCTTTTGTTGCGTGTTAAAGACCGGGTTTACACTCCGCTTGATTTTTTTTAGGAGGTGCCCCTCGTGCCTCGGGTCGGGCTTTTCGCTATTACTCCGGCACAAAAGCCCTGCTGCCATGGCCTCACCGGGGTAACCGCTTCAATCCCTCACCCAAAGTGCAACAGGCTGCTTCTTTATGTAACCTATTGCATTCTTACAGGAATATCCCGGCTTTCTAAAAGTCGTTGTAGGTATTAAACAGGTCTGTCCTTATCCCGAAGTTAAAAATCAGCTCATTTTGTTTAAGGCCGGTAGCTGTCCGGCTGCGGTAAGCTACATCGGCTTTAATGCTAAGCCTGTTTTTGGGGTTGATGAGGTAACCCACCGAAACCTGGCTGTAAAAGAATTTGTTTTTAACGCCCTGCATGGTTTTACTGCCAAATTCGGGTACGTTTTCTTCTCCTCCCCAAAGGTCTTCGCCATTATTGTATGCCTGGCCATCCGGCTTTTCGCCCCGTACAGCATACAGGTTTTCAAAGTAGCCATACCACCTGTTCTTCTCAAACTGGAAAATGGAGATAACTTCATTAAAATTAGCGCCAAAGGGGTTGGCCAGGTTTTGGTTGTAATGCGTATAGTTTAACTGTGGTTTGTCAAACCCGTGGCCGTAGGTGTACGGCCGTACACTGTTCCACTCAAACCGGTGAGAAAGGCCGTTAACATGAAAAATATTATTGTTCCATATACCCAGTTGCAGCGTGTACTTATTCTGAAAACTTTGTTTGCCTTCTTTTAAAGATTTGCCAAGGCTAATATCGTCAAGACCGGCCTGTGCATACAGGTAACCATTCTTTATTTTGTATTTACCGGTAAGGCCTATCATGGCATTGTCAGATGAACCAGTGGCAAACTCTACCGGCCGCAGGAAAATAACCGGTGACAGGTAATTGGGATCAAACCCTTTTTGATAGCCGCTATCCCTCGCAAGCCAAACAATATTATCGAATAAGCCAAGTTGCAATTTTTTGCCAATGTTTACACCCAGCAAATGCGTTACGCTGTATTTGCCCTGGTATTTTCCATCAATAATACGCCTCGTGTTTACATAGCGGTTGTATAATACATTGTAGGTAAACTTCCAGAAGTTGGCCTGGAAACGCAGGTAAGGAGAATTGAAAGCGTTATCGGATAACAAAAGGCTTCTATAGCCATCGCCGATAAACTGCTTGCCATAACCAGCCCCAATCAAAAAATGTTTGCTGGGCAGATAATTAACATAAAAATCCGCATTGGTGTAGGAATAACGGTTTTTATCATGTGCGTATACTTTGTTTTGCCCGGGCGCTACGCCGTTTTGTTCAACAAACTGCTGAATATATAAAGGAAATTCTGTCAGGCTTGAATAAAATGATGCGCCATAGCTAAGCTTGTCTTTTACTACACCTTGTATCCTTACTCCAAGTGTTCCCTGTAGTAAAATGCCATTCTTTTCATTAGACTTTCCTCCGGCTGCAACTATAAAAGGATCTATCACAAAAATGTGGTCAGGGCTTACCGCTTTCACAAAATTGTCGTTCAGTAACCTTTTGGCAACAGCATTCGGGTTCAATCCAAAAATGCTGTCGCTTAATTCAGTTTTATAACTGCCAATAGAGTTTTTCAGCTCCAGCCAATCCATAGCCCGGTAAGCGGTGAAAACTGAGGAGTCCGCATTCTGAATAAGAGTATTGATTCTTTTCTGCACGGCCTGAGATAAAGGTACCTGCTGCCCAATAGTAAGCTGTGCAGCGCAAATCAATAACAAAGCAGTAAATTGTATCTTCTTCATAAGCACATGCTAAAAATCATAAAAGAGGTTGCGGAAAGAGCTTCTTAAACCAATATAAAAAAACCTGTCTTTATAAGTGCGCAAACTATTCTTATCGTTTCTTAAGGTTAAACCCGCCTCAATACGCATATTGGTTTTATCATTCAGAATGTAAGCCGCTTTAAAATCACCAAAGAGTAAATCGCTCTTTACACCCTGCAGCATTTTTACATCGTCTTCTGCAGACCTTGTAGCTATATTCTTAAATATATCCCGTCCATAGTTGTGAAGCGATGTAGAATCATCTCCGTATTTTGAAACCAATAGTTCAAGCCTGAACCAGAAGCGTTTATAGCTGTAATCGGCTATAAAAATTCCTTCCCTGAAATTGGCCCCCAGCGGATGGGCCAATGGCTGATTAAGATGCGAGTAATTTGTGTTAACGGATGATGTGGCGTACATATATGGCCTGGCTGTATTGAATTCTGCCAACAGGTTAAGGCCAGGGGTTAACACATCCGTACTTCTTACGCCCAACTGCAGGCCGTACCTGCTCTTCCATGTACCGGAGCTTCCCAGGTTGTCGGCAACCGCCTGGGCGTAAATTGTAGTCCCTTTTACAACCCTGTAACTGGCATTTAAGCCTGCCATCATATTGTTTGATATGCCAGACGGTGATTTACTGCCATGCGCAAACATAATAGGGCTAAACATGCTGTAGTTTACATCTTTGCGGCGCATGGAATCCTGGTCCGGCCACATCACTGTCTCAAACAATGAAACAGTAAATTTTTTGTGGATATTCCAGTCGAGTAAGAAGGTTTGGCCCCATTTACGTTTGTAGCCTATCCGGTTGCGCTCAATAGTATCCCTTCCTCTTGGCACTTCACTCACGTATTGAGAAAACATCAGGGAGTAGCGCAATTTATTCCAGGTAGCACTAATACGCAGGTAGGGGTAGTTAAAAGCCCAGTCAGACAACATTAAAGAACGATATCCATCTCCTATAAAATTTTTACCGTAACCTAAATCAAAAAGGAAATGTTCATTGGGCATATAAACCAGCCTGGCGGTAGAATAATTGTAATCAATGCCTTGCGCATCCCCTACATTTTTATAAAGCGGCTGGCCTGGTACAGACCTGTTTCGCCTGATAATACTGTCCACATAAGCAGGAAACTTTCCCTGGTTTTCGTAAAATTCTGTTTCAAACCAGAGCTTCGTGCCTGCATTGCCAAATATGCGGTACCCTCTCGAATTCATCGAAGGGTTTTTGGAAGAGCGCTTACCATTGCTGGTTGGTATGGTTCTGTTGGATGAACCTATGTAGGTATCAGAAATAATGTCTCCATAAATATTAAAACCGGGCTTTTGCAGTATCAGCAAATGTTCGTGAAACAGTTTTCTTTTAGCCCATGAGCCTTCAAAATGCTGGGCAGCGGTATCAATGTAAAGAATAGGTTTCCAGGTAGTAAATACAATCGAATCCTGTTTGTACAACTGGTGGATGGTCCAGCTATTATAGGTATTAAGAGACAGGTTGGATTGGCCTTTTAGGTCATGCAATGTTAAGAGAAGGCATAGTAAGCTTAAGCCTGAAAGCAGTTGAAATTTCCGGTTAATTACCATAAGCAAATAAATATAGCTAAATAATTGAATGTGAGCCCTAAAATTACCCATATTCTCAAAAGCATGGGTCAGGGTTTTTCTGCAAACAGGTATAAAAACTAACCGCCACAATGGTAAAGTTAGTGGCGGCGAAACATTTCAGTAAGAAAAATTAAAATAATGGTGTCTTCGGGGCTAAACACTTAGTAAGCTTTTTCCTCTCCTTTGAAGATGTTGATAATAGTAAGGAAGATAATACGTATATCCAGCATCAGTGACCAATTCTCCACATACCAGATATCATGCTCAATCCTCTTTTGCATCAGGTGCGGCGCTTCCGTTTCTCCGCGGTAACCGTTAACCTGTGCCCATCCGGTAATGCCAGGCTTTACAAAGTGCCTGGCCATGTAGCTGGATATGGAATCCATATAAGTTTCGTTCAGCTTAATTGGGTGGGGGCGTGGCCCTGTAATGCTCATGTCTCCAAAAAGCACATTCAGGAATTGGGGAACTTCATCAAGGTTTGATTTGCGGAGAAATTTACCCACCCTTGTTACACGCGGATCGTTTTTCTGGGCCTGCTTAAATTCTGTGTCAGATTCTGTAACACGCATGGTACGGAATTTCCAGATGCCAAAAACCCTGTTGTTACGGCCGGCCCGGTTTTGACGGAAAAATACCGGCCCTTTGGAATCAAGCTTTATCAGCAACCCGATGATTGGGATAAGCCAGCTTAACAGGAGCAGGGTTACCACAAAGCTGAAAGCTATATCAAAAATTCTTTTTTTAATCCGGTTACCTATATCATCAAGAGGTTCTTTCCTGAGGGTAATAACAGGGAAATCTCCTACATAGTTTAAGTGGTATTGATCAAGTATAGTCTCGTCGGTGTTGGCAACAAATTTCAGCCTCACGCACCTTTGGTCTGCCACTTCTACCAGGCCTCTCATAGAGTCTTCATGGCCCGGCATAATAGTAGAATAAATTTCGTCAATTTGGTTTTTTACGGCATAATCAACACATTGTTCTATCTGGCCTTCTATCCTTCCATCTGAGTTAACTACATACCCGCCACTGTTTTCATCATCAAAAAAGCCATGAAAGGAATAGTCTCCACGTTTTTGCGAAAAAAATTCTGCCAGTTTTATACCGGTATCATTATAGCCAATAATGGTTATTCTCTTTTTAAGGCCAATGCTTTTAAGGAAGAAGTCAGAAACATAAGTTACAATAAAACGGCTTATTGTAAAAAAGAAGATAAGGATGCTTCCGGTAACGGCAAGGAATTTTAAATAGTGCTGCATTACAACATCGCCGGAAAAAGCAACAATAGATATGAATATTCCAAAATGAAGCAGGGAAGTTTTGATGGTTTGCCTGAAAATATTTTCCACTTTCTGAAGTGTTGAATAGCTGTAAAGCTTCATTAGGAAAGCGGAGAATAACCAGGTCGCATTAAAAATAAACAGGAAAATCAAGGGTTGGTTGCCGGACACAGTGTTACCGAGAAGTGGTAGAAACAGGTTGCTGATTAAAAATGCCATATTTACCATAAAGCAATCCCCAACCAGTAGTGTAAGCCTCAATAAATAAGCGTAACGAGGTCCCATAGTAGCATGATTTTTAGTCTTAGCAAGCTTCGTGCGCTTTTTCATTGGGATAGAAGAATAAAGGTAATAAAAAAATGTTAAAGCACAAATTCGAAAAAAATCTTATATATCGAATTCTGTGCCACAATTACCTTAAAAAAATCCGGTGAGATTTTTACGTTTAGGAAACAGGATATCAGAAACCCGCTAAAACGCAAACCTGGCGCAGCGTTTAACAAAGTTAACTAACTGCAAAAAAAATTAAAAGCCCATCTTGTATTATAGCGGTTAAATTTAGATTAATAAAAAATAAATATTTAGATGTTTGAACTTTTTACTATTACTGTAGGTTTTACAATCCAAAAACCCCTTTGTTTATAGCCTGCAACACATCTTTTTTAAACTTACCATCTACAAGTAAAGATATATTATGCCTGCTGCCACCATAACTTACCATACGTACCGGCACATCTTTAATTGAGTCAAATAATTTCTTTAAAACATCCTGTGTTTCAGCTATTTCGTTACCAACAATGGATACTATGGTTTGGTCAGTTTCAGCTTCAACGGTGCCAAAGGGTTCCAGTTCTTTTATAATAGCATCCAGGTGTGTATTACTATCTATGGTAACTGATACCGCCACTTCGGATGTAGTTATCATGTCAATGGGGGTGCGGTATTTTTCAAATACCTCAAACACCTTCCGCAGAAAACCATAAGCCAGCAGCATGCGGCTGCTTTTAATGTTAATGGCAATAATGCCATCTTTTGCGGCTACCGCCTTAACTCCTTTGCTATGGGCATCTTCCTCAATAGTGGTACCCTTGGCTTCAGGCTGCATGGTATTGAGCAGCTTAACCGGAACTTTTGTTTGCTGGGCCGGCCATATACAGGTTGGGTGCAGAATTTTAGCGCCAAAATAAGCCAGCTCGGCAGCTTCATCAAAGCTTAAAACTTCAATAGCATTGGTTTTGTCTACCACACGTGGATCGTTGTTATGCATGCCGTCAATATCGGTCCATATTTCGCAAATGGTAGCATTTATGGCTGCTGCCACCAGCGATGCAGTATAATCGCTGCCACCACGTTTTAGGTTATCCACCTCGCCACGGGAGTTGCGGCAAATATAGCCCTGGGTAACAAACAAGTTTATGCTGCTGTTTTGTTTCAATAGTTGGGTAAGCTTGGCGCTTATTACACTTAATTGAGGTTCTTCATTGACATCTATGCTCATAAAGTCCAGCGCAGGCAGCAATTTGTGGTTAACACCGGCTTCTTCAAGATAAACGCTGAACATTTTAGTGCTCATCAACTCACCTTGCGCCAGGATATCTTTGTTTAAAGCTTCACTGAAAGATATCTTAAGGATAATGTTCAAAAATTCAAAATGTTCTGTAACAACCGCGTTGGCTTTTTTACGGGCCTCTTCAGTTTTTACCAGGTCTAAGATAAAATTGCGGTAATGGGCTTCCAGTTCGTCAATTTTTTGTTTGGCTGCTTCGCGGTTATGGGCCGCAAGGCTGTCACTTATGGTTACAAGGGCGTTGGTAGTGCCGCTTAAAGCGCTCAAAACAACAATTTTAGGCTCATTATCTTTAGTAATCAACTGTGCCACCTGGTGCATACGCTCCGGCTTGCCAACGCTGGTGCCGCCAAACTTCATTACTTTCATAAAACCGCAATCCCCGGAAGGGATAATTTTAATGATGAAAAATTTTGAGGTGCAAATGTAAAATCTCTGGAAGAAACCAGCCGAAGATTTTTCAGGGTGGCTTTTAACCGCCGATACTGATTAAAGCCAAAGATGCCTGCAAACCTGTAAACCTGCTGCACAACGGTGAATAGAATTACAAGTCGTACAAGTGACACAAGGGACGATGCCATGAAAACTTAGTGCCGGTAACATAATTTGCCCATTAAAGAAAAACTGCGAAGCAGTTTTATACTTCGCAGTTTTTTTAGATACCAGCGACTGAATTTTATGGCATCGTCCCTTGCGTCGCAATCCGTTCATCTGCATATCAATGGGCGGCTTTTCAGCCCGGACAGGTAATGTTTCTGGCACCAAAGGTGGCAGAAACTTAGCCCTTGGCAGAAACTTACCTTAACAGCAACATTTCCCTGTATTTGGGCAGTGTCCAATCATCATCATCCACCAGGTGTTCCAGCTTATCTACATGGTAACGTATTTCATCAAAGAATGTGGCTTTAACCTGGCTTTCGTAGGCAATGGCCTTGGTGCGGGTATTGGTAATGTTGTTAACCACTTTTCTTGCTTCCACCATTGCTTCAACCCTGCTGTAAACAATTTGTACGTGCTCCGCTATCTGTGTAAGAATATCAAGCTGGGCCTTGTAATGTGTTTCCGGCAATCCAATTTCCTTTAGCGACTTTATGTTGGTTGCCAGTTTGTTCTGGTAATTTACCGCAGCGGGTATAATATGGTTAAGCGCCAGGTCGCCCATAATGCGGGCCTCTATCTGCACTTTTTTAATGTATTTCTCCAGTTCAATTTCATGCCTTGCTTCCAACTCTTCGTGGCTGTAAACACCATTGTTCTCAAACAGGGCTTTTGCCTTATCGGTTATCATTGCATCCAGGGCAAGCGGCGTAGTTGGCACATTGGCCAGGCCACGGCGGGCAGCTTCGTGGTGCCATTCTTCGCTATAGCCATCTCCCTCAAATAAGATTTTCTTGCTTTCAACAGTATATTTCTGAATGATATGCATGATGGCGATTTCTTTTTTGTCGCCTTTTTCTATCAGCACATCCACTTCTTTTTTAAAGTTCTTCAATGTTTCGGCCATGATGGTATTCAGCACAATCATGGCATTGGCGCAGTTGGCAGAAGAGCCTACAGCCCTGAATTCGAACTTGTTACCTGTAAATGCGAAAGGTGAAGTGCGGTTTCGGTCTGTATTATCCAGTAATAACTCAGGTATGCTGCGGTGAAGGTCTAACTTAAGAATGGCTTCATCCTGCTCGTCGAATTTCTCGCCCACCCTTGTTTCAATATCTTCCAGCACTTTAGAAAGGTATTGCCCGGCAAATACCGAAATAATCGCTGGCGGCGCTTCGTTGGCGCCCAGGCGGTAATCGTTATCGGCAGAAGCGATAGAGGCCCTTAAAACATCCGCATAATCGTGTACCGCTTTGATGCTGTTTACAAAAAATGTAAGGAACATCAGGTTGGTTTTGGGCGTTTTACCCGGGGCCAGCAGGTTAACGCCGGTATCTGTGGCCAGGCTCCAGTTATTATGCTTACCATTACCATTGATGCCGGCAAAAGGTTTTTCGTGCAGCAAGACTTTTAATTTGTGACGTTTGGCCACACGTGTCATAATATCCATCATCAGGATGTTATGATCAACCGCAATATTCACTTCTTCAAATATAGGGGCTGCTTCAAACTGTGCAGGGGCAACCTCGTTGTGGCGGGTACGCAGTGGTATGCCCAGCCTGTAAGATTCCTGCTCAAAATCGCGCATAAAAGCATACACCCTTTCAGGTATGGAGCCAAAATAATGATCTTCCAGTTGCTGGCCTTTGGCAGGTGCTGCGCCAAATACGGTGCGGCCCGATTGTATAAGGTCTGGCCTTGCATTGGCCAGGCCTTCGTCAATTACAAAATATTCCTGCTCCCAGCCCAGTGTGGGGGTAACTTTTGTTACGTTTTTATCAAAATAATTGGCCACATCCACTGCTGATTTATTGATGGCTTCCAGCGCTTTCAACAGGGGGGCTTTGTAATCCAGCGATTCGCCGGTGTAAGAAACAAATATGGTAGGTATGCACAGTGTTTTACCGCTGCCTATTTCTATAATGAATGCCGGGGAAGAAGGATCCCAGGCGGTATAACCACGGGCTTCAAATGTTGCACGTATGCCGCCACTAGGGAAAGAAGAAGCATCCGGCTCCTGCTGTATTAAGGCGCCGCCGTCAAATTCTTCTATGGGCGTGCCATCGCTTTTAAGCGTAAAGAAAGAATCATGTTTTTCAGCGGTTGAACCTGTTAATGGCTGAAACCAGTGTGTAAAGTGGGTAACGCCTTTGCTTTCTGCCCAGGCACGTATACCGTTGGCTATTTGGCTGGCTACGCTGCGATCAATTTTTTTTCCGCCCTTAATACTGGTTACCAGGCTTTTATAGGCTTCGTCACTTAAAAACTTGCGGGCAGTGGCCAGCATAAAGACGTTTTCACCAAAAATGGCCGTTATTTTAGCAGGGCCCTCCACTCTTACTTCATCAGCTTGTTTTGTAAAATTGCTGATAGCCTGGAACCGTAATGACATAGCAGAATAAATTTTAGTAATACAAATATAGGCGCTATAAAGCAAGATAACCGGCAGGCTTTATAAGCGGGGATAGTGATTTCTGCAGAAGAGTACGGAAGTTTTCCACAAAAAGAATGGTTGCAGAAAATATGTAGAAATATTTAATGAGGCTGCGGGACGATATAAATAAGCAAACCCCCGCAAAAAAGCGGAGGCTTGCTGTTAAGTTTTAATGTACAGGCTATATAATTATATAGCGGATTTAACTGTTTTGATGATACGTGCAGCCACTTTATAAGGGTCAGCGGCAGAATTGGGGCGACGATCTTCCAGGTAGCCTTTCCAGCCTTTGGCAGGAACAATAACCGGGATGCGGATAGAAGCGCCGCGGTCTGATACGCCATAGCTAAAGTCGTGAATGCTGGCAGTTTCGTGCTTGCCTGTTAAACGCAGGTGGTTATCTGCACCGTACACTTCAATATGCTCTTTAACAACAGGGCGGAAAGCTTCGCAGATTTTGTCGAAGATTTCTTTGCTGCCTGCAGTTCTTAAAGTTGTATTAGAGAAGTTAGCGTGCATGCCCGAGCCATTCCAGTCGAGGGCGCCCAGGGGTTTGCAATGCCAGTTAACTGATACACCGTATTTTTCGCCAATTCTTTCCAGCAGGTAGCGTGCAATCCAAATTTGGTCGCCGGCTTCTTTTGCGCCTTTGCTGAAAATCTGGAATTCCCATTGGCCGGCTGCTACTTCAGCATTAATGCCTTCTACGTTTAAACCAGCTTCAATTATTACGTCCAGGTGTTCTTCTACTATCTGGCGGCCAAAAGCGTTTTGAGCGCCTACGGAGCAGTAGTAAGGGCCCTGAGGACCGGGATAACCACCGGCGGGGAAGCCCAACGGTTTGTTGGTTTCTGTATCCCACAGGAAGTATTCCTGCTCAAAACCAAACCAGAAATCGTTGTCATCATCTTCAATGGTGGCACGGCCATTGGAAACGTGGGGGGTGCCATCAGCGTTTAATACTTCACACATTACCAGGTAACCATCTTTACGCTGAGGATCTTTTACAATGTAAACAGGCTTCAGCAAACAGTCTGATGAACCACCCGGGGCTTGCTCGGTTGAGGAACCGTCGAAAGACCACATGGATAAATCTTCCAGTTTACCGCTAAAATCCTTTTCAATTTTTGTTTTGCTGCGAAGGCTTTGTGTTGGTTTGTAGCCATCAAGCCAGATGTACTCAAGTTTTGCTATTGACATGTTTTAAGGTTTATAATGCTCAATTTAAATGTTTACGATTTTTAGAGAAAAATCACAAGATATTGGTCGGATGCATCGTGAAAATGCTAAATTATTGAATATTCTCATATAATCACAGATGATTTTTTGAAAAATATATTTATTTGAAAAATTTATATATGAAAAGTTGATTTGGTGAATTTTTACCGGCGTACGGCAGGGTTACAAAGCCGGCCAAAGAACAATCGTTACAAACAAGGTTAAAACATGAAAGGGGTATCCAGCGGAAGTTTTACAGCCACCCTGCATAAAAACAGCGTGTTACACATTCGGGTGAGGGATTGAAGCGGATACCCCGGTGAGGCCATCGCAGCGCAGCTTTGTGCCGGAGTATGAGCGGAAAGCCCGACCCCTTGCGATAGCTTGGGGGCACCCCCTAATAACCTATGGTCATTAACTTTACTTTACATCAAAATCAACTACAACCCTGCCTGTTGCCGGATGACTTTGGCAGCTAAGTATAAACCCCTGTTCTACTTCTTCAGGTTCCAGCCCATAATTTACATCCATGTTTACCTGCCCTCCTTTTAGCCGGGCCTTACAGGTGGTGCACACGCCATTCTTGCAACTAAAAGGCAAATCAAGGCCATGGTGTAAGGCCGCATCTAAAATGCTCTCGCCGTCATAGTCAAGCTCAAACTCCATATTTGCGCCCTCGTATTTTATACTGATAAGGCTCTTATCTCTGCTGTCGGCGGCTGCCTTATGCTTTTGTACAGCTTTTACGCTATCATCAATGGTAAAAAGTTCAAAGTGTATCTTGTTGGGTTCCACATTATGGCCAAGCAAAAAATCTTTAATGCAAAAAATCATGTCCTGCGGGCCGCAGATAAAGTATTCATCCGCCTGCAGTTTAACCAACCCTCCAAACAACACCTGGCATTTTGCAGCATCAATACGCCCGGTGTTAAGGGCGGCATCTGTAATTTCCCGGCTGAGAACATGTATTACCCTAAACCTGCTGATGTACCTGTTTTTAAGGGCTTCTATCTCCTCCCTGAAAATGATGCTGTGCCGGTTACGGTTGCCATATACCAGGGTTACATGGCTTAATGGCTCAATATGCAGTATGGCTTTTATAATGGATATAACGGGTGTAATGCCGCTGCCCGCCGCTACAAATACATAGCTCTTGTTATTCGAGATGTTTAAAGGCGCCACAAAGTTGCCGTTGGGCGGCATTGCCTCAACCATGTCACCCAGCTTAAGCTGGCTGTGCAGGTAGCTGGAAAAAACACCCCCCTCTACCTTTTTTACCGCTATGCGCCACTCTTTTTGATGCGGCGCACTGCAGAGCGAGTATGATCGGCGAACCTGCTGCCCGTTTATGGTTTTGAGCAAAGTAATATACTGGCCGGGCTGGTAGGCAAACTTTGCATGCAGGATTTCCGGAACAGCAAATGCTATAGATATACAATCCGCTGTTTCCCTACGGATATCCTTAACCGGTATGGAGTAAAAAAGAGATGACATATCAGATGGCTAAATGCCGCATAAACCTGGGGCCTAAAAAAGCTGTTTGTTACGCAAACCGTCCACCAGTATGGTAACCATGTTGGCTTCCAGTTCTTCGGCGCTTATCTTATGCTGGCTCCTGTGCCAGGAGTCTATACCGCCCACCGCATGCAGTATAATAATTACAGCCGTTGGCGCATCAATTTTTTGAATTTCGCCGGCATGCACACCTTCTTCAATAATAGCTGCAAAACGTTTGCGGTAACTGCGGCGCTGGTTATGGTAATTGGAAAGATAGGGCTCGCTAAGGTGCTTCCACTCACGGTCGCTAACGGTAACTTCTTCATGGTTCTCCAGCATTTCGCGAATGTGAAACCTTAACAGGGTTTCTATTTTAGCAATAGCCGGTTTGCCGGAAAGTTCAACATCGTTCATGTGCTCCATATAGCGGGTAGCAACATTAAAACAAATGTCGTGCAGCAGCTCTGTTTTAGAACGTATATGATTATAAAGGCTGGCTGCCTCCACCCCAACTTTTTCAGCCAGGTCCCGCATGCTTGCAGCTTTATATCCTTTCTCTCTAAAGAGTTGCGCAGCAGCTTTGGTAATAACATCTTTGCGGGTACTGTCTTTGTCAATTTGAATGCGTGCCATGTAACAAAAATAATCTTAACAATGAACTTTTACTGCGGACGGTTAAAAATAGGGAATAATATGCTTGAAGGCAGGCAGAAGTTTTTTATAGCCTTTAAACGGTAATTATCGCAGGCGAAACATGTTTTTAAACCAGTGAATTGCAAGTACCGTAATGTGCCTGGGGGTTTGATGAATAAGTATTTTATGGGGTGCCCCCAAGCTGCGCAAGGGGTCGGGCTTTCCGCTGCAACTCCGGCACATAAGCCCGCACACAAAACCTTCACCGGGGTTTTCGCTGCAATCCCTCACCCACAGGTGTAACAGGCTTATTATTTGGCAGGCAGGTTATACGGCTGGCTATTAACTATCGTTAACAGTGCGGGAATAACTTATGTTATCGTCTGCTTGGGCAAAAGCATTACAGTTTGTAAATTTAGAATACCGGCATCCTTATAATCGAAACATGATTTTAACTAAATAAAAACCGGCATTTAGCAACTTTTTTAATGTTCGCAAGTCTAACCAACCGTTTATAACTCAAACATACCAATATGAAAAAACACATAATAAAATGGATGAAAAGCCTGGGTGTATTACTTATCTGCATAACACTATCTGCACAACTGCAGGCACAAGACGAGAAACAAGATAAAGCAGCCGCTGTAAAACAATTAGTTGAAAGCAAAAATTACCAGTTTGTTGCAGAAACAATGCTGCCGCAAAGAGGCCGTGTAAGGCCGCTTACATTTGGCTACGACATGATTGTTTCACCCGATACGCTTTCCGCTAACCTTCCCTTCTTCGGCCGTGCATTTACCGCCCCAATCGGCTCAACCGATGGAGGGATACAGTTTACCACAACAGAGTTTGATTATACTATTGTACCTAAAGACAAAGGCGGGTGGGACATTACGATTAAACCTAAAAACGCGAAAGACGTAAGGCAAATGCTGCTGAACATAACAGAAAGCGGTTATGCTTCTTTACGGGTGATTAACCTTAACAGAGACCCTATTTCATTTAACGGGTACATTAAGGAAAGACCAAAAAAGTAATGCTATGCTCAGGCATGGCCTGTAAGCGCCTGCTGATGTTTGCGGCGCATACGGCCTGCAATAATGCTGATGATAAATAGCTGCACGGCATGGTACATCATTAAGGGCAACAATACCAGGCCCGTGCCCGCAGGCCCGGTAAACAGCACTTTTGACATTACCGAACCATGCACCAGCGATTTTTTTGAACCGCAGAAAAGCGCTGTAATGCTGTCTTCCCGGTTCAGGTGCAATAGCCGGGAGACTAGCCAGATTGCGCCGTAGGCTATAAACAGCAAGGCAGTAACCATCAGCAGCATCGCCAGAAGATAAACAGGCCCAAAGCCGTTAAATATGCCGCTGCTAAATGAGTCACAGAAGGAACAATATACAATCAGCAGTATGATAAACTGGTCAAACAATTTAAGCTGCTTTTTTACTGAGGCGGCATAACTGCCCAGTCTGCCATGCAGCAGAAGCCCTGCTGTTACAGGCAACAAAACCTGTAACATTAGTTTGCCCGTTATATCTGCCAGGTGAAAACCCGAAGCTTGATGCTGCATAAAAAAACTCATCCACAATGGGGTAATAAATATGCCCAGCAGGCTGGATATGCTGGCATTGAAAATAGCACCCGGCACATTACCTTCTGCCAGCGAAACCATTACAACGGATGATGATACCGTGGAAGGCAGTACCGCTAAAAAGAAAAAAGGCAGCCATACTTTTTGCAGAAAAACCGTAACAAACAATGGCTTTAGCAATATAATAACCAGCGGAAACAAAACGAAGGTGGAAAGGTGCACCAACAGGTGCAGCCGCATATTGGTAAGGCCGCTTTTTAATTTCTCCGGGCCAAGCTGTATGCCGTACAACAAAAAAATTATTGACACACCCACACCTGCAATTTCATCCAGGTGAAAAGGGCTTTGTTTGGTGCCCGGGTAAGGTACAAGCCAGGCCAGTAATACTGTTAACAGCAGCGCCAATACAAAAGGTTCTACAAGTCTTCTTTTCATGCCCTGTTTTAAATACTATGGGCGAAAGTAAATGAAAAGGGCGCTGGTATTCGCCATTCAGTTTAATTATTGTGCGAAAAAACAGGTTACTGCAGAGCAACCTGCCATTATCTGCTTTAAAAATCCAACCTGTTACAGGCAACTGTAATGTACCTTCTCCTCTTTACCGGATTGAATGCTCCGGTAAACAGCCTCAATGACCTGTATATCCTGCAACCCTTCCTCGGGCTCAATCATAGATGCTTTGTTCTCTCTTATACATTCGGCTACATGTTCCAGCATAATGGTTTTTATCTCTTTTGTTTCGTACTCCAGGGGATTATTGTTTACACTTAACTGTATGCCTTCGTATTTATACGCATTTTCCATTTTAAGCTCTGCTGAAGCAAATGAAATATTCAAATCGCTTACATCACTGTTATAGCTGCAATAACCTTTGGCCGTGATGCCGTTACTGTAATGCATTTCCCATTCCAGCGATTCTTCCACTTCCTTAAACATGTCTGGCCGCTGCTGTATTTTTCTGGCATAAACACTTACTGGTTTCTGCTGAAACAGTTGCCGGTACGCATTTACAATGTATATCCCCATATCCATCATTGCGCCACCACCGGCCAGTTGTTTGTTAAGCCGCCAATCGTCTTCACGGTTAAGATAAAAGCCGTTGCTGCTGCTTACTGACTGAACCGGCCCGTACGTATGCTGCCGGCAGATGCGTTTAACCGCCCGGTGATGTGGCTCAAAATGCAGGCGGTACCCAATAAACAGGCGCACATTGTTTTTACGGCATGCTTCAATCATGGCTTCGCAGTCCGCTGCCGATACGGCCATCGGCTTTTCGCATAATACATGCTTGCCTGATGCGGCGAATTTTTCGCAATGCTCTCTGTGTAGCTTGTTGGGCGTTATAACGTAGGTTAGCTGAACATTGTCATCATCTTTCAGTTTGTCGGTTTCATCGTAGTAGTAAACCTGTGACGCTTTAAGGTTATATTTTGATGCGATGTCTTCTTTCTTATGGCTGTCGTCTGTAATTACGGCTGCCAGTTCACAATGCGGGGTAAGCTCCAACGCCGGGATAATTTGAGTTTCGGCGTACTCTCCCAGTCCGGCTATAGCAATGCCTAAAGATTTTTTGTTACGCATGACTGTTTGATTTGTTACAGTCTTCTGCTTTCAAAAAACTATCCAAAAAGGCAGGGCGTGGGCGGCGGCATTTGATATAAAAAAAGATGCTATATATCAGGGCAATACATTGCAACCTTGCGGAACATTCTCTACAAAAACTAACTACCGTTTTATGTTTAAACGGTACATGAAGTCAATAAGAAACCCGTACTGTTTGCCTGGCTGAACGGTTTGCAGTGTAAAATCGGTTAGTATTATGCTTAAGTCATAAATGCCGGTATGCGGCACCTTAAAATCATAGGAATAGCCACTGGTTGTGCTGGTAAGATCAGCCACCACGGAAATATTTTTCTCTTTGCTTTTGAATATAATTTTATTCAGTCTCTTGCGGGTATTAAACCAGAAGTGTATTACATCTCCCTGCTTTGCATAAATAGTGTCGCCGGATGGTCCATATGCGGTAATGCTGTCTTCCTGTGCGCCAAGGGAGAAAACGGGTAACAGTTTAAATGCTTCCCAGCTAAGTGTATCTTTCAGCAGTTGCCATGCGGATTGTTTAGGGTAATGGTCACGGATCATTTTTTCGGGGTCAGTTAAAAAGTACCAGTCATTCCTGCGCTTTATAAATGTTTGTTCACCTTCCTGTGTATAACCACTGGCCCAGGTAGCATCTATCAACTGCCACCTGCCACCTAACCAAACGGCGTTCCACGCGTGGTTTACTGTAAATTTCTCACTTTGCGGTATAGCATGAACGGTACTGCTACCATAACCCGGAATTTCGATGGCCTTTACGCCAATCCCTTCGCAGAGCTGCTCAAAAAGGTTGGTATAGCCTGCGCAAATGGCTGTTTTATATTTTAGTGCGGAATCAATGTTAATGTTCTTTCCCCTGCTGTCTTTTTCATCGTAAGCCATGTTCGCCGTAAGCCAAACATACACTGCCTTCAGCCGGGATAGCGTATCTGCAAAACGATGATTAACTGCCAGTGTAAGCAGCTTTAAATCCTTACTGTTTTGTATGGGTGGCTGCATGCGTACAAACTGCTCAACCTGCCACCACTCCGCAGGCGGCTGTGCCTTTAAACAGGTTAGCGGAAAAAGCAGTAAACCGGCCAGGCAGGCAATTCTTAACAGCATACTTAAAATTAAAAAACCTTCCCGGACCGGGAAGGTTTTTAACGTATGCTATGCGTTACAGGTTAATTCTTCATCATCGCCACAAACTCATCAAACAGGTAACGGGAGTCGAAAGGCCCAGGTGTGCTTTCAGGGTGGTACTGCACGCTGAAAGCAGGTTTATCTTTCAGGCGTATGCCTTCAATACTTGAATCGTTCAGGTTTACATGCGTTACCTCCACATTAGGATGATTGCGCACAGCATCAGGCTGCACACCAAAGCCATGGTTTTGTGTGGTTATTTCGCATCTGCCGCTTATAATGTTTTTTACAGGATGGTTAAGGCCCCTGTGGCCATGGTGCATTTTAAATGTGGGTATATCATTTGCCAGCGCCAGCAACTGGTGGCCAAGGCAAATGCCAAAAACAGGTTTATTCTCATTCAGAATCTCCTTCAACGTTTCTACAGCGTAGGGCATCGCGGCAGGGTCGCCGGGGCCGTTGGAGATAAAGTAACCATCGGCATTAAACTCTTTCAGCCTGCTTAATGGTGTTTTTGCCGGGTGCACTTTTACATGGGCGCCGCGTTCCACCAGGCAGGTGAGAATGTTTTGTTTAACGCCAAAGTCCAGCACTGCAATTTTTAATGTTGAGGCTGGGTCGCCAAGCTCGTATTCTTCTTTGGTACTTACCACACTGGCCAGCTCAAGACCATCCATATCAGGGCATTTATCAAGTTCAGCTTTTAGCTGGCCCAGATCAAGAATTTCTGAAGAAATAATGCAGTTCATTGCACCTTTGGTGCGTATATGCGCCACCAGTGCACGTGTATCCACATCTTCAATTGACACTATGCCATTCTGCTTAAGATAAGCATCCAGCGAGTCGGTTGCCTGGTAGCGGGAATATTTGTCTTCCAGGTTCCTGCCTATCAGGCCACGTATTTTAACGGTGGCACTTTCAATGTCCTTTTTGTTAACGCCGTAGTTACCGGTATGCACGTTGTTCATAATCAACACCTGGCCATAATAGCTGGGGTCTGTAAAAACTTCCTGGTAACCCGTCATGCCGGTGTTAAAACAAATTTCTCCGGTGGTGGTGCCTATTTTACCGAATGCTTTGCCATGAAAAACATGGCCATCGGCTAACATTAAAACCGCAGGTTGCTGTGCTTGGGGCATTTTTAGAACTGATTTTTTTCAGGGTGCAAAAAAAGCACAAACCTGTTAATTTTCCGGCATAAACTTTCGCATAGCCCAAAAAAGTAACATTTAAAAAATAACAGTTGTAAGCTTTGATGGTTTAGCGGCCACTTGAAAGTAAGCAGGTGAGTGGGAAATAGCGAGTGGGAAAGGTAATATTTAAGTACTTCGTACTTGTGTACTTGTCCATCGTACATCCCACATCAAACATCTAACATATTACAGGTACTTCGTACTTCAAACTTCGTACTTGCTTTTTGGGGGTGTCCCCAAGCTGCGCAAGGGGTCGGGCTTTCCGCTATTACTCCGGCACAAAGCCCATGCACAAAACCTTCACCGGGGTAACCGCTTCAATCCCTCACCCGGTGGTGTAACAGGCCGCTTCTTTTGATAGATTGTGTTAGCTGTTATTACCTGCCACCACCCGCTGTATGCAGTTGCCATTTTATTTACTATTTTACAAACATGGGCAAACAAAGCGCAGGCATTTTACTGTTCAGAAAAAACAAAGATGGGTTGCAGGTAATGCTGGCACACCCGGGCGGGCCATTCTGGGCTAAAAAAGATGCAGGCGCCTGGAGCATTCCCAAAGGGGAGTTTGACGATGGAGAAGACATACTTCATGCTGCACAACGGGAATTTAAAGAAGAAACGGGTGTTGAGCTTAAAGGAAATTTTATTCCCCTACAGGCGGTTAAGCAGAAAAACGGCAAGCTTGTTCATGCTTTTGCGCTGGAAGGGGATATGGATGTGACAACAATCGCATCCAATACTTTTACCATAGAATGGCCGCCACACTCGGGCACCATGAAAGAGTTTCCTGAGATTGACCGCTGTTCATGGTTTTCTGTGGATGAGGCAAAAGAAAAAATTAACCCGGCCCAGGCAGCCCTGGTTGATGAACTGGCCCTGATGATGGATCGTTAGCCAGCATTGGCAAAGCTGATGAGCGTCGGGAGAATGTCATCAAGTTAAGCAGTTGAAGTTAGGTTGAGCTTGGGAAAACCGGGTTATGAAAACCTTTTTTATGACTCCCCGTAGCGTGTTGCACTTTCGGGTGAGGGATTGAAGCGGTTACCCCGGTGAGGCCCTGGCAGCAGAGCCTTGTGCCGGAGTAATAGCGGAAAGCCCGACCCCTTGCGATAGCTTGGGGGCACCCCCAAA
>NZ_VVIP01000075.1 GCF_009650435.1 Foetidibacter luteolus
AAATAATAAGTCAATTACTGGCGAAACGTGGACTTCTTACACGTTTGCTTATCTGATTTGCTCTGTAAGGGCTGGCTTTACCTGAAACTTTTATTGGCTGGTTGTTTGCGGCTTATATTAAAAGATCATCGAAATCTATAGTAAGCGAAGATTTCAAAAGAGGAGGATGACTTGGGAACCAATTCACAAGGTTAAAAAGCAAGGAAGCGATACTCTGAACTCCGAAAGACATACGCTCAAAGCTATTCAACCCACTTGAACGCATAAAGGAAGCTGAGACAACAGGGTAACTTTATTGAGAATAGCTTGAAACGAGGCTGTCCTCTTCATGCAAACAAAGTTGACATATGGACAATGAAAATCTGGCATTTAGGGATAAGAATGGCCGAAATGATCATGAAGCGAAATATTTTCTTGCCGCAATCGTGGAATCTTCCCAGGATTCCATTGTGACTATTGACATGAATAGGACGATAACCACCTGGAACAAAGCGGCAGAACGGCTATATGGCTACAGCTCCGACGAAGTGATCGGTAAACCTTTGGCGATGGTAATGTTGCCGCAGGATATCGTCGGTCTTATTGCAAAGGTGAAAGATATCGCAAACGAAATAGCTGTTCCTATTTATTAAACGGTACGCATTCATAAAAGCCAAAAACAGGCGGACCTGCAGATTGCATTGTCCCCGGTGAGAAATTCTTCAGGCGAAGTAATAGGGATTTCCACTATTGCCCGGGATATTACCGAGGCCAAGCTTCAGGAACAGTTGAAGGATGAGTTTATCGCTGTAGCCAGCCATGAGCTGAAAACGCCGGTTACGAGCATCAAAGCCTATTCAGAAATACTGCTTCGGAAGTTCGAGAGTCTGGCGGACGAAGCTAACTTCTCGTTGCAGACAAAAATGGACCGTCAAATCGACCGTCTTATTGAACTGATCAAAACCTTACTGGATACCACAAAACTATCAGCAGGCGAGCTTCTTTTGAATATGAAATTTTTTGACCTCAGTGCTTTAATCGAAGAGCAAATAGAAATTGTTCAACGGGTGTCTCCGCAACATCACATCAAATTTGAAGGCGAAAAGAGCTTTAATATCTGGGCTGACAGCAAATTAATAGGCCAGGTGATAGCAAACTTTGTATCCAATGCCGTTAAATATTCTCCTGGTGCCGAAACCGTCATCGTTTCGTTAAAACAAACAGGCGAAAATGTGAGGGTGAGTGTACAGGATTTTGGCATTGGCATCCCCGAAGGTCTTGATCACAAAATTTTTGAGCGATATTTTCGCGTCAACAGTACGCGAAGGTCTTCCATACCTGGCGTAGGTCTTGGGTTATATATCTCAGCGCAAATCATTAGACAGCATGGCGGCAAGATATATGTAGAAAGCAAAGAGGGTATCGGCTCAATATTTTCCTTCGAATTGCCGGTAAAACCGGCTGATAAATCAAAGGCGGCATGAAACACATAGTAATAATAGAAGACGACGCTTTTATATTAGATACGATGAGCATTTTACTGGAAAGTGAAGGCTATAAAGTTACCGGTTATAGTAATGGCTCGGTGATACTTGATAATGAATTAGAGATGCCGGACCTTCTGATTGTGGACAGGCAACTGCCGGGCATTGACGGAATAACACTCTGCAGGAAATTTAAAAGTGAGCCACTTACCAAAAACATCCCCGTCATTTTAATGTCCGCAAGCTCAGATATTGAACAGCTCGCACAGGACGCATTAGCGGATGGCTCCCTCGAAAAACCTTTTAAAGCCAATAATCTATTTAATATGTTGGCCTCGCTACTTAATTCTTCGTAACAGTTCTTTCAAAGCACCCCGCAAGAAAAAGTTATATCAAATACTTCAAAAATCATCTGCCGTCTTTTTTTAGGCCTCCTTTTTTCCAAAGAGCTTCAATAATTAAATCTTTATTTCCCTGAAGCCGGGTCTGTGCCGCTATCACATGGCACTGCCACCGCCATACAGTTTCTGATATAATTCTTTGTGCCAGGCTATCCCAGTAAAATATATCTTGGAAAGATATAAAGAAGGGTCAGGCAATTATAGGGGACTTATTGATTAGACGGTCAATCATTCTCTATGCAGGTCGTCCAGATAGGTAACCTGTGACAGTTTAATTTTTTGCCTGAAAAATTCTTTTTTTATGCCTCCGCAGTATACCGTTCTCTTACAAGGTTAATGATATTGTCCCTTGAGCGGCGGGGATTATCTTCTGTATCTTCCACCTGTTTGGTTAAATCGGCAAGTTCATCATCGTGTACAAGATATCTGAACCATTTGGAGTAATCATTCCTTTTAAGATGAAACATCCAGGTCTCATCATCAACTCCTTCAGCCAGCTCCGTAAATATGACGATATTGTAAGCTTTCAGGTGTAATTTTTTCTCTGGTCCGGTGAAGTAAAAGCTATTGTAATCCATATTGCCTTTGGCATATTTTCGCTTATGCCTTTTGGCGATATGCCTTGGTTCGTTAGTCGAAATAATAAAAGGCAATTTATTTGTTTCTGCATTCCATACCCAGGCCTTCCCCTGTTCCAAAGGTTTTACGGTCGACGCATTCAGTGCGAGGTTCCTGGCCTTTGAAAATTCATGTAACATGCCATGCGGCTCACTGCCGATCGCAATAATGGAACCTATGTTTTGCATGATCGCTTTATTTACCAAAGATGGTTGCGTGGTTATCAGCCATATATTGTTAAGGCTTTCCGGAATCTTGAAAAAGCTGTCTTCCATTTTAGCAGGCAACAAATGATGCGCCTCATCCAGCAATATCCAGTGAGGATGTCCAGTTTCGTGTTTAATGGCATTGACCGTTAACAGGAATTCGTTAAAAAAAGCGGGTCTTTTATCTATAGGGATCGCCAGCACACAAAGGACAACATTTTGTGATGAAGTTTTAAGCAATGTCTTTAGCTCTTCCATAGAAGGTTCTTTTTCAGGATCTCCCAAAACCACAGTCGAGGGGAAGTCTATATAGTCTCCCTCCGGATCCACCAGGCAAAACTGATAAGCATGTACTACCAGGCTTTCAAGAAAAGCAATGGTTAACGTTGATTTTCCACCTCCGGAACTACCCGCTAACAGAACTCCTTTTCGATAGGGGGCGATACAAAAGTCGCTTTCGTCTTCATGTTTACCCAATGGCAGATAGTGTTTAATTAACCTTTCGTCGGCTGAGGCAAGATCATTTTCCAGCAATTGGACAATCATTTCTTCTACCCCCTCGCCATGATCGGCTTTGGTAACAACAGCTGCGGCCTCCTTCACCGAAGGAAGCGCATTGGCCACGGCAACAGAACATTCAGCAGCCTGCAACATAGCATTATCGTTTTCAGCATCGCCAACCGCAACCGTATTGTGGATTGAATAGTGGATACGTTGAAGTGCTGTATGTAGTCCTTTCGATTTATTTATGCCAGGCGGTAAAATCATTACCGCCCCTTTGTTAAAAATCACCTGATGCTCCAAGCCAAAATGTTTAATCGTTTCCAAAACTTTGTTCTGGTGAGGCTCCCAGGTAGCCACAATAACCTTACCTATTGAGAGGGGGGTTACCTCCTGCTGATGAAGCGCCTGGATGAAGTCGGCCGGTGGCTGTTCCCCAAGCAAGAATTCTTCCATGGTCGCGGGATGATAAATCAGTGCACCATTTTCTGCGACAATTAAATCAAATAGCCCGTATTCGGGAAAAATGGTCATCAGTTCATCCAATTCTCTTCCGGTAACCAGTACGATTTTTCTGCCAGACTCCTTCAATTGTTTCAAAGCCTCTATGGTTTTAGGCTTTACCTTTCCGTGGTGGGCTATCGTACCGTCATAATCAGTGGCAAGTATATGGTAACGCATGTAGAATTGTTTATCAGTATTGCTACATGAATCGTGCTAAAAGGCGGATGATTATCAGCAGAAGAAAGAAATCAGACGTTGCTTCCAATGTTCGCCTAAATGATCGATCGAAAAAGTGGTGTTATCATTCACATCGCTTCCATACAGGGCAAATTGCCGCTGTACGATTCAACTTTGCCGTATGCCGCTGCAAAAGCAGGCTTAATCAATTACAGTAAAAGCTTATCAAATGAAGTTACGCCAAAAGGTGTTCGTGTGCTGACTGTTTCCCCGGGATGGATCAGGACAGAAAATACGAAAGTATGGTTGGAAACGATTGCCAAACACTCAAATATTTCCATCGAGGAAGCTCAACAAAATGTTGTGAATGCTCTTGGAGGTGTACCTTATGGCAGACCTGCAGAACCAGAAGAAGTTGCTGAATTGGTTGGGTTTTTGGTTTCGCCAAGGGCCAATTATCTGACAGGAACCGAATTTGTAATTGACGGTGGAACTATACCCACTATTTAATAATTATAGAAATACGAAATAATGAACTTACCGAAAGTAGTATCAGATTTAGTAGAAACACAAAACAACTTTGATAGCGTTGCTTACGCAAACTGTTTTTCCGAGACAGCAGTGGTCTATGATGAGGGCAAAACGCACAAGGGACGAAAAGAGATAGAACATTGGATAGCCGATGCCAACGTGCGATACCATGCTACAATGCAGCCCATAAGCTATGAAGAAAAAGGAACGGAAAGCATTTTAAAAGCAGAAGCTTCAGGAAAATTTGACGGCAGCCCTATTGTATTGAGTTATCATTTAGAAATAGCTGATGGATTAATACAGTCATTGAAAATTACGGGGTAAGTAGGAACGGCTAATTTTAGCGGTTCTTCTTTCTAATACCACCTTACGACAATCTTGGATTCGGAAACTTTTGTTTACCCGTGTTGGGCGTTCGTTTTTTATGTTGTCAGATTGGTTCTCAATTTATTTCATTGTAAAACCATCCTAATTACATGTTTCATAATAGTGCAATAGCTCGCTAATTTTCATTAAACACAAGATGCCTGTTTAAAAAAGGAAGCACACGGGAAAAAAATCGTCCGTTGGCAATCCAGTTTTTATCATAAGGATTGCCGGCATATTCTTCTGCTTCATGTTCAATGCCAAGGTCCTGCAATTTGCGGCTTAAATCGCGGTTTGACTCAACATGCGCTCTTGTTTCATCAAAGCGTCCCCAATCGAAAGCTATGCCACGCATGGTGCGAAGGCTTTTTTCACTTTCACCTAATATTTCATCTAATAGTAATTCTCTTTGCATCTTCCTCGCATTGGCAACATTCAGTTTTGGTTCGCCGTTTTCCATTTCCATGAAAAAGTCACAATAAAATGGCGGACGATTTAGGTTGGGTAAGAATGCCTGGTTAAATGTTATAAAAAGCCTAGTACGTCCATCAGTTATATCTGCAAAAGACTTAGCCTGATGTATGGCTTTCCAATCTAAGCTCACGTAAGACCATGGAATATCACCTGTGCCAGCAGCTACCGGATTTAGCGCATAAACAACGCTGAAAACATCAGCATTAACCATTGCCAGTTTTAACGCACCTCTTGCACCCATCATGTCACCTGTTATGGCACGGCTATCCCTGCTTTTTATGGTACGAAATTTACCGTCTATAAAAGGTACCAATTCTTTTACTGTAAAATCGAGCCAGCGTCCTGTAACGGGTGAATTTTCATAAACGCTGCCAGTTGTGGGTGTGCTGTAATCTGCAGCTACGAAAATAAATTCTTTAACCACTCCATTTGCAAAGCCGGTCTCTATTAAAGAAACCAGTCTTCCGTCTTCAAGTAACTTTTCAGCATTCCAGAAAATATTGTGACAATAATATAATACCGGGTATAACTTCTTTGAAGTGTCATAACCCGGCGGCAGGAATACCTGAATGTTACGTCTTGGATTAAGACCCGTGCGGTTTTCCTTTAGAATTGTTGAAGCGAATTGTTCTGAAAGTAATGTACCATGCCTTATAGTTTTTTCTGCCTCATTGGTTAATACTTGAGCATTAATGGTATGTGTATAAAAAATTATAAGCAATATCAGTTTAGATTTGAGTGACTTCATAGTTTTTGAATGTAAATTACTTTTTATGATTGAAAGGAGTTGGTGATAAAATGACACCCAACGTTAGACTAATTGACGAAGTAGCGGTACTGGCAGCACTTTCGCTGATTTGTATTCTAATGTAGACAAATTATTCGTCTGCTTAATAGTTAGTTTCTGCCGCTATTTTGGCAAGCAAATGTTATACACCGTTCAAGGGTCGCTTATAGCTGCTTAAGCACCCACCCTTTAAATGGCTTTACAGTCGCGCAGTTTGGTCCACCGTCTCTACCAGTACCGGGAACATTCGTCTCCAGCATTGAATCGCCAGATAGCGAATCAATGTCTTCCCAGGTAATTCCCGTTAGAGGAATTTTAAGTCGCCTCGACCATGGGGTATCAGATTGACCTGCATAAGTTCCGATGTCAATATACACAAACTTGCTACCTGAAGGTCCTTGAACATAACTGCCAGAAAATGTGGGGAACTTTTCCTTTGCTCGATCACCCTTTACTTTTACTGTAAACCTAAAAGATAGATCGGTGAACGCAGAAATTTGTCTTTGAAGTGTTTCGTAATTATTACCAGAACCTTTTTGCAAGCCAAAGACTACCCCTGGAGTGGGTTTGGTAAGAACAATCTGAAGTGTTATTTCTGATTCCATTTCTTTCAACAAATTAGCGATCTGCGAGCTGGCGGGACAAATCAAATGGTTCGTAACGTCTCGGGCATTTCTGCAGTAGCAGAATTCCGTGGCCGTCAGCCTAAGTTTATTGATATTGTTGATTTGTTCAGCACTTATTCTTCTGCCGCTGTTGCAGAAATGCCATGTTACCGGCTGGCTTGTCGTAGCTTGCTGTTCAAAATGTGTTTGATTTGTCCTGTTCCAATAGCTCTGGAGCCTTCTCTGAACTCAAACTTCATCTTTTCTTTAAGTCGTCCGGCAAAATGCTCTACTGAAAGCATTTTAATTTCAGCTTCAACTGTGTCACCGGGGAAAACCATTTTTCTATCTATGAATGTTTGTTGACCAAAGGTTTGCATTTCATCAAAATCAAACTTCAATTGTGGTCTATAGCCTGTTGAAAAAAATGGTGTGCTGCGACCGCCTTGTTCAGGTGTAAAATACTTTAAGATTGCAATAAAATCCGCTTCGCCTTTGTCCACTTCCACTTTGTTATTGTAAAAGTACTCATAAGCGTAACCTTCGATTTCACCACCTGATAACGCGTTGCCTTGTTCATCGAAAATCCTGTACGTCTCCTGTCTGTCTCCAATGGAAGCCTCGCCATCAAGTCCTAACAGAACCGCATAATAGGCATCTCGCAATGTCGTAAAGATGATTTGCCGTAAACGTTCTGCTCCTCGTTCATCAAGTTTTAAATCAGCAATCAAAGAAGAGGCTTGTGCCGAACCATCTCCGTTGAAATATGTGTCAAATAGTTGTTGTCTTTCTTGGTAAAAACCTCTTACAAATTCTTCTGGTGTCATAAACGAATGGTCTGTCTGAGCTTGCCGGTAACGGGCAGGTATTGCCGATGGTGGGGAAATCGAATTCCGTCCGCCGGAACTGCTGCCTGGCCTTTTGATAAAGTTAAATATTAAGAACTAAAGCTGGGCTTTATTCGTCGAGCCCCGAACCGCAGCACAGCAGAATTACCGCTGCTGATTGCTCCAATGTCAAGCCCCACTATTGGCAATACTAATGTTGTACGGCGCCTTAGTCCCACCACATTGAAACTCTTCCATTGCTTTTTTTAAGTCCATTTGCATATTCATTTATTTCAATCTCGTCTTCAACAGGACAGACTTTCAAAACTTCCTTAGCGAAGTCCAACCAGTCTATCGGCGTGTTATTGGTTTTTATTAGGAGCCAGTCATCGCCAACACCAATAAAGTGAAATGGGTATTTGCTTTCAAATGCTTGAAGCTTTTGAATTAAACTGTCGGTTGAAAAATGAAAACTACCTCCGGTTGTTTGTTGAAGTCTAAGAGCATTAAACTTGTCTGCTGTGTGAATAATCGAAAGAGTTTGTTTTTTATCGTCTCTGGTATCGTCGTTTGAAATGAAAGTCAGATATTGTCTGTAAGCAAACTTTTTATTCAATGTGTCAACAAGACTTTCAATTGTGCTATTGTCAACCAAAAAGGAAATGCCAGGCAATTCAACTGTCCTGCCTTTTGGGGTTTCTTGCATGATTGACGATTGGATAGGGTCGTCAATATAACTTGAAAGTATTAACCTTCTGACAAACCTTGTCGCCCCAACCTTAGTTATCTTCTCTGCTTCGTCAATAACAATCATTTCAATTCCTGATTTCTCTGAAAGCTCTCGAACTCTTGTTAAGTTTTTTGAATTGTCCATTTGTGAGCAACCTGACAAAGAAAGCGTCAAAAGAATTATTGTTAGGAAATTAGAGACTGTCATAAAGGTGCCGTACAACAATTAATATACGCAGCAGCCGAATGCAAGCTATCCAAAATTTGCGGTATCAACAGTTGTGTTTATCAATGTGTTGTGTTTTTCTTGTTTTACTACGGAGTTGCGCAAATCTATGTGAGTATAGTTCCTGGTACTGCCTCCAACATCACATGCAAATGTCACCTAAAATCCCTGTCCGGAAAAATGAATGCTTTCCTTAAGGTAGTCTTTTGCCGGCGTCAGCCGGTTAAGTAGACAAACCTTTACGCTTGACCACTTTTGCCAAACTGGATTGACCCCTCATAAATATATTCTACCCTTGCTCTAATCAACTCAATCAAAAATATCCCTAATTCAATACAGGTTTGAGCTATGGCAATTCAGATAAAACTGGTGCAAGTGGTCAATTGGTGCCGGTGCACTTGCTTAATGCATAATGGCGAAGGTGGTCAATGGCAATGTTTTTTCCATCGAACGGTTTGTTTTCGATATTATATACATTCTGGTTTTCCGCTTTTTGTCATTAACAGACTTGCATTCGTCGTAGTATTGAATACGGATTTATACCCTGTGTTTCCGAAGGATGCTTGGCTTCAGGCAAGTAAGACGGTTATAAGGCCATAAAACTGGTGATCAAATGCCGACGAATGTGCTCAACCCAACTCAATCCACCTGGTTTTCGTATAACGCCCAGTTAGGGAAAATTGGCGGATATTCCTGGCAAAAGTTTTTAACCGAATTATTATTGATCAACTTAAAAAGATATTTTAGCTAAACGTTGCAGTAGCAATTTGAGACCGCCTGCAAGTGATAAATGCCTGTAATTAAACTAAAAACATGAAGTATACCCTCCTTTTTTTGCTGGTCCTATCCATAAACGTCAACGCTCAAAAAGTTGACATTTTACTAATCGGGGCCTCCCATAACTATAGCAATTACCCTGACCAGGATTTTTCAGGCATTCATGCCAAAATAAAAAAGTTTAAACCCTCCGCATTTTTCGGGGAATTTTTAAGTAAGGAAGATGAGCGGCTGGTTATGGATTACTGGTGTAAGTCGTCAAATGTTAAACGGCTGGAAATGCTTAGAGCAAATAGAAATATAACCGCAGATGCTCTTCCCAAGACAATCGATAGTTTAAGAAAACTGGCTTTAGTGAACCCCAAAGACTACCAATTAAAAACCGATTTGGCTCATGCTTATTATCTTAATCAAGATGTTGCAAATGGCCATTATCAGTTTTGGCAAGTGTTCAGTAATCTCCAACATGTACCCAATGCCGATCTTGAAAACTATGTAAATAAATTACTTAGTCCTCATTTAGATACAACTGGACGAAGTATGAAAAGGCTAAAAACTTCTGAATATGCATATATAGCATTCCCGATGATGCAGAACTTCAACATTCAGGAGTTGTTGCCGATGGATTGCCAGGACTATGATTTGAATTGGTCGGCAGCTTCGGTGGCATTTCATACTAAGTTTGAAAACCTCATAAAAGATTCAACTACCGCTCAAATTGCTGAACTAAAAGCGATACTTAACAAAAGAGAGCAGGGCTTTGAAAAAAGTATAAGGATTGAAAAAAAATCGAACAAAGTAACCGAATGGCTAAACACAGACGAAGCATCAGTTATTATGGCCTCAGGTGATTTTTATTTTCCCGAGTTATATGAGATAAAAAACTTTCCCAAGGAAGAAATGCTTTCACAACTACATTGGTGGATTATGAGAAATAAAGGGATGTGCAACAATGTCGTCAACCGGGCTATTGCTTTAGGCCTGAATAAAGTGGTGGTTATTGCAGGTGCTAATCATAGGAAGTTTATGCAGGATATATTCGAAAAAATGCCTAATGTAACGGTTAGAAATATAAATGAAATTGAATAGGTGATGGAGCTATTTTGTGGTTATAAGTCCGCGGAGACGGAAAGTTTTCTTTGATAATTTTCGGGTTACGATGATACAGGACCGGTATTGGAAGGAAACGCACTATTATCCGTTTAGACTTACCATGAAGATATCACCAGTAATGGCTTGAACGTTTGCCTCTTTGTCTTTACCATTCCCTAATTTTAGAAAAAAAATATCCATGAATCTTTTTATAGCCGGATTGCCTGATGATCTGGACAACCAGGAACTTAAAGAACTCTTTGAAGAATTCGGAAAGGTAATCTCGGCTTATGTAGTTTATGAGAAAGGAACCAACAAAAGCCGCTGCATCGGTTTTGTCACCATGCCGAATGAAAAGGAGGCTCAACAGGCAATCAATGAACTGCATGGATCCGGACTGGATGACAATACCCTCACGGTTATGGTTGCAAGAGAAAGAAATCCAAACAAGAGTAACCGGGGAAGAAGGGTATAGACTATCCAGTTCATACACCGGATTGCTTGGTATACTTCAAAAAAATTCGGACGCGCTAACAGACAGCTCTCCAATTATTTTAAAAGCTGAAAGGGCAAAATCCTTCAGCCGATAGCCCTAAGGCAAGAAGACTTAAAGTCAATTTTAATTACGATTATATAAATCGAATTTCCTGACATCATAAAACATGGGGTGCCTCTAAAAATCAGCAGTTAGAATGAAACATATTCTTACTATTTTGTTGACAATAGTTATCATCTTGACAGGAATTTTTCTTCCTTTCATTCACGGGGCCTATGACTATTTTGCGGTTGGACTTTCCTACATTTTTCAGTTTGGGATTTTCGCATCATTACCTCTAGTTCCGACAGGTCTGATTTGGCTTATACTCAACGTCACCAATAGACAAAATGAACGGACAGTAAAATATCCTTTATATCTTAGAAGAGCTATTTTTATCATAGCTATAATTATTGGTTTGGCATCAGCTCTTGGTGCTTTTGCATCAGACAATAGGTTTTCAGCAATGGCCATTTTAGGAATCGGCATTTGTCTTTTTTTAGTCCGTAAAAAAGTAAACCTAAGACCTATTCCAAATGGCTTTATTCCGTATTACCTCTTTGTTATTCCACTGGCAGTAATTTCTATTCGTCTGGCATATTTTGAAAGTGCAAAAGATAAATCCACAGACTTCGTAATAAAACAGAGTGAGCAATTAATACAAGACATCGAAGCATACAAAAGAACCAATGGCCATTATCCAACTTCATTATTATCAACTATTGAAGACTACCACACCGGAGTTTCAGGTATTTCGCGCTTCCACTATGAACTCAGAGGAAATGCTTACAACTTGTATTTTGTACAGACATCAAATATGTTGGGTACTGAAGAAATAGTTATGTACAATAAATTGGACAAGCAAGAAATGACCGTACATAATCAAGACTTATTAAGAAAACCTTATGACCTTATCATTCACGGACACCATAAAGTACAGCAACTACCGCAGAAACATTGGAAGATATTTTACTTTGACTAATCGGTTGACAGGAGAGATGCTATATCAAAAGGAAAATTCGGCAACACCAACGACGGGGCTTTGCTTAGAAAAGGTTTGGTAATAGTTTAGTTTATGACTTCGGTGGCTCTTATGCGGGGTACCTTGATTGTATATCAGCAATTACATTTTATGTTGAGTAGAGATATTGCGGTGAATATTAACAAGGTAATGGTAATGAGAAGGCCTGGGAATGTTATTGGGCAGATGAACAGGCAGAACTTCAATCGCGATGTTTATTTTGGCGTTTTGGGCGGATTCAGAAATGATCTGAAAAATCTCCCGGATATTGAATGCGATTCTTCCACTGTCACCATATCAGCTAAGCAACGAGCATATAAAGCCATTATTAAAAAAAACGGTGCATTGGCTCTTGGACTTTGCCTGCCGGATTGATATAGGCTGGCGGATATTCTTAATTGCCGGCACTACAGCCATCTTCATAGCCCTGTTGACAGTAAGCTACCAGGCGATAAAGGCGGCAACGATGAACCCGGTTAAATCATTAAGATCTGGATGACCCATCTGGTGGAGATTTTCGCAACCTTCCATGAAAGTAACCACCCTGGGCTAAATACGGCCAGCCGGGTATTTTCCTTTCAGCATCCGGTCTGCCGTTTGTTTTAGTCTTCACCATTGGTGCTGCGCGTTGATGGAACCACCAGGTCATTCTTGCCAAAACTGTAGGTCACCCCCAATTTATAGGTGACAGCAGGGTAGCGATTCTCCGAATACAGATCCAGCATTTGAAATGACGTACGTGATTTTAGTTTTTGATGAGAACTGAAAAAGTCATGCAAACCGGCACTGAGCCTTAATTTTTCATGAAAGAATTGTTTGTGGACCGAAAAAAAGTGCCCTTTAAACCGGGTCTGATACCCCTGCAGGTAAATTGTTCTCGGGTTAAAATAGGCGCTGGCCTCAATACCAAAATTTTTATTGAACCTATACGAGAGTGTAAAGGAAGCTCCATAAATAAATGCCTTTCTGGTGAGTTGTAATGCCTGGCTGTTGATTGAGAGATAGCGGAGGTTGCCGGAGAGATTAAAACTGAAGCCTTTTTGTTTGTTCAAAGCAATACTGCTCGTAATACCTGTTTCCTGAAAACTGCCTGCATTTTGGTAGCTGGTCTCCGTTATGGCATCGGATCGCAACCGTCTTATATTTTCGACCGTGTTGGCATGATGGTTCACAAAAAAGCTGCTTGTCCAGAACAAACTGTTTTTAGTGTAGCTGTGAACCAATTGAAAACCGTGCTGGACAGCTGGCACCAGGTAAGGGTTTCCAAAACTGATATTGAAGGAATCCATATAGTTGATGTAGGGATTCAGATAGGCCAGATATGGCCGGAGGATACTTTTTTTATAGCTTAGCCGCAGGTTGTTATGCGCTCCGAGTTTTCTGCTGAGCAGCAGGCTCGGCAGCAGGTTTTTATAATCGGGTATTCTCAGTGAGGTATCTGCAAAAGCGGCAAATAACCGTGTCTGTTCGTAACGAAGACCAGTCCGCACGTCCCACTCGTTTATCAAAAGTGTATAATTGATGTAGGCTGCATATATCTGCCAGTTATAGGTAAAAGCGTCAGATCTGTCAAGGTCTTTGACATAATCTGAACTTTGAAAATTAAATAAATTCACATGATAGCTCATCTGGTAGTGCCTGAAATTTCCTTTGATACCGCCCTCTAAAGTGGATTGTTGATTCGGCTTAAGTACATAGTCGGCCTGTGCAGACAGCTCCCTGTTATCCATGCTGCCGCGGCTCTGCTCCTTATAATCCGTTGCTGCATTTCTTTGCTGGTCCAGATCATAATTGTCAAGACCGGCATAAGTGAAAAAGCCGGTAAGCAAGTTGAACTCACTTTTCTTACTATGGGATTTTGTATTATAGGAAATGTTTAGGGTATGACCCATCGTCCCGTTCTCCTGCTCGATGTTTCTCCCATACTCAGAAGGTATGTGACCTTCTTTTTGATAGCTGTTAGCCAGTTCATTCCAGGTATGGTCCCTTCCTTTTCTGAAACGGTAACCTGCAGATAAGGTTTTCAAGCTGTCGATAATCTTTATAACGCTTAATCCGGAATAGATAGTCCAGGATTTTCTTTGTACATCCGTATGCTGGTAGAGGAGAGAGGGCGCCTGGTCGTTAATGTCGTTTCTCAAAGACTTTTCTGTCCAGTTGAATACACGGTGACCGGCACCGGCATCAAAAGAATAGATCATGGAGTTTTTCCGGATTTTGATGCCTCCACCCATTTCCCCGACAAATCTTGTTGCCGTACTGCGAAGGTTCACATTTGTTCCGTTCTGCTTGCTTCTTTTGGTTGTGATATTAATTACCGCGTCAGCGCCTTCGGCCTCATAGCGTGCGGAAGGACTGGTGAGCACTTCTACTTTCTCAATATCCTCTGACGGGATTTGTTTCAGTGCATCCGAGACGGAGACCGCATACATCTCCGAAGGTTTATTATCGATATATACCCTGACGCTTGATTTTCCTGCAATGCTCACGTTGCCATTCTGATCGATGTTTACTATCGGGATTCTTCTCATAACGTCGGTAGCATTCCCGCCTGCAATAGCCATATCATTACCAGGGTGATAGATCATCCCGTCATTTCTGGATTCCAGCTGCGGTCGCTTTCCTACAACAGTAACTGCCTGTAATTGGTTGATATCGGACTTCAGCAGAACATCCGGAATATTTCTAGTTAGACTGTCAAGCGGATTGAATCCATGACAGTAGCGGTCCAAGTATCCCACCGCGGAATATTTAATGATAAAGGGAGATGGGATAGGGCCGCTAAATGCGTAGTGACCGACGCTGTCTGTGAAAGCGCACCTGATCAAAGCGGAATCTAATGATAACAATGTAACAGTGGCTGATGGCATCCCCTTATGCGAAAGGGAATCCAGTACCCTTCCGCGAATGACCTGGGCATCAGCATAGAGACAAAACAGGATTCCAGTCAATATGAAACACAGCCTTTTCATCTTCATGTAGTTTGCTAAACGGCCCAATTTAGCCACGGTCATGACGAATAAGATAAACTTACACCTGTTGCTTGAATCCCTTGACGTGTTGCAAAGGATTGCGATCAAGGCAGTAGCTGCATGCCGGCGCCACTTGCATTATGATGAAACAACTCAGGTAGCTCTTAATCTCGAAGAAACTGTGAAAATAATAAGTCAATTACTGGCGAAACGTGGACTTCTTACACGTTTGCTTATCTGATTTGCTCTGTAAGGGCTGGCTTTACCTGAAACTTTTATTGGCTGGTTGTTTGCGGCTTATATTAAAAGATCATCGAAATCTATAGTAAGCGAAGATTTCAAAAGAGGAGGATGACTTGGGAACCAATTCACAAGGTTAAAAAGCAAGGAAGCGATACTCTGAACTCCGAAAGACATACGCTCAAAGCTATTCAACCCACTTGAACGCATAAAGGAAGCTGAGACAACAGGGTAACTTTATTGAGAATAGCTTGAAACGAGGCTGTCCTCTTCATGCAAACAAAGTTGACATATGGACAATGAAAATCTGGCATTTAGGGATAAGAATGGCCGAAATGATCATGAAGCGAAATATTTTCTTGCCGCAATCGTGGAATCTTCCCAGGATTCCATTGTGACTATTGACATGAATAGGACGATAACCACCTGGAACAAAGCGGCAGAACGGCTATATGGCTACAGCTCCGACGAAGTGATCGGTAAACCTTTGGCGATGGTAATGTTGCCGCAGGATATCGTCGGTCTTATTGCAAAGGTGAAAGATATCGCAAACGAAATAGCTGTTCCTATTTATTAAACGGTACGCATTCATAAAAGCCAAAAACAGGCGGACCTGCAGATTGCATTGTCCCCGGTGAGAAATTCTTCAGGCGAAGTAATAGGGATTTCCACTATTGCCCGGGATATTACCGAGGCCAAGCTTCAGGAACAGTTGAAGGATGAGTTTATCGCTGTAGCCAGCCATGAGCTGAAAACGCCGGTTACGAGCATCAAAGCCTATTCAGAAATACTGCTTCGGAAGTTCGAGAGTCTGGCGGACGAAGCTAACTTCTCGTTGCAGACAAAAATGGACCGTCAAATCGACCGTCTTATTGAACTGATCAAAACCTTACTGGATACCACAAAACTATCAGCAGGCGAGCTTCTTTTGAATATGAAATTTTTTGACCTCAGTGCTTTAATCGAAGAGCAAATAGAAATTGTTCAACGGGTGTCTCCGCAACATCACATCAAATTTGAAGGCGAAAAGAGCTTTAATATCTGGGCTGACAGCAAATTAATAGGCCAGGTGATAGCAAACTTTGTATCCAATGCCGTTAAATATTCTCCTGGTGCCGAAACCGTCATCGTTTCGTTAAAACAAACAGGCGAAAATGTGAGGGTGAGTGTACAGGATTTTGGCATTGGCATCCCCGAAGGTCTTGATCACAAAATTTTTGAGCGATATTTTCGCGTCAACAGTACGCGAAGGTCTTCCATACCTGGCGTAGGTCTTGGGTTATATATCTCAGCGCAAATCATTAGACAGCATGGCGGCAAGATATATGTAGAAAGCAAAGAGGGTATCGGCTCAATATTTTCCTTCGAATTGCCGGTAAAACCGGCTGATAAATCAAAGGCGGCATGAAACACATAGTAATAATAGAAGACGACGCTTTTATATTAGATACGATGAGCATTTTACTGGAAAGTGAAGGCTATAAAGTTACCGGTTATAGTAATGGCTCGGTGATACTTGATAATGAATTAGAGATGCCGGACCTTCTGATTGTGGACAGGCAACTGCCGGGCATTGACGGAATAACACTCTGCAGGAAATTTAAAAGTGAGCCACTTACCAAAAACATCCCCGTCATTTTAATGTCCGCAAGCTCAGATATTGAACAGCTCGCACAGGACGCATTAGCGGATGGCTCCCTCGAAAAACCTTTTAAAGC
>NZ_VVIP01000076.1 GCF_009650435.1 Foetidibacter luteolus
ATATCGCACCTACGGCGCTCTTTACAAACCAGCTCTTTCTATCTACTAACATGCCGCCTCTACTAGGCTTTGGTTGTTCAGTGTTTGTTTAACGTTCAATGTTAGCGCCACTTGCACATTGTAACCTCAAAAAAACTTCAACCACTTGCCCATCAACAGACCGGTAACCTGCAACCGGTAACCGGCAACCGGCTTTCGGGTGAGGGATTGAAGCGGATACCCCGGTGAGGCCATCGCAGCCTGGCTTCTGTGCCGGAGTATGAGCGGAAAGCCCGGCCCGAGGTACGAGGGACACCCCCTGAAAAAAAAGCTTATCGCCCTTCATTATAAAACACCCAGAGACCATCTTTACCTGCCACAATAATGTCTTTCCGGCCGGTTTTTCTAAGGTCGGCAATAGAAAAGAAGATACCGGTGCCCTTACCTACGCCCAATTCTCCATAGCTGATGATGTTTTTGGTAAAAGATTCGCCGTTCCATTTAAAATAATACAGCCCGGGTGGGTCGTTATCGCCGGGGTCTTCGCCGCTTTGGGCACGGTAGCGTTTGCCTGTTACCAGTTCTGGCTGGCCATCGCCGTCAATATCCGTCCACTCCATGGTATGGTATTGGGCCTGGTAGGGGTCAATAGGGTGCTTTATCCAGGTGCGCTTGCGATTTTTAATCTTTTGCTCGTACCAGTAAAGTCCATAGCCATGCCCGTTACCCACAATCATGTCGGCCAGGCCATCTTTATTAAGGTCGGTTACAATAATAGGTGTGCCAGCCCGCTCCAGCGAAAACTCTTTGTTAAGCCGCCAGGTGTCGGGGGCGGTTTTTTGTTTTGGCTTTCGCTTGCTTTTAACCAGTTGTGCAGGTGCCGGGGCTTCCAGCCATCCGCTGGAAATAACAAAATCTCCCCGGCCATCTCCGTTAATATCACCAAAGCCCAGGCCGTGGCCATGCACATCCAGCAGCTTTTTACGGGTAAAGCTGCCAATGGGCTTACCCTTACTATCCCGGTCGAGTTTGTAATATACCAACGGGCCGCCGGGAGAATTGGGCACTATATCCGGGTAACTGTCGCCATCCACATCCCAGGCACGGGTGGTTTCTACAAAAATGGTATCGCCAAAGTCGTGCCTTACCCATTCCTTGTTTTCCGCATCATCCCCCGGGTTTTCAATCCAGCAAACAGGGTGGTCAAGGCCACCGGTAATAAAATCTATTTTGCCATCGCCGTTAACATCCATGGGTATGGTTGAAAAATCGTTGTAAAACTCCCGAAACCTTGATATGGGGCCAATGTAGTGGCTAACCAAAAAGTCTGGCCCCTGGTACCAGAAACTGCCAGACATAAGGTCGGGAATGCCATCGCCATTGATATCGGCAACGCCAACCGATTCAAAACTTTCGGAAGCAATCATTTGCTTCTTGAATTTAACCGGGTACTGGCTAATGGCGCAGGTGTAGTAACAGGTAGCAGGCAAGAGTAAAAGGTATCTTAACATACGGCAGAAAATATTGCGGTGTAGTAAGATAACTCTTAGTTTCCGTCAATCAAATAGGCCGGCTTGTTTTTCTGTAAAACGGGGTTTGATAAGGTTAAGGCCACAGGCGGCATTCAATTTATCTGCCAGGTACACAGTAAGCTCGGGAGATGTGGCTTCATTGTGCATGTGCATAAAAAAATACAGCTCCTGCAGACCGTTGTCCAGCCAGTATTTCATCCGTTTAACCCAGGCATCTGTGCGTGTATAATCTGAAGCGTGCAGGCTGTTGCCTACATACCGTATAAAAGCTTTGGGTATGGTAAGGTGCATGTGGGCACAATCCCGCCGCCCGGCAGTATCGGTAATAACGGCACCCATGTTGATGCTTTTCAGGAAGCTGAAGAGTTCCTGGCTTATCTCCGGCTTCGTTAACCAATCAGGATGGCGAACTTCCAGGAAAAACTGCATATCCGTTGGCAGAGATTGCAGAAAATCAAACAACTCGGTTTTGCGTTTAGGGCTAAATGTATCGCTTACCTGAACGAAGGTGGGCCCCAGGTGCTCCGCAAAGGCGATGATGCCCCGTAAAAATTCTGTGGTAATAAAGTCTTTGCCTTTAAGGCTTCCGCGATGGGTAACGCCCTGGTACATTTTGGGGCAAAACATAAAATCTTTGCCTTTGGCTTTTTCCGCCCATTTGCCAATACCGGCGGGACCATATATTTTGTAGTGCGTGGCATTTAGTTCAATACTGTTATAATGCTGCACGTAATGCTCCAGGAAATCTTTCTCCCTGGTTCCGGCGGGATAAATTTTGCCCACCCATTCCGTACGCCCCCATTTGGCACAGCCCATATATACTTTAGGTGCGTTGACAGGCTTACCTTTCAAAACGGTTTTGTTGAAAGCAGGCTCGGCAGGCAGGGAGAAATCAATGCTGTTTAATTCTGTTTCTGGTACTCGGCCAAATTCCATAATTAAATTTTTTTTATGAGCCCGGCAACAGGAACTACCATGAGTCATCCGTTGCGTCGCACTCTTGTACGCCCGGGAATTCTATTATTACCGGTACAAATATTTCACTACCGACTATTGATATTTTGTGAAAAGGCTGAACAGTATTTTCCTGTCCGCTTCATACATCTGCCGGGTGGTGTCCTGCATCCAATGCCTTTTAAAAGCCTGTATAGCCGCCGAGGTATCCTTTATATCGTACCCTATTATCCTTAACGCCTGCAGGTGATTAAAGTTTTCCGGCACCTGTACATTGGCAGTATCGCTGTACCAATAGCCGTAGCCGCTATCGGCAAGCTGCTTCCAGGGAAACAGGTAGTTGGGGTCGTTTTTGCGGGTAGGCGCAATATCCCCATGGCCAATAAAATTGGCTGCCGGTATATTGTAACTGCCCTTTAGGGTTTTAAGCAACTGGAGCAGGCTGCTTATCTGCGGCTCTGCAAAAGGTTCAAAGCCGTTATTGTCCAGCTCAATACCAATGCTGGCGGAGTTAATGTCCGCATCATTACCCCATTTACTTATGCCTGCCTGCCAGGCACGCAGGTAATCGTTAAGCATGTGGTGCACCGTGCCATCCTTACATATTACATAATGAGCGCTTACCTGCGTACGGGCCAATGTAAAGGTTCTTAACGTTTGCTCGCAACTGTTTTGCGCGGTATGGTGAATAATGACAAAATTTGGTTTGCGCAGGTTAAAATTGGTGGTACCCACCCAGTAGGGCGGCTGTTTTACGGAATCTATAAACCCCGGGGCCGACCGCAAGGTTTGCGCCAACGTCTTTGCCTGTTGTTTATATACGCGGTTGGTGGCAGCATAAGGGTTTGGCGAACAGGCCGCCAGCAAAAATGAAATATAAAGCATGATATACGGCGTACGGCGTGAGATGCGCAATGTATAGTATGCAAATGCCGATTTTATTAAATACATAAAATAAAGATAAGCGATGTATATGTTTGACGAATGATGTGTGATGTGCATTAGCACGTTTCAATAATATCGCTTACTATATTTGTGCCATGAAATTCGCAACATCCTTAATTGCCCTTTTGATTGTGCTTGGCGGTTGTAACTCCGCAAAAGATTTTCCACCCGCTGAAAACGCGTTTGACGCCGGCCGGGAATTTATTGACGGTTGCCTGAAAGGTAACTTTGACAAAGCGGCTTTTTATATGCTGAAGGATGAAACCAACCTGGCACAACTGGAAAAGCTTGAAGCGGATTACCAAAAGAAAACAAAGGACGAAAAGGAAAAATATGCCGCGGCGTCTATCATCATCATATCCAACGACACGATAGATGCGGATGCGCAGGTTATTAACTATAAAAACTCTTATGATAACGTGGCACGTAAGGTAAAAGTGCTGCAACAAAACGGCAAATGGCTGGTTGATTTTAAGTATACCTTTGATGGTAACCTGTAAATAACCAATAGTTAGGGCCTGTTTTACACATATTTGAAGTTTCCTTTCTACATTTGCCCGTCTTTGCACAAACAATATTTAAAATACAGCTACACTTTATGTTAACAGTATCACACCCCTGGCATGGCGTACATTACGGAGATAAAGCACCAAGAATTGTAAACGCGATAATAGAAATACCACAGGGCTCAAGGGCTAAATACGAAATTGACAAACCTACAGGCCTGCTTAAGCTTGACCGCGTTATCTATTCATCCTTCTACTATCCCACCAACTACGGTTTTATACCGCAAACTTATGGCGATGACAAAGATCCGCTGGATATACTGGTTATTTCCAGCTTGAGCATACAGCCGCTCTGCCTTGTAGAAGCCAAGGTTATAGGCGTTATGCAGATGATTGACGGCGGCGATGCAGATGATAAGATTATCGCCGTAGCCAACCACGACCCATCCATTAACTACATAAACAATATTGAAGAACTGCCCAAACACTTCTTTGGTGAAATGAGGCATTTTTTTGAAGAATACAAAACCCTGGAAAACAAAAGCGTTAAGGTAGAAGAGTTCCAGGACAAAACGCAAGCCCTGCGCATTGTAGAAGACGCTATTAAACTTTACCAGGAAACTTTCATAAAAAAATAAACGCGGCGGTAAAACCTTCCTAAAGAAATATCGGCTGATATTTGTTTGAGTTTTATTTTTGCGCAAACTTTTTATCCATGGAACAAAAATCAACTGCAAAATACTGGGTGTACTTCTTTATCTGGCTGGCAATACTGATTGTGTTGTTTATCGTGTACAGGCAATTCTTCTGGCTGGCATTACCAGGTGTATGTACCTATTTTGCATTGGCCATGGATATTATGTAATTCAAAAAATGATTTGTATCTTATAGGTTGTTTCCTGTTGGAAATAATACATCCATCACTTTACAGGGCCGGGATTAATAATCCCGGCTTTGTTTTTGGCGGTGTTCTACTTGCATAAAGCCCAGAAAATAACTATCTTATAGCTGTTAAATACCCGCATATACTTAACCAGCATAAACCCCTTGCCATGAAATGTTTGCCATTGCTGTTTGCCGTTATAATGGCGTTGCCTGTATGCGCAGCCATAAACAAAGACCTGCAATCGCCAGGCGGCTCTGTTAAGCTTACCGTTTCAATTGACAAAACGCTAACCTATTCACTCTATTACCGCCAGCAACTGATTGCCGGCCCCTGTACCATTGATATGCTGTTGAAAGATGGCAAAAAATTATCGGCCGGCATGGCTGCGCCAAAATTTTCGACAGCGGAAAACAGGGGTATCATCACCTCTCCCGTGCCGGAAAAGAGAAAAAACATACCGGATAACTATAACGAGCTGGTTGTTCGCTTCAACAACTCTTTTGGCGTTATCTTCCGCTTGTATGATGATGGGTTTGCCTACAGGATAACCACTTTTTTTAAAGAAAACATTACCATAGAAAACGAGATAGCAGGCTTCAGCTTTCAGCAAAACCACCTGGTATATTACCCTGAAGTAGTTAAAAGAGATAACCAGGATATTTACCATACCAGCTTTGAAGAGCCTTACCAGTTAAAACCGCTGGACAGCATACAGGCAAACAACCTCTCTTTTACGCCGGTGCTGGTGGCGCCGGAAAGCGGCCCTAAGATGGTTATTACAGAATCTGACCTGGAAGATTACCCGGGCATGTTTGTCAACGGTACCGGCGGCAATACCCTGCAGGGCAAGTTTGCGCCTTACCCCGCCGAAGAAGCGGTGCTGAAAGGTGAATTCTCCCAGGTATATGTAACCAAAAGGTCAGCTTTTATAGCCAAAACAAAAGGTACCCGCAATTTTCCCTGGCGGGTAGTACTAATTGCGGCTGAGGACAAACAACTGCCGGGCAACGATATGGTCTATCGCCTGGCATCTCCATCCCGGGTGCAAAATACATCATGGATAGCGCCCGGTAAGGCAACTGACGAATGGATAATCTCCACCAACGTATTTAATGTGCCTTTTAAAAGCGGCATTAATACAGCTACTTATAAATATTATATTGATTTTGCCAAGCGTTTTGGATTTGAATACATTATGATGGATGCCGGCTGGAGCGACAACAACGACCTGTTTAAGGTTAACCCCGATATTAATATGGATGAAATTGCCGCTTACGCCAAAAGTAAAAACATAAGGTTAAGCATGTGGACCCTGGCAATGACGCTCGACAAACAACTGGAACCTGCGCTGCAGCAGTTTAATAAATGGGGTGTTGCTTTTATTATGACCGATTTTATTGACCGCGACGACCAGAAAGCCGTAAACTTCTACTATAAAATAGCCGAAGCCTGTGCCAAATACAAGTTACTGGTCATGTTTCACGGCGCATTTAAGCCGGCTGGTTTTAACCGCACTTACCCCAACGCCATAACCCGCGAAGGTGTTTTGGGTTCCGAATACAATATATGGAGCAGCAAAGCCACGCCAGAGCATAACCTGCTGCTGCCCTTTATACGCATGACTGCCGGCCCCATGGATTACGAGCCAGGCATACTGGACAATGGCACAGCAAAAACATTCCGCCCCATTGCCGAAAAAGTAATGTCGTTTGGTACGCGTTGCCAGCAACTGGCCATGTACGTGGTGTATGACAGCCCGATACAGTTTTTTGCCGGTAACCCATCCCAGGGCCTGCTGGAACCCGCTTTTATGGACCTGCTGGGCGCCATACCCACCACCTGGGATAACACGGTTATGCTTGATGGAAAAGTTGGTGATTACATTATCACCTCCCGTAAAAAGAACAACGACTGGTACCTAGGCGCCATGACGGATTTAACAGCCCGGGAGTTTACCATACCACTTACTTTTTTGGAGGAAGGCAGTTTTGAAGCCACCATTTGCGAAGACGGCACTAATGCAGACAAGTATGCCTCTGACTACAAGCTTTACAACAAAACCGTTTCCAAAGCAGATAGCCTTACTATAAAAATGGCGCCTGGCGGCGGGTATGTGGTTCGGTTGAGAAAAAGGTAGATATGCCTCATTTTTGAGATGAATTTATGGACTACCCCAAATGATCACAAACATTAGGGGGAAACTGCGTTTTCCATATTCTCCAAAGCAACATTAGGTTGTAGAGATGCGATGCATCGCATCTCTACCTGCCCGGGGTCTGAAAAGCTGCCATGAAATACGACAGTACAAGTGAGTGACACAACAAAAGTCTCATAGTGGCACCCAAGTCCGTCCCATAAAAATACCCGGCAATAGCATTCAACATTTAGAATGCTGGGAAAATCCTTGTATTTTTAAAAATAAATGTAGCAGGTTTGCAGTTTAATAGATGGGCGGCAACCTTAACCGGTGCCGTAAGCCTGCTGCTGCTTAAAGAAAGCGATATTCATGAACAACGCGACGATTAAGATATTTTGCTGTTTACTTTCCGTATTATTGGTACAATACTGCCTTGCACAACCCGGCTCGTCTATTGACCTGGATAAAGACAAACCCAAAAAATACGAGAACCGGCGGCTGGCCTCTGAAAAAACCGGCGAAAAAAAATTTGGTTTTGGCCGCAGGTTGTACCAGAATACCGTTACCCATTTTAACTACTATTTTAACGCTAACAATAAGCTGAACGAAATTGTTGAAAACGCCAAGCTTTCTTTTAAAGAAGACTATACCCAACCCCTGATACCTTTTTATAACTATTCCCTTGAAACCATTGCCCAGAACAGGAGCGAACTTGATTCTGTTATTTATCATGCTACGGCTGGCGTACTTCTCCACGACCTGCGCAACAACTGGATTGATAACCTGTATATGCTGCTGGGCAAGGCTTATTTCTACAGGGGGGATTATGATTCTGCCATTGCCACTTTCCGTTATGTAAACTATGCTTTTGCCCCTAAAGACGACGGCTATGATATACCCATCGGCAGTAATGAAAGCGGTAATGAAGGCAAATTTTCAGTTTCTACCAAAGAGAAAAAAGGTTTTGGCGTGCACAAGCCCAGCCGTAACGAAGCTTTCCTGTGGATGTCAAGGGCGTTCATTGACAGTGGCGAAGTTTCTGAAGCCGGCGGTATGATAGAGATTTTAAAAGGCGATCCTAATTTTCCCGAACGGCTCCGCACAGACCTTCACGAACTGGATGCCTATTTGTTTTATAAAGAAAAAGCTTACGACAGTGCCGCCATTCACCTGGAGCAGGCGTTGGACAATGCGAATGGAAAAAGAGAAAGGTCACGCTGGGAGTTTTTGATTGCCCAACTGTACGAACATGTCAATAAAATTGAAGAAGCCTCTGCCTGGTACGGCAAAGCTGCCGACCATGCCGTTGACCCCATACTGGAAGTTTATGCCAACCTGAACAGTGTAATGCTGAACAGCGGCACCGGCGAACAAAACTTTATACAGGAAAAAATAAATAACCTGCTTAAACTGGCCCGGCGGGAAAAGTATGCCCGTTACCGGGATATTATTTATTACGCCGCTGCACAGGCGGAGCTGGAAAGGGGCGGCTACAGCGAAGCCATGAAAGACCTTGAAAAAAGTGTGAAGAGCAGTATTGATAACCCTCAACAGAAAAGCCTGTCGTTTACACTGGCTGCTGATATTTCGTACGAAACACAGAAATATGAACTGGCCGCGTCTTTATACGACAGTGTGGATGTAAACAGCCTCACGCTGGATGAGGATAAAAAAAGGGTGGATGAAAGAAAATCTGCCTTACAGCTAATTGTAGAGAACAAACGTGTTATTTTTCAGCAGGATAGCCTGCAAAAAGTAGCCGCTATGCCAATAGCGGAAAGAGATGCGCTTATAAAGAAAACAGTAAAACAATTACACAAAGCACAGGGTATTAAGGAAGAAGAGGGCAGCAAACAGGAAAATATAAACCCGGCTGTACAGCGGGAGGGGAGTGCGGATTTGTTCACCAGTAAAGGTGATTGGTATTTTAATAATATGTCGCTAAAAAATTCCGGTTTTAACCAGTTTAGGCAAACCTGGGGAGAAAGGCCCAATGAAGACAACTGGCGCCGCAAGGCAGACCTTAACAAAATATCTGCCCTTGCCACCGAAGGCGAACAGCAGCTGCAGGCTGTACAGGGAGATACGCTGGCTTCCGAAATGGCACCTGCAGACATTTCTTTTGACGGGCTGCTGGCCAACCTGCCATTAAAAGAAGACCAGGTAAAAGCCTCCAACGATAAAATAGCCAAAGCCATGTTTAACGTGGGTAAAGCCTTCCAGGATAAACTGGAAGAATATGGCACAGCCGCTGAAAACTACGAAGACCTTAACCAGCGCTTTACAGATTATGAAAATAAACCCGAGGCTTTATTTAACCTGTATTACTGTTACAACAAATTAGGCCGCACCGGCAGTGCCGATTCTGTTAAACGTGCCCTTGCAGCGGTAGACAAGGAAGGAAAATGGCAGAAAATGCTGAACAAACCTGTAGAAATAGTAAAAGAGAGCAGCGAAAAAAATCCCGCCACTAAAAAGTACGAGGAAATTTACCGCCTGTTCATCGAAGGCGACTTTAAAAAAGCCGAGCAGGAAAAGCAGGCTGCAGACAGCCTGTATGGTAACAGTTACTGGACACCCCAGTTGCTGTACATAGAAGCCATATACCATGTGTCGGAGAAAAACGACAGTGCGGCCATTAACCGGCTTAGAAGCCTGTCGGATATGTATGCCTCATCCCCGCTGGCGGAAAAAGCCAACACTATGATTGATGTGCTTAGCCGCCGCAGCGAGATAGAAGCGTACCTTACACAGCTTGAAATAAAGCGCTACGAGGAAGATGCATCCCCCATCGTAAACCTGCAGGAATCCAAAACGGTATCTCAGCCGGTGATTAAGCGGGATTCCGTGGTGGCAAAACCTATAGAAAGACCGGTTACCATAAAAGTTGATACAGCGGTTAAGGCGCCTGTAGTGGTTAAAACCTTTGCTTTCAATGCATCCGAGCCGCAGTTTGTCTTAATGCTGTTCGATAAGGTGGCCCCCGTTTTTGTAAACGAGGCCCGCAACGCGTTCAACCGGTTCAATAAAGAAAAATATTACAACCAAAAAATAGATATCACCTCTGTTAAGCTGGATGACCGTTACCACCTTATGCTGGTAGGGCCTTTTCCCGACGCCGTTGGCGCCATGGATTATGTTGACAAAACCAAGCCTTTTACCCAGGGCCGCATTATGCCCTGGCTTACCGCTGATAAGTACCAGTACGCTATCATTAGCCAGTCTAACCTGGATTTGCTGAAGGATAATAAAGATGTGGAAGGCTACAAAGCCGTACTGCAAAAAGCCATTCCGGGCAAGTTTTAGGAAAAGACGAATTTTCAGGGGGTGCCCCCAAGCTGCGCAAGGGGTCGGGCTTTCCGCTATTACTCCGCCACAGAGCCCGGCTACGAAAGCTTCAGCGGGGTAACCGCTTCAATCCCTCACCCGAAAGTGTAACACGCTGTTTTTTGATGGAAAGGGTTTATATGGAAATGAGAATGCAACACCCCTGACTGTCAGCAGACGTGGCAGGAGCAAATCTGCTACAAGGGTCCGAAAAGCTGCCCAATGAACAGAACGATGAATCCCGAAGTTTCGGGACGACGCAACGGCAGATGCCATGAAAAATCGCTGCCCGCCACCCAAAAACCAAAAAATCTCCCTCTTTTTCAACAGAATGTTAGGATTTCAGGTAAAATTTTACTATTTGACAGAATATATATTTCATTACCTTTGCCGCCCTATGCATTTTGAAGCAGTGTTTCCATTTTGTTCAGCTAATACAAATTCAGTCATCGCAAACAGAGCGTTTTCTGCCTCAACTAACTGTTAAGCAGTAAGTTGTAAAGAATCATTTGTTCCTGCGGTGTTATTGTATTGGTGCAAAAGCAGCCACTGGGTTTCAAAAAAACAGGGTTGACAAGTTTTTAAAAATTGCAATTTTTAAATATGGCCATTAAAAGAGACAACCGTCCCAAAGCAACTTTTTCTAAAATAACCATCGGTCTGGCGTCGCCTGACAGTATTTTAGAGCGCAGCTTTGGCGAGGTTTTAAAGCCTGAAACCATCAACTACCGCACGTATAAACCCGAGCGTGATGGTTTGTTCTGCGAAAGGATTTTTGGACCGGTAAAAGACTATGAGTGTGCCTGCGGCAAATACAAACGTATCCGTTACAAAGGCATCGTGTGCGACCGTTGCGGTGTGGAAGTTACCGAAAAGAAAGTGCGTCGTGAGCGCATGGGCCACATCAAGCTGGTGGTTCCTGTGGTTCACATCTGGTATTTTAAGAGCCTGCCCAACAAAATTGGCTACCTGCTTGGCATGAGCTCTAAAAAGCTGGAAACCATTGTTTATTACGAAAGATACGCTGTTATACAGGGCGGTGTTAAGGAAAGCCTGAACACCGGCGACCTGCTGACAGAAGAAGAATACCTGGACATTATTGATAACCTGCCCAAGGATAACCAATACCTGCCGGATGAAGATCCGCAGAAATTCATCGCTAAAATGGGCGCCGAAGCTGTGCATGACCTGCTGGCAAGGCTTGACCTGGATGAACTGAGCTACAAACTGCGTAACGCGGCAGCTACAGAAACCTCCCAGCAGCGTAAGGCTGATGCCTTGAAACGCCTTAGCGTGGTGGAAGCTTTCCGCGATGCCAGCACCAGGATTACCAACCGCCCCGAGTGGATGGTAATGCAGTATATTCCGGTTATCCCACCTGAACTGCGCCCGTTGGTGCCGTTGGATGGTGGCCGGTTTGCTTCATCAGACCTTAACGACCTTTACCGTCGTGTAATCATACGCAACAACCGTTTAAAACGTCTGTTGGAAATTAAAGCCCCTGAAGTGATCCTGCGCAACGAAAAACGTATGCTGCAGGAAGCGGTGGACAGCTTATTCGACAACAGCCGTAAATCCAACGCTGTTAAGGCGGAAGGTGGCCGTGCATTAAAGTCTCTTTCTGATGTACTGAAAGGTAAGCAAGGCCGTTTCCGCCAGAACCTGTTGGGTAAACGTGTGGATTACTCCGGCCGTTCTGTTATCGTGGTCGGCCCGGAGCTTAAAATGCATGAGTGCGGCCTTCCAAAAGATATGGCTGCCGAATTATTTAAGCCATTCATCATCCGCAAATTGATTGAAAGGGGTATCGTAAAAACCGTAAAATCCGCCAAGAAACTGGTTGACAGGAAAGAAGCGGTGGTTTGGGATATCCTGGAAAACATATTGAAAGGCCATCCTGTAATGCTAAACCGTGCACCAACGCTGCACCGTTTATCCATCCAGGCTTTCCAGCCGCGTTTGGTGGAAGGTAAGGCCATCCAGTTGCACCCGCTGGTAACATCCGCTTTCAACGCCGACTTTGACGGTGACCAGATGGCGGTTCACGTTCCGCTCAGCAGTGCCGCAATACTGGAAGCGCAGTTATTGATGCTCTCTTCACACAACATCCTTAACCCGCAGAACGGTACACCCATCACCCTGCCTTCTCAGGACATGGTGTTAGGCCTGTACTACATTACAAAAGGAAAAAAATCTACTGATACTGAAAAAGTGAAGGGCGAAGGCAAAGCCTTCTACAGCACTGAAGAAGTATTGATAGCCTATAACGAAGGCCGGGTTGACCTGCATGCCTTCATTAAAGTAAAAACCAATGTACGCGAAGGCGGCGCATTAAAAGCAAAACTGATTGAAACTACGGTAGGCCGCGTACTGTTTAACCAGTTCGTACCTGCTGAAGTAGGTTTCGTAAACGCCCTGGCTACCAAGAAATCACTTCGTGAAATCATTGGCGATATCATCAAGATTACAGACGTTCCTAAAACGGCTAAATTCCTGGATGATATCAAAACCCTCGGTTTCCGTATGGCCTTCCGTGGTGGTTTGTCCTTTAACGTAAACGACCTTATTATACCTGAAGTAAGAAACGAATTGCTGGAGCAGGCCAAGGTAGAGGTAGAAGAAGTATGGGAAAGCTACAACATGGGCTTAATTACCAATAACGAACGTTACAACCAGGTAATTGATATATGGAGCCGTGTGGATACCCGCATTACTGAAACGCTGATCCGTGAAATGGCAAGTGATAAGCAGGGCTTTAACTCTGTGTACATGATGCTTGATTCCGGCGCACGTGGCAGTAAGCAACAGGTTAAGCAGTTGGCCGGTATAAGGGGTTTGATGGCCAAGCCGAGAAAGTCTGGTTCTACAGGTTCTGAAATCATTGAGAACCCTATCCTTTCCAACTTTAAAGGTGGCCTGAACGTATTGGACTACTTTATCTCAACCCACGGTGCCCGTAAAGGTCTTGCGGATACGGCCCTTAAAACAGCCGATGCCGGTTACCTTACCCGCCGTTTGGTTGACGTTGCCCAGGACGTGGTGATAAGCGAAGAAGATTGCGGAACCCTGAGAGGTATTGCAACTTCTGCGTTAAAAGATAACGAGGATGTAGTGGAACCGTTGCTGGACAGGATTGTGGGAAGAACTTCCCTGCATGATGTGTACAACCCGGTTAGCGATGAACTGATTGTTAGCGCAGGTGAAGAAATTACTGTAGATATAGCCAGGGCGATAGAAGAAGCCGGTATTGAAACCGTTGAAATACGCTCTGTACTTACCTGCGAAAGCAAACGCGGTGTGTGTGTGAAATGTTATGGTAAAAACCTGGCTACAGGTTATATAGCCCAGCGTGGCGACGCGGTAGGTATCATAGCCGCACAGTCAATTGGTGAGCCCGGTACACAGTTAACCCTTCGTACCTTCCACGTGGGTGGTATTGCGGGTTCTTCTTCAGTAGAATCTTCACTTACTGCCAAGTTCGACGGTACCATCCAGTTTGACGGCTTGCGTTCTGTAAACACAGAAAACAACGAAGGCGACAAGATACAGGTGGTAATAGGCCGTACCGGTGAAGTGAGGATTATGGATGTTAAGAATGACAGGTTGCTGATTACCAATAACATTCCTTACGGTGCTACCCTTAACGTAAAAGATGGCCAGGAAGTGAAAAAAGGTGATGTGATTTGTACCTGGGATCCATTCAACAACGTTGTGGTAGCAGAAATTACCGGTGAAATTAAGTTTGAGAATGTTTTGGAAGGTATTACCTACCGCGAAGAAGCAGACGAACAAACCGGTCACCGCGATAAAGTGGTAATTGAAACAAAAGATAAAACCAAAATTCCAGGCCTGGTAGTTGAAGGGAAAGAAATTAAAAACTATAACCTTCCTGTAGGCAGCCGTTTGATTGTTGAAGAAGGTGATAAGGTAAAGGCCGGGCAGGTAATTGTGAAGATACCCAGAACGCTGCGTAAGAGCGGTGACATCACGGGTGGTCTGCCACGTGTAACCGAACTGTTTGAAGCACGTAACCCGAGCAACCCGGCTGTAGTTTGCGAAATTGATGGTGTGGTAGCTTTTGGTAACGTAAAACGTGGTAACCGCGAAATAATCGTGGAAGCCAAGGATGGCATAGTGAAGAAATACCTGGTGCCGCTTACCCGCCAGATACTTGTACAGGATGGTGACTTTGTAAAAGCTGGTACAGCATTGTCTGATGGACAGACTTCACCCGCTGATATCCTTTCTATCAAGGGGCCGTTTGCTGTACAGGAATATGTGGTAAATGAAATACAGGAAGTATATCGTTTACAGGGTGTAAAAATAAACGATAAGCACATTGAGGTAATCGTTCGTCAGATGATGAAGAAAGTAGAAATTGTTGATGCAGGCGATACCAAATTCCTGGAGGAAGATTTGACAGACCGCTTCGAGTTTATAGACGAGAACGACCGCATCTATGATAAAAAGGTAATTACTGATCCGGGTGAAAGCTCTAAGCTGAGGGCTGGCCAGATTGTAACTGTTCGTGAACTTCGCGAAGAAAATTCAGTACTGCGGCGCAACGATAAAAAGCTGGCCGAAGTACGCGATGCGGAACCAGCTACAGCGCAACCCGTACTGTTAGGTATTACCAAAGCTTCTCTGGGTGTACAAAGCTGGATATCTGCCGCTTCGTTCCAGGAAACAACCAAAGTGTTAAGCTCCGCCGCAATACAAGGCAAGAGCGATGACATGCTGGGCCTGAAAGAGAATGTGATTACCGGCCACCTGATACCTGCGGGTACCGGCCAGAAAGAGTTCGATAACCTTATCGTAGGCAGCAAGGAAGAGTACGAACTGCTCTCCACCGCACGTGAGGCCATGAACTTTGATGATGAAGAGTAAGCTCCTTAATCATTTTGAATAAAATCGCCGCCCGGGTTATCCCGGGCGGTTTTGTTTTTGTTAGCCGAGGCGGGCATCATCTTTTATGTTAACATTTTGGTGGCCGGCGTTCGGTACTTTTTATGGGGCTTTGGTTGCGTCGCACTACATTCATCGTTCTGTTCATTTGGCAGCTTTTCAGACCCGGGTAGAAGGTTTTGTCCCTACCGACTCTCCATTGCCAGGCAGAGGTGTTGCGTCTCATTTCTATATATAAAACCTGTCCATCAAAAAAGCAGCGTGTTACACGATCGGGTGAGGGATTGAAGCGGTTACCCCGGTGAGGCCTTTGCAGCAGGGCTTTGCGCCGGAGTAATAGCGGAAAGCCCGACCCCTTGCGCAGCTTGGGGGCACCCCCTGTAAATACCAACAACCGCGTCTAAATTTTTTCCTGCTGATTATCCGTTCATTTAGGTACTTTACCGAATCAAAAAACGGCTCAATGAAACAGCTACTTTACCTTCTTGCATTTTGCTTATGCGGCATTGCCGCATATTCCCAAACAGAAAGCGTATACAACCAACCACTTGCAGACTCTCTTGGCGCCGACGAATACGGTATGAAAATGTACACTCTTGTAATGCTAAAAACCGGCGCCAACACCGGTTCTGATAAAAGTGTCAGGGATAGCGCATTTCGTGGCCATCTTGATAACATTAACCGCCTGGCAAAAGCCGGTAAACTGGTGGTGGCAGGGCCATTAGTGAAAAACGATAAAGCTTACCGGGGCATTTTTATTTTAAATGCCAAAACAGTAGAAGAGGCTAACCAACTGCTGGCCACAGACCCAGCCGTTCAGCAGAAATACCTGGATGCGGAATTGTATCAATGGTATGGTTCGGCCGCTTTGCCCATGTACCTGCCCTATCATGATAAGGTTGAGAAAAAAAGGCCCTGAACAGGGCCCGGCCGCAAAAAAACAAACCTCCTGCATTTATCACTGTGTTAACCTGCGCAGAAAAAATTCCGCTGATGAATGCAAGAGGTTGGACTTATAAGAAAGGGGTTATATACTCACCGGTTCCGGTTTTTCCGCGGAAGCGAACCATGCATCAAACCGGTCTTTGTTTTTGGCTACCCAGCTTTCAAAACTTTGCATGGCAGGGTTTAGCCCATAACTTTCTATTAAATCAAGCTGCCGGTTAGGTATGTACAGGCGCTGCACTTCAAACATGTTGGCCAGTTCTTCAGCGCCGGGAAAACCAAAAGAGGCATATACATCCCTGGGTATATGGTTAAAGTACACGTGCCTGCCCAGAATTTTGCTAAAAATGGCTGCGTATTCAGCGCAAGTTTTATCCGCGCCAACAATACCTACCGTTCTGCCGATGTACACGTCCGGGTGATTGAATATACTGGCAACCACCCCGCCCGTATCTTCCACACTGGCAGCAGCCAGTTTTGTATCGCCCTGCGGGAAACCGAAATAGTAACTACCACTGTCATCTTTCTGGAAAGGAAAGAAGCTGAAAAAGTTTTCGTAATAAAACCCAATCTGCACAAAAGTAGCGGGTACGCCCAGTGCATTGCAGTAATCCTGCAGGTCTGCCTTGATGTCACAATGCGGTACCGGTAATTCCCCGTTGCTCAGTTTACCGTAATGCCGCAGTGTATGAAATACAAAATGCTTTATACCGCTCTGGTGTACCGCGTTAATAAGGTTTCTGCCCTGGCGGTATTCGTTGTGAAAATGCTCCCAGAAATTGGTTACGCCAAATACGCCATAGCAACCTTTCATAGCATTCAATAAACTTGCGGGGTCTTCAAAATCGCCCTCGGCAATTTCCGCGCCGGCTGCTTTTAATTCTACCGCTTTGGCTGACGATGCATAGCGGGTAAGTACACGCACATTAAATTGGTTGCCGGCAAGTAAAGCATTGGCAACACTGCCGCCCTGTGCCCCGGTGGCGCCGGTTACCAGTATGGTTGGTTTGTGGCTCATGACTATATGTGATTTTGTTTTTACGTGTTGTTGCGGTTGGCTTAATTAAGTTCTGAAAAGGGTTTGGGCATTGGTACCATGTTCTTTACAGGTTTGGTGGTTTTTAGGAAAGCGTAAATGGCACGCAGGTCGTAATCCGTCATGTTCCTGTACACAAACCAGGGCATGGGTGGCAGCAGGGGGCGGTTAGCATCCAGGCCTTTCCATTTGCCATTGCGTATGGCATTGATGAACTGTTCCTCTTTCCAGTTGCCGATGCCGGTACCGTCGGATGTTAGGTTAGCCGCGAAGGACATGCCCCAGGGACCTACAGCGGACGTTAAATCCGGCCCGAATAAAGCCCAGCCTTGTTTTACCACATTACTGTCAGCCTTTTGTATGGGCCTGCCCGAAGGGTAGCCGGATAGCCTTAATTCCGGGATGATTTCCGGGCCTTGCGGGCCCATTTGTTTGGGGGAATGGCAGTCATCGCAGCCGGTGGTGTTTACCAGGTATTCGCCACGGGCAATAAGTTTAAGCGTGCTGTCGTAAGCAGGGGTTTTAGTTTCGCCCTGCACATTTTTGCAGGAAGGGGTAAGCAATGCTGTAGCTGCAAGGGCTGCTGCAAGCACAAGAAAAATGCTTTTCATTTTAAAAGGTTTTAAGTTGTGTTAACGGGTGATGTTATTGTTTGTTTGCAGCTACCTGTCAGAATAGAAAAGTGTTGCAGCCTGCTCCCGGCCCGCTTGCTGTATGCCTTACTGCATAAGGGTTTTAGCGGGTTAAGGGTTTTGGCGGACCGGGAAAATGGGCCAGGGTGTTTTTCTTTTATGAAAGGTTAACTGTTTTAAAATCTGCTGCAAATTATAGCCACGGAAGGCTGTGGGCAATGCTGTGCTGCATGAAGTGAAGAGAAGTTTACATGAAGTGCATAAAATATCTTACTCATTGTAGATATGGCGATGCATGCCGCTTCCATGAGGCTTTGGTTGTTCCATGTTCTTTTGTTTAACGTTAATGGAAGCCTGAAAGGCTTTACTTATAATAGCCCCGGTTGTAAACCGGGGTTACTTGCCATGTAGCAATCCAACCCTGCAAGGGTTGAATGCTTGTGTATATTCAACCCCTGCAGGGTTGTTGGACGGTTATTTTCTTTGACCACGGGTTTCACCCGTGGCTATTGTTATTGATGCCCTTCGGGCAAACGGAACCGTTAATGCCACATCACTTCTTAAAGACACCGTATCAACAGACCGGCCTCCTGCAACTGGTAACCTGCAACCAGCTTTCGGGTGAGGGATTGAAGCGGTTACCCCGGTGAAGGTCTTGTGCGGTTGGTCTGTGCCGGAGTAAAAGCGGAAAGCCCGACCCGAGGCACGAGGGGCACCCCCTAAAAATTCTTTCTTATGGCTGCTGCACCTCTTTGTCAGGTAACGAAATGTAAAAGCTTGCGCCTTCGCCTTTAACAGCATGGGCCCAAATGCGGCCGCCATGCTTTTCAATAATGCGTTTGGCGATAGCAAGACCAACACCGGTGCCCTCAAATTCATCGCTGTTGTGCAGCCGCTCGAACACTTTAAACAATTTTTGCTGGTACTGCATGTCAAAACCGTCGCCATTGTCTTTAACAGCAAAAACCACCTGGTCGTCTTTTTTAAATGAGGTAATGTTTACTTGCGGGCTTTCTTTCTTTGAAGAATATTTAAACGCGTTTGAAACAAGGTTTACGAGTACCTGTTTTATAAGGGCGGTATCGCCATAAGCAGGCAGCAGGTGGTCAACAATTATGTTTGCGTGGTACTTGTTAGATACCTTTGCTTCCTGTATAACAGAAGCAATCATGGCGTTCATATCAATGCGTGATTTTTGCGGCTCTTTGCGGCCCAGGCGGGAGAATTCTAATAAATCATCAATCAACATGCCCATTTGCCGGGAGTTCTGCTGTATGGTTGTCAGTAACCTTTTGCCATTATCATCAATCAGCTGTTCATAATCTTCTTCCAGCATTTTTGCAAAGCCGCTAACGGCCCGTAATGGCGCCCTTAAATCGTGCGATACTGAATAAGAAAAGGCTTCCAGCTCTTTATTGGCTGTTTCGAGCTGGGCTGTGCGCTCTTCTACTTTTTTTTCCAGTGTAAGGTTAAGCTGCTCCAGTTGCCGCTGTACCTGTTTTAGCCGGGTTATATCAATGGCAACTATCATGGCGGCATATACTTCGCCATCGTCTGCTCTCAGCGGCACGTACCGGGTAGCAAGCTCAAAGCCCGCACGGCTGGTTTCAGTAATAAAATATTCTCCATTCAGCACCCGTTTAAAATTGGGCAGCAATTCCTGGAACCTTTTTTCCGGTAACACATCTTCCGCTTTGTTACCCAACAAATTATGGGCAATGTAACCCGTTTTTTCCAGCATATCGCCCTCTACCAGAAGGTAGCGGTATTCTTTATCAATAAGGCAAATAATAGAGCCGGGTATGCTTGATGCGATGGTTTTATAGATGCGTTCACTTTCCGCCAGCCTTTGTTCGGATATTTTACGTTCCGTAACGTCCCGCAGGGTAAAAACAATTCCGTTAAGCCCTTCTATGTCTTTAAGGTTTACGCCGGTACCTTCCAGCCACCGCCATTCCCCGTTTTTGTGGCGGCTGCGGAACTCAAGGTCTATCATATCGCCGGGGTTAGCCAGTTCGTTCCAGCGCAGCGGCAAGTCGCTGGGGTGCATTAGCTCTTCCGGCGTAAGGGTTTTAAATTCTTCTTCGGTGTAGCCGAGCATTTGCTTTATGCCCGGGCTTACAAATGATACGCCCTGCTCGCTTGATACCACAAATACGTCTTTGCTGTGCTCAATCATGGCCCTGAATTGCTTTTCACTTTTTTCAAGGCTAAGGTTTAGGCTAAGTATTTTTTCTTCAGCTTTTTTACGTTCGGTAATATCTGCCCTTATGGCCACATACTGGTAAGGTTTGCCCTGTTCATTCAAAAAGGGCACGATGGTAGTATCCACCCAATAAAAGGTGCCGTCTTTGGCTTTGTTTTTCAATTCGCCCTTCCATATTTTACCATTGGCGATGGTAACCCATAAATCCCTGATGTATTCCTTTGAGTGATAGCCGGAATTGATGATGCGGTGGTCTTGCCCAAGCAACTCCTCCCTGCTGTATTTGGAGATGCGGCAAAAGTTATCATTTACGTGGGTGATGATACCTTTTTGGTTGGTGATGGCTACGATGGCGGACTCGTCAAGGGCAAACTTGTAGGCGGATATTTCGCGGAGCGTATTTTGCAATTCAGCGGTACGTTCGTGCACCCGCTGTTCCAGTGTGGCGTTCAGTCTGCGCAATTCGTCTTCCGCTTTGTGACGGTGGTCTATCTCTACCTGCAGGCTTTGTTTGGATTTGAGCGAAAAGGCTTCCGGCAGGTATTTGAGAAGTTGAAAAACCGTAAGCCAGCTTACAACGGCGGTTATAAAGCGCACCAATGCGTTAAGCCTGTAAGCGGGTATCCAAAAAGCAATGGCATCCAAAAAGTGTGTGGCGCCGCAGGCCAATATAAATGCCGCGAATAAAAAATACAGCCGTATAAATTTGGCGTCCTGCTTTTTTGAGATGTATTTAATTATTGCCACGGGTATGGCAAAGTAAGCGGCCCATATCAGCAGGTCGCTGATGATATACAGCCATCCGTGAAAATCGCTCCATTTGCCACAGTGCCATCGTGGTGGCCAGTCAGATGTATCCAGCAGTTTTTTAAAGAAGTCAGCAATCTCGTTCATAATAATATATTTATAAACTGCAAAAGCGTTGCCTTATACGGCACAACTATGCAAAGGGGGGAACAATGACTGATGATAGGGGGTGTTTACATGGTGCGGATTACAGGAAATAAAAACACTGGTAAATATACAGGCAGTGCTGCTTATGTTAATGTTTTTACCGGCAGGTTTATATTTTTTAACGCGGTATGATGATAATAAAAAAAATGCAGTAAAAAAAGCGTAGAAATACGCTTTTTATTTCAGGATAATACGCTTATTTTTCTAAAGGTTGTTCTTTGCCTGGCTGCTGAAGGAAAAATACAGCGGGTGTTTTAGTATTGCGTGATTGAAATAGCGGGTAATGATTAACTGGTGATAAAAGCCTGTGAAGTTACAGCAGGGGCAGATGTTCTTTATGTACTGGTAATTTTAATGTCGTTAATTGCTGCTGTGTCATTAATTTTAATCGTTCAACAATTAAATAGCAGGCAAGGTAGGTAGATAATTAAGAGAACATTACAGCCCCGGGAGGCTAACTATGAACATTGAAAAACAAACCATTGATACAATATCCTTAACTATCAACATGCAAACCTATAACGAAGTAGAGATAGTGCTGGTTGAAGATAATCCCAACGATGCGGAACTGACCATAAGGGCGCTAAAGAAAATAAACCTGGCTAATAACCTGATACACCTGAAGGACGGGGCAGAAGCCCTGGATTTTATTTTTGCCAGGGGAATATACTCGCAGCGAAATGTAGAAAACATCCCCAAAGTGATACTGCTGGATATCAAAATGCCCAAGGTGGATGGTATTGAAGTACTGCGCCAGATAAAAGGCAATGATTTAACGAAGAGGATACCGGTAGTTATCATGACCTCTTCCAAAGAACAGAAAGATATATTTAACAGTTACAACCTGGGCGTTAACAGTTACGTAGTAAAACCTGTTGATTTTGAAAGTTTTGCCAAAGCGGTAAGTGAACTTGGCTTGTACTGGGTGCTGTTAAATCAAAAAACCATATAGGTAAGTTAACAGCGGTTGCCATTCTGTATAGTATTTTGAATATATGTATGGCTGCAATGTTGTATTGCGCTTTTGTTTGTCATGAAAGATGATTGTTTGCATAATTTATTCAGCCCCTGGTAATGGTTTTATGGAACACCTAAGCTTATGGAAAATTATCAACTGGAAAAGAGAATCGAAGATTTAAACCGCCAGCTTCAAACCACTATTCAGGACCTGGAAGAACTTCAGCATGCGCTTTCTCACGACCTGAGAGCGCCATTACGGGCTGTTATCGGCTTTTCGTCTATTCTTAAAGAAGAGTATAGCGGCCAATTGGATGATGAAGCCCGGCGGTTAATAGAAACTATAGTTACCAACTCCAAAAAGGCCAATCATTTTATAGAAGAACTGGTAAGTTTTTCCCGCCTGGGCCGCAAGCATTTATTGCTGCAGCAGGTGCCCATGCAAAAGCTTGCCTGGCAGTGCATCCATGAGTTACTTACTGAGCAGGAGCAGGAAGTTTTTGACATTGTAATAGGCGATTTGCCTGATTGTTACGGAGATGCGGTAATGTTAAAGGAAGTGTGGGTGCAGTTGCTAAAAAATGCCATCAGGTATTCATCTAAAAAAGAGCAACCTTCCATAGAAGTTAATTTTACAGTGGCAGATGGGCTTAGCGTGTATGTGGTAAAGGATAAAGGAGCCGGGTTCGATATGGAGTACAGCCACAAGCTGTTCCATATTTTCCAGCGCCTGCACAGCAATGATGAGTTTGAGGGTACGGGTACAGGTCTTGCCATTGTAAAAAGGATTATCCTTAAGCATGGCGGCAGTGTGTGGGCAGAAGCTGTTCCCAACAAAGGATCCTCTTTTTATTTTACTGTTCCCCTGCAAGAGCAGTAATATCAGCGCAGCCAACAGGTACAATGTACGGTTAGGGTGGCACTAAAACAGGCAGATAGATTAACAGCCATGCCTATGTGCATTTTAAGCTGTTATTCCCGTGGCATATAATACCTTTACGGTATTCCGCATAATTATTATTTATATCAGCATTTGTTTTACAACCCTGTGATGCTGTGTGTTTCAGCTTACATGTCCTCAATGGGTGTTGGTAACATCTAATGGAAAAAATATGGCTAATCTTGAAATCAATATCACTCTTAAGGGTGTGTCAACCCATTTCTGCCTAAGCTTATTTATACGCGTTACCTGCATTGTTTATCCTTGGTTGCACTCATTTTCGGCGGTGTAGCTGCAGGTTGGCAGATACTAAACTTAATCAACCGGCAGCTTAATAAAATTCTTGTCCGGGCCCGCAAACTCTATAAATATGACTGACAACAACCTGAAAGTATTAATTCTGGAAGATAATGATGCCGATGCCGAACTGGTACAACGCCTGTTGAAAAAAAGCCACCCTGGCTGGCAGTTTAGCATTGTTATGACGAAGGCAGATTTTGCCAATGCGCTTGATAACTACGTCCCGCATGTAATTATATCAGACAATACATTGCCGCGTTTCAGCGCTTCCGAAGCCCTGGACATGGTAAAAGAGCGTGGCCTGCTGGTGCCGTTTATATTGGTAACCGGCACTATTTCTGAAGAGTTTGCTGTAAAGATTATAAAGGCCGGCGCCGACGATTACCTGCTAAAAGACCGCATGGCCCGCCTGCCGGCGGCGGTTGATGCAGCCCTTAAGCAGCGTTTAATTGAGAAAGAAAAAATTGACGCGGTAAAAAAGCTGCGGAAAAGCGAAGAAAATTATCGCCGCCTGGTAGAAAGAATTTCCGATGCATTTATTGCCATTGATGGCGATTGGCTTTTTACTTATGCCAATAACAAAGCCGGCAACCTGTTTAATACTCCTGCCGAATCTTTTGCCGGGCGGCATATAAACAGCGTCCTGCCTCAAGCTACCTGGCAACCTTTGCAGCAGGCATGCTACCAGGCAATGAACCAGCAGCATTATGTATACAGGGAAGATTATTATGCACATGCCGGCCTTTGGCTGGAGTGCCAGGTTTACCCATCGCTAAATGGTATTTCGGTTTTTTTGAGGGATATAACCGTACGCAAAACTGCCGAAGCGCAGGTGCTGGCCAGTAACGAGAAACTGCGGCAGCTTACTTCTCACCTGCAAAGCGTAAGAGACGAAGAACGAAAAAGAATAGGCAGGGAAATACATGACGAACTCGGCCAGCAGCTTACCGCCATAAAAATGGATGTTGCCTGGGTAGATAAAATGATTCCCGAAAGCAATGCCCCTATAAAAGCCAAGCTTAAAAACATGCTTTTTCTGCTTGATGGCAGCAACCAGGCCGTGCGCCGTATTTTAAGCGAGTTAAGGCCGGTTATACTGGAACGTAACGGGCTTATACCTGCCGTAAAATGGCTGGCAGAACAATTCTCCAATAATACCGGCACTGCTGTAGTGCTAAACATTGCAGGGGAAGAAACAGAGGTTAGCGAAGCTGTTGCGGCCTGCTTATTCCGTGTTTTCCAGGAGGCGTTTACCAACATAACAAGGTATAGTCTTGCGGCCAATGTAAGGGTCTCCATTCATCAGGAAGATGATTTGTTGCATGTGTCTATTGAAGATGATGGCAAAGGTTTTGATACAACCTCTGTAAGAACCGAAAAGTCGTTTGGCATTGCGGGCATGAAGGAAAGGGTTCAGGCGTTGGGCGGCCGTTTCAGGTTGTTTTCGTCACCGGGCAAGGGAACCTCCATCCATGTGGATATTGAACACTCTAACAATTAAAGAACAGTCATTTAAAACACCAATATCATGAAGAGGATACTTCTTGCAGATGACCATAGCTTTATACGGCTGGGCCTTATACAGATATTGAAAGATGAGTATCCCTTCGCGGAAATTACAGAAGTGGGCGATGGAGAGTCGCTGGTGCGGCAAGTCAGCCTTAACAAGTGGGACCTGGTTATTTCCGACCTTGAAATGCCTGGCCGCAGCGGGTTTGAGGCGCTTGAACAAATAAAGCTTATACAGCCGCACCTGCCGGTATTAATACTCAGCATTTATACAGAAGATATGTATGCCGTAAGGGCGTTAAGGGCTGGCGCCGCAGGTTATCTTAACAAGGCCGCTGCCCCGTACGAGCTTATCAAAGCCATCGAGAGGATACGCACCGGCAAAAAATATATCACACCAGAAATAGCAGAGAAACTGCTGGCGTCGCTTGATGAGGAAAAGAAGCCCCATGAAATGCTTGGTACCCGGGAGTTTGAAATTTTCAAGCTGCTGGCAATGGGTAAATCAACCACGCAGATTGCCGATACGCTGGCACTCGCCATGACCACTGTGAGTACCCATCGCCGGCGCATCATGGAGAAGCTTAACCTGGAAACCAATTACGATCTTACAAGGTATGCCATAGCGCACAATATCATAACCGATATAGAGCGGTAAAGCGAACAAGACATTTTCAGGGGGTGCCCCCAAGCTATCGCAAGGGGTCGGGCTTTCCGCTCATACTCCGGCACAAAGCCCTGCTGCGATGGCCTCACCGGGGTATCCGCTTCAATCCCTCACCCGAGAGACAGTTACCGGTTACAAGTTGCAGGTTGCCGGTCTGTTGATGGGGAAGTTGACGAGACTGCATTGAGATTATAAAGTGCAAGAGTCATACAGGGGTCGCAAACATTCAACGTTAAACAAGCGAACATTAAACAATCAAGCCCCCTCAGGGCGGCAT
>NZ_VVIP01000077.1 GCF_009650435.1 Foetidibacter luteolus
GTATTGGCCACATTGGATGCGGCAGATGCTGCCGTTTCATTAACCGCTCTTAATTTATAGTAGTAGCGTGTGTTGGCATTTAAATCTGTTCTTGTATAAGTAAGCACATCCGCACCGGTAATGCTTACAAGGCTGTAAGGGCCGTCAGATGATCTTGCTTCGTAAATCTCAAAACCGGTTTCATTATACTGTGGCTGCGGGTTATCGCTCCAGTCCAGCTTAATGGCTGTTTTGGACAAAGTTGTCGCTGACAGGTTAATGGGCGCCTCCGGCTTGTTAGGACCGTTGGCATCAATTACTGTAAACGGCGCTGAAAAATCGCTGCTGCAGCCAAACTGCTCAATTGCTTTTACCTTATAATCGCCCGGTGCAGCGGCATTAACGGTATTAGTGGTGCTGAGCACGGTGGAAGATGGCTCTTTTTGCCAGGAGTAGGTCGCATACCCTTCCGGTACCTGCAAGGTTACACCGGTGCTTCCGTCAAGGGAAGGAATAACCTTGCTGGCAAGGCCGGCAACAGTAATACTGGGGATGTTGGCTGATGTTTTATACTTAATCTCCATGGGTATAGGAGACCAATCTGACCATAAGGTAGCGCCATCCCGCATACGGCAGGAATATACACCTACAGAAGTTACCGTTACCTGGTTACCGGTTGCACCTGATATAAGATTACCATCCTTACGCCACTCATACGCGTTAAAGCCGGGGGTAACACCAATGGTTACATTAATGTTGTCGCCGGGGCAAAACTCACTCCTCCCAAACAACACCCAGGGGTTAGATTTATATGCCCGGTTTAAAAAGGGGTAATAATCAGGCTCTGCCCAGGTGGCATTCCAGATACCGTGCCCCAATGTAGGATAAACGGTTAATTTGTAATTGCCCCCTACACTTAAAACACTGTCTGCAAGCTGCAACGTGTAACCAAGGGAAGGCGCTTTATCAATACCACCCTGAAAATGCCAGATGGGGGTGAATTTAAACTGCTGTAAATTGGCAAGATAACCTAAGTCTGAATTACACATGGGCAGTATCGCCGCGGCAGTTTTGGGAAAACTGGTTAAAAATTTCCAGGTTGCAGATCCTCCGGCAGATAAGCCATCTACAACAATCCTGAAACGGTCTGCCTTGCATTGCGGAACCAGGTAGTTTAAAATAAAATCATTCATTACACCGATAGGAGCACCCCAGCCAGGCGTAGTGCTTTGCGGGCAAATCATAAAGCCATCGAAAATACCTGCATCTATAGCATTTGACCGGCTAAGAGCCGCTGACAACTGCAATTCATTGTCGTAAATGGGTGCATACGCACCACGCCCCGTAAAGAACAAGTAAACCGGATACTTCTTACCATCATTAACACTATGCTGGTAGGTTTTAGGAAATTTTACACGAAATGCAACCCCATTGTAGTAGTAACACTTAAAAGTAGAAGTATTCCAGCTAACACGGGTAGTTTTAACCCATTTTGCAAGGGTGCCGTAAGGTGGCACTGCCGGGGGGGTGGCGGGGTTATAAATAACAATGGGATCGTTTGGATCCAGCACGCCTGTTTGGGCAGGTGAAGGCACATATACGAAAGCTGTGGCTAAACATACCAGCAGCTTTAACAACGCCTGTTGTGTTCTCATGAGTACTTTAAAAGTTTGCAGTAGGTTAATGATTAATCTGGCTAAATCAACAGGATATTGCAGGCTAATGCATGGATAATGGGAAAACAGTCAAATTACAGCTTGGTAAAATGAACAACATGGATGACAACGGAAGATTACAAAATAGCTTTACGAAGGAATTTGGATACGGTAAGAGTTGATTTACAGGCGCAAAATAACGGCTTTTATACAAGGTAAGAAATTTTTTTACCTCACTCCAGCTTGTTGAGGCATAAGATGTTTTGGGCCCCGCAATGGGATTACATGGCGACCCGGTTGAGTTATCCTGAAACTTGAAGATTCATTGTTCTGCTCATTGCGGAGGAGTATGCAAAAGCCACCCGCAATGCCCACCGGGTGAGGGATTGGAGCGGCTACCCCGGTGAAGCCTTCGCCGCAGGGCCTTGCGCCGGAGTAATAGCGGAAAGCCCGACCCCTTGCGCAGCTTGGGGGCACCCCCCTACAATAAGCACGAAATTAGAAGTACGAAGTACTTACTTATGTTAGGTGTATGATGTGGGATGTACGATGTGAAATACCCTGCCCACCTGTATTACTTTGCATTGGAACCGAATTTTCTTCTTAATGATAAAAACGGCTTTTCTACAAAATAAAAAGACGTAAGCGATAAAGCGGCGGTAACAGGAAAAACAAAAGCGTACCAACTGAGGCCATACGGAGTAAAATACAGGTTGGCTATTTTTAATGCCACCCAGTGAAACAGGTACAGCGAATAGCTTAGCTTTCCAACAAATACCATGGCTTTGTTATCCACCACTTTACTAACCCAGCCATCTTTATAAGCAAAAGATAAAGAGGGTATTACAAAAAATAACGCTATGCCCTGCACTGTGTAAACAAACGTATCCTGGAAAAAAGCATTGCGGAAAGCCAGCGAAAAAATCAACATTAATACGCCTATAACCAGAGGCGCTTTGCTTTGCAAAAGCCTTAAATACCAGCGAGTATTATGCTGGTAAATAAGCAGCGCGGCCACGCAGCCATACAATATAGAGTCTGCGCGGCAATGAGTGGTGTAATACGTAATATCAAACTTTATGGCTTGAGGGGCGGTGATAAATACTGCGATACGGGTTATAAGCACCGCCAGGCATAACACTGTTAACAGGTTAAGCAGTTTACGGTTTTTTAAAGAGAAAAACAACACAAATGCAAAGGGAAAGAAAAGGTAAAAATGCTCTTCTACCGACAGTGACCACAAAATTTTTGAGACCAGCAGGTAGTTCGGATCAAGATTATGCGGCACAAAATATACGTAGTAATAATTGGTAAAATAAAAAAGGCCGGCCAGTATATCGGGTACAATTACCTGGAAATGATTGAGCCATATTACCGCCAGGGATACCAGCAACATAAAGATTAGTGCCGGGTATAGCCGGAAAAGCCGGCGCAGGTAAAAATCCTTGAGGTTTATTTTACCGTGCCTGTTGTATTCAAAAATAAGCAGCCTTGTAATTAACAGCCCGCTTACAAAAAAGAACAAGGTAACGCCCAGGAAAGCCACGCTCATTTTAGCCAGGTTAAAATGAGACAGCACAACAAGAGAGATGGCATAACCCCGGAAACCATCTAAATAAGAAACATAGCGGTTATCAGCTTTGGGCTTTAATGCCTGGGCTTCATTTAAAGTAGGAACAGCCTGCATAAAACAGTATTACGTTTAAAAAGAATGTTGTAAGTGATTAGTTTAACAGCCAACCAGGTAACGGCTTTTAGTTGGAAAAACTTTCTTTACTATTCTTAAAGTAATAACTGTTAACACCACCACCACGGTAACGGTAATAAACCAGTTTAGCAGGTTTGCAGGTATTTGAAAACCGAACAACTTGGGGAAGCCCATGCGTATAGCAAGGATGAAATAATAATGTACGAAATAAATACCAAAGCTTAGCTCTGCAATTTTAGCCAGCCATGAAGGAACACGGTTGTCTGCTTTGCGCATAAGAAATATAAAAAAGCTGCAAAAGCTTATTTTAAGCAGGAAGTTGAACTTTTCGTAGTATTCTGTAAAAACCACGTTGAGTGTTGCAATGGTTATTACCAGGCCCAGTATTGGCAACCAGTATTTCTCAGAAAAATCCACGAACCTTTTGCGGTAATGGCTGGCAAACATGCCAAATACGTACGGGGAGATATAGTGTACAAACATACGGGGCGTATCGCTGAGCAGGTGCCTGTCAACCGCCACTGATATAATGAGCAATGGAACAAGCAGCCAATAAAATTTGGGGTGCCTGTCAATGTAAATAAATACCGGTGCTATCAGGTAAAAAATGGCAATCATGGGTACAAACCATAGCTGCAGCATGTGGGAGCCGTGCAGCAGGTAGTGGCCGAGTTGTTTGGCTGGCGTCCAGGCCGCAAAATCCGGGTGCTCCATTAAAATAATTTCGCCGTAGTCGTGGCTGTACATACGGTAAAACAGAATTGGTACGGATACTACAAAATAGGGGATGATTACATTTTGTGTTTTGCGGATAAGGTATGATTTATACTCATATTTTTTTGAAAGGAACTGGAAAAGGTACCCGGCTATGAAGATGAACATAACGGAGTCGTTTTCGCACAATACACGTAGAATCAGGTCCGTATAGGAGCCTTCGGCCCAGTCGAGCCGTACATGCGCCGCAACCACCAGTAAAATTACCAGGCCCCGAAAATTGTGTATGTAGCCAAGAAACTCCTTCTTGGCGGGCGCTTTTTGGGTTAGGGTGTTAAGGTCTTGAGTACTCATTGCTTTTTGTTTTTATGTTCTTGTTTTGGGTTCAGGGTAAAATGCTTATTGTTTGTGTATTGCTTTTTGTTGTTTTTAAGGTTAAGGTTGGGCTGCTATTACCTGCCGCTCTGCACGCTCCCAGGTTACGGACTGTTTGCCCTTGATATACCTGAAAAAGCCGCGTATTACGCAGATATTCATAAATACAAAATACTGAAAAGGCTGTACCATCGGAATGCGCCTGTTAACCCTGCCCAGCAGGTAGTTAAGCAGCATCAATGAATAACCCGCCAGTTGAGCTATCAGCGCCACCTGGTAAAACAATTCACCGCTGGTAAGGCCCAGGTAAATGCCGGCGCCCAGCAACAGTACCAGGCAAAACGGGCATACCGCCCATCTTAATACCCTGTGAGATATATACAGGAAAGAGGCTTTGCCATACTTAAAAATGTTAAACATAGAAGCCAGCCTGGTAATAGATTGAAAACCACCCGCGGCAATACGTACTTTTCTTTTGGATTCTTCCTTAACAGAGGCCGAGGCTGTTTCCATAGCATAAGCTTTAGGCTCGTATTTAACCTGGTAGCCTTTTTGCACAATCCGCATGGAAATCATAAAATCATCCAGTATAGCATCCTTCTCAATGTTTGTCCATAAGTTTTTACGGAAACTAAACAGCTCCCCGGCAGCTCCTACAATGGTATGGTACTGTGCATCCAGTTTTTTAAGCGCCGATTCGTATTTCCAGTAAACACCCTCTTGCTGCGTAATGCCTTCCTGGGATAAAACCCGCTTCTCCCCTGCCACGCCGCCAACTTTCTCATCCTGGTAATGTTTAACCAGTTCTTGTATGCAATCTGCATTTAATACTGTATTGGCGTCGCACATAACAATAATGGGGTGCTTAGCTAACGGAACTGCCCTGTTTAAGGCAGCAGACTTGCCCATACGCTCCGGCTTATGCATCAATGTTACCCCTTCGTGCTGACTTACCAATTGCGGAGTGGCATCAGTAGAGCCATCAGTTACAATAATTATTTCAAGCTTTTCTTTGGGATAATCAAGGTTAAGGGTGTTTTTTATTTTTTCTTCTATAAAAGCTTCTTCGTTGTAGGCAGCTACTATAAAGCTTACCGCAGGGTATTCCGTTACAGGCGCTAACGGCTTCTTTTTGCCACCCAGTTTTACCAGCAGCCAGGTAATCAGCGCATAGCCAACGTAAGCATACAGCAGAAAGAATATGCTCAACCAGAAAACAATCTTAATCGCTAACATTTATGTTGGTTGTTCGATTTATAAAATGCAGGAAAGGATTTAAGGTTAACTACAGATAAGATATTGAACGCTAAGAGTCTAAGTAGCAACTAAATCATCAGGGGAATAGGTAAACCTGGAATGATTACACTATTTTCGGGTGCTAATATAGCACAATTTAACAATTGCATACACAACTTTTTTTACTTCATGTTGCAAAACCGGAACATTCTCTGTATCTCCAACCCTTTGTGGGAGGGGGATTACGCCAAAACCATTGTTGAGCTAATGAGCATTTTTGCCAGGCAAAATAAGGTGCTTTATGTTGACAATCCCTATACCATTAAAGACCTTGCCGATGGTTTGCGGGGCAAAAAGAAGCTGCCGGTAAAACGGGCGCTGGGCCTGCAAAAAAGGTTACGGAAAATTAACCTTGCCAACCAGGCCGATGTATATGTGCTTACGCCGCCGGTTATTCTTACTATCAATTTTTTATCAAAAGGGGCGCTTTACAGCAACCTGCTGAAATTAAACGGCTGGCTGGTTACCCGCAGCATACGCAAAGCGTTGCGGCAATTGCAAATGAACGATAAGCTGGTTAACATAACCGCTTTTAACCCCTCTCTCGGACTGGTTACGGGTAGAAAATTCAACGAAAGCCTGCTGATATACCATTGTTACGACGCCATTGAAGCTGCTAACTGGATGAAAAAACACGGTCCCTGGCAGGAGGAAGCATTTATGCAGATGGCCGACGCGGTAATTACCACTTCCCAGGGATTATACGAAAAGAAGAAAGATTTCAGCCGCCGTTGTTTCCTGGTAAAGAACGCGGCCAATATTGGCCTGTTCAGCGCGGTATTTAGCGCAGAGCCGGCCAGGCAGAACACGGTTGGATATATTGGCAGTATTGACGACCGGGTGGATTATGAGTTACTGGAAAACGTTATCAGCAGCATGCCGGGTACGCAGTTTGTTTTTATTGGCCGTACCAACTATAAGGCAGGCGAGCAAAAGTTGCGGCAACTGAGCAATGTAACCCTTGCCGGCGCCAAAAGCCTGCAGCAACTGCCTGCTCTGGTAAGCCAGTTTTCCGCAGGTATTATTCCTTTTCTTAAAAATGAATTTACCAAGGGCATTTACCCGCTTAAAATAAACGAATACCTGGCCGCCGGCATACCGGTGGTTACCACAAATTTTGGTTACCTGGCCGAGTTTGAGAACATTGTAAGCATTGCTGCATCCGCCGAAAACTTCACGCAAATGCTGGTAGAAGAAATAGCCAATGACAGCCCGGAGAAAAGAGCAGCCCGGCTACATTTTGCGCAGCAAAATTCATGGGAGCAGCGGGTAGAAGAAATTTCGGACATCATTACACTGCTGGAACAACAGCGGTAAATACATTATTAGCGCAAGTGGTTGATGGTGAGTAGTGAGTAGTGAGTGGGGGCTTACATTCAACTTTGTACTTATTTTTACATCGTACATCCCACATCGTACATCTTACATATTATGGATACTTCGTACTTGCTTTTTGGGGGTGCCCCCAAGCTATCGCAAGGGGTCGGGCTTTCCGCTCATACTCCGCCACAAAGCCGGGCTGCGAAGGCTTCAGCGGGGTATCCGCTGCAATCCCTCACCCGACAGCCCGTTGCCGGTTACAGGTAGCTGGTTACCGGTCTGTTGAAGTGTAAAAGGCTGATAATTTGTTTAGCTGCGCAAGCCCAGAAGCAATACCCGCTGCTGACATCAAACTTTAAACAAACATTGAACAATTGCCGGTTATAGGCAGCAGGTTGCCGGTCTATTGACAGCACGCCGCTTCTTCATTCAAAATTTCTTGTTCCTTGTTCGATATTCTTACCGTGAGTGGGGGCTTTTCATTCTTCATTCAGTATTCCTTGTCCCTTGTTCGATATTCTCTATCCGGGTCTGAAAAGATGCCATAAAAAACCGAACGATGAACGGATTGCGACGCAACGATGATGCCACAAGGATATGTCGCCGGTACCATAATCTTGAATGGTGAGTCAATTTTTTTTAGTTTAGAAAAGAATGTCAGGTTGAGCTTGCCGAAACCGCTTTATGTCCTGTGCTTTTTAAGCATCCGCCTTCGACAGGCTCAGGCTGACATCCTCAGCTAAACGACCTTCGATCGTGAATGGTTCTATAACCTGCATCCTGCAACCACTCCTTCCCTACTCCACTTTCCATTCCATAATACCGGCCGCATGTTCTTTTGGCAACTGTACCTCCAGCCTTAGGGCCGCTGTGGTAACCGCTTCAAAAGAAACATTGCTGTAGGCGTCTTTTTTAATTTCGTAGGCGACAGTTGTTTTTACCGGCTGCCAGTTGCCGGAAGCATCTTTGTACAAAAGCTTCCAGCCTGCGGGAATACGGCAACCGCCCCAGGGACTGTCATCAAACCAATACACCTGCGCTTTAGATACGGAAGCAGGTTGTTCAAAATCGTACTGCACCCATTGTACTGTATCTTTTTTAGGCCACCAATGGTAGTAAGGCACGCTGCCGTCGTTAGAACTGGTGGGCTCCAGTTGGTCGTTAATGGCCCGCAATGCCTTGGTAACATAAGAAGCGCTTACCTTGCTTTTTGATGCCACGGTTGGCGGAGGTAAAGGCACTACGGCGGTTGGCTGGTCGGCAACCCAAACGCTCATATCGCCGGCGCCACGGTTGGCCCAGGCATAGTAAGGTATAGCGGTTACCGTTTCTTTTTTCTCCACCACTTTTTCATCGGCGGTTATTATGGGCGTGGTGGCAGCGGTTTTAATCAGCTCTACACCATCCAGCAGCGAGGCATCGTAAACAGTGGAAGGCTGCGCATGTTCATCCAGCAACAGGTGCCGTACAGAAGCCTCTTTATTGTCGGGCCACTCAAAGCAGTATACCAGCGGGCCACGCTGCAGGGCCACCCTTCCATTATCGGCTTTAATGGCCTGGTTGGCCTTTATATAGCGTACATCCATAGGCAATTCAAAGCTTATTCTGTCGCCCTTCTTCCATTGCCTGTTTATAATGATATAGCCGTTTTCATTTTTGTAGTCGGCAGCCTTGCCGTTAACTGTAACCACATAATTTTTGGCCGTGGTGGTAGCAAAGCTGTACAAACCGCCTTCTACCGGCGCTTTACCCAGCCAACCGGGAATACGCAAAGCGATGTCAAATTGTGCAGATGCGGCCGGTGTAATGGTAAAATTCACGGTTCCTTTCCATGGGTAATCTGTTGACTGTTCAACAGCTACATTGCTGCCGTTTAATGGTACGTTCGCCTTGCTTTGTATAAACAGGTTTACATAAATGCGGTTGCTGGCTGTAGCGTACATGTAGCCCGGTACAGAGGGTATAAAACGGCATACATTGCTGGGGCAGCAGGCACAGCCAAACCATTCGCTGCGGCCATGTTGACCCATAGATTCCAGCGGGTTGGGGTAAAAGAACCTGTCGCCTTTTACCGATACGCCGGATATCATGCCGTTGTACAGGGTTTGCTCCAGCACATCATAATACTTTGATTCGCCATGCAGCAAAAACATGCGGTAGTTCCAGTATATGTTACCTATGGATGCGCAGGTTTCGTTATAAGCGCTCATGTTAGGCAGGGCATAATCCGGGCCAAAACCTTCATGACCTGCTTCGGCGCCAATGCCGCCGGTAATGTAGAGCTTATGGTCAACTATATCGTGCCATATAGCGTCCATAGCATGTATGTAAGCTTTGTCGCCGGTAAGCGCTGCCACATCTGCCATGCCACTGTACATATACGTAGCACGTACGGCATGGCCAACCGCCCTTGTTTGTTCTGTTACAGGAGCCTGCGCCTGGTTGTATTCCGTACCGTTTTTCCTGATGTCTAAAAAGTATTTGGCAAGGTCAAGGTATTTTTTGTTGCCGGTAGCACGGTACATTTTTACCAGGCCCATTTCTATAATCTGGTGGCCGGGATAATACTTTAAGCCTTTTACCACAAAATCGTTGTAAACCAGGTCGGCATTTTTTATAGCAATGTCCAGCAGCGTTCTTTTGCCGGTTGCCAGGTAATGGGCAACAGCAGCTTCGTACAGGTGGCCGCAGTTGTAAAGTTCATGGCTTAAATCGGGGTCTTTCTCCCACCGGCGCGGGCTTACCCAGGCATGCAGTTGCGTACTGTCTGCAGCAATGGTACGGTTGGTATATAAATAGCCATCAGGCTCCTGTGCTTTACCTATGTAATAAATAAGGCTATCTACCTGTGCTTCTAAAGCCCTATCAGGAAAAGTTTGCAGGGAATAACTGGCGCCTTCTATAATCTTGTAAATATCTGTATCATCAAAAGGGTATTCTGTTTTAAACTTGCCCTTCTTCAGTTTACCCGCAATAAGAAAGTTATCCACCCTGCCGGTTTTGTAACATTGGTCTAACGCTATGGGTATGGTTACTTTGTAATTGCGCATAATACGTGGCGCCCAAAAATTATCCGTAACCTTAACCGCAGTAAACGGCACCGGTTGTATAGGATAATCCTGCGCGGCAGCAATTTCGAAAGCAAACAGGCAAACAACAAGTGTAAACAACAAAATTCTTTTCATCACAGGTTAATTTTCCGGCAATTTAGAACAGTTGGCCAATAATCCTTTTGCGGCAATAGCCCTTTAGTATACCGATATTGACTATGTGAGATGTGGTTAAGTACGAGTTACGAAGTACCTGTGATATGTTAGATGTTTGATGTGGGATGTGGTTAAGTACGAGTTACGAAGTACGAAGTACCTGTGATATGTTAGATGTGGGATGTACGATGCAAACAAGTACGAGTTACGAAGTACGAGGTACTTATGCTATGTAAGATATTAAGTGTGGGATGCACGGTGCTTCCCCACTTTCCATTTACCACTCCCACTTGCGCTAATGGGCGTAGTTACGCTAAACACCACCGCCAACACTACATCAATAATTTAACCCCATTTACCAAACCTATGGGCGTTTTAACAGGGTTTGTACCCCACTCCTGCGCCGGTTTATTTGTTTTTAAACTGTTGGTATAGTTGCCAAGCACGGTGGTAAGCTTAATGCTTAAGTAATTATCGCCGGGCTGGAGATACGCGGTTATGTTATACAGGTGATTGCCGTACCATTTGGCGCCTGCATTACGGCCGTTAATTTCTACTTCCGTAATGTCGTACAGCTTGCCGAGGTCAAGATATGCTTGTTGCGGCGCCCCGGTAACTTGTAATTTTTTCTGAAACAGCACTGTACCCGCAAAATTCTTGAACAAAGGATGGCTGACTACTTGTGCAGGGTTTTCTATTGTAAATTGATGTTGTGTACCGTTGGCATGCTTCAGGGTAATTTTCCAATCTCCGCTGACAACAGCTTCTTTAAGAGAAGTGGTGGCCGGGGAAAGGTATTTTTCACCGTTATTGTTTTCCTCAAAAACCAGCAGTTTGGTTTCTGAAGGCCCAAGCTCTATTTCCAACGCACCATTGCTATTTAGCGGATAAATATACCGTTCGCCGGTTTCCGCATTCCACAACCAGGGCGTTTTTTTACTGTTGAACATGGCTGTAAAACGGTGCGGGTATTGTGCGCTGTAATTGGCAAAAAAGAAAATATCCCGCTGCCCATCCGCATAATACAACTGGTTTACATGCCTTACCGGCTTATCTATCCGCAGGTAAGGTTTTAAGGCAAATTGTTGCTGTATGGCCGTAAACCAGGCAATCATATCGCTGCCGGGCGCCGCCACTACGGCTGTTGTTTTTTTGTGCCTGCTGAGTATCTGCCTGCTGATATCAGCAATCTTTTTGCCCTTTGCATCCGCTTTTAAAAGGCCGGAAGATATATGCGGTGTTTTGGCAATGAAAATTATTTTGCCGCCCGCATCTGCAAACTGCTTTAGCTTTTCGGCAGTAGCCGGTTCAAGGGTTTCTACTTCTATCAATATGAGTGTGTGGTAGCTGCGGCTGTTGTATTGCAGTTTTCCATTGCTGATGGTTGATTGCTGCAGGATATGTTCGGAAGTGTAATCGCAACCGTGGCCATTTTGATGGATGGCTTCCCAAACCAGGTGAACATACGGCGGGTAGGTAACCTGGGGGAATGGATCACGCTGAAAACCGTGGCGGGAGGCGAGGTCTGCCAGGGGATGCAGTACAGCAATATCAGCCTGCATTACACTGTTTTGCAACACGCAGGAAATACGCGACTTATAATCTGCCCATAACCTGAAATAAGGCCACCAGGTATTACGCTCATTCAGGAAAGATCCGTAACGTATCCACCCGGGGAAGGGTGCTTCTACCGGGCTGTAATTAAAGCCATGCAATATGGAATGTGTAACGCCAGAAAGATTGCTCTGGTCGCCCGTTACCTTAATACGCTCCAGTGTAACATTGAATATTTCACCGGTATTGGTCATTTCCTCACAGCTTACCAGTTGCTTGCCGGCAAGGTGCGCCGCGGATGAAACAAATTTGTTAATCATGGTGTAATTGCGGCCCCTGCCCTTATCGTCAAACTCATCTATTTCCGGGTTCCATATCCAGGTTTCGCATTCAGGTATGTCCAGCAGCATGGTAGCTTCCAGCGGGTGACAATCCATGCCGTAAGCCTGCATCCTGGCTTTAACGCCGTGCTTTTTGCACCAGCCGGTAAACGTTTTGATAAAACGTTCATGAAATAGTTCGTGCTTGGTTATCTCAAAATCGTAACGCACCCTGCTAAGCATTTCTTTTACAGCAGGCGAAAACTTAGCGCCATATTCTTCTTTTACCGCATTGCCCATTTCGCCGGTTTTAAACAGCATGTAGGGAAAATAAGGCACCAGGCTGTACCCGCGGCGCTGCTGAAACTGCTCAAACATGTCACTGCACCAGTTGGCGCCTTCCAGCTCAATACTGTCTGTAAAAAAAGCCCTGAAATACTGGTTAAGCGGGCCAAGTTTGGAAGTAAGTTTTTGGCCAAAACCATCCAGGTAATTTTCTACGGCTGTTTGGTTATAATGGTTGATAACAGGGCCATTGGCGCCCAACGCACCCTGTATTACAGCCGCGAAGCCGGTTATTTTTACGAGGTAATACAAAACATAGTCACCCGCCGGCACATCAAATGTTATTTGTTCGTTGGACAACAGGTGGTTTAAGTCGGTACCTTCCACAAAACTGCTCATATCATAAGGTGCAAGCCTTAAAAGAAACAATTCTTTCTCACTGTTTTTGTGGCCAAACGCAAAGGCGGGGTTAACGCTATCCAGCAGTTGCTTTTTAGTAAGGTTTATTTGTTTGCCACCATCAATATTCATGGTGCCCAGAGCTATCATTTCGCATTGCTCGCCGCGGGGAACAAACTCGCCGCCAAAAGGCCAGCCGGAGCCTACAATCATATCGCAGGTAATGCCTTTTTCTTTGGCGCCTGTAACTGCGGCCTGCACCACATCCAGCCATTCGGGGCTGCCCCAACTAAGCTCTTTAACCCCGATAGGGTCTGCATTTTCCGGCCATCTAATCGGGTTTATTTCTACGCCGCCAATGCCGGCTTCTTTCAGTAAGTCCAGTTCCCGCAGCACTTCATCTTTGGTAACCCTGTCACCATTCCACCACCAGCGCACAAAGGGCCTGTAGTTGCCGGCAGGGTTAACAAACTGCTGGAATAAGCCATCCTCCGGCGCAGCAGCGGTAAAGGCCGCGGCCTTTTGTTTAAAGCCCATGAATGGTATTGAAGCGGCGGAAAGTGAGGCAAGCTGTACAAATCGTCTTCTTTTCATATCATTTAGCGTATCCTATCGGCCAACCCCATATTTGAATTGCGTCAAACCGGCTTCACCTTTGCCACATGAAGTATAAAGACAGTAAACAGGCAGATGTAATGCGCCTTCACATAGAAAGCTGCAAAGCAAGCGGTCATACAGTTATTGGTTATTGCCATCAGCATGGGTTAGCCCCCTCAAAGTTTTATTACTGGCAAAAGCGCCTGCAAGATGCAGATGTTTCATCTGGCTTCCTACAAATACCCGATCATACAACACACAACGCTACAGCCAGCATCCACTTTCCCAATGGCGTCAGTATTTCATTTGCAGGCAACGTAAGCATAGATGTTTTAAAGGAGTTGGCATGCTGCATTTAAGTTCATCAAGCCGTTACTTTTATTACAATAGTATAGCCGATATGCGCAAAGGGGCCTACAGCCTCAGCGGGCTGGTGCGTAACCAAATGCAGCTGGATGTGCTCAGCGGCGATGTATTTATTTTCATGGGCAGGCGGTGCAATAAAATAAAACTGCTGCAATGGGACAGTGATGGTTTTGCCCTGTACGAAAAGCGGCTGGAACGTGGCAGCTTCGAGCGGCCAAAGATGAATGAAGATGGCCATTGCAATATCAGCGCACAACAGCTGCAATACATTTTACAAGGCGTTGTTTTAAAAAGCATACAGCACCGCAAGCGCTTTGTATTGAACGGCTGAAGATATTATCCACAGCTGTTAACAGGCGTTATCGCGGCATCGTATTTGCGCCTTATGCAGCATCGAAAACATCAGTCTCCATACCGATTACAAGCTGCTTTACGAGCAATCACAACCGCTCATCACGGCCTTGCAAAAATCCATTGAGGAACAACAAATACTTATCCAATCCCTTCAGTTGCAAATAAGGGAACTTAAAAAAATGCTCTTCGGCAGCAAGGGGGAAAAGTTTATAACACAGGGTAACGATGCCAATGCTGTGCAGGCTGATTTGTTTCCCAATGATAAGTTAGGTGAACATAGTTTCGTTAAAACTACTTTGATAAAACCGTTTGAAAAGAAGCAAACAAAACTTACTGTAAAACACCCCGGCCGCAATCCCCTGCCGGAAAGCCTCCGCAGAGAAATCATTGAGCTGTTACCACAGGAAGATGTGTCCGGCCTCAAACCGGTAGGTAAAGAAATTACAGAGGTACTGGAGTACCAGCCCGGCGAGTTGTTTGTAAAAAGATACGAACGCCCTGAATACATTAAATCATCCGGGGATAACCTGCAGGCAAAGCGGGTAATAGCGCCCCTGCCATCACTGCCTTTGCCAAAGTCAATAGCAGGCCCATCGCTGCTCACCCACCTGCTGGTAAGCAAGTTCGTAGACCACCTGCCCATATACCGCCAGTTAGAGATATTTAAACGCCAGCAGGTAGCTATGCATTACAGCACTGTATCGGGTTTTATAAAAGAAGCCATGTCAGCGATAGTGCCGCTACATAACCTGCACTGTAGACTGGTGCTGCAAAGCAATTACCTCAATGCGGATGAGACAACGATAAAAGTCCTGGATAAAGATAAACAAGGCACTACCCACCAGGGTTATTACTGGGTATATTACGATACGGCAACAAAGCTGGTGTTGTTTGATTACCAGCCCGGCCGTGGCGCACTGTACCCGCAGGCCATGCTGCACCGTTTTAAAGGGTATTTGCAAAGCGATGGGTATGATGCCTATGAAACCTTTGACAAAGCAGCAAACATTACCACATTATGCTGCTGGGCACATGCCCGGCGCAAGTTTTACGAAGCAAAGGATTATGACCATGCCAATGCCGAAAAAATATTAACGCAGATACAGCAACTCTATCAGATAGAAGCCCATTGCAGGGATGAAAGCTTTACCCCGGAGCAAATAAAACAGCACCGGCAGCAACATGCCGTACCGGTATTGAATGCGTTGCACGAAACCCTGAAGGGGTTACTGCTAAAATCCTTGCCCGGCAGTCCATTGGGCAAAGCGGTTAGTTATACACTAAAGCGGTGGGATAAACTATGCATTTATACCAGCGAAGGCATATTGCAGATAGACAATAACCTTGTAGAGAACAGCATACGCCCGGTGGCCCTGGGCAGGAAGAACTATTTATTTGCAGGCAGCCACGAACGGGCACAGGATGCCGCCATGCTGTACTCCCTGTTTGCCACCTGCCGCCTGCACAATATTAACCCTGAGCAATGGCTGACATACGTATTTGAAAACATTAACAGCACTCCCAAAGAGCAGCTACACCTTCTGCTGC
>NZ_VVIP01000078.1 GCF_009650435.1 Foetidibacter luteolus
CAGCTTACCAATACGACCTTTATTCACAAAACAAGAGCTTTTACTATAAGTCAATTCCATTCTACAACTACGACCAGACAAATTTTGGGAAGACGATTGTTTACGATGCTAAGACAAAAAAGAGGTTGTATCAAATTGACAACTATCTGCCTCGTCAAGCTTTTCTGAGTAATAACGGTAAATCGCTTATCACGACAAGATATTGGATGTGGGGACATGATAACTTTGACGACCAAGAGCTCATTGAATTTTATGTGAATGGGAAAAAATCAAAGAAGTACTTTGTAAAGGACTTAATAAGCGACAGGTCAAAACTTCAATTTACTTCATCACATACTCTATGGTATGATGATATGTTTATTTACAATGACACACTATTTGTGTTGACCTTAGATGATAAGGCAATACTTATTGACGCCAACAAGACTGAAATCATTGGAAGAAAAGACAAATCATTTGTGACGAAGCGGTTCGACTTGAAAAAGCTTCCTCAACTGAAATCGGTGGTGTACGATAAAATAAAATATCCAGAAGGTTATCAGTTTCCAGATTTGATTACGGGAAGGAAGTTTAGGACTGAGTTAATCAAAGGTTTAAACAAGACCGAAGTAAAAGACTACGATAGCTGCAAATTCTATATTATGGTTTATGGAGCTATTGACAGGAAAGGCCATTGTGATATTTTCTTACTATCTGCAAGTATAAATAAGAGTGACAAAGATGACCCACTATGGAAAAAGCAAGTTGCAGATTGGGTAACAAGGCAAAAGTACAAGACTGACCTCATTCCAATTAACTGCGACAAATGGGTTTTTCAGGAATTCTTTTATCTCAAGTGACGAATAGCAGCACACAACAGGCAGTTTTGCGTCAGCAGGGGGCGACGACTAAATCCTCATCGGTAGTACTACCATCACCTACATATCCGGCTGATCGAACACAGATGAGCAAGAGAATATATTTTCAGCTTTTGTAACTTACATCGGCTGCAGTTCCGGGCTGGACGTTTTTCAAATGCCCTGCCGAACGCAAAGCTGTGGGCGTTAGGCGTTATGCAATGACAGCCCCTACAAACCATCAACAGACCGGCAAATGAGACAGTCTTTACTCAACCTTATTGAAAAAACAATTGTCTACCAATATGACCTGCCTAATTCAAATGTTGGGATATCAAAAACTATCATCTCTGTTGATAATGACCAATGCTTTAAATCTCTCGACAAAAACGACTTTACTGAAATTATTTACAATTCTATTTTAGAATATTCATTTAATGAATTTGAAATTGAAAACAAAGACTTTGACAAATTACATTTTATAGCATTACAAAAGAGGTTAAAATATAATCCCGATTTGGACCTTGACCAAAAGGTGAAATATGGTTTTTTAGGAGAGGTTATCTTGTTTGGGGTGCTATACGTACTATTTAAGTCGCAGCCATTAATAGCAAGAGGATACTTTTATAATCCATTAGAGAATTCAGAAACTAAAGGATACGACTCTTATCATTTAATTGAAAATAATAATCAGACAGAACTTTGGTTTGGCGAAGTCAAATTTCATAAAAATTTTAAAACTGGAATTGATAGCATTTTTAAAAATATTGACAAAGCAATTTCCGATGATTATCTAAAGACAAACGTATTCGCTATTTCAAACCAAATTAATAATCTACATTACCGAGGTTCAAGAATTGAATCAGTTATTAAAGATTGGGAAGAGAATCCCTACTTGTCTATAATTAACGAACTACGGCAACACAATATGAAATTGGTTTATCCTGTGATGCTGTTGTATGAAGAAGATGATTCAGGATTTGATGAGAGTATCAAAAATGTACCTCAATATATTCAAGACAATTATACGGCAAAGGCTTTTAACATTACAGTGCCATACTCGATTTTTTTTATTTTGGTTCCTATGAAAGACGTTAAAACAATTAAAGAAGAAGTTATAAAATGGATAGAATTAAGGAAACCACTAATGTCTTAAGACAGATAAACAAATTCAACTCAAAGGAAATATCTGATGATGTCCTTATTAAATCTGTATGCGACTACTTTAACGAAATAAAAAATGATACTTTAAATCAGTCAGACTTAAAATTTCTGAAATACATATCAAATATCTCAGGCATTCCTCATTACTTCGATTTACTTAACAATTTCAACCAAACTACTGAAATAGAAAATTTCAACTTAAACACATTTGCATCTTTACTTTACGAAAGCACTTTACATACTAATGACAATTTAAAAGTTCATAAATATCAAATGAAAATTATGGACTTATATGAGGCTGGAAAGCTGAACAGATATTTTCTATCTGCAAGCACATCCTTTGGCAAAACCCATATAGTTTTTGAAATAATAAAGAAAATGAACTATGGAAATGTGGTTTTGATATTTCCAACCATTGCGTTACTATCGGAGAATTTAGAAAAAATAATATCAGATAGCAACTATGAATACTTTAGAAATAAATACAAAATCCATACTTTAAGTGAGGCAAGTCAATTCGGCGAAAATAATTTATTCATATATACTCCAGAAAGATTCTTGTCCTTCAAAGAAAAAAATCCAGAAAAAATTAGTTTTGATTTTGCATTTATTGATGAAATATACAAAATCGACAATGAATATATTATGGACGATGAGGTTAAAGAAAATGAAAGAGACGTCGCTTATCGTTTGTCAGTATTCTACGCTTTGGAAAATAACGTGGATGTTTTGTTAGCCGGACCATACATTGATTTTTACGATTCCCAAAAGAACGGATATAATAGTTCATTCGACAATTTCCTAATGCAAAACAAAATTGAGCTCGTCAACTATAATCAGTATGAGATTGTTAGTAAATCTTATGAAGACATTAAGTCCAAAAAGCATATTGAGGTTGATAAAGAATTAACATTTGATTTTGAATCCACAAAAAAATCAGATAAGTTTATTGAAGTAGCCAGAAAAATAAATGCAATTGATGAAAATACCATTGTATACTGTTCAACTAGAAACTCTACAGAGAACTATGCAACGACGCTTTTAGAATCCAATGTATTTAATAACCATTCTGACTCAAGTTATTCTGATTTTATAAACCATATATCAAGAAACTTTAACAAGGAATGGACAATTATAAAAGCCCTTCAAAAAGGAATTGGTGTCCATCATGGCTTAATTCCAAAGTACATTCAAAAAGAAATTATTTCTTTATTCAATGCTGGTTATTTAAAAGTTTTAATATCAACAACTACAATAACTGAAGGAGTAAACACATCTGCGAAAAATTTAATTGTATTACATAGTAAGAAAGGCGATAAAGACCTTAAAAAATTTGATGCAAAAAACATAGCAGGAAGAGCTGGAAGGTTTGGGCATCATTATGCAGGAAGAGTAATTGTACTCGACTCAAAATTTATGAAAGCAATTGAATCAGATGCACAGGGAATAAAGCATAAAAATTACGATTTACAAGCCCCCAAAGACGAAATTGATTTATTTTACTCTAATGATGAATTTCTTACTCAAGCTGACAAAGCAAGAAAAACGGATATAAAAGCAGAACAAGAAAAGAGAGGCATTCCCGATGAAATTTTCAATTTATATAAAGTTGTAAGTCGCCTTGATAAGATTGTAATTTATGATGAGATTAAAAAATTGACAGCCTTAGAAATAGAATCTATAAGAAATCTCATTAGAGTTATTAACTATAAGATGGACATTGACAATGATGGTTTCCAAATAATTTTAAAAGTCATTTTTCCAATCGTCAAAAATGAAAAGCTCAAGTTTTATATTACACAAAGAGATAAAAACGAACAATATTCAGTACTAACACACTTAATTCATTTTTATCTAATCGGTGGTTTTATGAGTTCAGTTAGGTTTAAACTAACTCAAAATAAAACGATTGATAAAGCTATATCCGAGACAGCCGATTTTGTTTATAATACTTTGAAATATCAGGTCGTCAAATATCTAGGTGTGTTTAATGTTATGTTCAGGTTTATACAAGCGCAGGAAAATAATAAAACATTTGATGAGACTACTGGTATTGACCGTCTTTTAGTAAAACTTGAATATAATGCCTTAACTGAATTTGGACGGATAGCAAGTGATTATGGAGTGCCGTCCAACATTATAGACTACTATGAAAATAGCGATAAATCAAATGCGATTAGAGCTAATTTTGACACTTATGAGATGAGCATATTTAATAGAATTGAAAAAATAATTAACTCGACAGACAGAAGCACAAACGCCTAACAAAAGGTTTGCCGCAAGGCTGGCGGACTGAATAACAATTGGCAGTTGTACTATTATCAGCTAATATCGGGCTTGACCGAATTCTATTTGGCTTTTAGTTGTTAACTTCAACATCAGTTTTTCAATCGGCTTCAGTTGCCGGGCAGACAGTTATAAAATACCAGCCCTGCGGCAAGCCCCGAACGTTGGCAGTAATGTTATATGAGCCTTATGCAAACAATAGAGAAGCAAGTAGCAGATACAATAAGAACAATCGAATCTTTTTTTTCAGAAAGCTTTTTTGAAGTTAGTAGCACTCATGAGACATTAAATAAAGCTGTTGCTAAAACTCAGAGAAAAGATGAAGGTTTTTTCTTCGAATTTTCAAAGATGAGTTTGCCATCTCAAGATGATAGGCACAAGATTACATATGCCCCGACATTACCAATTAGATTTTCAAATAATTTTAGGATTATCGAATTTGACTTAATCAAATCAAAATGCAATTTTTCTTTTGGGTTTGCAGGATTCACTTCGGTATCTGGTTTTATAAAAAGAGTTTAAGACTGAAGCATTGCCAAGTCACAACCATTCTTATTATCGAGCAGTAATTATAAGAGAGACAGATCATGCCTTAAGCGGTTTTTTTGCACACAATAATTGTTTGAAAATCGGGACAAGCACATATGGCTCGGGAGTATTAGAAATTAACATAAAAGGCACTCAACTTAATCTATTTTCCTATAAATCAAAGGAAACAAAAAATTCATATTTCATAATAGAGACTCAAGACAAGTGCTCTTATTCAAATTTCATTTCACTTCAAGATGAGATAATACTTGCAATTACTTATTTAACTGGGACTTTTTTAGGAAAAGAGATTTATATAATTGGTAGCGATACAAATACTTTTGAAAAAAACTCTGTATTGAGCTTAAAACGCTTTTTTGATGATTTAAAAAATGGTTATGCAGCGATTCCAGATGTCACTCTTCAGCATCAGGTAAATGCACCAGTTATAAGATTTTCAGTTAAATGCCTTGAGAGCCTTATCACTGAACTCATTGATTCATTGGTTTACAAAAGAACTCTTTTACTTCTTTGCCAGGCTCACACTGAGCCAGCTTATGTGACATCAACTTTATATTCTGTAGCTCTCGAAACTATCACAAACAAAATATCAGAAGAAATAAAAGAAAAAATAAAGCCAATAAAAGAAAAGGAAATTTCCAACAACCTTAGATGCGAACTTAAAAAGGCACTACAAGAATTTAAAGCTAAACTTTCAGACGAAGCATTTACAAAAATCACATCTGACATTGATAGAATTAATTCGCCGACTAATAAACAAAAACTATTACAGCCATTTAAACATTTAAATATTACCCTGCCATCAAAAGACATTGAAGCTATAGAGAGACGAAATGATTTTTTACATGGTAGGATACCTGAGCAAGACGATAAACATTATCTGTCCTTAACTAACGGAAGGCTTCTGTTTTGCATCAATTGTTTAGTTTTAAAGCATATTGGTTTTGAAGGATATGTAGTTTATCATCCGAGCATATATCAATTTAATAACAACCTAAAAATTGAAGAGAGTTTAATTCGAAAAGTGTAAAAACACTACTGCCAACAAAAGGTTTGCCGCAATGCTGGCAGACGTAATAACCATCGGTAGTTTTACTACTATCAGCTAATATCGGGCTTGACCGAATTCTATTGGCTTTTAGTTGTTAACTTCATCATCAGTTTTTCAATCGGCTTCGGTTGCCGGGCGGACAGTTACAAAATACCAGCCCTGCGGCAAGCCTAGAACGTTACCTGCAATTATGAGACTACTCACAACCATATTTCTGCTGAAACTTATTCAGTCATGCAAAGACACAAAACAGCATGACAGACGAACTGCTTTCGATGACAATTTATTAATCGGTGAATGGCGACTTGACTCTTCAACTAATCGCTTCTTTTCTTATGACAGACTGATTATTTTAGAAGACAGCAGTCTTTATTTATTTTCAGGTTCGGACGGAGGTTCTTTAATGACTACAGGACGCAGGTTTGGGAAAGATTCAATTTTGACAGAACTCTATGGCACTTTGAAATTAAATTTAATTGACTCTAACCATTTCCAGTTAGGCGGTGGTTGGACAAATAATGAAAACTTTTACAAACGATCTAAATATGGAGACTTTCATGACAACTTAAAAGAATACTTAAAGCAAGATTCCTTAAGAAAAAAAGTTATTGGTTGGTGGAAACTAGTCTCATTTCAAATGCCTGTAAAACTTATTAATTACAGCGGCTATTTTGACAAATTCACATTAAATATTCGAGAAGACGGTAATGCAGTTTTTTATCTTGAGAATAAACTTGATTCTACAGTTGACTATTCATACAAGGTTAATGTAGACGGCATTGACTTTAATCGTGGTTGTATTGTTGGGTCAGACTGTAAGACATCTTTTGATTCTAAAGGGAGAATGAAATTAGTACTTGACAACAGAATGGGCGACACATTACTGTTAGAAAGACTTACCGACCTAAAATAACTGCAGGTAACATTGGTATTGCCAATAGTGGGGCTTGACATTGGAGCAATCAGTAGTAGTAATTCTGTTGTACTGCGGTTCGGGGCTCGACGAATTAAGCCCAGCATTAGTTCTTAATATTTATCTTTATCAAAAAGCCAGGCAGCGGTTCCGGCGGACGGAATTCTAATTCCCCACCAGCGGCAATACCTATTCGTTACCTGCAAGCATAGAGCGACACACCCTAACGAATAGCACTTCCTGCATGTAAAGGGGCAGCTTGCGGGCGATGAATTTGGAGAGGCCTACATACCGGTCTTTTTTGCCTTTGCCCAGGCGGATATGCACCTGGCTGCGCTGCACATCTACGTCCGTTATCTTGAGCAGCCGCAGTTCATTGATCCGCAGGCCGCCTGCGTAGGCAAAGGCTAACAGGAAACGGTGCTTTAAGGGGCGGGGGGACTTAAACAGCTCTTTGCATTCCTGTTTGGATAACACCACAGGCAACTTCTTTTCTTTCTTTACCGGCGGCATCTGTATGGCTTTATCTTCCATATTAAACAGCCGGAACCAGTAACGAAGGGCGAATACGGCATGCTTGAAATAGGTAAGGGAACATTGTTCATGCACCATCATGCGGTAGAGGTAACTGTTAATCTCTTCCACGCTGACAAGGTGGGGTGGCCGGTTAAAATGAATGGCTATATACGCCAGGCTGCGGCTGTAGTTTACCAGCAGGCTTTTACTGCTTTGTTCTATTGTTGCCTTTTCGATAAATTTGGCGTATGCATCTGCAAAACCCGGTACGCCTTTCTTTGCTTGTGATACAACCGCGTTGTACTGTCTTTTGATAGAACTCATAGTAAATGGTTTTGTTGAACCTATAAGTTCCGAATTTTGATATAAGGCAGGAAAGGCTACCGAAGGTTTAGTTCAACAGGCGGTTTGCCACCATACCGGCTGAAGAACAAGTGTTAAACAAGTGAACATTATTCAACTTCGTAATAAATTTAAACCGACGAACCACGAATGCCGCTACAGCGGCAAGCCGATGGACATTATGCGCGACCTCCTGACTCAAAGCCATGAAAACTAATTTTCAAATTGAACACTTTAGAGATATATTGTTTGATGGCAGGCACATAGACCTTCACAACAATTTTAAGTTCCAGGATTTTCATTACGACCTGGATAAGGGCCAAGTTACACTTCGGTGGATTAAAGACGCTGGAGACTGGATTGTTCAGAATGAACTCTCTAGGGTCATGATCACCCATATCGGAGTTACATACTTTAAATTTCTACCAATGCTGGAGCCGGTTTTACCAGAGGATTCCCAAATCTTATCCGAAGTGACTTTTTTCCCGTCGGCTGACAGACAACAGGACACACATTTTCTCGATCAATCCAAACCGGACCAAGAGGACGATATAATCTACACATTCATTGGCGGACAGGTATTGAGGATTGGCTGCGATGAAGCGACCCTCTCGATTTGACCGAAGGCACACAACAAGCGGTTTGATGTTACTCTGGCTGACCGAGCTCAGCTTAAGCTTCGGTTCGCTTATCAGCAACAGATACGGCTGACGATACGCTAATGGACGAAAGAATATATTTTGTACTTTGGTTTTTTAATCGGCTGCAGTTACCGGCTGGCCGTTATAATATCAGCGCAGCAGCAAGCCGTAACCGTCGGTGCAATTAAATTTGACGCACCCTAATATGCAAAGTGGGATAAGACAGCAACAATATAGAAAATGCTTATATACTCCAACTTCGGGCTGTGCAAAATTTCAATGTTTACTATATAACATAGGGAAAATGAAATTTGAATGCAGAAAAATATCAGTAATTGATGAAGAATTTGGCTGCACCGTTACTCTATCGGAAAATGAAGATAAGTGGTCATCGGTACTGGACATAAATGCTGTCAGCGTAATGGCTTCAGTGGAACAGTATCTTTTGCTCCAACGGACTTTTTCAGAAGATGAATTTGAAAGTGATTATTATTACATCGAAACAAATGACCCTGAGATATCAGGCGAGCTTACAGTATTTAGTATCTACTTATATCGTAAATATTTATCAATGACTTATGAAAACGAGCTGATTGAAATCAGTCTTAATGTAAACGACAGGGAATTTGAAAGTTTGAAGCAAGGGTTAAAGAAATTGACTGGTGGCATTGGCCACTTGATTATTCCTGAGTAACGGAAATTACTATCAATTTTTTTTCGGATATATAGACTTAAGCTCAAAGTAAAAAGCGTTTTTATTACCAGTTAATATTGCCACTATACGGCATTAAAACCACATTCGTGCATTGACAAATACTTTGATCAATCATAGTTGAAATTTCTCATAATCGGATGGTTATTGACGTCAATTAATCTCCCATGGACTGAAAATTTATTATCAGAAAATATCCCTTTAGCAACTTTTTGCCTCCACAGATGTCTTTGCATTAAGCAAAACGCTGAGAAGATATGCAGGATACCCTCCCTGTATACAACAATGCTTAGCTGTCGTCATTACTCCTGATATTTCTCCATGCCTTCACTCCAGGCGATTCCTGGGAGTCATGCAAATCGGGCGTTAGAAAAAATAATGTTTAAATCTCCGGAGCGTCAAGGGTGACTGCTTTTATTTCCAAGATCTTTTCACTAAATGCTGACCTCTTAATGCACTATGCGTATCCGATAAAACAACGCTATTCGGAGATTTCAATCGTAGGTGCTGTTGTAGATAACTGTAAGGTGGCGGAAAAATAAGCGTACTTTTGTACAGATATGCTATTCTTTGTAAAGGTTTATAAGGAACAAGGTGAAAATCAATTTCTGTTCGGCGAAAAATTCGACAAAAAGTATAAGTAATTGATTTGCAATAAGATAGACTCCTCTAAGTAATCCCTCCGGAACATAGTAGAACGTAAATGGCTATTCTACCCACGACACGTCCCTCTGGGACATAGTAAGACTATATGTTTATTCAACCTGATCCTACTGGCAACAATTAATCAACCGGTAAATACCTCTTTTTCCCATGTATCCAGGTGTGTAACCCAATACGATATCTATCATCAGTTTTACCCTCGCCAGCTTTTCCCGGCAATAGGTTTCAGCACCCGTGTATCCATCCACATCTGCGGCATTAAAGCCTATAGCGTTAACACCGGTTTTTTCCGCTGTATAAATGGCCCGCTCGTTATGGAATAACTGGGAAATAATGGTAACAGAATCCTGGCCGAATATTTCTTTAAGACGAACAACAGAATCAAAGGTCCTGAGGCTGTTGCAGTCTAAAAAGATAACGGCAGAATCCACCCCGGCCTTTAGGAGATCTGCACGCATGCTCCAGGGCTCGTTGTATTTTTCTGCGCTGCTGTCGCCGCTAACCAGCAGGTATTTAATCTTATGCAGCCGCATCAATACTGCGGCAGCTTCAATGCGGTATTGGTAATACTGGTTGGGTTTGCCATATGTAGTATATTTTGGCACCCCTAACAACAATCCTACCCTTCTATAGGGCAGGTCGGCGGCGTTGGTGTAGGTTTTGCCCTTTGCGGCATTAACAACCATACTATTGCATATCAAAACTATTACTATTAAAACAGCAAGGCCGCAGGCAATAATTATAATTATTCTCTTTTTAAGCATAAGCAACGCAAAGTTAACCTGCCTGTTGTTACCAGTTGGCCGGGCACACACTATTCTGCAGGGCCTGGCAGGCTATTTCATTTAACAGGGCCGCAGTATGGCAAACAGTTGTTACCCCGCAAAACCAATTGCATCACATGCCCAAAGAATTTGCCATCTTCATGCGGTTTCCCCTATTTTTATCAAAAGAATTTTATGTACAGGTTGTACTGCGTATTATTATTGCTGGCCTTTACCGCAGGTTGTAAAAGCGGAGATAAATCGCTGGCCGGCAACGAACCCGTTAGTGATGATGACTTCTTTGCAGCCTTTTCCAAACTGGCATTGCCAACGGTGTACGCAGATACCAATATGCTCAGGCGGGCAGATACCACTACCATCAGTTACGCGGTCTTTAACCAGTTTGTGCCAGACAGTGCCCTTCAGAAAATTACCGGCAAAACGCCAAAAAAATTGTCTATTCACCCGGTGGGTATGATAAAAAAAGAAAATGAATTTTACCTGCTTGCCAACTTCACCCAAAACAAGCGCACCAAACTGGCGGTATTCACGTTTGACAAACAAAAAAAATTCAGGTCTTCTTTAGAACTGCTGCACGATAAATATGATGATGGCTACCGGCATTATGTATCCGTTAATAAAGAACCGACTTTTAGTGTTGCCAAAGAAAAAATAGCCGATGGCAGCCAACTTTTATATACACGCCAGGGATACGCTTTTAACAATGATGCCGGCATTTTTTTCGTGGTGGTTAACGACTCAAACGAAGACATAAAAAAGCTTTCGGAAATACTGAACCCACTGGATACATTGCCCCGCAAAAACAAATTCAGCGGCGACTACGTGAAAGACAAAAAGAATTTTGTGTCCATACGGGATGGCAAGGCCCCTAACAAATACCTGTTTTTTACCCACTTTGAAAACAAAAGCAATGATTGCACCGGCGAACTTAAGGGCGAATTGGTTATTGTGGCCGATAACAAAGGCATCTTTAAAGAAACCGGTGACCCTTGTGTAATTGATTTTTCTTTTTCAGGCAATACAGTTAAAGTAAAAGAGCAGGGCAGTTGCGGCAACCACCGTGGTATTAAATGTTACTTTAACGACAGTTACACCAGGAAAAAAGAGCCGAAAAAGAAAAAATAGTCATCGTGATAAATGGCGGCAACTTTTCAGTGCGGGCTTTCTACCTGGGCCTGAAAAGTTGCCCATTGAACAGAACGATGAAGTGCTTGCGACGCAACGATGATGCCATGAAACAATGTGGCTGGTACCATAAATCGTGAATGGTGAATGGTCAATGGTGAGTGGGGCACTCCATCTGCCACTTACATCGTACAACATGCCACATCGTATTCCATTTACATCGTACATCCCACATCTTACATCTTACATAGAAAAGGTAACCCGTACTTGCCGGCTGCTCCTTTCCTAATCTATTCTTAAAATCCGTTTTCCACATTTTAACATTTTGCTGTTTAGCTTATATTAGGTTTTCCTTCCTTCAAATCAAAACCTATGCAGTTTAGAACAATCAACAACATTGCCGGCTGGCTGGTATGCCTGCTTGCATGCTCCGTTTACATTCTTACCGCCGAAGCTGGCGGCAGCTTATGGGATTGTGGCGAATTCATCAGCAGTTGCTTTAAACTGCAGGTACCGCATCCCCCCGGCGCACCGTTGTTTGTTTTGATTGGAAGGATATTTATTGTATTCTTTGGCGATAACCCGCTTACGGCTGCTAAAGCTGTTAATATACTCAGCGCACTGGCCAGCGGCTTTACCATATTATTCCTTTTTTGGACCATTACCCATTTTGCCCGCAAAACAGTACAGCAACAGGCGGAACAGCTTACCAAAGCACAGGTAATAAGCATTATTGGCGCCGGTTTGGTTGGCGCCCTGGCATACACCTTCAGCGATTCTTTTTGGTTTAGCGCCGTGGAAGGAGAAGTATATGCGTTGTCCTCTTTTTTTACCGCCATTGTATTTTGGGCTATCCTGAAGTGGGAATATGCGGCGGACAGGCCCGGCGCTGACAAATGGATCGTTTTTATCTTCTTCCTCATGGGGCTTTCCATTGGTGTGCACCTGCTAAACCTGCTGACCATACCAGCCATTGTAATGGTATATTACTTTAAGAAAAGAAACCAGTTTAACTACAGGCTGTTACGCAAATACTTTTTACGTATTACGCTTACCTGCGGGGCACTGGCCTCGCTTACAGCGTTGGCAAGCGCAGGCAGCCAGGCCAACGAAAGCCTTGGCATAGCTATGGATAGCACCGTTGCAGGCTTAATGCTGCTGGCAACCCTGCTGTGCGCAGGCTTTCTTTACCTTGTTGAAACCATTGGCAAAAAACAAAAAGAAATATATGGCGGGGCGTATATTTTTCTTGTACTGGGCTGTGCCATTACCGGCGCTGTACAGGTAGGCGTTATTAAATACTCCGTAAAGCTGGCCGGTAACTTTGATGTATTTTTTGTTAACCAGCTTGGCCTTCCTTTCTTTTCAGGCTTCGCATTTTTCTTTGTGCTTGTGGCCCTGGCCATTCGCCTTGGGCTTAAGTATGCTGAACGCAAAGGCATGCCGTACCTGCGCCTGGGGCTTTGGTGCTTCACTTTTATGCTGGTAGGCTACAGCAGCTATATTACCACCATGCTGCGCAGCAATGCAGACCCCGCACTGGACATTTCCAACGTAGATAACCCCGTAAGCCTTAACGCTTACCTGGGCAGGGAGCAGTATGGCGATTTTCCGCTGCTGTATGGCCAAAAATTTACCGCCCAGCCTATTGACTATAAAGAAACATCTACCCGTTACGTAAAGGGCGACAAAAATTACGTGGATGCCGGCAAAAACTTCGAACCTGTTTATGCACCGGAAGATAAAATGATATTCCCACGCATGTGGGATACCAATAACGAGCAAAACCATGCTGATTACTATGCCAACTTTGCCGGCATTGGCAGGCTTAAAGATGGCAGTTACGAAAGCGCTCCAAATTTTGCCGACAATATCAGTTACTTTATCAGCTACCAGAACTACTACATGTACTTCCGCTACTTCATGTGGAATTTCAGCGGCAAACAAAACGACCTGCAGGGTATGTTTAACGGCTATGCCCGGGATGGCAACTGGATAACCGGCATAGGTTTTATTGACAACCTGCTTTATGGCAACCAGAAGTTACTGCCTGACAGTATTAAAAACAACAAGGCACATAACAAACTGTTCATGTTGCCGTTGATACTTGGCTTAATAGGCTTGCTGTTTCATTTTAAAAGAAGGGGCGGCGATGCATTGGCCAATCTGTTACTATTCCTGTGTACAGGCGTAGCCATTGTATTATACATCAACCAGCCGGGCTTTCAGCCGCGGGAAAGAGATTATGCCTATGTAGGCTCTTTCTTTGCTTTCTCGGTGTGGATAGGCCTCGGCGTACTTAAGGTTAAAGAATGGTTTGCCAAACTTACTGCACCGGGTTTGGCATCTTCCTTAGCGGTGGCGCTGTGCGTAATTGCTGTACCACTGCTGATGGCGCAGCAGGGATGGGACGACCATGACCGCAGCAAAAAACAACTTGCCCGTGACCTTGCCAAAAACTACCTGGAAAGTTGTGCGCCCAATGCCATCCTGTTCAGTACCGCCGATAACGATACGTACCCGTTGTGGTATGCGCAGGAAGTTGAAGGCATACGTCCTGATGTACGCATCGTTATCACATCGCTGCTTACCGCGGATTGGTATATTAACCAGTTGCGCTATAAACTTAACAACAGCAATGCCGTTGATGTAATATGGAGCAAAGAGCAAATTACAGGCAGCAAGCGGGATGTAGCCCTATACCGCCCACTGGCCCAATACCCGGAAAACAGGTATTACGACCTGTACGACATGATGAAAAACTATATTGGCAGCGATGACCCTGCCAATATGGAACAACGCGGTATAGGCAGCTACAATACCTTTCCCGTAAAAAAAGTGGCCGTGCCGGTAGATAAAGAACTGGTACTAAAAAACGGCACGGTAAACGATACCGATGTTGTTTTGCCAGAGATGCGTTTTGAACTCACGAAAAACATTTTGTACAAACACGATCTTGCCATACTTAATATCATTGCCGCCAACAAATGGCAGCGGCCTGTGTATTTTACCCTGCCCAATGGCGGCAGCCTGGGCTTTGAAAACTACCTGCGCAAAGATGGTCTTACTTACCGCCTGGTGCCGGTTGCCAACAACACCGGCATCAATACAGATTATATGTATGCCACGGTAATGAATAAATTCAGTTATGGCAATGCAGATTTGCCGGGCGTATATTTTGATGAAGAAAACAGGCGCCATTTAAACATTATACGCCGTGCGGATACAGAACTTGCCATGAACCTGCTTGACACCAACCACCTTGAAGAAGCCAAAAAAGTGCTGAAGAAAACCGATAAAATGATATTGCAGGAAAACCTGCCTTACGGAATGGTTTCCAAAAACAACGAGCACAACAGAATTTCACTTATGTTCCTGCAGGCCTGTTACCGCGCCAACGAAAAAGAGCTTGCCGGCAAAGTGGTAGATTCGCTGAAGCGTGACCTTGAACAGCAGCTTAAGTACTACAACTCCATGACTGGCGAAAAGGCTGACCTGCTGGCTTACGATAAAAGCACCGCTGTGGCCTTGCTGGATAACCTTAATACCATTCAAAAAGCTTATACAGACAAGCAATCAATATTGCGGTAGCATAAAGTACGTTGAGGGTGTTGAGATAAAGTTCAGGGCGCCCCCGCCAAAATACAGGGCGGGCCGGGCTTTCCGCTGCTACTCCGGCACAAAAGCCCTGCTGCAATGGCCTCACCGGGGTATCCGCTGCAATCCCTGGCGCGGGGGTGACACAACGTAAGTAACTTTACAGCATATTCAGTGTAAATAACCTTAAGGGTTGCGGCATGAAACAACACACGACAACTGCTACAGAGGGCCGGCAAAAATTCAGCACGGAGCTTTCCAAAATACTGGAAGCAGAACTGCGTTCTGCCAATAAAATTGCGGAGATATTTTCTGGCTGGGGCGGCAACTCCTCTACGCTCATTATATTAGAGCGGCCATTCACAGCTACTTATCATCACTTAAAAACCTCCTTTAAAAAATTAAGCGACCCGCATTACTGGATGGAAGAATACCGGGATGAAAACACCGGCGATGTGCTTGCCTGCAAATGGTAGATAACATAAGTTCAGTTTAGAAAACAATGTCAGGTTAAGCTTGTCGAAACTGTTTTATGTTCCTTGCTTTTCATGCATCGCCTTCTACAGAGTCTATACCGCTTATTTCGGGGCCCGGACTGGAAATCCTTGGCTAAACGATATAAACGGTAGATAGCTGCTACTATATGATAGCGGGGAATAAAATTTAATTGGTAACGATATAGTCGCCCGTTTTACTGATAGAAATAAGGGGCAGCTTTTTTTCTTTCTCAAAGTAATCATACACTTCCTTCAGTCGCACCGTAAACTTTTGAATGTCCTGGTCATCTTTGGTAGCCTTGTCAAAAAATTCCATGCTTTTGGGGTTGCTGAAACGCACGGGAAATATGTGGACGGGAATATAATCCTGGCCGTTGTTTTTAGCGTTGGCGGCAAGCACATAAAGTTCTTCAATCTGCGGGTCCTGTATAGGTATGCAGCCTACGGTTACACAACTGCCGTGTATGTATATACCACCGCCGGGTTTCTCAGAATCGCTTAAAATTTTGTCTGAAACATTGGGATAGTTAAGGCCCAGGCTTAAATGATAGCTGCTCTTGGGGTTAAACTGGTTAATGTAGTAAAAGCCTTCGGGAACCTGGTAATCACCCTCCATACGTTTGGGGCCCAGGGCGCCCGCCATAGCGCATACCTTGTATGTTTTGAATAGCTTAAAAGGCTCGTTAATGTTATTGCGCACCCAAACTTCCAACTGGCTGTCGTACTTAAAAGAGCGTACATACATTTGCTTTGCCGGCCATTGTAACCCGGCTGCGGCAAACTGCTTTTTCAAAGTGTCTTCTTTAATACGTACTGCCTGCGCCACACGGGGGTAGGTTCGCTGGAAATCTATAAAAGACGACTGGGAAAAACCTGCAATAGAAATACTTAAAATGAGGGTTGTTGCCAATAACTGCTTCATGAGCCCGAAAATATTCAATAATTCATAAACTGTAAATACTAGGCAGTTAAAAGTTAATGAAACCATTTCCACAAATGTGCATTACACATTAAAGGTTGCCCCTTAAACCCTGTTCCCGCTCTATAGCTTCAAACAAAGCCTTGAAATTGCCCTTTCCAAAACTTTTGGCGCCTTTCCGCTGTATGATTTCAAAGAAAAGCGTAGGCCTGTCTTCCACCGGTTTGGTAAATATCTGCAGCAGGTAACCTTCATCATCCCGGTCAACCAAAATACCGAGTTGCTTTAACGGTTCAATATCCTCATCAATCTTACCTATTCGTTCCTGTAACTCATCGTAGTACGAGGTTGGGATGGAAAGAAACTCAACACCCCGGTTTCTTAGTTCAGTAACCGTATGAATAATATCGTTCGTGGCCATGGCCACATGCTGCACACCTTCGCCGTTATAAAAGTCAAGATATTCTTCCACCTGGCTTTTCTTTTTGCCTTCGGCCGGCTCGTTGATGGGGAACTTAACATAGCCATTTCCATTGCTCATTACCTTGCTCATCAAAGCGGAATATTCGGTGGAAATATCATTGTCATCAAATGAAAGGATATTTCTAAAACCCATCACCTCTTCATAAAATTTAACCCATTTGTTCATCTGGTTCCAGCCAACGTTGCCAACACAATGGTCAACGTACTGTAATCCCGTGGGCGTTGGGTTGTAATAAGGTGTTTTCCATTCCCTAAAACCTGGCATAAACGCCCCTTTGTAATGATGACGCTCTACAAACACATGCACTGTTTCTCCATAGGTATGTATGCCGCTTAAAACAACTTCTCCATCTTCATCTTTCAAAGTAAGGGGTTCAAGATAGCTTTGCGCACCACGCAGGGTTGTTTCCTGCCAGGCGCTGGTGGCATCATCAACACGCAGCGCCAGTATTTTTACCGCGTCGCCATGTTTATAAATGTGGTCCGCAATGACATTGCCACTGCGTAAGGGTGTGGTTAGTACTATGGTAAGTTTGTTTTGTCTTACAGCGTAGCTGACTCTATCTTTTATGCCCGTTTCAGGCCCGGCATACGCCAGGCTTTGAAATCCAAACGCCGTCTTATAATAATGCGCCGCCTGTTTGGCATTGCCTACATAAAACTCAACGTAATCGGTACCCTGCAGGGGTAAAAAATCTGTAGCGGCGTCCATCTTTTTTCTATCGGCATGCAATGTTTCCATACTAATGGTTTTTAATAAGTACTGGGGGCTAATTTACATATGTCTGTGGAATGGCTTTTTTGGCTGCCAGCGACAGTGCACTGTGGCATCGTCCCTTGCGTCGCAATCCTTTCATCTGAATATCGTTGGGCACCAATCCCGCTCCGTAGCTGGATGGTAATTTTTACTGTCCCTTACGGTAACTGCCCGCTGATACATCTTCAAAATTAGAAAAATTAGCCAACCGAGTTAGCTATACAATTATCTTCGCCGCATATTTAACTAATATGAAGGTTGGAATTCTTGGAGGCGGACAACTGGGCCGCATGTTACTGCAAGCCGCTGCCAATTATGTTGTTGAAACCTATGTACTGGAAAATGATGAACACTGCCCCGCGGCACACCTTTGCCACCATTTCATAAAAGGCGATATAAAAGACTTTGACACCGTTTACAATTTTGGCAAACAGTTAGACGCACTTACTATAGAAATAGAGGCCGTAAACGTGGAAGCACTGGAAAAACTGGAGCAGGAAGGCGTTAAGGTATACCCAAGACCATCTGCTATACGCATTATTAAAAACAAGGTTACACAAAAGGAATTTTACAAGAATAACGGAATACCCTCCCCCGAATTTGTGGTAACACATAACCTGGAAGAACTTCGTGAACAGGTTTCTTTTTTGCCGGCCGTGCATAAGATTGGCCAGGGCGGTTATGATGGCAAAGGGGTGCAGGTTATAAGAAAGGAAGCCGAAATTGATAAGGGTTTTGACGCCCCATCTGTTCTGGAAAAAATGGTGGACATCAAAAAAGAAATAGCACTGATTGTAGCCATGAACAACAAAGGCGAAACAGCCTTCTTCCCCCCTGTTGAAATGATGTTTGATACCAGGTTAAACCTGCTTGACTTCCAGGTTTGCCCGGCGGAAATAACGGACGAAGTATTGTGGAAAGCTGAAGCCATTGCACAAAAGCTGGTAAAGCAACTGCAAAGTCCAGGCTTGTTTGCCATAGAGCTTTTTGTAGATAACAAAAATGAAGTGCTGGTAAATGAAACAGCCCCCAGGGTGCACAACAGCGGGCACCATACCATTGAAGCCAGCTATTGCAGCCAATACGATATGCTTTGGCGCATAATACTGGATTACCCGTTGGGCAATACAGACCCCATTTTGCCCTCGTCTATCGTTAATGTGCTGGGCGCAGAAGGCTACTCCGGTGAAGCTAAATATGAAGGGCTTGACGAGGTTTTGAAAATGGAAAATGTGTTTGTGCATTTATACGGTAAAACACAAACAAAACCCGGCAGAAAGATGGGGCATGTAACCATTATGGCCAAAGACCGCAGCGACCTGGTTTACACCGCCAATAAGATAAAACACACGTTGAAGGTTTGCAGTTAACACTTACAGGCTTTTTACTTCAGTTACCAGCTTTTGAAGCACCCCTTTCGCGTCTCCAAAAAGCATAGAGGTTTTGGGCTTGAAGAACAGTTCATTTTCTATGCCGGCATAACCCGGCTTCATGCTGCGCTTGTTTACGATAACCAGTTTTGCATCTTCCACTTCCAGGATGGGCATGCCGTAAATGGGTGAAGTTTTATCATGCTTTGCGGCCGGATTAACCACGTCGTTGGCGCCAAGTACCAGAACCACATCGGCGGATTTGAATTCTTCGTTGGCCTGCTCCATTTCCAATAATTTATCATAAGGCACATCCGCTTCAGCCAGCAATACATTCATGTGCCCCGGCATACGCCCTGCCACAGGGTGGATAGCATACTTTACCTCCACCCCTTTTTCTTCCAGCAGTTCTTCCAGCTCCTGGCATACATGCTGCGCCTGGGCCACTGCCAGGCCATAACCAGGCACTACGATAATCTTATGTGCATAGCCCATTACCATGGCAGCATCTGTAATATTGATTTCTTTATAACTGCCCCCCGCCTGCTGCTGGCCACCGGCAGCGGAAGCAGTACCGCCGAACGAACCAATGAGCACATTGCGCAGGGAACGATTCATGGCGCGGCACATTAAAATGGTAAGCAGCGTACCCGCCGCCCCTACCAGAATGCCGCCGGTAAGCATCACTTTATTGTTGTACAAAAAGCCACCGCATGCCGCAGCTACCCCGGTAAAGGAATTAAGCAGGGATATGACCACCGGCATATCGGCCCCACCGATGGGCAAAACGAAGAGAATGCCGTAGATGAGTGCCGCAACAAAAATTAAAAGGAACAGGTATGCATTTAGCGGCATTATGAATACAAACAAAAGCGATGCTACCATAATTATGAGCAGTACGCCAAGGTTGAGAAAGTGCTGTCCTTTAAAAGAGTAATCTTTTATTTTACTCTTTAATTTACCCCATGCAACCACGCTACCGGCGAATGAGACAGATCCAATAAAACATCCCAAAATAATAACCAGCAGGGTGGCCCTATGGCTAACTACAACACTCTGCCAAGACTCATCAATCAACGCAAATTGTGCAACAAGGTGCCAATCTAAATACTCGCTTATCGAAATCAGCGCTGCACAGGCCCCACCCATACCATTGAACAGGCTTACCATTTCGGGCATGGCCGTCATTTTTACTTTTTTGGCAGCCAGCACGCCTATGACGCTGCCAATTAACAGGCCTCCGAAAATCCATCCATAATTGTGTAAGGCATTGCCTTCTTCATCGCGGTATAAAAAGATGGTGCCCGCAATCGCGGTAACCATCCCGCCAGCCGCAATAAGGTTTCCCTTGCGGGCTGTAGCCGGGCTTGACAGCATTTTTAACCCTACAATAAATGTTACAGATGCAAGTAGATAAATGATGGCCAGTATTTCCGATTGCATATTGAATTTTTAAAATCTCATCATTTAATCAGTATAATCATTTCAATCAGTGGTCATTTCTTTTTCTTAAACATTTCCAGCATCCTGTCTGTTACCACAAAACCGCCTACCACGTTTAGAGTGCCGAGAATTACAGCGAGAAAGCCAAGAACAATTGCCATGTAGTTATCATGCTCTGCTTTGCCCATTACGATAATAGCGCCGATAATTACCACGCCATGTATTGCATTGGCCCCGCTCATAAGCGGTGTATGCAGAACACTGGGCACACGGCCAATAACTTCTATACCCAGAAAGATCATGAGCACAACAATGTAGATGTACTGTTCATGCTGACTTATCCAGTGGAGGACGTTTTGCATAATGAATAGTTTTTACACATATAAGCAACCGGAGACCGATGCCCGCCTTAAGCTGAACGACGCTTTACAAAACCTGCCCGCGACAGCAGCAGCGCAATGTCATTAAGCTAAGGAAACGAATGTCAGGCTGAGCTTGTCGAAACCGGGTTATGCAAGCCGCTTTTTCACCAATCCGCCTTCGACAGGCTCAGGCTGACAGCTTAACTTAATGACATTGAGCAGCAGCGTGTTGCACTTTCGGGTGAGGGATTGCAGCGGGTACCCCGGTGAAGCCATTGCAGCCCGGCTTTTGTGCCGGAGTATGAGCGGAAAGCCCGGCCCGAGGTACGAGGGACACCCCCAACAACATCTTATCACAATATAACGCTACAACCCTGCCGCAAATGTGCATTTACAGCAACGCCTTTACACGCTCATGCAACACTTGCCCATTGTGGGCAATACAACAGCCTTTTACAATATCATCCTCAAAATTCAACTGCAATGAACCTTCTTTACTAATGATAAGCTGTAAAAAATTGAGGATGTTTTTGCCATACAGTTTGCTTGCATCGGCAGGCATACCGGCGGCAAGATTACTGTTGCCAACAATGGTTACCCCTTTGTATGTAACGGTTTCGTTGTTCCTGGTGAGAGCGGTGTTGCCGCCGGATGAAGCAGCGAGATCAATGATAATGGAGCCAGGTTTCATGCCATCTAACATGGCCTGGGTAACCAGTAATGGCGCAGGTTTTCCCGGAATTTGGGCAGTGGTAATTACTACATCCGCCTTGGCGATGGACTGCGCAATTTTGTTTTGCTGCTTTTGCTTGTAATCATCGGTTTGTTCTACCGCGTAACCACCGGCGGCGGTAGCGTCGGCAGCACCTTCCACCTCGATAAACTTGGCGCCCAGGCTCATTACTTCTTCTTTAACCGCAGGCCTTGTATCAAATACTTCAACAACAGCACCCAACCTGCGTGCCGTAGCCACCGCCTGCAGCCCGGCCACCCCGGCGCCGAGTATCAACACTTTCGCGGGGGCAATACTGCCTGCAGCCGTCATAAACATGGGAAAGTAACGCGGGTACATTGATGCCGCCAACAGCACGGCCTTGTAACCCGCAATATTGGCCTGGCTGCTTAACACATCCATGCTTTGGGCACGGGTGGTGCGGGGCGCCATATCAATACTAAATACGGTAACATTCCGCAACGCCCATTGCTGCATTAACTGAGGATTGAACAATGGCTGGAAAATACCCAGCAATACGGTACCGGAACGAACGAGCTGGATATCATCAGCAGAAAGCGGGTTGATGGAAAGAAGGATATCCGCTGTTTGTAAAATGGCGTGGCGTGGGTGTATAACAGCGTTCTTAAGCATGTATGCTTCATCAAACGCAAAGGCACGTATACCGGCTGATTGCTCTACCCCTGTCTGCACATTTAACTTTGCTAACGATTCAACCTGTTCCGGTAACATGGATACCCTGCTGTCTGACCCTGGTTCTTTGAGTATGCCAGCAATCATACTTTAAATTAGAACTATTTTTCTGAAAAACAGCAAGTTAACAGGTTAGAATTTTATAAGAACATGACCAGCCTACAGCTTGCAGGTATTTGCTTAACTGTGCTACACTATACTACAGAAGTTATCCACCAGGTATTGCCGTGTGGGTCTTTTACACCGCCACTACGACCATAGCCTTGGTTGCTTACTGGCATAATTTCTTCAGCACCGGCTTCCAGCGCCGCCGCAAAAGTGGCATCAGCGTCGGCCACATAAACAAAAAGGCCGGCGTTCTGGGGCGGCCACTGGTCGTTACAATCTCCAAACATGATAGCACTGCCGCTGATATTTATTTCCGCATGCATAATGGTTGGGGAGTCATCCCTCAACTTTTTATAAATTTCTTTTGCGCCAAAAACTTTTTGTGCAAAGGCGAGAAAGCCTTCTGCATTGTTTAAAATCAGGTAAGGCATAACCGCATTGTGGCCTTGTGGAATTTTTACTTCACTCATTGTTTTAATTTTTGTTTGCACAAAACTAACTACAGGCCCTTGGGAAAAATTGGAAAAACACGACGGGATGGGGTAATGGGGTATGTTTGATGTAAGATGTAAAATGTACGATGTAAAGATATCATGTCTATTTAGCCGCCGCAAACCAGTTATTGTACACTACCAGGCCAATGGTTATCCAAACAAAAATTGCCGGCACCAGGGCACTGCGGGGGTATAGGAAAAAATTGGAAGTGAATGCAGCGGCAGGCACCAGCGCCATTAGCCACGCGGCGGTGGACATATCTTTTACCAAAAAAACCATGGGTACCAGCAACAGCAGCATTACCAGTAACACAGCCCAGGCCTTGCGTGCCTGTATAAGCATGCGGCCATTGTTGTTTTGCCACACTACAAGCCCTGCAATAACACAAAAACAAAGTACGCCATAGGATGCGTAGAACGATACGGCATTACCCACCTTGATAACATGCGGCTGCCACCGCGGTATATAATGCAGCAGCACGGTAATGTTATCGTTAACAAACAGCCATGCAGCCAAAAAGTAAAATGGTGTTATTATACCCATGAGCAGCAAAAACCATTCGTTGGCATGAAATGGCCGCAATATGGCCAGGGAAAAATAAACCACCAGTATAAGCGGTAAGGCTGGGTAGTAACCGGCTATAGCTATACCGGTTATTAAGCCAATATTATAAATAAGCGTTTTAGGATTAGGGGAGTTGTATAACCGGGCTATCCTGTAAATCAGCCATATCAGGAAACTGTTGGTAATAAGTGCAGGCGTAAACTGGTTCCATTCTTTAAACAGAGCGGTAAACAATACATAAGCCAGGGCGGCGGTAAAGGCCGGCTTATTTACCATCTTCACTTCGTTTAGTATGTAGTTAAGCCTTAATGCCTGTATAATGACCGTGGCATGGTAAAATACCGCCAGCGCCAACGGCGGCATGCCCGCAAAATATTTTGCAAGGATATCCGCTATAAATCCTTCGCCTGGTACCGCCAATACAACAGGCGGTTCTGTAAAAAAATGGGCATGTAATAAAATACTGAACGCGGTAAGCCAAAATACGTTTGCCGCTGAATTGTCTCTAAAGATTGATACCACCTGCTTTGCATTAACTATCCAGTTGTCCGGCGCATCCATTTAAACCGGGCACGGCGCCCTGCGGATATTGAACCAAACAAATGAAGAGGATTAAAACTCGATTTTTGCAAAGCAAATATAATTCCTGTACTGGCACGGAACCAATAAAGTACGGGCGGCCACCTGCTTAGCATAACGCGGCATAAAATCGTAGCCCTTATCCAGGTTGCGGAAAGTGGGGTTACGGGTTATTTTGCCTTGCGCATCTATGCTTTGATCGTTGAGCAGCATGGTACGTTTGGAAGCCTCGTTATAGATGAAGTGCACTTCGCTGCCGGCGTTATAAGTGGTGTAGCCGATAAAGTTGTCTGTATTATCATCAAACTGGGATTTGCGGATAACATTGCCCCATTCCAGTTTAGTGGTTGAGTCGAAGGACAGGATGGCGATATTATCAGCGAAGTAACGGTTTATCTGGTTGTTAAAACTGTTCCAGCGGCCCCAGGGATAGTAATAACTATAGAATGGGCTGTAATAGTAATAAGAACTCATGGGGCTGTAAAATGGTGACCCATACATATAATCCCAGCGGTTGTACATGCCGCCGCGGGAAGAAGTGTACGCCGCTTCTGAAGCTATGAAAAAACCCCCATCCTTACGCATAACAATGTTTTGCAGAAAGTAATCGTTAAACGCGGTTTTCAGGTTACCCTCACTCCTGGCTTCTGCACGCAGCTCTTCATTAAAAAAAGCATTGCCGGTAGCTTTTTCTGTACGGCTTACCTTATTCCACAATGTAGCATACAGCCCGTCTATATTGCCCCGTTTACCTTTACTGAAGAAAGAAGCGATAAGGTAATTTTTATTAATGTTGTCAATTTTAAGGCGCAGGTCGTCAAGGAAAATTTTGGACAGTGTTAAATCATACGATGCAAGTGTATCTTCCATCAATGGCTTGTAAAATAGGGTTATCTTGTTGATATTGTCTTTTTGGTTAGAACCCGCTGGCCTTAAAAAAACAATATCACCATCATTATCCACAGCAAATTCATTCAGGAACATACTTTTTTCGGGCATGGGCACATGCAGGCTGCTTTTTTTCAGCAGTTGCATTTCCTGATCAAAAACAAAAGTGGTTACCTCGTAGTCTTTCTCTTCCTTGCTGTTTATTTTAAACACGAATATTTTTTTCTTGTCATCGCTGTTTAAAAAAGTATAGATCTTGTTGTTGGATGAATAGTTGATATTGGTGGTATCCAGCACAACAGGGTCTGCCAACAGCTTGGCTTCACCATTCATTTTGGCATAGGCCCCAATAACATTGTTACGGTACTGGTATTGAAAAAAGAGATAGAAGTAATCGCGGTAAGCCAGGAACTCCACCCCCAAAACACGGTCTGGCAAAAAAGCAAGCTCCTGTTTGCCAATAAGCTTCATGTCATTGTCCAGCATAGAGATGCTGTATTTGTTCCGGGTATTTTTATACACCAGGAACCTGTCGTTCATTTTGCCTATTACATCAAAATTCAGTTGGCGGGTATCATCTTTATCGGGTGCGGAGTAGGTAATTTTTTGTGCACCACCCCAGGCGATAAAACATATGGACAAAGCAGCAGACAGTAACATTCGTTTCATCATAGTTAACCTTAATTTCGCTAACAAATGTAAGTTTAAGCGTATTTATAATTTTGTAAAGTAAACTTAAAGCTACAGCATATACTACGAAATTAAAACGCAAATAGTTGCGTCCTATTTTTAAACGCTAACATTGTATTAAACTATACATTTGTTAAGATTTTTGATTCCGGACTTAATTTTTATTTCGTGAGTAAGCAGCTTGACAAAGTTTCCGTTGCAGGGTTAGTTATTGCATTAGGAATTATCTACGGCGACATAGGCACCTCCCCGCTCTACGTGTTTAACGCCATTATTTTCGAAAGAACCATTACCGAAACACTTATCATAGGCAGCCTTTCCTGCATTATCTGGACGATAACCTTACAAACAACCCTTAAATACGTATGGCTTGTACTAAGGGCTGACAACAAAGGGGAAGGCGGCACGTTTGCCCTGTACGCCCTTGTACGGCGGCACAAAAAATGGCTGGTAATACCTGCTATGCTGGGTGGGGCTGCCTTGCTGGCAGACGGTATTATTACCCCTCCTATTTCCATTACTTCTGCCATAGAAGGTTTACGGGAATTAAAGGCGCTGCACCATCTTCCGCAAAACACAATTGTAGTTATTGTCTTGTGCATATTGGTAGCATTCTTCTTTTTGCAGCAGTTTGGCACTTCATCCATAGGTAAACTTTTCGGACCCATAATGTTCCTGTGGTTTTCTATGCTGGCAATATTGGGCATAGTGCATATTTCAGATGATTTCTCTATCATTAAGGCGTTAAGCCCACATTATGCCATACAGTTTTTAATACAGTATCCCGGTGGCTTCTGGTTGCTTGGCGCCGTATTCCTCTGTACAACGGGCGCCGAGGCGCTTTATTCAGACCTTGGCCATTGTGGCCGCGGTAATATAAGGGTATCGTGGATTTTTGTAAAAGCCTGCCTGCTGCTTAACTATTTTGGCCAGGGTGCTTACCTGCTGGCCCACCGCACAGGCATGACAATTGATGCAGCCACCAAAGAAGCCGAAGGCATCAATGCTTTTTTTGACCTTATGCCCCAATGGTTTGTAATACTGGGTGTAGTAATAGCTACTACCGCCGCCGTTATTGCCAGCCAGGCCATGATATCAGGTTCGTTTACACTGGTTGCCGAGGCGCTGCGGCTTAACCTGTGGCCTAAGATGAAGCTCAATTACCCATCTGAAGAAAAGGGCCAGATATTTATCCCCTCCATTAACACCATACTCTTTGTGGGTTGCGCCAGCGTAATTCTTTATTTCAGGGAATCATCAAAAATGGAGGCGGCTTACGGCCTTGCTATCGTCGTCACCATGATAACCACCACCATCCTCTTTGCCAATTATATGGTGCGAAGGCGCGTTCCCTCGTACTGGATTTACCTTTTCCTTATTATATATATGGTTGTGGAAATCGCCTTCCTGGTAGCAAATATTCAAAAGTTTCCCCATGGCGGTTTCGCCACCTTTGTTGTGGGCGGCATCATGTTCGTAATTATGTATGTGTGGTTCCGCAGCCGTAGAATAAAAAACCGCTATGTAGAATTTGTGCGGCTGGAACACTACCTGCCCATGATACAGGAACTAAGCAACGATAAAACCGTGCCCAAGTATGCCACCCACCTGGTGTACATGACCAGCGCCAACAACCCGAAGGAAATAGAACACAAAATCATTTATTCCATTTTAAACAAAAAACCCAAACGGGCAGATATATACTGGTTTGTACACGTGGATGTGCTGGACGACCCTTATACCTGCGAGTTTATTGTTGACCACATTATACCCAACGACATTATACGGGTAGAATTCCGACTGGGCTTTAGGGTAGAACAAAAAATAAACCTCATGTTCCGAAAAGTGGTGGAAGAACTCGTAAACAATAAAGAAGTAAACATTACCAGCCGCTATGAAAGCCTGGAAAAAAACAATGTAGTGGGCGACTTCCAGTTTATTGTTATGGAAAAATACCTTTCCAACGACAATGAGTTACCATTTGTAGAGAAGGTGATTATGAAACTCTATTTCTGGGTGAAAGACATTAGCCTGAGCGAAGAACGCGGTTTTGGCCTTGACCCCAGTTTTGTTACGGTAGAAAAATTTCCCCTCATCGTATCGCCGGTACCATCAATACCGTTAAAACGGATTTTTACAGAGTAAACCACTTTTTGTTGCTGCACAACTGTTTAGGTGGCAAACTGAAGTGCCCTGTGGCATCGGCTGTTGCGTCGCACTACGTTCATCGTTCAGTTCAATGGGCGGCTTTTCAGCCCCTTATAACCACCCGGTTTAACCAGGTACACCAGTCAAAATTCCGGTTGAGATAATCTACCCGGGTCTGAAAAGCTGCCATGAAAAACCAGCCGATGAAAGGATTGCGACGCAACTGGGCCGCCATGAAAAACCGGACGCCGGTACCCAAAAGGCTTTGCCGCATTTCTTACTTTTATCTCACTATTTTTTACCCTTGTCTCATTTACTTACGCACAGCTTTTTCTGCATATAGTTTTGTGCCACGGTTAACAGATATTGTTGCCGTGTCAAAAAAAGTTTTATGAAAAAGTTGTTACTCCTTCTTGGCATCATCATTTCTTACGTGCAGTTACAGGCACAGTTTCCCGGCGGCGGTGGCGCTGCCGCCAACATTGGCCATATTTATGGCAAAGTGGTTGACAGTGCGGGCAAACCGGTGGCTGAAGCATCTGTAATATTGTTGCAGAACAAGTTAGACACAGCCACAAAAAAGAAAAAAGATGTACTGCTGAAAGGCCTTACAACAAAAAGCAATGGCGAATTTAGCCTGGAAGAACTGCCCATGTTTGGGCCATTGAAACTAAAAATATCCGCTGTAGGTTTTAAAGATGTGGAACAAACGATTTCCTTTATGCCTGCCGGCGGCCCCAAACCAGGTGGTACCGGCGGCGGCATGCCATCGTTTGACAAAGACCTTGGCAACATTAAACTTTCCGCGGATGCCAATGTGCTGCAGGGCGTAACCGTTACCGCCAGCCAGCCACTGATGAAAATGGATATTGACAAAAAAGTATTTAATGTAGAAAAGAATATTACCAGTGCCGGTGGAACAGCGCTGGATGTAATGCGCAACGTACCATCTCTACAGGTGGATATTGACGGCAATGTTAAATTGCGCAACGCCGCCCCCCAGCTTTATATAGATGGAAGGCCCACTACCCTTTCTCTTGACCAGATACCCGCCGACGCCATTGAAAGCGTGGAAGTAATTACCAACCCTTCTGCAAAATATGATGCCTCAGGCGGTAATGCGGGCATACTGAATATTGTATTAAAGAAGAATAAGAAGAGTGGCTATAACGGTAACATTATGGCTGGTGTTGACAGGCGTGGCGGCATTAACGGCGGTGGCAATTTTAACCTGCGCCAGGACAAGTTCAACTTCTCCGCCGCCTTTATGACAAACCAGATGCGTAACCGTACCACCGGCACTACAGACCGTTTGAATTTTGGCGATGTAAATACCCAGGTTTTTCAGCAGAACACCAACAAAACAAACGGTGGCTTTATGTTTGGCAGGCTGGGGCTTGATTACTTCTTAACCAACAGGACCACCCTTTCTGCCGCTTTTATTAAAGTACATGGCGAGTTTAAACCCGGCGAAACCATTGACCTTACTACCGACAGCCTTTATAACACCGGTAAAGTAAGCAGTTACAGTCAACGCCTTTCCAACAGCCAGAGAGAGTTTAATGCCAATGGCCTGCAGTTAGGTTTTAAGCACAACTTTCCCAAACAGGGCGAGGAGCTTACCGGCGATATCAACTATTTTTCAGGAAAAAACAATAACGAAGCCTTATACACCACCAACTATTATTCCGCCCCCAACGGTAACGTTACCGGCACACAATACCAGCAGGTAATTGGCGATGGTACCAATAAGTTTGTAACCATTCAAACAGATTACGTAAAACCATTAAAAGGCAAAACAAAAATTGAAACCGGTGTACGCGTACAACTGCGTAATACCACAAATAACACAGATACTTACCTTAAAGCTGTAGGCGCAGGCGATTACAGCAAAGTAAATACCGGCACCACCAACTACAAAAACAAAGACAACGTGTATGCTGCTTATGTTTCTGTTACAAGTGGTTTTAAAGATTTTGGTTACCAGCTTGGCTTAAGGGCGGAAAGCTCTAACTACAACGGCGAGCTTACCAATACAGGCGAAAAGTTCAGCAATAAATACCCGGTTAATTTGTTCCCGTCTGTATTTCTGAGCCAAAAGTTAAACCACAAGCAGGAGCTTCAGTTAAGCTTTACCCGGCGCATTAACAGGCCTAACTTTTTCCAGTTAATCCCTTATACAGATTATACAGACAGCCTTAACATTACAAGCGGTAACCCCAACCTGGTACCGGAGTTTACCAACTCCCTGGAGTTTTCTTACGGTAAAACCTTCAGCGGCAACAACAATATACTGGCATCGGTGTACTACAAGCATACTACAGGCCTTATTACCCGCTATCTCGATACGGCTATTAACCCCGCAACCGGCAGTAAGGATATCATTAACACGTATGAGAACGCCAACTCTTCTTACTCAGTAGGTGCAGAATTTACCTCCGTTAACTACCTTACCAAGTGGTGGGATATTACCAGCAACATTAATATTTATAAGTCTAAAATCAATACCGATAATTTAACCGGCACATCGCAGGATGCCATGTGGAGTTGGTTTGGCAAGTTCAACAGCAACTTTAAGCTGCCAAAGAATTTCTCCCTGCAGCTTTCTGCCGATTACCAGAGCAAAACCAACCTGCCGGTAACCAACAATACCAACCAGGGTGGCGGCCCTCCCATGCAGCAGGCGCAGGCTTCATCCCAGGGTTTTATCAGGCCGTTCTGGGGTATGGATTTCGCTGTAAAAAAGAGCTTTCTTAAAAACAACGCGGCTACTGTTACTTTAACCGTAAGCGATATTTTCAGAACACGTAAGTCTGACCAATACTCTACCAGCGATTTCTTTGTGCAGAATTACTACCGCCTTAACAACCCGCAAATGGTACGGCTTACATTCTCCTACCGCTTTGGAAAAATGGACATGTCGCTGTTCAAGAGGCAGAATACCAAAGGCCAGGCAAACGCTATGGAAGGTATGAACCAGTAATGGTTATTAAAATACCAGTTCATCAATTAAACATGCCCAATGCTTTATGTTATGGCACAACATGAAGCATTGGGCATAATGTATTTTACAGTATTGCAAACCCTTTATATACGTTACCTAAAGCAGGAATTTTATGGGCCCGGCAGCACGAACTACTATTGAGCTTTGCTTGCGTCGCACTCTTGTACGTTCAATCCGCTATGCGGCACCGTGTAAATGGCTTTAACTATTCAGGTGCTTTTATACAATAGGGCTTGGCCTTGTAATATAAACGGCACTGGCTTTTGCAGGCGACTTCTTTTTTCGCCTGCCCCACCAAACAAGAAAGCCGGTAACAGGCAGGGATGCCGCTACCAGCGAGGCCAGGAAATACACAATTTTACTGCCTATGCCCAAAGCCCTGATGCGGCCGGTATGAAAATCAAAATTGCTTCTGGCTATCCTGTCGTATCCTGTATAGTTTTTGTACTGCTCCGCTTTTACCAGTTTACCTGTAACCGCATTGTAGTATAATGTGTTTTGCTTTCGCACAATGCTGTAGGGGTAACGCATAATTACACGGGTAATAGCTTCCTTACCGGAAGCGGGGGTAACAAAAGTTTCCTTTGCACCTGGAAAAGCGGTTGTAGCTGCCAGGTAAGCATCCTGCACAGAAAGCACTTGTTTTGCTTTGCCCGCCTTTGCCGTTACTTTTTTGTTGTTAACACTGGCGCTGCCGGTAGTTATAAACGATGCAATGCTTTTAACGGTGTCAAAAGTCCAGAACAGGCCGGTAAGGGAAATAATCAACAGCACCAGCAAGGCGTAAAAGCCCAGCACGCTATGCATATCCCACACAAGGCGTTTACGGTTGGTTGTTCTAAAATTTAGGCGTATAGCCTGGCGTAAGAACCTTTTTTGTTTAGGCCACCACAATATCAATCCACTGATGCACATGATGAAAAATATCAGCACATTCCACTTTACTATTTGAGTACCCACTTCCCCCATGTAAAGCCCGGTGTGAATTTTTTGGATGACCGTAAAAAAATCCCTGTTCTTATCCCGCACGCCTGTAACAAAACCGGTAACCGGGTTAATGGTTACCAGGCGCTTATCAGTAAGGAATACAAAAGCCGCATCGCTGGTTTCTTTAAAGCGTATGCTGGTAATCTTTTCGTTAGGGTAATAAGAACGAAAGGTATCAATCATCCTGTCAAGCGGCAAACGGGGGGCGTTGCTTTCAGCAATATGGTAATATTGGTGCTGAAAGGCTTCCCGCCCTTCTTCTTCAAAAACATACAAGGCGCCGGTAATGGCTACTATAAAAACCACCAGCCCGGACACAAGTCCGAGCCAGCGGTGAACAATGCGGAATGTATTTTTTATGGTCTTCTTCTTTTTCTCTGCCATATCATTTAAAATCTGAAAGTAATGTTAGCGGTTACCCTTGTTGGCATTTGCGGCGCCAGCCTGAACGACCAGTATTTTTCATTGGCAAGGTTGTCAACCTTAACACCTATGCGAAAAGTTGGCTTGTCGTAAAAAACAGTGGCATCAAGTACAGTATAGGAGGGTATGGAAAAAGCAAACGTTGTTGTATTTGTCTGGAAAGAAGAGCTGCCGTAATTGCCGCCTATGCCAAAGCCAAGCCCTTTTGCCGCTCCGCCCATCAGCCTGTAACTTATCCACAGGTTGGCAAGGTGTGCCGGTCCGGCAGTGGCAGGCCTAAGACCTTCCACATTTTTGTTAGAAAGGGTGTATTTGCTGTTGTTATACGCATAGCCGGCAACTATGTTTAAGCCGCCAAAAGGGTTGGCAATCACTTCTGCTTCTATGCCTTTGCTTAATTGTGTGCCATCCTGCAGGTTAAAGCCGGGGTGGTCAAGGTCGTCCCTGGTTGTATTGGTTACATCAATATTGTAATAGCTGATGGTGCTGCTAAGCCTATGTTCAAAGGCGTCCAGTTTCATACCTGCCTCCCACTGGTTGGCCTGCTGGGGTTTAAAGGGCACACCGTTAAAATCGGTACCGCCGATGTTGTTAAAGCCATTCATGTAATTAGCGAAAAGAGACACTTCATCTTTTACCAGTTCATACACCAAACCCAGCTTTGGGGATAGTGCGTTTTGCGAAAAAGCGCCATCGGTAGAATCAAGCCCGGGATAATAAGTGCCTTTGTTAATAAACCTGTCAAATCGCAGGCTAAGCATTGCCTTAAAGCGTACCGTAATGTCAATAACATTCGAAACATAGGCGCTGTAAGTGTACTCATTTGTGCGGTAAATGGAATAAGCGCTGTGTGCCGCGGCCGAGTCAACCTTATCGGCATTAAAATAGTTGTATGCCTCGCCGGGCCTTTTAAAATTAATGGCGGGCAGGGTAATGGTCGGCGTAGTCCTGTCGCTGCGCTGGTTATAAAAATCAATGCCTGCCACCAGCCGGTTCCTCATGCTGCCTATTCTAAAATCGCCCACAATGTTCTGTTGTATTTCGGTACCGTTGTAAGGAAAATTTTCTTTTTGCACGCTTTGCTGCAGCGTACTGTCTGTACGGCCTATCAACTGTGTAACATAGCCTTTGGTGGCGGAGTAAGTGCGGGTAAAGAATGTTTGCAGTTTCCACTGGCCTGAAAGGCGGTAGTTGATTTGCCCAAACACATTAAGCTGTTGGGTAACGTAATCCAGGGAATTATTCGTAAACGACCTCTTGTAGTCCATACCCAGGTCTTTTATATTGGTTACTTTACCTGTACGTGCGGGTGCAAACCTGACAGGTGAGGTTGCATTGAAGTTAGATGCTTCCACATCCAGCAAAAAAGACAGTTTGTCGCTGGCTTTGTAAACAAAGCTCGGGGCAAACATCATGCTGCGGGTAAAACCGGCATCCTGGAAACTTTGCTCCGTATGCAGTGCCCCGTTAACACGCATAAGCACCGTTTTATCGTCGTTTAAGGGACTGTTGATATCAAAACTTAACCTGTTAAGATTGTAACTGCCGGCAGTATAACTAATCTCGCCCCTGCGGTATTCATTGGGCTTTTTGGTTACCCGGTTAAAAAGGCCGCCAAAAGAAATCTGGCTACTGTTGAACAGTGTGCCGGAAGGGCCTTTTACCGCTTCCAGTACTTCAAGGTTGGCAGGGTCTATATTGGTATAAACAAACCCCGAAATGCTGTTGCGTATAAGATTGGCGGTAGTAAACCCGCGGGACAGCATGGCACTCCTGCCCTGGTTATACACTACAGGCACACCTGCGCCGGGAATATTTTTGAAAATGCTGTTATAGTCTGTTACCTGCTGCTCTTTCATGATTTCCTTGGTAACAATGGTATACACCTGCGGGTTTTCAATATTCTTCAGCGGCAGCCGTGCTACATCGTCTGTTTCCTTTTTATTAAAACGGTTATGGCCTGTGGTAATGGTTACCTCCGTGAGCTGTTGTTGGGTTACTTTAAGCTCTATACTTATAACAGAGGCCTGGCCTTGAATTACGGTAACAGATTGTTCGGCTGAACTATAACCAATGAAAGAAACATTTAACGTATAAGAACCTGGCTGCAGGTTCTCTATTACAAAGGTGCCGTCTTCTTCAGAAACAGATTCCCGGTTGATATTTTTTACATGAATGGAAGCGCCATACACCGGCTTTTTATCGGCTGTAACCACTTTTCCCTTAATGGCGCCGGAACCTGGTACTTCAGCCTGTGCAGTAATAACAGACAACAGCAATACGAGTACAAAAGAAAATGTTCTATAATAATTACCTGATTGTTTGCCCATAGCATTGTTAATTGCCGGCAAAATTGAAGGTGATAGCGCTTAACCATTTACATTATCGGGAGAAAGCAGTTACGAGAAAAGGAATAAGTATAAACTGTTCAGTGTACCATAACCTTACACATTATTTTTTTTCAGCACTGCAACCAGCAGCCGGGGAAGCGTTGTCCTGTCGTTGTCGTCAAAATATTCCTTGACATCATACACATCCAATCCATATTCTTTACCCGCTTCTGTAAAGTCTGAAACATGATGATTAAAACAATTTACTATCTGCGTGCCGTTCTCTGTTTCAAACCGGGCTTTGGAGCCTGCGTATTGCTTAAAAGGGTGCAGTTCGCCAATATATACATACCCACCCGGACATAATACGGATGACACCTGCTGAAATACCGGGAAAAGGTTTTCAATATGTTCCAGCACCAGGCTAAAGCTAACCAGGTTGTACTGATTGTTTTCAGCAAAGTGCCAGGGCTGCATAATATCGGCCTGCACAAACTTTACATGCGCATCATTCACTTTTTGCCTTGCTTTGGCAAGCATTTCTTCCGACAGATCAACGGATGTTAACTGTTTTGCATGCTCCTTTAACCAAACCGTGTTTTTACCTGTGCCACAGCCAATTTCAAGGGCTGCATCAAAGGGTATGTTGCCGAGCGTTTCCCGCAAGGCGGTGGCTTCGAGGTCTCTTGTTTTGTTGATGTTGGTGTCATACTGACCGGCCCAAACATTATAAGCCTGTCTTGTATCCATACTGTTATATTAAGACTGATTAATAAGTTAAAGCGTGCTGCACAATGGCGGGTAGAGGACAAGTCCCTTCGTTTTGCTCAGGGCAGGCTACTGAAGCAATTGGTGAATAGAATTGCTTCAGTACAAGTGAGTGACACAACCGCAGCCTCATAGCAGCAACAAAGTTCGTCCCAAAAATGTATTTACAACTGCTGCTCAACATAGTTTACCAAATGCTCATATTTTTCCGGATTAAACCATTTAATAGCACTGTCTTTTTTAAACCAGGTGATTTGCCGCTTGGCATACTGGCGGGTATTGGTTTTAATTTGGTCAACCGCTTTTTCAAGTGTGCAGTGGCCGTCAAAATAATCAAACAATTCCCGGTAGCCAACCGTTTGTAACGCGTTTATATGCTTTAAGTGCCGCAGGCTTTTTACTTCCGCTTCCAGCCCCGCCTGCATCATCATATCAACACGTTGGTGAATGCGGGCATGCAGGGCTTCCTTGGGCAGTTCAAGAGCTGTTTTAATGATGTGAAAAGGACGGTTAACCTTATTGCCTTTTCTAAATGTTGTAATGGATTTACCTGTTGCCTGCACCACTTGCAGGGCCCGCATTAAACGTTGCGGGTTCTGCTGTTCGGCAACAGCCCAGAAAGCGGGGTCGGCGTTTTTTACTTCATCCTGCAACCATTGCAACCCGTTACTTGTGTAACCGGCAATTATGCTGTTACGTAACTGTAGTGGCACGGCAGGCATTTCGTCCATGCCTTCACAAAAGGCTTTTATGTAAAGGCCCGTACCGCCAACCATTACTACAACACTGTTGTGCTTAAGGATGTCCTCCGTTTTTTCAAGAGCGTACAACTCAAAAGTACCGGCATTTACCTCTTCCTGAATGCCGTGGCTGTTAATAAAGTAATGCTTTACCTGTTGTAATTCTGCGGCAGAAGGTTTGGCCACGCCAATATTGAGTTCACGGTAACATTGGCGGGAATCAGCAGAGATAATTTCTGTGCCAAAATGTTGTGCCAGTTGTATAGCCAGCGCCGTTTTACCAACGGCTGTTGGGCCGGCAACAACAATAACTGTTTGGCGTGGATGGCTCATGGAAAAGATAGGGAGAAGTAACGTTATCTACGTTTCTGCCACACTTCTCCCGTTATATCAGTTGGGCAGTACGTAATTGGTAACATCTTCCAGCATAATGGATTTGCCAGACAAAATAACCAGCCTTTCCACCACGTTGCGCAGTTCGCGGATATTGCCCGTCCAGTCGTGCTTTTGCAAGGCATCCATTGCTTTTTTATCAATCAGCTTTTTGGCCTGTCCATATTCCTCCGCTATATCGCTCAGGAATTTATCTACCAGCAGCGGGATATCATCCCGGCGCTCATTCAGAGACGGTACATGAATCAGTATAACGCTCAGGCGGTGGTAAAGGTCAAGCCGGAAGTTCTTTTCTTCCACTTCCTTCATCAGGTTTTTGTTGGTGGCGGCAATCACCCGCACATCTACCGGAATTTCCTTATCGCCCCCTACCCTTGTAATCTTGCCTTCCTGCAATGCCCGCAGCACTTTTGCCTGCGCATTAAGGCTCATATCGCCAATTTCATCCAGGAAAAGTGTGCCGCCATTAGCCTGCTCAAACTTGCCGATACGTTGTTTAATGGCCGATGTAAAAGAACCTTTTTCATGGCCGAATAATTCGCTTTCAATCAGCTCGCTGGGTATGGCCGCGCAGTTAACTTCTATCATCATTCCATCGGCGCGGTTGCTTTTGGCATGTATCCATCTGGCCACCAGTTCCTTGCCACTGCCGTTCTCGCCGGTAATAAGGCAACGGGCATCGGTTGGCGCCACTTTTTCAATGGTTTCTTTAATACGGGTAATGCCATCGCTTTCGCCAATCATTTCCTGCACTTTGGCCACTTTGCGGCGCAACGTACGGGTTTCTTTGCTTAGCACATTACGATCCATGGCATTGCGTATGGTAATAAGCATGCGGTTTAAATCCGGCGGTTTGGATATGTAATCGAAGGCGCCCTTTTTCACCGCATCAACGGCTGTTTCAATGGTACCGTGGCCGCTTATCATAATAATGGGCACATCCGGGTTCACTTCACCGGCCTTTGTTAAAAACTCAATGCCGTCCATTTTAGGCATTTTGATATCGCAAAGCACAACGTCGTAGCTGTTAGAAGTAAAGTATTTCCATCCTTCTTCACCGTCAGCGGCTTCCGTAACCTTAAAACCTTCGTTGCCAAGTATGTCTTTCAACACATTCCTGATGGCACGCTCGTCATCCACAATCAAGATATTTGACATAGGGGTGTTATTTTAGGGCTGCTAAGATAAGGAAGTTGCGGTGACTGAAAACCAGTAATGTACGATGCCGGGCACCGGTATAAGATGTACATGTATTCAGGAAGATTATTTAACCACGTTAAGTTTACGCATTCTATAACGGTAGCGGATACTCATAATAAAACCAATAACCATAATGATGATACCAATCCAGAGTATGTTAATGAAGGGAAATTCGTACACTTTAAGCGTGATGGCATTGTTCATAATGCTGGCCTCTTTAAGGCCTATTTCCAGTATGCCGTTTTTCTCATCCTTCACTTTATTGAATTTCAAAACCAGGTTTTGCGCTATTACAGAATCCTGCAGGTTGCGGATGGTATTGCCTGCCAGTGCAATGCCAGGCTTTACCGGGTATTGCGCTCCGTTTTTGGCAAACACAGTCATATCCAGCAGCATTACGGTTTCTCCCGGGTTTACAGGCCTGTTTACCTGTGCCGGGTTAATATCCACTTTATTTAAAACAATAAAGCCGTTTGAGTAGAAAGTGGTATCTCCGGTTTTCATTTCCCGCGGCTGAAAAGAGCTGGTATCCGCTTTATCTGCATCCAGCCACGAGCTTACGTACACAAAAATATCCTTGTTGGCGTAATGCTTTTTATCGGGGTTGGCGGCAGGTTCGGCATTGTCTCCTTTGCCTTTGATTACATCAGGATAAAGCGTAAAATTTTCACCGGTGGCTTTGTGCTCAAATGCCAGCTTGAAAAAGCGTTTGTTGGCTTCATGCCCAAAGGTATCATTAACATAGGTAACATGGTATTTACCCATGTCTGTTTTAATACCCTGGAACAAAGTCATATTTTCGGCGGGGTCTTCATTTTTTGTTTTCTCAAACAAAGCAATCCCGCTGGTATTTTTGCTAAGCACCTCTTTTTTGGCAGATGAAAGCAATACACCTAATAACACCAGCCCAAAACCTACATGCGCCACAGATGCGCCGGCACTTTTCAGTTTGCCTTTAAGGCCAATCCATATATAGCTGGCATTGGCAACCACAGCGTAAGCGCTGGCAAACAATGCAATATGAATGGCTGCCAGGAATCCAACACCATGTTTATCGTACTGAATACCCCCAAATACGCTGATTAAAAGGCTTAACGCAATTGCTGCAACTGTAGGCCACAACACTTTCTTTACAAATAGCTGTTTAGGCGTATCCTTATACCGCAGGTATTGGGTGGCGGCGGTAAGTATGCCTATAATGATGGCAATAAATATTTGCACCTGGTTATAAGAGAATTCAGGTTCTTCCGGGTTGGCCATTTTAGTGCCGAGTAGTTTATTGAATACCGGCACCGATGTTTTAAAGGATATGATAATACTGGCCAGGAACAACACCAAAGCCCCTATAAACATCCAAAACTCGCGGCTGTAGCTGCTTTCTTCTTTATTAACCGAGGGTACATTTTTTTGCAGGTAATAATATACAATACCGAGCCCGCCAAAAAATGAAAGTAACATGGTTGGCGGATAAAAATAACCGGCAACCAATGTGCCTACAAAAAAACCTGTAACAATTAGTTTTTGTTTAATATCTGCCGCACCGGTTACGTTAAGCAGCCATATAAACAAAGCCATAAACAGGTACAACTGCACGTTCATATCAGCGCCGGTAAAGGCATGTACAGAAGTATCGCCCAGTATGCCGCTACGTGTAAGGAAGGTTGAATAAAGTATTAATATAAATGACAGAAAATAAAAAAGATAAGTGGTACGCAGGGAGTAGCCGGTGCTTTTATAGATAAGGTTGGTATGCAGCCCGCCAACCAGTATAAGCCAGGGCACAAGGGAGGCATTCTCCACAGGGTCCCATGCCCAGTAGCCGGCAAAGCTAAGGCTTTCGTAAGCCCATGCGGCGCCCATCATTATGCCCGTGCCCAGCACCGCCGCGGAAAAAGAGGCCCAGGGCAATACGGGTTTTATCCATTCGTCATTATTGTTTACAAAACCTGCATAAGCAAAAGCGAAGGGTACGATGGTTGAAGCAAAACCAAGGAACAGTACCGGTGGGTGTATCACCATCCAGTAATTCTGCAGCAATATGCTGATGCCGTTACCATCCTGTATAAGGGAAAGATAATCCTGCCGCAGTGCGCCGGTGGCTATATCCCTGAAGGCCGGGGCATTGTCAAACATGCCTTCGTTGCGCATCAGCACAAAGGGGCTGGTACCTATCTTCAAATCAAACACGTAAACACCCAGCAGCATGGTAGCCAGGCAAAACTGTGCAAAACTCACCACTGTCATTACCGGCGCTTCCAGCTTTTTGGTAGTGGCAATCAATATCCAGCCAAGCACACAATGCCAGAAACTCCACAACAGAAAGCTGCCCTCCTGCCCTTCCCAAAAACCGCTTAGCAGGTATTGGGTATCCATTATCCTGTCGCTATGCTGCCAGGCATATTTGTATTCAAAATAGTGGTTGGTAATAATATAATACAGGCAGGAGAAAACACCCAGTACAGAAACAGTTTCTACCAAAAAAGCCCCCCTGGCCAGCTTAAGCCAGCTTTGCTTATCAGCCGGAAGCAGTGCCCTGTTGGCCGAGTAATACGCTAAGGTGGCTACCAGTGATGCTACTAAAGAAAGTACCGCAAAAAAATGGCCTATTTGGCCTGGGAGTAAATGTTCGCCTGTATAATTCATTGCTTGTTACTTGCTGATCAAAACCCGTGGACTGCTTAATAAGTTTCTGTAGAAGCGTTTAGTTCTTTTTGTGCCGCTTTAATATCGTCTTTGTATTTGGAGGGACATTTTAGCAATATGTCCTTGCATTCAAACCTGCCGTCTTTTACTTTGCCGCCCAGCACCAGCCTTTCGCTTTTTTCCATATCAGTTGGTTTGCTGTTGCGGTACACTACGTCTATTGAGTTGCCCAGTGTGTCAAGGGCGGTAAAAGCGAGGTAATTGGGGTCTTTTATGGGGTCGTAAACAAAGGGTTTGCTTTTGTCAATTTTGGCCACCAGGTGTACAAATTTTCCTTCGTTTTTCCTGGCCGAAGCAATGGTGTCATAAGTTGTAACGTTACCCATGTAGCTGATTAATACGGCAATGGCCACAGCAATCAGCACAAGCGCAATAATATGGGTCTTCTTCATTATATGTTAATTTCTGCTGCAAAAGTAGGTTGCAATTATGATAATCAGGTAAATAAAGAATGGTTGAATTGTGAAAATATGTTAACGTTAAATGGCCTGCCGGTTAGGTGCGCATTCTATCCTGCGGGGAAGCCAAATAGTATTCCAGCCGCTTCATGGGCTGCGGGATTGAAGCGGATACCCCGGTGAAGGTTTGTGCCAAGGCCCTGTGCCGGAGTATGAGCGAAAAGCCCGGGACCACAGCCGCCACAACCACATACAGCCGAAAGCCCCAATGCCCCTGCCTCTTTGGTACTAAACTTGCAACACGCTTTTAAGCGTTTCGTAATGAATACTTAACGGGGCCTTAAGCACCGGTTATTTTCTTTTATAAAAATTCCGGTGTAAATTGCAGCCCCTTACAATTTTTTTTGCATGACAGATTTATCGAAGTTCGACCCCAATGCCGCAGCTAACCCCCGCAATAATATATTCGGACTTCCATTTTCAGAAGATGATTCAAGAGTGGTTCTCTTACCGGTTCCATGGGAGGTTACGGTAAGCTACAATGCAGGTACTGCCCGCAGTGCAGAGCATGTTTTTAAAGCTGGCTTGCACGTTGACATATTTGATGCCGACGTACCAGATGGCTGGAAACAAGGCTTTTACATGCGGGAGATTGACAAAAAAGTTTTACTTAAAAGCGATTACTTGCGCAAAGAAGCCGAACTGTATATTGACTATATCTCCAAGGGTGAAGAAGTAGCCGACAATAAATTCATGTGCAAAAGCATGAAAGAAATTAACGAGGGCGGCACACTTTTAAATACCTGGGTGTACCAGCAAACAACAGACCTGCTTAACCAGGATAAACTGGTGGGCATTGTTGGCGGAGACCACAGCACATCCTTAGGCTACCTGAAAGCGCTGGGTGAAAAACACGATAACTTTGGCATTTTGCATATTGATGCCCATTGCGATTTGCGCAAAGCCTATGAGGGCTTTAAATATTCTCACGCCTCGGTAATGTATAATGTGTTAGAGGAAGTACCCTCAGTAACCAAACTGGTGCAGATAGGTGTGCGTGATTATTGCGAAGAAGAATGGCAATACATCTGCAACAGCAATTACAAAATAGTCACCTATTTTGACCAGCAGATAAAAGAGCGGCAGTTGGAAGGCGAAACGTGGAAATTGATTGTTGATGAAATTGTAACACACCTGCCCGATAAAGTGTACATAAGTTTTGATGTGGATGGCCTTGACCCCAAGCTTTGCCCCAATACCGGCACGCCTGTTTTTGGCGGCTTTGAAGCAGAACAGGTACTTTATCTTTTTAAGAAAGTGGTGCTGAGCGGCCGCAGGATAATTGGTTTTGACTTGGTGGAAATAGGCGTTGGCGAAGGTTGCGAAGATGCCAACGTTGCTGCCAGGCTTTTATGGAAAATGTGTAACCTGCTGGTAAAAAGCAACAGCTAATGAGCAGCAGGGAATATGATTATATTGTTACGCTGCAAAAAACAGACCCCAGGCTCTTTGACTACCTGGGCAGGCTGATGTTGTTTTTTTCGTTTGTATCCTTTGCCTACAACGGTATTGTTTCCTCCGGCAAAACGGCCATATTTTACTTTGCACTCTGCACACTTATAGTAATCACTTTTCTTGTTTTCAGAATTATCCGCAAAGGCCCACCAGCTTTTTCAACGCCATTAATGGTTGCCGCTGTGGGCTGGTTTTACGAGCCCGGCTACTACAAATGGCTGGGTTTGCTGTTTATAGTAGCGGCCATTATGGAAAAGCAGGTTAAACTGCCCCGCGAAATTGGTGTTGACAATGAAGGCGTTACCATCAACAATTTTCCCATTAAAAGGTACGGCTGGCCACAACTGGCCAATGTGGTGCTTAAAGATGGCCTGCTTACCATTGATTATAAAAACAATAAAATTTTTCAAAGAGAGCTGGAGTCGCATGTTTCGCCCGAATTGGAACAGGAATTTAACGAGTTTTGCAGGGCAAGGCTACAGCAGGCAAAAGCGGTACAGACCGGCAGTTGATTTTTTTTTGGGGGACAAACAGTATTACTACTATGAGGCTTTACTTGTGTCACTCACTTGTACGCTTTGTCCGCTACGCAGCATTGTGACGCCGGTTTACATTTTTTTAAACATATAATTTAACAGTGGTATTTGTAGAGTAAAACAGGGACGGGATATAACTCATTCCCTACTCACCACTCACCACTCACTACTCACTACATGATCTTACAACAATCGCCATACATACTTTACTCCGACGGAAAAGGAAACATTTTTGAAGACACCAGTCTTTACACAGTAGGCCGTGCCGGCTGGGATGCATTTCCCATACCCACAGAAGAATGGATTGAACTGCCGGATGGCGGCAACCTGTACGAGTTGCCGGGCCGTAAGGGCATTGGCATAGATGTAAAAACAGGTGAAATGCGCCTTTGTGAAAAAGGCTGGGCGGTAGCGGCTTTTATACCACCTGCACATACAGGGTTGTATATTGCCGCCTACGAAACAGAAAAAGATGCGCCTACCCTGCCGCTGTTTTGTTATACTGCCGCAGGCTGGCTGGATGATAAGTTTTATGTGCCCGCTGTACGTATTGAAAAAGACATACGCCAGGAGTGCGCCGGTTACGACGCCGCCAAAATTGAAACAGGAACACAGCATTTACTACAGGCTTACCCACATAACCGGCTGGTAAAGCACCTGATGGAAAATTGCTGCATGACATATAATTGCCCGGCTGCCCGTAATTTCTCACTGGGAAGGTGGGAGTGCCCGGTACCCACTTCACCAGCCTGTAATGCCAACTGCATTGGCTGCATATCCTTTCAGCCGGAAGAAGAAACAATTGTATCTACGCAGGACAGGCTTACTTTTAAGCCAAAGGCGGAAGAAATTGTAGAGTTCACGGTTCCGCACCTGGTAAGCGCACCCTACCCCATTGTAAGCTTTGGACAAGGCTGCGAGGGAGAGCCGCTGCTGATGTGGGAAACCATTCGTGAAGCCATTATTGAAATACGTAAGCACACACCCAACGGCAGCATTAACATAAATACCAACGGCTCCAAACCCAGCGCGGTAAGAGCCCTTTGCGAAGCCGGGCTTGACAGCATAAGGGTAAGCACCAATTCCGCACGTAAATCCATATACACACCATATTATCGCCCCAACAACTACCAGTTTGAAGACATTGTGGAAAGCCTTAAAGTTGTACGCAGCTACGGCGGCTGGGCCAGCATTAACTACTTTGTTTTTCCGGGCATGACTGATACTGTGGAAGAATACGAAGCATTGAGAAAGCTGATACAGGAAACAGACCTGAGCATGATACAGTGGCGCAATTTCAACATTGACCCTGACTGGTACCTGGGCCAGATTGGCGTTACCGAAACCGGCGAAATGCTGGGCGTAAAGCAATTGATGGACCTGATTCATGAAGAGTTTACACAGGTAAAGTTTGGCTACTTTAACCCGCCGATAGAACGCATTAAAGGAAATTACGAATCGGCATTTGCGGGTGCTGAGCTGTATGCATAGCCCATATCTTTGCAGCCTCTGCGTAGAACGTAGCAAGCTGCATGGGCAAAAGAAAGTTATTCAGCAACGAGTTTAAGGGCATAGCATTGGCCATTACGGCGGTTATCGTCTGGTCCGGCAACTTCATTGTAGCAAGAGGCGTTATAAAGCATATACCTCCGGTTCGCCTCGCCTTCTTCCGCTGGGCAACGGCAATGGTTATACTTACCCCCATCGCGTACAAATCTTTTATGGCAGACAGGCAGGCGGTACTTACCAATGCCCGCTATTTTTTTCTTCCTGCGTTTTTAGGCGTTACACTATATAATACATTCCTGTATGTAGCCGGCCATACCATACCTGCCATTAACCTGGCATTGATAGCCACTACATCTTCCCCGGTATTTGCCATCATACTGGCCGCCATAATCCTGAAAGAAAAAATTAGCTGGTTAAGAATTGCTGGGCTTGTGCTTTGCATAGCAGGTATTGTACTGCTTATCAGCAAGGGCAGTTGGCAAAACCTGGCCAGGTTTCATTTCAGCACCGGGGATGTATGGGCCATAGTGGGCGCATTCACGTTTGCGGCTTACAATGTACTGGTACGCAAAAAGCCGGCAGGCATATCGCCGCTAACGTTCCTGTTTGTTGTATTTGGCCTTGGTACTATTATGCTGGTACCAGCTTTTGTGTATGAAAGAATTGTTTCCCCGCCTATTAGCTGGAACCTTAACCTGGCGCTGGTAATATTATACCTTGGCGCCGGGGCCTGCGTAATATCTTATCTGTGCTGGAACCTGGCCATTGCCAGGCTGGGTGCAGCCAGAACGGCTTTGTTCGGCAACCTGATCCCTTTGTTCAGCACGGCGGAAGCCATCCTGATTCTCCATGAACGCTTTTTAACTATTCACCTGTTTAGTGGCCTGCTTGTTATTGCGGGTTTGATAATTGCCAATTACAGGAGAAAATAATAAACAATTAATTAAAAGTGATTTACTCTAAACATTTATTAATTAATGTATTAAATTGATTAAAACCGGAAAATCGGATTGTAAAATCCGGGATGCAATAATTACTGCATAAAACTATTTTAAGCCCAGGTTCATATCTGCGCAACTATTGAAAGGGATGGCCGCAATAGCGCCAGGGATTGAAGCGGCTACCCCGCTGAAGGCTTGTGTGCTGGCCCTGCGGCGGAGTAATAGCGAAAAGCCCGGTGCCTTTGGAAGGCGCCCTATAAAATCTACCTATAACACAAAAAGGTCCCGCATGAAAATGCAGGACCGTCAAATCAAAACCAACTGCTTATGAAAAATCGTTTACTGAATAGTGATTTCTTTTGGTAATACTTTCACTTCTTCTTTTTTGGGAAGCAACAGTTTCAACACACCATTTTCGTATTTAGCCTGTATGCCTTCCACGTTAATATTATCTTCAACTGTAAAACTGCGCTTAAAGCTGGTTACGTTAAACTCTTTGCGATGGGTTTTATAATCCTTGTTTTCAGTTTCGCTTTTCTTTTCGTAACTAATGGTTAACAAGCCTTTCTCCAGGTTTACTTTGAAATCTTCTTTACTTAAAGCAGGGGCTACCAACTCTAAATGATAAGCTTCATTTGTTTCATGAACGTTTACAGGAGGAGTGCTCCAGCCAGCTTCCTTACCCCAGGCTGTAGTGGGAAAATTGCCAAAGAACTCATCGAACAGGTTGTCAAGATTTCTGTAGTTGCGTTTTACGAGTGTCATAACTTATTCAATTTTTAGGTTTGTAAATATTTGCAGAGCATAATTCAAACCCTGTACCATGCCATTTTCCAGGTATAAAATCCGAAATTTTGTCTTTGCAGCGTGTCCGCAAAAGACAAAAAGTCATATATTCGCAAAGTTAAATGCCAAAAAGTCAACTTATAAGCGGTTACGTTGAATGCTGATTTGACTTATTTTTGTAATCTCAAATTTTAAAAAGAGGAGAAAAGATGTATCCAGCAGAAATAGTGATGCCGATGAAGGCAGAGTTAACAGAAAATGGCTTTGATGAATTGCTTACACCTAATGAAGTAGATACGGCACTGGCAAAAGAAGGCACTACACTGGTGGTGGTTAATTCGGTTTGCGGTTGTGCGGCAGGCGCAGCAAGACCGGGGGTAGTAATGGCGGTTAACAACTCGCCCAAGCGCCCAGACCATTTAACTACCGCATTCGCAGGTTTTGACACAGAGGCTGTACAGAAAGTAAGGGAGCACCTGTTGCCTTATCCTCCTTCATCCCCGGCAATTGCATTGTTTAAAGATGGCCAACTGGTGCATATTGTAGAACGCCACCAGATAGAAGGCCGTCCGGCACATATAATAGCCAACAACCTTATTGCTGCTTTTGACCAGCATTGCTAAGCAGTTAAAATTATCCATGCGGGCAGCTTTGCCAATGGATGGGTTAGTAAATATAACCTCCTTATTCCTGGGGAGGTTATTTTTTTGCGCTTCAACGCCAAAAAACAGGCAAACTAAATAGCCGGTACACCAACTATAAACTGTTTTGTATATCATTGCAAACCATAATGCCAAAAACATTTCATGTATCCCAATCTCTACTATTTATTCAAAGATTTATTCGGAATAAGCCTGCCTGCCTTAAAAATAGTTAACAGCTTTGGCTTTTTTGTGGCTGTATCTTTTCTTATATCCGCATGGGTACTGGTAAAGGAGCTTAGACGCAAACAGGCAGAAGGGTTATTAACTTATTCCGATTCAGTAGTTACGGTGGGGGAGCCCGCAAGTGCGGGAGAAATGTTGCTGAACTTTATATTAGGGTTTATACTGGGCTACAAAATACTGGGGGTTTTTATTATTAAGGGGGCGTTGGATAATCCGCAGGCATTTATCTTTTCCGGCAGGGGCAGCCTGCCTGCAGCCCTGGTGCTGGGCGGCTTGTTCGCCTGGTTAAAATGGAGAGAAAAAAACAAAGTAAAACTTGCCAAGCCAGAAAAAAGGACCATACGGTTGTGGCCAAGCGACAGGGTTGGAGATGTGGTGATTATTGCCGCAGCCTCGGGCTTTATTGGCGCCAAAATTTTTGACAACCTGGAAAACTGGGACAGGTTTATCCAAAACCCCGTTGGCAACCTGCTATCGCCCAGCGGCCTTACCTACTACGGCGGCTTAATATGCGCCACCATTGCTTTGGGCTATTACTTTAAAAAACATAAGATACCCTATGTACATATCTGCGATGCGGCAGCACCAGTGCTATTGCTGGCTTATGGACTGGGAAGAATAGGTTGCCAGGTTGCCGGAGATGGCGACTGGGGTATTGTTAACAGTGCCTACGTAAGCGATGCTGCGGGTAAAGTATCACCTGCCGCACCCGGGCAGTTCCAGGCTGCTTTGCAGTCAAATACCACATTCTATCTTCAGCAATTCGGGTCTGTTAATAATGTACACCATAAACCATTTTCCGGTTTTGCAGGCCTGCCAGACTGGTTTTTTGCCTACACTTATCCCAACAATGTAAACGGCGAAGGTGTTGCCATACCTGGGTGCGATTGGGGCGAATATTGCAACCGCCTTCCGTTACCTGTATACCCAACGCCATTGTATGAAATTATTATGTGCCTGCTGCTTTTCGCACTGGTTTGGGCCTTGCGTAAAAAAATAAAAGTGCCAGGCCGCATATTTGCCGTTTACCTTATACTAAACGGGCTGGAAAGGTTTTTTATCGAGAAAATAAGGGTCAATACTACCTATAACCTTTTTGGCTTTCACCCCACACAGGCTGAAATCATATCTACGCTGCTTGTTGTAGCCGGCATCGCTTTATATGCGTATGCGCCCAAAATAAAAACCCCGGTTTACGAAAGCCTGGAATCAAAATAGTGCGGTTTATTTTTAAGACAGTTTAGACAAAATTTCAGGGCGTGCCCCAGGGGTCGGGCTTTTCGCTATTACTCCGCCACAGTGCCGGGCTGCGAGGGCTTCAGCGGGGTAGCCGCTTCAATCCCTCACGCAGGCATAGGCTGGCTTATCAGCTTCCGTAAATGTTTTTGCTCAGGAAGTCGTTTCTAAATTTCCCCGTGGGGTCATACTCTTTCGCCAGTTGAATAAAATCACCATAGCGCTCGTACAAAGACTTTAGCCGGGCATTGGGAATGGAGAACAGCTTACCCCAATGCGGTTTTACATTAAACGGCGACAGCTCTTTTTCAATTATGGGCAACAGCTTGCTAACCGCATCCCACTCCTGCTTCCACGTAAAATGTATGGCCACGCTGTCTTGTTTATAGCAAGGGCTCATCCACAAATCATCAGCGGCAATAGTACGTATTTCCGATATGAACAAATGCGGCCCCACCTGTTTGCCCAAGCGGGCTATAGCCTGTATGGCTTCAACCGCATGGCGGCGCGGCACAAAAAATTCAGACTGCAACTCCTTACCGCTGCTGGGCGTAAAGCCCATTTTAAAATGCGGCATGCGTTCGTACCAGGGGCCCGGTATGCCTAACTGTTCAGTACAATGCTCTGCAGAAAGTTCAGCAATTGGGTGCAGGTTTTTTGAAGCTGCAATCGCACCAAAAAATTCGGCTTCTTTGTTAAATGGGGCGCCAGGCTCTGCCTTGCTTTTAATCCATACCTCGTTAATGCTGTCGCTTTGCCAATCTGTAAAAAGGCTAACACTGTAACCTGCTGATTCAATTTCCTCAAAATGATCCTTAAGCTCGCTCATGGGCAACCGCTCATACACTACCTGACGCATGGCAAAGTTGGGCTGCAGGTTAAGGGTAACTTTCGAGATAAAACCCAAAGCGCCCAGCGATACCACCGCACCGGCAAACTTATCGCCATCTTTTTGTCTTGACAGTTGCACAACATCGCCCGAAGCTGTTACCAATTCCAAAGCAGCCACGGCTGTTGCCAGGTTCCCGTTTTTATCCCCTGAACCATGCGTGGCGGTGGCGCAGGCCCCAGCTATGGATATATGCGGCAAAGAAGCAAGGTTATGCAGGGCAAACCCATTACTTTCAAGATACGGGCATAGCTGCCCGTACTTTATCCCGGCGCCCACTGTTACCGTGGCGGCTTGTTTATCCAGTTCTATTACCTTATCAAATTTTCCAGAAGATACAAGCTGATGGGTGCTGTCTGCAATGCCGTTGAAGCAATGCCGGGTGCCCAACGCCTTCATTTTGCTGTACTTCTTTACCAAGGCCTTTAGCTGCTCCAATGTCTCAGGAGTATCCAGGTTGGTAGTACTGTATTCGTAATTACCGGCCCAGTTTCTTAGTTTTTCTTTTTGGCTGAAACTTATCATAGGCGAAAACATAGCCCCTGTTACCAGGGCTGAAGATAATTTTACAAAGGTTCGTTTGTGCATGTTTCATACGGCTTTGCACTAAAGCTACATGATGGGCCGGAAAATTTCAAAACTAATATAATTATGAGTGAGCAGGTGTAAATAGCTTTAAGCTTTCAGCAATTCCCTCAAACAAAGCTCCAGGCTTTGCTGCCAGGGTTTGTCTGCAAGGTTATACTGGCCGTGGATTTTAGTGGTATCCATCGCGGAATAAGCAGGACGCTTTGCCGGTGTAGGATAAGCTGTTGTAGGTATGGGCAGCACATTGCTGTTTAGCTGCGCCTTATCCCGTATGGCAACGGCAAAGTCGTACCAGGAAATGATACCCGCATTGCTGTAATGATAAACACCAGCAACAAAGCTGCCTGATTTGATGACGGCCATGATTGCATCAGCGAGATCGAAGGCGTAAGTTGGCGAGCCAAGTTGGTCGCTTACAACGCGTATTTCCGGCCTTTCTTTCATTAACCGCAGCATGGTTTTTACGAAGTTATTACCATAATAACTGTACACCCAGGAAGTGCGGATGATGACTGTTTGAGGGTTGTTTTCCAAAGCCAGTTTTTCCCCAATCCACTTGGAGTAACCATAATAGTTTACCGGTTCTGCAGGATGGTTAACCGGGTATGGCGCTGTGCCCTGTCCATTGAACACGTAATCCGTTGAAATATGAATAAGCTTTGTATTGTACTGTTTGCAAAGCATGGCTATTGCGCCTACCGTTTCGCCATTTACTTTGTACGCATTTTCCTGGTCGCTTTCGGCTTTATCTACAGCAGTGTAAGCAGCACAGTTAACAAAGTATGCAGGCTGGTATTTTTCAAAAGCAGCAGTTAAAGCATGAGGATTGGAAAGGTCTGCCTCTTCCCTGCCGAGAAAGACAAAATGATAATCCTCAAAGTTGGGGGTAATGGTTTGCAGCGCATGACCAAGCTGGCCATTTTTACCGGTAACAAGTATGACAGGTTTGCTCATGTAATAAGTTTTAAGTTAACATTCCCCGCCTTCGACAAGCTCAGGCTGACAATGCCTTCGACAGGCTCAGGCTGACAATGCCGACAACAAGCCTTCGACAGGCCCAGGCTTGACAGCACCAGGCAAATGGAAGAGATAAGGATAGTAAATAATTACGCTGTTGCACTTTGCGCCAGGGATAGAAGCGGAAAGCCCGCAACCACCGGAGCCTTAGCGGAGGTGGTGAGGACTTGCAGCGGATAGCCCGGCCCGCAGGGGGCGCCATAATAATTTCTTCTCCTCACAAACTCCAGTAAGCCCTTTTTGAAATTTTGTTCCTGTATATGCCCTTAAGATCGGCTATTAAGCCATGCTCTTTGGTAATGGCGGCAAAATAAGCATCGCCCAGGTGGCAAAACTCGTCGTGAGAAACCGCGATGATTACCGCGTCGTAGTTATCACCCGGTTTTTCCACCAGTTCAAAACCGTACTCATGCTTTACATCGGCACTGCAGGCATTGGGGTCGTACACTTCAACATTAAGATAGTAAGACTCCAGGTTTTCCACCACATCAGCCACTTTTGAGTTGCGTATATCTGTAACGTTTTCTTTAAACGTGGCGCCGAGTACCAGTATCCTGGCCTCTTTTATGTTGCCGTTGTATTTAATGATGTGCTGCAATACTTTTTTGGCCACATAATTACCCATGGCATCGTTTACATGCCTGCCCGCAAGTACCACCCTTGATATATAGCCCAACTCAGAAGCCTTGTAGGTAAGGTAATATGGGTCAACACCAATGCAGTGGCCACCAACGAGACCGGGATAAAATCGGAGAAAGTTCCATTTGGTGCCAGCGGCTTCCAATACTTCGGAAGTGCTGATGTTCATTTTATCGAAAATAATGGACAGCTCATTCATCAGGGCGATGTTCAAATCACGCTGGGTATTCTCAATTACTTTGGCTGCTTCGGCCACTTTTATGGAGGAAGCTTTGAACACACCGGCCTTTACCACAAGGGAATACACTTTTGCTATCTGTTCCGCAGCCTCTTCGTCGCTGCCGGAGACTACTTTTACCACATTTTCAAGCGTGTGTTTTTTATCGCCGGGGTTTATTCTTTCGGGCGAATACCCTACCTTAAAATCAATACCAGCTTTTAAGCCACTCAGTTTTTCAATAACGGGTACACAATCTTCCTCGGTACAACCGGGGTAAACCGTGGACTCGAAAACCACATAATCGCCAGGCTTTATTACCTGCCCAACAGTTTTGGATGCCTTTAAAAGCAATGAGATATCGGGAACTTTGTGCTCATCTACCGGGGTAGGAACAGCAACAATGTAGAAGGAAGCCTCTTTAAGGGCGTTAACGGATGATGTGAAAATGATGTCGGCATTTTCAAAATCGGATGCGGATAGTTCTCTGGAAGGGTCGGTAGCCTGCTGCATCAGCTTTATCCTTTCTTCGTTGATATCAAAACCAACTACCGGAATTTTTTTGGCGAAAGCCAATGCAACAGGTAAACCAACATAACCCAGACCCAGCACTGCGAGCCTGGATTGCCTGTTAATTAAAGCAGAAGATATCATTTATTACTTTGAAATTCTTTTGGCTGCTTTTGCAGTTCTTCTTTGGGTAAGGATTTAAAATATTCATAGGTTATGCGAAGACCGTCTGCACGGGAAACTTTAGGTTCCCATCCTAAAATTTCTTTAGCCTTTGTAATGTTTGGCTGGCGCTGCTTGGGATCATCCACCGGCAGCGGTTTGTAGCTGATTTTTACAGAAGAGCCAGTAAGTTTAAGCACTTCCTCAGCAAATTCCTTCAATGTTATTTCCACCGGGTTGCCAACATTTACCGGCTTGGCGTAATCGCTCATCAGCAAACGGTAAATGCCTTCCACCAGGTCGTCAACATAACAAAAACTGCGTGTTTGGCTGCCATCTCCAAATACGGTAAGGTCTTCTCCCCTTAAAGCCTGGCCAATGAACGCTGGTAAGGCGCGGCCGTCGTTGAGCCTCATGCGGGGGCCGTAAGTGTTAAAGATACGCACAATACGCGTTTCAACACCGTGAAAAGTATGATAGGCCATGGTAATGGCTTCCTGGAAGCGTTTTGCTTCGTCGTACACACCACGTGGACCTACCGGGTTTACATTACCCCAGTATTCTTCTGTCTGCGGGTGTACAAGTGGATCGCCATATACTTCGCTGGTGGATGCAACCAATATCCTGGCGCCTTTTGCTTTGGCCAGGCCAAGGCAATTGTGGGTACCCAGCGAACCAACCTTAAGCGTTTGGATAGGTATTTTAAGATAGTCTATCGGGCTTGCAGGGGATGCGAAATGCAGGATATAATCCAGCGGGCCCGGCACATGGATAAACTTGGAAACATCGTGGTGATAAAACTCAAAATCTTCCAGCTTAAAGAGGTGTTCGATATTCTTAAGATCGCCGGTTATCAGGTTATCCATGCCTATTACGTGGTAACCTTCCTTTATAAAACGGTCGCACAGGTGAGAGCCAAGAAACCCTGCTGCGCCTGTTATCAATACTCGTTTTTTTGCCATTGGCTTTTCTGATTTGGAAGTTTAGTGTTTATGAAGATTAGGGCCTGCCTATGCTTACGTAATGGTAACCCATACCACGAACACGCTCTGCATCAAATACATTACGGCCATCGAAAATAACTTTTGACTTAAGCAGCTTGGATATTTTTTCAAAATCCGGTGTCCTGAATTCATTCCATTCGGTAGCAATGATCAATGCATCGGCATTTTGAAGCGCCGAATACTGGTCATGCGCATACGCCACTTTATAACCCAGCAGTTTCTGCACATTCTTCATTGCTTCGGGGTCAAAAGTGCTGATGCTGGCGCCGGCCTGCGTTAATGCATCAATCATATACAAAGCCGGGGCTTCGCGTATGTCATCTGTATTAGGCTTGAAAGCAAGTCCCCACAGTGCAAAATGTTTTCCTTTCAAATCGCCACCAAAGAATTCCGCTATTTTCGGAAACAGGTGCAGCTTTTGAGCTTCATTCACCGCTTCAACAGCATGCAATATTTTAAAGTCGTAGTCGTGCTCAACAGAAGATTTAATGAGGGCCTTTACATCTTTAGGAAAGCAGCTACCACCATAGCCAATACCAGGGAAAAGAAAACGCCTGCCAATACGCTCATCGCTGCCGATACCACGGCGTACCATATCCACGTCAGCACCTACCCTTTCGCAAAGCTGGGCAATCTCGTTCATAAACGAAATTTTGGTAGCCAGGAAAGAATTAGCGGCGTACTTGGTAAGTTCGGCTGACTTCTCATCCATAAAGATGATGGGGTTACCCTGGCGTACATAAGGCGCGTAAAGGTCGTTCATTACTTTACGGGCCCTTTCAGAGGTAGTACCGATTACCACACGGTCGGGCTTCATAAAGTCGTCAACGGCAACACCTTCACGCAAAAATTCCGGGTTGCTGATTACATCAAACTCACCGGTATAGTTTTCACGTACTTTGGCAGCTACTTTTTCTGCAGTGCCCACCGGAACGGTGCTTTTATCAATCAGGATTTTATAATCAGTAAGCAGTTTGCCTATTTGTTCAGAAACGCCGAGGATATAGCTTAAATCGGCGCTTCCATCTTCACCCGGAGGGGTTGGAAGGGCAAGAAAAATAACTTCAGCATCTTTAATGCCTTCAGCGAGGTTAGTAGTGAAAGAAAGACGCCCTTCTTTCAGGTTCCTGGAAAAGAGTTTTTCGAGGCCGGGTTCAAAAATGGTGATTTCTCCATTTGACAGTTTAGCAACTTTCTCCGCATCAATGTCCACACACGTTACATAATTGCCTGTTTCAGAAAAACAGGTACCGGTTACCAATCCTACATAACCCGTACCTACTACAGCGATTTTCATGTGCTTTTTGTTTTAGTTTTAGTTTTAGATTTTAAGAGTTGATATATTCCAATACAGATGAGGCAATAAACTCTAATTGCTCATCTTCAAGTTCAGTATGCATTGGCAAGGAAATCACCCTATCTGTAAGCCAGTCTGTAGCCGGCAATTGATAAGCAGAGGCATTATAGGTATGGAACATCTTCTGTTTGTGCCCTGGCACAGGATAATAGATCATTGAAGGAATGTTACGGGACGCAAGAAACTGGTTAAGTCCATCCCGGTTAGCGCCGTGCAATATTAAGGTATATTGGTGAAAAACATGCAAAGAATTTTGACTACGTACCGGTACCTGTATTTTAGGATTTCCGGCAAAAGCAGCGTCATAATAGTCGGCAGCCTTTCTGCGGGCGGCTATATAACTATCCAGTTCGGCCAGTTTTATTTGTAAAATGGCGGCCTGCAAAGTATCCAGCCTGGAGTTACAGCCCACCATATCGTGGTAATACCTTTTGCTTTGCCCATGATTGGCAATCATGCGCATTTTAGCGGCAAGCTCATCATTATCAGTAAATAACGCCCCGCCATCCCCATAACAGCCCAGGTTTTTAGACGGGAAGAACGAAGTGCTGCCAATGGTACCGATAGTGCCCGTTTTTTTGGCAATGCCATTGCTGAAAGTATACTCAGCGCCAATGGCCTGTGCATTGTCTTCTATCACAAACAAATCATGCTCTTCAGCTATCTGCATAATGGCTTCCATATTACACGGCTGCCCATACAAGTGTACCGGAACAATGGCTTTTGTTTTAGGGGTAATGGCTTTTTTAATGGCTTCGGGATCTATGCAGAAAGTGTCTTTGTCAACCTCAACAAATACCGGGGTAAGATTTAATAAAGCCACCACTTCTGTTGTGGCTATATAGGTAAAAGAAGGTGTTATTACCTCATCGCCCGGTTTAAGCTCCAGCGCCATCATGGCAATCTGCAGGGCATCGGTACCGTTGGCACAGGGTATTACATGTTTAACCCCAAGGTAAAAAGAAAGCGCATCAGCAAATTCCTGCACGGGCTTGCCATTAATAAAGGCTGAGCTTTCCAGCACATCCAGCACCGCATTGTCTATTTCCCGCTTAATCTTATGATACTGGCTCTTTAAATCTACCATCTGGATGGGCTTCATATTTCCTTTTTTAACGGCGCAAAACTAAGGCAAAAAACTGTGCCAGTTTTAAGTTTGAAAATTGAAGCGGCAGCCTGGCCTCCCCGGATAGCGTATCGTAATACGGTCATTTGTATAAATATGTTTTGGGGCTATCACCGGCAGCAACATTTTGCAACAGCAGTACCGGCTTTTCACTGCAACTCCGCCACAAGACCGTCCGCACATCACCCTCAGCGGGGTTTTCGTTTCAATCCGGCAGCCATTAGGCGATAGGATTGCTATTGGGCTTTGCCTGGTAATCATACATCACGCAGTTTCTCATCACCCCGTTTTACATATCGCACCTACGGCGCTCTTTGCAAACCGGTTCTTTTCTTATCTACTAACATGACGCTTCTAAGAGGCTTTGGTTGTTCCATGTTCTTTTGTTCAACGTTCAATGGAAGCCTGAAAGGCTTTACTTACAATAGCCCCGATTGTAAACCGGGGTTACTTGCAATGTAGCAATCCAACCCTGCAAGGGTTGAACGCTTGTGTATATTCAACCCCTGCGGGGGTTGTTAAACTGTTACTTTTTTTGACCACGGGTTTCACCCGTGGCTATTGTTATTAATGCCCTTCGGGCAAACGGCAACCGATAATACAACATTACTTCTTCAAGACACCATATCAACAGTATGGCAACCAGCAACTGGTAAACTGTTTATGAGCTTCTGCACTTCATTATTCAAACAAATTATAAGCCTTTTAAACTTCAACAGACCGGCAACCTGCAACTGGTAACCGGTATCGGGCTGTCGGGTGAGGGATTGCAGCGGAAAGCCCACAGCCACGAGGAACGAGTGGCGAGGACTTGCAGCGGAAAGCCCGGCCCCTTGCGTAGCTTGGGGACACCCCCTAAAACTATTGGCATAAAATAAGTACCTGTAGTTCATTTGCCTGCATTTCTATACTTTCACGCACAATCTGTATGGGAAAAGTTTTATACCACATATTCATTACCCTGTATCCGTTGCTGGCCAGGCTGGCCGCGTTGTTTAACAGCAAAGCCCGCAAATGGGTTACAGGCCGCAAGGATATTATGAATACAATAGCAGAAGCGGTTAAGCCTTTAGATGCGGGAACTGTATGGGTGCATTGCTCATCCCTGGGTGAATTTGAGCAGGGCCGCCCGCTGCTGGAGAAAATAAAAACGCTGCACCCCCAGTATAAAATTATACTTACCTTCTTCTCCCCTTCCGGCTACGAGGTGCAGAAAAAATACAGCAAGGCCGATTATATTTTTTACCTGCCTATGGATTCGCCGGCCAACGCCGCAAGGTTTTACGATATCATACGGCCATCGCTGGTGATATTTGTTAAGTACGAATTCTGGAACTACTTTTTAAAAGAAGCCCATAAAAGAAAAATACCCCTGCTGCTGGTGTCGGGCATTTTTAGAAAAAGCCAGCCTTTTTTTGCCTGGTATGGAGGTTTCTACAGGCAAATGCTGCAGTACTTCAGTTTTTTGTTTGTACAAAATGAAGCATCCCTGCAGTTGCTTGAAGGCATAGGCATTACGCATGCATCCATTAGTGGCGATACCCGTTTTGACCGTGTGCTTGAAATAGCAGCCACGCATAAAAACATAGATGGCATAGAAGATTTTTGCGAGGGCAAAACCGTAATTGTTGCCGGCAGTACCTGGACGGAAGACGACGAGGAGCTTGACCACTACGCCAATACGCACCGCGATTACCGCTTCATTATAGCGCCGCACGATATAACCGAAGAGCGCCTGAAAGAGTGCGATGCCCTGTATAAGTATTCCATACGTTACTCCACCTACCTGCAGTTGCTGAAAAGCGGTATACCTACGCAGGAAGTAAATACGTTGATTATAGACAACATTGGCCTGCTTGGCTATTTATACCGTTATGGCAAGGTTTGCTTTGTTGGCGGTGGTTTTGGCGGCGATGGTGTGCACAACGTACTTGAACCGGCTGTGTACGGGCGGCCTGTATTATTCGGGCCCGTGTACGATAAATTTTTTGAAGCTGTTGAATTGCTTGACGCTGAAGGCGCTTTTACCGTGGAGGGCGCACTGGAACTGGAGAAGCAACTGGACATTTTGCTAAGTGATGCCACTGCTTATAAAAAAGCCTGCGGTAATGCAGGCAATTATGTAAAAAATAAATCAGGCGCTACCGCCACCATAGTTAATTATATTCAGGAAAAGCGCCTTCTTACCAATTGATCGAATAGCCTTACCGAATCGCTGGAATCGTTCCAGCCAAGCTTTACTTTCAGTTCACGTTGAATCCAGTATTCCGCCTCGGCCAATATGTTAAACGAATTGATGGTTTTTATGCTGCGTTCATACATGGTTTCATCGCCGCGAAAGAGGTCGTTTACAAACAGGTACCTGTCATTAATGCCGATGGCTTTTTTAAGGTCGCGGATGGGCGATTCATTTAATACAGAAGCCAGTTCAATCTTCTCTACCCTAAGCCTTTCATTCAGGCTTTCTTCACGAACGGCCATTACTTCATTCAGTTCAAATACTTCTTTATCCTGGTGGGCCAGTGTGGGCACTTCTTTTACAGGATCAAACGCCCATGAATAGTAATCTTTTTGTTTAACTTCTTCTTCTTTTGCTGGTATGGCAGGGGCGGTTACTTCTTTTTTTACTTCTGCGGCGGCAACGGGCGGTGGTGGCTCTACGCTAATTTCGATAGGTTTAGAAGGCGGCGCTGGTACGGCTGAATCTCCATTAACAGGCTTTTGAACGTTTACAGAGGGAAGGATAACAGCCACTTTTCTTGATTGAGATGCAGCCTTATCCTGTTGCTGAAGCTCTGCCAGCAACATTTGAGCTGCAACCAGCAATTTGGATGGCTCTGCATGTTGGCCATGCAATTCATTTAACCGTTCTATTAATGCGCCCACTCTTTCCATGGGAAATAATACATTTGGGAGTTAGTAAGTAATCAGTTAAAGTTACAAAGGTTTTTCTGCACAAATATTAAGATTTAGAAAAATGTTTATTGAGCCTAATATCAGTGGCGAACGCCGGGGATGGATTGAAGTTATCTGTGGTTCTATGTTCAGCGGTAAAACCGAAGAGCTTATCCGACGCCTTAAAAGGGCCCGCATCGCCAACCTTAAAACTGAGATTTTTAAACCAGCCATAGATACCCGTTACCACGAAACCAATGTGGTTAGCCACGACGCCAATATTATTCCATCCACGCCGGTTGAAAACTCGCAAACCATTCTTTTGCTGGCCCAGGAAGTGGAAGTAATCGGCATTGACGAGGCCCAGTTCTTTGACGCTGAAATTATTCATGTTTGTGAAATTTTAGCTTTGAGAGGAATAAGGGTGATCGTTGCCGGACTTGATATGGATTTTAAAGGCAAACCCTTTGGGCCAATGCCTCAACTGTTGGCAATTGCTGACTTTATTACCAAACTGCATGCCATTTGTGTAAAGTGTGGCAATATAGCCAGCATTTCTTACCGCAAACAAATGCAGGAAGGGCTGGTGGTTTTAGGCGAAAAAGACATGTATGAACCCCGGTGCAGAAAATGTTACCACGATAAAATATAGGGGAAGCGGGTGAGGGGTAAAAAATTAAGTACGAGATACGAAGTACGAAGTACTTAATTTAAACAGGTCTTTTCTTTGCTAACAGTATATTTTCGCATTTTCACATAAAATGGTGCATGCAAATAAAAGTACGAGATACGAAGTACGAAGTACTTGAATTAAACAGCCCTTTTCTTTGCCGACAGCATCTTTTCACTACTATTCGCACTTTCACATAAAACGGTGCATGCAAATAAAAGTACTTCGTACTTCACCCTTCGTACTTTGTTTTGGGGGTGCCCCCAAGCTGCGCAAGGGGTCGGGCTTTCCGCTATTACTCCGCCACAGGAGCTGGGCTGCGACGGCTTCAGCGGGGTAACCGCTTCAATCCCTCACCCGAAAGTGTAACAGGCTGCTTCCTTTGCAGGCAGGTTCTCCTGTTGCTGACACGGAACATTAAACAAAAGAACTTTGAACATAGTTCCCGTGGCTTTATTAAAAATTAGCCTGTGCCTACCCAACCGGTTTGACTGTTTTCAGTTACCTTGCCTGTTTACAATGGCCCCGGTAAAACCACCTGCTTTGAAACACCTTATTGCCGTTTGCATCTTTTCGCTTGCTGTAGTTGTATTGCCTGCGCAAAAAAAGAACGCCGCTTTTGAGATGAACATACACCGTTCCACATCGGCCATCAGTATTGACGGCAACGCAAACGAACCAGCATGGCAAACAGCATCAACCGTATCAGACTTTTACATGATACTGCCCATGGATACCAGTAAAGCGCAGGTACGTACAGATGTAAGCATGACTTACGACAGCACCAACCTGTATATGCTGGTTACCTGCTTTAATGTAGGCAAAGGCCCGCTGATGGTAGAATCTCTGCGCCGCGATTTTAACTTTGGCAAGAATGATAACTTCCTCGTTTTTATAGACCCTTTTGAAGACCAGACTACGGGCTTTTCCTTTGGCGCCAATGCTTTTGGCGCCCAGTGGGATGGCACTATGTACGAAGGCGGCAAGGTTGACCTTAACTGGGACAATAAGTGGGTATCTGCCGTAAAAAATTACAGCGACAGGTGGGTATTTGAGGCAGCGATACCCTTTAAAACCATCCGCTACAAAAAAAATGCTACCCGCTGGGGCATTAACTTTAGCCGTAACGATTTAAAGACAACCGAAAAATCAAGCTGGGCGCCTGTGCCAAGGCAGTTTCCTTCGGCAGCGCTTGCTTATACCGGCACCCTTGTTTGGGATGAACCGCCGCCTGCGCCGCGTTCCAACATTTCAGTTATACCTTACGTATTGGCCAGCGCCGCCAAAAACTACAACACCGGGGCCAAAACAAATACCAATACAGATGTGGGTGTCGATGCCAAGATATCCCTGGGCTCTGCGTTGAACTTAGACCTTACGGTTAACCCGGATTTCTCACAGGTGGAAGTTGATAAGCAGGTAACCAACCTCAGCCGCTTTGAGCTGTTCTTCCCCGAACGGCGGCAGTTCTTTTTAGAAAACGGCGACCTGTTTGCCAATTTTGGCTATGCGGATATACGGCCCTTTTTCTCACGCCGTATCGGCCTTACCGCGCCCATTAATGCCGGCGCCAGGCTTAGCGGCAAGCTGGATAAAAACTGGCGCATCGGGCTAATGGACATGCGTACAGGCAGCGTTGGGGAGACGGCGCTGCCGGCACAAAACTTCGCTGTGCTTTCGCTACAGCGCAAACTGTTTAAACGCTCTAATATTGGGTTTATTTACGTTGATAAATCATCCATCAATTATCATCCTTCCGCACAGGACAGTGCCAAGGGCGTTTATTCAGCTTACAACCGTAACCTGGGGCTTGAGTATAACCTTGCCTCATCCAACAACCTTTGGAATGGCAAAGCTTTATTCCTGAAATCTTTTAACCCGTTTGCAACAACGGGTACCGTTACACATGCGGCCCACCTGCAATACAGCAGCCGCCGCTGGCTGGTAATGGGCCAATACCAGTATGTAGGCAAAAACTACAATGCAGAAGCAGGCTATGTGCCGCGCCGTGGATACATTAAACTAAACCCGCAGGTAGCTTATTTTATGTTCCCCAAAGGCGGCCCCATTCTTAGCCATGGACCGCAATACCTGGCCAACTGGTACTACAACACCAGCTTTCGCTCTACTGATCACCAGAACACACTGTCTTACCTGGTTACCTTTCGCCGCAAAAACACACTTAATGTACTGGCCCAGCACGATTTTGTGCAACTGCTTAACCCGTTTGACCCTACCAATTCCGGCAAGGATTCTTTGCTTACCGGCAGCAGGCATTCCTTCAATACCATCGGCTTTGATTACATAAGCGAACCGCAACAACTGCTTACCTACGCCGCAGGCATGCGCTACGGCGGCTATTATGCTGATGGCTGGCTGTTTACCAGTACCGCTGAAGTGGGCTACCGTTTTCAGCCATTTGTAAACATTACCATGAATGCCAGCTACAACCGCCTGGCCTTACCGCAGCCCTGGAACAAAAGAGAATTCTGGCTGGTTGGCCCCCGCATTGATGTAACTTTTACCAATAAAATTTTCTTTACCACTTACGTGCAGTACAACCAGCAGCAGGATAATATCAACATTAACACCCGCTTTCAATGGCGTTACAAACCAGCGTCTGACCTGTTTCTTGTGTACACGGACAACTATTTTCCCGCGCCTGTCGCGGTTAAAACCCGTGCCTTTGTGCTAAAGTTTAACTACTGGTGGAATATTTGAGAAGTGTGTTAAGTACGAAGTACTTGTGATATGTTAGATGTTTGATGTGGGATGTACGATGTAGTTGAGCAGGTATGCCTGTCTCTGCCGCCTTTGGCGCCAGAGACATTAACCAGGCAACGTACCGGTACTATTCTCTATTATTTTCAAACAAACAAATCTTGCACCTACACCTTAAAACAGGTTAGCCTGCTGATGTATGTCTCTGGCACTGCGTGGCAGAGACGGATGCTCCGTAACTCGTACTTACGAAATGAGGTTACAACGGCTGCTATCTTTCCCCAGGTGCGTGTCTCCACGCACATGCCTATCCGGGGCTGAAAAGATGCCACGAAAAACCAGGCGATGAAAGGATTGCGACGCAACGATGCCCGCCATGAAATACTGTAGCTGGTATCTAAAAGAAAAGGATTGTAATGTAAACGGTTGGGGTAAAGTTATTTGCTCCACTCAAAGAAAAAAGTGCTGCCTTCGCCATAATTGGATTCTACCCATATTTTGCCGCCCTGCTCTTCTACCAGCATTTTTAGGATATTAAGACCAATGCCGGTAGCAGATTCCCTTGTGGGCTGGTTGTTGGTTACATGAAAAAGTTTGAAGATGCTGTCCTGGTCTTTTTCGGGAATGCCGGCGCCATTGTCTTTTACATAGAACTCGTGAAAGGAAGGCCTGTCGTTATAACCTACCTGTATATGGCCCTGGGCTTTGTTGTTGTATTTAATGGCATTGCCCAGCAGGTTTTGGAACACCTGCTGCAGTTTTAATTTTCGGGTATATATAACCGGCAGGTCATCGTTAACAGATATGGTAATATGTTTTGGCGGAAATAGCAGGTAAGCCGTTTGTAATACCAGTTCCTGCACATCCACCTCTTCAATAGTTTGCTGAGACATGCTTTTGCGGGAGTAATCCAGTATAGAACCTATCATGCCGGAAAGATGCAGGGACGCCTGGGACAGCATCTCTATTTTTGACTGCAGTTCGTTATCTTTTAAAATGCGGTGGTCTTCTTCCAGCAGCGAGAGCATGGTAATAATGGAAGACAGGGGCGACTTAATGTCATGCGAAACGATGTAAACAAAACGCTCAAGTTGCTTGTTTACTTTTTCTACTTCATTAACCGTATGTTTTAGCTCGCCCTGGTAAAAATAGAGGCGCTCAAATACGTTTACTTTGGCTTTGGTAACATTTATATCAAGTGGCTTTTGCAGGTAGTCAACCGCTCCGTATTCAAACCCTTTAAGCACATACTGTTCTTCTTTATTGATTGCCGTTACGAATATGATGGAGATATCGCGGGTTTTGGAATTTGACTTCAGCAGTTTGGCCACTTCGAAACCGTCCATATCCGGCATCTGCACATCCAGCATGATAAGGCCGATGTTTTCGTGCTTCAGCACCAGTTTTAAAGCTTCGTTGCCGGAGCGGGCTTTTAAAAAAATTCGGTTTTCCTGGTTCAAAATTTCTTCCAGCGATACCAGGTTCTCTTCTCTGTCATCAACCAGCAACACTGTAAACTCTTTATTTGCCGAGGTTAGCATATTTATATTGGATTAGATTTTAGCTGAAAGCCCGTTTAAAACTACTGCAATCTTTTCAGGTGATAAAATGAGCGCCTTTGTATTTATGTTAAGCGCCGCCTGCGGCATTGTGGCATACTCGCAGGTAGCGGGGCTTTGAACAATAGCGGTGCCTCCATGCCTGCTTACCGAAAGCAGCCCCGATGCACCATCGCTGTTAGCGCCACTTAACAGCACGCCTGTTACATTTTCCTGGTAAACAGAAGCCACGCTTTGCATGGTAATGTTTATGGAGGGCCTGCTGTAGTCCACCAGTTCCGAATAATCAAGCCCAAAGCAGCCATTTTCTTCCACCAGCAGGTGGTAGTTCCTGGGTGCGAGGTAAATGTAACCGGGTTGTATGTTTTCTTTGTCTTCCGGCTCTTTTATCTTATCCCGCCCCAGGGCCATTGACAGCAGTTTATCAATCTCACTTTCCACATTACGCAGCCTGTGCAATACAATAATGATGGGAATAGAAAACCCGGGGCTCAGCCTTTTCAGCACACTTACCAAAGGAGTATAGCTGCCCGCCGACCCCCCCATCACCACAATATGCCCGCTGTTAACTTCTTCGCCCATGCTTTTTATGTTTTACGCCTGAATATTTTAGATGCCGCATCAACCGTTTCAAATTTCCATCTTACATCCGTAAAAAGCAACGACTCCTTAATGCCCAGCGCCAGGTAGCCCCCGGAGGGCAGGCTGTCGTAAAAAAGGTGCATTACCCTGTTTTGCAGTTCTTTTTCAAAATAAATCATCACATTCCTGCATAACACCAGTTGAAATTCGTTGAACGCGTAATCTGTAACCAGGTTATGCTGGGAAAACACAATGTTTTTCCTCAATTCTTTTTTTATGAGCACATTATCGTAACGGGCGGTGTAATAAGATGAAAAGTCTTGCCGGCCACCGGATAAATGATAGTTCTGAATATATTCCTTCATGGCTGTTAAGGGGATAATTCCTTTTTTTGCCTGGTCAAGATTTTTGGGGTTGATGTCCGTTGCATAGATGATAGAGCGGCTTAAAAGGCCTGCTTCCTCAAGCAGTATGCACATGGAAAACACTTCCTCTCCTGTGGCGCAGCCGGCGTGCCATATTTTAATAACCGGGTAGGTAGCAAGAGCGGGCAATACTTTCTCCCGCAGGCCCCTGTAAAAAGACGGGTCCCTGAACATTTCGGTTACGTTAACCGTTACGTTTTCCAGGAAAAAAGCAAAGAACTCTTTATTGTTAACCAGGTTGTACTTAAAATCGTAAAAAGAAGCTACGCCCGCCACCTCAAAAAAGCGCAGTACACGCCTTACAAAGGAGGCTTTAGAGTACTGGGAAAAATCGTAACCATAGCGGTACAATACAAGTTCCTGCAGTTCCTTCAGTTCATCATTGCTGATATTTTTTTCTTCAGTCATTTGGTTAAGCAATCCATACGCACATGAGAGATAACAGTTTACTTACATCTACCGGTTTGCTGATATAATCAGAAGCGCCGGCCTCGATACACTTTTCCTTATCCCCCGTCATGGCTTTGGCTGTTAAAGCTATTACCGGCAGTTTATTTAACTGCAGCTCGTTCCTTATTTTACGCATAGCTTCGTAACCATCCATTTCGGGCATCATTATATCCATCAGCACAATATCAATATCCTTATTTTCCTTAAGCTGCTCAAGGGCATCCCGGCCATCGCTGGCCGTAATAACGTGCATTTTCTGCTCTTCAAAAACACTGCTTAAAGCAAAAAGGTTACGCATGTCATCATCTACCAGCAGCACTTTTTTATTGTACAGCTTAGCGTCTACGCCTGTAACGGGGGCAGCCGTATGTTTTGCTACCGGCCTTCTTTTCTGCTGCTGTATTTTGTACAGGAAAAGCTCCAGTTCATTCATCAACCGCTCTTTTGAAAGATCCGCATCATGAATGATTACATCAGACATCTTTTTAAACTCCAGCTCATCCGCAGGAGACAGCGGCGCATCAATGTACAGTATAACAGGTATTTTGTGCTGGCCTATTTTGCTGTCAAGTTTTTTAAGGGTAAACCTGGCCGCGTTAACATTGGCTCCGGCATCTGCCACTATGCAATCGTACTCGATATGCTCCAGTGCAATCAGGGCACTTTCTACTGTATCCATATAATCGCACACCACACCATTAAAGCGCTCCTGTACAAGATTTCGAAAAACATCATTACTCAAATAATCGCCTGATAACACCAGTATTCTCTTAACACCGTTCTTAAGGGTTTTACCTATCTGGCTAAACACATCATCCAGTTGCTGGCGGGTTACCGGCTTTTGCAGGTAAGCCATTACATTCTTACTAAGCGTTTTACCCACATCTTCAGAAGCAGATATTACATGCACGGGTATGTTGGCCAGCGCATCATCCTGCTTAAAAATTTTAAGCAGGCTAAACCCGTCAATTACAGGCAGGTGCAAATCCAGTATAATGGCGGCAGGCTTGTATTTTCTTGCCAGCATCAGGCCTTCATCGCCCTGCAGGGCTACCAACACTTTAAAGTTCTTTTCCCTCGCAAAATCGGCCAGTATGGAAGCGAATTCTTTGTCATCCTCCACAATCAGCAGCGTTTTATCGCTGTCTTCTATGTCTGCCCTGTCGTCATTGGCTGTTAAGGCAGGCAGTTGCGTTATTAGCGGCTCCTGCACTGTTTCTTCCTTTAAATCAATGGCCGGTGCATCAGTTCCTACGACTTCAGCAGGGCCGTTAAGCGGCAGGTAAACAGAAAATGTGCTGCCTTTTCCTTCTTCGCTATGAAGGTGCAACTCGCCGCCAAGTATCTTAACCAGTTCCCGGCAAATGGAAAGCCCAAGCCCGGTTCCGCCATACTTGCGATTGGTTGAGCCATCAGCCTGCTGGAATGCCTCAAATATTACCTGCTGCTTTTCCTTTGCAATACCAATGCCGTTGTCTTTAACATTTATACATACCAGCCGGTCGTATTTTTTTAAAGATTCATTGGTTAAAAAGGCGGGTGTTGCGCCGCAACCAAATACCAGTTTAATCTTACCACCGGCAGCAGTAAATTTAAAGGCGTTTGATAAAAGGTTCTTCAATATCTGTTCCAGCTTTTGTTTATCTGTTTGTATAGTTTCCGGGGCAGTTTCATCAATTTCGGCTGTAAAATTTATTTTCTTTTCAGATGCAACTACCTTAAACAACTGGCTTATATCGTAATCCACGTCTTTTAAAGCCACAGTCTCTACCTGTAAGTTGCTTTTGCCGGCTTCTATTTTAGACAGGTCAAGAATATCATTGATCAGTTCCAGCAAGTCAGAACCTGATTTATGGATAATTTTTGTGTATTCAACCTGTTTATCTGTGAGGTTGCTGCTTTTATTTTCGGAAAGCAGTTTGGCCAATATTAAAATACTGTTGAGCGGTGTACGCAGTTCATGAGACATGTTGGCCAAAAACTCAGATTTGTACTTGCCTGCAATCTCCAGTTCCTTCGCCTTAAGGCTAAGATCCTGGCGGGCCAGCTCCACCGCTTCGTTCTTCTCTTCCAGTTCGGCATTTATCTGCCGCAGTTCTTCTTCCCTTACTTTCAACTCTTCCTCTGATGCCGTTAATATTTCTGTTTGGCTGGTAAGTTCTTCGTTGGCCTGCCTAAGCTCTTCCTGCTGGTTTATTAAAATATGGCTTTGTTCCTGTACCTGCTCCAGCAGGCGGGCCACCCTTTCGTTAGACTGGGCGGAATTAATAGCAACAGCAATACTGTTAGCTGCCATTTCCAGGAAGTTTACCTGTTGCCTGTTAAAGCCGTTGAAAGAGCCCAACTCAATCACGGCTTCCACTTGCCCTTTGTATTCCACAGGTAAAAAAGCCAACTGCCCCGAAACACTATCCCCCAATGCTGACTGCAGCCGCCAGTAATTGGCGGGTATATCCTTAGCTATATACAGTTTTCTTTGCGAAATGGCATGGGCTATCAGTCCACTATTGTTACTATTGTGTTCGCTGGAAATTTTGCCGCTTACGCCCAATGTAGTTAACAACCTGTGCTTGTCTGTTGGCTCCTCAACAATGTACAAGGCCGCCGCCGGCAAACCCAGATATTGCGTAAGCGATTTAAGCAAGCCATCGCCTAAACCAGCAAGCGTATTGCTGCCCTGCAAGGCATTGTTCAGTTCTGCCAATCCTGTAAGCAGCCAGTTTTTTTGAACGCTTTCCGTATTCAGTTGTTCCAGTTCCGCAAAGCTTTCTGTTAATTGTATTTCAGCAAACTTGCGGCGTTTAAATTCATTCCGTATCACATACATCAAACCAGTCACAATACCCAGCACTACAATCATACCGCCTATCAGCACCATGTTTACCAAGTTAGATGACTGGTTGCTCTTGGCTTTTCTTGTTACCAGCAGCTTGTTTTCGTTAACAGCAAGCTTATCGGTTAGCTCTCTAAGTTCGTTAAGGTTCTTTTCGTCGGTAAGCAATATGCTACTGATAGTTTCCCTGGAAGGAAAAACCAGGGGCGCTGCAGCGTTGTTCCTTGCTGCAACAAACTCGTCAAAAACAAGTTCCATGCTGTCCACAATTTTAACCTGGCCAGGGTTATCCGTCATCATCCGGCGCAGGTCCCGCATTTGGGTGGCAATCCTTTTTTCAAGTTTTTTATAACGGCTCAACGCACCGGTATCGGCAGTTATGCTGTAAGCCCTGGCATTGCTGCGCAGCATTAGTATATTAAGCTGAAGCTGCTTAATGTGGTTAACTACTTCGTGGGTATGCTCTACCCAGTCGGCTTCTTTTTTTTGGTTTTCTGATGTCTTATAGGTTGTGGCAGTAATAAAGGCCAGCAGCAATATGGATACCGCAAAGCCGATGTATAGCTGCCTGTTAAAGGAAACTTTCATGCAAAAGGATATATGAATTATTGAATTTATAGCATAAAGGCAAATGTACGCAGCAACACCAATTAAAATTTGGCTTACGCGTTCAAAATAAATGGATTATTGCAGGTTGGGCGATAAAATACAGGTATTTATGGCCGGGCTGAAGCACCGCTATTTAGCCTAGTTGTGTCACTTGTACGCCATAACATTATTGAGCAACAAATACAGCCCCTCGCAGCATTGTGCATCATAACTTATCCAAACTGTCTTGTATTTTTGGCCTTATGACGGAATACATCATCAATGTAACTGAAATTGAAGAGCTGCAAATGACAAAAGACATCAATGCACTCAACAGCATTTTTCAAAAAGCACGAAGCGTGGTGGTGGGCGGCGGCGTCATCAGGCTGGTGAGAAAAAGTACTACAGGCGGCATACAACCATTTGATGAACTTTCAAACGAGGAGCAGCTTAAGACCTATAAAAAACAGGTATTTAAATACTTGTAAAGCCGCATCAACCACCGGAGGCGGTTTACAATAATACCCGCTTAAATGCCGCCCATTGAACTGAACGATGAATCCCGAAGTTTCGGGACGACGCGGCCAGGCTTCCATGAAATACCGCAGCCCGGTCCATAAAAAAAGTCCGGGGCACGTAGTGCTCCCGGACTTTTAAAGAAATAATACAGGTTAATTATTTAGCGGGCAATTCCATGGTAACAGGAAAAGATACATAAGTGCTGTCCCATATAAGTTCAACATTGCAACTGGCATCTTTCATATCCCCAAACATAATGCTGAATGTTTCTACCGAAAAAGGAAGGCCTTCGGGCTTTGCCTTAACACGTACCACATCCTGGTCTTCCTTATAAGCGTCAGGACTGGTAACATCCAGTTGTTTGGTAATAATAATCGTCCATTCTCCTTCCTGGGGTATGGTAAGCAAACCGTACTTTCCGGCGGGAATTTTTGTGCCGCCAACCGTAACATCGCTGCCAAAAGTAATCGTGGTTGCAGCGTTTGCACCGGTGCGCCATACTTTGCCATAAGGAACAAGTTCTCCAAAAACCTTGCGCCCCTTAACACCTGGCCTTGAATAAGAAAGCTCAATAGTGGAAAGGCCAAAATTTTGTTTTACCACCTGCGTAGGCGAAGGCTGAGGGCCACGTTGCTGGCCATAGCTATTGAACGCAAAAATGGCAAGTGCAGCTAAAACGGCTAATCTTTTTTTCATAGTAAACAATTTTAGAATAATAATTTGTTGTTGGATACAGTAAAGAATTTTACCGGCTAAAGATATAACCTCACCGCATGCCACACAACTATTCATGTTTAATTATGATTATTTCTTAGCAGCCGCTTAGTACCTTAGCCAACTTTATTATTGCGTATGAACCAATTAACGCTTGCCAGCCACTTAACAGCTTTAGGAAAAGAGTTGCGCCAGAAAGAACCGCTGCTAACAACTAAAACCGTTACCGCGGGGTTTGATGGTTTTGTTGATACCATTGTGAAAATTATAGCGTCTAAAACTCCGGACGGGCAACCTGCCTATTTTAATACGATAGAGGATTTTGGCAAATACATATTGCAAAAATCCGGCGCCAGCTTTAGCCTTGAACAGGAGCAGCTACACATAAAGCTTGGCGGCAATATGCCCATAACAGCTACAGCGCTGGGAAGCCTTGGCATAAACGTAAATTGTATAGGCGCACTGGGCTACCCCGCAATACATAAGGCTTTTAATGATATGCCGAACACCTGCAAACTGTACAGCTTTGCTGAGCCCGGCACCTCTACAGCATGTGAATTTACAGACGGTAAAATGATGATAGCCCAAATGGGCAGCCTGAACAACCTGAACTGGAGTGACATAAAAAATACCATAGGTGAAAAATTGCTGGTTGAACTATACCGCGATGCCCAGCTATGGTGTATGGTAAACTGGAGTGAAATAGATGCGTCAACCGGTATATGGAAAGGGCTTTTGCAGGATGTTATACCGGCAGCATATACCGAACGGGAGAAAAAGGCAGCCTTTTTTGACTTATCGGATTGCTCAAAACGAAGCGCTGAATCTATACAGGAAGCGCTTGACCTTGTGCAGGTATTTTCCGCCTACGCCGGCGTAATAATAAGCCTTAACAGAAATGAGGCAGGTATAGTTTATCAAACATTGTATGGCAGGGATGCGGGGCCGGAAATACAGGATACTGCCCAGGAAATATTCAGCAGGCTAAAGGTTGATATCCTGGTGCTGCATACATCCAAAAAAGCTGTAGTTGTTACAGGCGAAGGCTCCTTTAAAGCGGAAAGCTTTTTTACAGGGCAGCCGGTTATGTCAACCGGCGCCGGTGATAACTTTAATGCCGGCTTTTGTACAGCACAATTATTGCAACTGGATGCACATTCATCCCTGTTGCTGGCTAACGCTGTTTCCGGGTATTATGTACGTACCGGCCATAGCCCGCAATTAATGGATGTATTGAATTTTCTGGACATGGCCATTGGTAAACTGTAAAACAGGCCATTGGCGGCGCCTTTGCAAAGCAGCATTATCACTTACCGTTACACTTGTGCCTGCAAAGGCGCTATGGCCGGGATATTGGGTTGAAAAAGGGGCTGCCATTTATTTGGCACGTACGGTACCGCGGCTCCTCCACCTGCGGAAATAGAAATACAGGATAACGCCGGCAAGCATAAAGGGCCATACAGATATGGCAAACAGAACAAGGTTTACCAATACGGAAGCACCGGTTTTAAATGCTTCTCCTATTTGCTTTGCAAAGCCAGGTTGGCTGTCTTTTTCACTGCCACCATTAATGTACTGGTAATAGGAAAGGTTAATGGTGCTGTAAGCAGCCGCATGGGTTAGGTATTCTACCCTGCCGCTGGCGGCTTCCAGGTTTTCCTGTATCTCGTTAATTTCATTTTGCACCTGCAGTATCTCTTCCATGTTTTTGGCCTGCTTCAGCAACTCAAGGTAACGGGCCCTTACCTGCTTCTTTGCTTCAATGCGGGCCCTGGTATCTACCACTTCGCCGGTTACATCGTCAGACGAGATATTTTTTTCCAGCAGCTTTATACCTTCGCCACCCAGTGTATTCACCAGGTTGTCAAACTGGTCAACAGGAACTTTAATCACCAGGTCGTTTTGAATGCGGTAGTCATTTTCCTGTTGGTTTTCCTGGGCTATATAAGCGCCATAAGATTTAAGCCGACCGTGCATTACGGCATTAAAGGCATTGTAATCTTCAAGCTCAAGCGTAACCTTTGCTGTTTTAATGATCTTCTTGTCCCAATCCGGCTTTACAGGCTGGCCGGCCTGCAACACCGGGGCCGGTGCGGCAACGGTGGTTGTATCCGTAGCCATCAATCCAGCGTTAAATGATGCGCTTTTTTCTTCTGGTTTGGCGTCTGCCATTTCAACATCATTCACCAATTGTACCGCTTCCTTTTCGTTCCCTGGCCTGCAGGATATCAATAACAGCGCCGTGTATACGGCAAGCATTAACTGTTTCATAGATGATGGTTTTATTTATTAAAAACGGGCTATTAGTTTTTGCTGATGTCTTTTGCAACTGATAATGCGGATGCAGTTTCTGCCAAACGGATAAATTCGCTGCGGTAGCCATCGTCGTCGTTGCCGCGGGCACTTTTCGCCAGTGACATTACCTGGCTAAATGAGGCGGACTGGCGGTACGCTGAACGGCGTAATAGCAAGCCGAATTCGGCCACAGCCGCAGAAAAGCGGAAGTTTTCTGAAGCATCTTCAAATGCAGCATCAGTTGCAGCAACGGTTTTTGTCATCAGGTTGCTTACATCTCCGTCGGGCGCTTTGTATCTCAGCTTTATCGTCATCATTTCATCGCTGTAATTATCCTTTACTGCTTCCGGTTGTTGGTATTTAAGTTCGTCAACTTTGCCGGAGTATTCATCTGCAACGCCTGCCGGGATTACCTCATACAAAGCTGTAACCGTATGGCCGGCGCCAATTTCTCCCGCATCTTTCTTATCATCGTTAAAATCTTCTTTGCTCAGCATGCGGTTTTCATAGCCAATCAGCCTGTATGATTTTACATGAAGGGGGTTAAACTCAACCTGCAGCTTAACATCCTTTGCTATGGCAAATAGGGTTCCGCCAAACTCATTCACCAACACTTTCCTGGCTTCGTCGCTATTGTCTATGTAAGCGTGGTTACCGTTACCCTTATCTGCTAACTGCTGCATTTTGTTGTCTTTGTAGTATCCCATGCCGTAGCCAAGCACGGTTAAAAACACGCCACTTTTCCGCTCTTCTTCTATCAATGCTACCAGTTCATCTTCACTGCTAACGCCAACATTAAAATCTCCATCCGTAGCCAGGATAACCCTGTTATTGCCTTCTTTAATAAAGTGTTCTTTCGCTACCCGGTAAGCCAGCCTGATGCCTTCCCCGCCAGCGGTAGGGCCGCCTGCCTGCACCGCTTCAACAGCAGCATTTATCTTACGTTTTTCAGAGCCCTTTACAGATGGCAATACCAGGCCTGCGCTACCGGCATACACTACAATCGCAACCCTGTCTTCATTCCGTAACTGGGTTGCAAGCATTTTAAGGGATGATTGTACCAGCGGCAGCTTATTTGGCTCATCCATAGAACCCGAAACATCCACCAGGAAAACCAGGTTGGCGGGCGGCAGGTTTTCTTTTTCAATCTCCCTGCCTTTTAACCCTATATGAATAAGTTTATGTTCGGGGTTCCAGGGGCAGGAAGCGGTTTCTGTATTAACGGAAAACGGCACTCCTTCACCTGGCTGGGAGTAGCTGTAATTGAAATAGTTGATCATTTCTTCTATTCTTACAGCACCACGCGGCGGCAGTAAACCGCCTTGTAGGTAACGGCGCACATTGCTGTAAGCAGCCCTGTCAACATCAACAGAAAAAGTGGAAAGGGGTTGCTTTAAAGCCGTTACAAATGGGTTTTCAACAATATTATCGTACTCTTCTGTGTTGTAGGCTTTATTGCTTTCCTCTTTAATTTCCGCAACGTTGTTTTCACGAATGCGGTGTAAGTCGGCTTCAGCAAAATGATGTTCAGTGGAATGGCTGCCCGTATTGCAGGCGGCAAACAGGCAGGTAAAGGCAACAGCAATTATGCTGTATATGAATACTTTCATAACAGTGGTTTTAAAGGGGCTTCATTTTCTTAGCCTGCCTTGCAGGCATGCTGTGTACAACACAGGTGTAGTATAAGAAAGAAGCCTGTTAATTTGAATGTGATGGGATAAAGATGCGCCGGAGAAAAAATTACACAAGCAGCGCAGGGATAATTACAAACTGTCCTTTTTGCGTAGCCTGATAACGGCACTGTCAGCAGGTTCAAAAATTTCAAATGTACTGTCTGTAATGGCTTTTATTTGCAAGGGCTTAAATACGGAATCTTCTTTTACATACAGCGTTTGGCTGGATGAATCAACATAATAGGTTCCGGAATCTGCAATGGCGCCGCCGGCATAAATGCGGTAGCTGCTGTCTGTATTAAACTCAATGCCCAGGCTGTCATGGTAAGAGGCAAAAAGGGTGGTAATCCAATCCGTGGTATCGGCATCAGGTAACGGTACGGTATCTTTCTTTTCCGTTATGGTAACAAATCCCCATTTGCCTACCAGCGCTTTAGATGTATCATCTTTTTTAGAACCTGAAAACAGTGTACAGGATGAATAAATAACTGCAGTAGCGGCAAGCATAGTTGCAGCAAAGTTTTTGGGTTTCATTCGAGTATTTTTTGTGTTGAAAAATGATGCAGGCCTGCAGCTATTCATTACACGAATATGGTTTTTGTAACCATTCAATTTAGTTAAAAGAAAGCAAAGAAAACATTCAACACATTCAATAAACGGTAAGGTTCAGCAATCATAGAATACTGCCGACTTAATACTGCTTACGGTTGACGGATATTTTTTTTCAAATTCAACATCCGTTCTCCACTCACCTTCTACATCCACAAAAAAATTCAGGTTGGCAAACCCCTGGATAATCTTTTGCGGCACAACCAATACTGTGCTTTTTATGGCATCAGTAAAAAGGGTTACGGTGGCATACATTACCTGCCCGGTGTGTACAAACTGAATCGTCATAGTATGTTATTTTAAAAATTAAAGGGAAAGAAGGATTGAAAACTTTTAAAGGAAGGTTTGAAGAAGGGAGCAATGCAATTTAACCATAATCGGGCTGAAACGGGATTAAAATTTTACCTCTTATGCCACACCCGCTGTTTGGCTTGCAAAATTTGCTGCCGGTAGCCGCAAGCGGCTATCTTTGCACGCCCTAAAAGGTGTTTATGGCAGCATTACAGTTTCAGTTACAGCATACGGCGCAGGATAGCAAAGCAAGAGCAGGAAAGATAACCACAGATCACGGTGAAATACTTACGCCCATTTTTATGCCCGTAGGCACTGTGGGCAGCGTTAAAGCTGTTACCCAACCCCAGTTGAAATCTGAAATAAATGCGCAGATCATTCTTGGCAACACCTACCACCTGTACCTGCGGCCGGGAATAGAAGTGCTGGAAGCCGCGGGTGGCCTGCACGCCTTTAACGGGTGGGACAGGCCCATACTTACCGACAGCGGGGGCTACCAGGTTTTTTCACTGGCAGAAAACCGTAAGCTTACAGAAGAAGGCGCCCTGTTTCAAAGCCATATTGATGGAAGCAGGCATTTGTTTACAGCGGAAAATGTAATGGATATTCAGCGCAGCATCGGCGCCGACATTATCATGGCTTTTGATGAATGCCCGCCTTACCCCAGCGAATACGCGTACGCCAAAAAAAGCATGGAGCTTACCCACCGCTGGCTTGACAGGTGTTTTAAAAGGCTTTCTGAAACGCCAGGCAAATATGGTTATACGCAAAACCTTTTTCCTATTGTACAGGGCAGCACTTATAAAGATTTAAGGGTGGCTTCAAGCCAGTATGTGGCATCCAAAGAGGCAACGGGCAATGCCATTGGCGGCTTAAGCGTTGGCGAGCCCGAAGAAATGATGTATGAGTTTACAGCGCTGTGCTGCGAAAACCTTCCCTGGCTTAAACCACGTTACCTGATGGGCGTTGGCACACCCTGGAATATACTGGAATGTATAGACCGCGGCATTGATATGTTCGATTGTGTTATGCCCACCCGCAATGGCCGCAACGGCATGCTGTTTACCACCAAAGGTGTCATCAATATCAAAAACAAAAAATGGGCAACCGACTTCTCCCCCATTGACGACGCGTTGCCCGCCGAAACGAGCCAATACTACAGCAAGGCTTACCTGCGCCACCTGTTTGTGGCCAGCGAAATACTGGGCCTGCAACTGGCCAGCATACAGAATTTAAGTTTTTACCTGTGGCTGGTACAACAGGCCCGCGAACACATCATGGCAGGCGATTTCAACTCCTGGAAAAAGTCTTCGGTTGAAATTTTCCGTACGCGTTTGTAGCATTTTTTGTGTCCAGACTAAAGCGCTGCTATGAGGCTTTCGTTGTGTCAGTACCTTGTACTTTATATCTTTACGCGGCAAAAAATGTAGCAATCTGTTTGATAGCAAAGAACTGCAAGTCCACCCTCATTAAAATATATCCAACCAACCGGCAACAGTGCCGTGAAAATCATTTGTGATGCCGGTATTGACTGCTGTAGTGGTTTGATTACCATCTCAAAAATTTTACAATACGCAAGAATAACCACCAACAACCTAACTTGCCAGACAGAATGAGTTTTTGTAAATTCGTAGTGTGAAAAAAAGAAAAGAAACAGGACTTGATTTTAAGATTGATAAACTAACTAACTCAATTGAAAACCTTGCCACGGGTGAAATTTTTGACACAGAAATTGTCAGGTTAACAGAAACGGATGTTAAGCAAATAAAAAGAAACGATTGGCAATTTAATTGGCATAAGGAACTTAAGGACATGAGTAAAGAGGTTTATAAACTGACTACAGTTAACAATCCAACTATTATTCAAGGTTTATTAAGCATTGAGGATAAACAAGACCACATTTTTATGCACCTGATTGAAAGTTCAAAATTCAATAAGGGAAAAATGAAGGTGTATTTAGGGGTTCCGGGAAATTTAGTCGCATATGCCTGTAAAGTTTCGGTGGACAAAGGCTACGAGGGATTTCTTGCTTTTGACGCAAAATCCGCACTAATCAAGCATTACGAACAAACACTTCTTGCAACACACTTTCGTGGGCTTAGGATGTTTATAGAAACAAGTGCCGCTTTGAAACTTATATCACAGTATTTTAAAAGCTAAAAATATGGGACTGGTTAAAGAACCAAAAAATGTAGACTTTTCAGCGAAGTCTGAACCGTGGACAGAAAAAGAGCTTGCAGACTTCAGAAAAGTAATGCAGGAAATCAAAGCCAAAAATGCCAAACGCAAAGAGAATGCTGTGCGGAGAAAATCCAAACAGAAACACCTTGCCTGAGTACCTGTTTTTAAAGGTTTTGCACCTATGCAAGAAGACGCATGCACGAGATTGATTATATCCCAGCCATATCCACACTTGTTAGCATCTTTATAACATAAACAGCCGGGTGCTGACGTTATATTTGTTACAATGAATTACAATCCCGCACAGGACCATTTTGAGTCCAGGAAAAACATGAAAGCGCTGGGTTACACAGCGGCTATCTGCGCAGGCATATTTATGCTGCTGTTTTTTATTAGCTGGACGTTGCCGCAACTGCCGCCACAGGTGCAGGACGAAGGCGTGGAAGTTAACCTGGGCAACAGTGACCAGGGCCTGGGCGATGTGGCCCCCATGATACCGGGAGAACCCACAGAATCTGAAGAAACCAATGTAAACCCTACCACGCCAGTATCGCAACCTGCCCCGGCAGAGGAAGACAATAAACTGGAAGAAGACAATGCAGAAGATGCCACACCGGTAAACCCATCCAAACCAAAAGTAAAACCCAACCCAAAATCAACCACAACACCGGAAATAAAAAAGCCTACACCCAAAGCCACTTTGAATACCACACCTGCCAAACCAAAGCCAAAAGCGGTATATGCCGGTGGTAAAAACACAGGCAACGGCGGCAATGGTGCAGATAGTTATAACGGCGTTCGCAACCAGGGCATTGCCGGTGGTAACGGAGACCAGGGCAAGGCCAACGGCAACCCCAATTCAGACAGCTATACAGGCAATGGCGGCACTGGTAAAAGCGGTGTTAGCATACGCAGCGGTTTAAGCGGCAGAAGGTTTAGTATGCCTTCATTCCAGGATGATTTTAATGAAAATGCTAAAGTAGCTGTAGATATAAAAGTAAGCAGGGAAGGCAGGGTAACAAGTGCCATCATTAACCCACGTGGTACTACAACAACCAACAGCAATATAAAGGCTATCGCACAGCGCAAAGCTTTACAGTTAAAGTTTAATGCAGGCTCTATGGATGAACAATCCGGAACGATTGTATTTAACTTTAAGCTCAGGGATTAAGCACTTATTGTGTCCATCTAATATCAAAAAGCTTCACCGGTATAAAAGTAAAAGCCCGGGCCGTCTTTGGTAAAACCAAGATCGAAGCGCAGGAAAATATCTTTTTTCTTAAACAGCAGGTACCTTAACCCTGCGCCGCCGGATAAACGTGTGTTGTTTAGCTGGAATGCTTTTACCTGCGGTGCAACGGCAGCCATTCCGGCAAAAACAGTAGCGCCAAAACGTTTGCTGAAGCTCAACGGCAGCATACGGTATTCCACTTGTGCGGCAAGCAGGTTTTTATCGCGGTAACGGCCCTGGTAGTAGCCACGCATCATCATATCCCCGCCCATAAGTGCTAACTGGTTAAAAGGCACTTCACCGGTAAGAAAATTACCCAGCACCTGCCAGGCAATCACGTTGTTTTTATGGTAAGGATGGTAAGATCGCACATCCACGTTAATGCTCCTGAAACGGTAATCGCTGCCGATGGAAGGGCCGTATTTCATCCAGCCGATTTCTCCAAAAAGCCCCTTGCGCACATTCAGCACATTGTGCCTGTTATCATACACCAGCGCCAGGCCGGCCCCTATATTGGTAGTGCCGCTGCTGCCTGCCGGTGGCACATGCGGGTTAATTTCCGGCTGGTTAAAATCAACGCTAAAAAGTTGCTGGTAATCTACCTCAGGTCCAAGAAAAAGGTTGGGCTTTATTTTTCTGAGCACCCGCTGCCTGAACAAAATGTAATTGGCATCTACCACAGCAGGGTTTTCGTACGGCGCATCAGGGCCAACGCCATAATACAGCAAGGGAAAACGTTGTATGCGTGTCCTGCCCAGGAAAAACCACTTGTCCTGGTGGCCGTAAATGGCATTGTCAATCCACAAACCATATTGCGCCTTAAAGGTAAAAAAAGTAAAAGCCTGTACTTCGCTAAGGCGGTTCATGCTGTCGTTACGAGCCCTGAAAAGCCAGAGCGATGAAGCGCCCACTTCCAGCCCCGTTTCCGGCGCATAGCCCAACGTAGGGTACACCCTGAAACTTTTTTCAGTTGCGGAAGCAGTATCGTTAAAGAATTTCTTTACCTGCCCGGTAAGCCAACGGGCAGGAGATTGCCCATGAACAAAACCAGCGATACAAACCAATAAAACGGTAGCAACTATTTTCTGAAGTTGATAAAGCATACATTTTCTTTAGTCCCGGAAACATGAGCCGTAAAAACCCGTTAGCGCAGCCTGGCAAAGTTTAGTCTTTACCTATCCGTCAAACAACTGTAATACATTGTTGTTCAATTATTCACGGCAAAAATAAATTATTCAATAATAAGCCAGGGGGCTTAACAGAAGAGCAATAATCTGTAAATGGCTTATAAAGAACGATGAAAGAGGTTTATTACCGGAGAAACGGTAGATGTAGGATAAAATTTTTTGGGGGTGTCCCTCGTACCTCGGGCCGGGCTTTCCGCTCATACTCCGGCACAAGGTCCGGCTGCGATGGCCTCACCGGGGTATCCGCTTCAATCCCTCACCCGACAGCCCGTTGCCGGTTGCAAGTTGCAGGTTACCGGTCTGTTGATGTGTAAGATGATGCTTTTGTTTTGAAGATGCAATCAGGAAAAAGAAACTACCAGGTAGCTGATTGCCAGTTTCTTGATGTGGTGATGTTGATATGGTGTCTTGAAGTTTGCCCGAAGGGCATTAATAACAATAGACACGGGTGAAACCCGTGGTAAAAGCAAGTACCCGTTCAACAACCCTGCAAGGGTTGAATATACACAAGCGTTCAACCCCTGCAGGGTTGGATTGTCATGCCGCAAGTAACCCCGGTTTTCAACCGGGGCTATTATAAGTAAAGCCTTTCAGGCTTTTGCATAGCTTTTCTGCAAAATGGTCGGATGTAAGGCACAAGGTTTTACAAGCTTATGTAAATCAATATCATTTAGTTAAGAACCTAATGTCGGGTTGAGTTTCGAAACTTCGGGATCGAAACCGTTTTATGTGCCTGCTTTTCACGCATCCCGGCCTTCGATTCCGAAGTCTCCGAATTCAGGCTGACATCCTTAATTAAACGGCATTGATAGCTTGATGATTATTTTTTACACAGCCAACCTTAAAGCTCCGTAGGAGCGATATGTTAGTAGCAGGCAGACAGACACGGCCTGTTTGTAAAGCCTCGTAGAGGCGATATGTTCAGCAGGCTTTTGCAACAATGCCTGCTAACCATCCATCACGCGGTTACACATCATCCTGCTTAACATATCGCACCTACGGCGCTCTCTTCACATAGGGTTGTCCTTACCTACTAACATGCCGCCTCTACGAGGCTTTGTTGTTTGATGTTCTTTTGTTCAACGTTAATGTTAGCGGCTTTGCCGATATGCGGAACCTGCATTTCATCATCCCCAAGTAACAACAAACACTCACCCAATCAACAGACCGGTAACCTGCAACTGGTAACCGGCAACCGTCTTTCGGGTGAGGGATTGAAGCGGCTACCCCGGTGAGGCCATCGCAGCAGGGCCTTGTGCCGGAGTAATAGCGGAAAGCCCGACCCCTTGCGCAGCTTGGGGGCACCCCCAACACCTTTTATTTTATACCATAACGGCATTGCGATTTGCTTCCTTACATTTTAACAGCCAACTATGGTTTTGGCATTGTAAATTCAGGCTTCATTTTTGTGCCACTGATTGTTTATTGTACGCCATTAACAACTCATAATATGCCAGACCAGCTAACCCTGCACATCAACGGTAAAGAGCAAGAGGTGAATGCTTTACCAGATACGCCACTTTTGTATGTACTGAGGAACAACCTGCAGTTAAATGGCCCTAAGTATGGCTGCGGTATTGAACGTTGCGGCAGTTGCATGGTGCTGCTGAATGGCAAAGCCGCACCATCTTGCCGCATTCCCTGCAGTAACGCTGCACATTTTACCATTACCACACTGGAATCTCTCGGCAACGCAGAAAACCTGCACCCTATACAAAAAGCTTTTATTGAGCACCAGGCAGCACAGTGCGGCTATTGCATGAACGGGATGATTATGTGCGCCAAAGCACTGCTGGAAGAAAACAGCAACCCCACCGATACGCAGATAAGGCAGGCTTTGCAACGGGTGCTTTGCCGCTGCGGCAGCCATAGCCGTATTATTGCCGCGGTTAAAAGCGCAGCGGCAGCCATGAAACAATAACACACTTATCCAAAAACAGTTTTATGCAACCTACAGGCACTACCGCACTACATCAATATTCAAGAAGGCTGTTTCTCAAGAACACCGGTTGCCTGGTAATAGGCTTTACTCTGCTGCATACACCCGGCAAAGCAAGCTGTACCATATACGAGGAGCAGCTTGCCCCGGCCAATACGGCTGATGCGTGGATAAGGATTGATGAAGACGGCACCATTAGCGTACTTACCGGAAAAACAGAGCTGGGCCAGGGTGTACGCACGGCCCTGATGCAAATGGCAGCGGAAGAGCTGGATGTAGATATGAAACGCATGAACATTGTTATTGCCGATACCGGCCTTACACCGGATGAACGCTATACGGCGGGCAGCGCCTCGATAGAGTCCAGCGGGAGGTCTATACGGCTTGCTGCCGCAGCGGCAAGGTTGCATTTACTTAAACAGGCTGCCAGTCAGCTAAATGTGCCGGTGGACAGGCTGCAGGTAACCGACGGAACAATTTCAGCAGACGGCAATGGCGCCGCAGTCACCTACTGGCAACTGCTGAAGGGTAAAAAACTGGAGCTGGATGTGGATGAGAAAGTGGCGGTAAAGCCACCATCGGCCTACACCATTGTGGGCAAGCCTTTGCCCAGGAAAGACATAACGGCTATGGCCACCGCCCAGCCATTTTACCTGCAGGACATGCGGATGCCCGGCATGCTGCATGCCAGGATTTTGCGGCCGCCATCGTACAATGCCCGGCTGCTATCCCTGCCGGCCGCCGGTACGCTGCAGGGCATTACAAAGCTGGTACGCAATGGCAATTTTGTAGCCGTTATAGCACAGGAAGAATATGATGCGGTTAGGGCACTGGATAAATTGCGGAAAGAAACCACCTGGGAAATGCCTGATATATTGCCGTTCCAAAATAATTTGATGGATGACATGCTGAAAAGCAACGGCGAAGTGGAGACCGTAGTTGCCGACCCTGCTGCGGAAACAGCACTGGGCAGCGCTGCCATACAACATGAAGCATTGTACACAAAACCTTATGTTATACACGGATCCATAGGTCCATCCTGTGCTTTGGCCCTGTTTGAAAACGGGAACCTGCGGGTATGGTCTCATACGCAGGGTGTTTACCCGCTAAGGGCCACTCTTTCTAACCTTACGGGTTTGGCCGAAGATAAAATAAGGATAACAGCGGTGCCGGGCTCCGGCTGCTATGGCCACAATGGCGCTGATGATGCCGGGGCCGACGCGGCTTTGCTGGCTATGGAAATGCCGGGCACACCGGTAAAGCTGCAATGGATGCGGGAAGATGAACACCGTTGGGAGCCTTACGGCACAGCCATGGCCCTTAAGCTAAAAGGCGGTGTAACCAAGGATGGCAAAATAAGCGGCATTGTTACAGAAATCTGGTCTGGCACGCACAGCACCAGGCCCGGCGGCAAAGCAGGCTATTTCCTGGCAGGCAGGCATTTGGAGAAACCATTTTCCTTTGTGCCCGGCAAGTTTTCGGGGGGAAGTTACCGCAATGCGGTACCCCTGTACAATACGCCTAAAAAAGTACTGCTGCACAATTATACCGGCCCGTTGCGTACCTCTGCCTTGCGCAGCCTGGGCGCTTATGGTAACATATTCGCCCTGGAATCTTTTATTGACGAGCTGGCCGCCAAAGCGGGCATTGACCCGCTCAGTTTCCGCCTGCAAAACCTTATTGACGAGCGGGCCATCGCGGTATTGAAAGCCGTTACCGATAAAACCGGCTGGCAGCAATACAGGCACAGCAAAACCAATGCCCTGGGGCTGGCCTTTGCGCAATACAAAAACGAGGCATCTTACTTTGCGGTAGTGGCAGAAGTGGCGATAAATAGCGATGGCGGCAGCATACATGTTAAAAAGCTTACCGGCGCCATAGATGCCGGCCAGGTGATTAACCCGGATGGCGTTATTAACCAGACCGAAGGGGGAATGATACAATCCGCAAGCTGGACGCTGATGGAGCAGGTAAAGTATGGCCCCAAACAAATTGAAACCAACAGTTGGGAAACCTATCCCATATTGCGGTTTCCTGAAGTGCCTGAAACCGAAGTAATTGTTCTTGACCACCCCGAACTGGAACCCCTCGGCGCCGGTGAAGCAGCACAGGGACCGGTATCCGCAGCTATTGCCAACGCCGTTTTCAGGGCAACCGGCAAAAGGCTTAGAAACCTACCGCTGCAACCGGTGTGAATACAGAACAAGGAATTGAATATCGAACAAGGAACAAGGAATGTTGAATGACGAAGTGGAACCGCGCAATCACCAAATGAATATCGAACAGGGAACAAGGAATGTTGAATAAAGTGGAACAGCCCCTCCACTCACCACTCACCAAGTG
>NZ_VVIP01000079.1 GCF_009650435.1 Foetidibacter luteolus
CTGACAGGAAAAAGATATGTAGAGGTTACAGCGCAAAAAACGAAATCGGATTGGGCAAAGCATATTAAACGTATAACAGATGAATCGTATAAAGACGCACCCAGAATTATACTGGGTAATGGACAACCTGGGAACACACAAGCCAGGCGCTCTGTGTGAAGTATATGAACCCCGGGAAGCAAAAAGAATTTGGGATAGATTTGAGTTTGTTTACACACCCAAACATGGCAGTTGGTTAAATATGGCTGAATCAAGTTAAACGTTCTAATGGGGCAATGTCTAAATCGCAGGGTAAGCGATATCGAAACAATGAAAAAAGAAGTAGAAGCATGGCAAAACCATAGAAACAACAGAGATGCCAAAATCAACTGGCAATTTACCTGCGACAATGCACGGATAAAGTTATTACGACTGTATCCGTCAATCAATGTGTGACATGACACTAGTATATTTTTGAATTTCATTTCGGATTATACATTGTCGTCAACTCAAAGAGTCTTTTCATAAATTTAAACCTATAAACTGGAAGAAGCGTATGACTGCCAACGTTGACGCATTGGCGATGTTGCGGTATTTGAAAATCGTCAGCCCGTAACCGCTGCTAAATTTATAAATAAAAGTTCATTGTTTATTCTGTTGCTCGGCGTTATTTGTCGGCTGGAACTGAAGCCGGATAGCGAACAAAAAGCTGAGCATATATTCGTCGCCCGCCATATTGCCAAACCGCCTGTTGTAGGCAGTCAATCGAACAGAAAGTCTCATTATTAGTTACGGACTCTGCTTGAGATTCTATCGCTATGATTTTTCTCTTCAGATATCTTAATTTATTTCTTCAAAATGGATATGTCCGTGAAATAGGCTGTCCAAATTTTTTGATAGTCCCCCAAATAGTGATGCAGGAAATTTTGATTTTTCTGATACTTCTATGTTCCAGCGAGAGCCATTTGGAATAACTGTGATAGCGTTTTTAATTACTAAATATTTTGTATTATGATCTAAATAGTTTTTGCTTATACTTACTGTAAACCTAAATTCGTCCAACCTGTATTCATCCAACATTAAGTAGAGGATACTTTTTTGAGTACCTACCATTTCACGAACGAACCCAGGCTTCAGTTCTTTTCCAGTAATGAAATTATTGAAAGACATTGCAATAAAACTATTGTATTGCTTTTCTCTTAGTCCAAGCCATGAACTAACAATTTCCCAATATTCTTGTTGGGAGAGATTGAGTTTGTCTGAATAGCCCTTTTTAGTTTTCCAGTTCATATAGTGCCTTTATTTGATTGCCTACAACAACGTTCGAGTATTTGCGAAGGCAGGGAATTCATTGATTGTCCAGCCCGCTACAAAAGCCCAATTGAAAATATGTTGCTGAAGTTAAGAACTAAAGCTGAAAATTGAACGTCGAGCCCGAGCTGATGCTTGCACATAGCTGATGTTACATTGTCGAGCCCTGCTTTTGCAAATACTTTTGTTAGCGGTAGTCATTTAGTCAAAACAAGTGTCTGCTTATGTAAAACGTAGTACTGGTCTTCTGTGTCAAATTTGTCAAAAATTGATGGTGTATAATAATTGGTGGTCAGCAACTCCGAAACTTCAGTCTCCCCGGTATTGTCAAATAGTAAAATCACTTTTTGGTTCACCTGGTAGTCATGTGTAGCCTTTCCATTTGAATTTAAATACGATGCAACAATTAAACTTTCAAATAGTCCGTTAAACAATTCTTTGTCATTACGAAATAAATGTTGGGCGTCATGCCAGATAAAATAGCGATTTTTTGGTTGTGTCGTAAAATTTAGAACCACATCATAAACTGCATTTAAATTTCTACCCATTTCAAAACCCCAAGGTATCGTCCTGCAAAGTTGATAAGCAAAATCGTCAATATTGTTTATCTGTCTGCCAAACAATGAACAAACCTCTGAATCGCCTTGTCGACTAAGAAACTGTGTCAAATTTGTACCGAACCAAATCAACGGATTATAGTCAGAAGTTTTGAATTCGTCTTTAGTTATGCAAATAATGTTTGAGCTGTCCACAAGTTCTTTACTTGCATGTAGCCATGCACCTTGTCCGATGTCACTTGTGTCAATTTGTTGCATTGTCGTTTTGTAATTACCGCCAACGAACAGGTATTGCCGAAGTGCAGGAAATAGTATTTCGTCCGCCCCGGCTAACTGCTGCTGAGTAAAGATAAAAAGGTTGATGATATGCACATAGCTAAATAGATAAGGTCAAGTTGGATATGCAGCCCAACAGAATTACAAAAGTTGAAACACGGCTTCCGTCAGCCTGCATTTTGGCAATACCCTTGTTATGCACAGGCGTTTTGTATCCTCTCTACGGAGCATAGTTATAATACTCAATTAATTCTCTTAAACGTCTAACTAAAATGTGAACCGTCGTACTTGGGTTTGCATATATAGGAGCAGTTCCATTATGTGCTGTCAATAAATTTTCAGCTCTTTCAATCGCTTTTTGTTCATTGCCTGTTTTAAGCAATGCGTCAATTACTGAAGTCTTACCATGTTCGTAAACATATTCAGTATAAGCTGGATGTTTTTTAATTTGTGCTTCTAAAAGTTGATATACTTCTTGTCGGGGAATTGGCTTTGCATGATTTACATTTTGATAGTGTAACAGCAGCCATAACTCAAATACCTCATTGCTATAAGCAATACGAACCCCGCCTAAACGAGCTATTTCAAACGCTTCATTAAAATTTGCGATAGTTGCCGCTACTTTATCTGCATCATCTTTGTCGAATACCGCCCAAACCTCATCTACATTTTTATTTGATTCACTTGATAAGGCTTCTTTTTCCGTAAGTGATTGTTCAACCACACCTTTAGTACTTCTCCCTGTTCCTACAGTTTTAAGAAAAAATGTTTCTTCTGGAAAGTAATTCTTAAATGTGTCAAAGTAATAGGGTTCGACATTACCGTCTTCACAAACAATTAGAAAGAAATGTTCGTACCTCCGCCAACGGGTTGGTCGCTTGTCTGTTTCCCGTGCTTCTGATTTTTTTACAATACCTCTTTTTGCCATTTGGTGTTTCTAATAAATGTTCTGAAATCACCCAATACAGGTATTGCTTTATACCGACCTTCAAAATATCTTTTCTCCTTATCAGTGTCTGGTCTTTCTTTTTCGCTTTTAAACTCCCCATTTTTATTTTCGAAATAAACAAAATCAGAAAGAGAATATAATTCAGAACTTTCCCATTTATTTTTTTCAACGAAATAAATTTGGTCTCTCCTGAGTGTTGAATAAGTTAGAAGATTTGTGTCATGAGTTGCAAAGATTAGTTGTGCTTTATTGGGATTACTAGCTGGGTCTAAGAAAATATCAATAGTATTAAGTGTCATTACAGGATGCATCTTCGCCTCAATTTCATCAATTATTAATACACCCCCATTAGCTAATGTCCAAAGAATTGGTCCACTAAGTTCAAAAGCTTTTTTAGAGCCGGCGGATTCCTTTTCCCACCATTCCCATGATACTAAATTAGGAGTTGGTTTTGCATTGCTGTCATATAAAGTATGCTTTGCAATTACAGTATAACTTTGTTTGCCTTTAAGCGATTTTGCCAATCTGTTCTTCATAGCTTTTGGCATATCATCTGGCAACTCGGATTCATCAAAGTCTTTAGTTGTTATATCAACATCTGCGATGTTTAGGCTAAGTGATTCCAAATACTTTTTTATTTTGTCTTTGTAATCTTCCTTATCCCATAAATCAACAGTGTGTAAATCTTCTGTATTTAAACCATCTATCATTCCAAAATATCGGAACCAATTGAATATAATCTTTGCTTCCTCTACATTTAGCATATCACAAGTTGATAGAAACAATGCGTTGTCCCTTGTGGCTTCTATCGCTGCATCAATAATTTTTTTTGAGCCATTAAAACCGCTACTTACTTCAATAGTACTTTCTTCTCTCTCAAATAAAGAAACTTCTCTACTTTGAGATTTTCGGAATAACCACTCTTTTAATACTTCCTTTTCAGTAAACTCTAAACCATATCTGTAACGATTTTCTTCAATGATAAATGTGATTTCAAATCTTGTAGGTTTGCCTTCCCAACCTTCTCTTAATAAAAAAGGGTCATATGGGAGTTTGGTAGTAGATGATGTTCTTGCAGAAATATGAATCAGCTTGTCAAGAAAACTCATTGCAAGCAAAAGATTACTTTTTCCACTACCGTTTTGACCATAAAGAGAGATGGCATTTAAAGCCTGGTATTTTCCCTTTGTCAAAATGTTCTGTAGATGGTCTTTTTGCTTACTAGCCGGTATTAGGCTTAGTACTTGCTCTTCTCCGATTGAACGGTAGTTGCACACTCTAAATTCAAGCAACATGGCACATTTTGTTTAGTTTTTATCAAAATTAGGGTAGTTCAGTCGAAAAAGCAAGCCCATTTGTCCAAAAAATGGTTAAAGGTCTTAAAATGTTGAATTGAAGTAGGGTGTTGCCATACGCTTGTGCATAACATTTAATATCCGCACCTCTTTCCGTCCGGATATTCCAAAAGTACGGTATTCTCCTTTCTGGTTTTCAATACTTTAACCGTTTACCAGTTCGCAAAGCGCCGTTGCGCAAATCCACAAAAAAATATGGGTAGGTGGGTTATCAACCAACGCTGGGTTAACCGTTTCTGCTGTATGTTTCTAACGCCAAAGACGGCAAAAACAGTGGCTTTTTCCGTGCTTCCGTGGCATTACTCCGAGAAAAATTCTGACGCCAACGGCGGCTGCGACAAAACTCTACCCGGTGGGAAAAGCTGCGTAGCGGACAGAACGTAAAAGAGTGCGACGCAAGTAAAGCCCCAAAATAGTTCCTGCTGCCGGGCCCATAAAAATGCTTGCCTGTTTGCGGCGCAAACAAAAAGCCACCCCCGCACCGGGAGTGGCCTTGCAAAACACCTACCCTTGTTTAACCAAAAGTTTAGTTGGCAGTGCCGCCGTAGGGCAGTAGCTCCAGCGCCGATTCGGGCACCAGTTTTGCTTCGGCGGAATCGTAGCCCAGTTTATCTAAAGCCGCTTCGTTGTTTATTTCCAGCTTAAGGCCTTTGCTAACCATGTACATTTTGCCAGACTGTTTAGACCGCAGCAGCGTTCTATCCCTGGGTATGGTGGTTAATGCCGCGGCGTAGTCTTTATTGGTGTCACTATCCACCACCGCTGCGGTAAGGCCAAGTGATGGCAACGATTCTTTACCGGGTATCAGCAGTTTGGCGCCGCCATAAGTAACATAGGTTTTGCCGGATGAGGCATCTTCTATCAGCAACCCGTCTTTAACAAGCTGGCTTGCTGCCTGGCTTACCAGGAATGATTCGTAGCCAAACCAAACCTGTATTTCGGTAAGGTTGTTAAAGTTTACGTTGCCGGTTTGTATTTCGCTTTGTTCAACGGTAAGGTGCCAGTGTGCGGCAAGGCCACGGCCGCGGAAATCGGCTTCGGAGCCTGCATTGCCGGGTATGCCGCCATTGCTTTGCAGCGGCGTTGTTTTGGCCAGGGCCACGCCGGAGCGTGGGTTAAGGTTGGCCTGGTATAGTGTGCCATTGCGTTTCTTTTGCTGGAAGCTGCCCGCATGCTCTACAATTGTGGTTACGGTGCCCGATACGGAAGTGGCGCCTATGAAGGCTATGTACACTGAGTCAACTTTTGCCTCGTAACGGGTGGGCGGCAGGTCTGCCAGGCGTATGTTGAGGTTGAGTTTTTTGGTGTTCCTGAATTCCGCCAGTGCGGCGCTGTCTGTTATGGAAATACGGTGGTAATCATTAACCCAGTTGCCTGTATTAAAGTAATTATCGTATTGTTCCTTATAGGTAATAATGTTGGCAAACTGGCTCCACGATTGCTGGTACATGGTAATAAGTGCCGATAACCTTAGCAGCCCCATTTTATAGTCTGCTTCCTTATCGGGGTGTATAAAGCCGTAATCAAAGCGTATGCTGGTTGACTTATCTGCCAGTGTATATATTTCCAGTGCACGGGCCGCGAAGAAAGCGTACTTGCCCAGCGTAGTCATGTAGTGCTGAGACATTTTTATAAGGTTGTGCGCAGCGGACTCCAGCTTGCTGGTATCGGTAGTAAGGCCTGCCAGTTGCAGCTCGGCAGCGGCTTTATTGTCTTTAGCCAGTTGCAGCCTTTTTTCCGCTGCCTGCACCAGGTAAGCAGATTCGCCTACCCCCAGCTTGGCAATCAGTTCTTCGTGTACCAACTGTATGGATTCCGCTATTAGTTTTTTGTACTCGGCGTCGTCAATATTAGCGTTCCACAGCTCATCCAGCATAGAGGGAAAGCTAATGATGGTATCCAGCCCCTGGCTTGCTTTTTCAACAAAGCCTTTTAAGCCTTGTGCTTCTTTTTTCAGTTTGTCAAGCTCTGTTTGCGGAAGGTCTGGGTTGGTAGCCTGCTCAATAATGCTGCCTACGCCCACGCCGTTAACAGTACTGGCCATTACGCCAATGGCAGTAGCCGCGCCAACAAGGCTGGTGCCCATGCTGGGTATAGCGGCTACCAGGCTGGCCACAAGGGCCACGGTGCCAATAATGGCGCCCAGTATATCCACGTCGGCATTTTCCAGTTCTTCTTTGCGGGCATTTATTTTATCAGTTATCTCCACCACTCTTTGCTGTGCCCTTATGTATTCTTTATCGGCAATATCTTTTGCCACCAGCGCCGCATTTCTTTCATCGGTTAACACGTTAACCATGCCGGCAGCATTGTTTATTTCCCGTTGCAAATCGGCCTTTGCATTGTTAAGGCTAACTACTTCCATCAGCATTTTGCTTGCCGCCTGAAAAACCGGGCCTACAATAGGGTAGTAGCTGGTGTACACCTGCTCGTATTTGGCAAAGTCTGGAATTATGTCCACATACCTGGGTATGCCCAGTATGTTCTGGTTGTTTAAAAACTGGTTGCGGTAAGTGGCAGCCTGGCTTAGCTGCGGGTTCATGGCAAGGGCAGCATCAAACTCACCCAGTGCCAGTGTATGGTATTGGTGGTTTTGTGCGCTAAAGGCACGGTAGAAATACTCGCCCACCTTTAAGCGGTAGGCCGCCCATTCTGTAACGGGCACAGAGAGTAGCTGCAGCAGCATGCCGTAATTAAAGGCAGTATTAATCTTGCTGGCTGTGTAAGTACCCGCCGGGCCTTGTGCGCCGGTATTGCCTGGGTCTCCCACGGGGCCTGTTTTGCCGTCTTTACCATCTACGCAGTAAGTGCCGCCGGGTTTACACCATTCTACCCCTGCGCCGCCTTCACCGCCGTAACCGCCCGGGCCACCGGTACCGCCATCGCCGCCGGGTACCATTAGCTCCGGCATAATAATGCCCCTGGGGCTTTTTTCAACATACAAAACAGAAAGGTTGCCACCCTTGCCGCCTGTAGCGCCGGTTTTGCCTTTACCACCTTTGCCACCGTCTTTACCGTTGTTGTTGGTGGCTGAATAAGTGCCATCCGCCCCCTTGGTTCCCGTAGCGCCACGCAGGCCCTTGCCACCTTTGCCGCCTTTTAGTAAAAAGCCGCTGCCCACTTCCCATTTTTTGGTAAGTATGGTAATATTTCTGCCCGGCAGGCCAGGCAGGTTGTCTGCAACGGACTGTGTAACGTTCAGTTTAATTTTGCCATCCCTGGTGTTAAAGTAATCTGCCACAAACGTAATGTCGCAGTCATCCAGTTCAAACGTAAAGTTGGGGGTAATGGTAATCTCACGGGCGGCAAGTAATAGTTTTCTGCCGGCATAGGTTGAAGCGTTGTCTCTGGAGAGCGTTTCAGCAATAAAGTCCCTTAGTTGCTGGTTCAGCTCAATCCTGTCGCGAAACATTTTGAATCTGTACATAGGTTAAGTTTATAAAGATTTGGAATGAGGCAGCCAAATTACCCTGTACAGCTTTGCAGGTAAAGGTAAACTAAGTAACAGGCGGTTTCTGTTAGCAGGTTGCATGTGCAGTTGTGTGAATGGGGTAGCCCCCATTCCCTAAAGGGGAATTTTTATGGGCCCGGCAGGAGAATTACTATGAGGCTTTACTTGCGTCGCACTCTTGTACTGCTGGATACACTACGCGGCTTTGCCCGCAGGGTAGGTTTGTGCAGGAGTTTCGGCTTAAAAATTCTTAAACTTGCAGCGGGTACTTGCGTTTATTGTTTTTTGTATCTCTGGGGATGTGGCCTCGGAACATTTGGGGGAATCTCACACATTATTTGTAATTCAACTGTTAAAGGGTCGTGACATATATCAAAAACAAAAAGTAGCCTTTCGGCACTTATGCCTTTAATCAGCAGGTAATCTACTACAGCAGCAACCCTATTCCAGGACAGTTCAATACTCCGGGCAGTTGTATCAGCCGCCATTCCTCCCAAACCAATATTCCATTCCGGGTGAGCGGCAATTAATTGTGCAATACTATCCAGCATTGCTTTTGCTTTGGTTGTTAAATGGCTGCTATTTTTTTTAAAGCGAATAATGGGTAAGTCCGGTATTGTATCAGCCTGGGGAGATGCCGAGACGTTAGCTGTTACAGTAAGTGCAAGCAGTACCAGGGTAAGGAAATAGCGATACATGATAAGCAGATTTTAAGGCAAGTTACTTGTATCTCTAAGATAAATGTGGCCCATAAGCTGCAAAATAATGAGGGCTCAGCTAATGCAAACTTTACCTATTTGATATTTGATAAATGCATCACATTTTTGCTGCAATAAAAATAAGATAATTCACTTCCCTCGCCGCCGATAGCGTTTCTACTTGCAATTGTTAATTTTAAGTTCTTGAAAAAATATTCTCCTTCTGAAAGTATTGTTTTTTCACCTGAAACACGATCAAGCAACTGAGCTACTTCTTCAATGTCCATCGAAAAATTGATAACTTCTCCATTTATTCTGACATCAACTCCATAATGTATTTCTATATCTCGAAGTTTGTCTTCTTTGTCAAAGTTTAAAAAAAAGAAGTTGTGCAGCCCTTGGTAGTTTCTATAAATGTCCCGCCGCTGGATTATATTCTGAGACGTATCACCATTATTATACTGGCTTAGGTCAATTTCAGTGTCACTGATTTCAAAAACATCATTGAGCAGTTGTCTTGTTTGGCATCTGTCCATATCCCATATAAGTAATAAATTATTGAGGGAAATGCTTTTGCCTGGCTGATATGTTAGAGTAATTGACATTTTTTGGATATTTCTTTTTGCCTGATTGGCTTCTTATTTCGCTTTGTGGGCCTCCATATCAATTTCGATTAATTGCCCTTTCACGGCAAGACCTTTCACTTCAAGCCATGTTCCTGTTGGAAATTGCTTCTTGTAAATTGAATTCCTGAAGCCGGAAACTTTAATAAAGTCCTCCATATGGGTTGTATAAATATCTTCTGCAACAACATCATCGTAAGTATAGCCATAGTGGGTTAATATTTTTTCTAAGTGGCTGTAGCAGTTTTTCATTTGTTGCACCATATTGTTGCTTTAGGATTGCCGGTGTTGCCGCAACCGCTTAGAATAAATAAGCCCATTAAAAGGCTGGAGGTTAATAAAGAAATCTTTCTCATTGTTTTGCTGGTGTTGAAGATGATGTTTGGGTTTTCATGGCGTGATGGATGAGGACTTGGGTTTATGTTGATTTTTCTCACCTGGCATTAAAAGTCTGCTTCAAAACCGTGTCCATTTTTACCATAAAATATTAACCATTTTGAAGCCGAAAATAAAATATGCAATTTGCTTTCTAAACTATCCTCGTCTGTTTCTGGAGGTATGTATTGTTCCTTTAAATATTGCAAATTATTTTCAACAGAAATTTTGTCCGTGATTGCCATAAGTGCTTGCCCATATTTCAGTGTGTCTTCTGCTAATTTTGAGACCCAGGCTTCGTTGTATAATTTCTCACCAATTAACTCTTTACAGCAGTCTAAAAATTGTGCCCTAAATACATTTTTATCTTGCATAAATGGAATATAAACAGGAACTCCATCCCGTTCTTGAGCTAACTCAATTACATAATAACCTAAGTATTCTTTGAAAAAATCTTCCTGGGATAATGTTTTGTCGCTTTCCTGGTATTTTGTTTTAATCCATTCATTTGCTACTTCGTCATACCCAACTCGTGGTGCTTTTATTGTTTCATAAGATTCAATAATGTTATCTACAAACTCTTCAATCAATTGTTCTTTAGTTATTTGTCTTTTACCTAATAATTTGTCAATAAAGCTGAGTTCTTTTAGCTTCTCTTCACCTTTAATTATTCTAAAGATTTGCTTATGCCTTTCCTCAAAGCCAGGTTTTGGCTTTCCCATTGGCCGCCAATCAAGTCCCATTTTAGTTGTATTGTTTTAGAAGATGAGTATGTCAATTAAGTATCACCCTCATAAATTTATAGCATTAAACCATTTTTGCAAATACTTACCTAGATTGATAGTTGCCCATTATTGTATTTACTTAGTTTCATCGTCAGGGCAGTCTAATCTACCCGGGTCTAAAAAGCCGCCCAATGAACCGAACGATGAAAGTAGTTTCCAATTTGCTGCTTTGCCACGCAAATTGCGCAACAAAGATGCTACAGGGCTATGTCGCCGGCCACCAAAAAACGCCGGGAAGTTATCCTGCCAGCTTCACCCTTCCTCCCTCTCTCCGCACTTTGCCATGCTTTTCTGCAAGTTCTATGGTATAGCGCAGTTGTACATCTATCTGCTTGCCTACCTTGGCAAAGCTGAAGCTGCGGGCCAGCCAGCGCAGTAACTCATCTTCCTCAATGCTCAGGTTGTGTTGCACCAGCTCCAGCAGGGCCACCATTATTTCCTCGGGTGCAATGTCTTCTATGTTGCGCCGCTCGGTATCGTTGCTCCGGTAGTGGGCCAGCGTTGCGGGGCCGCTTTGGGCAGACCAGTAAAAGGGCTGGTGGTGAATAGTTTGGTGCAGTGGCATTTCGCTGATGATTTCCTCCAGGTGCCTGTCAAGCCTGGCGCCAGCACGGGAGGTGTTCCAGGCTTGCAACAGCTTTTTGTACAGCCAGCTTTTGCTGATGGGTTCTTCCGCATCTACCAGCATCTGTATCTGCTGTTTGATGCGGTCGCGGTGCCGGATGTCGTACATGGTTTCGCTGCTGGCATAGGCTACCGGTGTAAGGGCGTGCGGTATATAGGGCCGCTGCCTGCTGATAATGGTAATTTCTGTTGCTACCGCAATGTCATCTTTTACAGGACTGAAAACTGGCGCCGGTGCGGGTTCCGGCTTAGGTGTTTCTTCTGTTGCTGCGGGTTGCAACAGCAATTCCCTTACTCTCTCTTCTATGCTGTTGATAATGGTATCCGCATGCTCGTGCCAATCTATGCTCCACACACGGCAAATATTCCAGCCAAGGGCTTTCAGAACAGTGGGCATTACCATTTCACGGTCATTGGCAGTGCGGGCATGATAGTAATAATGCCCGTCAACCACAATGCCGAGTATGTATTCATCGGGCTTGTGCGGGTGAATAATACCGATATCTATTTTAAAGCCGGATGTGCCTATGTGTTTTTTTAGTTGCAGCCCTTTTGCCTCCAGGCGCAGCCCAATAGCGTCTGACAAATGCCGGGTATGGAGTGCAGCCTGCACATCCTGCTGGCGCAATGCCAGGTGACCTTTCTCGGCAAATTGCAAAAAGCCTTTAAGCCCGGCCACACCTTCGGCGGCGGTGCGGCTAAGGTCAACCTGGTCTGCCCTTAGGGTGGCAAACACATGCATTTCATAGCGGGCACGGGTAACAGCCACATTAAGACGCCGCCAACCCCCATTGCGGTTAAGGGGGCCGAAGTTCATGGACATCTTGCCTTCTTCATCCGGCGCATACCCTACGGAAAACAGGATGATATCCCGCTCATCGCCCTGTACATTTTCCAGGTTTTTGATAAACAATGGCTCAGCGGCTTCGTTGGCAACCTGCTCTAAGGCTGCATCGGCCATGAACAGTTCCTGTAACTTATCTTCCACCAGGTTTTGCTGCGTTTGGCTGAACGTAACTACGCCAAGGCTTAGTTTTCTTTTGTTGGCATCGCTATAATGTTGGCGGATGTATTGTACGATGGCATCGGCCTCAAAGCGGTTGGTGCGGGTTTTGCCTTTGTCGTAATAACCGGGCACATGCTGGTATTTCACCTTGCGGTTAAGGTCGTCGGCAGAAGGGAAGGAGAGGAGCTTGTTTTCATAATAATTGCTATTGCTGAAAGCGATGAGGCTTTCGTGCCTGCTGCGGTAATGGCGCAGCAGGTAGCGTGACGGAACGGAGAGGGAAAGGCAGTCGTCCAGTATGCTTTCCAGGTCTTCCACTTCCATATTTTCTTCATCGGTTTTATTGGTGGAGAAAAAGGATGTGGGCGGCATTTGCCTTGGGTCGCCCACTACAATGGCCTGCCTGGCCCGTGCCAATGCACTTACGGCCTCGCAGGTGGGCAGTTGCGAAGCCTCGTCGAAAATCACCAGGTCAAAATGGTTGGCATCCACCGTAAAATACTGCGCTACTGAAATGGGGCTCATCAGCATGCAGGGTGCAATGCGGGGCAGCAGGGTAGGCACCTGGTCGAACAGGCGACGGATACTCATACCACGGCCACGGTTCCTGATGGCTTTCTGCAATATGCCAATCTCAGAGCTTTGCATGGCTTCAACTGTGGTATTAGGCAACCGCGCTGCCAGCTTTACTCGCAATTCCTGCATGGTTAAATGCCTGAATTGCGCTGCAATGGTTTTGTACTGTTCAATTTTACTTTCAAACAAACCGGCATTGAACATATTCAGTGGTTCATGCGCCGTAATAACACTGCGGGTTACAGACAGGTGCACGGTGTAATGAAAATAACCGGTAAGCCCGGCCACTTCACACTGGCGGGTTTCATACGCTTCTATCAGCCATTGCAGCCCTATCTCTTTGCCCTGGGCGGCAAGCTGTACGTAGTTTATCCAATCTTTCAGCCTGGGCAAATGCGCCTGTACCTGTTGCAACTGAACAACGGTTTGTTCTGTCCAGTCGGCGGTATCCGGCAGGTTAATGCCGGTTAGCTGGCGATAAGCAGCCAGGGCTTTTTCAGTTTCGGCAAGGGTAGAAAGCGCACTGGGCCATAAATTGCTGTCAAGTGTTTTTATGTCATCTGTATAAGCCAGTTGTTTTTGTTGCAGCAAATGCGCCCACCTGGTTAAAGCGTTGCGCTCAAATGGGGCCGTCATGGCGCTGAGGCGTTGTATAATTGTGGCCTGCAGGTTAAGGGCGCTAACATCCGTTTGCTCTTCTTTAAACAAATTTTTTAAAGATTGTTGCACTGTTACAAAGCGTTGTTGCCGCAGTATTTCCAGCAGTTGCCTGTACCGCCGGTGTTCCCGGAACAACCATGTTATTTCTTCATCATTGGCTACAGGTGTGTTTTTGTATAAGGAAAGTTGTTTTCTTATTTTCTTTTTCTTTAACCATTTAGGCAAAAACCAGCTTTGCAGGGCCTGTTTCCATTCCATTTCCATCGCCGCCACATCGGCCGTTAGTATGTTGCTGCTATACTGGCTCAGGATATTTTTCTGAACAGTCTTGTATTCGTCAAAATGCCTGCTCCATTCGTCGTAAACGGCGTAGTTGTCTTTGTCAGCCAAATATTCCAGCAGGTATAGCGGCATATCCGGCAGGCTTTTAACAGCCTGCACCAGTGTAGCAAACTGCTCCCAATGGCCACGGTTTTTAAAGCTGTAAGGAAAATGAATAGCCGCTGCCAACGCGGTGGCCTGCTGTTTAAATACGGGCAGCAACTGCAGCAGTTGTTGTGTTTGCGTGCCGATGTTTTCCTGTAACGCCGGCGTATATTGGGTTAACTGCAAAGCAGTCAACGGGTTTTCCCCCGGATGTACAACCAGCGCTGTTATAGATTGAAAAGCAGGCAGCCAGTCTGTCCATTGCAGCCAGCGGCGGGCATCCAACTGCTGCAAAATGCTTTCAGGTATATAGTTGCTTTTAAAATTCTTATCCTTGTACTCTTCCAGTGTGGTAATGCTATGGTACAGGCTCCACTCGGCAGGCAAACGCTGGTGCAGCAGGTTAACGTAGTCACTGATAGATTTTTTCGCGGCATCCAGCCGGCGGCCTTCCTGCTCATAATCTATCGTACTTTTAAGTTTGGTTACTTCCAGTGATTTTGCCAGTTGCTCCAGTACATCCGATTTTTTTGACTTGTTAGAGTGCAGTTCCAGGGAAAAAGGCGCCAGCCCCACCTGCTCCAGGCGTTTGTGCACCACGTCCAAAGCCGCTTTCTTGGCAGCCACAAACAATACCCGCTTGCCGCGGTACAAAGCATCCGCTATAATGTTGGTAATGGTTTGCGATTTACCCGTGCCCGGCGGGCCGTGGAGTATAAAGCTTTGCCCTTTCTGCGCTGCCATCACCGCTTCCATCTGCGATACATCGGTGGCGATGGGCAGGGCAACAGTGTGGGATGGCACATTGTTGAAATCAATATCCGCTGGTGTTTCATCAATGCCCGTAAGGCTTAGTTTACCATCTACCAGGCTGCGTACCATCGGGCTCTTCAGCAGTTCCTGCTGGTGCATCACAATGTCTTTCCATAAAATCAACTTGCTGAAAGAAAAATTACCCAGCACCAGTTGTTCTTCCACATCCCAACCTTTCATTTGCATAATGGCCCGGCGCAGGGTGCCCATTATTTTGGCCACATCGGCCCCTTTTTCATCTGCGGGTAGCTGTTCCAGCCCACCCAGGTCCAACTCATATTCCTGCCGTAAAAACTCCAGCAGGGTAATGTTCACCATGGTTTCTTCTTCGCGGCTTTTAAGGGTGAATTTGCTGTTTACCGAGCGGCGGCTTAATTCAACAGGTAACAGTAATATGGGGGCATGGCGGGGCTGCTGCGGACTGTTACTGTCATACCATTTCAATAAACCCACGGCCAGGTATAAAGTGCTGGAGCCGTTTTCTTCTACAGCGGCTTTGGCGTTTTTATGTATATAGGAAAGAATATTATCAAGGTCCTGCTGATGGTAATACGTAAGCAGTCGGCTGTATTTCAGTTCGTCGTTGGCGGTTTGATACAACGGAGATGAGTGGTGCAGCGGAGGCAAAAACAGGTTGTATTTGCGCAATACCGTGGCCCGGGCATCCGGCAGTATGGAAAAGCTTTTGCCATCGCTCAGCGTATCTTCCAGGTGGCTGATGTCAATATCCACCAGTTGCAGCATATTGCGTGTCATGCGCAGGTTCAGCAGGTTATTGCGCAGGGATAGGTCCAGCAGTTTACGCTCCCACACCTTTTGTTTGGTAGCGGGTTGTTTGCCCTGCAGCAGTTCATCAGTATAAATGGCGCCGATGCTGAAATCGCCATCCATTCCTGCACCTTCTGCCCGTTGCATAGCGGCTTCATCCAATTGAACGCCGGCATCGTCATGCAGCAATGGCAGGGGGCGTATGTGTGCCGCTCTGGCACGCTTAATATCTATTGACAAAATAAAATTCTCCTGTTCAGCCAGTTGCCTTTCGCCCATATTTAAAGCATCGGCAAAACGTATGTTATTGCCTTTGCACAAACTGGTGGTTTCCAGTACCGACATCTCACGAATACCTTTGTAGAGGCGCTTGGTTATGGCGGTTTTATCGTCGTTGATGATTTCGGCAAACTTGTCGTCCTGCAGCCAGCAACCAACAAAGGCATGGCCTTTTATAATAACAATTACGGGGTTTAAATCCGCAGCTTCCAGGCAGGCGGCAAATAGCAGGCTCAGGTCAATACAATTGGCAAAACGCTCCTGCTTAATGGTATGCAGCAAGCGCAGCCGCTGCCCCGTTTCCTCGTAGCCGGGTGGCAGTGAGCTGTAAATAATTTCTTCTGCCTGTATGGCTGCATACAAGGCAGCCATCACCTGAAGTACCCTTTCCTGGCTATTGAGCTGATAGCCATCAAAAGCGGCTTTTTGTCCGTTTCGTTCCAGCAATTCAGCCGCCCTGCGCTTAAGGTGGTAAATGTAGGGGTGATTGGGCGTAACGTAAGCAGCTATCAGTTCAGGCAAAGTTTCAAAGCCGCCAAAGTATTCCAGCGGGTGTACACCAACAGAAAATTCATCCTTGCATACAGCCCGGCCGTTTTGTAAAACCTCAATGCCAATAACCGCTTTCTCGGTTTCGGAAAGCTGTGCAAGATATCCCCGGTTTATCTTTAAGCCTTCCAGCGCAATCTTTACATCTTTTCCCGCCGGTATGGATTCTATGGCATAGCTAAAAGGTAAAAAGCAGGGCTGGTCTGCGTTGATATTTACCTGTACACCGGCTATATCCGTATCGCCGGCGTTTTCAATCGTCAGTTCACTAATAAGCGGTATGCTGTTAAGGTAAAGTGCAATATTCAGGAACGGAAAATGTTCTTTCAGGATGTTTAAGGAAGGCATAAGATATCTGTGGGTTTTTATGTCATAAAAGATGGACTGCTAAAATAAGCTTCTGCGTGCTTAGGTTACTATTAACGCCAGGTTTAAATTTTTGTGGTGCCGGCTGCAGGAACTATGATTGAGCATCGTTGTGTCACTCACTTGTACGCCATCGCTATGTGCAACTGCAAACTGCACATCCCCGCACATTCGGGATACAATTAACTCCACGTCATGCTTCTGGCCCGGGTAAATACAGCAGGCGGGTTTAACCAGCAAAATATGACTATTTGCACCTCTGCATTGGCGCAACAAAACGGGCAAATGATAGATCGAATTTGACTTCGAATGAATGATTTAAAACTACAATTCCTACTAATTTAGTAGAGTTATAAAACCTTGTATCCCTTTACCAGCAAAGGTTTCAGAGTATTATCCTGCAAGGTAACACCCGTTAGTTTATTAAAGTTTTACAAAATTGTCCATTTATTTGGTAGAGTAGTAACGCTGGGTTAATTTTACCCATCAAAATGGTAGCCATAATGTTCAATTCCTGCTTTAACACTTCTACTTACTGCTGTTGTTGTTTCTCAAAATCATGCCGTTGCTGATGCGGCCATTCCCATAGAACTACTACCATTCAACAATCCAACAAAGAAATTTAGCAATATGACCGACAACAATTTTAAGATTACATACGATTTATCCTACAAATTAAGTGGACTAAATGAAGAGGATGCATTAAAAGTTGTAGCGGAAGATTATGCCGGTAAGGCCGTTTTTTCCAGCAGTTTTAGCTGGGAGGACCAAGCCATATCCCACATGATACTTACTAACCAGTTGCCTATAGAAATTTTTACCATTGATACCGGCCGCATGTTCGACGAAACTTATTACGTATGGAGCAGGACCAATGAAAAGTATCATACCAAAATAAAAGCGTACTATCCCAATAACGAAGACCTGGAAAAATACCTGCAGCAAAACGGGCCCAACGCGTTTTATGAATCTGTTGACCTGCGTAAAGGCTGCTGCCATATCAGGAAGGTGGAACCATTGAAGAGGGCGCTGGCTGGTAATGAAATCTGGGTAACAGGCCTTCGTGCAGAACACTCCCCTGAACGTAAGCAATTAAGCCAGGTAGAGTGGGATGAAGCCAACAAAATCATCAAATTTCATCCTTTGCTGTACTGGACAACAGAACAGCTAACCAGCTATATCTATAAAAACAATATCCCTTACAATACACTTCATAACAAAGGTTTCGTAAGCATTGGCTGCGCACCTTGTACCAGGGCCGTTAAACCGGGAGAAGATTTTCGTGCCGGCCGCTGGTGGTGGGAAGACAGGAATTCTAAAGAATGCGGCCTGCATTCCACTACGGCGGAACATGCCACCGCTACAATAGGCGAAGAGGCAGATATAGCAAAAGCAGTTTAATCTTAAAAAGGGTTTAGAGTAAAACGTGTTACATAACGGAAAAAATAGAAAGTTTAGCGCACCGGCTTCATTGCTGAAGGATGGTGGTGTATACCTTATAGGCGCCGGCCCCGGCGATCCCTCACTGATTACCGTTAAAGCAGCCAAGGCGCTGGCTTTGGCGGATGTGGTTATTACAGACAGGCTGGTAAGCAGGGAAATTATCGATGAATATGTTTCCCCTTCCGCTATTGTGGTAGAAGCAGGCAAGCAGGGCGGCTCTACAGCTTCTGTGCCCCAGTACGAGATTAACGAGTTGCTGGTGCAGTATGCCAAAGAATACAAAACAGTAGTTCGCTTAAAGGGTGGCGATACAGCCATCTTCTCCAACATACTGGACGAGCTGATAGCGCTTAACAACGAGAATATACCTTACCAAATCATACCTGGCATAACTGCTGCATCCGGCGCTTCGGCGTATACTGGTGTTCCGTTAACAGCAAGGGGGTTCTCTACTGGTGTAAGAATTCTTACCTATTACAAGAATACAGTAATAGCATCGTCTGAGTGGAAACAGATGGCAGGCTTCAACGACACTTTGTTATTCTATATGAGCGGGAAGTCGTTGTACGAAATAGTAAGCAACTTGTTACAGGCAGGTGCAGATTCTTCTATACCCTTTATAGTGGTGGAGCAGGCTACCACACCTAACCAGCAGGTGTACCAGTGTACATTGCATGATTTTTACCAGGATGGATTTGAACGGGAGTTTGCAAGCCCTTCGCTGGTTATTATCGGTAAGGTGGCTGCACTGTACGAGCAGTTTGCATGGCTACCCAATAACAACAAACAAGGCAATTATTTCAAACCGCTGGAGCGGCACCCTGAACTGATTGAATTAATAAATGATTTTCAAAAAGAGGCAAATGTTAGCAGAGCTTAAACTACAAACTTTTCGTGAACTGGTTAAGAATGCATCACGTGATGAGCTCATTTGGATGAGCGGCTACCTGAGTGCATTAACAGCCGGCGTACAGCCGGAAACCGCACCCGCCATTGTTGCACAGGCAGCAGCGCCGGCGCTGGAAAATTGCACTGTGCTTTACGGCACAGAAACCGGTAATTCCAAGAAAGTGGCTACCGATTTTAGTACCAGGCTTAAAAAGCAAGGTGTGCCGGTTAAACTGAAAAGCCTTGACCAATACCGCGTTAACGATTTGCAGAAAGAATCCTGCCTGTTGGTAGTAATGAGCACGCAGGGCGATGGGGAACCGCCAGCCGCCGCTAAGAAATTTTACGATTACCTGTTGCAGAATACCCCTTCTTTGAGTAATGTAAAATATGGTGTGTTGGCATTGGGCGATTCTGCCTACCCGCTGTTTTGTAAAGCCGGTGAAGATGTAGATGTACGGCTTAATGAATTGGGCGCACAGCGCATCATACCGCTGAGAAAATGTGATACCGATTTTGAAGATGAAGCCAACCAGTGGATTGATGAATTAATCAACACTTCTTTAAGTAAGTCTTCAGGCACAACTGCTTCAGCGCCGGTTAAAGCCAAGCCTGCCAAAACCGGTAAAAAAATATACGATGGAACCGTGGTTACCACTGTTAACCTTAACGACAGGGGTTCTGCCAAAGAAACTTATCACATAGAATTGGCTGCGGAAGAAGTTATTGAGTACGAGCCGGGCGATTCCGTTGGCATCATCGCTTTTAATAAACTGTCTGTTGTTTCCAAAGTAATTGAGTTGCTGGGCGCCAACCCGCAGCAGGAGTATCTTTTCCGGGAACAGTCCGCCACATTGCAGGAACTGCTTGGCAGCAAAATAAATATTCAGCACATGCCTGAGCGTGTGGTGCAGGCTTATGCCAAACTGGTGGGCAAAGAGATACCTAACATCAAAATGGACCTGGTGGACTTATTACGCATTTATCCTTGTGATAACTGCGACAATAACCTGGATGTACAACGCCTTGTTGCTATCCTTGAGCCAATTGCCCCGAGGTTGTATTCGGTATCATCTGCCCCTGGTGCGCATGGTGAAAACGAGGTGCATATTACCGTTAGCCGCAGCCGCTTTAATGTTGATGGACATGAACGTTTCGGTTTGTGCAGCGATTATCTTTCTACATTAAACGAAGGCGACAATATTAAATTTTACGTTCAGAAAAACAATGCTTTCCGCCTGCCTGCCGCCGAAGCAGACATGATTATGATTGGCCCGGGTACAGGTATTGCGCCGTTCCGCTCCTTTCTGTCAGAGCGTGATGCGCAGGGCGCCGGTGGCCGTAACTGGCTGTTCTTTGGCGAGCAACATTTTGTAACTGACTTCCTCTATCAAACTGATCTGCAGGCCTTGTTTGAAACGGGTGTGTTAACCAAACTGAACACAGCCTTTTCACGTGACCAGCAGGAAAAGATATATGTGCAGCACCGCATGCTGGAAAAAGCTGATGAACTGTATGCATGGATTGAAAGCGGCGCCCATATTTATGTTTGCGGAAGCAAAGACCCCATGAGTGTAGATGTAGAGTACGCGTTGATTGATATTATCTCTGAGAAAGGAAACATCAGCAAAGTTGCCGCTGCGGAATACCTGCATGCGATGCATGAAAACGGAAGGTATCATAAGGATGTGTACTAGTAGTGAGTAGTGAGTGGGAGCTTTCCATCTACATTCAAAATTCCTTGCTCCTTGTTCGATATTTTTTCGTGAATGGTCAATGGTGAATACCGGATTTTGATAAAGTAACTGTATTTATTTTACTTTTTGACCCCTTTGACTTTCTGTCTTAATGACTTTTTTTATGGGCCCGGCAGGAGGAACTACTATGAGGCGTCCCTTGGGTCGCACTCTTGTACGTCCGGAGCTCTATTGACCAGGGCTGCACGTGCTGAATAGAGAACAAGGCGTACAAGTGAGTGACACAACGATGCCCGATAGCAGCAATCCAGCCCGGACAAAAATATATTGTATAGTTCCGTTAACATGGAACATTAAACATTGAACAATCCAACAACAACAGATATGTCTCAAAACGAATCTCCGGTAGAAAGGATAAAAAAGAACAGTCATGGTTTGCGGGGCACTTTAAAAGAAAGCCTGAAGGATGAGCATACCGGCGCCATAAGAGAAGATGACCAGTCGCTGATAAAATTTCACGGTATGTATATGCAGGACGACCGTGACAGGAGGGAAGAACGTGCCGCCAAAAAGCTGGAACGTTTATATTCTTTTATGATACGCCTGCGCCTGCCTGGCGGCCTGTTAAAACCAAACGAATGGGTTGGGTTGCATCATATTGCCGGCGAACATACAACCGGCGTTATTAAAATTACTACCCGGCAAACAGTGCAGTTGCACGGCATATTGAAATCTCACATAAAACCCACCATTAAGGCGTTTGACCAGATGCGCCTTGATTCTATTGCCGCATGTGGAGATGTGAACAGGAATGTTACCTGCAGCGCACATCCATCTTACTCGCCGATATTCCAGGAGATATTTGAGTACGCAGATAAAATAAGTTACGAGCTGTTGCCAAAAACAAGGGCGTATTATGAAGTGTGGCTGGACGAAGAAAAACTGGCTGAAGTAAACGAAGAAGACCCGCTGTACCAGGACCGCTACCTGCCAAGGAAATTTAAAATAGCGGTAGCCGTGCCGCCTTATAATGATGTGGACATTTTTACCAACGATGCCGGCTTAATTGCTGTTGTTGAAAAAGGGAAACTTACAGGGTTTAATGTAACTGCAGGCGGCGGCCTGGGCACTACACATGGTAACCCTGATACTTACCCCAGGCTGGCAGATGTGCTGGGATACGTAAGCAAAGAGGATGCGATTAAAGCTTTGTACGCTATAGCTACTGTACAACGTGATTATGGCAACAGGAGCGACAGGAAACTATCGCGGCTGAAATACACCATTGATAAAATGGGGCTGCCTGCCTTTAAAGCCGAAGTGGAAAAAAGGCTGGGGTTTGATTTTGAAACGCCGCGTAAAGCAGATTTGAAATTCAGGCATGATGAGTATGGCTGGCATAAAAACCACCAGGGCTTGTGGTACTATACCGCATTTGTTGAAAGTGGGCGTGTGCTGGATACGGAAGAGGTACAATTGAAGCAGGCATTTTTGGAAATTGCGCAGGCGGAAAAAGCCAACTTCAGGTTTACCTGTAACCAGAATTTGATTGTAGCCGATATTAAAGAAGAAGACAAGGCATTTGTAGAAAACATACTGTCCACGTATGGCGTAATAGCCAATACGGAAAAAGCTTCACCGGTACGCCGGAATGCATTGGCCTGCGTGGCATTTAATACCTGCCCGCTGGCTTTGGCCGAGGCGCAACGTTACCTGCCTTCGCTCATCACCAAAGTGGAAGAACTGATGGGTAAGCACAAAATTCAGCAGGAAGGCATCAGCATCCGCATGACGGGATGCCCGAATGGTTGCGCAAGGCCTTATATTTCAGAGATAGGCTTTGTGGGCACCAACTATGGCCGTTACAACCTGCACCTGGGCTCGGACGTGATAGGTACAAGGCTGAACAAGTTCTACAAGGAAAACCTGGATGAAGAGCAGATACTGGCTGAACTGGATGGCTTGTTTGGCAGGTATAGTTCCGGAAGGAAGAAGAAAGAATCTTTTGGTGATTTTGTAGTTCGTGAAGGCATAGTGTAGAATACTCAACAACAAATGATGAACGCTGAATGAAAGGCCACTTGCGCTTCACGTATCACGTTCACTTGCGTGCAGTAGTTATTAATACAATGAGTGAAGAAGTAATGCAAAACGAAATAAACCATACCAACAGCAACGTGAACACACTGTTCCCGGTTTTTTTAAAGCTGGAGCAGATGAAAGTGCTGTTGATTGGCGCAGGCAATGTGGGGCTTGAAAAATTAACGGCTATTGTAAACAATGCCCCTGCTGCCAAAGTAACGGTAGTGGCCAAGGAGATTACACCAGCCTTTGCAGAACTTGCCAAAAATTTTGACAGCACTGTTACCGTTATCCAGGCACCGTATGATGCATCGTTTATGGATGCTGCCGATATTGTTATTTCCGCTATTAATGATCACGGGCTAAGCGCTGTTATAAGGAATGACGCCAAACAAAGGGGCAAGCTTATTAACGTAGCCGACAAACCCGGACTCTGCGATTTTTACCTGGGTTCCATTGTAACCAAAGGCAGCCTTAAATTGGCTATTTCCACCAACGGCAAATCTCCCACCGTTGCCAAAAGGTTAAAAGAGGTTTTTAACGAGCTGCTGCCCGGCGAACTGGAAGAAGTGCTGGACAACCTGCAGCAAATTCGTGAAGAGCTGAAAGGCGATTTTAGCCATAAAGTAAACGAGCTGAATAAGATAACCAAAACACTGGTAGAAAAAACCGCCCCTAAAGACGCGGAAGAGTATTGGTTTTTGTAACCTCATTTCTCCTTAAACTCCCTTGGCGTTACCCCGCACTTAGATTTAAACACCGTAGAAAAATAAGCCGGCGAACTAAAGCCTGTTTTGTAAGCCACTTCCGACACGGAATATTCGCCCTGGCTAAGGTAGTGTTTGGCTTTTTGCAGCCGGGCATTTAAAATGTAGTCATTCACATTGTAACCTAACAAAGCCTTTACTTTACGGTACAACTGCACCCTCGATATACCCATATTACTACACAATTCATCAATGGTAAAGTTTTCATTGGCAATATTGTTTTCAATAATGGCGGTAAACTCGTTAATAAATTTTCGGTCAAGCTTTTTGGGTGCCTGGTTTTTGGTTTCCACGCTCAGCTCACTGGTATAGTGCTCCCGCAACAGTTCCCGGTTGCGCATTACGCTTTTAATAGTTTCCAGTAAAAAGTCAATGTTAAAAGGTTTTACAATGTAAGCGTCTGCCATATTCTTCATGCCTTCAATCTGTTGCTCAATGGTAGTTTTGGCGGTAAGCAGAATAACCGGTATGTGCGATGTGCGCATGTCATTTTTCAACGTATTGGTTACAGCCATACCATCTTCCTTGCCGGGCAAAACGATATCGCAGATAACTATATCCGGAATATTGTCAAAAGCCTGTTGCAGGGCGGTCGTGGCATTCTCCGCGGTAAACACTTCATATTCAGGCTGTAGTTTTCCCTGTATAAAGTTCTTCAGGTCTGTATTGTCCTCTACAATCAGCACAGAGCGTGTAGTACCATTGCCAAATGTTGCCAGGCTGGATATGTCGGGTTGTATTTGTGTTTGCTGCAGTTCAGTGATAAATATCTTTTCATCCTGGTAAGCGTGGTGTTCCGTTTCTTTTCCCGTAAGCATCTCCTCTTTGGCAAGGTGGCCGGTACCGCTGTGCAGGGTAATTTCAAAACAGGTGCCTTTCCATTTTTCGCTGTTTACCTTAATGGTTCCTTTATGCAGGTTAATCAGTTCTTTGGAAAGTGAAAGTCCTAACCCGGCACCATGCTGGCTGGTAATTTCGTTCTGGTAAAAAAGTTCAAAAGCATGGTCCGCAGCATCAGGCAGCATACCGCTGCCATTATCTTCCACTTTAATAATTACGGTATTGCCTGCTGTATTTTTCTCAGTGGTTATATGTATGTAACCGTTGTCCGCCGTAAACTTAAAAGCGTTGGAAAGCAGGTTAAAAATCACTTTGTCCATCATATTGGCATCAAACCACAGCATAATGTTTTTTTCTCTGCTGATAAGCCTGAAATCAATATTTCGCTTATGTGCCAGCCAGTTAAAAGGTTCCATTATCTCGGTAATAAAGTCGTTCAGGTTGTTTTCTGTTGCCCGCAGCTTTAGTTTATCCAGTTCAATTTTTCTAAAGTCCATCAACTGGTTTACCAGCCGCAGCAGGCGTATTACATTTTTCTGTACCAGCTTAAGGTGCTGCTGTATGGTAAAACTAAATTTACCGTTGTGCAAAATGTCCTCCAGCGGGGCGAGTATCAGTGTAAGAGGTGTCCTAAACTCGTGGGATATATTGGTAAAGAACTTAACCTTGGCTTCATGTGCCGCCCGGGCTTTTTCGCTCATTTCAATAATCTGTTGCTGCTGCTCTGTTATGGCTTTGTTTTTTTGTTCCAGGCTGCGGGTTATTTTCTTGTTTTCCCGCAGGTAATAAAATGCAACGCCGCCCAAAATCAATGCAATAACCAGGCTGCCCGCAATTACAAACAATACCGTGCTCTGGTTACGGTATATTTTACGCTGTTCATCAATCATTTGCTGCTGGCGTTCTATGTCGGCCTGCTGGCTGCTTATTTTGTCTGCCTGCAGCTTCATCAGGGTAATGTTGGTAGAGTCTATAATAACCGTTTGCAGCACATTGTCTTTTTGAAAAGGCTGTTGGTTAAGCACCGCCATGGCAGTACGTATCGCTTCTTCACCGCCGGTAGGGTAAAGTGCGGTAGCTGTAAGAATTTTATTGCTCACCAGTTGAAGCCCGGTGTTGGGCAATCCATCCACACCTATAAACATCAGGTTGTTGTTGTCACCCTTTCGCTTAAAATATTCGTAAGAGCCCAATGCCATCATGTCGTTATGGGCAAATACCAGGTTAGCTTTTTGTTGCAGTTCGGGCGATACCTGGTTCAGCGCTTCTTCCACTTTTTCTATGCGCCAGTTGCCATAAACTTCCGCTATTATATGTATGTCTTTATGCGCTTTTACGCCATCATAAAATCCTCTTGCCCTTTCTATGGCTGGTGTTGAGCCCGGCAGCCCCATTACTTCAATAATGTTGCCTTTGCCCTGCAGCAGGTTGGCAGTGTATTCGCCGGCCCGTTTTCCTATTTCGTAGTTGTCGGCCCCTATATAAGCGGTGTAAAGGGATGATGATGTTTTCCTGTCAATTACAATTACCGGTGTGCCTTTATTGTAAATGTCTTCTACAATGGTATTTAACGGTTTGGCTTCATTCGGGCTTACAATTAAAATGTCAATGCCTTCAGCGGTAAGTTCTTTAATCTGTTCAATCTGTTTTTCGCTGCTGTTGTCTGCGTCTTTGTATATCAGCTTGGCGTTGGGGTAAAAAGAAAGTTCACGGTGTATGCCGTCCAGCATGCTCTGCCGCCATTTGTCGCTGCCCACGCATTGCGAAAACCCAATGGTGATGGGCCGCTTTTCTTTATCCCGGGCACAGCCTGTAAGCAGTAACAGGCAGGTTAGTATCGGTATGATGTTTTTCATACGGTTGTTGTAATAAGCAATCAATTCTTTCACAGCACAAAGATGCATACAAGTTTCAGGATAGTTATTGGTTTTATTAAACAAATCTGTTGGGCGCTTCCATTCGCCATTTTCCATTAGTCATTGTATTTTCATGATACCAGCGACATAACTCCGTGGCATCGCCTGTTGCGTCGCAATCCTTTCATCGTCCGGTTCTTTGGGCCACTTTTCAGCCCGGGTATGACTGGTGCGTGGAGAAACGCACCAGGGAAGTGTCTGCCAGCTTTGCTGCCAGACACGTAGCCAATCAGGGTCTCCCAAGCTATATCCATTACATAAAACTTTAACCTGCAAGGGCTGTTTTGTGCTTCTGGCACCTGCAGGTGGCAGAAGCGGGTGCAGCAGGTTTTGGTACAATGTCTGCCAGCTTTGTTCCCAGAAGCAACCTGTGTTCCAGCGGAACACTTTGTGGGTAGAACAGTACAGGGTGTTAGCCTGCGTTCCAGGGGAACGCTTTGTGCTTGTGTCAGCGGGAATAAGCACAAAATGTTCCTGCGGAACATAGTAGAACGTAAATGGCTATTCTACCCACAATATGTCCCTCTGGGACATAATAAGGCATTACGCTTGTGTCTTTCTAATCTTATAATGAATGCCCCACTCACCACTCACCATTGACCATTCACCAAACGAATATCGAACAAGGAACAAGGAATTTTGAATGAATGCCCCCACTCACCACTCACCATTGACCATTCACCATTCACCATTCACCATTGCCCATTCACCCCTCACGACGATCAATTATCTACCCGGCTACCAACAACATCACTTTATATATAGAACAAATACTTTCAAAAGGCCTTTCAAAACCATACCACGGCAGTATTATTTATCAAAAGAGCATGCCTTATTTCAAAAAATGCTGGTACAAAATCTAAATAAGGCATGGATTAGTGAAAGGTTCTTAAAAAATAATTAACTGAAAAACAACCGTTTAGGATTTTTTTAACCAAAGAGACCCGTTCAAAAGCAATTGATACAATTACAAAAGGCTTTCGCCTGCCACCGCTGCTAAATTGCTCTCCGAAAGCTTGCGATATGAAAAATAAAAAGGTAATCACCTGGTCTCTTACGGTTGCAATGGGCGGTTTCTTGTTCGGCTTTGATACCGCTGTTATATCCGGGGCAGAAAGATCTATTCAGCAGTATTGGCAATTAAACGCCTTTGAACACGGGCTTACTATTTCCATTGCGCTGATCGGTACCATCATCGGCGCCTTAACGGGAAGCATACCTTCCGATGCGTTGGGCCGTAAAAAAACACTCCTGCTTATTGCTGTTCTGTACCTGCTGTCTTCTATAGGAACGGCAATGTCCACCAACTGGTATATTTTCCTCTTCTTTCGTTTTGCAGGCGGTATTGGCGTGGGGGCTTCATCGGTTACAGCGCCAGTTTACATATCAGAGATTGCACCTGCCGGCAAACGGGGCAGCCTCGTAGCGCTCTTCCAGTTTAACGTGGTGTTCGGCATATTGGTTTCTTATCTCTCCAATTACATTATCGGCAGCGTGGCTGAAGCATCCTGGCGGCTGATGTTAGGTGTACAGGCCATACCTTCTCTTATTTTCCTGGTATTGGTAAGGCTGGTGCCGGAAACGCCCCGCTGGCTTATTTTAAAACAGGGCAGGTTTGAAGAAGCCAAAGCCATACTGAAAATCATAAACCCGGAGGAGTACGAGAAAGATTACGCTACCATCATCAGCGGGCATGAAAAAGACGCCGAAAGGCATGTGAAGGAAAGCCTGTTCCAGCGCAAATACCGGTTTCCTGTAATGCTGGCGGTATTGTTTGCCGTGTTTAACCAGGTGTCTGGCATCAACGCCATCATTTATTATGCTCCCCGCATTTTCGAAATGACTGGCCTGGGCGCCAAAGCATCGTTGCTTTCAACAGCGGGCATTGGGCTGGTAAATTTTTCCTTTACGCTCCTCGCTATCAATTTTATAGATAAGGTGGGGAGAAAAACCCTGATGCTTATCGGCTCCGTAGGGCTCATCGTTTCCCTGGGCCTTGTTGCAAGGGCGTTTTTTATAGAAGATTTTGGCAGCTATACAGTGGTGGTATGCCTGCTGGTGTACATCGCTTTTTTTGCTTTCTCCCAGGGTGCTGTCATCTGGGTATTTATCTCTGAAATTTTCCCCAACCAGATACGGGCCAAGGGCCAAACGCTGGGCAGTGTAACGCATTGGGTAATGGCCGCGGCTATTGCTTTCATTTTTCCCGCTCTGGCTGAAAAGCTGGGCGGCGGTATCACCTTCCTTTTCTTTTCCATTATGATGTTGCTGCAGTTGCTGTTTGTGTGGAAGATGATGCCTGAAACAAAGGGCCAGTCGCTGGAACAGATAGAAACGGCGCTGGTAATGCATTAGGGTGAGTGGTGAATAGTGAGTAGTGAGTGGGGGCATTCTACATTCATCATTCCTTGTTCCTTGCTCGATATTTTTTTCGTGAGTGGGGGCTTTTCATTCTTCATTCAAAATTCCTTGTTCCTTGTTCGATATTCTCAACCTGGGGCTGAAAAGTCGCCCAAAGAACCGGACGATGAACGGATTGCGACGCAACGATGATACCATGAAAGGCTATCGCTGGTACCATAAAAAGGCGGGTGGGTAGTGGTAAATGGCGGGAGGGAAAAGAACTAACATTATACACGCACAAATATTTAACCATCAAACTAACCTGATTATGCAGGAAAATGAACATCAACACCCTGTGGTTTGCTTCGGCGAAACCTTATGGGACATACTCCCTGCCGGAAAAATGCCCGGCGGCGCCCCTATGAATGTGGCGTACCACCTGAATAAACTGGGTAAAAACCCAGCCATTATTTCCCGCATTGGCCTGGATGACCTGGGCAAAGAACTGGTGCAGGCATTTGAAAACCGGGGCATGAACACAGACTATTTTCAGGCGGATGATGAAAAAAGCACCGGCAAAGTGTACGCTGAAATCCGTGAAAACAATGAAGTGCATTACGATATTGTAAAACCCGTTGCCTGGGATTTTATTGCCTGGGACGACAGCTTTACCAGCCTGCTTTCCGGCGCCCGGTACTTTGTTTTTGGCAGCCTGGCAACACGTTGCAAACAATCTCGCCAAACGCTGCTGCAATGCCTTGATGAAGCGCCTGTAAAAGTGCTGGACATTAACCTGCGGCCACCGCACTACAACAAAAAAATTGTGGAAGAGCTGCTGAAAAGAGCTGACATACTTAAAATGAACCTTGCCGAACTGCACCTCATCACAGGCTGGTTCAGCAACTACAAAAACGATGAAGAACGCATAAGCCTGCTGGCCGAAAGGTTTGCACTGGATACCCTGCTGGTAACCAAAGGCGGCGATGGTGCAGTGCTGTTGTACAACGGTTCTTTCTACAACCATCCAGGCTACAAAGTAGAGGTGGTAGATACTGTTGGCAGCGGCGACGCCTTCCTGGCCGGTTTTCTTTCCTCAGTTATAGATGGCGCCTTACCTGATGATGCGCTTGATTTTGCCAGCCGCATGGGTGCCTACGTGGCTTCGTGCAGGGGCGGCTGTCCTGAGTACTCCCTTTCTAACCTTTCACAAGTTTTCATAACCGAAACAAACAACCATAACAATTAAATCAACAGCCATGCGAAGATTGTTTACCATGCTTGCTGTACTTCTCGTAACAGCAGGGTTTGCCCAGCAAAGAAGAGTAACCGGCAGGGTTACAGATAAAAGCTCTTCTGCGCCGCTCTCCGGTGTAAGCGTGCAATCGAAAAAGGAGATTGTTACCACGGACAGCAGCGGGCGTTTCAGCATTACCGCCGATGTAGGAGAGACGCTTAATTTTTCCTACGTTGGCATGCAGCCGTTCACAGCCACCGTACCCGCTTCAGGGCAAATAACCATAGCGCTGGAAGCAGGCGCTAACGACCTTACCCAGATTGTAGTTACCGGCTACCAAACGCAACGTAAAGTAGATGTTATAGGGGCCGTTGCGGTGGTGGATATGAAACCGGTTAAGAATAATTCATCCGGCAACCCCATGCAGGCTTTGCAGGGCAGGGTGCCGGGGCTTTATATAGAAAAGAACGGTACTCCCAGCGGCGAAAACAGCCGGATTGTAATTCGCGGCGTAAACACCCTGGGCAATACAGACCCCCTTTACATAATAGATGGCGTACCTACCAAAAGGCCGCAGGTATTCCAGTCGCTGACGGGCGGCGCAATAGAATCTGTACAGATATTGAAAGACGCTTCCGCAGCCTCTATCTATGGCTCCCGGGCATCCAACGGCGTTATCATTGTAACCACCCGCAATGGCAGCAATAACCCCGGCGGTAAACTAAACGTACAGGTAAACTCAAGCCTTACCCGCCAGAGTGTTACCCCTCAAAAACTAACCATGCTTAACGCCGAAGACAGGGGCAGGGCTTTATGGCAGGCTGCTGTTAACGACCGCACAGACCCCAATACCGCTCTTTCAAGTATTTACCAGTATGACTGGAATGGAGATTATGATAAACCCGTTTTGAGTAAGGTAAATATTCAACCTTTTGTTGGCGGCGATCAAAATGTGCCGGTAGGCAATACCGACTGGCAGGATGAAGTGTACGATGCCGCCATGGTAAGCAATAATGAAGTAACCATCAGCGGCGGCACAAAAGCCAGCTCTTTGCTGATGAGCCTCGGTTATTTTAACAATGCAGGCGTAATGAAATATACTGGTTACAGGCGCTACAGTGCCCGCCTTAATGCCGCCACGCAGTTTTACAACGGCAGGCTCAAGTTTGGTATGAACAGCCAGTTTGCCAGCTCAGACGAGCGCCTGCCGACAACAGACCTCGGCGGCGCCCCCACACCATCACTGGCTATTACGCTGGCACCCACCATACCGGTGTTTACCAAAGATGGCAAATATGCAGGCCCGGCAGGCGCAGGTTATTCCGACCGTAATAACCCCGTGAACATGCAGTGGCTGAACAGGTGGGATAACCGCAACCGCACTTTTGCTTTTGGTAATGTATATGCAGATTTCGAAATCATTAAACACCTGAACTTCCGCACCACTTTTGGTGTAGAATACGCTACTTCGCTGGCAAAAGACATACAGCTTTCATTCCAGGAAGGCTTTTTGGGCCGCTCTGTTAACAGCCTCTCCCGCAGCACAGATAATTTCCTCAGCCTCACGTGGTCAAACACATTAAACTACCTGCTGGAACTCGGCCAGCACAGAATTACCATGCTGGCAGGTGTGGAAGCTGTACGGCAAAAAACAGAAGCTTTTGGCGCCTACCGCGAAAATTTTGCCCAGCAAACAGAAGACTTTTTTAACCTGGATGCAGGCTCTGGCCGCAGCACCAATTTTGGCCGTGCCAGCAGCAGCAGGCTGTATTCTCAGTTTGGTAAAATAGGTTATTCTTATGCCAATAAATACCTGGCTTCTGTAACATTAAGAAGGGATGGTTCATCGCGTTTTGGTGCAGATAACAGGTATGGTTTCTTCCCGGCCGCCAACCTGGGCTGGAACATTATCAATGAAAGTTTTATGCGCAACGCCAAAGCGTTCTCCAGCCTTAAACTAAGGGCCGGCGTGGGAAGAGTGGGCAACCAGGATATTGGCGACTTCGCTTCTTTCGGCCTTTTTCAGCCACGGTATGGTACACTGTATAATAACGGCGTTGGCTTTCCCGGCCAGTGGCTTAATGTTGGTACGGCCTACGACCTTGCCGGTGTAAATACGGGCAGCCTGCCTTCCGGCTTTGTATCCATACAGGCTGCCAACCCGGCGCTTAAGTGGGAAACAACGGAAGAAATAAATCTCGGTGTTGACTTTGGCTTTATGAACGAAAAACTGTTTGGTTCTTTCGATTACTTCAGCCGCAAAACAACCGACATACTTATTCAGCCGCCGCTGGCTTCAGCAGTGGGAGAGGGCAGGCTTAAATGGGTGAACGGCGCTACCAAACAAAACAAAGGTTTTGAATTCATCCTCGGGTACCGCCAAAGCAGGCCTACCGGTTTTTCCTATACCATACAGGCTAACCTGGCCCGTTTCCGCGATAAGATTACCGAACTGCCCGAAGAAGTACGTACGGCCTACCCCGGCAATGCAGAAAAGAACATACTCGGCCATTCAGAGCTTTCCATCTTTGGCTATCGTACTGCGGGTATTTTCCAGTCGCAGGCAGAGGTGGACGCACATGCCAACCAGGTGGGCAAAGGCGTGGGCCGCATACGGTATGTTGACCTGAACAACGATGGCGAAATAAACTCTTTTGACCAGGATTGGCTCGGTACTATTTTGCCAGCCTACGAGTATGGCCTGCGTGTTGACCTTTCTTACAAAAATTTTGACTTCTCCATTTTTGGCTCCGGTGTTACAGGCAGGTATGGCTTAGACCCATACATCCTTTTCAACAATTTTATCAGGGTTAGAGAGAATGTTGGTCCCGGTGTGTTTGATGCCTGGACGCCGCAAAACACCAGTTCTACCATACCGATGCTTACACAGGTAGATGCCAATACAGAAGGCAAAACTTCCGACTACTTTTTCATCAACACTTCCTATTTCAAACTCAGGAACATGCAGTTGGGTTACAACGCTCCGGCAAGCGCCATCAGCCGCCTGCATATGAGCCAGCTAAGGTTGTTCTTTATGGGCGAAAACCTGTTCTGGATAAAGAGCAAAAAATACCAGGGCAAAGACCCCGAAGTGTCTAACCTTGACTTTGTGCCGGTGCCCACATCTTTCACTTTCGGTGTAAACATCACATTCAACTAAACAGTATGATTATACAGGTTAATGCAAAGAATGTTTATGGGCCCGGCAGGATTGCTACTATCAGGCTTTCGTTGTGTCACTCACTTGTACGCTTTGTCCGCTATGCAGCATTGGGCCGCCGGTCTCATAAATACTTAACCTGCCAAATCATCACACCAATTCTAAAAACTTTCTTTATGAAAAATATTTTCTTCACTTTATTCGCTGCGGTGCTGCTCTTTTCCTGCAGCAAAAATTTCCTGGAGGTTCAGCCCAACGGAACCTTGACAGAAGCAGATGTCTCCACCCCGGGCAGTGTTGACGGGCTGGTAACGGCAGCCTATGCCGCCATTGGCAACGATTTTTGGTGGAACCCCATCACCAGCATGTGGATGTACGGAAGCGTACGCTCCGATGACGCCTACAAAGGTGGCGGCAGCGTGGATGATGTAGGCGCCCTTAACACTTACGAACAATATAACCTTACACAGGCGTCTAATAATGACCTTGCCCCCGCTACCTGGCAAAATGCCTTCCAGGCTATATCCCGGGCCAACTTTGCCTTAAAAGTGCTCAATAGCCTGAATGAGTCAGACTTTCCCAACAAGGCCATCCGCCAGGGCGAAATGCGTTTTCTGCGTGGCCACATGTATTTTATATTGAAAGTACTGTTCAACTACCCGCCTTATATTGATGAAACCCTTACCGACGACCAGATAAAGGAAGTATCCAACAGGGCATTAACCAACGCCGAATTGTGGGAGAAGATTGCCGGCGATTTTCAGTTTGCGGCCGATAATCTGCCAGAAACACAGCCGGAAGTCGGCAGGGCCAACAAACTTTCCGCCAAGGCATACCTGGCCAAGGTAAAACTGTACCAGGCATACCCGCAGGATGAAAACCACAACGTAACAGGCATAGACGCCGCCAAACTGAACGAAGTGGTAAACCTTACCACCGAAGTAATTAATTCCGGCAAATATGCACTGCAGCCTGATTTTGCCGAAAATTTCCTGGATGGCTATGACAATGGCCCTGAATCTGTATTTGCCGTACAGTTTTCTGTAAACGACGGTACTTCCATAGGCAGGTTGAGCATGGCTACCAGCCTTAACTACAGCCTGGCGCCTCAATACGGTTGCTGCTGGTTTCACCTGCCTTCTCAAAATATGGTAAATGCTTTTAAAACAGATGCGAAAGGCGTGCCCATGTTCACCAGCTTTAACGACGTGCCGATGGTAAATCCCAATGATTTCTTTACCAACGGCGTTGACCCAAGGCTTGACCATACCGTAGGTGTAGAAGGTCACCCTTTTAAATACCAGCCTGACATACCTTATGATCATAGCTGGGAGCGTGTACCTGCACTGTATGGCGGTTTTGGTAATATGAAAGAGCAGCAGGCTGCCACCTGCGCCTGCTTTGTAAAAGTGGGCCCGTTCTATGGTTCTTCTAAAAATATTGACATTATACGCTATGCCGATGTGCTGCTGTGGAAGGCAGAGGCACTGATACAACTGGGCAGGCAAAATGAAGCCTTGCCACTGATTAACCAGGTAAGAACAAGGGCCAAAAACAGTACCGGCCGCACCAAAAAGAAAGATGGCACAGACCCATCCAACTACCGCATTTCAGAATACCAGGATGGCGTAAATATTACCTGGAACCAGGCCAATGCATTAACCGCCCTGCAATGGGAGAGGAGGTTGGAATTTGCTACCGAAAGCCCCCGCTTCTTCGATTTGGTACGCTGGGGCGTAGCAGCGGAAACACTGAACGCTTACCTGGCCAAAGAAAAAACAAGAAGGGCCTATTTGCAAAACGCGTTCTTTACCAAAGGAAGGGATGAATACCTGCCGATTCCGCAACGTGAAATTGATTTTACAAAAGGATTGTATGAGCAAAACCCGGGTTTTTAGTAGTGAACGGCTATGCGAAGCGTCTTCGCTTCGCATAGCTATTCTATCGCCTCCGGCGATGGGGGATAAGGGGGTCTGAAAAGCTGCTTTTGTTTCTGCCACCGAAGGTGCCGGAAACATATCTATCCGGGTCTGAAAAGCTGCCCAATGAACCGAACGATGAAGTGATTGCGACGCAAGGGACGATTCCATGAAAAACAAAAGCCCGTATCCAAAAAAATATTCGCCATACCCGTAGGCTGAAAAAGGAAGCGTCGTAAAACCGGCGCTCCACCGCTGCCGGTTTGCAGGGTAAGGCTTATCTTGAACCGTTAATAATATAACCATGAAGAAAAGATTGCTAACCATTTTATTGAGTGCATCTGTTATTACAGCCGCTGTTGCGCAAAGTGGCGAACAAAAGCTACGCAACCTGGCTACCTATTTTACACCGGAAAAAAAGTACCTGGTGCTGCCCGTAAAGAATGGAGCGCCTAAACGCAATATTGAACTTTGGGCGGATGGGGACAACGTTCGTTTTTTTGATATGGAACTGGCAGACGATAAGCCTGACTGGTATGCTTACCTGGACATAAGTGAATGGAAGGGAAAACCGGTGGAACTGCGGGTGGATAAACTGCCCGTTGACTCGAAGGCATTTGCCCCGATTGCACAAAGCGATGAAGACAAAAATGCCGGAGAAGTGTACAAAGAAAAACTAAGGGCCCAGTTTCATTTTTCGCCCAAGCGTGGCTGGACCAACGACCCCAATGGAATGGCATATTTTAATGGCGAATACCACTTGTTCTTTCAGCATAACCCGTATGGCCGTGGCTGGGGCAACATGACCTGGGGGCATGCCGTGAGCAAAGACATGATACACTGGACGGAAGTTGGCGATGCACTGCACCCGGATAAGTTTGGGCCTATGTTTAGCGGCAGCGCCATTGTTGATTCTTTTAACACCAGTGGGTTGGGAGAGCCGGGTAAGCCCGCTATGATAATGTTCTTTACCGGGGCACGTAGCTGGGCGCAGGCAATGGCTTACACTACCGATGGCCGCACCTTTCACAAACTGGATAAAGCTGCCGTACCACGTATTAACAAAGATAACCGCGACCCTAAAGTGATATGGCACGCACCCACCAAACAATGGGTAATGGTATTGTATGTAGAAAGGGATGGAGGCCAGCACAGTATGCAGTTTCTTACATCGCCAGACTTGAAGAACTGGACAAAAACCAGCAGCCTGAACGGCGGCATTGGTGATGACCGTTACCTGTTCGAATGTCCCGAATTTTATGAATTGCCCGTAGATGGTAACCCGGCTAACAAAAAATGGTTGCTTACGGCTGCCAACAGTGATTACGCCATCGGCAGCTTTGACGGAAAAACCTTTACACCCGAAGCGGAAAGATTAAGTAACCAGCGGGGCCGTGATTTTTATGCAGCGCAAACATTCAACAACCAGCCTGAGGGCCGTCGTATTGAAATAGGCTGGTGGCGTACCCATACAGATAAAGATGATATGACTTTTAACCAGGGCATGAGCATACCGCTGGAACATAAACTGGTAACCACGCCGGAAGGCATAAGGCTTACCCGCCTGCCCATAAAAGAACTGGAACAACTACGCGACAAAACCTACAACCTGGGCAAGCTGAAGCTGAAAGAAGGCGGCAAAAATCCGCTGGAAAGTATCAATTCAGAACTCGCAGAAATACGCACAGAACTGGAGCCGGGCAAGGCGGCAACAATAACCTTTACATTACGTGGGTTACCGGTTGTGTATGATGTTGCCAAACAGCAGCTAACTATAGATGGCGTTACCGCGCCTGCAGCTTTGCAGGATGGTAAGCTTAAACTCATCATTTATGTTGACCGCACCGGTGTGGAGCTTTTTGCCAACGACGGCCTGATGTTTATGCCTATCAACAAAAACCTGGAAGCCGCCAACCAGAGCTATTCGCTAACTGCAACCGGCGGCACCGTAAAAGTGAACAACCTGGATGTGTATGCGCTGAAGAGTATTTGGTAGGAGGGAAGCTGAGAGCTTTGAGCCTTGAGTTTCGAGCTGCTTTCCTGGATTATGAAACATTACAGGGACAATATGCATAACTATTGTGCTTTCTTCAGGATATAAAGTTGAAAATAAATTGGAAAGTTTTTAGGGGTTCATTACCTCGTACGTTTTCACCAGTACTTGCATAAGGCACCTTATCGGGTTCGGTTCCACCGTAAGGTGGAATTGCTCCGATAGCGCAGCGTTATCGGAGCAAAGAAGCCGATATAGTGCCGTTGCAAGTACGAAGCCATGCGGCTTGAGCATTGCAGCTAAAAAAGAAGCGCTGTCTGAAATAAATTAGTAATTAATTCAAGGGTCACTATTTCAAAAAAAATCTTCATGAAATATCTATCCATCTCAACTATCCTCTTCCTTATGCTATCAACAACCGCATGTGATAATACCGTGAAGGAAACTGCGGCAGCATCAGCCGACAGTACCGTAACATACCGGCCACTGTTTCATTTCACCACAGACTCCAACTGGATTAATGATCCTAACGGATTAGTGTATGCCAACGGCAAATTTCACCTGTTTGCGCAATACAACCCATTTGGCAACAGGTGGGGGCACATGAGCTGGGCACATGCCACCAGTACAGATTTGTTTAACTGGCAGCAATTGCCCGTAGCTATACAGGAAGATATACATGCAGACAGTACTGCTACCATGATATTCAGCGGGTGCGCTGTAGTGGATAGCTTCAACACTTCCGGCTTTGCTGAAAAGCAGGGCCAGGTACCGCTGGTAGCCATCTATACTTCGCACGTTGATAATAAGGGTACTGGTATTGCACAGCACCAAAGCCTTGCCTACAGCCTGGATGAAGGCGTTACATGGACGAAATACAGGAACAACCCGGTACTGGATATTAAAGCCAAAGATTTCCGCGACCCGCAGGTATTCTGGTATGCGCCTAAAAAAGCCTGGATAATGATTGTGTGCAAACCCGATGAATACAAGGTTTACTTCTACTCATCTTCCAACTTAAAAGACTGGAAAAAATTGAGTGAGTTTGGCGGCATAGGCAATACATCCAAAATATGGGAATGCCCGGACCTGTTCGAATTACCTGTAGAAGGCACCGGCGAAAAGAAATGGGTGATTACCTTATCAGCCGGGCACCCGCAAAAGGACTTTTTAGCCATGCAATATTTTACCGGCAGTTTTGACGGAGAGAAGTTTATTGCCGACCAGGTTAACTACCCGTTGTACCTGGACTATGGCAAAGACTATTACGCCGGTATTACCTATAAAGATATACCCGCGGCGGATGGCCGAAAGATTATGATTGGCTGGGCCAACTGCTGGAACTATGCCAACGATATACCCACCAAAGGTTTCAGGGGCTTGTACGGTGTGCCCAGGGTTTTAAGTCTGCGCAAAACCGCTGAGGGTATAAGATTGGTACAGCAGCCCGTAAAGGAAATAGAAAAGCACGAAGAGTTGCTTTATGCTGTTGCCGGTGTTGAAGTTGAGAATGGCGTTAAGGTGCTTGATTCCGCAAAAGGCACATCGCTGGATATTTCTTTTACACTCCAGCCCGGCACAGGCGGCACAGCGGGCATAAAAGTATTTAAAAGCGGCGATGAAGAAACAGCCGTGTATTACAACAGCGCTACACAAACCGTGGCTATAGACCGCACAAAAAGCGGCGATACCAGCTTTAGCAAGGTGTTCGCCAGTGTGGATACGGTAAAGGTGAATGCCGGTGATGGAAAAGTGAAATTCAGGTTGTTGATTGATAAGAGCGTGGTAGAGCTTTTTGTGAATGATGGGGTTTATGTATTAACAGACCTTGTTTTTCCCAAACAACAGGATGGCGGCGTGGAATTGTTTAGTGAAAACGGCAAAGCAGTCTTTACTGATGTGCAGGTAAAAAAGGTTGCCAAAACCATTCATTAGGGTGTATAGATGTTTTGAATAGAACAGCCCGGCAGTTTTGCCGGGCTTTTTTATGTGCGTTGCGATAAGATTTTTTACATGGCTACAATAAAACATTCTGTTTTGCCTTAACAGCATCCGGTATGTTTTTTTCGCCCATCATTTGCCCGCGAAGGAAGCAGAGGCTTTAATAAAAGCATACCCGGGTAAAAAGTAAATGGGCTGTTGGTTTGCGGTGGCTGGATAGTTTGAAGCAGATAAAAACAACAATTTTTATGGGCCCGGCAGAGGAACATGCATTAAACTTTCGTTGCGTCGCACTCTTGTGCGGCTGGATTCGCTATGCAGCAATTATCGCGGGAGAGTATTATATACCACCTGGGTCAACATGCCTCGCTTAAAAGCCGCCATGAAAGACCAGCCGATGAACGGATTGCGACGCAACTGGGCCGCCATGAAAATATGTCGCTGGTATTTAAAAACACCTTGCCAGGTGCGTAGCGCCTGCGGGTTTGTTGATGCAGGAATAAAAAAAGAGGAAGCTTTACAGCCTCCTCTTCTAGTGCGGATGATAGGGGTCGAACCTACATGCCTTACGGCGCTAGATCCTAAGTCTAGTGCGTCTGCCAATTTCGCCACATCCGCGTTTTGGCCCGCAATTTTTTGTGCGGGGTGCAAATGTAGGGGTTTTCAATAAAAAAAATACAATCGCCACATTATTAAATTAGGCTAATGTATAGTTACATGCGCCTGCATTCATGGCTAACAGCTACCTTTGCGCCCTGTTATGAAAGCGAGAACATTACAAAAAGATAAAGTGAACATTATTACACTGGGTTGCAGCAAAAACCTGGTGGATAGCGAAGTGCTTAGCGGACAACTAAAGGCCAACCAGGTAGATGTGGTGCATGAAAGCGGCAAGCTTGACCATAACATTGTAGTGGTAAACACCTGCGGATTTATTGATAAGGCCAAAGAAGAAAGCATTAATACTATTTTAAACCAGGTTGACCTAAAGAAAAAAGGCCGGCTGGATAAAGTATATGTTACGGGCTGCCTGAGTGAACGCTACCGTGGCGACCTGGAAGCGGAAATACCCGAAGTGGATGCCTGGTTTGGCACCCTTGAACTGCCACTTATTCTTAAACAGTTTGATGCGGATTACAAAGCCGAACTGCTTGGCGAGCGCATGTTAAGCACACCAAAACATTATGCCTACCTTAAAATAAGTGAAGGGTGCAACCGCACCTGCGCTTTTTGCGCCATACCGTTGATGCGTGGCCAGCATATAAGCCGCCCCATAGAAGAATTGGTGAAAGAGGCGGAAAGCCTTGTGCAGAAAGGTGTGAAAGAGATAATGCTTATTGCGCAGGAGCTTACTTATTACGGCCTTGATATTTACAAAAAAAGGATGCTGGCAGATTTGCTGAAAAGGCTTAGCGATGTAAGAGGCCTTGAATGGATACGCCTGCATTATGCTTACCCCAACAAATTTCCGCTGGAAGTGCTGGATGTAATGCGGGAACGCCCTAATATTTGCAATTACCTTGATATGCCTTTACAACATGCCGCCGATAATATGCTGAAAGCCATGAAAAGGCAAAGCACCCGTGCGGAAATGGAAGAACTTGTGGCTGCCATAAGGGATAAAGTACCGGGTATTTGCCTGCGCACGACGCTGATAGCCGGTTTTCCCGGTGAAACAAGAGATGATGTGGAAGAGCTGAAAGACTTTCTTCAGCGCCAGCGGTTTGACAGGGTGGGCATTTTTACCTACAGCCACGAAGAAGGTACTTCCGGTTACCAGTTAACGGATGATGTGCCGGCTGACGAAAAGCAGGCCCGTGCCCAGGAAGTAATGGAAGTGCAGCAGGAAATAAGCTATGAGAAAAACCTTGAAAAGATCGGCAATACCTACAAGGTTATCATTGATAAAAAAGAAGCCGGCCGCTACCTTGGCCGCACAGAATTTGACAGCGTTGAGGTAGATAATGAAGTGGTTATACATTCTGCCAAAAAGCTGCCCATTGGCGATTTTGTACAGGTAAAAATTACCAAAGCCTACGATTACGACCTGGAAGGCGAGGTAATAGAATAAAAGGCGGCACATAGGTAGAGACGCAATGCGTTGCGTCTCCACATGCCTTGCGTTTCTACAATGCATTGCGTCTCTACAATCCTTACTTTTGCGCTTCAACGAAAACGTTATGGCAAAAGACAAGAAAAAACAAGGGAAGGACAAACCTGCGAAATCAATAGTTACAGATGAGTCGCTTGCGTTTCTGAAAACATATATCAACAACCCCTCTCCGGTGGGTTTTGAAAGTGCCGGCCAGAAACTGTGGCTGGAGTATATCAAGCCTTATGTTGACACACATTTTACAGACCCCTACGGAACGGCTGTAGGCGTTTTGAACCCCACAGAACAATTTAAAGTAGTTATAGAAGCCCATGCGGATGAGATTAGCTGGTTTGTAAATTATATTAACGACCAGGGGCTCATTTACTTAAAGCGCAACGGCGGTGTTGACCACCAGGTGGCGCCTGCCAAACGTGTATTTATACATGGAAGAAAGGGCCCGGTTAAGGCTGTTTTTGGTTGGCCGGCTATCCATACCCGTTTGGGCAACCCTGATCAAAAAGAACAGCAGCCCAAGGTAGACAACCTGTTTTTAGATTGCGGCGCACGCAGCAAAAAGGAGGTGGAAGAGTTGGGCATTCATATTGGCTCTGTGGTAACTTATGAAGAAGGCTTTGACGAACTTGCTTATGATTATTACATAGGCCGCGCTTTCGACAACAGGGTAGGGGGCTTTATGATAGCCGAAGTGGCAAGGTTGCTGAAAGAAAATAAAAAGAAGCTGCCCTTTGCATTGTACATCGTTAATGCCGTACAGGAAGAAATAGGCCTGCGTGGCGCGGAAATGATTGCCCGGCGCATTAAACCGGACATAGCCATTGTTACAGATGTTACGCATGATACGCAAACGCCCATGATTAACAAGATTGTGGAAGGTGATATAGCCTGTGGCAAAGGGCCTTCGCTGGCTTATGGGCCGGCCATTCACAACAAGCTGCTCAAACTGGTGGAAGAAGTGGCTGAGAAGTGCAACATTGCGGTACAGTTCCGCAGCCTTAGCCGCAGCACCGGCACTGATACAGACAGTTTTGCTTACGCCAACGATGGCTGCCCTTCTGTACTAATTTCAATTCCGCTGCGTTATATGCACACCACGGTTGAAATGCTGCACAAGTCTGATATTGATAACACCATCAGGCTTATGTATGAAACACTGCTTACGTTAACGCCGCAAACAAAACTCAGTTACCTGTAAGCGGGTTTAATGATAAATTGTTGTAACTATGTCACGCCACCGGGCGTGACATTTTTTATGTACTTAAGAAAACTCTACCAATACCACAAAGGCTGGTTTATAGTAATTGTTGCTTTTGCCCTTGCGCAGGTAACTTTTAATGTGCGGCAGGATGTATCGGTTTCGCCGGTTTATCACTATGGCATGTATTCGGAAAAAATGGAGCCGCAGAGTATTTACATTGTTCCCTCGGTAGAAGTTAACGGCCAACGTTTATCCCCCTCAGACTTTACACCGCAGCAATGGGATGCAGTCATACAACCGGTAACCCTTTTTGCCAAACAGCAGGAGTGGAACAGCCTGCAATGGAATGCCGATATAAGCCGACTGCTGCGTTTGAAAGATTCCACAAATTATGTGAATGATTTACAGGAAACCGGTTTTATGCAATGGTACAGGCAGTTCCTTGCCGGCAGGCTGGGTTACAGCATAGATTCCCTTAAAATTTACGATGACGTTTATATTTTCAGCAGGGCTTCATTCCATAAAAAGATAACGCATTGAACAACCGGTTTAGATACAAGCTGCTTGCCTGGTACTGTGCCATTTTCTATTTGTTAATGCTGTACAAATGGGCCAATGGCATGTTGCTATACCAACTGCAGCCCGCTTTTTTTTATACCCGGCAGGATTTGGTGACCTGGTTATTTATGCAAACCGGCTTGCACAAATGGCTGCTGAATAACCCGGCTGGCTGGCTGGTTGCAGATGTTCTTTTTTACAGCATGCCTTTGCTGGTGCTGGCCGCCTTACGTAAGAGCGAAAAACTCTGTGCTGCCGCAGCTTTTATGATGCTGCTGGTCAACTGGTGCTACGTGCAGTGTTACACACTGTACCCAACAAACTCTGTTGAGGGTCATGTAGCATGGCTGCTTTTTCCGGTGCTGTTTATGTTACGCAAGCCGCGGGGTTTTGCCTTGCTTTTTCAGGGCCTGCGTTATTTTTTCCTGTACCTGCTGGTATCCGCCGCGGTTTGGAAAATTGCACAGGGCGGCATCTTCAACATTAGGCAAATGAGCGGGGTGTTGCTATACCAGCACAACCAGTTAATCAACCTGTCGCCTGGCTATTGGCAAAGTGTCTTGTATCTCTGGCTCATCAACCATCCCGCCGTCAGCTACCTGTTGTACTTTGCCGCCTTTGTATGCGAGCTGTGTTTTGTAGCAGGCTTTTTCACCCGCAGGTTCGACAGGTGGCTTGCTATAATATTCATTCTGTTCCTTGTTATGGATTACCTTATCATGCGTATTCCCTATTTTGAATGGTTACCTTTTTTGTTGCTGCTGCTGATGAAAGACAGGGATGCGACATATAAAAATATCTAATGGCGACGGCAGAGACATTAAGGGGCCGCATCGTCCATCCATACCAAACATCTAACATGTTTAAGTACTTCATATTTGCTTTTTGGGCCCGATCCCGAAAACTTGTTTCCACTGCTCATCTTTTGCAATTGCCATTAAAATAAAAACCTGTTTAACTGCGCAAACCGCTTGTTATATTGTACCTGTTATGCCAAAACGTTGTTTATACCTGCTGCTGTTTATCTGTTGTTTTTTTACCGCCATAGCCGCGGAGCCAGGCGATATTGTGGTTACCGTAACCGATACGCAAAACCAACCTTTGCCGCATGCCACCGTTGAGTTGTTGCGACAGAAAGATTCGTCGCTGGTGAAAGTGCAGTTAACGGATACCGCGGGTAAAGCTGTATTCAGGTACGCCGGTAACACCGGTTACCTGCTGCGCGTAAGCCGCACCAGTTATAACATTGGCTATGTGCTGGCCAGCCAGCAACCGGTAAACGTAATTTTGCAGCCATCTGAAAACCTGTTGGGCAATGTAACTGTTACGGCACGTAAACCACTGGTACAACAACTGGCGGGCAAAACGGTAATTAATGTAGATGCTGCCATATCCAACACCGGCACTACGGTAATGGAAGTACTGGAAAAATCGCCGGGCATTTCGGTTGACCGTGATGGCAACATTAGCTTAAAGGGTAGGCAGGGTGTATTGGTATTGATTGACGACAAACCTACCTATCTTGGCGCGGCGGAACTGGCCAGCCTGCTTAATAGTATGAACAGCAGCCAGGTTGAATTGCTGGAACTGATGGATATTCCGCCGGCCAAATACGATGCCGCCGGTAGCGCCGGTGTTATAAACATTAAAACAAAAAAGAACAGGCAGCAGGGTTTTAACGGCAACCTTAACCTTTCTTACGGTCAGGGTCGCTACCCAAAAAGCAACAACAGTTTGCTGCTTAACTACCGCAACGGGCTGTTTAACTTTTTTCTTAATTACAGCAATAATTATAACCGGGCTTTTACTGACTTGTATGCGCTGCGTACCTACTATCACCCGGTAAGCGGCGATATTACCTCGTTGCTGGAGCAACCCACCTACATTACTTTCAGCTCTAATAACAATACGTTGCGTACCGGCTTTGATTACTATTTAAGCAAAAAAACAACGTTGGGCTTAGCGCTTACCGGCACCAATGTTGCCCGCCGCAGTAATGGCAATGCCAGTGCTTACTGGCTGGGGCAATCAGCACAACCGGATTCTGTTATTGATACCCGCAGCAACAACCGCAACCAACTGCGTAATGCGGCCATTAATATTAACCTGCGCCACAGCATAAGCGCCGCCCAGGAAATATCTGCCGATGTAGACTGGCTGGGCTACAGCATTAGCAGCAACCAGCACTTTGAGAACACGCTTACCGGGAATAACGGATATACGGAAGCTGTTAGGGGCGATATACCATCTGAGATAAAAATCTTTTCCGGCAAGGCTGATTATACCGCAAGCATTGATGAGCATTATAAATTGTCGGTCGGGTGGAAATCATCTTTTATCAACACCGATAACCAGGCAGATTATTTTTTACGGGAAGGAGAGGAGTGGCTGCCGGATGCAGGCAAGACCAACCACTTTGTGTACGCAGAAAATATCCATGCCATTTATAGCAGCCTTGAATACAAGCGGGGGCGCTGGAATGGCCAGGCGGGCCTGCGTTATGAAACCACCCACTACGAAGCCACGCAGAAAAACATGGCTGCGGGTAAAGACTCTGCTTTCTCGAGAAATTACAGCAGCCTTTTCCCTACGGCAATGCTGAGTTTTGAAGCTGACAGCCTGCACCGCTTTACACTTACCGCCGGCAGGCGCATTGACAGGCCGGCTTTTCAGAAACTTAACCCCTTTGTTTTTATCATCAACAAATACACTTACCAGCAAGGCAATACCATGCTGCTGCCACAATACTCGTGGAATATTGAGCTGTCCCATTCATTTAAGGAATTGCTTACCACGGCTATCAGTTACAGCTATATAAAAGATTATGCTTCGCAACTGTTTCTTACCAAAGACGACAACATTCTTGTTTACACGGATGGCAACATGGGCAAAATGCAAAACATTGGGCTAAGCGTAAGCACACAGTTAACACCATTGCCGTGGTGGAACCTTACTGCTGAGGTGGTTGCCAACTACAAAAGGATTGAAACCGTATTGTGGAAGGAATACAAGGCATCCATAAGGCAGGCGAATTTCAATATCAATAACCAGTTCCGGCTGGGTAAAGGCTGGTCGGCTGAGTTGTCCGGGTACTATATTACCAAAGCAATGGATGATATACAGGAAATACTTGACCCTACCGGGCAGGTTTCCATGGCATTTGCCAAACAGTTGTTTCAAAACAAAGCTACCCTTAAACTGGCGGCGAGGGATGTATTTTATACACAGGTTATGCAGGGGCTTACCACTTTTCAGTATGCAAAAGAGTTTTTTGCTTTGTGGCGTGACAGCCGGGTAGTTACCCTTACTTTTAGCTGGCGTTTTGGAAAAACCTTTAAAGCTGCCCCAAGACGTTCCGGCGGCGCTACCGATGAAATGAACAGGGTGGCTTCTTAGGAATTTATCAATAAAAAACAACCGGAATACCCATGTTAAGCGCACTCGACAATTTTTTTCTGCAAAAAAACGAACCTGAAAAAAGCTGCCTTCAGGCACTCAGGCAAATTATACTTCAATACAATGCAGGTATTACCGAGCACTGGAAGTATGGGTTACCATTTTATTATTACAACGGTAAAATGTTTTGCTACCTGTGGATACATAAAAAATACAAACAGCCTTATATTGGTATCTGCCAGTCTACGCACATAGAGCATCCGCAGTTGTTGATTGAGAAAAGGGCGAAGATGAAAATACTGCTGGTGAACCCGGAAGAGGATATACCTGTTGATACAATCGCACTGGTATTCAGGCAATCGCTCAGTATATTTAAGTAACCGGGTTTATTTCTTTTTCTTCTTTGAAGCTTTGGCTATTGCATTATACTCCAGCGCAAGGTTAATCCAGTATTCCAGTTGCTTTTTGGTTTGTAAGGCATCAATATCCACAAACACATAGCCTTTCATAACCTTGCCGGTAAAATCCATGGGCCGGCAGCCTTCGTTTTCCAGAACCTCTTCGTAAATGGCGGGGTTCAGGCGTACCATCAAACGTTCCTGCTCTACGCCAACACACATTTTATCGTTTACCATAAAACACAACCCGCCAAACATTCTTTTTTCTTCCACGTTAGATGCTGCGGCTGCAATAAGTTCTCTTGTCCTGTCAGCTAACTGTTCGTTGTATGGCATAGGCTTAAAGATTTGTGCAGTTAATGCTTTCTGTAAAAACGCCTGCAAAAACCAGTTTGCTGTTTTGCAGGCGCTGTACTAAGCTTGATAATCCTTCAGTCAATGTCGTTTAGTTATAGATGTCAGCCTGAGTTTGTCGAAGGCGTATGCATAAAAAGCAAAGGATAAAAACCGGTTTCGATAAGCTCAACCTGACATTGGTTTACTAACTAAACGACATTGCCTCTTCAGTAATCAGCTCTGAGAATGCAGGGCCACCACATTGCCTTCAGTATCGCTAAAGAAAGCCATGTAACCAATGTCATCGCTTATTTTGGTTTTGGGCATAACAATAGCGCCGCCAGCCGCTTCAACTTTCCCAAGGGCATCGGCCAGGTCGGGGTTGCCGTTCAGGTAAAGTTTAACCCCGTCAGTTCCCGGCTTATGCATGCCGCTCTTACACAATGCCCCGGACGCCTTGCCGCTACCAGGGTCGTACGGGAAAAAAGCCATCTCCATACCCATCATGTTTTGCTGCTCCATTTCAATACCAAAAATGGCTTCATAAAATTTGCGTGCACGGTTAATATCGGCTACGGATATCTCAAACCAGTTTAGAGCGTTTTCACTTGTTGTCATAGTACTTGTTTATGAATGGTTAATAATGTGTCAGCTTTTCGGAAAAGCGGGGTTGGCTTTTACTTCTTCAATCTGCAGCGTATGCCTTTCGCTGTGGGCGGCTATAAACAGCAGCCCCTGGTAAGCGTCAATTTTGCCAAACGGAAAATCCAGGTAATGGCTGCGCAAATCAGCGGTGGTTGTTTTGGTGAAGTTCATAAGGCTATCCCTTCGCTCTTCGTATGTAGCCAGTGTTTCCGCCACATTTCCAAACTGGCCGCTGGGCCTTAACGCTTCAGGGGCCTTGGCTTTAAAACTCCTGTCAGTAATAATTTTTATAATGCCTTCATCCGTATGTTTTACTTCGCCTTTTTTAGAAGGGTCTGCAGGCTGCTGCAGAACGCCCTGCACCATATCGAATAAAGCTTTTTCCGACGCGGTAATATGTTCAATGCAATTGGCAATGCTCCAACTGCTGTCAGTAGCTTTCCAGTTAAGTTGTTGTTCAGAAAGTCCTTTTACATCGTTCAGCAGGCGGTCCTTTGTTTTTTGCATGTACTCAAGCGCAAACTGTGCATTGTTGGTTTGGGCGTTTATGCCCATCCCGAAAACAGAAAAGAATGTTACGGCAAGCAGTAAGACTAACTTTTGCATAGTGGTAAATTTTGGTTTTATAGCAATGAAAGTAGGCTAAAGCTACAGCTATTATCAAAACAATGTTATAGCCGGTAATGGTGGAATTTTTAAAAATTTATGGGCCGGGCAGCAGATTTACTATGAAGCTTTACTTGCGTCGCACTCTTGTACATTCTGTTCGCTACGCAGCTTTTTAGCCCGGGTATGTAAGCCCCTCTGTTCAAAAATAACTCTGTACATTTATGCGCGGTTATCATCACTTAAAGCATGCCATTATGAATAAAGCCTGCCTGCCAGGTCTTCTTGACCATTATCAATCCGGGTGGAGCCTTGAACAGCCGTTTTATACCAGTACCGAAGTTTTTGAGGCAGAATGGAAACATATCTGGAGAAAATACTGGTTGTTCGCCGGCACCGTTGCGGACATACCCAAACCGGGCGACTTTTTTACTTACAAAGTACATACAGATTCCATCATCATCATACGCGGTAATAACGGCGAGGTGTTTGCGCATTACAATACCTGCCGCCACAGGGGATCACTCATTTGCCTGGAAGAAGCAGGCCATGCTGCCAAACTGATTTGCCCTTACCATCAATGGGTATTTGACAAAGATGGCCGCCTATTAAAAGCGCGGCTGATGCCAGATGATTTTGATAAAGCCACGCACAGCCTGCACCCGGTAAAGGTGGAGGTGGTGGAAGGTTTTATTTTTATATCGCTGAACGATAACCCGCCCGACTTTGCTGCCGTGGCCAAAGATTATGCATCGTTTTTAAAGCCATATCAACTGCAAAGCTCAAAAGTGGCCTTTAAAAAACGCTACGAACTACGCACCAACTGGAAACTGGTGGCAGAAAACTTCAGGGAATGTTACCATTGCGGCCCGGCCCACCCGGAATATTGCAGCGCCGTTATTGGCGCCAACCTGCGGGAGCCTGTAGAAGAAGTTTTAACAGAGCGCCGGGTGGCATGGAAAGGCAAAGGACTGGCTACAGACAATATTGATTTTACAGCAGACTCTTTCCATTTTGCGGTGCGCTACCCGTTACGGCCGGGTGTATCCAGCTACAGCCTTGACGGTAAACCCGTGGCTAAGCCCATGGGCCAACACCAGGATTACGATGCCGGCGTACTGGGCTTGGTAGTGTACCCTAATTTTTGGATGGATGCCGTTAGCGACTACATGTGGACGATGCGCCTTACCGCAGTAAGCCCTTCTTGCACCATTATTGATTTAACATGGCTTGTGGACAACAACGCTGTTGAAGGCATAGATTACGAAACCAGCCGCTTAACAGAGTTCTGGAAGATAACCGGTGAACAGGATTGGGAACTTTGCGAAAACAATTTCAGCGGTATTGAATCAAGCCATTACCAGCCCGGTCCTTATGCTCCCGTGGAATTAGATGTGGCCAAATTTGTGGACTGGTATATTGCCCGCATGCGGGAAGCTACCGTGTGTACACATTTTTAGAAGAAACAAAGGAACACGGATGACACGGATAAAATGGATTTTCACTGCTTGTTTTCGCATTTGCGAAAACATCCATTAAAAAATCAAACTTACACGCTAAAAAAAATATGGATTTGCCGGCTAATGCTGCATCGCAGCATTAAAAAATCCTAAGTATCCGTTCCATCCGTGTCATCCGTGTTCCATTTAATATTTGTGTACACAGGGTAACAGGAGGGAAGGGGTAGGAGAGATGCCTGGTTGATAATGCCCTGGTGCAAAAAGCGGGAAAAGCTGCGTAGCGAACAGAACGTACAAGAGTGCGACGCAAGTAAAGCCTCATAGTAAATCTACAGCCGGGCCCATAATAACTCCCCTTCAGGGGACGGGGGCCAGCCGGGACCATAAAAATTACTTTCTGTAGGGTAATTCTGTGGCCCTCGTTTTCATAACAAAGGCCATTACCAGCCCCGTTACAAAAACGGCTGCAGCGTTCAATAAAAAAATGGCGGATATCTTCATGTGGGCATCGTACAAAAAGCCTGTCCACAGGTTGCCTGCAATAGCGCCTGCGCCGTAGTAAGCGGCATACAGCAACGATTGGCCCGTAGCCCTCCATTCCACAGCCACCAGCCGGTTTACATATTCCACACATGCCACCCAAAACAACGACCAGGAAATGCCGTGCAACAGCTCTATAAACAGCGCTGCATGCGGGTTGGTTGTTACGCTGTATAACAGCAACCGGGCCGCAGTAGTAAAAACGGTAATAAGCAGTGTTGTTTTAAGGCCAAGCCTGCGTATAATTACAGCGGAAAAATAAAACAAGGGCAACTCGCAAATGCCTTGTAAGGAAAGCCCATAACCAACCAGCGAGGCCTTTGCGCCGTTCTCTTTCATGTACAGCGAATAAAAGTTCCAGATAGTGGTTGCGCCGGCAGAAATAAGCACCACACAAAGCAGCAGGAACAACAGGTTTTTGTTGCTAAACACGTTTGCTGCATGCTTAAAAGACTGCCCCTGGCCATTGGTTGCAATGGCCTTATCTGTCTTTAACGTAAAAGCAAATAAAAAAGCCAGGAACATGCTTATGGCCGAGATAATAAAGATGACGGTGGTGCTGATATGCGTAATTAAATACCCGGTAACTATGCCTGTAACCGCCCAGCCCGCAGCGCCGGCAATGCGCAGGCTTCCGTAAGAAAAAGAGGGGTTCTTTTGCACAAGCTGCAGGGATAGGCTGTCCAGCACCGGCTGCACGCCGTTATAAAAAAAAGCCATGAAAATAGTAATCATAAAAAGCCATGCAAAACCACCACTATACAGGTAAAGCAGGTAGCTGGCAGCAGCCAGGCTTGTGGACCAGAGCAGGCATTTTTTATAGCCATACCTGTCTGCCACCATGCCGAAAAGAGGCTGCACCAAAAACATCATGCAGGGCGTAACACTTAAAATAATGCCGCTTTTCAGGCCGGTTATGCCATGGTCTTTCAGGTAGTCTGCAAATATGGGCAGCCAGGCAGCCGTGCAGCAAAACACAAGGAAGTAAAGAATACGCAGCCTGTTGGCATCATTCATTTTCATTGGCAAGTGTGGGGTATATAAGCAATCGTTCAGCGGGTTAGCATAGATGCCGCTTCTTCATCAATAGCAATTTCTCCGTTGTTGTGCAGCCTTATAACAGTAGCGGGTATATCGTTACCTATTTTGTTGTGTATGGTTTTATAAATAATGCCCGCTTTTTTTGCGCCGTTGGCAATAACAATGGCTTTGCGGGCATCCAGCAAATGTTGCAGGCCCAGCGTTATTCCCTGGCTCAGGGGTACCGGTTCTGCAAAATATTTTTGCCCAACAGTAATGGTTGTTTCGTCAAGATCTATAACATGCGCATGCAGGTTAAAAGAAACGCCGGGTTCATTAAATCCTATATGGCCATTCATGCCAATGCCCACAATCATCAGGTCAATACCGCCCTTTTCTGCAATAACAGCATCCATGTCCGCACACGCTTTGGCAGGGTTGGCGGTAAGGGCGTCGAATACAAATACCTGGCCGGTTGCCAGCCTTAGCGGTTCAAATAAGTAGTGGTGTAAAAAGTAGTGGCAGCTACCTGTATTATCAGGCGGTATGCCCAGCCATTCATCCAGGCCAATAAACGTAGCGCGGCTAAAATCTGTTCCTTCTTTTGCAGCCATGGCTGCCAGCAGTTGGCAGGTTAATTTGGGCGTATCGCCAGAGGCCATGCAAATAACCGCCTCCGGTTTATCAATAACCTGTTGCAGAATTTGCCTTGCCACCTGTTCCGACAGTTCCTGGTAGTTTTTGTAAATATTCAGTTGCATGGGTTGAAAATACATTTTCCATAGCACATAGCGATAAACAAATCACCCGTAAACAATTTGTGCTTACGGGTGATGGCAGATTGTAAATTGAGTAGCAGAAGATTTTTCAGGGGGTGTCCCTCGTACCTCGGGCCGGGCTTTCCGCTACAAGTCCTCACCACCTCCGCTAAGGCTACGGTGGTTGCGGGCTTTCCGCTTCAATCCCTCACCCTTAGGTGCAGCCTGTTGCTTCTTTTGCAGCCATGCTGCGTGTTTTGGCAACAGCCTTACCTGGCCAGTTCAGCCAGGCGTTGGCCACCTTCATCAGTATTAAGCCAAGCTGTTTTTTTGCCGTTTAAATTTATGCCTGCAAGGGCTGTACCCTTCGGTAAAAACTTTGAAGAATAGTAAAAAATCTGCATTCCTTTTCCTGCATGCTTCTTTTCCAGCGCCAGCAGTTCGTTTATAGGTATGGTCATTCCGGCATCTTTGCCTTCCGCATCGGCAAACTTCCACTCTTTAATCGTATTACCAGCGGCATCCTTTATGGCAACACTTCTGCCTTTGCCCACTTCCCCGCAATGGCTGTAAAAAACAACCAGGTTATCGCCGGCCTTCGCTTCGCTTAGCTGCAGGTCATCAAGCTTTAAGCCTGCCTGGTGAACATACTGTTTTAAAATAAGTTTGTTGTTCAGGTAAATGGTATAGCTATCGGCGCCGGCAAAAGCGGTAACCGCAAAAGTTACCAGGCAAAAAGCGGTAAAGGCCAACGGCTTTGCAATAAACTGTTTCATAACAAATAATTTTTAGTTGATGAATTGTGTTTTCATGTCAAAGGAACTTTATAACCTGCAGGGCAGGTAATTGCTTTGACGAAAAGACGGGCTTTCTTGATATACTGCTGTTTACCGGGCTGGGTAAGTAGCTGCAGTAAACCTAAATCGCCTTACATTTGAGCTTATTTTCCCAATCAAAAAGTATTGTTATGCCATCTTTTGATGTAGCCAGCGCCGTTGACCTCCAAACACTTGATAATACGGTTAACGTTGTTAAAAAAGAAATTAGCAACCGGTTTGATTTTAAGGATTCGCCGGTTAACATTGACCTAAACAAAAAAGAATACCTGCTTAATGTGGAAGTAGAAAGCGAGATGAAGATGAAGCAGGTAATAGATGTTATCATCAGCAGGGCCATGAAGCAGGGTATAGCCGCCAACGCGTTTAATTTTGACAAAGACGCTTATCCCAGCGGCAAAGTGATAAAGAAGGAAATATCCGTTAAAAACGGCCTTAAGCAGGAAGATGCTAAAAAAGTGGTGAAGCTGATAAAAGACAGCGGTATTAAAGTACAAGCCCAGATAATGGACGATATTGTGCGGGTAACAGGCAAAAAGATTGACGACCTGCAGGCTGTAATAGCCGCATTAAAGGGCGCCGATCTGGGCATGCCCCTGCAATTTAATAACATGAAAAGTTAACCAATATGAAGCTAACCAAAAGTATTATCCTTATTACCGCTGTAACAGTAGCTATTTCCTCATTCGCTTTTATAAAACACCGTCAAAGCAATATGTTCAAGCACATTGTATGTTTTAAATTCAAACAGGGCATTTCTGATGCAGACAGGCAGAAACATATTCAATATTTTGCCGCTTTAAAAGACAGCATACCTGAAATTGTTGCTTACGAAGGCGGCGAAGCTGAAAAAGTGAGTTACGAAAGCACCGCCGATTACGACTATGTACATATTGTAACCATCAAATCGAAAGAAGATTCGGAAAAGTATTTTCACCACCCTGCACACAAGCGTTTTATAGAAGCTAATAAGGCAAGCTGGGCCAATGTGTTTGTGATCAATACGAATTCGGGGGAGTAGTTAGAATGTGAATTCAGCAAGAATATCCTTGCTGCCGGTTGTATAAGTGCCTGCGGTTTTATCAATCCATTCATCAGTTTCAGCTTGTGTTTTGCCTGAATCCCGCTGTATGGAGGCCAGTAAGTCATCTATATACCTGGAAATGCTTTTGTTTTGTGAGCGGGCATGTTTTTTTATGAATTTCTTTCGCTCACTTGAAATTAATATGGTCAATTTTTCCTGCATACTATCTTTTCGTACAAATTTAAAAAAAGATACGAAACGGATTAATTCTCTTTTTTTGGCCAAAAACCCTGTTCCCCCTATCTTTGCGCTCCATTTTATAAAGCACACGGCCATATCCGTGGCACCTTAAAAATTTCATTACATGAAACAAGGTATCCATCCAAACAGCTACAGGCTGGTTGTTTTTAAAGACATGAGTAACGGCACAACTTTCCTGAGCCGCTCTACCGCAGCTACCAAAGAAACCATCCAACACGAAGATGGCAACGAGTATCCACTGGTTAAGCTGGAAATTTCGAATACCTCGCACCCTTTCTACACAGGCAAAAACGTATTGGTAGATACTGCGGGCCGTATTGACAAATTCAAAAAACGTTACGCGAAGAAATAACCGTTGTTTACGTAAAAAGAATAGCAATCCCTCCGACTGTATCAAAAGTTTCGGGGGGATTTTGCTTTTTTATTGCTGCTATTAACCACTATTTTCGTCCACTTTTTATAAATAACCAAAGAAATGACCCAGGCAATTACCAGTTATCCCAAAGAGAAGATCAACATTCTTTTTTTAGAAAACATAAGTGATAAGGCTGTTCAGCGGTTTAAGCAATCCGGCTATGAAAACGTAAAAAAGCTGGCCGGCGCATTAGGTGAAGAAGAACTGATGCATGAAATTAAGGATGTACACCTGCTCGGCATACGCTCCAAAACAAAAATTACCCCAAGGGTGCTTGAAGCAGCTAAAAAGCTGCAGGCCATCGGTTGTTTTTGTATTGGCGTAAACCAGGTTAACCTAAAAGAAGCTACCACACACGGGGTGGCTGTTTTTAATGCGCCCTACAGCAATACCCGCAGCGTGGCAGAACTGGTAATAGGTGCAGCCATTATGCTGATAAGAAGGATTCCCGATAAAAATAATGCCGCCCATAAGGGCATCTGGCTAAAAGAAGCCAAGGGAAGCTTTGAGCTGCGTGGTAAAACGCTGGGCATTATTGGCTATGGAAATATAGGCAGCCAGTTGAGCGTATTGGCCGAAGCCCTGGGTATGAAAGTGTTATTTTATGATGTAGAAACCAAGCTGCCGCTGGGCAATGCCAACTCCTGCAAAAGTATTAAGGAGGTGGTAAGCCTTAGCGATGTAATTTCCCTGCACGTGCCCGAAACCGCCCAAACAAAGAACCTTATCAATAAAAGCGTTCTCCGGAATTTTAAAAAAGGTTCTATATTAATTAACTATGCCAGGGGAGAAGTAGTTGATCTTCAGGCGCTTGCTAATTGTTTAGCTGCTGGTGACCTTGGTGGTGCGGCCATTGATGTGTACCCCTGGGAGCCGGAAAAAAACGGCGACAAATTTGAAACACCTTTACAGGGTTTACCCAACGTTATCCTTACCCCGCACATTGGTGGGTCTACTGAAGAGGCCCAGCAAAACATTGGCGAAGATGTAAGCATCAAGCTTTTTAATTATCTTGAGAAAGGTATTACGTTTGGTTCTCATACTGTGCCGGCGTTAAGCCTGCCCCCGGTAGAAGGCGCCCACCGTATACTGCACATACACAACAACGTGCCTGGTGTGCTGAGTGCTATTAACACTGAATTATCAAAAAATAATATCAATATTGTTGGCCAATACCTTAAAACCAATGAAGAAATAGGTTACGTGGTGTTGGATGTTGATAAAAAGCTGTCCAACAAAGCGCTGGAGCTGATACGTGATGTAAAGGAAACCATTAAAGTGCGTATGTTGTACTAAGCCTTTGCCAGGTTGGCCACAGAGGGTAGATTGTCGCCCGTAACAAATGAGCAGGGATGAGGATGCGGGTGAGGGATTGAAGCGGTTACCCCGGTGAGGCCATCGCAGCCGGGCTGCTGTGCCGGAGTATGAGCGGAAAGCCCGGCCCCTTGCTATAGCTTGGGGACACCCCCAAAATAATATTCCCATTTAAAACAATAATACCAGGGCGTTTTGCATATATAGTACCCATTTACCCTGAAAATGAATATAATATGAGTGAAGCTATAGACCAGTTGAAGGAAGCATTGTCTTTTTCTCCCGAAAACATTCCATTGCGGTTACATGTGGCAGATATGATGCTGAAGGAAAACCTGCTGGATGATGCCGCGGGACAGTTTAATGAAGTGCTGAAAAGAAACTACGGCAACGCCAAAGCCAGGAAGGGCCTTGCCTCTGTATATTTCAGGCAGAAAAAATTCTCTACCGCTATTATAGTTTTTGAAGAACTGTGGAAACAGGATGAGCTTACCTGGGATGAAATGGTGCAGTATGTGCGCTGCCTGGTTAAAGAAAACTCTATGAGCGATGCTGTGGAAGTGTATAAAAAAGTTCTGGCTTTAAATCCGTCTTTTACTGATGTGGAGCTGGATGCCATACTTAGAACACCATCTGCCGGCGCCTTTAATGATGATTTTGAGTTTGATGATGATGACGACTTCGCTTTTGACGATGAAGCAGGCAAACCAAATTTCCTGATGGAAAAACCTGACCTGAAATTTGAAGATGTGGGCGGCATGGAGCAGGTGAAGCGTGAAATTGCCATGAAGATTATCCAGCCGCTTAAAAACCCAGATTTATACAAGGCGTTTGGCAAAAAGATAGGAGGGGGCATACTGCTTTACGGCCCGCCCGGCTGTGGCAAAACTTACCTGGCCAGGGCAACCGCCGGCGAAATTAACGCCGGTTTTATTAACATAGGTCTGCACGATATACTGGATATGTGGATGGGCAACAGCGAGAAAAACCTGCACGCTGTTTTTGAATTTGCCCGCAAAAATGCCCCCTGTGTAGTGTTTTTTGATGAAGTGGATGCGCTGGGCGCCAGCCGCAGCGATTTGCGCCAAAGCAGCATGCGCCATGTTATTAACCAGTTTTTGGCAGAACTGGATGGTGTACACGGCAAAAACGACGGCGTTTTAGTGCTGGCTGCTACCAATGCACCCTGGAGTGTTGACAGTGCCTTTAGAAGGCCCGGGCGTTTTGACCGTATTATTTTTGTGGCGCCGCCAGATGAGCAGGGCAGGGTGGAGATACTAAAACAGCACCTGAAAAATAAGCCGGTTGAACCCATTGATATAAACGCGATTGCCAAAGTTACCGACGGATACTCCGGCGCAGACCTGCAGGCCATTGTGGATATTGCAACGGAGTTGAAGCTGGAGGAATCTTTTACCAAAGGCTCCGTGGAAAAAATAACTTCCAAAGACTTGCAAAAAGCCGTTAAACAGCACCGGCCTACCACTACCGAATGGTTTAACACGGCCAGGAATTATGCTTTGTACGCCAATGAATCAGGCCTGTACGATGAAATACTGAAATACCTGAAAATTAAGAAGTAATGATTGGCGAAAACCGGCACATAGCAAGGGCCCGTCTGCTGCTGGGCCAGGGCAGGCTTAAAGATGCGGAAAAAGAAGTGGGCTATGCTTTGCAGCAAGACCCTAACGACCATGAAGCTATGCTGCTGCTGGCTGAGTGTAAAATAGATGCAAAAGACTACGATGCGGGCATTTCCCTGTTGCAGCAGGCCATTCTTCTTGACCCGCACAGCGACAGGCCTTATTATCTTTTGGGTTTTGCCCATTATCAAAAAGATAACCTTAAAGAGGCAACTAAGCAACTGGATATTGCCATTCAGTTGAACCCTTACCATGCCGGTTATTTTGGATTGTACGCTTACATTTACATGGAGCAGCACAATTATAAAGCCGCCCTTGAAAAGGCCAATGAAGGCCTAAATGTTGACCCCGAAGAACTCACCTGCCTTAATGCCCGGTCCCAGGCTTTGTTCCGCCTTAAAAGCAGCGACGAAGCTTATGAAACCATCAAAGAAGCACTTTCCATAGACCCCGATAATGCTTTTACACATACCAATTACGGCTGGCATTTTCTTGAAAAGGGCAAGCATAAACAGGCCCGTGAGCATTTCAGGGAAGCGTTGCGTATTGAGCCTACCATGGGCCGGGCAAGGGCCGGGCTCAAAGAGTCGCTAAAAGCCAATGTGCCGCCTTACCGCTGGCTGCTTATGTTTTCCCTTTGGCTGTCGTCCAAATCAAAAGCTGCACGCTGGGGTATTATCATTGCGTTGTGGATAGGGGTGCGGCTTGCTACATCAGCCAGTAAATCGGCAGGATGGCAGGTACTCGCTTTTGTGCTGGCAGCATTGTACCTTGCTTTTGTTGTGTTTTCGTGGATAGGCAACTCGCTTGCCAACCTTTACCTTTCTTTTCATAAAGAAGGTAAATATGCCCTTACCAGCAGCGAAAAATATAATGCCTGGAGTATTGGGGGCGTTATCCTTTTGTCTATTATTTTCTTTACACTCAATTTCACTACCGGCGGAAAAACACAAGGCGCCCTGTTTTTCTGTTCAATTGTCGTTTTTTCGCTGGCCATGCCTTTAAGCCAGTTGCAATACCCCATAAGCTTTGTCACCCGCAAACCATCTTTCTGGATGGCTTTTGCCCTTATTGGGCTGGGTGTATGTACCTGCTTAAGCGCATGGATAGCTCCGGCAGTTTTTACTGTATTCCTATCCGTCTATATGCTGGCGTTTTTGGTATACACCTGGGCGGGCAGTTTTTCCGGCCGGTAACAAATTTAGCAGCCTGCCGGCTACAGGCAGGATGTAAAATTGAGTTTTTAGGGGGTGTCCCTCGTACCTCGGGCCGGGCTTTCCGCTATTACTCCGGCACAAGAGCCCTGCTGCGATGGCTTCACCGGGGTAACCGCTTCAATCCCTCACCCGAAAGACAGTTGCCGGTTACAAGTTGCAGGTTACCAGTCTGTTGGTGTGTAAATGCTTGGGGTTTTTAGGGGCGATGATGTGCAAGTTCTCCACTGCGGTAGAGCCGCAAACACTAAACTTTAAACAAAAGAACCTTGAACAGCAAAGCCCCGTAGGGGCGGCATGTCAGTAGATAAGAAAAGAGACGCTTTACTAGGAGCGCCGTAGGTGCGATATGTTAAGCCGGGTGACGTATAACAGCAAGATTAATGATTAACAGGCCCTGGTGCAGGAGGCCGTTCAACATGCCGCCTCTACGAGGTTTTACAAACAGTTCGTGACTGCATGCTTGCTACTATAACATATCGCTCTACGGAGCTTCGCGTTTGGTTGGGGGAGTACCCGAAAGCCGGTTACTGGTTACAAGTTGCAGGTTACCGGTCTGTTGCACGAGATGATAATGTTATTTTTAATATCATGTAGCGGAAAAAATATTCAACGAGCCCGGCGGAAGAATCATGCTGTATATCTTTTCTTGACTTTTTTACGCAACCTCCCATTCCGGTTGCCTTTTTTTTGTCAAGCCTGTCCCGGACTTGTTACGGCGACAAAAGGTAAAATAAGGATATTCAAAACAGGTATGTGCAAATGCTACGGCGCAAGCTTTTAACACCTGTTTAAAAATAAAAGTCTACAATTTTAGTGTGGTTAAAACTGATTGCCTTACTTTTATCCATAATTCCTACTGAACCTATATAGATAGGAACTTCAACAACAAAAGATTTATGCCGGTAATAAAAAAGGATAAAAGCGCAAGGGTTTTTGCAAAAGCAACTTCATGGCGTTTTTTTGCAACTTGCGATACTATTTTACTTTCATGGATTTTTACAGGCCAGATTGGAACTGCTTTGAGAATAGGGGTAACTGAAGTGGCTACCAAAATAGGGCTTTTCTACCTGCACGAACGCATTTGGGACAAGCTATCCTTTGGCAGGACATATACCCAGGAAAACAACGAGGTTATAGTACATGATAAGCATTACCGCAGTGTGGTAAAGGGCGCAAGCTGGCGCTTTTTCGGTACGCTTGACACAATGATCATCGCCCTGCTCTGGACCGGCGATTACACAAAAGCATTAGCGATAGGCGTTACTGAAGTAGTTACCAAAATAGCCCTGTTCTGGCTGCACGAGCGGGCCTGGCTGAAAATAAAGTGGGGGAAAGAAGAACGTGTACTCGACGAAACGAAAGTAGCAGCCCAGGTAAATTTTTCAACTGTAAAAGCAACTACCGCATAACTACAAATAAGGTAAAATTTTACGGGCCCTTGCCTTAAAGGCAGGGGTTTCTGTTTCATATACACTATTGATAATCAACTTTAATTCTTCCTTTATTTCAGTATAAATTTTCGCCAGGTTAAACAATATTGTTAGCGAAAATGCCTTAATAGCAGCAGGGGTGGAGGGGCTTTCAATAAGCCTGAAACATGCATTCATTACCTGCCCGTGAAACGCTTCCGGTATTTCAATAGCTTTGAGTATCCTTACGGTATTTCGTATCACTGCCGGGTGTACACCTGTTTTATCCAGTTGCTTTACCAGGGTATTAAGATGAGGAGTGATCATGGAGGGCTGGTCCCTCACAGCCCTGCTTACACACCACGCAGCCCGCTGAGCCAACCTGTAATCATTTGACAGGAAGCAATCCATCAGTTCCCTGAAATTGTCAGCCTCTGATATTGCGAACGTTGCTACAGCCATTGCCAGCTCTTTGGTCTGTCTTTTAGCATGCAACAATTCTTTCCGGATGTTCATACAATTTTGTTAATCAATATTTTGTATGGCTTTCTTCATTTTTTTTACCTCTTCGCTGTCGGCCATTGTACTGTTAAGTGTTTCCTGCATGCTGTATTGCAAATATTCCATTTGAGAAGGGTAAGCTTTTCTCGCAGAAGAATGAAGCTCTTTAGCCCCGGTATATGCGGAAAGCTCGGCAATATTGGTACTGCGTACACCTGAACCTGGCATAATGATGATCCTGTCGTCTGCCTGCCTAACTAAATCCCGGATGAGTTCCTTACCATCGAAAGCATTGAGTACCTGGCCGCTGGTAAGTATACGCTGGCAGCCGCAGTCAATAACATCTTCCAGTGCATGCAGTGGTTCTTTGGCCCGGTCAAAGGCGCGGTGAAAGGTAATCTCCAACGGATAGGCTATTTCCACCAGGTGGCTGGTTCTTTTTTTGTCAACAGTGCCATCTATATTCAAAAGGCCGACAACTAACCCTTCAAATCCTAATTCTTTGACTGTCAATAGATCTTTAACAATTACCTCGAATTCATATTTAGAATAAAAAAAGTCGCCGCCACGTGGACGAATGATGGGAAACACAGGGACGGTTATTTTTTCACGCACCATTTTAAGCGTACCATAAGAAGGGGTGGTTCCTCCATCAAAAGGGTTTTCACAAAGTTCAATCCTGTCTGCCCCGGCTTTTTCAGCAGCAAGGGCTGATTCAATATTAAAAACGGCAATCTCAAGTAACATTTCTATCCTGTTGATTTATAAATTTTGATACTATAGCAGCAGGCTTTTTTAAAGAAGGTGTTTTCCTTTAACCATAAAGTTCTTATCGTCAGCATAGCAAACAGCAAAATCAAACCCGGTTTGAATACAATACCCACCATATTCACCCTGTTTGTTAATGGCGATAAAACCCACCTGGAATTCCCGGGCTTTTGCCGGGTTCTTGTGAACAATTCGTTCTACCGCTTTTTTACAAGCTTCCTCGGGTTTCAGGCCCTGGCGCATCAGCTCAACCACCAGGTGTGTACCGCAAATCTTAATCACCTCTTCACCCAGCCCGGTGGAAGTAGCCGCACCAATTTCGTTATCCACAAACAAACCAGCGCCGATAATCGGAGAGTCGCCCAGGCGCCCCCGCATTTTAAAGCCCATACCGCTGGTGGTGCAGCTACCGCTAAGGTTGCCATGGGCATCCAGCGCCACCATGCCGATGGTGTCATGGTTCCAGTCTCCATTGTTTAATTTAGCGGGTGCGAAAGCGTGGCCGCTGTTTTCAATATTAATCTGAGGTTTGTACTCACTTTTCTTCAGCCATTCCTCGTAGGCTTTTTTGGCATCGTCGGAAAGTTTTTGTTCTTCCAGCGGAAACCCTTCTGCAACGGCGAATTTTTGGGCGCCATCGCCAACCAGCATTACATGCGGCGTTTTTTCCATTACACGGCGTGCCACCGAAATAGGATGCTTTATTCTTTCCAGGAAAGCTACGCTGCCGCAGTTGCCGTTTTCGTCCATAATGCAGGCGTCGAGCGTAACAAAGCCGTCCCTGTCAGGGTTGGCGCCGAGGCCTACACAGCAGTTAATGGAATCTTCAGTAACCATTACACCGGCTTCTACGGCGTCCAGTGCACGTCCATTATTTTTTAAGATTTGCCAGGCAGCACGGTTAGCATTAAGGCCTTCCTTCCAGGTTGAAATAACCAGGGGCTTTCTTACCGCGGGTTTGTGAAAAGACGAAAATGAAAAAGCTGATAATCCCAGCGAGCCTATACGGATAAAATTCCTGCGGTGTAGCATCAAAAATAAATTTGCGATGAAAGTACATGATAGCGCTAAATAAAAAACAAATGGAGGCAAACGACCGTAGAAAAGTTTCTTTAAACTGCAGTAAAAGGTTTAAACATTGATATAATCAATGATGTACAGAAAGCTTTCTCAGCATTTCATCGTCAACAGCGTCACTATAAGCGCCGTAAGCGCTTACCAGTGTTCCTTTCATGGCTGAATCGTGGGATTCAATCACATACAAAGCAGCAGAATCGCCGGGGTCTGTCTGGCCTTCAAAACGATAATAGCCGGTAATTTCGAATTGTGACGGTGAGAGGCAAACGCCGGTTTCTGCGCATTTTACTTTGTCAAAAGCCAAGTTGAAATCTGTAGTGTAACCTTGTTGCTTTAGTGATGAAAGCGCTTCGGTAAGTGTATCATAAGCTTGCATGGTGTTGATAGTTTATTGCGTGAATTTATCGTCGTACATGAGTGAAAATCTGAACGTTACCAATTTACATTAATGCTTCGTCTCCAGTATCTATTCCCATAATTCATTTTATAGGTTTATTAAAACTATTTAATATTTTTGTTCTGTAAAAATACATATCGAAAAATGTAATCAACAATTATGCTATCTGTATTTTCTGAGTACAACGCCATAAAAGAAGGAATGGCTAACCTGATAGAAGTAAGCGGCTACCGAAATGATTATCTTGCCCGTAAAATAGGGATTTCCAATGCAAACTTTTCTGTAAAAAAACAACGTGGAAGCTGGACAGATAAAGAGCTGGCAAAGCTGGTTGATGTTTTAACGAATGTTAATGAGGACGTGGAGGATTTATTAATGTTACAAATTGTACGAAGCAGAAAAGATGAACCAACCATGAGTTACGAAGAATATAAAAAGGAAGTAGCTTCATGGAAGTAAGATTTACAAAATCCTACCTTAAAGACTTGCAAAGTATGCCAAAGTACATACAGGATGCTGCGCACCAGATTGCTGAAATACTAAGCCAGGCGCAAAGTATTGACACAACCGGTTTGGACATTATAAAGATGAAAGGTCAAAAGAAAGGAGAGAAATACTACAGGATTAGAACCGGCACTTTTAGAATTATTGCAGAGTATATAAGTCCAACGATAATATTGTTGACAATCGGAAGTCGTGGAGACGTCTACAAATAGCTTAAAGGCCCCGCAACTGCAAAGGCGGGGCTTATTTATTGATTAATTTTCGTGAATGCAGGTACAGAAATAATTGGTAAATCATTTTCCTATAATTTATATTATGTTAAGTAGAAACCAGAACCCAACTCTCCTTTTGCTCAATCCAATCCCAGCCTGCAAAATGCCCGCAATGCTTATACCCGCTTAACTGTTGCCATGAAAACCGGAAGTACACGCTGTGCGACGCAACGATGACGCCATGAAATACTTCTGCCGGGCCCATAAAATTGTTTCAAAAAATTACCCGGCGCAGGCCGGGTATTTTTAATTCTTATTTTTTCTTGCGGCCGCCCTCGGTGCCGCCAACATAATTGTTGGGTACAGCATCAAAAATGCGGCTTAGCCATAATCCTTTATCGTAAGTAAGATTTTTGATGGTTCCGGGAACTGCCGGTAATGCGCCCCGGAGGCTGCCATTCATTATATGTACCGGGTATTTGCCCAGCAATGTACCGCCTTTTATTTCTACATTTTCCATCCACAGTTTTTTGGCCCCAAGGTTAAAGCCAAAATCTGACCGGTTGTCTATAAAAATTGCGCTGGCGCCACTGGCAAGGCCGGCATCCTTTATAACTACATTTTTTATAACCGGCTCGCCACAACTGAATATGGTAAGCCCGGCGCCATTACAGGTTTCTACCGATAGGTTCTCAAAAGTGCCGGTGGTGGCGTCCTGCAGGGCTATACCGCTCATTTGATTGGGCTGTTTGAGCAGGGCTGCATTTTTTACCGTAAGGCCATTTATTTTACAGTCCTGGGCATTGGTTACCTGGAAGCCATCCCACCCAGTGTTTTCGGCGCTGCAATCGGTAACGGTTAAACCTACTATAGGGCTGTTGATGCAGTTGTCTTTATACATGGATGTATTGCCTATGTAATAACCTTCTGTATGGGTGTTTTTTACGTGTACGTTTTTCAAGTGTATGTTGCGGATAACGCCGTGCGGGTAAAATGTGCTGGAGTCTGTAGCCCAGGCGTCGTTCTTTATCATAACGCCCACGGATGCGCTGTCTACATTAATATCTTCCAGCGTTACATCGGTTGAAAAATATACACGCACACCAATACTGGCAGAATTGCCTTTGATGGTTAAGCCCTTGAGCTTTACGTACTTCAATACAAAATCGGCGGATTTGTTGGCATCTCCCCCTATTACAACACCCGGCGCAGCGGTTATTACAACCGGTTTATTCTCCTCTCCCTTTACCTGGTATAATGTTATGCTTTTTACAGATTCCGTTATCAGCAAGGTATCGCCAGGCTTGTAATCAACTTTACTGGCATCTCGTATATTTATTTTGCCACCGTTTATGGGCAGTTTAACTGTTTTATTGGCTGGCGGAGGTGGCTCCGGTGGCGGGTTTACCGGCGGTGGGTTGGGGTTTGGGTCATCCTGGGCTGATTTACTGCAACTTAACAGCATTGCAAGAATAATTGTTAACAACATAGTGTGCCTTTTCATAAAAAGCGTTGATTAGGGTATTTTCCGACGACTTCGGTAAAATAAGAAGTTTTGGGGAAAATTGCAAGTCAACGCCTGGTAAATGTCATTGGTTTTTTAGCAGGGTCAGCATTAAAAGTAAAGGTTTATGCCGGTTAATAATTTCATACATAACTCTTTAACATGAATTTTATGTAATAATTTACCGCAACGCTATTCATATGTCAAAAAAGCACGATACTTCCTGGCGCATTAAGTCAATTATCGGGGGCAGCATCGGCAACCTGGTGGAGTGGTACGATTGGTATGCTTATTCTGCATTTACCATTTATTTCGCATCGGCTTTTTTCCCAAAAAGCAGCCCTACGGCGCAATTGCTGAATACTGCCGGCATATTCGCGGCCGGCTTTTTAATGCGGCCACTGGGCGGTTACCTGTTTGGCCGTATTGCGGATAAAAGCGGACGAAAAAAAGCCATGACGTTATCGGTTTTACTTATGTCGTTTGGCTCGCTGCTTATTGCCGTTTTGCCCGGCTACAACAGCATTGGTACAGCCGCGGCGGTTTTACTGCTTGTGGCAAGGCTAATGCAGGGACTTAGTGTGGGTGGTGAATACGGCACTTCTGCAACTTACCTTAGCGAAGTTGCGGCCAGCCACCGGCGCGGTTTTTATTCCAGCTTTCAATATGTAACACTTATTGGCGGGCAATTAACCGCATTGGGTTTGCAGTTAATATTGCAACAGGTATTAACAGAGGCGCAACTGCTTGGCTGGGGCTGGCGTATACCGTTTATTATCGGCGCACTGCTTTCTTTAACCGCCTTGTACCTGCGGAGTAACCTTAATGAGTCCGAAGTATTTCAAAACAAGGCGGCCGCTAAAAAAGAAAGTTCCCTAAAAGAACTGCTGAAACACCCTCGCGCCATCGCTACGGTAACCGGACTTACCCTGGGCGGAACCATCGCTTTTTATACCTATACCACTTACATGCAAAAGTTTTTGGTTAATACGGTGCAGCTTACAAAAAATCAGTCCACACTTCTCACCTTTTTATCATTGCTGTTGTTTGCTTTACTGCAACCCGTGTTTGGGCTACTATCTGATAAGATTGGCCGCAAGCCCTTACTGCTAAGCTTTGGCGTACTGGGCACTTTGTGTACAGTACCGTTGCTTACGGCACTAAGCCAAACCAGCGGCATGTGGATGGCTTTTGTTTTTATGATGGCCGCACTGTTAATTGTAAGCGGTTACACTTCCATTAACGCCGTGGTAAAAGCAGAGCTTTTTCCTGTGAAGGTACGGGCATTGGGTGTTGGCCTGCCCTATTCATTAACGGTGGCTATTTTTGGCGGCACTGCTGAGTACCTTGCACTTTGGTTTAAAAACGCCGGTTGCGAAAGCTGTTATTACTGGTATGTAACCGGCTGCATATTTATATCCCTGCTGGTGTACCTGAAAATGAGCGATACCAAATACACTTCGCTTATTGATAAGGAAGAATAAAAACTTCGTTTTTTTCTTTTTTTATGGTTACGGGCTTTATGTACCATGTGGCAGCTTCGTTGCGTCGCATTACGTTCATCGTTCTGTTTTTCATGGCATCTTTTCAGACCCGGATAGACAAAGCACTCATCCCCAGTTTGCAATCTTGACATCATTAATATACAAAAGCCCGGAATGCCATGCATTGCGGGCTTTTAAGTGGATACTTTTACCGGTAGCAGTACTAACCGTTATTCTTTAACAACATTTATTTTAAATACGGCCGCATACCTGCCCACCTGTTTGTTGTGCAACTTCGCGGGTAATTTGATAACAGTATTATCATTTACTGTTTGCCATTTAATATTGGCGCCCGGTGCATCCAGCAGTTTAATGCTGCTGCCCCTGTTAAGAAAGAATTTATTCAGCGTAATGGATGCAGGTAATATTACCTTCTCATCATTTTCCGGGGACAACACGTAGATGTACAACTGCTTTTTATCTTTTGACTGTAAAAAAAGCAGGTTATCTTTTTCATAAGGCGCCATGGGTATAGTGTTGTACACAGCTTCGCTATGCACCTTCATCCATGCGCCAATATCTTTAAGGCGGGCATAGGCGCTATCGCTCCAGTCGCCATCAGGAGAAGGCCCGATATTTAACAGCAGGTTACCTCCGCGGGAAATGATCCTGGCCAACAAATGCACCAGGCTGTTGGCCGATTTATAGCTGTCATCCGGCACATAACTCCAGGAGTTGCCCATGGTAATGCAGGACTCCCACGGGTGAAATACCGGCTCTGTTGGCACTGTTTGTTCCGGCGTTACATAGTTTTCAAATTCGCCGGAAACTGTTCTGTCAACCACCAGCAAGCCGGGCTGATAACTGCGTGCCATACCGGCAATATTGGCCATGTCAATATCCTGGTTATAAGGTATGGTACGCTGCCATTCCACACTGGTATCTATGGAAGAATAAGGCCGTACCCATCCCCCATCCAGCCACAGTATGTCCATACTGCCGTAGCCGGTCATCAGTTCTTTTATCTGGTTGTAAGTAAACTGTTTAAAGCTGTTCCACTTTTCAGGGTATTTTTTAGGGTCGTAGTTTACGTTACGGCTCTTCGGTGGAAAATAAGGCCACCAGTAAAAAGGCGTATGCCAGTCTGGTTTGGAAAAATAAGCGCCGGTCATAAATCCCTCATTGCGAAAAGCATTAAACACTTCTTTGGCAATGTTGCTTTTGGGATTGGTAGAAAAGGGTGTTTTGGAGTCCGTTATCTTATAGTCTGTTTCCTTGGTATCAAACATGCAAAAACCATCATGGTGCTTGGTGGTAAACACCACGTATTTCATACCGGCTTCTTTGGCCGCGGCCGCCCATTTTTCAGGATTAAATTGTACCGGGTTAAAACTTGTCTGCAGGTTTTCATAAGCCTTTACATATTCAGTGTAGCTGGCACTGTAAGGGCCGCGCCGTACCGTCCAGCCCTCATCTTCCGGGCAAATGCTCCAGCTTTCCACTATGCCCCATTTGCTGTAGGTTCCCCAATGCATCATCAGGCCAAACTTTACATCCTGCCAGCGGGAAAGTTTTTGCTGTACCAGTGTATCAGCGGGAAGAATGTAGTTATCTGAAAAATTATGTTGCTGCGCGGTAAGCTTAACGCATAAGCATACTGCCGCCAGGGTTAACATGTTTCTGAGGGGCATGCGTTTACAAAGTTTAGTTAGATAGATGAATATACCAGTGCTGCGCAAAGAAAAGCAAGTTTCACACATACAGTATCAACTAAATTACCCGAAAGATGATTTTATTCATCATTTTTTACCAGAGCCCGGCTAAAGCCTTTGTTAAGGCAGAAGTTTCAGGTATCGGTGTGGCGACATTCTTGTACAGGCATTTTGCTCAATTTAAATGCACCGGGTCCGCAAAACTGCAACCGTTGGAAGTAATCTTTACCCAATAAATGCCTGTAACGTTTATACTGGTCTTTCCAGAAGACAAGCCCCTGTTCCAGATATAAGAGGTATCGGTGTGTGCTTTTACAGTGCATGCGGCAGCTTTTTCCTGCTTTTCTGCACCATACTTCCTCAGCGGAAAACCAAATTGCGGATCCTACACCGGATAGACAACCCTGACAATAAAAAAGGCAAAGCACTTGACATAATCATCCGGGATAGCTACTTTTATTTCAGATTATACAGGCCTGCAAGTATGTCTGAATTTCTCCCGCAAAAAGGCGTTGGAGAGAAATTGCTGACCCGGAATTTATTTGCCTCTTCAGTACGAGTAATAGATAGGCAGTGAAGAACTATACCCAAAATCCCCTCTTTTGCGCTCTTGCGACATATAGCCGGTTTTTACAAAAGAACACCCGGATATTTTTCTACGTTATGCAGTGATGATTGATAAGTAATGGATATGTATTGAACAAGCGAAAAAATCAGCATTCCTGTACCCAGAGAGTTACAAGTATGTGAACTGTAAAACAATTTGCTATGAGTGATGTATATGGCGCCATATCTGATGATGCTATACAGCGAATCATCAATGATACTCACGTAAAAGCGCCCTTCTTATTCAACTATGTAGCTCCGTCCATTCGTTTTGTACAGGATGACGCGGGGCGCCTGGTGGACACTGAAGAGCTTTGGGTAACCTGTTCGCCTGTTGAAGATTCCCCTTTGGATGGAGAAGTGCCACGGTTTACCCGTATGCAGCCGTTTTCGCTGCCCGGGATTCCGGTAAAGCTTCCTTATTGCATACAAATTATTGACGCGGCACTGGATTTTCATCCGGGAAATATTATAGCCTTGCCGCCAGAACTGCCATCGCCACTATCAGAACAAAATTTTTCCATGTCAGCGATGGTTCAGTTTGGTATGGCCTGCATACCAGATAAATTGAGTGCACTTCAACCCATCCCTAATCTTGCCAAACATGTATGGCGCCTGCCCGTGTTACCAGTAACAGAACTGGTTTGCTTTACCCTGAATGTATTTGCTTTCGGCCGGGTTACCGTAACCCCTGAAAATATAGGCGCCGGCATTCCCTTTGACAGAATTGGGCTTGCAGTTGGCGGTATTGAGATTGTAGACATAGAACCAAGGGGGCTTGAAAACGTAGTGGAATGCTACCTTATCGCAATGTTGAAGAGTTATGTATTGCCCAAGCTAATACTCTCGCTGGAAGACCAGGTAGTAAAAAGCCTTGGGCTTACTGTTACGTCAAAACTAACTGCCGGACTCCCTGATAATCCCGCGATTGAAGAAAATGAATTACGCATCTGGCTGGATGTAAAAGTTATCTAAAACAATTTGCTATGAGTGACGTTACTTTTTCGGTTAACGAATCCACCTTCAAAGCTGTATTCAATAAAGCCTATCCCGGAAAAAAATTGAACTTTAATGAAAGCGGTTCAAAAGTTCTGGTATGGCTTGGGGTAGAGGGAGAAATACACATTGAAGGCGCCGGTGGCATTGAGTTTGAGGATGGCAATACCTTTCTTCTGAAAGAGCTGGAAATTGGTTGGGATAAATTAATCCTCAGGCTGGGCCTGGATGTGCCGAATGTTGAAATTGGCAAGTTCTGCCTCCTGCGCATGCCAAGAAGTATCCCGTTTTGGGGAGATGCTCCGTTTCTTGGCGATGAGTGCCTGGTAGAATTTCCCGGGGTTACCTTGTTTACCGGTAAACCGGATATAGGCCCCTTTAAATTAAACCTAAACGCGATTATTCCATACATCGTAACTGAAATTGGTGGCCGCTATTTTATTTACATTAATAAGGAAAAAGACAGCAGTGGAAAGTTTTACCAAATGGTGCATGCAAAGCCAACCGCCGTTGATGTTGATCCCATTTCTATCAGCGACACGATGGGAAAATTGCCCGCTATTATCCAGGGTGGTATATATTATGCGGCTTCCCAAATGATTAAATACATTCCTCAAACCTGGATGGTAGATGTGGTATTGAGTTTTCTTGGTTTTCCTACGCTTACTGCCTTCCTGCTTGATTTGCTCGACATTCATGATGATGTGGAAGATTGGCTAATGGACGTACTTAATGTAAGCATTGGTATTGATAATGTGCTTTACCAGTTAATTTTCCAGGAAATGCTTGAAAGTAAAGAGCTTTTTAAAATTGAAGACCCTTACCCTTTCATTGACGCGAAGACACTGGATGTAAGTGATTTTGGCGGGTACAAGACCACCCCTGCCGGTTCTACCTTTGAACTTCCTGCAATAACGGCGCCCGTAACTGATGCTGCTGTTGAGTTTGCAGAAGACAACATGTTTATCCGTTTCAACTTCGGGATTTAAAAATCAGTTCTATGCTTAATCTCAACATATTTTCAATAACAGGTGTTGACTCTGCTTTATTGCAAAACAATGCTTCAGTAATACACCAGATAAAGGATGCCGGTGAATTTTGGATTGCCATTTATAACGCAGCTTCTCAAATTGAAAAAAGACTGGTTGTGCAGGTAGATGAGCAAGCCAAATCGTTTATTATAAACATTACAGCAGATGATTTGCCAACTGGTAAAGCGTGCTGCTGTACAGAGAACGGGATACTTGTGTACACCCTTCGCAGTGGTGGATTTGTACACCTTAAAGGCTCTGAAGACGGATGTTTCGCTATGCTCTATAAGGCAGGGAGTGAAGATGCAATATGGGATTCCAGGAAGCTGGACGCCGGTGATTTTTTTGCATTCATGCTGCTGCGTCCTGGAAAATACAGCTTCTCGAATCGTATAAGCGGAGCCGAATGCTTGCTGACAGTTGCTTATCCCGATCCCCGACAGAATAGCAAGGCAGAAGGAAAAGAGGCGGAACCGGTAAGATTACGAACTGAGTATGATGCTAACTGGGAGCCCTTAACAATAAAACCTGGCCAAGGTGTTGTTGTGGAAGTGAACAACCCCTCACGCTTGTACTGTGATCTGCGGGAAGTGGATGACGGTCCGGAAGACCTTATAGCCTGGAAAAATGAGTTAAAACGCAACAATATTTTGTAGCACCTTCCCCTACCCTCCTAACTGAACGGCTTTTTGCATGGCCTGGTAACGTTTATCCCACCTGGCCATATCCTGATTAAGGCCGTCGTCAATATGTACGGTATCCCTGTCCTGGAAGTCTCCGCCCCAGCGAAGCACGGGATCGTCTTTAATGAATTTTATAAACAGCCGTACAGGCTCTGCTACTGCCGGGTATTTTGCCAGCTCTTTTGAATTGGCTGACCTGGTCTTGTTATCATACACAACGTTCATATCAATGGCGTGGCCAGCCATGTGGTTAGAGCGGGTGGCGGGCTTTACAATAGCTCCGGCTACATTAGATGATGTGCGGAAAGAACTGGTTACATGTATAAAAACATTGGCCTGTTCCGCATAGGCATTAATCTTTTGAAGCATGGGTACAAACTCCACATCTGCACGGCAAGGCTGGCCCATAAACCTGGATGCTTCAAACAATACAAGCGGAGAATCTTCGGAAGGTAAATTGTTGGCAGCCTGGTCGCTCCAGTTACTGCCGTAAAAGGTATTAATGTCTTTAAGTATCTGGTTCATCAGGGGCCTGGTAAGCAAGTCGCCGTCGCTGTCAATGCCATTGTCTTTTGCATAAGCAATTACCGCCGAGCGGGTGCTTTTACCATAATCTCCATCGGCGCCAAATTTTGCAAAGTTTAACTGCTGGCCATAGCCCTTTTCATTCAGCATTAACTGTATGGCGGTAACACTCATCTTTGTGCCCTTTGAAATAAATTTTTTTGTGCGCAGGTCTGCATTATGGATAGACCACAGCAAATACATTTCAGGCAGAAAGCTATGCCGCTGCAGCAGTAGTTTAGCCAGGTTGTTGGATACAACAGTTCCATCACTTGCCACATTATTCTTTGCCGCAAAAGCGGCTACGGCATTTACTGTAGCGCTGTTGTAATTACCATCTGCCTCAAAATTATCAAACTGCAATTCACGCTTAAAGCCCAGCTCAAACAGTACCCGCTGTAATTCTGTTACCAGCTCTTTGTTTGCAGAGCCCTGGAATAACTGTTTGCTGATATCTCCCTGTGTAAGGGCTGCTTCTATAAGAGATGTTTCCATGATGGCGTTTTTTTATGGGTAAAAATTGCAGGAACTAAATATATTAATAATCCCGCCGTAATGCAAGTGTTAACCAGGTATCAGACAGCCAGGTAAGCGGGGCTGTACGTTGGTGAGAGCCTGGTTGCAGCGTTAAGAATTTTTACGGGGTGCCCCCAAGCTGCGCAAGGGGTCGGGCAGAACTGCGTTCGCAACCTTCGTCAAAGCAACATTTAGTTGCGTTTTCTCGGTTGTGCTCATACTCCGGCACAAAAGCCTGGCTGCAAAGGCCTCACCGGGGAGAACTGCGTTCGCAACCATCGCCAAAGCAATATTCAGTTGCTTTGACTTGGTTGTGCTTCAATTCTCACCCGGGGTGTAACCCGCTGCTTCTTTCGAACGCAGGCTGTTAGCCATGATGCCCCATATTGTAAAAATCAGGCATGCCCATGCGAAGCGCAAATTACCCGGTGGGAAAAGCTGCACGGCGTACAAGGCGTACAAGAGTGCGACGCAAGTAAAGCCTCACATAGTTGCTGCTGCCGGGCTCATAAAAATTAGTGTCTGCTTGCGCAAGCAAGCAACAACCGCCAAACGCCCTTTGGATTTTTGTTGTGCAGTTGAAAGAAATATTTAAGAATAAAAAGATTTTTTGGAATGCGCTGCGGATGCGGTGGGTTCGGTAATAAAGTTCCTTGATGCAAACCACTTTATTGTTGGCCTGTTGTTTACTAAGTTCTCAAACTTTAATTGTTCTTTAAATTGCACTTAGGCAGTTTTCATCGTCATTTAAGTGCATATAACTTGGCATTCATGAAAAAACATATACTTTCACAGCACTTACACCAAACTTATATGAATTGATTTCAAGAGAACCTAAAAAAGTTATGGTTGTAGATGATAACGAAGACCTGCTTTACATATTCAAAACGTTTTTGTCAAAGCAGGGGTTTATCGTTAAAGTCTCTCATAGCTGCGAGCAGGCGTTAAGCATCTTATCATCTTTCTTGCCCGATATTATTTTCCTTGATATTAACCTGGGCGATGACGATGGCAGGCAGGTATGCGTTAAGATTAAGGCCATTGCTCAATTTCTGCATACGCCTGTTATACTTATTTCTGCCATTGCCAACGAATCTTCCAGCTACCAGCAATACCAGGCAAGCGGTTTTCTTGCTAAGCCATTGTCTTACCCGGCCATATTGCAAACTATTGCGGCGCATACGTAGCGTATACTTCTTACATAAAAAAACCCCGGAAAATTCCGGGGCCTTATTAATGGGTAAGTATTCAGCTTTTTAACTTGCCGTTTCCTTTTCATAATCCCGCATTGTTTTTACTTCATTATGGGCCATCCTAAGCTCCTGCTGCTGTGCAGCTATTATCTGGCGCAGGCTGGCAGGCAACTCTTCCTCCAGGGCAGAATCATACGCTTTCAGCGCGGCATCCTCACCAAATTCTGCACTGGCCAGTACAGCATGTTCATTATGACCGGTAAACGCGGCCTTAACATCCATCCATGCCCTGTAAATTTTTCCACTTAGTGTGGTACCCTTTTCTACATCGCCTTTTAACACCTGCACTTCTGTGGCAAGCGCCATACGGTGGCGATGGCTTTGATCAATATACTTCAAAAAAGCTGCCCTTAGCGATGGGCTGTCTCCTTCCAGCTCTTTTAATGCCTTCTCATAACCCGCAATCCTGTCGTTATGGATTTCGATAAGATCATTTAACGTTTCGATGACATTTGATGTGTTTGTCATATAGCTAAGATTTTATGGTTAACAGTATAAACCTGCTTTTATAAATCAACAACAATGCCATTATCCGGCGTTAGTTTATGGCACACTTTGTTTGTGTAATTCTTTGGACTTTCCTTACCTCTTGGAAGTATTATTATGGATCCGGCAATGGAACAAGCATGAGGCTTCCGTTGCGTCGCACTCTTGTACGCCACCGCATTACTGAACAAGTCATTCAACCTGCCGCAGCATTGCGGGTATGGTTGATAATTATATTAACGCTCGTTCAACAACCTCAACATTTTAAACATGCTGTTGGTAAAAATATCTGCTAATAGTCCAATGAATAATTCCCATTTGTGTTGTCATTTTCAGCCCCACAGTTTGTCGCATACTGCCAGCAAATGGCATGGCATTCTTTGCGAGGTTCGTGCCATAACAAAACGATGCTGATTCGCTTGTAAAATCCCCTACCCTGTTTAACAGTAAAATTTTATCAGCAGCTTTGTTATAAAAACAAATAACAAAACAACGTGGAGCAGCCACCACTTTAAAAACGGGCGTAACCGAAAAGCCTTACGAGTAGGAACAAAAAATGTATTGTATGCCAGATAACAGCGTGTCATTACACAGGGTGCTTAAAGCATCTCCCGAAAAACTTTTTCGTGCGTTTACTGAGCCGGTTGCCATGGCTTCCTGGATACCGCCTTACGGTTTTACTTGCACCGTACACGAAATGAATGTGGAAGTGGGCGGCACTTACAGAATGTCGTTTTATAATTTCACTACCGGTAACGGGCATTCGTTCGGTGGAAACTACGTTGAACTGAAACCTGTGGAGTTCATTAAGTATACAGACCAGTTTGACGACCCCAACCTGCCCGGCGTTATGACAACCAGTGTATGGTTGAAAAAAGTATCTGTTGGTACTGAACTCAACATTTTGCAGGAAGGTATTCCTTCAGCAATTCCGGCAGAGATGTGTTATTTGGGCTGGCAGGAATCGTTGGAAAAACTAGCCAAACTGGTAGAGCCTGAAATTCCGGATGCCGTGTGATACATGTGAGTGAAATGTGAGTCTTGAGTAATAATGAGTGCAGTTGCGAGTTCAGTACAACGCAATCATAAACCCAGGGATGTAACCCCTGGGTTTATGAATAACATCCTGTTGTGTTGAGCTTCAAAAAATTTAATTTAATGGTATTGCCGCCTGCGGCGGCAATACCGTATTCTACCCGGTGGTAAAAGCTGCGTAGCGAACAAGGTGTACAAGAGTGCGACGCAAGTAAAGCTCCATAGCAATTCTTCTGCCGGGCCCATAAAATAAAAAAAGCGGGAATAGACATTCCCGCCCAAGTATAATACCTGCTTATGAGTATATACTTTACTCTAAATTGCTAAATGCGAAAAGACTGCTTGAAAAATTATTAATATCCCGGGTTTTGCTGCAACACGTTATTGCTTAAATCAATCTGTGTTTGCGGTATCGGGAAATATTCAGTTTTACCGGCGCTGAAATTTGCGCCTTTTAAATAGGTGCGTATGTTGCTTTCGTACTGCAGGTAGGCATTAAGCGTGGCCGCAGCTTCGCCCCAGCGTACCAGGTCGAAAAAGCGGTGGCCTTCCATACCCATTTCCAGTTTTCTTTCAAAATGCACGGCCCTGCGGGCATCTTCCTGGTTAGCCCATGCGGTATTGTACAAACCTACCTTATAGTTGGCTGCCGGTGTGCTGGTACCATCAAGGTATACCCAGCTTACGGGCAGTGCTGCACGTGCCCTTACTTCGTTTACATAAGCCCTTGCCTTGTTAAGGTCGCCTGCTTCCACCTCGCATTCTGCCAGCCATAAAATGACATCTGCAAAACGTATCAGGTTGCAGTTGATGGCGGTTACAGTACTGCTCCAGAAAGAAGCATCGGTAAGTTTGCCTTTTTGCTCTTTGTAATAAACATTCTTCTTTGGGTTATACGGGCCTCCATAAGCCTGGTCGCGCTGCCATGCAACACCCTGGTGCGGGCCATAATCCAGGTAGGGAATGCCGCGGCGGCCTACCGTCCAGTCAAGGCGCGGGTCAAGTGTTCCTCCATAAGGAGTAAATGGGGCGCTGGCCGCAACCCCTTCATCGCTTGTTACTATTGGTGCCGCATTGTAATTGGTTGTTGAAGGAAGGCCTGTAGCCGCATCTACTTTATAAGAGTTAACCAGGTCCTGCGAAGGCTGGAAAAAACCGCAACAATCAAAGGGGCCGCCATAAGGGCCGTTTAATACATCTCCATAGTTGGCATTAGCAGCGCCACCACCGTCATTTACAGAACTTTGTACGGCAAATACACTTTCCTTGCTGTTTTTTGTAGCGGCATTAAAGTTATCCTGGTACCTGTCTAACAAACCATATTTAACGCCCAGCGGGTTAGTACCGTTGGCATATACCGCTTCCAGAACAGTTTTGGCTTCGGCCCATTTTTTCTGGAATACAAGGCATTTGCCCAGCATGGCGCCGGCAGCCCATTTGTTGGCACGGCCTACCGCATTCATGGTAGCGGGCAGGTTATCGTAGGCAAACTGCAGATCTGCCTGTATTTTAGGCCATATATCTTCTGTGTTAGGAACGTTTACTTTTTCGTTGGGCACGGTAAACTCCGTCATAGTTTCATCAATGTAAGGGGCGTTATTCCACATTTTCTTTGCCTCAAAATGAAAGTGGGCCCTGAGGAAACGGGCTTCACCGGCAACCCTTGTTTTAACAGCATCAGACATATCTGTTGCATTGGCCATTACTTTAAGTACAATGTTGGCGCGGGTAACACCGTCATAAACGGCTATCCACTTCTGGTTAAAAAACGCATTGGTGGGCACTGCTGTATAGTTCTCAATGGCGTTTATTTCCGGCTGGTCTGTGGCCGTGCTGCCTTTGTGGGCATCGCCACCGGCAATACTGCCATATACCCAGTTAGACGCGGCGGAAGACCAGCTACCTACGGTGGCAGAACCCACACTGTAGCCATCCAGTAACGAATAGGCGCCAATCAGCAATTGCTCCACACCGGTTGTATTTGCCAAAAGGTCTGGGTTCAATGTGCCGTTTGCACTCTTGTTTAAAAAATTCTTGCTGCAGGAATACAAGAGGTATATACCCGCCAGGCATGTTATGGTGATAAATATTTTCTTTTTCATATATAAAGCGGTTGAATAGTTTAAAAATTAATACTGGCGCCAATAAGGAATGTTTTTACCGTGGGGTAAACACCCAGGTCAATTCCAGCGGCCCTGTCATCCGTTGTCACAATTTCCGGATCCAACCCTGTATATTTTGTGATGGTAAACAAATTGGTAGCCTGCACATATACCCTGAACTTGTCAATCTTTAACCTGCTTAACGCCCTGGAAGGGATGGTGTAACCAAGCGTAAGGTTTCTCAGGCGCAGGTAAGATGCGTTTTCCATATAGAAGGAATTGGGCACCGTATTGGTACTAAATGTGGCGTCAACTTCCTGTATGGGGAATGTGGCATTGGGCCGCTCCGGCGTCCACGAATCGTAAAGGGTAGCCCTGGCTTTGTTGGTAACGCCGGTTTGGTAGAAATCAGTATTAAACCTGCCGTAGTTAATAGCATCCCTGCCCTGCACGCCATAGAAAAAGGCAGCCAGGTCAAACCCTTTATAAGAAAATTCCAGGTTTAAACCATAAGTAAACTTGGGATTGGGATTACCAAAGAATACCCTGTCGCTTGCATTAATGGTATCGTTGCCATCAGCATCCAGGTATTTAAAGCGGCCAGGTGCAGCTGCATCCTGAACCGGTGACTCTTCCACATCCCTTGAGCTTTGGAACATACCAACTATCTGGTAGCCATAATACGCGTTAATGGCTTCGCCTACGGCGTTACGTGTAAATGTGCCGTTAATCCTATTCGCCTCATTCAACGGGCTGTTGTAATCAAAGTACGTAAGGCCCTGCGAAATGGAGGTGATGGTATTTTTATAGGTGGTAAAGGTTACCGTTCCATCAAATTTAACATCGCCAAGGTTTGCCTTTTGAGATATCTGTATATCAATACCCCAGTTTTTCATGCTGCCCACATTAAAGAACGGAGGATTTAAAGCGGCAATACCTCCTGATGTAGCAAGTTGCTGCACCGGGTACAGCAGGTCCTCAGTTTTTTTGTGGTACCAGTCAAACACTATTTCCGTGCCTTTGAAAAGAAAGGCGTCAAATCCTATGTTGGTGGTTACGTTGGTTTCCCACTGGCCGGCGGAGTTACCAATGAAGTTGTTATAAAAACCGGCCGAAGGTGTGGTGCTGCTGCCATTAATGTCGTAAGATGCGGCGCTGTTGCTGGGTGAAAACTGGGTAAACTGGTTGGTAGGGCCTATGCGCTGGTTACCCATGCGGCCCCAGCTACCACGTATTTTCAGTTCCTTAATCCAGCTTACATCTTTCAGGAACGATTCTTCAGATATGCGCCATCCAAGCGATCCGGCTGGGAAGGTACCATAACGGGCATCAGAGCCAAAGCGGGAAGAGCCATCGCGGCGTACTGTTAAACTTAACAGGTAACGGTCTTTGAAGGTATAGTCAACTTTTCCAAATAACGAGAACAAAGAAGCCGTGCTTGGTGAACCGCTGGCCAACTGGTTAGATGTACCTGAACTTAAAGTAATGTAATCGTAGTTAAAGTAGGTGAAATAGTTGCTGCGGCTACCGGTAACCTGGTTGGCGAATTCTTCCACAGCTTCAGTACCGGCCAGGGCCTGCACAAAGTGTTCGCCAAATGTGTTTTTGTAACTTAGCTGGTTGGTCCAAACCCAGGAACGGTTTTTTCCAAAAGTGGAGGAATAAGTAGGGTTACGGTCGTTTTCAGAACCTTCGTATTCTATATAAGGATAGTTTTTGGTATCAAAAGAACTGAAGTATCCGCCAAAGCTGGTACGTGCGGTAAAATGCTTCAGCAAATCAACTTCCGCATACGCGTTACCGAATAACAAAAAGCCATTGGCCCTGTTGTTCTTTCTTCTTTCCCTAAAGGCTACCATGTTATTAGGTGTGCCCAAACCGCCACCCCTTGTTCCCGCAAAATCGCCGGGTACAATAGTGTACACCGGTACAATAGGCAGCATCAGGCGGCTAAGCACCACATCGCTGTTTTCGGTGTTGTTCTCCACGGCATTGGCTTCTGAAAAGAACACCTGCATATTGGAACCTATCCTGATATTCTTCTTAACATTAAACTCCGTATTGAACCTGGCGCTGTAACGGCGGTAAAAATTATTAATCACAATACCATCCTGGTTAAAGTAGTTAAAACTTGCCAGGTATTTGCTTTTATCTGCAGAGCCGCCGGAAACAGTAAGGGTATGGTTCATAATAGGTGCTACCCTTGTTACTTCATCCCACCAGTTGGTGCCGGTTTTGTTGGCCCTTACAATCAGGTAGGGGGCATAGTTGGCATCTCCCAGGCGGCTGTAGTTAAGGTCGTAAAGGTCGGGGCTTACCCTTGGGTCTCCCTCGCTTAAGCCAGCCGCTGTACCGGCCAGCAGGTAATCCGGCAGCACCGGCGTGGCGCCACTGCCATATTGGGGGCTGCTGGGTGCACGGCCGGAATTTTTGTACGCCAGCCATTCCAGGTCGGCATATTCCTGCGGGTTCAGCATTTTGCCTTTGCCCCACCCGGCACCCGGGTTTTGTACGCCGTAGTACATGTTGTAGGTTACTTTGGCCGCCCCTGTTTTTCCTTTTTTGGTAGTGATAATGATAACGCCGTTAGAAGCACGGGCGCCATATACAGAGGCCGATGCTGCGTCTTTCAATATCTGCATAGACTCTATATCATCCGGGTTAATACCCAGTAAAGAGCCTACCGGTACACCATCCACAATATACAGTGGGTCGTTGCCCGTAAAAGACGCAAAGCCGCGTATCCTAACGGTAGATACACTGCCGGGCTGGCTGTTGGTGGTTACGTTTACACCGGCGGCACGGCCCTGCAACTGGTTTTCTGCGGTAGTGGCGGGTATGGCCTGCAAATCCGCAACTTTTACCACCGATACGGAGCCGGTGATATCTTTTTTACGTTGCGATGAGTAACCGGTAACCACAATTTCGTTAAGGTCGCTGGTGGTTTCTATTAACGACGCGTTGGCTACACCGTTGGCTATGGTTACATCCAACGGCACAAAACCTACTGACGAAACGGTAAGTACCGTATTGCCTGCAGGCACATTAAGGCTAAAAACGCCTTCTTCATCCGTATTGGTGGCAACAGTAGTGCCTTTAACCATTACGGTGGCAAATGGTATGGGCTTGCCATCTTTGGCGTTGGTTACCTTACCGGTAACCTTTTGCTGTGCAAATACTGCCACTGGCAGCAGGAATAGCAAACAGCAACTTACAATCCTGGTAATTCTTGAACTCATAAGCATGCAATTTTTCATTGTTATAAAAAGCAGGTACAGTTTGTTTTACCGGCACTTGCTGATTGTTGCAAAGGGTTTGGTTAATTGTTTTAAAGGGTTTAGGGCTGCGGAAACTTTAAACATTGTGTATCCCGTAGTTTTTTTAATACCGGCGACAATATTTCGTGGCATCGTCCCTTGCGTCGCAATCCGTTCATCTGCAAATCATTGGGCGGCTGTTCAGACCCGGGTTGAATTTTAGTTTCTGCTGCCAGGCTCCCAATTGCCTTGCTGTTCAAGCGGCATTGTTGTATTTTTTACCGCTCTATTAAGTACCCCGCTGTTGATTTCAATAGCTCTTTGTCAATCTTTATCATTAGTTTGCCATCCTGCCATTGCCAGCGGGTGAACTCCTTCTCCCCTTCCGTATTCAATATGGTTATGCTTCTTGGTTTGCTGTTGTAAGGCAGGCTTATCCAGCCTTCGTCAAAGGGTATAACGGCCAATTTTTTGCTGCTGGAAATATCCGCTGTATCCTGTGCAATCAATGCCCAGCGGCCCTGCCAGTTTACCTGCTGTAAATGTTCATCAACCGGCATCAAATCACCTTTTTCCATAGCACGCAGCGCCACTGAGGTAAGAATTGTACCATTGCCTGAAGCTTCCAGCCTGCCCCAGCATTGCAATTCCGGCGGCGCTGTAAACCCACCCGCATGGCTGTTAAACCACAAGGGTTTCCAGCTAAGTGTTTTGCGGTGCCATTTGTTTACCGCCAGCCTGCGGTTAACAAACAAGGGTGATATTTTGTCCTCCCCATAGTCTGACGGAAGCACTGAGCCTGGCGAGCCAACCACAGCGCTGTTTAAAAGCACTTCATCATCGGTTTGCCAATCGTAGCCGGATGAGCCATTAACGGCCATACCTTTTTCAGCAATCAGCGAGCCCCAGATGCTCCATTGCTGGTGGCCTGGTTTTATGTCGTACCACAGGTCGCCCTGGTCGTCCATAGATACCAGGTCCATTACCGGCAGCCACAAGGGGCTTATGCTGTAATACATAATGATAACATCAGGGTTAATGCTTTTCGCGGTTTCTGCAATCAGCTTAACCAGCTCGTAAGCAAATCTTTCACCACGGTATGCAGGGTTTTTGGCCACTGCTACAGATGGGTCCGGAAAGCCGTAACCAAAATCAAGTTTTATCAGTGCGGGCTTCACTGTTTTCATAATGCCCTCCGTACGCTTTTTAATAAAATTGCGGGTACGTTGGCTGCTGATGTCAAGGCAGTAGTAAGATTCGCCCCAGGGACTGAAACTCCAGTTGGCACGGCAGGCCTTGCCGTTCTTTTTTAGCAGCAGGTCTTCATCTGTTAAACCAGCCTCGGCGGGATTGCTTATCCAGCCAACCGTTTCCCAAACGCCATGCTGCAAGCCTTGCTGGTGTATATAATCTATGTCTTCAAAAAAGTTGGGGAATCTCTGCAGGTTGGGTTTTCCGGATCCCTGGGACGATTCCCAGGGATCGTCCAGGACCATTATTTCACTGCCGGCTGTTTTCGCAAAATCGGCAATAGGCTTTATCGCATATTTCTTTTCACGCCAGAGGCCCCAGGTATTCCAGATAGCTTTTGCGGCGGCCACAGGGTGTTGCTTGCCCGGAAATGAGCTATAATAGCTGCGGAAAGCGTCGTACGCTTTGGCAGCCATGGTAATACGCAGTGGCTCATTCCAGGTACGTTCTTTAGCTACAGGTGCGCCCCAAATATCTTCCCGGTAAATGTATTGCAGGCAGGCACTGGTAGCCTGTACCCGCAACATCATAGGCGCATCGGGTATGCTGCCTGCACCGGCTACGGCAAAGCCCGCATCAGAGCCCATACCTGCATAATAGAGGGGCCTGGGGTAAGCGGCCCCATAGGGTGCGCCAAGCGCCGGGCCAAAACCGCCCAGGGCAACGTTGGCCTGACCAAAGTCCCACATGCGGAAATAGCTTTGCACGGTGCCGCCTTTGGCGCCCGGTATACAAAAGCCAAAAGATTGCCAGTCGGGCATAAAAGGCCTCTCCCAGTTGGGTGAAACAACATTGCTGTCAGGATGTACGGCAGAAGTGCCGAAATACATTTCGATAATAGCAGGGATAGTATTGCCCCAGTTAATGCTGAGCGCCGAAAAACGTATGCCCCAGTTTTCTTTGGATACGGATAGTTTCCCGGTACCGTAATTGCCGATACGGAGCGTAAGTGAGAGGTTGTTTTCTGTTACGGTGGATTTTTCGGTGTTAGCAACGGCCTTAATATATTGCTGCCTGTTATTTACCTGCAGCCAAAATGCCGGTAGCAGGCTACCCTGCCATATTGTGGTGTTTGTTGATGATACATATACCCTTGCCTTGTCTGCCACTACATCCCATTCAAACTTTTGCTGCCCGTTGTCGTAAACCCAGTAATTTGCCTGGCCTGCTGCAAGGCTGTATAAGCCGGGTAACAAAAGACATATCAAAAAAAGGCAACGGCAATCTTTCATAAGCAGTTATGTACATGCCGGTTAGCGGCGCGGTTAGCTGACATTCGGTTAGTAAAATAAAAAATAAAGACGTTATCAATTTACCAGTAAACAGGCAATAAGTAATACTATATTGGCTTTGTTAACTGGTGTATAATTGAGTATCTATTTCAAAGCTACCTTATATTAACCTGCCTGTTTATCAGCAGGTTATCCTAAACTGATACTATCTTTTCATGATAATGAAGCCCGTTGCTATGCTGAATACAGGTACAACATGCCTGCACAAAAAACATAAATACCAGTATTTTACCGCCAGGGCTTAGGCCTGCCTGTGAAGCATGCAACAAGTTCGCCAATGGGTGAGGGATTGAAGCGGAAAGCCCACAGCCACCGCAGCTTTAGCGGAGGTGGCGAGGACTTGCAGCGGAAAGCCCGACCCCTTGCGATAGCTTGGGGGCACCCCCTGAAAAATTCTATCATGGAAAAATGCCGGCCCCGGCATTACTAGCCCACATAAAAGGCGGGATAAAACTATACCACCTTTAAGTTTTACCCGTTCACCTAATTATCCAATGCCGGTATTTTATTTTCCTTATTTTGACTTTAGCTAACCGATACAGGATAAAATAATAACGATTGCACTATGAAACCAGTTTTAGAACACCTGCCGCCTAAAGAGGAAGAATCTTTTTTTGTACAGGCTTTTGACCTGCCTTACTTTGGCACCCCCTGGCATTATCACCCGGAGTTTGAGCTGGTACTGATTGAAGAAAGTGAGGGAAAAAGGTTTGTAGGCAACGCAACATCTGACTTTAAAAAGGGCGACCTGTCTTTTTTGGGCGCCAACCTGCCGCACCTTTACCGCAACCCGCCGGTTTATTATGACAAGCACTCTAGCCTGCGGGCAAAGTCTATAGTAATACATTTCAGGGAAGCATCGCTGGGAAAGGATTTTTTCTCGCTGCCGCAAATGAAAAAAGTGAACCAGTTTTTAGAGCGGTCGGCCCAGGGTGTTGATATACTCGGCAACAGTTGCAAAGCTATTGCGGCTAAAATGCGGGAGATGACCTGCACAACCGGTATAAGCAGGCTGGTATTGCTGCTGGAAATACTGGATATGCTGGCCGGCACGGATGAATACAGCCTTGTATCCGGGGCGGGGATAGTTGGGCATAACAGCTTTGATGCCGACAGGCTGAACAAAGTATTCCAGTTTATACTGCAGAACTTTCACCGGGAAATAAGGCTGGAAGAGGCAGCATCGCTGGTGTACATGACACGCACCTCGTTTTGCCGGTTTTTCCTGGAGCGTACCAAGCGCACTTTTTCTGATTACCTGTGCGAAGTACGGTTAAACCATGCCGCTAAACTGTTAATAGAAAAAGACCTGAAAATAACCAGGATAGCATCAGAGAGCGGTTACAATAACCTCAGCAACTTTAACCGGCAGTTTAAGGAAAAATATAAAATGAGCCCCCAACAATACCGGCAATTGTACCTGAAGGAGAAGGCGCCTGTGTTTATGGAGGGCGTGTGAGGGGAGGTTATGTATGGGCTACGAAGGCATTTAGAGTGGAAACGGAGTATAAACATACTTCGTACTTCCAGTTCCCTGCCTAAACTTTCATCACATCAGCACCACTTCATCTTTATCACCTTTGGCTTTCCACTTTACAATTACTTTTTGAGAAGGAAAAGTGTCTATGGCTGTGCCGGTATAATCAGCATGGATGGGCAGTTCGCGGCTAAAGCGGCGGTCTATCAATACGCACAGCTCTACCTTGGCAGGGCGGCCAAAATCAAGCAAGGCATCCAGCGCTGAGCGGATGGTGCGGCCTGTCCACAATACGTCGTCAACAATCACCACATTTTTATTTTCAATGCTAAAAGGTATATCTGTAGCGTTGGCCACATGCAGGCTTTTGCGCACGTCATCGCGGTAAAAAGTGATATCCAGTTTGCCGTATTTTATGTTGGAAGCATTGGTAAGCAACTTTAGTTCATCTACAATACGGTCGCTTACATAAATGCCGCGTGGCTGAATGCCAATAAGCACAGTATCCTGCAGGTTCAAATGATTTTCATATACCTGGTGCGCCAACCTTTTAAGCGATAAAGCCACCTGCTGTTCTGTAAGAATAGATTTCAAGAAAATTCAATTTTGCACTAAAATAATCCAATCGGGTTCACCGGCAAAAAACCGGTTGTAAAAACGCTGCTTTATACCAGTATTTCAGGCACTTCGGCTGGTACAACCAGGCGGCCAAGCGTTTTGGCTTTTATCTCGTCAACGCTAACGCCCGGCGCCCTTTCTTTCAGCAAAAAGCCATCCGGTGTTATCTCCAGCACGGCAAGGTCTGTTACCACTTTTTTTACACAACGTATGCCTGTAAGGGGCAACGTACAAGCTGGCAATAGCTTGCTTTCTCCTTTTGGGTTGGTATGTTGCATGGCCACAATAATGTTACGTGCGCTGGCCACCAGGTCCATAGCGCCACCCATGCCTTTTACCATTTTACCGGGAATTTTCCAGTTGGCAATATCGCCGCTGTCGCTAACTTCCATGGCGCCGAGTACGGTTAAATCTATCTTACCGGCCCTTATCATGCCAAAGCTTTCGGCACTGTCAAAAAAAGCGCCGCCCGGTATTACGGTAACAGTTTCTTTACCGGCATTAATAAGGTCGCTGTCTATTTCTTCTTCCGTAGGGTATGGCCCCATGCCTAAAATACCGTTTTCGCTTTGCAAAACAACCGTTATGCCATGCAGTATAAAGTTAGACACCAACGTTGGTATGCCGATGCCCAGGTTTACATACATGCCATCACGCAACTCCTGCGCAATACGTTTGGCAATTCCATATTTATCCAAAGGCATAAGTAAATGTTTAGTTGTTCAAAGTTCAATGTTCGTCTCAAGTAGGGTTATAATGCCTTACGGCATTGGTTTTAGTATGGTACGGGCTGAGGTATTTCATGGCGTCGCCTGTTGTGTCACTCACTTGTACGTTCGGCTCATTGGGCAGCAGGCATCCCGCCCCGATTTTATTTTTCGTTGGCCTGTGAGCCAATCTTTACCGTTCTTTTTTCAATTCGCTTTTGATAACCCGTGCCTTTAAAAACACGGTGCACATAAACGCCTGCTACATGAATATGGTCAGGGTCCAGTTGGCCAGGCTCTACCAATTCTTCTACTTCGGCAATGGTTATGGTTCCTGCTTTGGCCATGGAAGTTGAAAAATTGCGTGTGGTTTTTCTGAAGACAAGATTGCCGAGGCTGTCTGCTTTCCAGGCTTTTACCAGGGCAAAATCCGCTTGCAGTGCAAGCTCCATCAGGTGCATTTTTCCATTAAACTCACGTACTTCTTTACCCTCAGCTACTTCGGTACCATAACCCGCCGGTGTAAAAAAAGCGGGTATACCCATACCGGCCATCTGTATGCGTGTGGCTAATGTCCCCTGCGGAATTAAATCCACCTCCAACTCACCGGAAAGCAGTTGCCTTTCAAATTCTGCGTTCTCGCCCACATAGCTGCTGATCATTTTTTTTATTTGCCGGGTTTTCAACAGCAGGCCTAATCCAAAATCATCCACACCGGCATTATTAGATATACAGGTTAGATTACTGTGCCCTTTTTCAACCAGGGCTGTAATGCAATTTTCGGGAATACCGCACAGGCCAAAACCACCCAGCATAATGGTGGCATTATCGTGCATATCGTAAAGCGCATCTAAGGCGTTGGAAAATACTTTATTCATGGCAGGCATCTTTTCAGGCTAAAACACTATCACTTAATCTATTTTGGCAAGTGTACTTTTTTACGCAGGCTGTCTGTTTTAATGGGTGGCCTGTTGTACTGGTTCATTTTTTCGCGGTTGGCAAAAGTTGAAACAGAATCCATCAGGGCTTTGTTTAAATCGGGATGTTCTTCATAGTATTTGTAGCTTTTGTAAAATTCATCCCTGCTTATCTTATGCACAGCAAAAACATTGTTGTACATAACCAGCGTGCGGTTGGTATAGGTGTTAATGCTGCTGTCAAGTTTTACACGTATGGCAGCTTCATCTGCCCGCAATAAATCGTACACAATCATTTTCATTTTTTCCGGCGGAATAACATCCCCTGGTATGCTGTTATCAGAACAACCTGCCGTCACCAGTACTATTGCCAGCATTATTGCTTTCTTCATTACTTCAACTCCTCTCTATATTTGGCGGTATTGGCAATATCCAGTTTAGACAACAGTTCCAGGGCCTTTGATTTTGATTGTGGATCTGCTTTCTTAAACATACCGATTAACTCCTGGCTGCGGCTTTGCATAAAAAACTGCAATATCATGGTATTGGGACTTTGCTGGTTAAAATCCTGCAGTTTGTTTAGCACATCCAACACCTGTTCACGGGCCAGTATTTCGTTCTCGTACATATTGTCAAGCCCATTGCGGTAATATCCATAGAAAATGTCGTGCAGCATGTTATTTTTGGGATCAACAACATTGTTAACCAGCCAATACCGGTTGCGCAGCCCGTCAAATACTTTCCAACCGCTGATGCTTCTGCCTTCGGGAGAATTGTTGACTATGTTCTGTGCTTTCCTGAAATAGGCATCGCCACCTTTAAGGGAATATGAGTCGTAATCCATACCCAGGATAATATTAGCATAGTAGGCAAAAATAGCGGTAAGGTTGGCCGCCAGGGGGTCGTTGCCCTGCACACGGTTTTCATTAAACTCAACAGGCTGGTATTCTACGTATTTAAAATTCACATCCGCATCCTGAAAGTTAACCAATGGAGATTTGTAAGCCGAATTGTACACGGGCCTGGCCGCCTGTACGGTAAGGGAGCCCCGGTAGATATTCTGGTCATCCGTACTTTCTATGCTCAGCAGAAAGAAGCACTGGATTTTTTCGTTAGGCTGGTAAGTATCATTTGTCCACTTGCGGTTATTAAGCAAATTAGTTAACTGCGTTTGCAGGGTGTTGAATATTTTTTTGTCTACTTGCGTACTTACACGCTGTGCGTTAACTGTAACTTTTGCCTGGAACTCCTGGGCGCTGCAAAAACTGAAACACAGGCACGCCGCAAACAGTAAATTAAATAGTTTTCGCATGTAGTTTTTGTATAATGATTTGCACAATTTCTTCTGCCACTTGTTGTTTACTCAGCAAGCCTGTTTCAAAGGTATTGCCCTCTTTATCAAAGATAGTCACCTTGTTGGTGTCGTACCCAAACCCGGCATTGGAATCGCGTAATGAATTTAAAACAATTAAATCAGCATTTTTCTGCTTTAACTTTTGCAGGGCATTTTCTTTTTCGTTGTTGGTTTCTAATGCAAAGCCAACCAGCAACTGCCCGTTGGCTTTTACCTCACCAAGAGATTTCAGGATATCTCTTGTTTTGTGCAGGTTAAGGGTTAGCCCGCCATCCGTCTTTTTTATTTTTTCAGCCGCTACTTCAACGGGTGTGTAGTCAGCCACGGCTGCACTCATTACCGCAATATCCGCATCTTTAAAAGCCTCTCTTGCAGCGCTGTGCATTTGCCCTGCAGATGTAACATCAGTACGTTTTACACCGGCAATATGTGCAAGCTTTACCGGCCCTGCAATTAAATGCACTTCAGCGCCCTGCCTGTACAATGCTTCTGCTATGGCAAAACCCATTTTTCCTGAAGAATGGTTACCGATAAAACGAACGGGGTCTATGGCTTCGTATGTAGGCCCGGCAGTTACAACGGCCCTTTTGCCCCGTAAGGCAGTACCCCTGAAAAACTGGTTGGTAAGGTATTGCAGTATCTGTTCAGGTTCGGCCATACGCCCCTCTCCCACCAGGCCGCTGGCCAGTTCGCCGGTACCCACATTTATTACATGGTTGCTATAACCTTCCAGCTTTAGAATATTGGCCCTGGTTGCGGGGTGGCGCCACATATCTTCATCCATGGCCGGCGCCGCTATTACCGGGCATGTGGCAGACAGGTAAACGGCCAATAAAAGATTATCGCATTGGCCATTGGCCATTTTGGCCAAAGTATTACAGCTTAGCGGCGCTATCAGCATCACATCGGCCCAGCGGCCCAGCATTACGTGGTTCGACCAGCTATCTTCGTCAAACAGGTCAACCAGCACTTTGTTGCCAGACAGTGTTGACAATACCAGCGGCGGCACAAAGTCTTTAGCACCGGGCGTAATAATTACCCGCACTTCTGCCCCGGCCTTTACCAGCAACCTTACCAGTAATATAGATTTATAAGCTGCAATGCTGCCCGTAATGCCCAATAATATTTTTTTTCCTGCAAGCATAAAGCGAGTGTAAGTATTTGAGGGCTGCTTCACTATGGCGAGTAGCGGACAAGGCGTACAAGTGAGTGACACAACCCAGGTTCAATAGTAGCAATGGCTTTGGTCCCCAAAAATTCTGCTTGCCATTACAAACACCAAAGTAATAAAAAACGACAGTATCTCTACTGTCGTTTGCATTGCAATAAATATTTTGCGGATCCTAACGGAACAAATCGTCTTCGTTGTTGCGGAAATACACTTTGCCATCCATAAACTCCTGTGTGGCAAGAATAGCAGGATTTGGCATTTTTTCGTAAGCCCTTGAAATTTCAATCTGCTCTTTGTTCTCGTGAATTTCTTCCAGGCTGTCTGTATGGCTGGCAAATTCTTCCAGTTTGTTGTGCAACTCTTCCTTTAACGCTATGTTAATCTGGTTGGCACGTTTGGCTATAATAGCTATTGATTCGTACAGGTTACCCGTATGGGCTTTAATGTCTATCAGGCTTTTAGTTTCAACCACATTGGTTGTATTAGCGCTGAGTTGTCGCCTGAGCTTGCTCATTGTGTATTCTTTTTAAGTTGTTATCAGAAAGTGCTTTATACTCATCCACCTGCTCCTTCAGTTTGCTTTCAGGAAAGCGGTCGGAAAAATCTGTGCATTCGGTAAGTACCTTGCTATAACGTTCCTCCTGTTTATCCCAGATACTCATTTCCGCATAGCGATAGTAAGATTTAATTACCGCCAGTTTGTAGTCCTCACTTTTACGGGAATCGGGATAGTTATCCATTAAGGTAGAAAAAGCCACGGCTGCGCCTTTGTAGTAACCGAGGTCATAATATAGTTGTGCGCTTTTAAATTCTTTCAGTTCCAGCTTTTCCCTTAGCTTATCAATTATTTCGGTAGCCTGTTTGGTCCTTTCGCTTTCACCGTGTGTATTAATAAAGGCCTGCATCAGGGCTATAGCCTTGGTTGAGTTGGTTTGGTCAAGGTCAACCTTGGGCGATTGTTTATAAAAAGAATAAGCCCTCATGTACTCGCATTCCTCAGCCCTTGGGCCATTGGGAAACGTTTCTGTATAAGTTTTAAAAAGGCTTTCTGCATTCAGGTAGTCCTTTTGGTTGTAGGCGCAGTAGGCGTACTTGTAAAAAGCGTCTTCGTAACCTTCCTTGCCTTTAATGTAAGGGAACAACTCATCAAACAGTTGCTGGGCATAGCTGTATTTTTTATTGGCGTAATACTGCTCGGCCATTTTCAGTTTGTACTCATTGTCTTTGCTTTTCATCACCTTTGCAAACTTTGAAGCGCAGGAAGAGAAAACCAAAACCAATACTAATGCAGGTATCGTTAATTTCATAAAACGTGCGAAGTTACATTTAATATGGCAATATAGGCACATAAAATATCCGCAACTGGCCGGCGTAGTTAAGAATTTCTAAAAATACCTTGCCGTTTAAGCTCCGGTACGTATTTGGCAACAGCCAGAATGTGCCGAATAATTAACGCTACCTTCATTAAACATTCGTTGTAAGGTTAGGTCTTACACCCGTTATTAAATTATCTTTGCAAATTCATAAAATGTATGACGATGAAAAAACTGTATCTTATTTTACTGGTTTTTGTTTCTACAGGATTGATTGCCAATGCTCAAAACGACCCTAACGCAAAAAAAATTCTGGACAATGTTAGTGCTAAGCTAAATACGTTTAAAGGCGTTACCGCCAATTTTACCTATACTACCAAAGACAGGAAAAATGTTAAGAAAGGATCTGTAAGCGGGCTTATTTCAATAAAAGGTGAACAATATTACATTAAGCAAGGCGGCACTGAAATTTTTTGCAACGGTGCAAAAACCTGGAATTATAACGGGGAAAATGAGGTTACTGTTAGCGATGTAGATAACGACAGCCGCACTTTAACCCCGCAAAAATTACTCTCTAACTTTTACGATAAAGACTTTACCTACAAACTGGTTTCATCTGCAGGTGCCTACAACGAAATACAAATGACCCCCACGGATGCCCGCAAAAACTTTAAGCAGGTAAATGTGTTTGTTGATAAAGCAAAAAACCTGATTACAAAAGCAAAGGTTATTGACAAGAGTAATAATGTTATTGAGTTTTCACTCACCAATATCAATACCAATGCAACATTGCCCGATTCAAAATTCGTGTTTAACGAAAAGCAACATCCGGGCGTTGAAGTAATTGCCAACTAATTAATCACCAACATAATTTATTTAAGCAAGGCTTTGCCTTGCTTTTTTGTTTTTAGGGCGCCCCCGCCAAAATACAGGGCGGGCCGGGCTTTCCGCTATTACTCCGGCGCAAAGCCCGGCTGCCACGGCCTCACCGGGGTAACCGCTTCAATCCCTGGCGCGGTGGTGACACAGCAAAATAAATCTCACAGCTTACCGGTTTTATCCTTATCCTTTTCATTTGAACAGTAAAGCCATCCCTGTAAGTATTCTTTTTGCCAGTGATGATTTTTTACTGCAATTTTGTTGTGCAATGAAGAAGATAATCATTACGATAGATGGCTTTTCATCCTGCGGAAAAAGTACACTCGCCAAACAACTGGCAAAAGAGCTAAACTATGTTTTTGTTGACAGTGGCGCCATGTACAGGGCAATAACGCTTTATTTTCTGCGAAACCATGTTAACACCGACAGCTCCGAAGATGTTATTAAAGCATTAACCAACATTGAACTTTCGTTTGAGTATAATGACCGCACAGGAAAAAGCGACATGTACCTGAACGATGAAAATGTAGAAGCATTAATACGCGATATGCTGGTAAGCGAAAATGTAAGTACCATAGCCGCGTTAAAAGAAGTGCGTGAATTTGCTGTAGAGCAGCAACAAAAAATGGGTGAAAAGAAAGGAATTGTAATGGATGGCCGCGATATCGGTACCACTGTTTTCCCGAATGCGGAATTGAAAATCTTTATGACCGCAGACCCTCACGTAAGGGTGGAAAGGCGCTTTAAAGAGCTATACGAGAAAAATCCTGATATAACAATAGAAGAAGTAAAACGCAACCTTGAGATGCGTGATTATATGGACAGTAACCGGGAGTTCAGCCCATTGCGCCAGGCAGAAGATGCAATTGTTTTAAACAACTCCAACCTAACTATGGCAGAGCAACTGAAAACCGCTTTAAAATGGGTGAAGGAAAGGTCTGCTACGCTTATTATGTAATTTGTACTATTGTTTATTTTAACCCGTACTAAAATTCTTTACAACATGTTGCGCCCTAAACTTCTTGCGTTAGCCGTAATTCTTTGTATTACGGTTACAGGCTATTGTCAAAAACAGGATTATGTGGTTACATTAGCTAATGATACTGTTTATGGGAAAATAAAAAAGCCACTGTTTCAAAAATATCAACTTACCAATGATACTTCAACATATCCCTGCGATATTAGGACAGTTGCATCCTACTATTTCTCAAAGAAAAAAGAACTTTACCGCCAGCAAACCATACCAGGAGACAAAAAAGCCAGCTTTCTTTTATGCATTGAGGATGGAAAAATTCAGCTTTACGAATACGAAAGAACCATCAGCACCTTTTCGCCTAACGGAGGCAGCTCATCAACTACCATAATATGGTATGCTAAGAAAGCAGACGGTGAAATGGTTGAAATTAAAACCAACGCGTTGATGGGCAGCCGTGAAAAACGAAAGCAACATGTATCAGACCTGCTTAAGGATAATGAAGAAGTATACAAACAATTCTTAGACGCAAGCTCTTTCAGTTTTAAAACCATTCGCAAGCTTATACAGCAATACAACCTGCAAGCCACTTCTAAATAGAATTTTACAACAATCACCGGCGCAAAACTATACAGTGAACTACTTTGGCCTTGAACCCTATCTTTGGCTATCTGCCTTCATTATATTATTTTGCACCGATGACCATTGCACAAAGTAAAATACTGGAGGCGTTAACTGGCAAAACTACACTGCATAGCATAAGTGCAGAAGAACTGGACAGTATTGCAAAGACGTACCCCTATTTTACTGCTGCACAGTATTTCCTCGCAAAAAAATTAATGCAGGAAAGTGATGCCTTGGCTGCAAAAAGGCAGGCACAAAAAACAGCCGTTTATTACAATAATATATACTGGTTAAACCACTTGTTGAATACCCCGGAAGAACCCGCAAGTGAGAAAATTGATGTAACCACTGAAACACCCGTGCAGGAGGATATTATTATAACAGCCCCACCGGCAGAAGAAACCCTACCAGAACCTGAACAGGTGCACCAGGCTGAAGAACCAGCACAGCCCACAACTGAATTTGAGGTTAATAAAGCCGCTTTCGCGGAACATTTGCTGGCCGATGCAGACGAAGCCGGGGCAGATGATACCGGGGAAACAGAAGAAATTGTTCCGGAAGAGGAAATTAACCCCGGGCTTGCCAGGGTGCTGGCCCAACAGGCCGCCGAATTTGAAAAGCCTGTTGAGGAAGATGCCAAACTGCCCATACAGTCTGAGCCCTACTACACAGTTGATTATTTTGACAGCCAGGGCATACGACTGGACCCCTCCCAGGTGCCCAAAGACAAACTGGGCAAAAAGGTCAGGAAATTTACCGATTGGCTAAAAGACATGAAAAAGGTAGGCCCGCAGCCAACCGACCTGGGTACAGATCCTGAAATGGAGCAGGCCATCCAAACCATTGCCAATGCATCTAACGAAACAAAGGAAATTGTTACCGAATCAATGGCCGAAGTTTTAATTAAGCAGGGCAAAACCGCCAAAGCCATAAAGCTTTATGAAAAATTAAGTTTTTTGAATCCCGATAAAACCGCTTACTTTGCGGCCAAAATATCTGAACTAAAAGGTATATCATGACACTGTTTTTCTTTATCCTGATTGTTATTGCCGCGTTTGTACTTGGTTTTATTGTGCTTATACAAAACCCCAAAGGCGGTGGCCTTTCCGGCAGCATAGCTGGTTTTAACAACCAATTTATGGGTGTAAAACAAACTACCGATGTGCTTGAAAAAGGCACCTGGCTTTTTGCCGGCATTATCGCGTTACTTTGCCTGTTTTCTATTTTGTTCTTTAAAGGCGCAACTACACAACAGGGCCCGGATATTTTAAAGAACCTGAATACGAATAGTTCTACAACTCCACCGGCACAGCAAACTACACCCCCGGCTACATTGCCCGCTGTAGATTCACCAGCTAAGTAGTTTAATAAAATATAATTTGCAAACCCCGGCTAAATATCAGCCGGGGTTTGTTATTTTGGAGCGGTACTTGTTTTGTCGGGGTAAAGGTTGAAAGGTTTATGTAGGCGGGACATGTTGTTAAGTTAAGCTGTCAGCCTGAGCCTGTCGAAGGCGGATTGGTGAAAATCGACTTCCATAACCCGGTTTCGACAAGCTCAACCTGACATTCGTTTCCTTGACTTAATGACATTGAGCTGTGTCACATTGGCGAATAGCGGACAAGGCGCAGAAGAGTGCGACGCAAGTGAAGCTCAATAGTAGTTCATACTGCCGGGTCCATAAAAATTAAAAAGTTGCGGAGCAACACTGTCAAACCTACATCTGCTGACGCCCGGGAACAACAATACTTTGCATAACTAAATGAATACATGAAAAAAATTATCCGGTATCTTTTAATTATCCTACTGTTACTGGCAGCGCTGTTTGCGTGGTTGTTTTTTGGCCCGGCAACAGCCTTTTCTGAAAAATCGAAATTTCTTTACATAAGGGACAACGAAGACGTTAAAACCCAGGTGCAAAACCAGTTTGAGTCGGAAGATTTTATTAACAGCAAATGGCTGTTTTACCTGGCTGCGGAACGTTTAAATGTGTGGAAAAGGCTAAAGCCGGGCAGATTTGAAATTAAAAAATCTGAAAGCATTTACAACATCATACGCATGCTGCGCAATAACCGGCAATCCCCGGTAAGGCTGGTAATCAACAAACTGCGCATACGGGAAGATTTAGCCCGGATGATTGGCAAAAACTTTTCTACAGACTCCGCCACCGCAATGCAGTACCTGAACAGTAACGACTCTTTGCAGGTAGCCGGCGTTGATACCAACACGGTAATGACACTGGTAATACCAGACACCTATATTTTTAACTGGAACACCCCGGTAAAAAAAGTGCTGCTGCGCCTGCAAACTGAAAAAGACAATTTCTGGAACAAAAAAGACAGGCTGCAAAAAGCCGCATCGCTGGGCTATTCTCCAGAGCAGGTGTACACCCTGGCATCCATAGTGGAAGAAGAAACCAATAAGAATGATGAAAAAGGAAATATAGCCAGCGTTTATATGAACCGGGTAAGCCGGGGTATGCTGCTGGGCGCCGACCCTACCGTGAAGTTTGCCCTGAAAAATTTTGCTTTAAAACGGCTGTATTATGGCCACCTGGAAGTGGAATCGCCGTACAATACTTACCGGTACAAAGGGCTGCCACCAGGCCCCATTTGCACACCTTCTGCCACAACCATAGATGCGGTTTTAAACGCCCCTAAAACCGACTATATTTTCTTTGTGGCCAAACCAGACTTTAACGGTTATCATAACTTTAGTACCACTTACGCCGAACATGAAAAATACGCCAAGCAATACCAGCAGGCCCTGAACGAATGGCAGGCAAAACAGGCACAAAAGCAAGCAGCACCTTGACAAAACTTGAACGTATCATAATAACCACCAAACCTGTGTCTTTTGTTATCAACAAGAGTAAGGGTATTACCTTGCCGGGTTTACAGGGGCTGCCACTGCATGATGTGTTTAATTTTTTTATTAAGCAGGTTAAAAAAGTTGGGTTGAGCGAACGGGCAGCGGCCATATCGTTCAACTTTATTATGGCCATACCGGCAGCCACCATCTTTCTTTGCACGCTGATACCCTATATGCCCATATCAGACAGGTTTTTCAGGGAATTGTACAGGCTGGTAAGAGATATAACCCCCAACAGGGAAACACAGGTACTTATCATTAACTTCCTGGAAGATTTTTTTAAGAAGCCTAAAACAGGCTTACTTTCCTTAGGTTTTGTGCTGGCACTGTTCTACTCATCCAATGCCATGATGGGCGTGATAAGAACGTTTGATAAATCCTTACACGAAAAGCATAAAACAAACTTTGTTGCCAAGAGGCTCAGGGCCATCAGGCTTACGTTGATCGTAATATTCCTGCTGATAGGAACAGTCCTTATATCAGTTGGCCAGGGTGTTTTATTTAAAACTATCATGGGTTGGCTGCACATACAGCGCTCTAACCTGCGCTGGCTGATAAAGCTGCTTAACTGGCTGGTTATCCTGGCACTGTTCCTCTACTCTATCGGCTTTATTTATAAGTATGCACCATCCGTTAAAAAGAGGTGGAAGCTGGTATCTCCCGGCGCCGTGTTTGCAACGGCGCTTATTATATTAACCACCTGGGGCTTTTCTTTTTGGGTGCAGAATTTCTCCAACTTCAATAAATTCTATGGTTCTATAGGCACGTTGCTTATTTTGATGCTGCTGGTATTCATCAATTCCCTGATGATACTGATTGGGTACGAGCTTAACATAAGCATTACCTATTTAAAACAGCAGGCGGATATGAAGAAACCCGGCTGACAACCCCAGGGGAAAGCCATGTTCTAATACCTGCTTAAATGATGCCATGAAAATATCCAGCGGTATCAAAAGAATATTCCCAAATAATTGTTTAAAGCCCAAATCCATCCCAAACCTATTTCCGTAGATATTTCTGCTGGCCCTTCTACTATACATAAGATAGTTTGACTGAAACTAACAAACCTTTTGAATCAACATCTGCAATAGTAAGCATCGCCGGGAGTAAACGGTATTTGCGGCAAACGCAGCAATACCGGTAAATGCAGCCCTTTCCACCATTGTTTTACAGTCCTCATCTGGTTAAGCTTGCCGTTTAACCTTGCAAATTATTTGTTTACCTAAAAAAATCACTCTTATGAGAAGGAAAACTTTTTCCATAAAGAGGCGGGGCAAACTATTGCCCGTACTCGGCCTCTTTGCCCTTTCTTCTGTCCTGATGTCCTCCAGCCACCGGGAGGCGCCTTTGATTGCGAATGACCCTCTTGCGGACAATACTGACCTCTATGCTTTCCGCAGCCCTGACAACCCCAACAAGATCACCATTATTGCCAATTATGTGCCGCTGCAACTGCCTTATGGCGGCCCTAACTACAACAATTTTGGTGAGAACATCAGGTATGAGATTCATATTGACAACAATCTCAACACCAAGGGAGATGACATTATCTACCGTTTTACTTTCAACCAAAAAAACGAAGACCCCACCACCTTTTTCAACATACGCCTGGGAAAACAAAACCTTAAAACCACGTACCGCCTGCAACGCAGCACCGATGGAGGAAGGCATTTTGTAACCATTGTAAGCAGGGGCATTGTGCCACCGCCGAACATTGGCCCACGCTCTATCAGCGGCGCTGCCGGCCTGAACGTTGCCGATTACAACACCCTCATGACGAAGGCCATTGCTAACGCCTACACCGGTGAAAAAGTATTTTGCGGTCCCGTGGATGACGCCTTCTTTGTTGACCTGGGCGGCATTTTTGACCTTGGCGATGCACCCCGCACCACAGGTTCAAAGCCTACGGATGGCGTGCAGTGCAAAAACGTATCGGCCATTGCTTTGCAAATTGACATATCTACCCTGCAAAAACATCACAAGCCAGTTTCCAAAGCCAAAAACATCCTCGATCCTGATTATGTTATTGGCGTATGGGCATCTGCCAGCAGGCCTAAAATCCGCATACTGCGGGACATCACCAACGATTACGACCGCGATGGCAACCTGCGCACTGCCAATACAGACCGTTTTTGGCAGGATGATGCTGAATTTACTTTTGGCCCCTGGGTACAGGTATCACGTCTGGGCATGCCGCTAACCAATGAAGCTGTTGTACCCATTGGCTACAAAGACTTATGGAATGCACTTACCCCCTACGAAGACCTGGAAAAACTGAAGATTTTCGGTAAGTTTTTCTACAACCCGGAACTGGCCCTGTACATGGATGACAACTTTTTTGGCGGTGCGGTACCGGCTTTAAAACCGCTGCGTATTCAACGCAACTCGCTGGGCGCTTTCGGTTTTGGTAACAATCAGAACGGTTTATATGGCCTTAAAGGCAGTGCCGCCGTAGCCGGTACGGCGCTGGATGATGCTGTGTTCGGCAAATTGCTGCTGCCTGCCCCTAAATCCCCCCGTTCAGTTGATTTATGGCCCATCTTTCACACCGGCGTTCCTAATCTAAAGCCTTATCAATTGGCTACAGGTAAAGCCGGCAACCCGCTGGCATCGGGCAAACCATTTATTCATAACTTTTTGCCAAATGGCGGCGATATGCTGCGCCTTAACATGGCAGTGCCGGCCACTAAACGGGATGACCCTGCTTTTAGCCCGCTGGGGCTTGTGCAGGCTGCTGTACTGGGCTTAACAGACCCTGCTTACAACAGCAACGCCAACCTGCAGTTTATACCCAATATGGATGGTTTTCCCAATGGACGCAGGCTGGAAGATGATGTAACCCTTATTGAATTACAGGCGGTAAGCGGTATTGTGCTGGCGGCTGTAGGTTTATGGTATGACGACTTTGACGGTACTAACCCTGTAACGCCTAACCTGCTGAGTGTGCTTACCTACCGTACCGGTGTTAATGCCAACGATACTACGTTTAAGCCTTCCTTCCCCTACCTGCAAACACCCTGGTCTGGTGTAAGCGCATGCTGTGGTTTTCCTTTTAAAGATGCTTCAGGTGATAAGTCCGGTGAAAAGAGTGCAGATATGACAATACCCAACACCAAAACAGGCGGGCTGAATATCAAAACACCAGACGTATTTATGACAGCAACGCCCAACCCTATTGCTAATAATAACACTATACGCTACCACCTGGCAGCTCCATCTAAAATAACGCTTGCTGTTTACGATAGTAAGGGTCAACAAGTACAAGTGCTGCTGAACAAACAGCAGGATGCCGGTACTTACACTTATGAATGGAACAGCAGCAAACTTGCCAGCGGGGTTTATTTTGTAAACGCCGCGGTTAACGGTAACATTAAACAAACCATCAGGTTAGTGAAAGGAAAATAGACCGGCAGCCCTGGTACTATGTGGAATTTTATACCTAAATGCCTTGCGGTTTTATCTCGGCAATAACAGAAAATAAAATTTTCAAAAAAACGTTTCTGAATAACAATGGTTTCCTGTTGCTAGCCCTATAAAAAGAAAAAGCTGTGCTTAAAAAACACAGCTTTTTTCTTTGTTGTATCCTGGCTTCTATTGTTAGCTTCTTTGCGGTGTTTCCAGCAGCTTGAAGAATTGGTCAAGCTCCGGCAATATTACTATACGTGTTCTGCGGTTGGCAGCTTTGCCTTCGGCACTGTCGTTAGAGCCTACTGGTACATATTCGCTGCGGCCTGCCGCTGTCATACGTGCTGGCGGAATACCGTATTGATCCTGCAATATGCGTACCACAGAGGTTGCCCGCTTAACGCTCAGGTCCCAGTTATCTACCAGAACGCTGCTTTTGTAAGGCACGTTATCGGTGTGGCCTTCTACCATAAACTCTATATCCGGCTGGTTCAGCAACACTTTGGCAACCTTGCCCAATACTACTTTGGCGCTTTCGTTTACCTCGTATTTACCGCTTTTAAACAGCAGTTTGTCCGATATATCAATGTACACAACACCTTTATCAACCTTAATGTTAATGTCCTTGTCGTAAAGGTCGCCAACCGCACCTTTCAGGTTCATTACCAGCGCCATGTTTAAAGAGTCTTTTCTTGCCATAGCCTTCTGCAGGTCCTGTATGTAAAGGTCTTTAGCACCAATATTGTCAAGTGATTTTTTAATGCTTTCTGCCTGCGACCCGGAGATTACAGACAAGTCTTTCAACTGGTTCAATACCTGGTTATTGTTGGCTTTAAGCGCTTCAATTTGTTCACTCTGGTCGCTTATTTTTTCATTAAGCCGGCCTATTCTGGTTTCGTATTCGCCACGCCTGCGGGCAAACTGATCTGTAGAATCCTTTGATTTTTGTTCACAGTCACGAAGCTTACCCTGCATCTCAAGATAAGCGCCGTTTAGCTGTCCGTATTTGGCTTCGGCTTCTCTTAATTTTTTGGGGCTAACGCATGAAAAGAGGGTTACTGATGATACTGCAATCAGCATTGCATGGTGTATTTTCATATAGTTATACATTTTATGTTCAGCAAAGTACAATTCCATGCCAAAAAATAAACAATCACGCTTTAATAATTCCCGCTAAGATTAAATACGTACTGTAAAGTGCTGATAATTAATTTGTTGACGCGATAAAATTTTATCCGTCATCTGTTGGCTATATACAGGTTTTAAAATAGATTTTACAATAAGTACTATTTGCGAGATATCATTGTGCGAAAGTTTTGGGGCTTTCGCCGTCCGGTAAAGTCTTCGGCTTTAGTCCGGGCTGTCCGTTCCAAGTCCTCGCTCCTTCGTCGCTGCGGGCTTTCCACTTCCATCCCGCAGCCATTCAGCAATTGAATATATCCCGGCCCCCACCGTGTAGCAGGCCCGTGTGCTGTGCAATTTCAGTACTGCCCTTTTTAAACATGGCACGAAACTTTATTTATTATCTCCTGCCACTATTCTCGTTACACACAAAGTTGATGGATGAAGAAAAAATTACTCATTGCAACAGTTGTTCTTGCTGCAATCGGCACAGCCCTGTATTTCTACTTAAAAAGCAAAAGGCTTACAGACTTTGAACCCATGATAAAAGAAAAGATCCAGTCTGTGGTAAAAGAGGGTTCCAAAGGATTGTATAATATCAGCATCGGTAAAATTGATATTGATGTAATTGGCTCAAAGGTTAACCTGCTTGATATAAAATTAGACTACGATTCCAGCATGTATAGCCAAATGCGGGCAACCGGGCAACAACCCAACGATTTGTTTAAAGTGGCGGTAAGCGCAATTGTTATTGACGGTATTACCCCTGTTGATATTGTGCAGAAGAAAAACATACGGCTAAATGTGCTGTATATAGATAACCCGGTTATTACCATTCACCATCGCCCCGGAAAAAACCAGGTGGAAGATACGTCCACTTTATACCAGCGTATTACAGAACAAATTGGTTCATTTGGGATAAGCTCTTTAGGCATCAGGAATGCGGGTATCCATTTTATCAACGACAGCACTAAAGCCGAAGACCATTTTCCCGAACTTAATATTTCACTTACTGATTTTTTAATAGACGCTTCTACCCAAAACGATACAAGCCGTTTCTTTTACGCCAAAGACGCCAATATATCCGCGGTTAAATACAGCAAACTTACGGCTGACAGCCTGTACAAGTTCAGCCTTGACAGTGTAATGATTAACGCGGCAGAAAAACAGGTAAGCATAAAAAAATTCAGCCTGGAGCCCAGGGTTAGCAAAACCCAGTTTCGTAAAATAATGAAGACGCGTAAAGACAGGTACGACATAAGCTTTAACGACATCAGGATTTCAGGCATTAACTGGTGGGGGATAATAACCAACGAATCTGTACGCATTGATGAAATAATGATGGCCAACGGCAGCGCAGAAATTTACAGCGACAAAACGCTGCCAGCCGGCGGCCCGCCGGGCAACGGTAATTACCCGCACCAGAAATTGTTTAAAAGCGCCATGCCCATAGCTATAAATACCATCAACATTAAAAACCTGGATGTTACTTATTCGGAGTTTAATGAAGAAACATTCCGGGAAGGACATATTTATTTTCAGAACACCGATGCCGTTATTACCAACATTACCAACATACCAGACCGTATTGCCCGCAACGCCATGCTGAATATTGATGCCAGTACTTCATTTATGAAGTCTGCCGCTATGAAAGCCGGTTTCCGGTTCGATCTGTCGCAGCAGGCGCAGGGTGTTTTTTCCGTGTATGCCAGGTTGGGCAGGCTGGATGGAAAGCTGCTGAACATTGTAACCGAGCCACTGGCCATGGTAAAAATTAACGAGGCTGTAGTGAACAGTCTAAAACTTGACATGACGGGCAACAACAACAGTGCACGTGGCAACCTTCTGCTGACTTACAGCGACCTTGACATAACCATTCTTAAAAAAGATGATGATGGTAAATTAAAAAAACGTGGCCTGTTAAGTTTTATAGCCAACACTTTAAAGCTTAACAAACACTACCCCAAAAAAGATAAGCCGGCAGTGCCTTTTAATATTTACTACAAACGCCCACAAGACAAAACATTTTTCAGCCTGGTTTGGAAAACCATACTGGATGGCGTTAAGCAAACAGCAGGAATGTAAAAAGAGACAATAAAGTCAGGAAGTCAAGAAGTTATAAAGTCACAAGGTCATGAAGTCATGAAGTAAGTCAGCAGAGTCAGTAAGTTAAGGCCGGCATTTGTTTCTGGCGCCTGCGGCGGCAGAAACATGTATACCCGGGTCTGAAAAGCCGCCCAATGAACCAACCGATGAACGGATTGCGACGCAACGATGATGCCATGAAATACTATCGCTGGTATCTAAAAACCTCTGTTCAAAACCCTATAGCATAAAAAATGAAAGCAGGTAAATTACGCCGAGTGTTACCAGCCCCATCCAAACAGAAGCAACAGAATACACTTTTAACATCGCTTTCATCTCAAACCCTGAAAATTTAGCTATCACCCAGAAATAGGCATCGTTGGCATGGGATATCATCATAGATCCGGCGCCCATGCCCAGCACGGCCAGCAGGCGGCCATTCTCGCTGTCAAGCCCCAGCGCAGGCAGCAGCGGCTGCACCAGCGACGAAGCTGTAATAATGGCTACGGTAGAAGATCCCTGCGCCGTTTTAAGCACAAAAGTTACCAGGAACGGAAATAATAAAGCCAGTTTACCGCCAATTGCCATACCGGCAAAATGCCCGGCCGGGTTGGTAGCCGCCAACACTGCTCCAAAAGCGCCGCCTGCACCAATAATAACCAGTATGCCGCCGGCTTTTTCGGCCGCTTCCTGCAGCACATGGGTAAAAGAACCCGCGCCTTTGCGGGCATTGAACAAAGCCAGCACAATGCCCGCGGATAGTGCAATAACTGGTTCGCCCATTACATTTAATATGCCGGAGAGCACACCAGCACCGCTATTATTGCCGGACAGAAAAGAATTTAACGCTATCAATACAATAGGTACAAACACGGGTAAAAAAGCCTGTATGGGTTTAAGGTGCTGTGTGGCCATATCACCGCTGGTTTCGGCCACTTCGGCATCAGCCATTTTTTTACCGGCATAAACCGCCCATGCATAACCCGCCATGGATGCAGGTATGGCCACCAGTATGCCTGTGAGTATCAGGCGGCCATAGTCAATATGCAGCGCTGCGGCAGCGGCACTCATACCCGGGTGTGGCGGTATAAGGCAATGAACGGAATAAAGCCCCGTAGCAAGCGATACCGCTATTATCGTTATAGCAGTGCCGGTACGCCGGGCAAGAGATTTGGCAAGCCCGCTCAACACTATATATCCTGAATCGCAAAAGATGGGCAGGCCTACAACAAAGCCCGTAATGCTCATGGCCAGCGGGGCACGCCGTTCGCCGGTTTTACGCAGTATATAATCAGCCATTACTTTGGTACTGCCTGTATGCTCCAGCAGCACGCCAAGAGTGGCGCCCAATACAATAATCAAAGCCAGCGATGACATGATATGCCCAAAGCCTTCTTTCATGGCTTTAAGGATAGCATCCACCGGCATCTGCACACTAAGGCCCACCACAAAACAAGCTATGAACAAGGCAAAAAAAGCATGCACTTTATAACGGGCGGTTAACAATACTATAGAAGCGATACCTGCAATTAAGGCGATAAGTAAATGGGTTAGCGAAATATGCATGGGCAACCGTTTGATTTTAATGCTGTAATATAACCTGCAATTTGCTGGCGGCTGTATTAAAATAGTAAAACAAAAAGCCATCGCCGTAACGCGATGGCTTTATTAAAAAGTTGCATGTGTGGCTATTCCACCGGTGCAAGGTATTGCGTGTAAGAATAACCTTCTTCGCCGGCATCAGTCTTTATCAGCCACCATTGGTCGCTGGTTTTGCTAACAAGCGTAACCACCTCGCCATGTGCCGCCTTGCCAACAATAGGCTGGTCGGTACCGGGGCCTTTCCTTATGTTTAGGTTAGATGACTCAGTAACAACTTTCAGTTTGTCCCCATCGGCAATACCGCCAACGTTTACGTTAAGTACAAGGTCTCCGCCGCGAAAATCAGGATCAATCCTGTTATAGATATTCCACAGGTTATCTTTTACCGCCCCGCTGGAAACTTCGCCGTCAATGTATAAAACACCGCCCTCCTCCCTAACCAACAGGTTGGTTGCGCCGGAAGCCGTGGCGGCATCAATAAGCTCTTTGTATTTTTCTTGCAGTGCCATAGTGTTATCCTCCGGATTATTTGATGGTTAATTTGTTTTCAACTTTTTTAGGTTTCAAAGCCTGAACAGCCATTATCAATTTTGGCAGGCTTGTTCTCTTTATTTCGCCTGTAAGGGTAACCACACCTTCCTTTACATCGGCCTTTACGCCAGAAAAATCTTTAATGGCATCGGTAACACTTTTAATTAAAGCATCATCGGGCGAAATAACTACCGGAGGAGGTGGTGGTGGTGCCACTGTAAGGCTGTTCACTACACTCTTAACACCTTCCACAGCTTTGGCTTCGCTTTCGGCGGTGGCCTTGGCAGCTTCGTCCTTAACCTCGCCGCTAAGGGTGGCCACGCCATCTTTTACGGCAACACTTACACCGGGTATGGTACTAAGTTTTTGCTGAAGCGTAGCTGTAAGGTCTGTGTCTTTAGGGCCGCTTTTACACGATGTAAGAAATGAAACGGAAGCTGTAAGCAGCAACGCACACAGCAAGAGACGGAGAGATTTTGTTTTCATATCGCAATTTTTTTGAAGGGTTAAAGTAAGCAGGATATTTGAGAATGCAAAAAAACTATTGTGTTAATTGCGTACTGCACAACAACACGTCAAACAAGCACCATTCAATTTTATCATTAACGCAAAGACGATTATATTTGAAGCAATCACCAAACAAAAACTTATGAACACTAAATGGTTGTATGCCTTGTTGCTGCTGCTGGCAACATCAATGAAAAGCACCGCACAATCGCAGGACGAAACACTGGTGGCCGCCGCTGTGGAAACCCTGCGCAAGGCGATGGTTGACGCCGACAAAACAGCGCTTGAAGCCATTACTGCAGAAGGGTTAAGCTATGGCCACTCAAGCGGTAAAATTGAAAACCGGCAGGAATTTGTAGAAGCGCTTGTCAGCGGTAAATCAGACTTTGTTACCATTAACCTCTCTGAGCAAACCATTAAAATTGTAAACGACGCTGCCATTGTACGCCATAAGCTTGATGCAGAAAACAACGACGGCGGCAAGCCCGGAACTGTAAGCCTTTACATTTTGCTGGTATGGCAAAAACAAAACAGCCAATGGAAGCTGCTGGCACGCCAGGCAGTTAAAGTACCCAAATAATATAATTTCATTTACTGTAAAGCCTGCGTTGTAATAACGTGGGCTTTGTTTTTCTATGGCAGAAGACGAAGGCCGGACCGGCTGGGCAGTGCCAGGTTAGCAACCTTCAATTTATTTTATCATCATCTCTGCACGTATATATATTATGCTTATTTTCCTGCCTTATTTCTAAACACCATGAACCGATTGCACCAGGCAGACTACATTGTATTTATTATTTATTTTATAATCGTTGCAGGGTATGGTTTGTTTGTGTACCAGCGTAAAAGATCTAAAACAACTGATTCAAAAGATTTCTTCCTGGCAGAAGGCTCTTTAACCTGGTGGGCCATCGGAGCATCACTTATCGCGTCAAATATATCTGCCGAACATTTTATCGGCATGTCCGGCTCGGGCTTTGCGCTGGGCCTTGCCATTTCCTCGTACGAGTGGATGGCAGCCGCAACACTGGTAATCGTGGCGATATTTTTTATACCGGTGTACCTTAAAAATAAGATATACACCATGCCGCAGTTTTTGTCACGGCGGTATAACGATACAGTAGCAACCATCATGGCCATATTCTGGTTGCTGGTGTATGTATTTGTAAACCTTACATCCATTATTTACCTGGGCGCTTTGGCAGTATCTGCCATATCAGGCATCAGCTTTGAAGCCTGCATGATAGGGCTGGGCATATTTTCAATAATAGTAACCCTGGGCGGCATGAAAGTAATCGGCTATACCGATGTGATACAGGTGGCTGTGCTGGTGATGGGCGGCCTGGTAACCACTTATCTTGCACTGGATTTGGTAAGCAAACATTTTGGCTATGGCGGCGATATATTGAAAGGCCTTGGCGTAATAAGGGAAAAAGCCCCCTCACATTTTCACATGATCTTTGATAAATCGCACCCCTACTATAAAGACCTGCCGGGCCTGGCAGTACTGGCTGGCGGTATGTGGATTAACAACCTTAACTACTGGGGCTGCAACCAATATATTACGCAACGTGCCCTGGGGGCCGATTTAAAAACAGCCCGCAGCGGCATACTCTTCGCGGCATTTTTAAAACTGCTGGTTCCTTTGATAGTGGTAATACCGGGCATAACCATGTTTGTAATGCACGAGAATGGTTTGTTTCAGCAGGAGATGAAAGATGTTAACGGCGTAATAAAGCCAGACCAGGCCTACCCTACCCTGATGAACCTTTTGCCTGATGGTTTAAAAGGCCTGGCTTTTGCCGCACTAACGGCCGCCATTGTTGCATCGCTGGCAGGTAAGGCCAACAGTATTTCCACCATTTTTTCGCTGGATATTTACAAGAAGTATTTTAATAAAGAAGCCAGCGAAAAGCAACTGGTAAAAACAGGCCGCATAACGGTTGTAGTGGCCATGATTTTAGCCAGCGTAGTTGCCCCTGCCCTAAAATCCCTGGACCAGGCTTACCAGTTTATACAGGAGTATGTGGGCTTTATTTCCCCGGGCGTATTCGCTATTTTCCTGCTGGGCTTTTTCTGGAAACGTACTACCGCTAACGCAGCACTGGCTTCGGCACTGCTTACCATACCACTATCCACCATTCTTAAGTTTCTACCGGCATGGACAAACGGCGCCTTCCCTGATTATCCTTTTCTTGACCGCATGAGCATTGTGTTTGTAATACTGGTGGCCCTTATTATTATTATGAGCCTGCTGGACAAGAAGAAAGAACACCATCAAAAGGTAATGATTATAGATACCAGCATGTTTAAATGTTCCCCATCATTTATGGTGGGTTCGGTTATCATTATGGGGGTACTGACTGCACTGTACACAATTTTCTGGTAAGAAGAAAGCAGTGAATTTTTATGGGCCGGGCAGGAGGAATTACTATGAGGCGTCCCTTGCGTCGCACACTTGTACAGAGGTAATTCTACGGAGCTTTTCCCACCAGGTAGAATATGCGGAAACATGGTTGGCCCCATAGTGGATTTCTAATACCCGTTTAAAGGCTGCCATGAAAAACGGGACCAGGAAAGTAGCGATTATGATTGATTCTTTCACTGAAAGACCCAATCATAACAAAATCATATTTGCAACAGGCGATGCCACTGGTTACTTGTGCCGGCACCGCATTGAGGCATCAACAGGCATAAGCCTGTGGCAACCTCGCATTACACAAATTAAAATATCTGCAATGTGCAGGTGTTTCAGCTAAAAATTGTAAATTTCCCTTTTAATAATTTGCTTGACATGAAAACACACGCTACTTATTCCACAGAAGAAATTAATCCTTTAGGCAGTATTGAAGAATGGGAAGACGATGTTTTGGAACGTTATCCTGAACCGGGGCAACCGGCAAAGAAAAAAGAAGAATTCCGCAATTACGATAACCCGCAACGGGATACCGTAAGGGAGTTTTACCGGCTGAACCATAAGTACCAGACCTACGATTTTGTACAGGAAAAAAAGAATGAATTCCTGCAGTTTAACCGCAAGGAAATGCCTGTATGGAATGCGATGGAATTCTTGAATACCCTGGTAGATGATTCTGACCCGGATATTGATTTAGACCAGTTACAGCACCTGCTGCAAACCGCTGAAGCCATACGTGCCGATGGCCACCCGGACTGGTTTGTACTTACAGGTTTTATTCATGATATGGGCAAAGTACTCTGCCTTTTCGGAGAGCCGCAATGGGCAGTGGTTGGCGATACTTTCCCGGTAGGTTGCAGGTTTTCAGACAAAGTTGTTTACAGCGAATTTTTTGAGCTTAACCCCGACAATTCGGATGAGCGCTACAATACCAAATACGGTGTTTACGAACACGGTTGCGGGCTGGATAAAGTACACATGAGCTGGGGCCATGATGAATACTTGTACCACATTACCAAAGACTATTTACCAGAACCGGCATTGTACATGATAAGGTACCATTCTTTTTATGCAGAACACAGGGAACAGGCGTACGACCACCTGATGAATGACAATGACCGTAAAATGTTTGACTGGGTGAGGAAGTTTAATCCTTATGACTTATATTCGAAGAGCCCTAAGCCACCGGTAGTATCTGAGCTGAAGCATTATTATGAAGACCTGATTGCAAAGTACTTACCGGCTACTATAAAGTTGTAATGTTCTTTTTGATGCGATAAAAAAGGCCGGATTTTTCCGGCTTTTTCTTTTGTGCAATATCATAAAAAAGCCCATGCGGTAACCGCACGGGCAAAAGATGAGAAAACCAAACTCCAAAAAGGTTATGAAGGTATATAAGGTTACAGGGAGGGAGGGTTTAAGGTTTAAATGTCCGTATATGTTTCAAAACAAACGATTGGCATTGATTGACTGGCAGGTAAGGATTTTTAAATGGTTGAAAATAGTAATATTTGCCTGCTAACCTTTTTGCCATATCCTTATTTTGATACAGCAAAGCTAATCCCGCATGCAAAAAAGAAAAATGTGAAATACAGCCAAAACCGGGGATTTTTCACAGCATAGTAGTGTTACAGGTAAGTCTTCATTTCATCCGCATAAGCCTTGGCAGCTTCTCCGGCTTTAACGGCAAAGTCTTCGCCGCCGGAAGCGTAAATAACAGCCCGGCTTACATTAACCAGCAGGCCGGCATCTTTGTTAAGGCCATATTCGCTCACTTCTTTAAGGCTTCCCCCTTGCGTGCCAACACCAGGCACCAGTAAAAAATGCCCGGGCAGTATGCCGCGGATAATCTCAAGCTGGGAAGCTTGCGTGGCGCCAATTACAAACATCAGGTTATCCGGTGTTCCCCACTGGGCTATTTTTATCAGCACTTCCTCAAACAATAGCCGTGGGCGGTTAGCGTCAATTATATGCGGCAGTAACGATAAATCATCCTGCTTGTGGTGTACGGCCAGGTATTGAAAATCCTGGCTGCCTTTGTTGGAGGTTAAGCCCAGTACAATAGTTACCTTGTCTTCATATTCCAGGAAGGGCCTAACGCTGTCTTCGCCCATATAAGGCGCCACTGTAACGGCATCAAAAGGCAGCGTTTCAAAAAAAGTTTTGGCGTATTGAGAAGAAGTATTGCCGATATCTCCCCTTTTGGCATCAGCAATGGTAAAATGTGTTTCGGGAATATAGTGCAGGGTTTTTTCCATGGCTTCCCAGCCTTTCAACCCCTGCGACTCATAAAAAGCCGTGTTTATCTTGTAACTAACACAATAGTCTTTGGTAGCGTCAATTATGGCCTTGTTAAACTCAAAAACGGCATCCGGGTGCTGCCTTAAATGTTGGGGAATTTTGGCCAGGTCGGTATCAAGCCCCACACACAGGTAATTTTTCTTTGCTTTTATCTGTTTAACAAGAGCGGTTATGTTCATGCCGCAAATATAAAGGAAGAACCAACCCATCTTTAAATCAACTCTCCGGCAACAGGAAGTATTATCTTTTTCCAAACAGGTTGGGATAATCGCTTATGATGCCATCAACACCAAGCGCTTTCAACTCTTTTATGCGGGCTGCATCATTAACCGTCCAGGGAATAATTTTTATACCCGCATCATGGCATTGCTTCACCAGCAACGGTGTAACCAGTTCATGCGCCGGGCTGTAAATGGTTGGTATAAAACCCAGGTCCTTCAACTGAAGCGCAAAAGTTTTTTTGTCAAAGTTTTCAACTAAAAGTGCGGTCTTAATAGCAGGATAATGCTCATGCAGGTATTGCAGGCTGCGGGGATCGAAGGATTGTATAATAACACGGTCTTCTATTTTCTTTTCCTTTACCACGGCCATCAGTAATTCAACAAATTCAGCCGGCGCCGGGTGGTACACGCCATCCCCTGCCGGGGAACATTTGGTTTCAATATTATATAATACAGGCTTTAGCCTTTTTGAAGCTGTATAAGCTTCCACGCTATCTATTACATTCCGCAGCAGCGGCTTTACAGCTTTTACCTTTAGTTGCTCAGGAAAACGGGGGTGAGGTTTCAGGCCTACGTCATAAAGCCTCACTTCAGCATAATCCATCCTGTAAATATTTAGCTGCTTCTCCTCCCCTTCTGTAACAAAACTGCCATCCGGTTTTGTGGTAATGTCATGGTTAAAAAAAGGTTCATGGCTCATCAGCACCTGTTTATCTTTACTGATAACCCCATCCATTTCCAGCGTGGTTACGCCAATATCAATGGCCTTAAGGTAACCGGTAATAGTGTTTTCAGGCATCAGGCCACAGCAACCGCGGTGGCCCTGTTTATCAAATGCCGCGTTGCCGCCAAGCGGGGCAAATGCAGGGTTAATACGTGCACTACAGCTTATGGCCATCAAACCCAGCAAAAAAGCTACTTTATTTTTCATGGGTAAAAACTTTATCCTTTCGTTGCGCCATGGTTTCGGCAATAGCTTTGGCATCCGGGTCAAGAGTACTTAAGTGCGCAGTAATGTTATCATAGCTCTTTTCGTCACGGTTTTGGCTTAACTTAAAAACATGTTCTGTGGATGTTACTTCTATTTCAAAAGCAACAATTGCTTTCATCATATTCTTTACATAAGCACCATCCATGTGTTGTACAAGCGCCGCGGAATGCGGGTTATCCTCAAAATATTCAGTAAGGCGCTTTAGCAAAGAGAGCAGCCCGTCATCATTCAGAAACCTTAAAATCCCTTTGGCATGCACTGCCTGGTAATTCCAGGTGCTTGCCGTGGCCGGATTAGCATATAAACTTGCGCTTACATAGGTATGTGCGCCTGAAAAAATAGCCAGCACATTGGGGTTGGCCTCAAAAGCAAGTGTATGTGTTTGTTTGCGCATTACATGGGCCAGCAGGAAAAGTTTATCTCCACGCTCTTCCAGCAAAACCGGTATATGCGTAGCTACAGGGCTGTTGTTGGCATCCACACCGCAAAGGGTAATAAAAGGGTGCTGCCGCATAAATTCAAACACTTCTTTTTCATCCGTGGCTTTAAAGTAATTTACGTTATACATGTGCCGAAGTTAATTTAAATGCCGTAGCGGAAGCACCGCCTGCATGGGTCATTTTACAAGCGGCCTAAATTTAAATTTTTACGGTTACGGGCTATTACATCCGCTATTTTTGCAGGCTGTTACAGATGGCGTAAAAACATATTTACCATGAGCCTTGAAACCATACAATCATACTGCAACTCATTGCCGCAGGTTACCGAAACAGTTCAATGGGGCGAGCATCTTGTGTTTAAAGTGGGCGGCAAAATTTTTTGCATACTGGGTACCGCTGCGCCCATAAGCGCTTCCTTTAAAGTTACTGAAGAAGATTTCGCTGAGTTAACCGAGCGGGATGGTATTGGCCAGGCGCCATACTCTGCCAAGAGGCAATGGGCGGCCGCGAAATTACAATATATGAGCAAAGCGGAGTGGCAGCATTATCTTAAGAAATCTTACGACCTGGTAGTAGCCAAACTAACCAAAAAACTCAGGACTGAATTGGGGCTGTAGATTGTGTTCAAAGTATTTTTGGGGGTGTCCCTCGTGCCTCGGGTCGGGCTTTCCGCTCATACTCCGGCGCAAAGCCATCGCACAATACCTTCACCGGGGTATCCGCTTCAATCCCTCACCCGACAGCCGGTTGCAGGTTACATGTAGCTGGTTTCCGGTCTGTTGCTAATAAGATTTTGGTTAATAAAAGTGCAAGCGATGAATTTTGAAACCTGTAAGTTGAGCAAATCGCTAACATTAAACTTTGAACAAACAAACATTGAACTGTAAGAACACACACTTCTTCCTGTGAGTTACTTCAATTCCCCCGGTTTAATTTCTGCAAACACTACATCAAGCTGATGGTCTTTTAAAAAAGGCTGGTAGTATTGCGCAATAATTTTACGGATTTTTTCCTGTGATTGCTGCAGGTAATGCGTATTGTTGGTTAACTGGTCACGGGATGTTTGGTATAGTTTTTTTTGCACCGCGGTATAGGTTTCATCGTACTGGGTAAGCAGCAGGCCCTTGCGGTTAGAGGTTTCCATCCGGTCAATCTTCAGCTCATAACTTAACAGCTTAGGCGCCGGCAGTTGCACCAGTATATTCTTATCGCTTACTGTAACCTTAAAATTCTTTTCATTCACATCTACGCCGTATTTGGCAAGGTAGGGCACAGATACCCAAACGGTATTCTCAAGAAACATTTTTTTCAGGTTGTCGCTCCAGCCGCCATCGTTCTCCAGGTTGCTGCGTTTAATGCTGGCCGTGCCCTGTACTTCAAGGCTGGCCAATTCCGAAATTTCGCGTACAATAAGGCTGTTGCTCAATATTTCCTCGTTTACCGTTTTGCTGCCAAACCGGTTGCCCAGCCAGAAAACCAGTACAATAATCAACGCGAATCCAAGCAGAAACAGAATTCTTTTCATAATAGTATAAGCTACATACAAATATATGCATACGAATATCCTGCCATTAACTGGCAGGCTTGTTTATTCGGCATGATGCAACCACAGGAATCCGGTACTTATACCGCCGGCATTTTCAGCGGCAGGTAACAGTACAGGTTTTGCCGAAAAACATTTTATATAAGCCCCAACTGCCGTAAGTTTACCGTATTGCCATACTTACTTAACATGCTGCTATGAAATTAACCGCATTCTTTACGCTCCTGGTTTATTTTGCCTTTCACCATGTAAACGCTTTTGCACAAACCGCGCCTGCCGCAGAAAGCGGCAACACCGCGGCCAGGCGATACCTTTATGTGGCTGTACCCGGCATACGGGATTACCTCGGTTATGGTGGTCATGGTATTCTTGTATTCGACATTAACAACAATCACCGTTTTGTAAAGCGTATAGCCACACAGGGCATGCACCCTAATGGCAAACCCTCCAATGTTAAAGGCATTGCTGTAAGCGTTGCCCTAAACAGTATTTATGTTAGCACGCTTGAATCTTTGCAGCGTATTGACCTAACAACGGAAAAACTGATTTGGGAAAAGCAGTTCGATGGCGGGTGCGACCGTATGGCCATATCACCGGATGGGCTTACCATGTACCTGCCCTCTCTTGAAAAAGGCTGGTGGAATGTGGTAGATTGCGCAACGGGCAACCTTGTAAAAAAAATTGATGTATATAAGCGTGCCCATAATACCATCTACAGCACTGCAGGCACACAGGTTTACCTGGATGATATTGCCAGCCCCTGGCTGTATGTTGCCGATGCGCAGCAACATAGCGTTTCTTCTAAAATAGGGCCTTTTAACAATAATGTACGCCCCTTTACGGTTAACGGTAAAGAAACGCTGGCTTATGTAACGGTTGACAGCCTGCTTGGCTTTGAAGTGGGCGATATACATAGCGGCAAAAAGCTGGCACATGTTGAAGTAGAAGGATGGCTGCCCGGCCCGGTTAGAAGGCATGGCAACCCCAGCCATGGCATAGGGCTAACACCGGACGAAAAAGAGCTTTGGTTATGCGACGGGCACAATATGCGGCTGCACGTTTTTACTGCAGCCCCCCCTTACCAACAACTAACCACCATACCGTTGCAGGATATGCCGGGCTGGATAAACTTTAGCCTGGATGGCCGGTATGCCTACCCTTCCAGCGGTGAGGTGATTGACGTAAAAACACGCACTATTCTATATACCCTCAAAGATGAATTCAACAACAGCGTGGCCAGTGAAAAAATGCTGGAAATACAATTTAACGGCAATAAAATAACTAACGCAGGTAATCAGTTTGCCGTTGGCCAGGTAATGCGGTAATACAATCAGTTTACGTTTTGCGGCGCCCTGCATGCTACCTCTCTGTAAAAGACACAACAGGTTACACTACCGGGTGAGGGATTGAAGCGGCTACCCCGGTGAGGCCATCGCAGCATGGGCCCTGTGCCGGAGTAGTAGCGGAAAGCCCGACCCCTTGCGAAGCTTGGGGGCACCCCCAAGTACGAAGGTAGAAGTACGAAGTACTTGTGTCATGTTAGATGTTTGGTGTGGGATGTACGATGTAATAAGTACGAAGATTGAAGTACGAAGTACGCGTAATGTGTTAGATGTGGAAAACGGCTGTATCAACTTTATTCCGGAGCGGGGTTTATTTTTCTTCTTTTTCCGCATGAAAGGCTTCCTTCAGCGTATCGCAAAAGCCAGACTCAATCATTTTCTCCGCAAGCGCAATCATATTCATAAAGGCTTTGCCGTTGCTTATGCCGTGGCCTATGATAACCGGCTTTGCCACACCTAAAACAGGGGTGCCGCCATAATTTTCATAGTGAAAACGGTGCAGGTATTCGTCATTTTCAAGCTTGCGGGCTATGGCAATATCATAAATGGTTTCGGCCATTTTAAGAATAACATTGCCTGTAAAACCATCACAAACCACCACATCGGCTTTATCGTGAATTAAATCGCGGCCCTCTACATTACCGCAAAAATTAATGGAGCTGTTTTGCTTTAGCAAAGGGTAGGTTGCCTGTGCAAGCTGGTTGCCTTTGCCCTCTTCTTCACCAACATTCAGCAAACCAACAGATGGGTTTTCAATGCCCAGAATTTTCTCTGCATACAGGCTGCCCAGCAGGGCAAACTGGTTTAGTTGTTCGGGCTTGCAGTCTGCATTAAGGCCAACATCCAGCAGCAGGCCGGTTTTACCGCTAAGCCGCGGTATAATTGTAGCAATTGTTGGGCGCATTACACCAGCTATGGCTTTGATGGTGTACATGGTGCCTACCAGCATGGCGCCTGTATTGCCGGCGCTGATAAAAGCTTCTATTTTGCCGGTTGATAGCAGATGAAAACCTATGGCAATAGAAGACTGTTGTTTTTCTTTTAAAGCTTTGGTAGGGTGCTCGTGGTAACCAATTACTTCTGGTGCATGAACTATTTTAATACGGCTATCGTCAATATTGTACTCTTGTAAAAGGGGGCTTATTTCTTCCTGCTTACCTATACAATACAGCACTGCCTTTCCTGTATAACCTTTTAAAAATAAATGGAGGCCCTTTACTGCTTCAAGCGGGGCATAGTCTCCACCCATCATGTCTAAGCCTATATTCATGAGCGGCAATCTACAAAATATGTTGCTAAATTATTAACGAAAAAATGAAAGAAGAAGGGGCAAGTACGAGTTACGAAGTATCAAGTACCAGGATGGGTGAGATGTTGTATGTGCGGTGGGACAGGCAAGAGCTACGAAGTACCCGGAAAGGGTTTTGAACCTTCACCTATAGAAATACGATACACAGGCCTATGGGCCTGTGTATGTGTAAATTGATATCTTTTAAAAGGGACTAAGCTTTTAAAGGTGCTTTTTCAGACACCAGCTTTCCCTTGTAATACAATTTGCCTTCGCTTACATGTGCACGGTGGCGTACATGTGTTTCTCCGGTGGTTGTATCTTTACTTAATGTAACAGTCTCTGCTATATAGTGCGTTCTTCTTTTAGCGCTGCGCTGTTGAGAATGTCTCCTTTTTGGATTTGGCATAACTCGAAATTTATAAAAAGTTAATCAAGATTTTTAAACTGGTCCAATCCTTTCCAGATTGAATTATGTGTTTCTGTTTGTTCGTTTTTCAGGTGGTTCAGCCTTTCCAGCACTTCCTGGTTGCAGCCAGAATCTCCATTGGGTTTGTCTGCGCAAACTTTCTGCATCGGGATGCTCAGGTTAATGAACTCATAAATCCAATCGGCTACGGATAAATGGCTTTCGCCGCGGCTGATGTAATAAACATCCGGGTCTTCTTCCTGGGCGTTCATTTCTTCAGGGTCATCCACCATCTTCACCACAATTTTAAACTCATCCCACAATTGCAGCGTAAGCGGGTTACCGCACCTGTCGCAGAAAACATCAGCAGAGCCGCCAATGTCAAATTTCAGCAACATGAAGCCGGTTTTTTTGTCAAGCTGAAGTTTAATGTCAGCATGGCAATTGGTAAAATCCTGCTCACCATACTGGGCAAAGAACTTGTCCCCCACATGATACTCATACTCATGAATTCCCGGCTTAAGGCCTACAAACGCTATTTCAAACTCTCTACGGTTATTCATGGTTGTTTTTTCGGGGTGGCAAAGGTATGATAATTAAGCCAAAAGAAAAAGGAAAATTGGAGTTATCCTCATTCTTACCGTAATTGTGGACAGATTTTATGACAGGCCAAAATTATCCACATTCATGAATAATAAGACCGGCTACCCCTGGCTTAAAAGATTAACATTGTTGGTGTTAGCATTGCTTGCCTGGCTTTTTTCGCAGTTTCCTTACTTTGTTGAAACCTGGTATTCCACGGCAATTTATCCCTGGCTGGCGGCAAAAATGCGGTACCTGTTACATTTTATTCCGTTTAGTATTGGCGACATTTTATATGCTGTAGCAGCCCTCTGGCTAATAAAAACTGTGGTTAAGCTGGCAGTTAAAATATTAAACAAACGGTTTGACAAAGTTTATGTTACCGGGGCTTTGCGCCGCAACCTTAACAGGGTGCTTGGCATCTACCTGTTTTTTAACCTGGCCTGGGGCCTTAATTACGACAGGCTGGGCATTGCTTACCAATTAAAGATTACGCCGCAACCTTATGATACTACAGAACTTAAAGCGCTTACCGGCAGCCTGTTACAAAAAGTGAATGGCTACCGCGCCGTACTTGCCCGGCAACAGCGCTCCTACCCTTCTTACCAGCAGGTATTCGGCAAAGCAACCGAAGCCTACAAGGCTGTGGCCGATACTTTTCCGTTTCTGCGCTATACATCCCCATCCATCAAGCGCTCCATGTATGGCAAAGCGGGCAACTACCTGGGCTTTCTCGGTTACCTCAACCCTTTTACCGGAGAATCGCAGGTAAATGTTACAGCCCCTCCTTTTTTATTGCCTTATGTTACCTGCCACGAGGTTGCCCACCAATTGGGCTATGGCAGCGAAAGCGAGGCCAACTTTACCGGCTACCTGGCTGCAAAGCAAAGCAGCGATCCTTTTTTTAATTATTCGGTTTATTTCGACCTGTTTAATTATGCCAACAATGAATTGTTTTACCGGGACAGCCTTGCCGCAAGGGCCAACTACCGCCAGCTTGATACATTGGTAAAACTTGACATGAAAACCTACCGTGACTACCAGCGGCGTTATAAAAATCCCGTGGAGCCTTTGATCAAAATATTCTATAATAACTACCTCAAAATCAATGATCAGGCACGTGGTATTGAAAGTTATAATGAAGTTGTAGGATGGTTAATAGCCTACCAGAAAAAATATGGACATATTTAACCCAACAACAAGAATCTGGGGCTTTCTGCTAATGAACTGCCAGCAACTGCAGTTCCGGCTTTTCGCTGCAAGTCCTCGCCACTCGTACCTCGTGGCTGCGGGCTTTCCGCTTCAATCCGGCAGCCACCCAGCTTTACCAATACTGACCCAGCAGGCATCACCTCCCAATAATCATTACCGGCTGAACATTACTTACGCTTTTCAAATTCCTGCTTAACATCATCCAGGTGGCTGATGAATTTTTCAACATCGGCATCGTAGCCGTATTTAACATTACTTAGCGGGTTGCCCGCCAAATCAAGAAACATGTAAAGAGGTTGGGCGTTAATACCGAATTTCTTTATTTCGTAGTCCAGGTTTTTGAGGCCCACATTATCTATGTACTCCTTTTTGTCGTTGTAGTACTTTTCGTTTTCCGGCAGTTCTGTGGATTCGTCTACATACAGGCTGATAAGCACAAAATTTTCCTTCATGCGCTTTAATACGTCGGGATGTTTCCAAACCTTTTCCTCCATTTTACGGCAGTTAGCGCATGAATGCCCGGTAAAATCCAGCATTACCGGTTTACTGAGTGCTTTAGCCGCAGCCAGGCCTTCTTCCAGGTCAAAGTATGCCGTAAGGCCAAAAGGCACATGCAGTTTATCTGTAAGTTTTTGCGGTGGTTTTGCATCGCCAGCCGGGCCTTCCGCAGAAACGGGCACTTTACCTATTTTATATTGCAGGTCATCCAGGTTAAAGTCCTGTGTTACAGACGGGGGAATTAAACCGCTCAGACCTTTCAGGGGAGCTCCCCATAAACCAGGCAACAGGTATAGGCCAAAACTGAACACAGCAATGCTGAAAAATAACCTGGGGATTCCGATGTGTTTCAGGTCGCTGTCGTGAGAGAACTTCAGCTTTCCCAGCAGGTAAAGCCCCAGCAGAAAGGACAGTACAATCCATATTACCAGGAAAATTTCCCTGTCAAGCAAGCGCCAGTGATATATAAGGTCAACATTGCTTAAAAACTTCAACGCCAGCGCCAGTTCTATAAAACCAAATGCCACTTTAACACTGTTAAGCCAGCCGCCGCTCTTAGGCAGCGATTGCATAAGCGAAGGAAAGAAGGCAAAAAGTGTAAATGGAAGTGCCAACCCAAGCCCAAAACCAAACATACCCACAATTGGCGCCAGCGTGGTGCCCTGTTGAGAGGTTTGTCCCAACAGCAGCCCAACAATGGGGCCGGTGCAGGAAAAGGAAACGATTACCAGTGTTAGCGCCATAAAGAAAATACCGCTGAAACCACCTTTACTGGCTTTTTCATCTGAACTGTTAGCCCATTTAGACGGCAGGGTTAACTCAAATGCACCCAACAAGGAAATACCAAACACAATGAATATGACAAAAAACAGCATGTTGGTCACCGGGTGTATAGATATGAGGTACAATATCTTTTCCCCAAAGATCTTGGTTAGGATTATTGTGGGTATAGCATAAATAAGAACGATGCTGGCAGAATACCATGCCGCGTTACGTACACCCTGTTGTTTTGTTTTGCTTTTCTTTAAAAAGATGCTAACTGTTACCGGTATAAGCGGGAAAACACAGGGAGTAAAAATAGCCAATACGCCTGCGCCCAGGCAAAGCCAGAAAAGAGTGCCTAGTGTTTTGCCTTCCAGGTCACCCGTATTGGCAGCAACTGGCTTGCTCACCGGTTTAACCAATACCCTGAACTTTTCCTCGCCGCTGGGGAATTCATCACCGGCTTTTCCCAGCCATACAAACTTTCCGGTAACATAACTACTGTCGGCGGCTACGTGCAGCGGCAATTTAATTTCAGCACTGTCTGCAAAAGCATAAGCATTAGCCCCCTCCTGCACGGCAATTAACCGGCGGTTAGCACTTTCCCACAGCGTATCCCCGGGATGGGATAATGCGCTTAACGATGAATCAAGTTGCAGCGACGAAAAAAACACATCATCAGCCGTTTGCTTTTTAGCCGAGAAAAGGTAAACATCTTTTTTAATTACGGCTTTTACATTAAGCCATGCCAATGAATCGTTAACCCGGCTTACCGAAAAAGAAAACTGCACAGGTTGCGAAGTATCCTGTGCAGTAATGTTATTGGCAAAAAGAACCGCCGCTAATAAAAAGGCAATAATATTTTTATTCATTAGAAGGTGCTACAGCAATTTTACATCAAATGTTTTTTTGGTTGGGGGCAGGCAACGCTCATCATTGCATACCATGTATTCAACCGTACCAGATATATTGGTTTTAACTTTTCCTTTCAATTTTACAGACTGTACAAACTCCACTTTGTTGCTGTAATATTTTACATCTACACCAAAGTTTTCGTCCTTTATCGTTTGCAGGGCGCCTACTTCTTTTGGCTTTCCCGTTACGGAAAGCAATGGGTTTGTTTTGAAAATAAACCTGGTTGGCACCGGGCCGCCGGCCGGGGTGCTTTGAGAATAAATATGCCAGGGTTTTGGTAAGGTAGCCGTAACTACCAGTTCGTACAGGTTGTCAGCTTTTTTTCTTGCAGTGTAGCTCCACTGAACAGGGTCTTCTACTTGCCCGAACGTAATGCCGGCAAGCAGTATAAGAATAAATGTAAAAAGATATTTCATCGGATTATTTTTCAAAATTTACGGCAAATCTATCCAGCAAATTTTATATGCTTTGTTAATTAGCCGACACATAACCAACCCAGGCGCCCACTCATAACACCTGCTGGTTTACAAACCTGTTTACCTAAAAGGGTGTGAGAACCGGTTTATAGTTGAGCGCTCTTGTTTTACAGTGCGGTGGCCAACTCTTGCTTTTCGGCCGCTACAGTGCCGTACAGCTCCAAAATCTTAAAAACCTCCAGGCCATCCTGGTTGCCCAATGCGGCTGAAGTAGCCCTTTCAGGGTGCGGCATCATGCCCCATACATTACCGGCCCTGTTGCTTATGCCGGCTATGGAACGTATAGCCCCGTTGGGATTACTGCCTGCATTAACAGTACCTTTTTCATCGCAGTACCTGAATATTACCTGGTCATTCTCTTCAAGTTCGTACAAAGTTTTTTCATCGGCATAAAACCGGCCTTCGCCATGGGCCACCGGAATTTTAAGCGCCCTGCCATCGCCGTTTTTCATATAGATGTTTTTGCAAACAAACTGCTGGTGGGCATTTTGCAGCAACACACCCGGTAACAGGTGGCTTTCGCATAAAATCTGGAACCCGTTGCACACACCCAGCACTTTGCCGCCACGGTTGGCGAAATCAATAACGCTTTGCATCATCGGGCTAAAACGGGCAATGGCGCCGCAACGCAGGTAATCACCGTAAGAAAATCCGCCGGGCAGCACAATGCAGTCTTCTGTTGAGAACATACTCAAATCCTTTTCCTTATGCCACAGCATGATTACTTCTTTGTTAAGATCGTACTGCAGGGCATCCTGCATATCCCTGTCGCAATTGGAACCCGGAAAAACTACAACGCCAAATTTCATATTACTTTGATATTAAGCCGCAAAGTTAACCGCTGAAGACAGTATTTCAAACTTTGCCCTTGGTTGAGTGTTTGTTTGTTCAAAATTAAATGTTGCGAAGCCACCTGGCAGGCTGCCGGTAAGTAAAGCAGCGTGTTGCACTTTCGGGTGAGGGATTGAAGCGGTTACCCCGGTGAGGCCATCGCAGCAGAGCCTTGTGCCGGAGTAATAGCGGAAAGCCCGACCCCTTGCGTAGCTTGGGGGCACCCCCAAAAGCAAGTACGAAGTTTGAAGTATGAAGTACTTTGATATGTAAGATGTTTGATGTGTGATGTACGATGTGTAACAAAGTCTAATGCATTAATATTGAACAAGGGTAAATAACTCCATCTTTTCGCCCCTTCCCCTAAGTTCGGCTACATCCAATGCTTTTAAATAATATTGCTGAGCAGGAAAACACTTTGCCGCCAATACACCTGAAATAAGTATATCTACGTTGTACGTATTGCACAAGCCCTGTATACGGGAGGCAGTATTAAGTACATCGCCTGTAAAAATGATGTCTTTTTTTATAATGCCGATTTCTCCTGTGGTTACTTTACCCGCATGAAACCCGGCCTTAAACGAAGGCGATACGCCGAACTTTGCGTGGTATTTTCCAGCCTGTGCCAGCAAGGCCGCTTTCATGGATAAAAAACATTGCAGGCAGTTATTGTTCTGCAAGCCTTTTTGCAACTTCCACGAAACCACCATTTCATCACCCACATACTGGTAAATTTCGCCGCTGTAGTTAATTACAGATTCAGTTAAATCCGCATAATACTCTTTCAGCATTTCAAAATAAGTGAGGTGGCCCAGTTGCTCAGCAATTGTGGTGGAAGATTTCATATCAAGGAACATAAAAATCCTTTCCTCTTCTGCAGGGCGGTGATATTTGCCCATAAAAAAATTAGCGAGTACAGCCTGGCCAATATTATCGTTTACCTCCATGTAAAACTGCGAAACAACAATGATAGAAGCGATGTACACTATTACGCTGATAAATGCATAGTCTGCAAAAAAGCTGAAAACATTGTTCCATACCGCTTTGCTGAAGATGGGGTTTTGCAACTCAATGGCATTGGCAAAAGCGGTAAGCAGTGCCAGGAAGGATAAAATAAAGGCCAGGTAAATAGCCGATTTGTAGATGATTTTTTTGCTGAGGCTTTTGCGGATAAGCAGTTTATTGATATACAATGTTTCGATGGCGCCGATAATCAGGCCCATTAGTAATGCGGATAATGGCGTTATAAAAATATTACGGCTGAAATTGTAAGGATTGCCGGTAGCAGGGTAATAATCAAGGTTGCCCAGAAGCCCCTTTTCGAGCTGGGTATAAATGAAACTAAAAAGCAGCCAGATTAGGCCAACCGGCAATATCCTGCCAATATTTCTCCTGCTTTTGGGGGACAGCATGTTAAACAATTTAGCTTACACCGGGTAAAGTACGAAACTAAACAAGAACAAATACGAATTGCAAATAACATAAAATGTATGGTGTGGAGTGTATGGTATAAAGAAACCGGCAGTTCCGGAATGCCGGTTACTAATCCTCATTGCCAGTTACTCACTTATTTACGCAGTTTACAAAAAACAAATTTGCATGCCGGGCACAGCAACTATATTGGCGGCTGTTGTAAATTGACTAAAAAACTGCCTTGGCTGTAAAAACTTATATCGCCATTATTGTATCTGTGCTTTGTGGCATTATTGCCGCACATGCGCAGTTGCCGGATTATCACCTGCAATTGTTCGACAACAGCTACGGCATACAGCCAGGGAATATTAACGCAGTGGTACGCGATAAAAAAGGGTTTGTATGGATTATGTACCGCCGCCAGGTTCAACGCTTTGACGGCGCACGGATTGAAACCTTTAGGCCCGCTGACGTTTATGAACATATCTTTTGTGACCGAAAAGGCAGGGTATGGCTTGCATCATCACGTAAGGCATTTCTTTTTTCTGAAGAGTCTGGCAGGTTTACAGAGATTGCCCTGGCAACCAAAGATAACACGGTATATGCCGGTGTTTTTCTGCAAGGCCCCAGCGGCCAGTTATGGTTACTTACCAACAGGGGCCTTTATGAATACAACGAAACAGCACAACAATTTAAACTGCTGCCATCCGCATTAAGTGTTGAGCCCGGGTATGACACACGTACTTTTAGCAGCTTTGGCAATACGGTTTTCTTTGCCAAAGGCGACTATATTTACCGTAGTGTGCCAGGCTCAGGACATGCGGATAGCCTGCCTGCCGCATCTGTAAGCAAGATTTACCCCATAAATGAAGACAGTGCCCTGGTGTACACCTGGAAAACGAAGTCGTATTGGTGCAACTTTAAAAGAAATACCATTACCCTTGCGTTGCCACAGGCACTGCCCCAAACTGGTGAAGGCTACTTTAATATACTTCATGTTGCCCAGGTGGCGCCCAACCGCTTTTTTATCTCCTGCCTGCAGGGCATTTTTGAATACAACACAGCCACTGCCAGGTTTAAAAAACTTGATTTCTTTTATAATGGCAACCGTGTGCCCACAAAAGGGTACTGCTCTTATTTATATGTTGACAATGACGGCTATGCATGGATGGCTACTGTAGACGGATTGGCAAGGTTTTCTGTAACTGACCAGGGGTTTGGCCTTGTTAAAATTCAACACAAGGATGATGAAGTGCCGTCTACCATTAATACGGTACGCAAGATTACAGAAGATAACCACGGCAATCTTTGGCTGGCTACCGGCTACGGACTTGCCTGCTGGAAAAATAACCGAAAAGACTGGTTTTTGTTACAGCCTACCCCAGGCAGTCAGGACAGGCTGGCCTACCCATCTGTACGCGGGCTTGTTTATGATGGAAAATACCTTATTATAGGCCCTACTGACCTGGGCATTTGGTTGTACCACCCTGAGTCCGGAGCATTCAAGCGCCCTGCTTATGCCAATAAAGAAGTTGAAAAGTTAAGCAACGGAGATTTTTTTGATGACATCATCACACTTCGCAACGGCAACCACCTGCTGATGGGCAGGGATAACATATACGTAATGGATGGAAAAACATACCGGCTGCGTTTCCTGGATGTGCCATTCGCCAAGGACAACAGCAATTTTGGTTTCCAGGATAAGAATGGGATTGTATGGATTACCACCAATGACGGCTTATATTGTCTTGACAGCAACCTTACCTACCTGCACAGTGTGCAGCTTCCATTTGAGAATAAATTCATCAGCAGTGGGTTTATACTAAAAGATAACCGCCTGCTTATAGGTTCCAACTACGGCCTTTACGCGGTTAGCTATCAAAACAAAAACCAGAGTGAGATTAAAAAGTTTAGCAACCTGCTTGATAACCATCTTATATACACTTTGTATGAAGATGAAAACGGTATTGTATGGGCTACGTCCGAAAACGGTATTTACCGTCTTAACCTTTCACAAAACAAGCTGAACCTTTTTGATTATACAGACAACGTACAAGGTTATGGTTTTAGCAGTAATAGCTGGTACCGCGCCAAAGACAGCGTTCTGTTTTTAGGAGGCGCCAGGGGGCTTAACTATTTTAACCCGGCCAGTTTTTCTGTTAAGGATGAGTTGCTGAATGTTTACATACGGCAGGCACGTATCGGCAACCATGATTCTGTGATTTACTACTTTGATCAAAAGGCTGTTATCAGCTATAGCCAGCACGCACTGGAGGTTGACCTTGCTTCAGCCCTGTATAACAACCCCGGCAAAGTAATGTACCGCTACCGGCTGGAGGGGCTTGATAAAGAGTGGAAAAACATAGGGCACAGCCACCTGGTAAGGTTTTCCTTACCGCCCGGCCATTACGAGCTTAAAGTGCAGGCAAGCCTTAACCAGGCGGTATGGGTAGATGCCAAGAACAGTTTTAAGTTTCGCATACTCCCACCCGTTTGGCTAAGCTGGTGGTTTATCAGTCTTGAATGTTTGCTGGCCGGTACCTGCGTATGGCTGATAATAAGAAACCGCAACAAAAAAATTGCAGGGCAGCAGGAAAAACTGGAGACAGAGCGTGCCATTAACCACTTTGCTACCAGTATGTCAAGCCAGCAGTCTGTTGACGAAATTCTGTGGGATGTTGTCCGCAACTGCATAAGCCGCCTGCAATTCGAAGACTGTGTAATTTATCTGGTTGATTATGACCGGGACCTGCTGGTACAAAAAGCAGCCCACGGGCCTAAAAGCCCCGGGTACCAGCAAATAGAACAGCCTATTGAAATACCGCTGGGCATGGGCATTACAGGCACTGTTGCCAAAACCGGCAGGGCCGAGGTTATTACAGATACGTCTAAAGATGCACGGTACATTGTTGATATGGAGCGACGGTACTCAGAGATAACAGTTCCGATAATATCAGCCGGTAAAGTGCTGGGTGTTATTGATTGCGAACACTCAAAAAAACGATTCTTTACTCAAAAGCATTTGTCCATCTTGACAACAATTGCTTCCTTGTGTGCCAATAAAATTGTGAAAGCGAGGGCTGAAGAAGAAAAAGAAAAAGCGGAGGCAATACTGATGGATACCAGGCAAAAAATGGCGGATGCGGAAATGCAGGCCTTGAGGGCCCAGATGAACCCTCATTTTATTTTTAATTGCCTCAATTCCATCAACCGTTATATTGTAAAAAGTGAACAGGCCACCGCGTCGCTGTATCTTACCCGGTTTGCCAAGTTGATACGGCTGATACTTGATAACTCCAACAGCAAAGTGGTAAACCTTGCCAATGAGTTGGAGGCGCTGCGCCTGTACATACAAATGGAAAGTATACGGTTTGAAAAGCAGTTTACTTACAACATAACAGTTGACAAATCTGTACAGGTTGATACGGTTTATATACCGCCGCTTATTATACAACCTTATGTTGAAAACGCTATATGGCATGGCCTGCTGCACAAAGAAAGCGCCGGCGAACTGAATATTTCTTTACGCATGAAAACCAGCGACATGCTGGAATGCGTTATTGAAGACAATGGCGTTGGCCGTAAAAAAACGCAGGAACTCAAAAGCAAATCCGCTTCAAAAAAATCGCTGGGTATGAAGCTTACAGAAAACAGGCTGGCCCTGCTGAATAAAGAAGCAAAACTAAATGCCACAGTTATGGTAGAAGACCTTGAAAATTTCTCCGGTGAAGCTGTGGGTACAAAGGTTATTTTAAACATTCCCGTAGATGGGGATTAAAAATATAGTTTATGATACGATGTGTTTTGCTGGATGACGAAAAAAATGCGCTTGAAATGATGGAGTGGCTGCTGAAAACCTACTGTCCACAGGTGCAAATCGCCGCTATGTGCAGCTCTGCCGAAGAAGGCATTAATGCCATTAATGAATACAAGCCCGATATTGTTTTCCTGGATATTGAGATGCCGAAAATGAACGGCTTTGACATGTTGGAGAAATTTGATACACTTTTCTTTGATGTGGTGTTTTGCACCGCTTACGACCAGTTTGCCATTAAAGCATTTAAATACGCTGCACTCAATTATTTGCTTAAACCTGTTGACCCTGAAGACTTAATTGCCACTGTAAAACGCTTTGAAGAAAAACGTACAGTGCCAACCAGGCAACAGTTTGAGCTGCTGCTGCAAAACATGCAGCATACCGGTAAAACAGTACCACAGCGCATTGCCCTTACCAGCGGCGACGGATTAATATTTGTACCTGTTGCAGACATTATTTATTGCGAAGCCGAGAGCAATTACACCAATGTGGTACTTACAGGCGGCAAAAAAATCCTGGTATCCAAAGTGCTTAAAGACATAGATGAAGCCCTCAGTGGCCCTGATTTTTTCAGGGTGCACAGTTCTTACCTCATCAATCTTAACCGGATAAAAAAATTTGTTCGTGGCGATGGCGGTTACCTGGTAATGGATGATGATACGCCCATTAACATAAGCCGCAGCCGCAGGCAGGAGTTTATGGATTCATTTTCTAAATTTTAGCATATTTGCTGATTGGGCATTGAATGCAGCCCGCGATAATTTTATTGTCCGGGCTGCATTACTACTATGACGCATCGTTGTGTCACTCACTTGTACTGTATAGCTATACTGAGCAACCCCACATTATAATCCAGCCAGGCGCATTACTCCTCATCCCAACCAACATATATGTGTTTGTGTCTTCCCTGCTGCTCAGTGTTTGCCGGATAAATCTTTTGCTTATCCTTTAAAAGCCGGCATAGCTGCTCAAGTACAATCAACTCAAAAAAACCGCGGCTTACTCAACATCACTTTCCTGGGCCTGTTACAGCAACTAGCTTTGTCTTATTAATCAATGAAAAAACAAAAGAAATGAAAAACATCTTTCAATACAGTTTCAAACCAGCAGCAGGAATAATAATTACTATGTTGTTGTTTTTCACTTATACTGCCTCTTATGCAGGTGATTGCAAAGCAAAAAAGATCAACCTTGAAAAAGCCTTTAGTAACGTAGAATTGTTTGGAAATGTAACTGTAATTCTAACAAACGATGGCGACAATAGTTTTTGTGTAGAAGCTGATCCCAAAGACGCTGAACGTATAAAAGCAGATGTGGCAAATGGCAAACTTAGAATTGATGCCCGCAGAACAAATAAGGATACGCCTGCAACCATCTACCTTCCGGCGGTACAGTTAGAATCCTTGCAGGTTAACGGGAATTCGTTCATCACGTCAAAAGGAAAATTAAACAACAGCGATCTGCAAATTCTGCTGAATGGCGTTTCAAAAGTTCGTGTAGCCTCCAATGCAAAAATCAACATAAAAGCCCTGGACGGGTTTGAAATGGAATAACATAATCCGCATTCATTACTCACCTTGTTAATGGACGATACCACCCAAACATCACAATCATGAAAAAGAAAGAATACTTATTGATCGCATCATTTTGCCTGTTATTGATAACTGCAGCCTTTAAAGTAAAAGATGCCGGTGATGCGGCAGAACAGAAAGCTATTACCAAACTCATAGAGGCCGAAACCACTGCCTATTACCGGCAGGATTTTGAAACATGGAAAGACTGTTTTGTAAACGAAAATTATTTTCGCCAATATGGTTTTTGGGAAGGCTATCCTGAAAAAGTAAAATATTTTAACGGATTTGATAGCCTGAAAAATTTTAAGCAGAAACAATTCGCAGAAAACCGCACCATCTGGAAAGATTCTTACGAAAAACGCCACAACGAGAATTTCCGCATTTATGATAAAGTGGCGTGGTACACATTCGAGCAGGATTCTTTTGATGGCACAACACATCAATTACTGGGTCAATCTATTGAAACCAGGATACTGGAAAAACATGGCGGCAAATGGAAGATTGCTTATCTCGGTTTTCATTACCTGCCTTCAAAAAAATAAAATGTAACCCTTAATATACACGCCACAGGGCAGCTTGTTGCAAGCTGCCCTTTTCTACGTTATTGCTGGAACAAGCTGTACCTTGAAAATTTTGCCCTCAAAAATTCTGTTTTTCACTTTTAATTGTATATTTAACAATTAAAAGTGGTTTGCCAGTGGAACTTGCCATACCCACCATACGTTTGCTTAGACAAACACACTAAGAACAATAACTAATAAACAAAAGAATAAAAGGGCTGGCAATAGTATGCCTGCAGCCCAGTGAACAGAACGTACAAGTGAGTGACACAACGAAGTCCCCATGAAATACAGAACGTTGGGGCAATAAAAAAGATTGCCGGGCAAACACAATGCTAAGTCAATATCCTGGAGCAAAAATTACTAACGCCAGTAATGGCAATAACAGAAACTGTATGAAAAAAATCATTCTGTCGCTGTCTGTTTTAATTCAGGCACAGCTATGGGCCCAACAGTCAGACTATCCCGTAAAACCGGTACCCTTTACCAGTGTGCATATAACAGATAATTTCTGGCTGCCCCGTATTAATACCAACCGCACTGTAACCATACCCGCTTCGTTTGAAAGGTGCGAGAATACAGGCCGGGTAAAGAATTTTGTAATGGCTGCGGAAAAGAAAGGCAAGTTTTGCACAGTATTTCCATTTGATGACACAGACATCTACAAAACGCTGGAAGGCGCTTCATTTTCGCTGGCCGTATACCCTGATAAAAAGCTGGACACCTATCTTGATTCGCTGATTGTATTGATTAAAAATGCGCAGGAACCGGATGGTTACCTGTACACAGCCCGCACTATTGACCCTGCCAACCCGCATGCATGGTCGGGCAAGGAGCGTTGGGTGCTTGAGCGTGATAACAGCCACGAGCTTTACAATGCCGGCCATTTATACGAGGCGGCGGCAGCGCACTATTATGCTACCGGCAAAAGAAACCTGCTGGATATTGCGCTGAAGAATGCAGACCTGGTTTGTTCAGTATTTGGCCCCGGAAAAAGAACCGTTGCCCCCGGCCATGAAATAGTGGAAATGGGACTGGTAAAACTCTACCGTATTACCGGTAAGCAGGAGTATTTGAATACAGCTAAATTTTTTATAGATGCCCGCGGGCATTACAAAGGTTATGACGCTAAAAGTAACGACCCCTGGAAAAACGGATCGTACTGGCAGGACGACAAGACCGTTACCAACATGAATGAGGTAGTGGGCCATGCTGTACGTGCCATGTACCTGTACTCGGCCGTTACAGATATAGCCGCCCTTACCGGCGATACCGCCTACATACGATCTATAGATGCCTTATGGGATAATATGGTAGCTAAAAAGATATATGTGCAGGGCGGTATTGGCGCTGTGCCGCGTGGTGAACGCTTTGGCGATAATTATGAATTGCCCAACACCACTGCCTACAACGAAACCTGCGCTGCCATTGGCGGCGTGTACTGGAACCAGCGTATGTTTATGCTGCATGGCAACGCCAAATATATTGATGTACTGGAGAAGATGCTGTACAATGGCTTAATATCGGGCATTGGGCTGGATGGAAAATCTTTCTTTTACACCAATGCCATGCAGATACACAACAGCTTCTCTCACCACAGCATGGAACCGGAACGCAGCGGCTGGTTTGAATGTTCCTGCTGCCCCACCAACCTTACCAGGCTGTTGCCTTCTGTACCGGGTTATATCTATGCCCAGAAAGACGATCAGTTATATGTAAACCTCTTCATCAGCGGCAATGCAGACCTAAAAATTGCAGGTAAAGATGTAAAGGTTACCCAACAGAACAATTACCCCTGGGATGGTGATTTAAAGTTTACCGTTGAACCAAAAAGCAGTATGGCTTTTGGTTTGCGCCTGCGCATACCCGGCTGGGCAAGGGGTGAAGCCATACCATCTGACCTGTATCGCTTTACAGGTGCGCAAATGATGGTGATGCCTGAAATAAAAATTAACGGCGAACACACTGAATATGAAATGCAGGATGGTTACGCAGTAATTAACCGTAAGTGGAAAAAAAATGATGTAGTGGAACTGAACCTGCCTATGAGTGTAAGAAAAGTAACAACCCTGGATACCGTTAAAAACAATATCAGCAAAGTGGCACTGCAACGCGGGCCTATTATTTATTGTGCCGAATGGGTTGACAACAATAATAAAACAAGTAACCTGGTTGTACCGGAAAGCACCAGCTTTACAACTGCTTACAAAGCAGATTTGTTTAACGGCGTACAGGTGCTGGAAGCAACAGTGCCGGCAGTAAATATTCAAGCTGATGGCCTGGGGTTGGGCACCGTTCAGCAGAAATTAATAGCCATCCCCTACTATACATGGGCAAACCGCGGCAAAGGAGAAATGACGGTATGGTTTCCCGAAAGAATAAAAGATGTGGAATTGCTGGCATACTAAACTAACAGCGAAAAAATTGATACTGCGGGGCATAGTTCCCGCAGTTTTTGTTACAGACCTTTTATTATCTGCATACCGCCGGTTACTCATTATAACCGCCACATTTTCATTTACAAAAAAACATTTGTATTTTATCCGTCATTAAACCTTGTTATATGAAATCACTGGAAGAACACCTTTCTAACAAAACAGCCCCCAAAAGAATGCTGGCCCTTGATGGCGGCGGCATACGCGGTGCATTATCACTTGGATACCTGCAACGTGTTGAGGACATTTTGCGGGCACAACACGGTAACGACAGAAACTTTACCCTGAGTGACTATTTTGATTTAATAGGCGGTACCAGTACAGGCTCTATTATTGCCGCATGCCTGGCAACAGGCATGAAAGTGGCCGATATAAAGAACATGTACATGGATCTTGGCGATAAAATATTTGCCAAAAAATACAAGTGGTGGAATATCTTCCAGGTAGATGACCTGCTGAAGGCCGGCTACAACGAAAAGCCGCTGGAACAAGAGCTGCAAAAAGTGTTTGGCGATATTACACTGGGCGATGACCAGCGTATTAAAACGGGGCTTTGCATAGTGGCCAAACGTGCGGATACCAACAGCGTATGGCCATTGATTAACCACCCCGGAGGAAGATATTTTAACAGCGTTGACGGACTTAATAAGGAAATATTGTTGTGGAAAGCGGTAAGGGCCAGCTCCGCCGCCCCCACGTATTTTTTACCGCAGGTTATTGATGTAGGCGGCGGTTTAAGCGAAGCAGCCTTTGTAGATGGCGGTGTAAGCATGGCCAATAACCCGGCGCTGCAGTTATTGATGGTGGCTACTTTGCAGGGATTTCCGTTTAAATGGAAATGGGGCTCTGATAACCTGTTGCTGGTATCTATAGGCACCGGCATGAGCAAATGGAAAAAAATACCTTCTGACGTGAAAAAGAACAACCTGCTGAAATGGGCGCAACAACTGCCGGATATGTTTATGCAGGATGCAAGCTGGCATAACCAGTTGTTACTGCAATGGTTTTCCAACTCGCCTACGGCCTGGCAGATAGATGGGGAAATTGGCAAACTGGAAAATGATTATATAGGCAACGCCAGGAAAAGCACGGGCGGCCTTTTATCTTACCTGCGTTACAATACCTGGCTTGACATGGAAACCCTAAAACCGCTGATGAAAAAAGAATACACGCAAAAAGATATTGACAAGCTGATTGAAATGAGCAATGCAGACAGCCGGTTTGAGTTATACGACATCGGCGCCAAAGCCGCCTCCACTGAAGTAAAGGACGAGCACTTTACCGCAAATTTTAAACTGTAGTATATGGCACAGGAAAAAGGCGTTGACATACATCACAAACCCCTTTGCTTTATTATTATGCCATTTGGCAAAAAACAGGATGCCAAAGGCAATGTGATAGACTTTGACTACGTGTATAACAACCTGATAAGAAAAGTGATTGAGCAGTGTGGCCTTAACCCCATACGGGCCGACCACGAAATGATTGGCGGCATTATTCACAAACCCATGTATGAGCGGCTGATACTTTGCGATTACGCCATTGCGGATTTAACCACAGCCAATGCCAATGTGTTTTATGAACTGGGCATACGTTACACGGCCAAACCATTTACTACTTTCTCCATTTTTGAAACGGAAACCAAAATACCTTTTGACCTGGTAGATGTGCGCTGCTTTCCCTACTCGTATGCGGATGGCACTATTGTAGACATTGAGGATAAAATAGCGGCTATGGTTAATTACATTAACGGTGTAAAAGCAAACAAAGGAGTTGACAGCCCCGTGTACCAATTGCTGGATGGCATACAGTTTACCCATAACCTTAGCGATGATAAAGTTGAACTGCTGCGTGAACAAACAGTTTTTAATGAATCGCTGGATGCGGAGATAAGGGAGGTAATTCAATCCGACAAAAACAAACAGGATAAAGCGGCTGCCATTAGCGAAATAGAAAAAAAACTGGGCGACCGCAACGACTGGACAGTATCTATAGTAATAGACCTGCTGCTGGCTTACCGCTCCATATCCTGCTTTGAAAACATGGTGCAGTTTATTGAATCGTTACCATTGTTTATACGCAAAACAGTAGGCATACAGGAACAATATGGTTTTGCCCTTAACCGTGCCGGCAGAAGGGATGACGCGGTGAAAGTGCTGCAGAAACTGATTGATGAAAACGGCGCCAACAGCGAAACCTGCGGAATTTTGGGAAGAGTATACAAAGACAAGTATACAGAACTTAAAACAACCAAACCGCTGGCGGCAGCCAGCTTTTTAGATAAAGCCATTAACACCTACCTGGATGGTTATAAGGCAGACATGCGTGACTTTTTCCCCGGTGTTAACGCGGCTACATTACTTTGCATAAAGAAAGATCCCTATGCGGCAGATGTTGCAAAAGCGGTGGAACTGTCCGTACAGGCACACCTTGAAAAAAAATCGAAACGGCAACTGCGCACTATTTCTTCCGGGTTTGACAATTACTGGCCTTACGCTACTTTGGTAGAGCTGGCTGTAATACAAGGTAATCCTGACAAAGCCAGTAAATACCTGGGTGATTGCCTGGCCATATCCAGCGAACCCTGGCAAAGGGAAACCACTGCCAACAATCTTAAGTTGCTGGCCGGAGATAACCAGTGGGCGCTTGAAGTGGCTGAAACATTGTTAACCGCTTAAGCCACCTGCCATAAAAAGAAATAATGAAAGATGCAGCTATTGTCGCAAATACATGTTAACGGTACAAACGCTTTTATTGATTTGTTGTTTGGAGACCTTACAGAAATACCCAAAGAGCATGCTGTGGATATATTGGTAGTTTCAGCCTACCCAGGCAGTTATCAGCCGGTACCCGGCACACTTATTCATGCGCTTTTTAACAAAGGCATCAGGCTGGGCGATATGGCTGCCGCAAAAGAAGCTGACCTGTTGAAAGAGTTGGGTTGCTGGTTGTCACAGCCGTTAACGCCGGCACAAAAAGAAAGGTTTAATTTCAGCCGCATACTTTGCTTTGAGCCACGGCACCAAACCACCAGCCCAGAATCTGCTGTGGGCAATATCTTCAGGTGCATTAACACATTTGCCTTTAGCGAAGAAAATAACGAAATAGCCTTACCCGTTTTGGCAAGCGGTATGCAAAGGGCCCCGCTAGAAAAAATGTTGCCCGCCATACTGGATGCGGCTATTTTTTGGCTGCAGAATGGCCTGCCGTTAAAGAACATAAAACTGGTGCTGCATACGCAGGAACAGGTGAGCATAGCAATGCCCATTTTTGATAAAGCCAGGCAACAGCTTATCCCCAAAGTTGCGCCGCCTCAAAGCTTTACGCCTGCCCCGCCGCCTGCTGCAGAACCATCACGGGGTGGCCCGCCACCGCAACCGGCGCCGGCAGCGGCCAGCAATAATTATGATTTTTTCATCAGCTATTCTCATAAGCAAACGGATCAAATAAAAGAATTTGTAGATGTGCTGAAACAAAAGAACAACTCACTAAACATTTTTTACGACCGCAGCAGCATACCCGCCGGCGGCCTTTGGCTAAGGCAGATATCCGACGCCATACAGCATTCCAAAGCAGTGGTATGCATTTTGTCGCCGGAGTATAGCCAGTCCGCTGTTTGTTGGGATGAGTTCCAATGCGCCAAAGTAATGGAACTCCGCAAAAAGGCAACGCTGATACGTACGATCAACTTTTTAAACGACGCGAATATGCCGCCCATCATGGCTATTTACAGTTACATTGATTGTACGGAAGGCGATATGGATAAACTGAAATGCGCCGCGGATGAGCTGTTGAAGTATGTATAAAATTTAGTGCAGGATTATGGCCTTAGCAGTATTGCTGCTATGAAGCTCCGTTGTGTCACTCACTTGTACGGTTTATTCTTTACTCAGCATTGTGCAACAGTTTTAGTTAGTTGGTAATGGCGCTATGCTTAATACCCGCGTAAAAGTCGCCATGAAAAACTAACGTACAAGTGAGTGACACAACAGGCGATGCCATGAAATTCTACAGCCCGTTCCCAAAAGAAATTACAGCATACCACACCAGTTGAAAGGAAATTGCTAACAGTTGAAAACAAAAATTATGTCTCAGAAACGCTGTTTTGTTGTAATGGGCTTTGGCATTAAGACCGACCTTGCCACCGGCCGTAAGCTTAACCTTGACAAGTCTTACCAGGCCCTGATAAAACCCGTAGTGGAAGGCAAAGGTATTGCCTGTGTAAGGGCAGATGAAATAAGGCACTCAGGCTCTATAGACCTTGAAATGTACCAGCAACTGCTTACATCAGACATTGTGATAGCGGACATATCCACCGCCAATGTAAACGCCTTTTATGAGCTGGGCATACGCCATGCCCTTAAACCACGCACCACCATTATTATCTCAGAAGAACAACTGGGCTACCCTTTTGATTTAAACCATATCATTATAAGAAGCTATACACACCTGGGCGACAGCATTGATTATTTTGAAGTGCTGCGCTTTCAAAAACTGCTGGGCGAAACCCTTGATGCCGTATTAAACGACACAGAACCGGATAGCCCGGTATATACTTTTCTGCAGGATTTGATACCACCTTACCTTAAAGCAAAAGCAGAGAAAGTAGCGCAACAGATAGGCGATGCTTTAACCGCTAAAAAAGACAGCGTGCCTGCCGCCCAACCAGCCGACGACCAAACGCTGGCCCTGCTTGTAAAGCAGGGTGAAGAGGCTTTACGCAAAAAGCAATTTGAGCTGGCGAAGAGCTTGTTTCAATCGGCATTGGGCATATCAGGCTACGGTAATGACTCCGGCAGGATTGCCTCTAACCATGTGTACCTGGTACAGCGGCTGGCCCTGGCCACTTACCAAACCCGCCTGCCTGATGAAGTAACTTCTTTACAGAACGCTATTGCCCTGCTTAAACGCATAGACCTTGACCATACCAACGACCCTGAAACTGTGGCGTTGGCCGGCAGCATAGAAAAACATTTGTTTGAACATGGCCAGGGCGAGCAGCACCTTGACAACGCGATACTTTGTTACCAGCGCGGTTACTACCTGTTGCACAACCGCCATAACGGAATTAATCTTGCTTACCTTTTAAACAGCCGGGCTACCACCCTGCTGGATGGCAACCGCGATGAAAGGATGGCCGATATTATCTGGGCCAACCGCATACGCCGCGACGTTCTTAAAATGTGTGACAGGGATGCGGCTAAAATAGCCGCCATGGAAGCGCAGGCGGGTGCATCGGCAACGGTGGTTAGCGAAGACCAGCTTGGCATTATTAACGAGCAGAAATTCTGGATATCTGTAAACAAGGCAGAAGCACATTTTGGCCTGGGGGAAATGCAGGCGTATGAGCAGTCCGCTGGCGCCGCCAGGCTGGTTCCCCATGAAGAATGGATGATGGAGAGTTTTACCAAACAACTGGAAAAACTGCGGGTGCTGATGGAGAGGCAGAAAGAGGTGCTGGGGTGAAGATGCCGCCCTTACAAGGCAAGAAGCGGCAATCCGTCATTTTATATTCTTTGGAGCCACAGGCTGCCTGGCCGGTCCTTAAAAAAGATCGGCGGCAGTTGCGAAACCACCGACTCCATACAGGTAAAAGTGATAAAAGATGGCGCCCAAAATGGCTTCTATATGCCATCCGCTTTTACGCCTAATGCGGATATGCGCAATGATTGTTTTGGCGTTAAAAACTGGGGCCTTGTGCTCAATCTTGATTTTTCTGTTTACAACCGCTGGGGCGAACGGATTTTCTATACCCAAAACCCTTCCGCCTGTTGGGACGGCAACTACAAAGGCATCAAACAACCACCAGGAACGTATGTGTATCAAATAAGGGCAAAAACCCTTTGTGGAGATGTTTACCGCAAGGGCACGGTAGTATTAATCAGGTAGGCAAGTGGGCGAAGACACAAGACATCTACATCGTACATCCCACATCTAACATCTAACATAGTACAGGTACTTCGTACTTCACCCTTCGTAC